>JAUQZE010000027.1 GCA_030587365.1 Candidatus Freyarchaeota archaeon | reverse complement strand
CCTATGTATAGTACAACAATTATTCCTACACAAACCATGGAGGACACCTCCTATACACGTTGCGTCGGCTCCACGCGGCACGCATCCATACGCTCTCACCACACACGGGGTGGAGCATTTTGGTAGCCGCTCAAGATACAGGCCCAGTCAAGCCCTCGACCTCATACGGGTCATGCTCAGGACGGGCCAGCCGATGCATGTCCTCCACCAACTCATCAAGCCTAGAAGAAGTTTTTCATACCGTCAAGCCCTATGTTTATGCAGCCTACGGCGTCTCGGTGTGCTTCCAGTCCGCAGTCTCGGCACCTGAACATTCTTTTGCTTCTAACGATTCTTTTTGAGCCGCACCTCGGGCATTCTGATGATGTTCCTCTCTCATCAACTCTAGTTACTCTAATTCCGTACTCCTCCGCCACTTCTTCCATCCTCCTTACTATGTATCCTACTGACCAGAAGTTGTGGATCATGGAGTTGCTTTTCCTTGAGAAGTTGGCGCTGCTTCTTATGTCTCTCAGGTCTCCGCAGACTATCTCCGAGACGCCCCTGTTCCAGCACTTCTCAACAAAATCCCTTACTATCATGTTGACACTGTTTCTGAATCTTCTCCGCCGCTTCCGGTAATAGGATTTTAACAGTTTAGAGGTTGACCGGTTGTTTGTGTTCAATTATGGTTGACTGGTAATTTGCCATTTTGTGTGTCCAGTACCACCAGTCCGAGAGCATGGGATTCGCCCGGTAGCCGAAGACTCCCCCATCTATATTCGCCATTATGGGTACTTTCACTCCCAAATCCACGTACGCCTCCTTTTTTTCTCCGGTTGGCTGCTGGTGTAGAGGAAGTTTGATCTCTACTGGCATGTAGGCATACCATTTCCCCGAGAGTTCGTCATAGGTTATTTCGAGTCTGCCCTGTTTACTGCCTTTCCACTTGTTCCTGCCCCTCCATTTTGTTTTTAGTCCGAAAGGGAGTTTGAGGACTCTGTCTTCTAGATGGTAGCTGTCGCACCTTACGAGGATTCTTAGGGGTCTTTTTCCGGTTTCTCGATCCTTCCAGTACCGAGGAGGTTTGGGTTTCTTCTCCACCTTTCCCGTTTTCCACTTCTTGAGGAGTGCCCAGTATGATTTCCAGGCTTCGTTGTTCTTTTGTGTGATCTGCTGGGCGGTGGCGGAGCCAACCAGTTTCTTGTATTTGTGGTATTGTTCGTCGGTGTTCCAATCAAATTTTCCCGAGAAGAATGATTGTCTGCGTTTATGGTTTATCTCGTTGTACAGTCGGGAGCAGTTGTCGGCTAAATTATGCAGTCTCTGCTTCTGCTCCTTTGTCGGAACCAGCCTGAAGGTATTGGTCCTCCTCAAACGCGCAACTCTCCCTTCGTAACGAGTTCTTTGCGGGCAGGCTTCAAACCCTAGTTTATCCGCATACCCTTTTCACTCCCCCTTTTTTCCTCTTTTTTCGGTATTTAAACTCCCCGCAATTCATCCCCGCCCTGAAGGGACTGGGGCTTTCTTGCTAATCCTCTGTAACATATTCACCGACTATGTACCATTCTGCGATTATGTTGTACCCCAGATGGTCAAATAATTGGCCCATGTACTTGACTGTGGGAATGGCTTCGTTTATGCCGGTATGGCCTCCGCCATAAGTGCAATAAACCACAGCGTTTGATTGTGGCCTTTTTGGAGAAGTAGCTTTTATGTCTCCTGTACCGTTGTATTTCGCGAGAAGTGACATGAAAAGTTCTTGTAGCGGCTTGCCTGGTAACCACATATACACACCCGAACCCACGAATACAAAATCATATTGAAGGATATCCAGTTCCGTGTCCTTCTTGGTTATTTTCACAGTGTCAACTTCGTGCCCTAACTCCTTAACGGCTTCTTCTATTTTCTTCGCAACTTTTTCAGTGTTGCCCGTCGTCGAGTAATAGAGATTGAGTACTTTCATTTTATTCATCCTTTTTTCCATTTCTGGCTTATTTAATTTTCGACTTTTTCTTCTCTTCTTTTTCCTGATTTTTGTTCCGTGTTGTGGTCGATTAATTCTAATAATTTGTTTCTCTTGGAGTGTGCTAACTCGGCAGAGAGAGATAGTTTAGACGAGGGCTACCTTAGGAAGAGAGCCGAAAACGCCGGGGTGCTTAAGGTTCTAGAAAGCATCCAAAAATTATAAAGTGTTCACAAGCGCCACCGTGCGATAAATTCGCGAAATCTTTGTTTAGGTTTCTCCCTGTTGGCCAGTAAAAGAAACCACTCGTCAAAACGGTACACTCGACAAAGCTAATGCGCAAGAAATTTTTTACGTGTAATTTATCATTTTTTCCCTTGTGTACAGTCTCTATTCAAAATCATTTTTTTTCTTGTTATGGAAACCTTCTGGTAGCTTTGTTTGATTTATGATTTAATCGTTTCTTTATCAGTCGCCTGTTTACTACTTTAATTGTTCTTCTAACTTCTTTAAGCTTGTTTTTCTCACGAGTATTGTTTTTGTATTGGTGATTGATCCTTTTTCTGCCATGTTTTCATCGTCGGTGATTAGTGTTGCATCCATAATTTTTGCTAATGCTAAAAAGTAGGAGTCAAAGCCTGAGGACCCTGTTTTGGCTGCATTTTTCCATGCTTCATCAAAAAATTTTTCCTCACTAACCATGAAATAAATTTCCCTTATTTTCGATGATACACTAAGTGCTAATTCTTCTTTGCTAGTAAGCCTTTTGAAAACTGCTGCAACTTCTACAACGCACACTAGAGGAATGTAAATCTCGAAAGCTTCTCCTCGAATCTATTAAGAATGAACTTACACTTATGATGAGTTTCAAGCTCTCTGTCATAAATCTCGGCTGGAAGTCTTTGGTAAGGTTTTAAGAGACCCTTAACGATAACTGTAGTGTCGAGTACAAAGCGTTTACTCATAGTATTTTTTCCTTCCTCGCGCTTCCTTAAGCGCTTCTTCTGAATCCTCCTTTACCTCAACATTCTCTAGGTCTTTCATTAACGCGTTAATACTCGGTTTTACAACTATCCTGACTCTAATTCCTTCGGGAAGGTCGATTCTCTCCACGGGTTTAAACACTCCCTCCTCATACACTGCTTCAATAGATTTGTCGGCTTTATCCATAACTTTAACCATCCATAATGTTATTCGCAAAAAATTCTCTATAACATCACTCTAATTTATGAACTTTAAGTATAAATCTTTTGTTTAAAAATCTGTAAGCACCATAAACGGTTTAAAAATAAAGTTAGATTCCTTTTAAGTAGTCAAAATACAAGACAGCAAGGATTATTCCTGGTATTACTGTTACTACGGCTACTTTGTTTATTATGGTAAAGGGGTTTAGGTATTCCAGTATTCTAGCCAAAGTACATGGCATTTACCTATCTAAACACGTATAAAATGAAACTGCTGTTGACGGTAGGGGGAGTTGATTAGGTTTTCTTTGTTGTGTGGTGATGCTCTTTGAGACTTATTGAGAGTGGTTTGTCCTTGAGTGCGCTCACATTCAGGATGGAGAAGCCGATTGTGTTTCCCTCATTATCGACTTTTTCCATTACTGCGTCGTTTTCTGTTTCTCTGAAGTATCCCTCTTTTCGTTCGAATATGATCTCTAGGTAGTCTCCTTCCTTGTCGTACCAGTTTTTTATCTCCTTTCCCATGTATCTCACCTTTCTTTACCGTGTCTGTGAAATACGCAGTTATAATAAACAGATTATCAATTAGTACTTTAATTACGATACATAAATATTTCTTGGTGACTGTTGTAATTCCGTAATATTTTTCGTACAGAGGATACTCTCTTTTCATTTGGTTTCTACCGGCTCTACGATGTGCGGAGTTGCCTTTTTTATGCTCTTTATTCTTACGCGTTTGGTCAATCGTTTTTTTGGAGGCATTCTTACCACGATATCGTGTTCAAGTGTTTCTTCGGGTAAAGCCGTAATAGTTTCATCTTTCAAAAATGCTTCACTCCTTATCTTATTTTAGGGGGTTTATTTTTCAGAGCATGTAGCTACCTGCAAGTCTCTATGATGCTTCTCAGGGGTTATTAGGTATATTGTAAGAATTTTTTCGCTCTTGGTTTTGTTATATTGCTGGTTGATTCTTGGAACATGTGTTCTAATAAGTGGAAGAGTATGCCTTTTTTAAACATTGGTGATAATAAAAGATTGATGTTAAGTTAGTTTCCTTTTAGGTAGTCTAAATACGTGACGGCTAGGATTATTCCCGGTATCACTGTTACTACGGCTACTATAGTTATTATGGTGAAGGGGTTTAGGTATCCCAGTATTCTTAGTGCTGCTGCTGTTAATGCTCCTATGATTGCGAAAAAGCAGATTATTATCCATGCTCCCATGGTGTCGTATTTTTCTAGTGCCCAGTATATTCTTTCAAGCATTTTTTTCTTTGCTCCCTTTTTCTTTTTTTCGGCTTGCTTTTTTCTTCTTCTTTTGGTTTTCTTCTTGTTAGGACGGCGGCTGTGATGATGTTGCTTGCGAGCCATACTGCAACTAAGAGCAGGAATACGAAGTTGAGGCGGGTGTACCATGGTGCTAGTGTTTGACATGATGTTATTAGTGGGGTGAGGAATCCCCAGGAGTTGAAGACGTATCCTTTGATTGTGTCGTATACTGCTGCTGCTAGTGCGATTACTGCGACTGCGGGTGCTACTATTTTTATTATCCATTTGAACCATTTTGGTATTCTGATTCGGGAGTTGTTGTTTATGTATCCTACGGCGTTTTCTGCTCCCCATATCCATCCTGCTGCGATTAACTCTACAATAATTACTATGGTTAGTCCGAAGCCTTCTACCCACCAGTTGGATAGTGATGTTAGGTTGTAGCCCCAGGGTGATGTTGAGGTTAGGGTGAGGGGTATGCTGGCTATGAATCCTGTTGCTATGAGTGCTGCTAGGAGTTTTCTTGGGCTTAACTCGAATTTGGTTTTTAGTGTTTCTTTGATGGGTTCTATTATGAGGGTTAGTCCTAGGATGCCGGCGATGAGCGTGAGTGTGTAGAAGAGGAGGGCTAGGCTTTTGCCGATGGTTGGTCCCATGCTGCGTATTATGGTTGCGAAGCCAGCTTGCCATCCTATGAAGGGTGCGGCGGGGTAGCCGAGGATGCCCATTGGTAATAAACTTGTGATTCCCATTGTGAAGAAATTTGGACTGAATAAGTAGGTTAAGCCGCTTGTGCCGCTCATGCTGAAGAAGGTCATTCCTGCGAGGAAGATTAGGCCTGTTCCTAGGAGTGGAGCGATTAGGGCGAAGGTGGTTAGTTTGTTTTGTCCTTCTGGAATTTTGCTGGTGTAGAAGCTAAGGATGCCGAGTCCAGCTCCCAGGTTGAAGAAGAGTATGGTGATTATGGTGCGCCAGGATGAGCCGTTTAGGAAGACTTGGGGGTTGAAGCCGAGATAGAAGTTTAGTCCGGGGTCTATGCCGCCTGCGAAGGATATGGTTAGTGCGAGAGTGATTGCCATGACGATTGCTAGGGCGGGGAATACGGTTTTGATGGCGATGCTTCTGATTCTTGGACCCCACTTATCACTCATCAGGAGGAGGAAGATTGAGCCCCATATGATTGCTAATCCGATGAGTGGGAAGAGGGGGGATGCGTAGTTGAAGAAGTAGTTTGCGAAGTCGAAGGCTCCACTTAGGGGGTAGAGCCAGTTTGATAGGGGGTAGAATCTGCTTAGTGAGTAGTAGGCGAAGCTTGCGGACCAGCTGAGTATTGCGCATAGTCCGGTGAGTAGCCAGAAGGTGTTTACGAGGGCGAACCAGCCGAAGAATTCGAGTTTGGAGTTTATCATTTTGAGGGATTTGGGGAAGCTTGATTTGGACCAGGAGCCGAGGGCTAGTTCTACTAGAACGACGGGTATTCCTATCACTAGGAGTAGGATGAGGTACATGAGTACTGATGGTCCTCCTCCGATTTCCGCGACTTTGAAGGGCCAATTCCAGAGAAGAGAAACTGCAGCCGTTATTCCGAAGGCTACCAGTATAATGCTGGTTTTTCTTAACTGCATCCCAATGCACATCCCAGAGTGACTCAGGCATGAATTGATGTTCATTATTTGTTTGACTATTATAAATAATTATTGTTGCAAACAATACATGTGGACAGCTCCCGTTAGTGAATAAGTAGTATGTTGCTGAGGTACGGGAAGATTGAACGCTGGACTAGGTATTATTTATTATGTGTATTAATCTCCGAGCCATCGGTATTTCTTTTCGATTTCGCAATACGCCCCATCTAGAGTTATTCTCCATACTCTGTGTCCGGAGGCGGCTGGTATTCTATTTGGTTTTAGCTTGGCTGGACCTCTGTATTGACATTTAACTTTCTCTCCTTCGATTGCGTCACCTGGTTCTTTTAGGATGGTCACTCTACTTCCCCGACCTTTTTTTCTCTCTTCAAGACTTCGAGTGCTTCCATGACCCGCTCTTCGCTCACGTTCAAATAATCGGCTATATCGCTTGGATAAGCTTCTTTTTTCTCCCTTAGATAGTTTGAGACCGCTTCAATCAATTTCGTCAAGTCTATGGCTCTACGAGGGACTTCCTGGATACCTATTTCAATCTCGATTCTTTCGATCCTGTCTTGAAGCTCGCTCAGCTTCTGCTTCATTATACTGAGTTCATCATAAAGGGAGCCAAATAGACGCTCCAGAAACTCTTGAATATCCTGAAGCTCTGTAGGCTTGATCTCATTCCATTTTTCCTTTACTTCTTTTTCAGAGTACCCTTGCAAAATCACTCACTCCTTACTGAGTACCTCAAATGTTAAGAGTTCTCCTTTTTCATTATCGATAGTTACCTTTGCAGTTCTAATTCTTTTTTCAGATCCAAATCCCAATTCATATCTGCAAGTAATTTCCCAATGACCATTTTTCTCATTATATACGCCTTTCAAAGGTTCGAAAGAGCCAAGGTTTGCTTTAGGGTCGCCATAAATTATGTAATTTTTTGCTATTACCATAGCACCTTGTAAGTTCATATCAAAACCCTCGCGAGTCAGTATCTGTTTTTAGACAAATATAAAATGGTACGCTCATATTTAAAAATGGTACGGTTTACTCCCTTTTTGTGCAAAAATAGGTAGACTTATCGAAAAAGTAGGGATAAGCTCTTGCTGGAACTATCCCGAATTTTAGTTGGTGGGACAACTCCAAGGAAACTGGATAAATAAGGAAAGTGAAACTCACTACTAAAAGTATGACAGACTTAAGCCCCTCCTATGGATTATTACGCTCTAATGATTTTTCCAAATATTCCGTTCTCACACTGGAACAAATTTATTAATCACTGTGAATGGTATTTTTACGGATGGTTTTATGATTCGAGTTAAGTTGGAACTTCCTGAGAATATTGTTGAGCGGATAGACCAGTGGGTTAAGGAGGGACGCTTCAAGGACAGCAGTGAAGCCATTAGGATAATCATCTCTCTTTATGAGGAAAGGGAGAGAACTCGAGAATTCTACGAAATGCTTACAAAAAGAAGCGGAGAGGCAAAGGAGAAATCAGATATACTAATTCCCTTTGAGGAGAGTTAGGGGTCACAGGAAAACGGTTTACGATGATTTTTCAAAACTACCCTGACGGAAGAGCGGCTAACCCTTGGAAGGCTTATTTTTAAAATATATTATCCTTGCTTGCCTTCGATGGGGAAGAATGGTTTAAAAAATAATATTATTACACTTAGTAGGAAGAAATATCTAAGAGAACGTGCTTAAAAAAGATGTTAATCTGTACGAAAATGGTATTAAAATGTTGAAGGAGTGTTTGAGAGTTGAGGGACAGAAGTCCTGCTGCGATTGGATTTTATCCGGGAAATAAGCAAGCTTTGATGGAAATGATTAAGGAGTGTTATCTTAGCGAGTTTGGACCGAAGAGTCTTCCCAAAGTTAATCCCAAAGGTGCCAGGAAGATTATTGCGTGTGTTTCTCCCCATGCGGGTTATTATTATTCGGGACCGGTTGCGGCATACCTCTACAGAGCTATTGCCGATGATGGGAAGCCGGACTCCTTTGTTTTGATCGGCCCCAGCCACATGGGTTATCCGGGTGCGTCAACCATGGTGGAGGGGAACTGGATAATGCCTGAGGGAAGAGTTCCTGTGGATACCGCGCTCGCTAAAGCAATAATTAGTAATGCTGCGATAATTCTCGATGAAGCTAGTGCCCACAGGGATGAACATTCTCTCGAGGTGCAGCTTCCATTCCTGCAAGAGCTCTACAAGGATTTGAAAATAGTTCCAATAGCCTTGGGAATGTCTGATTGGGAGACCTGCGAAGAGGTTGGAAGGGGAGTGGCGGAGGCAATCAAGGGAGAAAACGCAAACGCCGTAATAATCGCCAGTACGGATCTAACCCACTACGGAATGATGTACGGTTACGCTCCCGCGGGAACGAAGCCCATAGAGAAGGTTGTAAAATGGGTTCATGATACCGACGGAGAAATAATTAGTAAGATTGAAACCCTAGACGCCCAAGGTCTACTCAAGCTAGTTCGAACAAAGGATCTCACCATGTGTGGTGCGGCACCCGTGACGAGCGCGATAGTGGCTGCGAAAGAACTGGGTGCCACAAAGGGAATGAAACTACAGTACGCAACCAGCTATGACATTCGAGGAAGCTCTGACGCCATAGTAGGCTACCTCTCTGCCATAATGATAAAATAGAAAGAGGGATGGATTGGTTCCCGAATAATTCGCTCATAACAATTTTCTTTTCTTGAGGTCGTCTGCCACTGTTTTAAGTCCCAACTCGTTTAGTTTTCTCTCTGTGGGTATTCCTGTTTCTGGGTTCCAGCCTCTCTCATCATAGTAGCTGTCGAGGAAACTCTCCGCAATCTCTCTTGTAATAACTGTTGTTCTAAAGTAGTCCATCATTTGATACTTTTTGCCGTCTCCTTCTACGGGCTGGAACCATTTGTCTGGGAACCGGTCGTCTTTCCTTGTGAAGCCCTCTCTTACGTTGATTGCCCTCTGCAGGTTCCATATTCTTTCGCCGGCTTTTATTAACTCTTCGGGACTGGTTTCATATCCTGTTGCTGAGGAGTAGAAGTCCGCACATATGTTTATTGTGTAGAAACGGTTTATGTGGCCCCTGGCACAGATTCCCAGGGAGCTTAGGACGGAGTACCAGTCTTCTCCGAATTTGGTTAGTTTACCGATGTCCAAACCCGTGGGGTGTGTGAAGATGCGGTTTACCGCTTCTGGGGGTTGTCCCATTCTCTGGGCGTGGCTTCTGAATTTTTCGGGGTCGCTGCCGGGCATGTAGGTGGGTGAGCCTCCGCAGGCTACGTGGGCTCCCATGGGGTTGACTACTTGGCTGAATTCCATGCTGCCTAGGCTGAAGTTTCTTGGGTCGAACACTATGCTGAGGTTTTTTATGTGAACCACTTGTTTCTCGATGTCTTCTTTCTCCAGCAGTTTGGCGGCTTGCACCATTCCCTCGGCTAATACGTCGCCGAATCCTTCTCTGTAAGCTATTTTATCAATAAGGTTCATTAGGCTCTTGAAGTCTCTTTTGAGTTCCAAGCCGCCGGTGTCCTCTCTGGTGATTTTTCCCTTCTCGTAGAGTCCGATGAATAGGTCGAGAACCTGTCCCACGGTGATTATGTCGAGGCCGTATCGGGATATTTTGTCAAGAGCCTTGACAGCTTTGTTAGCGTCACAATCCTCGCAGTGTAGAAAGAAGAATAAGGAATTAAGATAGGAAGTTGTGGGAGTAACCAGTCCTTTGAATTCACCGCTTTTGACCTCAAGCAGATCTTTGTCTCCAATGGGGCAGGAGGGGCAGGCGAATCCCCGGTTTTTGAGTTCGAGAAATCTTTCCTTTCCAAATTTTTCATTAGCCTTTTCTGGTGGATAGGCTGCACTCCAATTATCGTAGAGGAAGCCGTAAAGATTCCAGATAACGTCCCAGGCGGCCATGAAGCCGTACTGGTGCCAGAATTCTCGGAGTGGATAATTTTTCATACGGTCGAGCATAGAATCAACCGTCTTCATGAATCTCTTGTGATCCGAAACCTTGACCCCTTTTGTGCCTCGCGCTACCATGGCTTTTAGATTCTTTGACCCCATGACGGCTCCCAAACCACCCCTACCAACCGTAGCTGTCTTATCAACTAGGGCGAAGGAGTATCTGACGAGGTTCTCACCTGCTTGCCCGGTTGCAATCACGCTGCAGTCGCCGTGGTATTTCTTTTTTAGTTCGTCGTCCGTGTCGTAGAGGTCTTTGCCCCATAGTTCACTCGCGTCACATATCTCTATATCGTCATCAAAAATCTTGAGGTAAACGGGCTTCTCCGCTCTCCCAGTTATTACCACATGGTCGTATCCAGCCCATTTTAGCATACCAGCGAAACCCATGCTGCCGCTTCCCGATGCCACAGCCCCGTTGATGGGTAGCTTTGTGGTTATCATAACTCTGGTCGTTGAGGGAGCCATGGTGCCGATTAGGGGACCTGCTCCAACTATTATTGGATTTTCTGGGGAGAGGGAATCATTTTCTGGTTTGATTAGCTGGTAAGCTATCCAGTTGTTTACTCCGAAGCCGCCGATGAATTTCCTTGCGACTTTCAGGTCTAGTGTTTCTACTCTCCACTCCTGATCCTTGAGATTGACGTTTAAGATTCTGCCCGCATATCCGCCTACTTCCATTTAATCTCCCTCCTTTGCTATTAGTGCTCCGTAGATACAGTACTCGGCGCATAGACCGCATTTTGTGCATTCTTCTGTGAAGCTGATTTCGTTACCATTTGTTTTATTGATTCTAATTCTAGCCTCAAGAGGATTAAAAGCGCCGGTGTATCTGAGTGAGCATCTCAGAGCACACATCAAACAGCCTGCACATTTTTTTGATTCAACGGAAATCTTAACTACACTTTTATTATCAGACATGAAACCGACCCACCGAACCCTTTGGTAATACAAAAAGCGTCTTCATAATGTCCTGCGGCTTGTTTCGCAATTAATGGAAAACAATTCTATTATTTATATAAAATGTTTGCCATTTCTAACCCGCCTCATTCGCCTTATAAATGAGACACAAACACTCTTAAAAAGATACAAGTACTCTAACTTATGCTGGTAAGGAGTGTTAGCACTGCGTGAATAAAGCCGTAATATGAAATGACACTAAGGAATGAGAGATGCGGAGGAAACCGAAACTTTACTTGGAAAACTCTGTAATAAATATGTATCTTCAAGACGACGACCCTTATTTGAGAGATTTGACTCTGCGATTCTGGAGAGAGGTTTTACCCTATTTTGATATTTATGTCTCAGAAGCTGTCCTCTATGAAATCAGGGCAACAGAGGAACCCAGTTTACGAGAAAAATTGGAAAATTTAATAAAAGACTTCAAGGTTCTAGAAACAACGGAGGAAGTCTAAAATGCCAAGAAGAGAGGTTACCGAGAAGGAAAAAGAAAAAATACGAAAAAGAGTGCAGCGAGAGTTCCCAGAATCCAAAGCCCTGCAGGACATTCACTACCATCGCTACGTTAAGGAAATAGAATGGCAAACAATGACCCCGGACGAGATTGTAAAAGAAATAAAAAAGGGTGCCAACGAAGTAAAAAAGGAAATGAAAGCAGCCCCATAAATGAAAACGCTTTTTTTACATAGCCAACTAGGGAAGGGATGAGTCATATTTCGGCGGACTGCTGGTAGGACGGGTAGTTGGAACGCGTGGCTCCTGAAAACTGTTTGTGGAGACAGAAATAGTCGCTCATAGTGTTTAATATAGAAATTTAGGGTAGCGATTATTATTTGAAGTGGGCTCCATACTTGTGGTAGATTCTGCAGGTTCCTTCGCTTGAGACCATGCATGGTCCGTATGGTTTTTCTGGTCTGCACACGTTTCCGAATAGTTTGCATTCTGGTGGGTATATTTTTCCAATCATGACCAGGTGGCAGTTGCATCCTGGGTGTATGTCTATAGATTTTTTTACTGGGAGTTCGTACTTTTTTTCTGCGTCGTATTCTTCGAACTCTTTTTTCAGTATGTAGCCGGAGTCGGGTACGCGTCCTATTCCTCGCCAGTGGGCGTTGGCGATTTGGAAAACCTCATCCATTATTTTCTGGGCTTTTAGGTTGCCCTCTTCTTTTACTAGTCTTGTGTACTCGTTTTCGCACTTGGGGTCTTCGTCCTTCAGTTGTTTGAGGAGCATCGCTATGGTTAGGAGGACATCGTTGGGTTCGAAGCCGGATACAACGGTGGGCATGCGGAAAGCGTCTGCAAATTCTCTGAAGGGGTGGGCTCCTATTATCGTCGCTACGTGTCCGGGGCATATGAAGCCGTCGATTTGGAGGTCTCCTATACTCATCAGAAGTTGCATTGATGGAGGGATGAGTCGGTGTGCGCTTATTATGCTGAAGTTTTCGGGAACGCCTCTCAATAGTTCTGATGCGATTCCTGGAGCCGTGGTTTCAAAGCCCACCGCGCAGAAGACGACTTCTCTGTCGGGGTTCTTTTCGGCGATTTCCACGGCGTCGTGTGGGCCGTAAACGATTCTTACGTCAGCTCCCTCTGTTTTTAAACCGTAGAGAGAGGTCTCAGTTGCTGGGACCATCATGAGATCGCCAAAAGCAGTTACTATGACGCCTCTTCGTGCAAGCTCGATAGCCTCATCCAAAACCAGGGATGGCGTGACGCAGACTGGACATCCGGGACCTGCTATCACTTCAACCTTATTTGGAAGAAGTGTTCTCAGGCCGTGCTTGCTTATAGTTTGTTCATGTCTCGGGGTCTAGAGGAGTCTTCTAGGCTGTCCCGCATATATGAACAAACTTCACCCTTTCTTCCGGAGCTAGACTCTTTATGGTTTCGGAGATCTTGCTCGCGAATTTCGGGTCCTTGAAAGCATTAAGAAAATCTAAATTTTCCATTCCACAACACTACCAGTATTTAAAATGTGAATTACGCTAATTTTTGGATAGAA
The DNA here is from genome assembly GCA_030587365.1 of Candidatus Freyarchaeota archaeon. Classification (GTDB taxonomy): domain Archaea; phylum Asgardarchaeota; class Jordiarchaeia; order Jordiarchaeales; family Jordiarchaeaceae; genus Jordiarchaeum. The sequence goes on along the minus strand of JAUQZE010000027.1, from coordinate 437,562 downwards.
GCGGCGTCATACAATCCTAATACCGTAGTGAACAATCAATTTAGTGTATATATTGTTATCTCAGTTTTTTCAAATTCAATGTTTAATTACTCACGAGAGGTACAGGTTCGTTTTTGGATTTTTATTTGGAGCGTTTTTTGATTTTTTCCTCGGCTTTCTCCAGTTCGTTAACTGTGTTGACGTTGAAAAATGTTTCAAGCTTAGGATCCAGTTTTTCAATCACTAGGATGGAGAGGTAAAGTATTCTCCCAAGATTTTTTATCATGGAGAGCATATCCATTCGATTTTCTGATAGGGCTTTTTCTGCAGCTTCCAAAGAAGGCTTCGCCCGGTAAACGGCGTGTAGAGGTTCTATGTTACCGTTGGGCCATCTGGGTACCACTGCGTTCTCTGTAGTGATTACCTCTCTCATCAGTCTGAGTACCTCTGTGTTCAGGAAGGGCATGTCGCAGGAGAGGAGGTAGAGGTATTTTTGTTCGCAATTCTCAAAAGCGGTGTAGGCTCCGTTCAGGGGGCTGCTAATTTCTGGAAGTTTGTCGGTTAGTATGCAGGCTCTGTCTCCTATTAGCTCTTCATAGGATTTGTTGATGTTTGAGCCTAGGACGACATATATTTCGGAGAAGACTTCCTCGCATGTTTCTAGGGCGTAGAGCAGCATTGGTTTACCGCAGAGGGGAATCAGTCCCTTATCGGTTCCCATTCTCACCGATTTTCCTCCACAGAGAATTGCTACAGCGGAATCACTTATCATGGTAATGTTCTCCGAGACTGGATTGATTATTTTTCGAAACTAAACTATCATTTTTGGGGTTATAATATTACACGCTGGGGTTGGGTATATATGTTCATCCGTCTTCCGCGGGTGAATCCAATCAGGGTAATGTTGGTTGATTCCGCTGCGGAAATTCCTGAGTCGGTAGCCGCGGAAAGAGATGCGACTATGGGTATGCCGGCTCTCGCCGCTTTGACCACCATGTCCACGGTTTGTCTCCCGGTGCTTATCAAAAATGATTTCTCGAGTTGGACAGCGGAAAGAATGGATGCTCCTATTACTTTGTCCACTGCGTTATGTCTTCCGACGTCTTCTGACAGATGCAGCAAGTCTCCCTCCTCGGTGAAGAGGGCTGCGGCGTGTGTTCCTCCGGTTTCACGGAAGATCACCGAATATTTACTCATGGTTTTTGCGGCAGAGAATATTTTCTCGCTTTTTACCCTGAGCTTTGATAGGACTTTTGGTATTCCTACGCCCTGCTTCAACTGGACGAAATACTCGGGAGGCCCACAAGCTGTGGTTACCAGTCTTCCACCAGTAACACAAGTCGCGAGTCTATCCTCGACATCTATTCCCTCTTTAAATTTGAGATTTGCAGTATAGTTAGAGTATGAGTAATCCTGCACTTCGTCCACTTTTTCTATTATACCTGTTGTGAATAGATGTCCGAAGACGAGTTCCCTCTCCTCGCCGGGAAGATAGACCAAGCCCACAACCTGTCTGCCGTTCACTCTGATTACTAATATATTTTCTTTTACTACTTTGTCTTCGGTTTCTTCGGCTTGTCCATCCTTTAGGCGTGTGATTTTTATGGACTCTGTTCTTTCCAATCTCAAACACCCTCAATGAACTCTCTTAATATTGAGAAGAGAATCAACTATTTATTTCTGTCATTTTAACCGAGTGAACCACTCTCATTACGGATGTTGAACTATGATTCCTGTACCGCTGTTAGGGCAGTAGTTTCCAGAGCTCGTCTAGTACTTTGGCTGGGATTTCCAATTTTTCGGCGTTTTTGAGTCTTTCAAGCCAGTATCCGGTTGCTAGTGCCACTCTGGTGCTTGCTCCTTCATCTAATGATTTTTTAACTTCTTCTATTAATTGTTTCCAGTTAATCAATCCTTTTTCCACTATGTCTTTCATGTCTTCAAGGTCTTTGGGCTCTCTTCCTGCCAGTGCCTTAAGGATGAAGATGTCCTGGGGATGTAGGGGTAGAATTTCAAATTCTCCGAATTTTAGTAGGTCTTTGGAGCACCTTGAAACCATGCGTTCATTGATTCTGACTCCCTGAACCTGCTCAAGAAATATCTCTATAACGACTGGACCTACTAGCCTCGTACATTCTTCACTGTAAGCTTTCACCTTGTATCCCTGTATAACCGAGAAGTCTACGAAGCTCTTGTAGTTGGCTTCGTTTTCCGCCACAAAATCTAGATCCATTTTAGTGGTTTTTATTCCACGCAGAACAAGAGAGGTTCCACCTATTGCTATTAACCTTGTTTTCAGCTCAGAAAATTGAGCCAATACGTTCGAGAGATCCCTTTTGGTAATCAGTTATTTCCCTCCTTCGCTACCTGTTGTAGGTTTCGAAAAAATTTTTAAAGTCCTCTAAGCTTGGCACGCCCTCTACGCTCCAGTACCATGTGTAGACTTCAATGGGGTCGAAAAATTTCTTTAATGTTTCGTCGTATGCTTTGTTGAATCTTCCCTCGGTTTTGATGCTGGGGAAAACCTGTTTTTGTTTATGTGTTCTAGCCTTTCTGAAGGAGCTGCTTCCCAGCTTTATTTCCCTGCTTGGACTCAGATAGTCTGCGATGTCCAAGAAGAATCCGATAACCTCCACCAAATCGTAGAGTTTCCCCTTTTTGAACAGGTACTCGTAGTCTATTTTTCTACTGTTTAATGCTATGAGGGTGGGTATAGCTTCCACGTACCGAGCGTTTCTTAGAAATAGGAGAATGCCTAACACTGTGTCCTCAATTGTTAAAAGGGGAATTCTCGGCTCAAAACTTGAGAGTTTAGACCTCCCGTAAACATCTTCCTCCTTCCAGACAAACTTCTCAAAACTATTCTCGGACAACCCCTCCAGTTCGGACTCGTTATCGGTGAAAACTTCTATGTTGAAATTTATCAACGGGACACCGTACTCTAAGAGAGAATATCCTGGCCCAAACACTAGCTTTTTAAAGTGACTCATAATTGTTAGCAATCTCAACTCTTCAAAGAGTTTAAGAAACCTCCATCCCCTCTCAGTTATAGTCAAATACTCTCTTGGTCTTCCAACACCCTGCTTCCGAGGAGAAAAAACATCAATCAACCCTGCTTCCTTTAGAACCTTTACTGCGTGAAAAACAGTTTTCCTACTCATCCCCACTTCTTCAACAATTCCGCTGGGATAACGAGAACCCGAAGAAAGTAATTCAAGTACTCTTATCACTTCTCTCTTTACTATGCCCGCCATTTTGACCAATAAAAATAACAAACGTGGAAAATATAAAGTTTCCTAATGGAAACTAAATTATCAAAAAGATTATGCTATAAATTTGAAAAATTGTATATATTTAGCTCATGGAAACTGTTCTGGCATTATCTCCTTTTTTTGGGAAAAGGTGGGGTTTTTAAGGCGACTTTAGAGATATAAATTGCATCCCCTTCCCCCAACGAGTTTGGTTCAGGGTTTAGTTGGGAGCCAGGTTTATGTGATCCGCATCCACCCCTCCTTTTTTTCGAGTTTTCCTGGCTCCCCCTCTTCTCCTTCTGTTGCCATTTCTCTTATCAAATCAGCTGGATATTTACAGTTAAGGAAAATTAAGACGGAGAGCCAGAACTATTGCTTCATATTTTCTAGGACATAGTCTAGGAGTAGATCGGCTATTGGTATTTTTGTTGCCTGGTATAATCCCTTCCAAGTGGGAGAGGAGTTGACTTCGATTATTACGGGGCCTTCTGGGCCTTCCAGTATGTCTACTCCGGCGTATTCGCATCCTATCACTTTTGCCGCCTTTATGCTCAGTTCTTCCAGTTCGGGTTCAAGTTTGAGGGCCGTTGGTTTCGCTCCTTGGAAGACATTTGTTCTCCAAGAGTCGGATATGCGGTACATTGCGGCTACGACTTTTTCTCCTATTGTGAAGGCTCTTATGTCACGGTTTCCGTGGGGGACGAATTGCTGCATGTAAATCACGAGGTTGGAGAAGGAGAGGTTTTCGAAAACTCTGGATGCGGTTTCAATATCGGTGACTCGGGTCATTCCTTTCCCCTGAGAGCCGAATAGGGGCTTAACAACCACATCGCTCATCTCTTTGAAAATTTTTAGAGCTTCATTCTCATCTTCCGTGACGAAGGTGCGGGGTGTGGGTAATCCTGCTTCCTCCAAGAGTGCTGATGTGTAGAACTTGTCGCTGGCTTTCTCTATGGCTGATGGGGGGTTGTAGATTTTCATGCCTAAACGCTGTAATCTGTGGAGCGTGTCCATTCTCAGTATTACCTCTTCCAAGGATCCCAGGTTGAAGCCTCTGAAAAGCAGAGCGTCGAAATCCAGAAGGTTTAGATCTCCGAAGGAGGCGGGAGAATTCGCCGAAACCCCTAGTACCAGTTTTCTCATGGGAATTATCAGTGTCTTAACCTTTTTTCTTTTAGCCGCCTCAACCAGTTGAGGGACTGCGAAGCCTTTTTCGCCTCCTTCAGTTAGGATACCAATCATGTTTTCACCCTGAGTGGAATAATTTAACCTACCTTTTAAAGATTAATTGCTTTAAAGGGGTAATTAAGTTTCAGAAATGTGGAAATTATTGGTATTTTGAGTTATTTCCTAAGAAAATATCGCGAAAAATAGCTTTTTTTCAATTTGGTATAGGTTTGGTCTTGCAGAAAGATTTTATAATAGTTCTACTCAAATTTTAGTAGGATTCGGGAAGATATAATTTGGATCGCGAAGGTGTAATACAGTTTCTTACTTTTAGGTGTTGGTTGGTGGGTGTTGGGTTTGATAGTTGAAACTGTTAGGGTTAGATTGGAGGATGAGCTTACATTAATTAATCGTCTTGTTTCTGGTATTAGGCGGGATTTGAGAGAGGGTTATGACGAAGAACTCAGCCCGATGCTTATCCGTTTGGAAAAGGCGCGGGAGCAGTTGGTGAGGGCACTAATATACGCTAATGAGGATTTTCAGATACTTCCCAGGTGCCGAGACAACGCGGACTACATTTTCAATCTAAACCTGATTGTAAAGCACCTGGCGCCTGATTGGTTCTGTCGGGAGTTTTGCTTCGGAGATTTTAAGGCCGACTTGCTTCTTAGATTCGGAAACACTTGGGAATTTTTGTGGGTAGTTAATGAACCCGAAGAGTGTTTTAGCTTAATCAAAAACCTACACGTATTTTTAGAAGCATTAAAGGAATACAGCAAATCGGATCCAATTCTATATAAGCTCAAGGTTCAAGAAAGGGAAGGCTCAATGTTTAAAGTAATATTTGTATTCACTAAGGACGTTTCCATAGACCTTCTGGAAGAAGTGCAGAGCCTATCCGAAGAGAAAATCGCCATGAAATATTATCTTCTAGACCTAGGAAAATTCCCCCGCATGATTATCGAACCCCTAACCTAAGAACAAAGTAAATCATAAACCCAAAGAACAAAATACAAACTCAACTCGAATCGTTTTCGTGGATTCGTATTTTTAACAGAAGTTAGTTTTAGAATAAAATTAAATACCACTGTTACTTAGCTCCAATTGTCCGCGTGGTAGACAATATTAAGCGTGGAGATACCAGTTTGGATAAAGACTATAATATGGTGTTGACTGGAATCGGTGGCCAGGGCGTGGTATTGGCGTCAGATATTTTGGCTATGGCAGCCCTTGAGGAAGGTCCAGAAAATAGGGTGAGAACTTCGCAGATTAAGGGTATGAGTCAACGCTCTGCCTCGGTCATTGTTCACCTCAGGTTCGGTCCGACTGTGGACAGCCCGTTGGTAGCCAAGGGTTCAGCTGATGCTCTTCTTTCACTTGAGCTGGCAGAGGGGTTACGCTACATGGATTATTTATATGAGGGTTCCATAGCAATTATAAACAATGATATTAATATTCCTCCGGTTTCTCTTCAGGGACAGAAGGTGGACGTCGACCCATCTCTTTGCTATGGGTGCGGAAATTGTCTCGCTTACTGTCAGGTTAATTATTACTTTAAGGGGAATAATGATCTTCTGGTTTTGAATAACCCGGCTTCGAGTGTGATTAGTGGCAAGTGTGTTGTTCAGGAGTCTTGTACTGGATGCGGTCAGTGTTTTTCCGCTTGTCCAAGATCAGCTATAGAACTGTTGGAAAAAACTGTTTACCCGGAACTCGACCAAATCACTAACACGTTGAAAAGGATTACAAATAATGTATTCGTAGTATCTGCGACGGATTTGGCTAAGGAGTTAGGTAACACCAAGGTGGTAAACATTTTATTATTGGGAATATTATTAGGAACTAAGAAGGTGCCCTTGAGTATTAGAACAGTGGAATCGTGCATCACAAGGCTGGTCCCAACAAACCTTTTGGATATTAACTTGAAGGCATTTCAAGTAGGCATCAAGAAAGGACAAGAAATCTCAGCCAAGAATTCTTAATTAAGCAAGTTTTGAAAATGTAGAATTAAAATTTTGTTTTATGCTCATTAATGATGCAAAAATAGGTGTCGACCTTAAAGGAAATTCTCAAACACAAAAGATTAAGGGGATGATGTAATGGCTAGACCGATATTTGCTCAGGATTCACCGGGTACGCGTGTAATTCTGTTGGGAAACGAAGCTATAGCGCGTGGAACTCTTGAAGCGGGGGTCAGGGTTGCAGCGGGATACCCTGGAACCCCGGCAACTGAGATTATTGAAACCCTCGCGGCTATATCCGAATTTTACCCGGATATGTATGTGGAGTGGTCGATAAATGAGAAGGTTGGTTTTGAAACCGCTTTCGCCGGCTCAATGTGTGGAGTACGATCAATTGCATGTATGAAGCATGTTGGATTGAACGTTGCTCTGGATAGCTTTGTAACCGCATGCTATGCAGGAGCCAGAGGGGGCTTCGTTCTGGTTAGTACTGATGACCCAGACTGCCACTCGAGTCAGAATGAGCAGGATAATCGTCAATTGGCCAAACTCTCTTTTTGCCCGGTTCTTGAGCCAGCAAACGCGAATGAAGCCAAAGAGATGACCAAGTTCGCTTTCGAGTTTTCGGAACAATACAAAACCCTAGTAATGCTGCGAACCACCACCCGGTTAAGCCACTCTCAGCAGGATGTCACGCTGGGAGAGATTCCCCAGATAATAAAGGCGGGTAAATTTGACCACGATAAAAGCCGATGGACCTTCCTGCCTGTTAACGCGAGGATTCAGAGGAAAGTCATGCTTGAGAGAATGGAGAAAATAAAAGAAGCAACTGAGTCTAATCCCTTTAACAAGATGATACTCAACGAAAATTCAAGAACCGGTATCCTAGCGTCTGGTCTATCACACACTTACGCAAGCGAATATCTTGAGAAAAACAATCTCATGAAAGAGGTTTCCTATCTGAAGTTGGTTACAACATTCCCGCCTCCAAAAAAATTAATCGGCGAATTTGTGTCTAACTTGGACCGTGTCTTAGTGGTGGAAGAACTCGAACCCTTTATCGAGGAATACGTTAACATGTACGCTAAAGAATTCAATCCTGCTCTAGAAGTAATCGGCAAAGGGCTATTACCTCAATATGGTGAGTTGTCACCAGACATCGTGGCAGGAGCAATAAACAACTTTCTGGGGAAAGGGCAACGTACCTCAATGCAGAAACAAGAAATCGAAAACCAGCAAGAAGTAAAAGCTCCACCTAGACCCCCCGTTCTGTGTCCTGGGTGTCCACACCGAGCCTTCTTCTACGCGTTAAAGTTAGCGGAGAACCGAAGCAAAATAAAATTCATATACAGCTCGGACATAGGTTGCTACACTCTGGGATTCTATCCACCCTTAGAAACGATTGAGACTTGTTTATGCATGGGGGCAAGCATAGGTATGGCTAATGGTTTTTCAAAGGTCGGGGAGGATAGCCCCATTTTTGCCATTTTGGGTGATTCAACATTTTTCCACGCAGGCATACCAGCGCTTATCAATCTGGTTTACAACAATAGCAAAGTTGTCGTTGTTGTTCTTGACAACGGTACCACTGCAATGACTGGACATCAGCCCCACCCCGGAACTGGTTTTCGAATAGATGGTTCCCCGTCTCCCAAGATTCAGATGGAAAAAATCGCCGAAGGATGCGGAGTGAAGTACATTAGGGTGACTGATCCTTACGATCTAAAAAACACCGTGGACACGATTTTGGAGGCGGTTTCGTTTAGGGACGGCCCGGCTCTAATTATTTCGCGTCAAGACTGCACCCTAGTCAGTCAGCGTAAAAAGAGGAAAGCCAATGAGAAGATTGTTCCCTACGAGATTGATAAGAACAAGTGTACCAAGTGCCGACTCTGCATCTCCACTCTGGGTTGCCCAGCATTCCTCGTCGAAGATGATGAGATAGAGATTTCATCGAACCTCTGCTTTGGCTGCGCAATATGCCAAGACCTGTGTCTTGAAGGAGCCATACAAAAATCTGAGCCAGAATAATTGAAAATTAACATTAACAGTGTAATAGAAGCGATGTTTTGTCGATTAAAAAATTCGTGGTAATGTTCCCGGTCAATTGGCTACGAAACGCGTAAGAATCGAGCTCCCAATATTAGATAGTGAAAGTACCACAATGTTTTTAAGAGATTGTGAGGCAAAATCCATATTAAAACATTTAACCATGATGAGAGGAGGTTACTAAAATATGTCATGGGTAGAAATTGATAAGGTAGCAAATGTTCCAAAAGGTAAAATGAAAATGGTAAAGAAAAAAGACATACCTATAACGGTGGCTAATGTTGATGGGAAGTTCTATGCCTTCTACGACCGGTGTCCCCATATGAATGCTGCCCTTCATAATGGTGTTCTGAAAGGTAAGGTAGTTACATGTCCATTGCACAACGCTACTTTCGATGTGACAACGGGAAAGAAACTCTCAGAGCCAGTATTTAAATTCCCCCCAGAGATTGCGGAGAAAGTTCCAAAGGAATTCCTCAAGATGTTGGAAGAAGAAGGAAGAAAAATAGAAACCCGTTATCTTATAACCACTGAGGTCAAGGTAGAGAAGGATAAGATTTTTGTAAAGATTTAAAATTTCATTTATTACTTTTTTTGTTAATTGTTTTTGAGTTGTTATTTCTTGACATTTTTTTCGAAGTATTTGTTGATGTAGTCTACTATTTCTTTTGTGGGGGTTCCCGGTCCGTATATCTCGGCAACCCCTAGTTTTTTGAGTTCTTCGATGTCTTCCTTTAGGACTATTGTTCCTCCCGCTAGTACCAGCCGGTCTGATATTTCTCGTTCTTTCATTAATTCTAGGACGCGTGGTACAAGGGTCATGTGTGCTCCGCTGAGGATGGAGAGTCCTATGGCATCCGCGTCTTCCTGTATGGCGGCCTCGATTATTTGTTCAGGCGTTTGGTGGAGCCCAGTATATATTACTTCCATTCCGGCGTCTCTCAATGCCATGGAAACTACTTTGGCCCCCCTATCATGACCGTCTAGACCTGGTTTAGCCATGAGAAAGCGAATTTTCAGCTTCTTGGACATAAACATCACCATTAGGAGTTAATTTGACCATTATCTTTTAAATTGTCGTTCCCTTAAAGGGAGGATTGGGATCTTCCTTTTTGGAAGCGGTTTACAGAAGTATATAAGGTTAACTAATTTTTTGGTTTGCAGGATTTAAACTTTATGAAACTAGGAAGAATTGCTAACAAGAATCATTGTTTTCAATTTATTTTTTATTAAAAAATGTGTTTGAGGCGAATTAACAAATATGTTTAAGGAAGGTGTAAATTGAAAAACTCGCCATTTTTATGGGGGTAATAAAAGAGAGAGGGTGGTTATTCTTCTGCGACTTCTCGGAATATTACTCTTCCTAAGGCGCGCCAGACTTCTTTTACTTTGCCTTTTAGGGTTTTGGTGGCTTCTTCAACTGTTTTGTCTAGTTCTTTGTCTGCGAGTTTTTCCAGTCTGTTCTTATCATACTCTTCTTCGAGGCTCATTTTTAGTTGGTCTGGTTCTCTTTCGCATTTCAGTTTTCTCTGTTTTATTATAGTTTCTAGTCGGTCTAGGATTTTTTCCGAATCTTGCTCATAGATTCGATAACCCTCGGCGAGAACGTGAGCCCTAGAAAGTGATAGGTTGTCAATATCGGATTTGATATCGTCGAGGTATTCCTGCCACTTTTCCTTTAAGCTTTCGATGGTGACGACTTCCTCCCACTTGAAAAGTAATTTTGACTTCTTTTCGGAAACGGATACATGATCATCTTTTATTTTGCTTTGAATTTTTTCTAGTAAGGCCATTTCCCTCATTCCTTTTCTAATATATTGGTATCAACTGTATCTAACCGTTTTTACTATTTTTTTATTCTATAAAGGTTTCTGCTTAATTAAGTCATGGGAAATTCTGAAATCGGAAAAAAACGAACTAAAACAAACAAAAAACGGAAAAATTCAAACGGACAATGTGAGATTTAAGTAATTAACTTTCCCAAATCTCCAAAAACGGTGAGAAAAAAATCCAAAAAAGAGAACCATACAATTCTTTCACTTTAGTTTCGAGTCGAGGGTCTTATTCACAAGCTCATCAGCAATTGCGAGTTTATCAGTGTTTCTTGGAGCATACGAGTACTTTACACTCTTAAATTTCTTCTCTAAACTTTTAATTTTCAAAAATAACTTGTGTAAGTCATTGTCCCGCACCTCGTACTCGCCGTTTAACTGCTTAACAACAAGCTCACTATCAAGAAAACAGTGTATCCTAACCTGGGAGTAGGTGAGAGCGTGCTCCAGAGCCTTGGTTAATGCCAAGTACTCAGACTGATTATTTGTATGAATTCCTATGTACTTTCCCTGACTCGTTAAAACTTTACCCTTACCATCACATACAACAAAACCAATAGCTGAAGGACCGGGGTTTCCCCTAGAACCTCCATCAGAATAGATTAAAAGGTCAGAACCATTTGCCATAAAAACCAGCTCAAATTATCTGGGTCAAAAATGTTATAGCGTAATCCTTCTAGCAAGTCTCATTTGTGTGGTAGCAATCTCCACATCGATTCTCAATAAAAAATGGGAGAGTAGAATGCGAGGTGCAATGCCAGGGTTCTACTTTCATTCTTCTAACTCTCTCTTTTCGCGTTCCATTTTTCTCTGGAGTTCCTCGATCCTTTCAATACGATCATTATTTTCCCTTCCAAGGTCGTCAAAGAGCTTGGCTAAGTCTAGTGCATTTCTTTGCTTCGCTTCAGTTTCCAGTTTCTTGTAAGTTGCTAATGCCTTCTTTTCTAAAGTAAGAGCTACCTTTAATCTGTCCTTTTTTTTAGACGACATAACCATCACTCTCTTTTTAGTTTTTTATGTGCACGTTTTTATTAACTAATGGTGCATAATCCTTCTAGCGAGTCTCATTCGTGTAGTAGCAATCCTCACATTGATTTTCAATAAAAAATGGGAGAGTAGAATGCGAGGTACAATTCCAAGGGTTCTGCTTTCATTCTTCTAACTCTCTCTTTTCACGTTCTATTTTTCTTTGGAGTTCCTCGATTTTTTGCACACGCTTCTCCGCTTCCTTTCCGTAGTCGTCGTAGAATTTGGCTAAGTCTATCGCATTCCTTTTCTTCGCTTCAGCTTCTAGTTGCTTGTAAGTTGTTACTGCCTTTTTTTCTAAAGCAAGAGCGACCTTTAATGTGTCTTTTTTAGACGACGTCCAATCACTCCCTTTATAGTTTTTTTATGTGCACATATTATTGATTGTATTGCATTAAACCCTCATAAACTTTATTGTTATCATTCAATTTCTGTTTCTGCGGGGTAGCTAGTTTAATCATAGTTGTTTTTATGGAACCGCCTAGAGAGCCTCCTCGACGCTTTAGGACCTATATAGTTTCAACAAGATTCATTCAAGAAATAGCGACGTGATTAATTAATTTTTTTAGAAAAAGGCTTATATTTCAATCCGAAAGTTTGTGAATGTGGTCAAGCAGCAATTAATCCAAAGATTCTTAGACATGGATTAACTAGTTTTGTACACTTCAAATGTTATTTGCGCTTTCGAATTTGGTTACCAATAGGAAGCCTAAGAATACCAGTAAGGGAAGGTGTAAAATTGGTTCGAAAAATTAAGCGAGATGAGCTGGATATTAATAAGGGGTCTGTTAAGAAGCGTCAGGAAAATGTAAGAGTTAGAAGCGATTTGACTCCGTTTTTCGAGCCTAAAAGTATCGCGATAATTGGTGCCATTAAGAGCGGCTGGTTTGGTGGTCTGGTCACGCTTAATAACTTGAAAAATTTGGGGTATAAGGGAGAGGTCTATTTGGTAAATCCTTCCTACCCGGAGGTTGAGGGAATTAAGGTTTATCCGAATGTTAAGGAAATTCCTAGCGAAGTAGATTTAGCGGTAATAATTACCTCCTCCAAGGCAGTGCCCGGAATAGTTAGGAACTGTGCAGAAAAGGGGGTAAAGGGAGCAGTTATTGTAGCGGATGGTTTTGCGGAAAGAGATGAGGAAGGAGCGAAACTTCAAAAGGAATTAGTGGAGATTTCCAAGCAGACCGGAATAAGACTATTAGGACCCAACACTATTGGCACCGTGAATCCTTACTCGGGCTTAATAACTACGCCCTATCCAACGGGATACAAAAGCATAAGGAGGGGGCATGTGGCACTCGCCGCGCAGACAGGAATTATAGGGGCACAAGCGTTTCCCTTCGAAGACCTGCAATACGGCGTCAGCAAAACCTGTGACTTGAGTAACAAGTGCGACATTAATGAAACAGATCTACTGGAGTACCTTGAAAATGACTCAGAAACCAAAGTAATCGCAATACACATCGAGGATATTAAAGACGGAACGAGATTTTTAGAAGTAGCCAAAAGAGTTGCTAAAAAGAAACCCATAATAGTGTACAAACCCGGGAGAACGAGCGAGAGTAAAAAAGCTTTAGCCTCTCACACAGGGTCAATTGCTGGAGACCACAAAATATACGAGTCGGCGTTTAGACAGGCTGGCTTAATCCAGGTGAATTCTTTTGTGGAACTATTTCATATAGCTAAAGCGTTCGGATACCAGCCACTTCCACGGGGAAACAGGTTGGGTATAATTACAATTTCTGGGGGTGCTGGCATTATGGCTATAGATACGGCGACAGAATGGGGATTGGTGCTGGGTAAGTTGTCAGATGAGAGTAATGAAAAGTTATTTGAGGGTCATCCTACAATGGTTGGTAATCCTTCAGACATCGGACCGGCTATGCCCACACTGCAGGATCCCATCATGCCTTACAGAAAAGCACTTGAGGTCTTTTTTGAAGATAGCAATATTGACTGCCTGCTAATTACACTTTACGCCTACCCGGGGCTCCCGCCAGAATTCTACACTAAAATTCTCAAAGATTTACAGGTTGAAAGGCTTAAAGACAAGCCCATAGTAATCTGGATTTACGGTCCCAGTAATGAAAGCATTAACAAAATTTACAATGCTCTTGAAGCCGCGGATTACCCTACCTATCTTGATATAGAATTGGCCGTCAAAGCCTTAGGAGCAATGTACCAATACACCCTGATCAAATCAAAACTCATGGGACGATAGTGCCACTAATGAAATATGTTATCGGGTGTTCGGCAAACACAAAATCAATTCAGTCAAACAAGAAGCTCATCGACCAACTTATTTTGGGATGCAACTAAACTGAAAAAAATAGTCCTTTAAAAATAGGGGAAAATTGGTTGAAAGAGTTAAAGGCTCTAAACCCTAAGTATACTGGAATTATGATTCTGATTAGTTAAGTTAAAGGGGTGTTGAATTATGCCAGACAAAGTCTCGGAGAAGGAAGTTTACCGGTGTCCCTTATGTGGATATGAATTCACGGAGGATAAAGCAGAGAGATGTGCGGTATGCCCTCTTGCAAAGGCTTGCAATCTGATTCTATGTCCTGTTTGCAACTACGAATTCCCAAAGACATCCCTGAAAAGAAGTAAGAAACCAAAGGTAGAACAGCCTAAGTAAGAGCCTTCTTATGACTATGCGGTCTTCCTTTGGTTTTTAAAAGTCAAAGAGTGGTAACTTTGTATGTAATCTGTCTCTTGGTTCTTCCTATGACTACCGATATCTGACTGTCTGGTAACTCCTTGGAATTCCATAAGCTTCGCATAATTTCAAAGTACTACAAAGTTTACACATCTCTTTGGTCATGTTAACTTTTTCTTCCTCTCCGTTCATAAGTTTGGCTGTGATTTCTCTGACGAACTCGTTTACTGCTGGTCTAGTTTTTAACATTTGTTCAGCGACCGCACGTTTTGAAGAAAGATACTGGCTTATAGCGGCTTGTGTCACGCCTAGCCATTCGGCGATTTTCATCTGTGTACAGTTGTAGGTTTCAGATAGTTCCTTGGCGATCATGGCACGAATGGAGGGGAGGTAGAATTTGTTCATAACTTCGCATGGTGTCCTCATTCTGTCTCACACTCATTTACACTGTCTAATAACATATTTATATTTTTCATAATTTAAACCTTTTGATGCAAAAAGTAAAATTTATTCAACATAATTATGTCAAAATAAAAGAGTAATTTAGCATTTATAAAACCGAGTATTCACAAGTAAAATCTATTGCGGAATCAGTTGTTTATATACTTCTTGAGCAGCTTTATCTCCCCGAGTTCCCTTAACAATGCCTACTCCCGATTTTAGAATATTAACATCCACCTTTGAATCTTTTTTTAAAGCAACTCCCAGCTCCGACACCAAAACTATTTTGTATGATTTATCCATGTTTTCAACGATTTTTTGAAAGTCTAAATCTAGGTCTTTTTCGGGTATGACTATGTAGGTGCTTTTAAGCGCCCTGCCACAAACCGCTTTCACGCCGGTTTCCTCTCGTTTCGATTTGAAAACTATTTCCTCCGGCTTCAGGTTGCAAACCCTACAAGAATCTTCTTTCTGGAGGGAGACTTTCTCAAAAGAGAGGTCCGAGGCATCAATGATAAGCAAAGTTCCCGCCAGTTGGGGGGCCTTTCCCAAAAGAATTCTTATCGCTTCCGATACCTCAATGTTGGCGACAATTGAAGGAACCGGTGGAAATACTCCTACTTGTCCACATGCAGGTAGCGTCTCGTCACTAATATTTCCATAGAAGCACTCTAAGCAGGCGGTTTTTCCGGGAATTATTGTGAAAACGTTGCCGTAGGTTTCGATTGCGGCTCCAAAAATGTAGGGTATACCTAACTTGTGGCAAGCCTTGTTTAAAACGTATCTCGGCTCTATAGCGTCGAGTCCGTCAACCACAACATCAATACCTTCTAATAGTTTCATAACGTTTGTCTCATCCAAAAAATAGGTAAAGTCTTCTATGTTTATATCAGGGTTTAACTTAGCAAGTTGAATTTTGGCTGCCTCAACTTTCGGATAATTCAACAGTTCCATATTGTATAATCCCTGTCTCTGAAGATTGGAAACCTCCACGATATCCATGTCCACAAGGCGAATTGTTCCCACACCCATCTGAGCGAAGAGAAGAGCCGCGTAACACCCGATTCCGCCCACCCCGACAACCAAAACCTTGGACTTCTTCAGTTTTTTCTGACCGGTAAATCCTATGTAGTCGAGAACAATATTTCTGGAGTATCGGTCTCTCTCCTCATCCGAAAAAGAAACATCTTTTGACATTTTTACCAAACCTCACACATAGAAATAACTGGAATGGGAATTTAAAACAGTATTCAAAAGAGAGATGCCTGGCGCCCTTTTTTATCAATCGAAAGTCTTTAATATTAACAATTGTTTGGTAAAACTGGGACGGTTGATAAATGAAATAAATGTTCCTTCCCAACAGGTTTTTAATTTCAACAAGAGATATAAAGGCTTTAACATATATAGGTTCAATAACTTCAAAGACTCGAATAGAAAGTGTAAGGATAATAGATTTGGCCGGTGGTTCTAAGTGAAGCAGTTAATCCACAATGGCATTCTGTTTCCAAAGTATGAGGCTAAAGGATTCTCCATCTCTTATAAAGGAAAAAAGATTAAACTCGAACCGGAACAGGAAGAGATGGCTTTGGCGTGGGTCAAAAAGCTGGGCACGGTTTACGTGGAGGATCCAGTCTTTTCGAAAAACTTCTTTAATGATTTTGGTGTAGCTTTAGGTCTGGAGAAAGTTTCTCGAGAAGACTTTGATTTTTCAGAAATTGTAAAGTATGTGGAAGAGGAGAAGCTTAGAAAAGCAAATGTGTCAAAGGAGGAGAAGAAGAAACTTGCTGCGGAACGCAAGGAAATCCGTGAAATGAACAGAGAGAAGTATGGCTATGTAACCGTAGATGGGAGAGAAGTGGAGATCGCAAACTATATCGCTGAACCCTCAAGCATTTTCATGGGGAGAGGAAAACATCCCTTGAGAGGAAAATGGAAAAGGGGTCCAAAACCAGAAGATGTTGTTCTAAACCTTTCAACCGACGCTCCCAGACCGCCCGGAAACTGGAAAGAAATTGTATGGGAACCAGATTACATGTGGGTGGCGAAGTGGGACGACAAGTTACGCGGAAAACTAAAGCATGTATGGCTTTCGGACAGCTCTCACGTAAAGCAGAGGCGAGAAATTGAAAAGTTCAACAAAGCCCGAGAGCTTGAGAACAAGATAGAAGAGCTTAGAGAACATATAGAGGATAACTTAACATCAGAAGACCCTAAGAGAAGAAAGATAGCTACCGTGTGTTACCTTATCGACTTGTTGAAGCTTCGTGTGGGCGATGAGAAGGATAAGGACGAGGCGGATACCGTCGGCGCAACCACACTTAGACCCAGTCACATTAAAATTGGTGAAAACGGATTAACAAAATTCAATTTTCTGGGCAAAGATTCGGTGCAGTGGGAAAAAGAGGTCACTCTTCCGCAAGAGGTGATTAAAAACTTTGAGGAATTTATTTTGGAAGCAAAATCAGCGATTTTTGCCGGAGTGAGATCGAGTAATGTTAGCCAGTTTCTGGACGAGGTTATGCCAGGATTGACCGCCAAGGTCTTTAGAACCTATCACGCTACACAAGTAGTAGAGGCCAAACTAAACGAATCTGAAACCACAAAGGATGACCCAGACTATGTTAAGAAAAACACCGCCAGATTAGCAAACCTCAAAGCCGCCGAAATCTGCAACCACAAAAAGCAGGTGTCCAAAGGCTTCCAAAGCTCACTGGAAAAGAAAAAGGAACGTCTCAAAAAACTAAAAGAAAAGAAAACCGAAAAATCCAAGGAAAAGGTAAAGGAATTAGAGGCTCAGATCGAAGGCATGAAGAAAACCAAAAACTACAATCTTACAACCTCGCTCAAAAGCTACATTGACCCCAGAGTGTACTACGAATGGGGCAAAAAAGTAGACTATGATTGGAAAAACTACTACCCAAAAACCCTCCAAAGAAAATTCTCTTGGGTCGAGGAAGAAACGGAGTAAAAACTATCACCGCGGTTTTTCCCACTCTGCCAATTTAGATTTTAATAGCAGAGGGAGAATTTAAATTTGAATAGTTTAGTATATCTAAAATCCTAATATTATTATTACTTTATAGGGGGTTATGTAGTGAGTCTTAAAAAAGAGGCAGATAAAGCCTATCAAAGAGCGGAACACAGTTTGGAAAAAAATGATTTGGCAGAAGCAGGTGACGATTTCGAATGGGCAGGAGTCTGCTACCTAGATGCTGGAAACGAAGAAAAGGCCAGGGAGAGTTTCCTAAAGGCGGCAGACTGTTTTGAAAAATTGGGAGAAAACTTAATGGAACAAGACTTCCTGGGAACTAGCGCGGATAACTTCAAAAGAGCTGGAAAATGCTGCGAGCAAGCAGGAAACAAAGATAAAATGAAACAGTGCTACCAGAAGGCGGCAGACCTCTATAAAAAGTACGCGGAGAGACTGGAAAAAGACGGAAAAACCGAGAGAGCAAAAGAAGCCTTAAAAAACAGAGAAGAATGCCTACAAAAAATCAAGTAACAACTTTCTAGAAAATCCAAAACCCCAATCAGACAACCACTAAAAACCAAAAATATAAACACATTAGAGCTGAATGGGATGGTTAGTTTAAAGAGAGTTTCGGGTCTTCCCATAAGTTTTGATAGAAGAACAAATAGGCTGATTTCAGATTCAGAGGAATTGGAGCTTCCAGAACCAAGCGTTAGAACCCTAGGCGATCTCTCCAAGGTAGCTAGAAGCCGAGACCTAGAAGTTCATACGGGGGAGATTGCTTACTGGATGTACAGAGACATTGCTCTCCAGGAACACAGATCCTTAATTGCAAAGTACAGTGTGCGATTCGACATAACCGTAATGAAAGCCTTCCTGCTGGGAGACGAGTACGGAAAAACCTCTGGGCACTATCACCCAGATTCTTATCCCGAAATATACGGTGTACTTTACGGAACTGCAATCTACGTCTCACAAAAAATGAGTAACGAAGATCCCCTCAAAATAGAAGTTTTCACGGCAACAGAAACAAAGACCGGCCAACTCTGGGTATCACCCCCTCTACACGGTCACGTAACAATAAATAAGGGACCGGAAACGCTAGTCATGGCAAATTGGGTCTCGAACAAGTTTCACTCATTCTACGAACTAATTAAAAAAGCCAGGGGGGCAGCATATTACCTTATAAAGACAAAAAAGGGTCATCAGTGGACACCAAACCCAGCCTACAAGTTAATCCCGCCGAAAATGACGGGAACAGGAATTGCTCCGCCCATAAAATCACCAATATACACAAAAGGAATCGAAAAAATAGACAAACTCTCAGATTTCCTAAACCAAAAATAAATATCAGGTGTGACGGGAAAATAGTGTCCAGCCTCTTGCTAGGTAATGTTGATAATTTTTGATCTTGGTAATAAAAAAGGAGAGTAAAGATTAAAAAAGAGGGAGGGAGTTTATTTTATCAATTTAACTATATCAGCAACAATGTACTCAAAGCCCACAGCCATTATGTGGCACCCCGCTGCGCTGGTTGTGCTCTTAAGCTCTTTTAGCCAGTCTTCGAAAAACTCAAGATTCCATCGATCAGTCTTCTCTCGTCGTTCTTCTTTGGGAGCCTCTTGAATCTTTTGTAAAGATTCCAAAATTTCTGGAGGAACAAAAATTCCTGGGCAGAACTCGTCCATCCACTTGGCCATCTTGAAAGACTTCAGTGGACAAATCCCAATCAGAGTAGGCACATTAAGATACTTGACCGCGTCCAAGAATTTCTTTGCTACTTCCATGTCAAAGACTACCTGGGTTTGGATGAACTCGCCGCCTACCTTGATTTTGCGTTCGATTTTTAGGATTTCTGGCTCAAAGGGATCCGCTCCCGGCGCGCCTGCGACTCCGATGTGGAATTTTGGGGGATTTTCGATTTCGTTTCCTGCTAGGTCTTTACCTTCCATGATTTTTTTAATCATGTATACGAGTTGGGCGGAGTCTATGTCGAATACGGGCATGGATTGAGGGTTGTCTCCTGAGGCAGTGTGGTCTCCTGTTAGTGCGAGTATGTTTTTGATTCCCAGGTTGCCTGCTGCGAGTATGTCAGATAACAGTCCGAGGCGGTTTCTGTCTCGGCAGGTCACCTGCCATATGGCTTCTAGTCCTGCTTCCTTCTGGATGAGGTATGATGGAACTAGGCTGTTCATACATCCGAAAGATTGCGGGTTGTCTGTAACGTTGGCTGCAACCACCTGTCCTGCGAGCAGTTTGGCGGTGTGAATTACCTCTTCTAGATTGGTTGTTTTTTCGGGTTCTATCTCTCCAGTCCAAGTCCATTTGCCTGCCTTGAAACTCTGTCCAAGCTTACTATACACTTCTTTTATTGGTGTCATCTTCTTTTAGCCTCCTTTCTATTTCCATATGATTTCGGCTGGTCCAGCTTTTACGCTGTAGTCTCGGGGTTCTCTGAACTTGGTGAAAAGCTCGTCTCTACCCTGTTCTTTGAGCCGATTATAGATGAGTATCCATGCGCAGTCTTTGTCAGTTCCAACCTCGCATTTTCCTTCGTGCATCCCGCCGCAAGGACCGTTCAGTAAGTGTTTTGCACATCGGGTTATTGGACAAATTCCTCCCGTTTCGTTTAGAATGCAAGCTCCACAGGCTCTGCACATCTCAAAGAATTTACCGATTCGCTCAACCTCACCTATGAACACTGTGTCTAATGCTGCTAGGGTGATTTTATCACTGGCTTCTCCCACGACTTGGACTCCAACTCCACATGACAACACGAGAAGAGCATCAGCATCAGACAATGCGTTACCAATTCTCTTCAAATCACGCTTATCAATCCTCAAGTCACAGGGACTCTCAATAACAATCGAACCAGTAACTTCCTTACCCATATCCGTTAACCTCTGAACCATAGCCTTAACCTGCTCGTCACCACCAGTCTGGCACAAAGTTGCACAAGTTCCGCAGCCTACGACTGCTAGTTTGTTGAATGGTTCTAAAGCTTCTTTGAGTTCTTCGTCGGTTTTTACTTTCGTGATTATCATTCTTGTTGCATGCCTCCTTTTTTTGGGCGTGGGGCTTGATGTTTTTGCCCGTGTTTACGGTTATGAAGGAGTATATATTTTTGACTGTATGTTTACAGGTTGTAAGTTGCAACGATATTATAAATAAGGAAGCTTCTTTATAGGTTTTAAACTGATTCCTATCCGGGAAAATTAGTTTTGATTTAGTCTAACCATAAGAATTCGTTTTTTTAAAAAATAGAGTTTTATGAAGGTTTTATTGTGAAAAGAGAAAATAAGTATTAATCTTTTTTGTGATTATTTTTGAAAAAGATGTGAGTAGACTATTTCCATTTTGTTATTAGTTAAAGAGTAATAGAGGGAATGTAACCTTTAATAGAGTGGATGAGGGTGAGTTTTAGGATTGGTTAAAAAAAATTTATTGCTTTAGGGCGGGTAGGATTTCGTCTCCTATGATTTTTATGGCTTTGGTTTTGTCTTCTGCGATGGGTGATCCGACTACGAGTTGTGATACTCCGATTTCTTTGAGGTCGATCATTTTTTCTGTGCAGATTTCTTTTGTTCCGGAGATTGAGAAGGCGTCTATCATATCTTCTGTTACCGCGGCGAATGCTTGGGGGATTTTTCCCTGTCCTAGTAGTTCTCTTATTTTGTTTGCATTTTCTTCTGAGATTTCGTGTCTTTCAAGTACTATAGCCGGGGTTGCTGCTACTATGAAGGCTACTACGGGGGCGGCGAGTTTTTTGGCTTCTTCTTGAGTGTCTGCTAGTGAGAAGCTGGTGTAGGCGGCGATGTCGAAATCATGAGAGTTGCCTTTTGCTAGTTCTTCTTTTATTGTTGTTGTGGATGGTTCGATGTCAACGGGGTGTGAAGCGTTTATTAGTGCTCCGTCTCCCATTTCGACTGCTAGGGATAACATTTTTGGTCCTTGAGCGCCCACATAAATTGGAATTGGTCCTAACTTGTTTTTGAAGTTTAAACGGGCGTTTTTGATGTTGAATACTTCCCCTTCATGGTGGACGGTTTCCCCTGCCCACAGTTTTTTGACAATGGTTATTGTTTCTTGGACGGCGGTTAATGGTTTTTTCCATTCCACCCCTAATTGTTTTAGGGTTGTAGAGTCCCCCGCTCCAATCCCCATGATCGCCCTCCCATTTGAGACCTCGTGGATAGAGGCTATGGCTGAGGCGGTTACTGCCGGGTTTACCAGAAAGGGATTTGTTACACCGGTTCCAATTTTGATTTTTTGTGTCTGCACCGCAGCCATAGCGAGAGTGACATAGGTATTACGGTTGTTATAGTGATCGGTGATCCAAGCGAAGTCGAAATTGTGTTCTTCGGCTTGCTTTATGTATTCGACTATTTTATCAATCTTCTGTTGGGGTACAAGCTCAATTCCCAGTTTCACCATTTTTATTTCTTCCTTAAAATTTATTTTTTTGAGGTTCTACAATTTGGAATAGTATGAGAGAAAATTATGGGCTTCTTATGTAATCTGCTATTTCTTTGCATCCGTAGTTCTCGAAAACCTCCGCGGTTTTTCCGGGTTCCACACTCAACGCTGCTTTGAGGAGTAATTTTAATCCGTTGTTTGATTCTAGCTTTCCGCGTCTCCAGAGTTGTAGGACGCCTCTTGCATATTCTTGGGGCATAGCTTCAGGGTTTTTGGTTTCTAGTATAGCGTCTATTAGATCTTCCACTAGGTTTTCTCTCACTTTTACATCTACCATGCTGACGAGCTCAGCGAGCTCAACAGCAGCCAGTTTTTCCTTCGAGAATGACATCATTTTTTGTTTCTACCTCCTTCCTTTGTCTAAGATAGTTTTGAACTCTTTTTACTTATAAAGTAAATGTCACGTATTAGGAAATAGGAATCCGAAAATTAGGAAAATTAAAAGGCTAAATAGTTAAGGAATAATAGTTTTAAATGGGTAAAAGTAATTAAAAACGGAAGAAAAACACGCTAAAAGAATCGATTTTGAGAGAAATTTTCCGAAAAATCAAAAAAATTTCAATAAAATATATAAGAAAAAGAGATATTACGGTGTTATTTTTTCCTAAAATCGGGATATAATGAACTGAGATGAACACTTACTTACGCTTTCAGATAATAGAAATCGGAAAAATAGCAAAAAATGATTATTTTTTGCCTAATAATTCCGTTTTTGGGAAGAATTGGGACTAAACATTAGAAGCTTATTATAACTTTCTAAAAATATTTTATAAAAAGAGAGAGAAAATTAGAGGTCAAATATTAGTTTAGGCGCTGAGATTTAGGATATTGTGAAGCTTCTCGTAGGCTTTTGGTTCATTGCAGGGCATAAGGCATACTCCGTCGGCACCCAGCTCCGTTAAGGTTTTTATGTGTTCTCTTGCGTATTCGACGCCCTCTTCTAACTGGTCTTCAGTATTAGATAGTTTGTCTAAGAGTTCTTCGGGTACGGATAGTTCTGGTATAAATTTGTGTGCGAATTTGGCTTGGTTGAAGGAAGTGAATACGCCGATCTTCATTATCACGTATAGACCTGCCTCTCTTGCTCGATGAAGAATATCAAATATGAGACCTGGATCATAGGTTTCAAATGCGGTTATGAAGTCTACGCCTGCTTCTTTGGCCTCTTTAAAGTCAACCCTTTCTTCGGTTAATGGATTCACAGAGAGACCAATATTAAGGTTTATCCGCTCTTCTGAATTACTGAAGTCCAGCTCATTTACCATTTTTCGAACTTCTTTTATGACCTCAAGGATATTTTTTTCAATGTACACTTCATCATCATTTTTTGCTACAAACACTATGTTTCGGATTCCCACAGATAATGCTGCTAGGACATCGGAAAAAACGGCTTTTTCGCTTCTACGCCCATAAGCGATTTCCATGATAGGTTCCACATTAAACTGGGCAAGATGCATGCAGGGAATAATAGGACTCATGTGGACATATTCATTAGTTGAATCAGGAACCATAATAGCGTCAACAAAATCTCTGAAAGCCTCCACCTCTTGGAGAAATTTGGAATTGTTGATCTCCTCAGGTGGGTCAAATAACGCTACAGTCACGAATTCTCCCTGGGCCATTTTTTCACGTATCATCCTTTTTTTTCCCTCCGTTCAATTCGTTAATCCTTTAACTAGTCCTTTTCCGCTGAAGGCGTCGTATTCTACCTTTTCTTCACCGGTTTGACACTGCCAAACTAGCTGGTCTTCCTTTTCAACCAGTTTGAATTTTGAGTTACCATCCAATCTATTAAGGAATTTTACCTCTTCCTTGGATAATATGTTTCTAGCCTCAACAAATCGACTGAATTCAGAGTCTACATCCTCCAGGTCAAAATTCACTACAGGGACCAACTCCAGCTCTAACGGAACCAGAATACTTGGAGGTATTCTTACATCCTCAAAATCGCTTTCTTCGATTTTTTTCGTGGCTGAGTTTACTAGGTTTTCAGGTATATCAACTTCGCCCAAACGAGTCTTTTTTACATTAACGAAACTCTTTTCTAATTCCATTAGTCCGGGAAAGTGCTCTTTGGCTTTCTCATCTATGGAGTCATATAACTCTTCCATGCTGTCAGAAACCGCATAAAAAGCTACATTTGATTCGAAACCAATTTTTGCGATCCAAGTAGTAGGTCCAGGATTTTCCTTCTCTTTTAAGGGGACGTAAACTTTCATTTTTTTCACCTTTTTTTCACGATTTTTCTCTATATAATAGTATAGGGAGGTTTGAAATTAGCAAATTTCGGCATTTAAAATACGATTTTTATTGCGAAATCTCTGTGAAAAAGTACGTTTTTGGGAAAGATAATTCCTAAATTATTCCCCCCGCGATACCAAAAATATGCACTTAAAAACCTTATGGTACGTTTATAGGAAAAAATTAGCATTGTTACTCTACTTTTTTACTTCTTTTGTACTCATTTTTTCCTAAAATAGTATTTTATTTTCCATTTTTTACGATTAGAATTATTTTTGAAAATTTTAACGCCTGATCTCTGCTATTTTTCGTTTTTTGGGTGCTGATTTCGTTAGAATTGAAATTTTTAATAAGTAAAATCGTTGAAATTACCTTTTTTTCAGTATTAGAACAGTTAACGTATAATAAGTATAGTCGCATAGCTTTTTTAGGATTTAGCATTATCGTTTTCAGAATTTTATGTTAAAATAAGTTACTTTTCTATTCCAAAATATTTATAAATTTGCCGAAATAAGTAATTATGAGTAAAAATATTCAAACTAAGCTTTGGGTAAGGAGGAATTAACCTTGGAAATGGACGAGATTAACAAAAAAATCGTTACCAAGCTAATTAAGGACTCCCGAACGCCATACAGAGAAATCGCTGACGAACTCGGAGTAACGGAGTCCACAGTGAGGAAGAGGGTTAAGAAACTGGTTGAAGAAAAAATCATAGAGAGGTTTACACTAGCTCTTAACCCCGAGAAGAGCGGGAGGTCTATAATTGCCTATGTCACTGCTTACCCTCAGAATCAGAGGGAGAGAGAAGTAGAGGAAATCGTTAAGACGCTTCCTGAGGTGGTGGAAGCATACGCCATGTCGGGGAAGTGTGGAGTAAACATGAAGGTTGTGGTAAAGGATTTACAGAGTCTGAATAGATTTTTAGAAAAAATGCAGAGCGAACCATCAATCACAGCTTTAGAAAGCTGCATCGCTTTAAAAGAATTAAAAAGAAACGTTATTTAGAATTTTCAGCTCGGGTTAAATTCAAAGGATCCGTGAAAAGTTAAAATTCCCCTAATAATAGAACAATTCTCAAAAAAAACCTTTTAATTGACCTATTTTCAAAACACATCAAGGATTAACCTATACATTTATAGTCAAGAGAATCCTATAAGAAGTAAGAACCACGTATATACATTTGGATTGCTCCGCATTCAATAAAAGGGTGAAGTGTATAGAGGATGAAAAAAATTGATGACATGGATCAGAAACTGATTGAGATACTTTCTGAAAATAGTAGAAAATCGTTCAAGGAGATTACGGATGAACTCGGTGTAAGTTTGATAACCGTCAGAAAGAGAGTTCAAAGATTAATCGATGAAAGAATAATTAAAAAGTTTACAATAGTACTGGACCCCGAAATATATGAGAACAGAATAACCTCATTCATAACCGTGCATCCAGCATCACACAGGGTGAATGAAATAGTAGACAAGATCACCAAACTAGAAGAGGTAGAAGAAGCCAACCTCATGACTGGAGGATGCGGAATAAACATGAAGGTCCATGTCAGCAGCCTCACAGAAATGAACGAATTCATAGAAAAAGTGAGGGGGATACAAGGCGTGATAAGCATAGAAAACTGCGTCGTCCTAAGAAAAATCAAAGGATAAGACAAAAACTCAACTCATTACGACACCAAAATTTAATGATTAAAAAATTTATGTAATTAGTTTAAATGCAAAAATACATCAGTCAACCATCTAATAGGGCAGGATATACTCTTTTTGTGATTATTAAGGTCACGAACTGCCCCCATATAATAAACGTAGGGTTCGAGCATTTTCAATACAGTCAGGGGATGTGCGCGGAGTTTGGTGGTTGGCTCTGAGAACGCTTTTTGTTAGTTGGAATGTGCGGATAATTTTGGTGGAAAGTTTATAAATGAGATTAATTACCGTTTCTTGGAAGTACGAGTTTGGGTTGCGATTTTTTCTGGCACCGCCTCTTGGTCTCTAAGAAGGTGCAAAAAATAATGTCTGAAAACCTCAAGGTCGGAGTGTTCATATGCCATTGCGGTTCGAACATTGCTGGCGTAGTTAACATGCCCGATCTTGTTGAATCATTAAAAAAGTTACCGAATGTTTATGTTGAAGATTACACTTACATGTGCTCCGATCCCGGTCTCAAGATTATAGGTGATAAGATAAAAGAGGAAAAATTGGAAAGGGTTGTTGTTGCCTCCTGCACGCCCAAACTTCATGAAAAACTCTTCCGCGAAACCCTAGAGGAGGCTGGACTAAACAAGTATCTATTAGTGATTGCCAACATTAGGGAACAGTGTTCCTGGGTTCATAAGGGGAATAACACAAGGGCGACCAATAAGGCGGAAGACCTTATAAAAATGGCCATCGAAAGAGCCCGGCTCATGCAGCCACAACCCAAACACACGGTGCCCGTAGAAAAGAAAGTTCTCGTGATAGGGGGAGGAGTCGCCGGGATAACAGCTTCTCTCAATCTGGCAGACATGGGATACGAGGTTTACCTAGTGGAAAAGAATCCCAGCATAGGAGGCCACATGGGTCAGCTGGACAAAGTTTTCCCCTACCACGACTGCAGCATATGTATACTAGCCCCCCTAATGGTGGAAGCGAATAGACACCCCAATATTAAGCTAATCACATACGCAGAAGTAGAGAGTGTATCCGGCTGGATAGGCAATTTCAAAGTCCAGATAAGAAAAAAACCCAGATTCGTTAAGGAGGAGGAGTGCACGGGCTGCGGAATCTGCGCCGACTACTGCCCAATAGAGGTTCCCAGCGAATTTGACTGCGGACTGGGAATGAGAAAAGCCGTTTATATGCCCTTCCCCCAAGCCACACCCACAATCTACACCATTGACCCGGAACACTGCGTGGGCTGCCGAAACTGCGAAGCCGTCTGCAACCGGGAAGCAATAGACCTGAACCAGAAAGAAGAGATAATTGAGAACACCTTCGGCGCAATAATTATTGCCACAGGCTTCGACCCCTTCGACCCCACAATCAAGGACAATTACGGCTACGGCAGATTCGATAACGTAATCACAAGCCTAGAACTGGAAAGAATGTTCTGCCCCTCCGGACCCACACTAGGAGACATCGTTAGACCATCAGATGGTATACCACCAAAAAAAGTCGTCTTTGTCCAGTGTGTTGGTTCCAGAGATGAAAGCATCGGTAAACCGTACTGCTCCCGGGTTTGCTGCACCTACGCCGTGAAAGAAGCCAAAGAAGTAAAAGACCACTTACAAGAATCAGAGGTCTACGTCTTTTATCAGGATATGAGAACTTTCGGTAAGGGATTCGAGGAAGCTTACCAAGACGCCCTAAGTGAGTACAGAATCCGATTCATTAGAGGAAGAGTCAGCAAGATAATCGAAAACCCCAAAACCAAGAACCTCATAGTAAGAGCAGAAGACACCCTAATGGGACACCCAGTAGAGGTTGAAGCAGACCTCGTAGTTCTCTCCATAGGCTTATCCCCCCCCAAAGAACAAGAGAAGCTCCTCTCAAATATTGGAATCCCCCTAAGCAGCGACGGTTTCATTCTTGAACGCCACCCCAAACTAAGACCCGTTGAAACCCAGACACCGGGAATTTATGTCGCAGGATGCGCCCAAAGCCCCAAAGACATACAAGACAGCGTCTCACAAGCCGGAGCCGCAGCGGCAAAGGTTGCCGGTTTGCTCTCAAAGGGCGAGGTAGAAATCGAACCCTACGTCCCAGTCATAGACCCCGAAGAATGCTACAAATGCGGCATATGTGAGACCGCTTGCGACAGAGGCATAATCTCCGTCAGCAAAGAAGGGGTAAACATAAGCGCAGCTGGCTGCGAGGGTTGCGGTGCATGTGCAGCAGCCTGTCCATCAGGAGCGCTACAGATTCCAATATCCACAGACGCCCAGATAATTAGTCAGATAGACACCGCCCTTAAGGAGAAGAAGGAGTACCCACTCATAATAGCGTTTCTCTGCAATTACTGCGCATACGAAGCCGCAGACACCGCAGGACTAAACAAGGTAAAATACCCCACCAACATAAGACCAATATGGGTAATGTGCAGCGGAAGAGTGAACCCACAATTTGTACTTGAAGCCCTTGAGAAGGGGGCGGACGGCGTACTCATAATGGGATGCTACCCCCAAGACTGCCACTACAGAACCGGGTTCCTGAAAACAAAGCGCAGGGTAGAGGTTCTAAAGGAGATGCTTAAATCAATAGGAATCAATCCAAAGAGGCTAAGGCTGGAAAGCGTCTCAGCGTCGGAGGGCAAAAAGTTCGGCAACATGATAAAAGAGTTCACAGAAGAGCTACGCAATTTACCCACCATCGGTTCAGAACTTTTGGAAAAAACCATGTAGAAGATTTCATGTTGGGGTTGAGGCGGCCTATTATCAGAATGGGTATTTAGGCTTAGTTTATTCTTTTATTCTTATTGCCTCATTATAGCATCTTAGGGTTTCGTATTAGGTTTCTGCTTAGGGTGGTGGTTTTCGTTTCTATTTTTTAGTAATTAAACTCCGTGTAATTCATCCCTATCCTTGAAGAGTTGGGCTTTCTTGCTAAAATCTTTGTAAGAAAGCGATAAATAGCCGAAAACCATGAGTATAACTAAAAAAGTGAGAGGTTGAATTAATGACCAAGTTATTTGAACCGAGAAGCATTGCTTTAAACTTTTTCACGGAACTGGTTTCAAATATACCAGAGGTGGAGGAAGTTTACGTTACAACTCATAATGAGATTCTAGATATCTGGACGGTTATAAGTAACAATGAACGCAGCACTGAGCGGAAAGTGTTTGAAGCTGAAGGTAAGCTCTTGGAAACGTTCCCTGATCTTCGCTTTGATTTCCTAGTAATTCCGAAATACCCCGAACTTTATCAAAATCTACCATCAGGAAGTGAGAGAATATACAATAAGTAGGAACGTTATTCTTATGCCTTCAGAGAAGCAGCACCTAGGAAAAGCTGAATATAATAAAAACTTTTTAAATGAAATATTTGTAAATAAGCCTCATGCTGAAACCTACCCAGACTGGGGTATAGTAGTTGTGTTCTATACTGCTTACCATTATGTACACGCATATTTTGCACGAAAGTTAGATGCCCAAGAAGCACATCCTGACGATCATATTACCTGTCTTAAAAATGGTTTCGCGACACATCCCTTCCTGTTGGGGGGACTATAATCAGCTCTATAACGACAGCAGAATAGTTAGGTATCTAAAACCCATACCACCTTATACTATCACAAAGGAACGATTAGACGAAGATATTAACTTATTATCTGATGTTTTTGAAAAATTATAAGCTACTGGTTTAAATATCGATGAAAGAGGTAAGTTCGTCCTCTCCCCTCAATCAATTTATGAACCAAACTAATTTTTATAGGAACGAGTAATTAGATTCCTTCGTTTTCGCAACAATTCGATTTCTTACCAGCCTTTACCCGTGTGTCGAAACCAGAATAGAATTGGTAAGAAAGTAACAAATAGCCTAAAAACCATAAGTATAACTAGTGAAAGGTTGGATTAATGTCCAAGTCACTCGTAGCCAAGAAGAAGCGTGAAATACCATCTGGAATTTATCTAGAACACCCAGTCCTTTACCTCATAACTTATATGTTCTAGCATACTTTACCTCCAAGCCAATATCGCCTAAGGTTCCCAAGCTTCGAAGTGTAAAGTATTTAAGCGAGCGGAGTGAGCTAAGTCCATGTTATATACTTTTGGCCTCTTATCATTTTCCACGCGTTCTCTCCTTGACCTGCTCTAGGGTCCACTCAGCAGTGTCCCGAGAAGATGGATCATCCTTCCCTAGTGCTTTTATGAGGGGTTTTATTGTGAGTTTACCCATCGTACCCAGAGCTTCTGCTGCGGCCAATACGGTATCCACCTGTTCGTCTAGCACTCGTTGGCGTCTAACGAATTCTTCTCCCATGGATTTAGGGCATGCTAGATAAACCTTGCCATCGCTTATAACTCGAAAGAGTGGTTCTACCGCCTTCTCATCTCCTATCCTTCCAAGTGCCCAGGCTGCACACCTTCGAACCGGTGGGTATTCATCATCTAGTGCACTTATTAGTGGTTTCACCGCCCTAGCGTCCCCTATCTTTCCCAGAGCCTCAATCGTTACACCTCGCATATCGGGATAAGCGTTTAGCACTTGTATTAAGGGTTTCACTGCCTTCTTATTCCCTAACTCTCCAAGAGCCCAAGCCGCTTTATCTCGAACCCCGCTACTTTTATCATTTAGTGCTTGTATCAGGGGTTCCACTACCCTCTTATCACATATCTGCCCAAGGATCTTTACTGCATACTCCCGAACATATTTATTTCTACTCCTTAGCTCCCAGAGAAGAGGGTTCACCGCGGGTTCTCCTATCTTTCCCAGAGCCTCTGCAACATACTCTCGAGCATCAAAGTGTGAAGAATACAGAGCACTAATCAGTGGGCTAACTGCTGGTTTCCCTATCCTAATAAGCTCCTCCGTGATACACTCTGCCATTTTTCTGCCAAACAGTCTCGTGTAATCAGGCTTGGAAACCTGTATTAAGGCATCTACTAGCCCCTCAACATCTTTCTTTTCCATCATTTTTAATATCTTTCCCGCATTCGGCTCAAGTCTTCCCATTTACAATACGCCCCAAACCAATTAATTGTGACCAATGGTGTATAAATTTATCCGAACCAGGTTCTTATACTATTCCAAATTAGATCATCCGAACTATTATTTCTAATTTCACTTATATAAGGTACTTAAAAGATTTTTTGTCTTAAATTCTTTAGGGTTACATGAAGATAGGATACATTTTAAAGGGTTCGTTAAATGAGGAGGGGATGAAACTAGCCGTGTGTGGGAATCGGGGTTCTACCTCTCATTTAGGGCATAAAAACCACGAAAATATCGAACGAAATAGGATTAAGTGATTTAGCTCATTTGTACTTGAATATTATGAAAAAGGTCTTCAAGACAAGACTCTTATAGGACTAAGTACCTTTTTTTCAAAAATTCTGGCAGAAGATACCTTAATTCCCCATTCACTCTTCAGGACAGAGTATTCGAACCCATAAAAAAGGTACTCTGGGAAACCGAGGAGGGAAAAGAAGCACTAATCAATAAACTTAATAAGGTAAAAATTCAAAAAAAGGTCAACAATAATTTTGGCTCGATTTAAAAATATAGTTGGAAGAAACTGAAACGGGATGTTGAGGAGGTAGAATAGAAACAGAGCAGTCAAAAATTAAAATTTATATATAACCTCCGTGAAAGTAAAATTATCTCCACCAAACAAAGGAAGGGTGGGTGGAATCTAAATCATGAAAGGGAAGAAAACGGATTCTGTCATTGTTCAGCGTCTGACAAAGAAGTACGGAGAGGTTGAGGTTCTCAGAGGGGTAGATCTAAGGATAAAAGAAGGCGAATTCTATGCACTCATGGGACCCAACGGCTCAGGGAAGACGACGCTCACCTCCATCATAGCCTCGGTGAGAACGCCAACTAGCGGGAAAGTAGAGATTTTCGGTAAAACACCTGAAGAAGCAAAGGAACTTATGGCATACATTCCTCAAGAGAGTTTCTCGTCTACAGTGCTTAGTGGCAGAGAGAACCTGATGTACTTTGCAGGGCTTCTCGGATACCCAAAAAATGAGGCGAAGAAACTTGTTGATGGACTGTTAGACAAGTTTGGGCTTTCCGAGGATGCGGATAAGAGAGTTTCTAAGTATTCAGGTGGTATGAGAAAGAGATTGGAAGTGGCGACTGCGCTATTCCCCTCCATAAGGTTATCCATTCTGGATGAGCCGACTACCGGTTTGGATCCGTCAGCCAGAAGAGAATTTCTTGGTGTGCTTAGTGATCTCAGTGGAGAAGGAATTACCATCCTGTTAACCACCCATATTGGTTCGGATGCTGAGGTAGCCTCAAGGGTTGGCCTTATGGACAAGGGCAAGATCATAGCTGAAGATGAACCTGAGAAACTCAAGAAATCGAGCGGCCTTGTCAACGTGATAAACATAGAAACTGCGACAAAGAACAAGAAAGTCTCGGATGTACTGAGCGGCTTTAGCAAAGGAAAGAAGCTGCTGGAAACCGATGTGGGGTACAGGGTCTACGCTGAGAATACGGAGGAGGAAACTCCTAACATTGTAAGAAAGCTTGACGAGATTGGATGTAAAGTAATTAGGATTGAAACCGTGAAACCGACGCTTGAGGATGTCTTCTTCAAGTTAACCCAGAAGTCATTACAGTGAGGTGAATTTCTATGGGTCAGATAGTAGCCACTTATAGTAGAACTCTTAAGGAACTCTTGAGGTTGAAGATCGTACTATTCTGGAATGTCGCATGGCCAATCTTATGGCTCCTGTTGAGTGGCTTCGTTTTTGTGTTTAGTTCAGCCTATGCGTTACCGAGTGTAAGGGGTTCGTATACTGTCTCATATATAATTTTTACATTTATGATCGCGGGTATGGCTACTCTTCCTGCGAATATAGCCGAAGACAGGGAAAGAGGCATGCTCTCAAAACTGAAGTCGATGCCGGTAAGCCCATGGAGGGACTTTGTTGGTAGACTCGCTGCGTTTTCAGTTTTCTCAGTCCTAGCCGCAGTTTTGGTCTTATTAATTGGCTTCGCAATTGGGGCTCGGTTTTCCGTTACTGTAGCTGGATTGGGAACGCCGGAAATCAGTCGTCTTCTTATGCTTGCAGTTGGATTTCCGCTGGAGTTCAGCGACTATTTTATGCTGGCAATCCTTTCATCGACTGGAATCTCAGTCATAAATGTAGCTTCGGTCATACTGATTGGCTTTACGATTGGGGCTCAGTCTACCGTTAGCGCATTTGTAGTACTGCAAATCGTCGGTCTTTTTCTACTAGCAATCCTTGCATCGACTGGAATCGGCCTTATCATAGGAACCCTGATCAAGAATATACAAGGGGCTATCATGACGGGAGTTGGAATAGCCACATTAGGAGCCTTTATATCAGGTTTATTTATTCCCTATAATTATCTCCCCTCGGTACTCCAAAGTTTCTCAAGGATCTTTCCGCTCTCCTCAATCAGCTCTTCAATCGTCTATCTTGTAGAAGGAATAAACACCGCTGGTTACAACCCGCTTGAAGTAACTCAATTAGCCCTAACAATAATAGTATCCTTAGCGATTTTCATCATAGGATTAGTCCTCTACTCGAAGCTCTGCTGGAGAAAAGAGTAAGTCTTAGTTAGTAACAAACCAGTACCGAAGCCTCATCATAAGATGGCTGTACACATCCCATCGGTGAATCGGCTTTTCTTTTTTTCTCTTAAAACTATGGCTCACATAGTCCCCTACTTGCTAAATGCATTTAGTGAGGGAAAGAATTTATTAGAAACTTTTGCGACAAGAGGCGGATGATTTAAGTGGAAAATTTATAAATGAGAGGAAACACCGTCCCCTAGAAAAAAGAGCAAAACAAACAAGCGGGCAAGAAAGCATCAAACCAAAGAATAAACCAGCACCACAAACCCAGCCACAAACCAAAAAGAAAGAAACCCCACAACCAAAACAGAGAAACCCCCTCAAAAAACTGAGAAAGGAAGGATAAAAGTTGAGCGAACAGGTAGAATTGGAAATCACAATGGAAGTAGAAGACGACAGAATGATATTCAAATGGAACACCGAAAAGCTCAAAAAAACACTAGACTACGACGCCACCAGATGCAGCGGCTGCGGATTATGCAAACTCGTATGCCCATGCGACGCCATAGAATTAGGGCCCATACCGGAGATAGCGATGCACGAAGTAGAAGCGCCCAAGGTAGTGGTTGACCAGAACAAGTGTTCCTATTGTGGATTATGTTCTGCCGTGTGCTTGACAAAAGCCATGAAACTCAAAATGGGTGACAAGTACATCCAGGACAATGCCGATTACCCCCAGTTCGTAAAAGACATCGAAATAGACAAAGAAAAGTGTAAACCGTGCCTGCTGTGCGAACGCGCTTGTCCAAATAGGTCCATTACCGCCGAACTTAAAATACCCAAGAAGGAGGATTTGGTTATCTACGAGGGGGAAAAGCCGGGAAAAATAGAGGGCGAAATCACCATCGACAAGGATAAGTGCACGTACTGTGGGCTCTGCGCAAGGCTGTGTAGTGCTATTGAGATCGGCTGGAGAGACGTGACGCCCAATAATCCATCACCGGGATCTAGCATCAGAGTGGTTGAAGACGAGTGCGACTACTGTGGATTGTGCCAGAAAATTTGCCCTTATGAAGCTATAAAGGTTAATTGTAAAACGGATGTTAAGAGGGAGATTAAGGAGTTGGAGTGGTCGGGGGACATAAAAATAGACCGGGAGAAATGCCTAACTTGCGGATTGTGTAAAGTTGTCTGTCCTTTGGACGCGATACACGTTACTAAGGCTTTTGAGGGTGAGATTCGCCTGCATCACCCGGAGAAGTGTGATCCGGTGGGTTGTAAGGCGTGTCTGAATATCTGCCCCTCCAAGGTCTGGTTCATTCCCGAAACTCTTGAGGAGAAGGAGAAGTTTGACAAAATAGCCTTCAACCAAGACTTCTGCGGCTTCTGCGGGGCCTGCGAAAAAGCTTGCCCAGAAAAAATTATAGAAGTTGTCCGAAAAGATGTTCACTACACGAAGCCGAATGAGACTCCGTGGAGCAGGATGTGGGAGCAGACGTTCCTGAAACTGGTGGGCAAGGCTGAGGTAATACCCAAAATTCGTATAGTGAAGATTCAGCGGGAAAAGGAAGAGGAGCCTCCAGTCGCTGAGGAGAAAATTCCAGAGCTAACGGCTGAAATGAGGAAAAAACTCTCCCAGCGTATCAAAAAGGCTAGAAATGTCCTCAAAGAGAAGAAGACTAGGATGCTGACAGAGAAGGGTGAAACTGAGAAAGTCATAGGACATGTGAAAAAAGAACTGGAAGCAACTTCGTGAAGTTAAGAGATATCAAGGTGTTATGCTAGAAAAAGTATTTTTTCCTACCGTTAAATTTAGGGCCGCCAATGTTGCCACCTTCTTTTTTGTTTTTCTGATGTTTTTTAATGGGGCCCTTTTGTTCCGTAGATTTAGAACCCTTAAAGAGTGGATAAGTAATTCCAGTCCATTCTCCTTTCCCGGGTTCCTTGAACTTTTATTGGACACTGTCGAGAAAATATTCCTCTAGAACGGGGATATGTAAAACTATGTAGTTTTTGGTGAAAAAATTACATATTTTTTGCAAACCATTTTTTGGGAAACTGAAAATAATATGTTTTAAAGGGCTGAAACTTCCTAAAAAGAAAAATTAAGAAAAAATATCTACTTAATTCAAATTTAAACCGATAATAATTCTTTAAATCTAAAAGAAGAACGTTTAACACCCCAAAAAAGCCCAAAAAATGGCTTGAAATTTATTTATATACTCCACTCTTCACTTTTTAAAATCCAAAGCAAAAAAATAAAGGAGAGGAATAACCCTGAAACAAAAACTACTCCTAGTAATCCTAATATTAGCACTGCTATCGTTAACCGGGTTCACATTACTTACAATAACCTCACTGCAAACACAAACTGCTCTCAACTATTCTTTCCTAGGAGTTAACAATAACAATCCCGCGTATTCTAAATCCGACCAGCCGAGTCTCCTCTTCATCGCCAACGAAAGCAACAACTACTTTAAGGATTGGAACTACACTCTACAAGCAGAGGGCTTTACGGTAACAGGTATTTATTTAGAAACCCTTGTCGGTGATCCTTCCATCGCTAGTTTTTTTGATGTTCTCGTTCTAGACACCTCCTGTGAAGGACTAACCCTGAATCAATCCCAAACCATAGCAGGAACCGGTAAACCAGTATTAGCGGTGGGCAACGGTGGCTACGAGTTTCTGAACCATCTAGGAGCCCAGATCACCCCCCGGAAAATCACTCAAGACACAAGAAATCGCGTACTCAGCATTTCGACCAGCTATAACAATTGGGATGTTCATTACCATATAGTATACCAGCACCCCAACCACGTAAATTATAACACCACTTACCACTACGGGCAAGTCTCTCAACGATACTTCATAATACCCTTATCCAACGACAGCCTAACCCTAACCAGCTCCCCAAACCTGATTCCACTGGCAAAGGACATCACAACATTCGATGACTATTTCTTGAGCATCTACAACAAATATTCGGGTAACCCCTACTTGGTACACTGGGCGCTACATAACATAACAACCATAAGCCAAGACCCATCCGGAACAAGCTGCCTGCAAACCCTGGTAAACACGCTGCACTGGCTCAATGATAAAAACCCCTACAGCGTACACATATCGCCAGACTATTATGGATACAACGCCTCAGAAGTGGCGAACATAAGCATAGCTGCGATAAATAACTTAAATCTAACCTTTTACGGAGGAGTAACCCTCGATGTGGAAATCACCGACCAGAACCAAAGCACTGTGCACACTGACCAGATAATCACCAGCAGCAGCCAACCGGTTTATACCTCTTTTCAAATACCAGTGATTCCCAGCCCCAGTTACACAATAAACGTGACGGATGGAACGCTGTTCTTTCTGGAATCTTTCACCGTACAATCCACCGATTACCGGATAACTGAATTCAACGCCACACCCAGCATCATATACCTTAGTGGAGGCGCGGTTCTGCTGAACGCCTGCGTAACGGTAGAGGGCAACCAAGCTCCAGATGCAGTCGTCTACTTGAGCATCATAAACAGGATAACCTATCCCAGCGCGACTTTTGCTAACAATCCCAATTTATACACCCTTCTGGGCTCCAGAGTTACCAACAGTTCGGGTTACGCAGCCTATAACTGGGTTCCCGAAGAAACCGGAATCTACGAAATCGTAGCTTGGATTAAGAATTACGACGGTCTCCCTAAGAACTGGACGAACACCTCAGTGACCGTTAGGGGTAAACCGGAGCTTTCGGTAAACCTTGTCGGCATAAATCCCGGTATAACTGTTGGGGATACACTGCGCTTTGAGGGGAATCTAACTCTGTTTTCTCAGCCTCTTGGGGGCAGCGTAAATATAAATGTAGCCATCTGCTGTCCTGACGGTCGTGTGGTGAATTATACCATATACACAGCCAGTGCTGGACGGTTCTCTCTGGAGTGGACTCCCAGCACTAGAGGGATTCACACCATATTCTTCACATTCCCAGGTAACTCAACCATAGACTCCGTAACCAAAGGTCTAGAATTCTCAGCCTACCAACTTGTAGCGAGACTGGAGACCAATGCCAAAGATGGACAGATTACATTGGGGGAAAGTCTCCAGATTAAAGCAAACTTCGGTACACTCGGCTTCACACCCAAACTCAACGACCCAGTAACCCTGCTGGTAATGGATTTCGACGATAATATCGTATTCTCAGGGGGGTACACTATCGGCAACTTGGATTATTTCCAAACCCAATGGACAACAGAATACATCGGGGATTACAAAATACTGGTATACTTCAACCAATCGTACACCATTGCCACCACAAGCAGCACAATCAAGGTAACATCTCTAGGAAGTGACTTCGCGTCAATAAACGTATTGTTAGGACTTTCAGGACTTTCTCTAGGTAATAATAACAATTCTGGCTTCTCTTTACCTGGCGTTCTGGCGGTTACCGGTTTAGGATTGCTGGGCAGCGTAATACTGTACACGCGGCTGAAGAAAAACAGAAACGAGTTTCTTAATAGTTGGCTGCTCGGTGGGTCTGATACAAGAGGAACAGAGGAAGGGTGGGAAGATGAAGAGGACTAAGGCAACAAGCATCAGTCAGACAGCCATTGAATTTGGCTCTGATAAATCTGTACTAGGGTATCCGTATCCTCTTAGTCGGTGGAAAAAGGAGGTTGAAGAGACACAATATTCCCAAACTCAATATTCCCTTTTTTTAATTATGAGTATAATTTCGAGAGATATTCTGATTCAAGAATTAAGAATCGGAGGTTTATGAGATGTTTGAAAGCTTTTTTTCTAATCTCTCATCCATGCTTAGCAGCGTTTTGACTATACTAATAGTAGTTATTGCAATAAATGTCTTATGCTTAGGTATCCTTGTTGCGACGGGAAAAATTACCGTAGCATATTTGATTCTGAGAGACCAGATACGCTTAACATACCGGTTCGTAAGGTCAATCACTAAATTTTTCATAAACCACTGGGAGTTCGCTTCCGGTTTAATTCTTTTCTGCGTCCTCTATATAGTGTTTTACTCTGCTCTTCCCGACTGGGCGGGAGCATACACTATGCAAAAGCAGTTGGTAAGCTTTTTTTCTTCCACAATGATTTCAGCAACCGTAGTTTTACTAGCCCAAAGGAAGATAAAATGGCTCTTAAGACTAGCACCAATATCCACAGCCTCAATCACCACGATTATTGCAATTTACCTCTATACGGAGAGCGTATACCTAGTTCCCCAGCTGACCACACAACCTTTTCCTCTTGAACTATTGGCACTGGTCTTAATCCCATCAATAATCAGCATCGCACTAGCCAAAAAGTTGCACTGGATGGTTAAGACAAGACACCAATCAAACGAAGCGTACTTAAACACACAAAGCATAATCAAAAGCCAAAATCCGAATTCTGATCCTGATTATCCAGACAACCCTGATGAAAACACTTACGAGCCAACGCATTTCTCGAAGGAGGGGAAAAATCGAGGATTAACAAAAGTAGAGAAAGTCTACGGAGGAAAAAGCAGGAGGAGCCACAATTCTAATCCTATGAGACAACTTCTGGAATCGGGGAAAAAGAGAACGAAGAAAAACTATGAAAAGCTCTTCCCAGAGGATCAGTGGGACGAAGACGCTGAGGGAAAAATAGAGGACGAGGATTTCTAGAATGGTTTAATAATCAATTAGTTATGTTTGGAGGCGTACAAAATGATAGATGATTATAAAACACACTCGATTATCTGCGAGTGTTGCGGAGAAAAAATAGCCTGCCCAACTTGTGGAAACACCGAGAGGCTTCTCCCTTTAGCATTCCAGCCTCGAACGCTCGCTCTTTGTTATGACTGTGGAGCAATCTTTTGGGCAGACAGCGGTGAAATCCTAACCTCTTTAGTGGGAGACAAAAGTATTTGGGGTGCTACAGCCATGGCATTAGTTTTTTCGTTAAAAATTGAAGGAAGTAGAGAATGAAACAGAGCAGCAGAATGTCTAGAGGCGTGGATATGCGAGTTGAACTCTCCCCTGGGAAAGTTGAAAAAAGGAAAGCACAGAAGAGTGTTGAAACATCGATAAAATCTTCGAAGTATGAAAAGGACTGGAAGGTTATAATAGAACGGCTCATTCAAGCACTAAAGGATGAAAACAAGTATATGCGATTGGGTGCAGCTGGTGCTCTGGGAGAACTGGGAGACGTGAGAGCAGTGGAACCGCTCACCGAGGCATCAAAAGATAAGGATTCAAATGTTCGAGAGATGGCAATTTGGGCTCTGAAAAAAATAGGAAATCATGTTAAAGGTGGAACCATTAATCAGAATTCAGAAAGATGACTAGGATGATTTTGGAGAAGAGGCAAGAGAATTCGTCTGTTTTAACGTTTAGATTCTGTGTATTCTTTTAGTGCCTGTTCTCCTTTCAGTGTCAGAGAGTATACTCTTTTGGTTTTTGATTTCCAGAGTTCCAGAGTTTCCTTTAGGTATTCCTGATCTTTGAGTTTATCTACGAGATAACTTAGCTTCTCCGAGTCGACCTCTGTTTTTAGGCTCTGCACTATGTTTGTCAGAGATAGTTGGGGATATTCATGGAGTAGTTCCAGTATTTTTACGGCGTTCTCAGTTTCGTTTTTCAAGTCTCTCTCGAGCATAGTGGACGGTAAACTCTCTGCCGGGTTTACGTTCTGCGGGGGGTACAGCTCTTCCAGCCTGGTTCTTATTTCTCGATCCGAGGGTGCCTTTGAGGATGCGCCTGCTGGGTATTGTAGAGTTATGGGGAATCCTGTCGGCAGGTCAGGTCTGTGGAAGAGCGCTTCTCCCTCTTTCAGGTATTTGAAGTAGGTCTCCTGGTAGAGTCGTTCTCTCTTAAGGGAGTGTATCCCAGGGGCCTTTTCCTCCAAGCCCATGAGGTCTCCCGCTACGCTGATGTCTTCGTTTGAAACGAGTTTGTGGAATATTCGTGTTTCTATCATAGGGGGTATGGGTTCGTATATTAGTCGGGGTAGACTGGTTGAGATGTGCAATCCCACTTTCAAGTCTTTGAGGCTTTCCACCCATCCGGTAAGAGATTCCTGGAAGTAGACTTGCTGTGTTCTCCAGCCGAACCTTATGTTTTTGAAAACTTCCTCCGCGTCGTCCAGAAATATCGAATACCTGCCTTTGTCCGTCGCCAGGGCTTTGATTATCATCAATCCTTTGAAGAAGCTTGAAAACAGCTGATCCTTTTTGGAAATCTCTA
The DNA here is from genome assembly GCA_030587365.1 of Candidatus Freyarchaeota archaeon. Classification (GTDB taxonomy): domain Archaea; phylum Asgardarchaeota; class Jordiarchaeia; order Jordiarchaeales; family Jordiarchaeaceae; genus Jordiarchaeum. The sequence goes on along the minus strand of JAUQZE010000027.1, from coordinate 397,089 downwards.
TAACGGTGGGATTAGTCGTGAGTTCCCCAAAGGGTGATGTGGAGCGACCGTTTATTGTGGGGGATTCTTCGGAAAGGACCAGACCCGTTACGCCGCGTATTAATCCCTCTATTTCGCCTCTCTCCTGAGGCGTCCGCAGTTTCGACGAACTCTGGTTAATTAGAGCATTTCTTAGATCCTCCAGTGTGGGGGCTCCTTCTCCGTCCTGTTTCTCGTAGATGCTTCTCAGGGCCTCGTTCAGACCGATACTCTGTGTGTTGGTGAGGTCCCATAGTACTTGGAATAGTCTGAGCAGTAGGGATATGTACTCGGAAACGCTTGAGCCTTCGGGGTCCAATGGATTTATGCAGATGCTTTTGCTGGGGTATACCATTGTTTCGGGGTTCATGTTCACCAGTTTTCGGAACTCTTTCTTGGTGTCCACTATTAGGTAGTTCCAGGCGAATTTGGAGGCTTCAAATATTATGCTTAGGTTTGTGGCGGTGCGTTCCTTGTGGCTTCCTCCGGCGACCATGATGCCTCGGGATAGGTGATCGATTTTTAGTCCTACGTCTACGTCTTCCTTGTAAACCTCGGTTTCAAGCACCTTACCCAGCTTAAAGTCGTACTCCACGGAGGGGCTTACGAATTCTGCGGCGGGTTTGACCGTTAAGCCTTTGGTCATGAAGGTCGCTATGTCCATGAAGGCTGGAGAGGCCTCCAATCCGGTTAGAAAAAATGGGACACTCCTCCGCCGGTTAGCATAGCCTTTGTAGCCTGCAGCAGGGATTCGCCCAATAGGGGTTCGATTTTGCAGTGGGGATAAGAGTTTTCAAATGCTGTGGCTAGTGTGAAAGCGTTCTGTTTAACCTCTTCGACAAGTTTTCCGATTGATCGGTCGAGACGTACTGGCGCTATTGTCTCTTTCTTGGTTCCGAGAACTATGCGGGTTGTCCAGATGCCTCCTCCGCCCCAGAGGTACGTTTTTCTGCGGGACTTGTCCTTCTTAGCGATGGATCGGCGGCTGTCTTCATCTAGGTTTGGGAGGAACCTTACCGTTCTCTCTGAAACTGGGCTGCTTTCTACGAAGTAGATTACTGGTATTTTTTGAAGGTAGAGTGTTCGGAAGAAGTAGTTGAAGCTGCCTCTTATGCTTAGTGGGATTTCCTCCACCTTCATCATAGCGTAGGCTGCTAGCTTGTAGCTGTCACGCATTATTAGAACCGAATCCTCGCCTACCATGAAGAAGAAGGACATATCCTGTAACGGGTCAACCAGCGAGAATTTGTCTTTGTTGGGCCACTTTCCGCGACTCAGCAGTCTAAGAAATGGGGAAGCAAACTTGGAGCTTACTGCGCACATCGAGATAAAGGTGCACAAAACGGTCGTGATTATCCAGTAGGGATATGAGAGATACGTTGTTGAAACAAAGTAGGATAGTAGAAGGACGGCGGCTACGATTATGAACTTGGCTACGTTTATTAGGCTGAAAAGTTTGGCGTTTCGATCCGCCCACTTGATGTAGGGTTCACTGGGTTCTTCTTTTTCTTTTTCTGTTTCTTCATTTTCAGCAGACACTTCTAAACCTCCTCATTATGTGATTCTTTAAAATTGTGTATTCCATCCTGATTTTGGTGTTCCAAATTTTGGTTTTTAGCTCTGTTGAGCATTCTATTTTTGATAATCGTCAATCCTTCACCCTCCAGTATGAGAGGCCCACAAGAATAAGGGCTGCCATAGCCATGAGTATCACAATCCAGTCCTGAACTGGTAGAGCCCTAATCTTGATGTAAACGCTCAGAACGGATAACAGGGAAGTGATGCCCAAAAACAAATCCACCGCCGCGAAGTTTAGAGCCCTAAAAAGCTTGCTTCTTGGTGTTTTTTGACTCATCAGCCAGACTAATGCGGCTTTATCCCCTTCTTCCAGTGCTCTGGCTATCTGAACGTAGGGATTAGCTCTCTCTGGGGGTTGAGCCTGTGGTGGAACTAGAGCAGTCTTGGTTTCCTCAGCTGCCAGAAATGTCATTGCAACCTTTAGACCTAGAAACACGAGGAAGACGGCGATAACAATCATAATGCAGTCGTAAAGTAAAGAGATTAGTATCCAACTTAAGAGTACTTCACTTCCAATCATTTTTAAGGCCTCCTTTGAATTCAGGTATTGCATTCCCCTCAGGTTCAGGTTTCACGTCTTGTTCTTCAGTTATTGTGACTCTGTTTAGGTTGATTCTTTTGGTTAGTTTTAAGAAATCGTTTTTGGATGAAAATGGGATCGATGAGAAGACTCTGACAGATGATTTATCATCTTTATTTTCAATTTCGATTATCATTTCGGCTTTGTAGAAGCGGTTTTCAGCCTTCTCCTGGAATCCTTTCTTTTTGAGACGCTCTCTTAACACCCCAATTATTTCAGAGTCCACGACAAATGTGTTGAAGTAGCTTCTCCTCCTTCTCCTCTTGGTTTCCCTTAACACTATCTTCTCAGGTAGTTTAACCACGTATATCTTTCTGTAAATAAGGAAGCTGAGTGCTAAAATGGCAATTAGGGGGAGAATGTATCCGAGAATAATACTACTCGGCTCTAGAGATATCCACACGGGGAGAACGGAAACGCTAGGGTAAAAGCCCTGAACCAGAACCGTAAATAGGTGAAGACCCTGATCGTAAATTGACGCAGGAGTATAAACCGCGGGAACACAGATTACCACAGATTGGTTTGGGAGTAAACTAATCTGATTAAACACTCGAAGTTCGGGGATAAAAACGCCAAGATTTTGCTCGGATGATGAAAAGCTGTCAATTCTTAAAGCCAAAAGAAAGTACTCATTCTGAACTGTGAGTGGAGAAGAGTAGACCTGAACCATAAACGGAATAAATACATTTATTATTCGCGCAGCAGAAACCGTGCCATTTGACGCAGTGAGCACGTACTCTCCGATGTTTAGACTGAGACTGACACTGAAGTAGCCGTTCGTTGTGGGAATGGAATCTCGGTATACTTCCTCCCCGTTTTGGGTGATGGTTAGATTCACGGTGCCAGCCTGCAAGACATCCCAGCTAAGAGCGCTTCTTATAGCCATGGTAAGATTGGTTCTTTCTCCAGCCGCAATCCTTGTGGGCTGAAGCTGCAGAATATACTCCTGCTGTTGAGCACTCCAGAATATTAGGTTGCTTAGAATTTGTTCTCCTTTATCGCTCAGACTCGAAGGGTCGTCTCTTCCAACATAGAAGACGTACCTTAGTGATTGGTTATCGTGATAGAATCCCAGCCAGCAGTCTCCCTTATACCCTAAAAATGAGAAAAGGTTGCTTTCGGTGGTAATCAGAGCGGACTGACCCTGATTGATTATCACGGTGGTGTTCTGCTCCACGTTTTCCCATATAGGATGATAGAACAAATCCATTCTAGTCAGAGAAACATGATCAGTACTGGAGGGAGTACCATTAACTTGGGCGCCTAGACTGTTAAGCAACCTCACACCGTTTTCACCAGTGCAGATGAGAGGTTTACCGACTCCAATTAGTTTCTGGAACTCAGAGGGTGTAAAGTCTAGCCCGGGTCCTACTATTATAACATCGGAATTCGGGTCTGCTAGGTATTCAACATAGTCCCTCTCAAAGAGGTTAATCCCGTATGGGTTTAGGTTTGCGAGCTTCTTCCATCCGGCTACGTAGCTGGGAGAGCTTAGCGGAAGAGTGAAGAACTCGCGTATCAACGCTCCTGTAACGACCTTGACGATATTCTCAACGAAAGTGTAATCTGCTATGGAAGCGGTATCCAGTGCAGTTAATCTCTCGCTAATGGTTATATTCCAGTTCTCCTGTGAGATGGTTACCGTAGGCAAAACTGATTGCAAGCCCCATTCTGAACAAAACTGGTTTTGAGCCTCCGAAACTGATGAAACCCTCGGATTATTCACTGAGACGACGTTAATACCTAGGTCAGACGCAGCGCCGATAAGGGAAGTTTTGTTTGCTGATGATGCGAGAGTTGAGAAAATCGTTATATTTCCATGCTGTTCCCCGTAAGGGGGCTCCCCAAGAGTGTCCAAGTATATTACTCGTTTTATGTTTGAGAGCTGCACAGTAAACAGGATGTATCCTTGGGTGATTAGTTGTTCGGAGCCGAACCAGTGTTCTGTTGTGCTGTTTCCCTCCTCTCCGCTCAGAAAAGCGAAAACCAGAGTCTTGTCAAGACTTACATTAGCGAGCAGTCTAGCGGTTTCAAGAAGCACCGCCACACCAGACGCATCGTCAACGGCTCCGGGACAGTTGGTGTTCTGAAGATCGTAAATCGATGTTCCGATTCTGAGAGCCCTTATTGAATCGTAGTGACAGACTAAAAGAATTATTTCCACTGACGAAGAGGGTTTAACGCAGTATATATTTTGGGTGACGTATGGGGTGCCCTGCCACATAACCGTAAAGTTATCTCTTAGAGGTGCGTAACCATATGAAGAGAGGGTTGAGAAAATGTAATCCGCCGAAGTGTTGCACTCCGGTCTTGATGTGTGTCGGGTTCCTAGACCAGAAAGAAATCCAACTATGTTTTGCAGGTTATCCTGGCTGGAATTGCTCGTGAAGTATCTCTCCCATTTTTGGACGGTTGATTGATTGGTGAGGTAAGCAGCACTAACCACAGATTTTGGAACATAACTGGAGTCTGACGCGGCACTGGGTTGAACTGGGAAAGCGGGGAATGAACTAACAGCTGCAAAAAGACCAGAAACCATCAATACCAGTATGAAAGAAACCAGAACCAGAGTTACTCCCCGTTTCCACATATAGTATCCCACGCCAAATTAGTCCAAGACTGCTTCTTCTTCCTCCACTTTCTCGGCTTTTTCCTCTATCTCTTTCGCTTCGGAGAATTCTATGGGTTCCTTGGAACTCAGATCCTTGGCGGTTATGTCAATTAGTCCCTTGGCGGTTATTGCGAAGTAAGTCTCTTTCGGTGGCAGCGCTGGAGCATCTACCACGGTTGCCACTCTCATGTTGTGTTTCCTTGTACTCAACCCCAGCCTGAAGGTAACTCCGTGAGCAACGGTGTGTCCGCCTATGGGATTCTCGCTCTTGCCGTACAGGTCGGGTTGGGAGTGAACCTGATTTGTTACCACAACAGCCAAGTCGTGGGAAACGGCGATTCTCAGAAGATCGTGGATAACTCTATTCATCTTTTGCTGCCTCAGGGGCAGACTCTCCCTCCCACAGTACTCTGCACGGAAGTGCCCGGTTAGGCAGTCCACCACCACGAGTTTAATCCCCCGGTTTTGAACCACCTCATCTAGACTCTTGTGAACCATATCAAAGAGGGCTTCACTGTTCATAGCGTAAGCATAAAAAACGTTATCGCTCGCCAAGTCTGGATCCAAACCGAATCTCTCCGCCACGCTTTTGATATGGTCGTATTTCACAGTCCTCTCGGTATCTATGTATAGGGCTGGAGCCTCTAAACCGCCCTTTTCTTTGGGGAGTTGGACGGTGACGCAGAGCTGGTGGCAAATCTGGGTTTTTCCAGCTTTTGCGGGTCCGTAAAACTCGGTAACCGCGCAGGTCTCTACTCCTCCACCTAGTATATTGTCGAGTCCTTTCAAACCAGTGGTAATATGTTCCATACTATTTAGAATCTTTTTGGCGTCTTTACCAGAGAGAATCTCCACCAGTTTTCCGCCTTTTGTGTTTTCTTTAGAGCGGACAATTATCTTGGCGGAGGCTATGATTTGTCTGGCTGTCTCTTCGGGTATGCCGGAATCCATAGAGAGGTCTCTGGGTGAGGAGAAGGCGATGCTCTCCACTGTGCTGTAACCAGCGTTCATAAGCTTCTTGGCTTTCTCGGGACCTACCCCTTTAATGTTAGTTAAATCCATTACTTGTCCCCCTCCAAAACGGTAATTAATTTGAGAATCACTGACTGGGGAATTCTCAGCGTATTTTCGGGATTTTCCAGTTCAGACTTTTTTATGACTGTGGAGATAGTTTTACGGACTGGTTTCGATTCTGGGATGTCTTCGCAAAAGTTGCATTCGGCGTATATTCCTCTGACTGGGTTGTAAAAGATTTTTTTCTCGGTTTCAGGAAGCTCACACACAAAGGCACAATAGCCTCCATCAACCTTCCGGTTTAAAACCTGACAATAAACTTCGGGCATTTATTTTCACCAAATTCCCTTTTTTCTTGCGGTTTCACGATTATTATTGTTGGTGCGGCGCTCGAATTCGGATAAGTAGTATAGGTGTGGTCTTATAGAGAGGTTACTCAGATGTTTTGCGCCGCACTAAGGGTTGCTAGATTCAGTTTTGCCTTTATAAAGACTTGTGCTTGCTTTTGTGAAGGCTTTTTTGCTTGATTTGGAGGTTTATGAATCCTTTTTTCATCATTTTTGATGTTTTTTTTCTCTTTTTTTCATTTATATCATTTTTTTCTCTTTAGTTTTAATTTTAGAGTTTTATGAGGTTCTTTTTTACTGCTATAAAAACACGGGATATCTCTTGTGAAACTATCGTATGCAAAAAATATGTAAAAAATTGGTCAAAAATTACATATTTCTGTTATTCGAATATTGGAGAACCTGGATGGAAGAAACTAATAGGAGTAAAATCTTAAAGGCGTAGGTCTAAAGTTATCATTTGTAAGACATGCAGTCAGAAAATGGGGGTAAAGTTCAATCAGGAAGGGTAACCTAACCCTTTCCATACTCTTAATTTTGAGTCGCCTTGGCGAAGTTTAGCCTTTTTCAAAAATTTGGACCTATCTTTCATATGTTTTTATATGAGCATACCTCAACAGATCCTATGTAATTTTTATACAAATTTTTACATATTTTTTGCAATGAGGGGTATCTGCAACTTGTTTGGCTAATTTTGTGGATGTAAAATAGGAATTTATAATACTCTGATAAGAAAAATAGCAAGATATTAAAAATAATAATGAAAAAGGAGCAAAAATTCGTTTTTAAATTATTATTGGAGTTCTAATAATCCCCAAAAACTAGAAAAAAGAACTCTTCGAAAACCGACGTAAGCCTTTATAAAGGCGGTTCGAAAGCTAACACTTTCTTAGGTGCGACCTATGACGCCGGGTAGAAAATTTACTGATAATAATCTAAGACAGCTTCACAGCCAAGGATTAACAGTGAGAGAGATCGCCGAAAGACTTGGTGTGTCAGAGGCAACGGTATTGAGACATGCAAGGAGACTAGAGCTGACTTTGAAAAGAAAGCGTTCTGACGAGCAGCTATCGCGGGAAGAGTCAAAGGATGTTTCGGAAAAAAGGGCTAAGGGCGATAAATCTTCCTTTCTGCCTCCACCGTCAGGTGGATGGCCTATGTAAAACTAATGAAAGGTTGTATATGGAGGAAATAAAAACGAAGCAAATAGGAAGTGAGGCCTCCCGGAGTGAGGAGGCTTCGGGTATTTTTTTCGATAATGGTTATAATGTAGAGTCTTATGAGAATGTTCCGGTGAGTGTGGCTTGGAAAATATATGAGGGAAAGAGTTACAGTGTTCTTGATGCCGTTGCATATAGAGCTACTGCTGTGGGAAAAGTTAGAGAAGATAGGCGTACCCTATCTAAATTTTCCAGCGTTTTGCTTAATCAGTTGGTTAATAGTCCGAGTACAAGCGGCGTAGAGCTGAAAAAGGTATTTGGGGTGAATGCTCCACATTATATGGGTAAGCAAGTTATTATAGTCGCAAATAAATTCTTGGTGAGCGGCTCTCGCGACGAGGGGGACCCCAAGGTTGACTCGGTTGAGATGGTACCCGTATCTGATTTATCATCTGTGCTGCAAAGCAGAAAAGACTATGTTTTACAGAGAGCTAGTAGAATTTTTAGACCGAATAAGGGTGAGATTTTACAGAAAGCCTACTCACAAGCAAGAAGGGGGTTGATCCTCACCATAGTTCTTATGACCTTGCTCGTTCCGCTAATATTTCTCAACGGAACAGGGGCGGTTTTCCAAATACTGCTCACTGTGGACTCCATTCTCATGATAGCAACCATTGCAGCATCACTGGTTATACACGAATGGGGAGTTGCCAATTTTAAAAAACTTTTGAGGGAAGAACTAACTGCATTTCGAGAACAACTAAGACGCATATCTCCTCAAGTCATTTTAAGAACATCTGAAACATTCCAAGAATCTCCAAAACAGCGCATAAAGCTGGGTTCCTCTTCTCAACCCATTACAAATAAGGAACCTCCAAAGGTGTTGGAGATTAAAAAATATGTTGAACCCTTATTAATTGAGGGAGGAAACAGTAGCGAATTTTATGCCCAGAGAAGAGATGGACTATGGGATCTAGCCCAGAAAGCGTATGCAGAGGGCGACTGGGATAACTGTACCTATCACTTGAAAGGAGTGGTAACTTCTGCATTAAAGGAAGTTTACGTGAAATTAACCGGGAAAGCGGCGTTCGGGTCTCTCCCCCAGGTTGAAGAATTTGTTTGTAAAAAGACTGGATTGAATCCCAAAGGGTTTCAGCAATTCTTTGAGGTAATAAACAACTCTCAAAAACTAAGCGAAGTGGATCTTTCGAGATTATTTGAACATGCTCAGAAACTACTTACTGACCTACAGTCATCAATGTCAGCCGCCGCTACTTCTAAAGCTGATTCCTTTGAGAAGGGTGCGGTAAAAGACCGAAAAGAATTGCCCAAGATAGAGCTACATAGTTTCAATACGGTGTCCGTTCCGCGAACTGAAAAGAAGAGTTCCAAGATGGCGAAAGAGAATAGAAAGAGGGCGAAGTCTAAGACGGGGAAAAGGAAGTCTGTAAACGAGGAATCCGAGAAGTTATACTCTGAGCCCGAAGTTTCAAAAAGTGCTCGAGTGGTTGAAAATGAGGCTGAAGTAACCAATTGTGATTCTGTTATTGAGACGATGTGTGCTGACGACGATATTAAGAATGAGTTGAAAAGGCTCTTCGGTTCTAGAGGTGGGGAAGTGGACTCTGCTTTTTTGGTCGTTACCCAGAGCCCGGAGGTGGCTAGCATTGTTGAGACCCTTAAGAGGAAATATCCCGAGGTGCCTCTTGAAACTTATGAACATGTTGTTAATGGTAAGGCTCAGATAATTGTTTCACGCGACGGAGGAATAAGTAGCAAAATTGACTATGAATCTTCGAGGCAGCTTGAGAAACTGATTAGAGACCATTATCGTGGGAAACGGTCGAACGAACTTAAAACAACTGAAACAACTGAATCACTCGATATTACTGATTTTTTAGATGAGTAGGAGGGTATACTGACGGTGGATGGTCAAAAGAGTCTGGGAGCCTTCTTGAACTTGGAGGAGAAGATGCCTGCCCAAATCAGGGAGATTCTGGAACAACAGGGGATAAACTATTTGCGGGCGGTTCAGATACTTGCGATTCAGGGTGGATTGTTCGAGGGTGCTGATCTTTTGGTTTGTTCTCCTTCTGCTAGTGGTAAAACCCTGGTGGGGGAGCTTGCTATTTTGAAATGGGTTCTGGAGGGTGGGAAGGCGGTTTACATGGTTCCTCTGAAGGCTCTCGCTAGGGAGAAGTTTAGTATGTTCCTGAGGAAGTACCGCGATCTGAATCTGAGAATCAGGATATCCACCGGGGATTTCCATTACACGCCCGAGATTTTGGAGGAAGCGGACATACTGGTCACCACCATTGAGAGGTTTGACTCACTTCTGCGTTTGAATCCTGACTGGCTCTACGATATTAGGGTTATCGTAGTGGATGAGATACACTCTATGGGTGATGGTGAGAGAGGGGGAAGGCTGGAGAGTGTGCTTATCAGAATAAGGGAGAAACTGCGGACGCAGCTCATTGGGTTAAGTGCAACCATAGCCAATGCCGGTGAGATTGCGGATTGGTTGAATTTAAGGTTAATTGAGTCGGACACCAGACCCGTGCCTTTAAAAAACTATATCCTGGTAGAGGCTGATAAACTGGTGGCTATAAGGAAATTGGTTTCTTCAATTGTTCAAAGTGGTGGTCAGGCTCTTGTTTTTGTTGCACATAGGAGGGACGCAGAGAGTCTAACGCGTAAATTGGTTAAGTCGGTTGTGCCTCACTTGTCTGGCGATGAGAGGGAGACGCTCTCAGCTAGGTTCGTTGAGGGTAAGAATTATTCTAAGCGTTTGATCGAGTTGATGAGGCAGGGTGTGGGTTTTCACCACGCGGGTTTGAATCATGACTCCAGGGAACTGGTGGAGGATGCTTTTCGCAACGGTTTTCTAAAGGTTGTGTGTTGCACCACTACTCTGTCTGCGGGGATTGATACTCCGGCTCGATTAGTTATTCTAAGGGATTTTCAAGTATTTAATCGTATAGAGATGGCTACTGGCGAGTTTGAGATTGATGGCATGAATGCGAATCAGTTTCATCAGATATTGGGGAGAGCTGGAAGACCGGAGTTTGATAGCGTGGGCTATGGTGTTGTACTCTGCTCTTCTGATTCGGATCGTTTTACGGTTCTGCGGAAATATTTTGAGGTTAGGGATGGGGAATTGGTGCCCCGATATGATGCTGTGGAGAGTTCCATTGGTTTTCCACCGAACCTTGAGGAGCAAACCCTTCTCAGAATGTTTGAGAGCGAGGAGGCGAATGAAAAGGATATCTTGAACTTTTTTGAAAAAACTTTTTGGTGGAGGAAGGAGAAATCCAAGAATCCACAAGCAAGCCTTGAGAGACTAGTTAAGTTAGGCTCTGTAAACATATCTGACGCTGTAAAATGCCTTGCTGAAACGTGTGAATTGAGTGGTGCTGAGAGAATCCGTGACGAGAGCTTGAGATTGCAATTACTGTCTAAAAGGGTTGAGGCTACGGTCACGGAGCCCGTTGTTAATGTTTGCAGTTTTCATGAGGAGAAAGGCCCCCTCTGCACCTGTTCTTATCAGAGCGGGAAGCGGGAAGGATTGTGCAGACATCTGGTTAAGCTCGCTCAGATTGTGGATCAGAATTATCCAGTCTACAGGGGATTGGTGTCACGCTGCCTTAACGCCGAGAACGTGCTGAAAAAGCTGAGGGATAATGGATTAGTTACCGAAACCACGATGAGCACTTTCACTCCCACAGGGTTTGGAAAACAGGTAACAAGACTCTATCTCAAGCCGGCAACTGGTATACTAATCCGAAGCATGGTTCACAGCAGCATTGAGGATGAACTTGAATTTATGAACTTGGTTTTAAGCGCGGTGGAGTCGGAGTACGGTAGACCACAGCCCCAATTTATGTCGATGGCGGTTCTGGATTACCTTAAGGGTAAGAGTATTAGAGAGGTTAGCTCTCTCTACGCTATTCCTCAGGGGGACCTAGAATCAGTCATTGATACTCTAAGCTGGATGATACATTGCGTCACGGAGATAGCGAATATGGAGGGGGCGAAAACCGCGACTAGGATGGGAAATAGTTTGGAAGAACGTATCAAGAATCGTAGAAAAGAGAAAGGCCTCGAAACTTGGAGTTGAAAAATATGGGAAAAAGAGAGTATATGGTGGCGAAGTGCCCATCGTGTAAACAATACTTTGCAGCCGCCCTCAGCAAGAAGCCATCCTGTCCCCGGTGCGGGGAGAAGTTGAATCTGCAACATTTGCAGAAGAATGTTGTCGGCTCCTGGAAAACGGCGGCGAAACTTGTTCAGAGCAAGCAGGCTGAGAAGACGGGAGAGAAGTACAATGCAATGGGAATGGATACCAAGACCGAAAAACTGGAGAGCGTCATCCAGAGCCTTCGAGGGAGTAAAGTAGTTTCGGTTCAAGATATAGTGAGAAACGCTGAGAAAGTAGGATTAGCGAAAGATTGGGTGCTTAAGAGGTTGGACTACATGGAGAGTGAGGGAATGCTGGTTAGGAGACGCGGAGGTGTTGAATTCACTTACCTTTAGGGGTGAACACAAAGTGTTTTGTATACGAACACATAGTCCAATAGACGATTTAATTAGAGGAGGTATACCAACGGGAATAATTACCCACATCTACGGGGAGGCCGCCACTGGTAAGACTACGCTTGCTATGCAGGCGGCGGGACACCTATCCAAGGAAGGTTATCAAACACTTTACATCGATTGTGATAATAGGTTCTCTTTCAAAAGGTTCTCTCAGCTTTTCCCAGACGAGAATTCGCTGGAGAGATTAACGCTGATTGTTCCCAAGAATTTGGATGAGCAGACGGAGATAATCAGCGTTCTGGATGCTTACGTCTCGAATAGAACCAGACTCATAGTGGTAGACACGATCGCATCCCAGTACCGTAAGGATCTCTCTCCTGAGACTAGTTTTTCCAGATACCGGGATGTTGTGGAGAAGCAGTTGCCTGAAATGCTCGGATTATGCAGGAGGAGGAGAGACGTAGCAGTACTTGTACTGAACCAAGTGGTTTCCAAGGTAGATGGTGAGGAAGAGGGTGAAACGGTTCCTGCAGCCGGTTGGGGTTTGAACAAGTTTTGTCAGATAACCCTCCATCTTTCGGGGATCCCTGTGAAGCCAGTTATGGAGGCGGAAATCATTAGTCATTACCGAGACCTGAGAGGTAGAGTTTACTACCAGATTACAAATGGAGGGATAAGTTCTGTTGATTCAGAACTTCAGAAAAAACTAATGGAGGTTGGAGAAAAATGCTTAAAACAATCTACTATATAGCCATAATATTCGCCTTGGCGATAGGAATTTCTTTCGCCATTAGATTAATAGAGACCGGGGTAAGTGCTTGCTTCAATGGAAGTCCTATCGGTCTTCTTTACATTCTGGCGGTTTATTTGGTGCTCTATCTTCTGGCCAGATTTATTTTTAACAGTCGGTTCAGCAAGTCGAGTCTAATCGTATTGGGATTAGGAACCGGTAATATATGCTTGGGTTTTATTGGACTGGGGGTGAGTCGTGGAATTCATCCTGCCATAACCATCGCTGTTGAAGTAATAGTGGTATCCGTTTTCATAATAATAAGACGCAGCTCTGGGGATATCCCTCCGACTTGGGTCAGGGGCGGATTTCCCGGTTACGTGGTGCCAGATGCGATTTTGGATGATTGTGTAGTCTTCAGAAGTGGCAGAAAAGGTTTCCAGGTGCTACAATTTACTGAAGTAAAGGGTAGCGGTACTGGAGTTTCGGTTTTACTATCCGCCTGGAAGGCCCAAATCAATCTTAGCTTTGAAACTTATAGGCGGGATGATGCGTTATATAATTTTGTCACTGTTTGGGAGATTTCTAGGGATTTCGGTGAGGCTGTGGAGCGAGCGAGAAAAAAAATGGGTCTCCTCAGAGCTATACTGGAAAAGGAGGGATATGATACGAGGCTGATAGCCGATGAGTTGGAGATTGAACGCTGCCTATATTCACCACTTCTAGCAAGTAATGGCAACTGTGTTGAAAAACTGGATAAGCAGTATTTAGATGAGCTCAGTGTTAACGAATTGGTTCCTAGCACAGAAGTGAAACCAATCTTAGAAAGAGTTTTGAGCGGCGAGGATCTCGAGGAGAAGAGTGCTGGTTACTTGCTCCTTTTGAGACCTGTATTAAACTTGGATAAGGAATTTAGAAAAGCCGAAAAAGAACTAAAGAGTAAGATTGAGGGTTTGGCGTCAAACAAGTTCAGGAAAAATGACCCAGCGTCCTTAATCGCTATGTTGTCTATGACGCGGGATGGTAGTCTGATTGTGCAACCCGGCTTAGAGAAGAAATTAACAGAGGCGAGAGTCAAGTGTCAGAGGATGATAGACGCTAAGAACTGTGGGCTTTGGGGGGCTTCCCTTTTCTTCATTGGAACAGGAGGAGATATGACTAGGATAATAAGACGGGTGAACACCGAGAAAAGCGGTGAAAGTGTATACAATCTCGTTAGGAGGAGAAAATACACGGAGATGTACAATTCAGAGGAGGTATTCGAACTTCTCCCGATTCAAATCTCGATGAACACCGCTCAGGAACAGTCCTACGAGGAGGATGCTAAGTTTGATTAGTAGTGTTTATGGTGTGGCTAGTCTGGTTTCGCGAGGAATCGAACCTCTGGATATAATAGATGTTATGAAAGGAAATGGTAGGGAATGGGAGTCTATTTCTAGGTTCATGCTGAATGTGGCTTCTCAGTGTATGAGGCTTTACCATTACGATGCGGCGGAAAGGGTTCTAAACGTGATTCTGGATTTGAGCAGAGAAAACGGTGATAGGGCGACAGAGGGCGATTGTCTCACGAAGATGGGGCGTCTAATGTGGAGCGAAGATCGAGGGGCTGATGCTGTAAAGTGTTATTCGGAGGCTGCCGCGATTTACGAGGAGCTTGGGGACTTATTGAGTTTGGGTTCGGTTCACTTTCATATAGGTACAATCCTATGGTTGATGGATAATCTGGAGGAGGCTTTGAAGCATTCTAAACAGGCCTACCAAACAATTCATTATGTGGAGAAGGATGGCGTATTAGAGATCCTAGTTAGAATGGGGGACATTTTGTTCGGTATGCAGAGATACGAGGAAGCTTACAAACAATATCGGGAAGCTCTTAAACTTTCAGAAGAATTAGAGGACACTAAAACCAAAGGTATTTGTTTGTGGGAAGTCGGAACCATACTTGAGAGGATGGGAAGACTGGGTGAGGCTCTAGAATCATATTTAGAAGCAGCAAAAATCAAACAAGACATGCATAATAGAGTAGGGGAACCGCTTTGCCGTATAAGGGCAGGTAAAATTCTTCTCAAATTAGGAAAAATAGGGGAGGCTCTTGAACAGTTCAACGAAGCTTTTACGATTTCTAGGAAGGATGAAAACCAACTCGGAGAAGCCATAGCTCTCTTTCATGTAGGAGTTTCAAATGTTGTGTTAAAAAATAATCAGAGGGTTGTTGAGGCTTTTGAGAAGGCGATTCAAATCTTTGAAAAAGGGTATACTCGAGTGCATCTATTGGTTGCTCTAAATATTTACTTAGATTACCTTCTCTCAATGGGTGAAAAAGACAGAGCTGAGGAGATATCGAATAAAATTTCCCGTTTTAAAATTGAAGATTCGTCTGAAGACGCCTCGGAGCAGAAAAGAATGGTAAACGAAAGAATCGAGGAAATGAGAAAAGTACTGAAAGCTGAGAATTAGAGGGTGAAAAGGATGGGTGTAAAACTGGGTTCTATAGTTAATTTCAAAACCATTTCCCTAGACGAATTGGAGAATACTAGGGTCGCAGTGGATGCTTCAAATATGCTTTTCCAGTTCTTAAATAAGATTAGAAGACATAATCTCCCTCTCTTCAACCATGAGGGACGTGTAGTCTCTCACATCTACGGTGTGTTTTATAGAACCATTAATTTTTTGGAACATGGTATTAAGTTGATATATGTGTTTGATGGGGCGCATCCGAGGCTCAAGGAGAGGAGGGAGCATCTTGTGGAATCTTTGGTTAAGGAGTACGGTTATCTGAGAAAAGCTAGAGAGAACAAGAATTACAATGTTGCGAGAACCTTATCATTATCCCGTGAGGTTCTTTACGACACCATCATAAACGAAACCCAGAAATTACTTACCTCTATGGGCGTGCCCTGGGTAAAATCGCCGGGAGAGGGTGAGGCGCAGGCGGCTTACATGACCCGGATAGGGAAGGCTGACCATGTTCTCACACAGGATTACGACGCTCTGCTTTTCGGGGCTAGGTCAATCTTGAGGAATCTGGATCTCACCGAAAACAATGTTCAATGTGCAACTCTAGAAGAGGTTCTGAAGCTGCAAAACATTACTTACGAGCAGTTTGTAGATTTGGCAATCCTTGTGGGGACTGACTTTAACTCTGGGGTGAAAGGAGTGGGAGCAAAAAGGGCTCTGAAACTGATTCGGAAACATGGAGATATTAGGGGTGTATTTTCTGAGCCGGGGTTGAAACCTTTTGAGGTTGACGGGATTAGAGAGATTTTTCTCAACCCCGATGTTGTCGAGCCTCAAATAATATTCAATGCTCCTAATACTGGTTCTCTTAGGCGACTGTTGGAGGAGTTTAGTATGAAGCCTGAGAGGAAAGATAGGGGAATAAAAAGATTGGTTAGAGCCTACAAGGAATTACAGCTTATACAGGCAACTCTCTAACCTTTCGGGGGGTTTAAATCACGATGATTAAGAATATTTGAAGAGGCTTAAAGGAGTTGAATGAAATGGATTCGGAATTTCCAACTGGAAAAGTTCTACAAACACAAGACAATAATAACGAGACACAACACAGATACTTTTATCTGACTAACAGGGTTTCGGACACTCTTGACAGTCTACTTGAATCATACAAGAGAATGCTCGGAAAAGGAGACATAGAGGGTTTACTGCTGGTAGACAGTGATGGTAAAGCTTTGGCAAAGTCTAGGTTTTTTCATGTAAAGAACGCTTGGAATGCGGGGGCTCTAGGCGCGGCGTTGGCGGGCATAGCGAGACAGGGAGAGAACCATTTAGGTGCTGACGCGTTCCAGAACGCGATGATTGTGTACAATTCGAAACAGTTCTACGTTTGCAAAATAAGTGACCTTGACGGCAATAAGTCTTTGCTGCTTCTGATTTTTGCTAACGAGAAGGCGAATATTGGATTTATCCGAGCGAAGATGAGTCAATACGTAAAGCGAATCCAGGAAGACATTAAGAACAGCGAATCTATAATAAAAACCATTGAGGCAAGTGAGGAGCAAATCGAGGAAGTTCTACACAGACTCGACGCCGCTGTCATAAGAGAAACGAAGTAAGGGAGTTAGATAAAATTGGAGCCAGAAAAGTTTCAGAGGAATTTGCCGGAAGGAAAAATGGTGCAGTTAAAGATTGTCTTTTGGGGACCCGCATCTTCTGGGAAAACAACGAACATCCGTGCTTTAGCGAAGCTTTTTCCTAATAATATAATTGGTGAGCCTTACGAAGTTTCAACCAGCGAGGGCCGCACAATTTGGGAGGATTACCTGGCACTACAACTAGAGTTTCCCCCCTACTGTTTCGTCTTCCACCTCCACACCACAACAGGCCAAAAAAGGTTTCTGGCAACGAGGGAACAGGTCGCGAGAAATGCGGACAGTGTTCTTTTTGTCGCTGATTCACAGGAACACAAATTAAAAGACAATGTGAGAAGCTTTGAAGAACTTATAGCCTTCACAGAAAACAAAATCCCAATAATAGTTGAAGCGAACAAACAAGACTTGTCCAAAGCAGTCCCAGCCGAAAAACTCAGAAAAGAATTGGGTTTACCAAAGAGCATTCCCGTTTATCCCGCTTCAGCGAAAACCGGTGAAGGTGTATACAAAGTATTTCGAGGTATAATACGTTTAGCAATCAAGAACAGATCTCGGTGAATTCTTTGAAAGAACTTTCCAACTATTTCAGCGATAAAGGCCTAGCAGTTCTAGGACAACTGGTTTTCACTATGAGACGACCGGTGCTCCTACTAGGCTTTTTAAACAGCAAAGTTTTAAGAGAAGTGGCTGCGTTTGCCCCCCACCGACAGTTGTGTGAATACGAGCTGGATGTTTCAGAGAACCCAGAGAGCGGCATGGAGGAACTCAAAGCCTTGTTTGAAGGTGAGAAGAATGGTAGGTCAGAGAGAGTATTATACCTAGCTCCGGGTATCTCATCGGATTTTCTCGTGAAGCTTATGGAGAGTTTCGATACCGGGTGGGTGGCTTCTTGTGTGTCTCTCCCCGATGAAAAAGTACTTAGTAAGCATAATGTTGCTGTTTATGATTTGAACAATCGAAAGTGGCTTAATGTGGATGTTGTGAAAACACGGTGCTGGCTTATGGAGAATCTTCTTTCGGAGGCTTCCCGCTACGCCGAGTCTATTGAAATTGTTCTCAGCGGAAAACTCAGACTTTTAGCGTTGCAGGCTGAATTTTTCTGGGAGCTCTTGAGTAGCAGTGTTACTGATCCAGAAATTTTGTTTGACCTCGTAGGTTGTCGAGAGGCGGAGGATGCTCAGATAATTCTGTCGCTGTGTAAGAAGGATTACCACTTGAACCCCCTCAGCATTATTGATTCGGAGAAACTCAAGGAGACGGTTAAAAAACTCTTATAGCCAGAACTCTTGAACACGTTCCTTCAAAAACTCATTTTTTCGAAAATATTCTTATAATTTTTATTATTACCATTGCTATCAACTTTTTATCTGAAATTTAACATTTATTCCGAATAAAAGAGTTTACTGAAAGTAAGATTTTTCTTGTTGAAGATATGGGAAAATAGCTACACTTTAGTGGTTTGTTGCGGTACATTTTCATGATTGCCATCTTTCGTTTGGTGAGATGGAATACTGCTAAATTTTATTTATTTATTTGTGTAAGATTTATTTTGAGGGCGTTTTTATGAGTGAAATTGTAAAAATTAAGGAATTTCTTAAGAGTGAGCCAATAGAAAAGGTCGAGAATCCTAGCCGTCTCTCGCTGGAGGAACTGTTTCAACTGTTTTTACCTGATATAGTGTCCAAGGAGGATAAACAGCTCTTGACTGAGTTCTTTGTTTACAAGTATAAGGGCGAAAAGGGGGTGGAGGGAAGGACTGGGGAGAAGTTCAAGGATTTGATGATAGTTGATTCCATAATGGGGGGAGAGTTTCTGCCTTTGGTCGTTTCGAAGCTTAGGCAGATGAACAAGTATAAGAGGCTTAGCGGGGAGATTCTTACCTCGGAACAGTTTAGGCAAACGCTATTGAACATGGTTTACGATTATCGCGTAAGGCTGGACGCAAAGGATTTGATGATTCTTAACGCAATGTGTGACGACCTGTTTATCTCCATAACCGATATTCATAAGCAAACCACGATGAGCTATAAGACGACTTTTTACCGTAAGAAGGGACTTGAGGAGAGGTGCCGCCTAAGAGTGGGTACTCGATTGGATTACTCGAAGATAGGACTCTCCAATCTGGTGTTTATGGTTGAGGGGGAAGCCTACGTTGAGAGCCCCTATCTCCTATCGAGGCAAGAGCTCTTGGGCGTAGACCTATACACCCTCTTCTCAATAGCGGTACCTCCCAGAGCGGTTAACCGGGTTCACAAAGATTTCGAGAAGAGATTCTCAAAGCTGTGGGTCTGGGAAGTCGATAGATTCGAGGGCTCCCTCTCGTTCGGCTTTTATGATGCGGATAAGGGGGATTGGAACATCGATTGGGATTCTTGGTCGCTTTACCTTAGTAATGTGCTCAGCAAGGGCTGGGACAAGGTTATCCCCCAAAAAAAGAAAATAAAAGAGCCAATTAACTTGTCCGAGCCACCTGAAAAAAGAAAGGGCATCACCGCTGAAGATCTGAAATTCATCTTTGAGCTGTTCGAAAGGGCTGATAAACCCACGCTAGAGTTGAGCAAGAAACTCGAATACGATATACGTGCTGCGGAAAAAACTAAGAATAGTCTCTTCGAAGAAGGGATACTTCTGCCGTTTCTTAGCATAGAGCATATAGGTCTGAGCGAGAATATACTTTTCATCGTCGAGTCTGATACGAACACTCTTAACGCATTCGTGGTCGCCGTTAGAGAGCTTCCAAAAGCTTGGATCTATTGGATGAGACCTCTTAAGGGAGAGAGTTCCCAAGCTCTAGTCTGTTGGTTGGAGACCCCGCCTGGAAGCATCACTCCACTTGAGAGGGTTGTCCGACAGACACTACGAACATTAGCAGATTATAAACTATGTTTCAGGAGCAGTTCGTGGGGAAGCACGTACCCCTTACTGGAATTATTCGATCAGCAGACTGAAACTTGGAGATGGAGCCCCGAAATGCTAAAAATACATCTGAAAGAAGGCAGGGATGCTAATCCGTAAAGGGGAAGATATTTTTTATTGCTTAGTAATACAGCTAAACTCGGAATAGGGAAAATTTGTTTGGAGTTAGTGTACCCTTTCCTCTTGCTTTTAATGTATTCTTTTACTCTTTCTATTTTCATTTTGCTTTTGGAAAGTACTGGGTTTAAATAATGAACTTCTAAAATAAGGGGAGCAGAATCGGTGGGATACAATTTGAAAGTTTTTAAGAATAAGATATGTGCTATTTGGGTGCATTTCGAATGGGGGGAACCGTACTGGTTCGAGTTAATAGATAAACGAGGAAATAAAACTCTTTGTAAAGACTTTATTGGCAACAGAGCAAGGCTGTACAGATATAAGCGTATAAGTGATATTCTTTCAGAGTTGGAGAAATGGATGGAGGAACGCATCCGCGGTTCTGGAGAAGGTCGGAGTAAGAAATCCTATTTTCTCCCGCCGCCAAATCTGGTGCCGCCAATTTAACGCTTCTTACTTTAGACTAAAATGTTTTATTTGGAATATACTTGTGGCATATTATGCACTCAAATCCTACGGGTTTCTCCCCTTCATTTTTGGATAAAGCGTCACACTCACTCAGTTCTCCATCTCCACAAAGATGAAGAAAGGTAATATTTGAGGTGTTTCCGCAATTGTAGCATTCGTAATCATACTCCACGGAAGATACTTTTTTGCCACTGTTAAGGGATATCACGAATTTTTCTACGAGTATCCTTCTGCAAACCCCGCATGTGTAAACTATTTCATCAGGAATTATTGTAGTTGGGCAACCACAATTAGGGCAATTCTTATAGGGTCTTTTAACACGGGTTCCGAAAAGGGTTTTTACCTCTAATTTCTGATACCAGGTGCACCACCTGCATAGTTCAAATAGGGCGGAACCCGTATCGGGTGAGCTAATCTTTTTGAGAACATTTACCACTTCAGCTTTTTTCCACATAGCTCCATCCCTGTTGTGTCTCTAACTAATTCTGTAATTCTACTATCATTCACTATTCGAAGCAATAGTTGCATTTCTGGGCAATTTATTTTGTCTGCTTTGACCTTAAAAAGACCACAATTTGTTTTGCGAATTGTTCCTGAGACACGCTTGGCAGAAAGTACCCACTTTCTGGTACGAGTTTGCAACTACTATGAATCCTATAAAATTAAAAAAAATGGAGAGAGAAGCACTGAAAGAAAAAGGAATGGAAACATCTGGGAGCGGAAAACTTGAGGTGGGTAGAGGAAATACCCTATCAAATGGGAGAAGAAAGAACTATACAGCATAGTAGCATTATGGAAACTCCTATAAGCAAGAATTGTGTTTTTATTTTAAATCTTCATAAAAGGGTAGCTCAACTTGTGAGGTGCCTGCGAATGGATGGTTAAAGTGATGGAGCGTCCAAGCATTCTCAAGAGAAAAAGTGGGAAAAAGACTTAATCAGGCGCAATTAGTGATAGGAACTGAAGAACCTTTAGAGCTGCCGATTGACGATCTTCTTTCTCGTTTGAACACTTCTCAGTCAGGCCTCAGTTCTGAAGAGGTGAAGAGACCGATTTTTAGCAGATAAAAGGTTTAAGAGGGTAAGACGGTTAGATTCTGAAGGGTGTGTTATATTGGCGTCGGACTCTCAGAGAGTAAAGAGGGATAATATACTGAGGCATGATTTAGAGAGTAAGTACTATGATAGTATATTTAACATAAAGACTGGTTACCGGTATGGAAGTGTAGTTAACTCGGAGTTGTCCTTTGCCGGTATAGATGCTTCCCGCAAGATTCTAGTTTTGGATGCTGCTTGTGGAACCGGGAAAATAGCCCTCAATCTCAAGGCTTTTGGTTCTAGGGCTTTGATAGTGAACTGTGATATTAGTTCTGGGATACTTAGGGTGGCTATTGACAAGTCGAAAAGGTATGGATTTTCTAGTGATACTTTCTGGTTTCGGTGTGACTGTGAGAACTTGCCTCTAAGGGGTGATGCTTTTGATTTGGTTATCTGCTCCTCCTCTTTGCATCATTTTCCGAACTATGTGTCCTTTATGAAGGAAAGTCGAAGGATTTTGAAGCCCGGTGGGTACTTAGCCGTTTTGGAGGAGCCTAATCGTCTAGGAATAATGTTAGTGGGAATGTTGGGTGTAGTGCTGAACCAGTTGGGGGAGGCTGTGGGCCGTGGATCGGGGTCTAGTTTAGACCGGAGAACGAATAAGGCTATGTTGGAGATGCAGAAAAACCCCGGGGAGTTACAAACCGATCCTTATATGTTTACTATAAATGAGTTGATTAGGGCGGGTTATATGTCGGGGTTCAAAAAAGTTTTTACTAAGGCTGAAACCTTTTTTTCTTATTTTGTCTTCTTTTTCATGAAAGGATTCCTTCCAAAGAAATATCTTGAAAGAATATATAGGGAAGCCTATAAAGCGGATAAAAGGTTCTTTCACCACTTTATTCCCGAGAAATTTAGAGCCACCACAAATTTATACTGTCAAAAATGAAGTAAACATTAATTTCAAGTGGAATGTTATTGACACTCCCCTCGAATAAATTCGGGGGATTCTTGCTTCTGGCTTGCGTGAGCCTTCGAAGCAATGGGTGTGCCACCACCCAGTTAGCACGCCCTTCCACACGGGGTGGAACGGCGTCTATGTCGGCACCCTCACGGGGGCTGCGTCTTGTTTAGCCGTTTGAGCCCAAGCCAAACTCCTCAGCTACCGATAGCTATCAATATACCTACTACTTCTAATAAACTTTCTTTGGCGATTCATCCCCGCGACTAAAGTCGGGGACTTTCTCGCCAACGGTTTTGTAAAAAAAGTATTAGTCTCTGGGGTTTAGTTTAGACCTCTCTAAACGGTGAAGCGGAAAACGTATTATAATAATAAAGGATTAAGGGTGGGTGTTTATTCTTCTATGCTTGCTCCGCAGTTCGGACAGAAAACTGCAAAGGGCGGTGCCTCAACACCGCAGTGTGGGCAAAACTTGCTTTTCTGCGGTGCTCCCAGCTTTATCTCTACCTTCGGCTTTACTTCTTCTTCGGTAATAGCTACCCTTTTCTTCCCTTTAGGTGCCTCTCTTTTTATTCCGGCGCTTTCGCCAAGTTCTTTGATCCAACTGAACATGTTCAGTAGAAGTTTTGCATTGTCAAACCTTTTCATAAATGTCTTTGAAAATAGCATGATGCTGCTTACGAAAATCATTTTGCCTTTCCCCAACTCTCTGACCGCGATTACTGGAAATGAACGTAAACCCAGTTGAACTCTTGCTATTTGCTGCCATTCGGGAATCAGGGTTGCCCGGAACCAAGGAGCGTGAATTTTGAAAATTCCTTTGGTTATGGGATGCAGGGTGAAATCGGTGACGAATTTTGAGTTCATTCCTAACCAGTCTATGCCAAGTTCTCGGGCCAAAGTGATCTTATAGTTTCTGTCTCCTAGTGCGGGGGTTATTAATATTGTTCCTCCACCCTCTACGTGTTGCATAATCGCTTGGGTTTCTTCTACCTTCCAGTCGTACTCTTTTCTGGATCTTCTGGGAGCTATAATAGCTATAGCGCTGTATGGTTCAAGTACTGTTGAGGTAAGTGGACTTGAAGAGTTTACATAGAGGTCTAAACCCCAGTTTACTATGCTGTTCTTTATATCGTTGAATATCCTTGTTTTGGTCTCTTCATTATGGTACTCGTCTATAAGTAAGTTTACATTACTTGCCAAACTAATTAACCTCCCTTCTTGTAATATAAAGCATCAAGAGGTTCTAAATTTATTATATCATTATGTGAATATAAATCTAGTCTTAATGGCAATTTTTGTGTTTATAAGTCGATTTTCAATAAATCGGGTTTTTCTCGGAGATTAATTTTGTTCTAATATTCATTAATCCTTCAGCAATCTTTTGTACATTACCTGTGGGGATTTGGGGTTCAAGCTTTTCTACAAATCGCCCCCAACGTTTGGGAATAGAACTTAAACCGTTTTTAGCTCCACAAAGACCTCCTGCGATGCAACCCAGAGTGTCCGTATCGCCTCCCGAATTTGCTGCGATTAACAGAGCTTTTTCTATATCACCTTTAGAGGCGGAAAAAATTGCGAAAGCTGAGGGTACTGTCTCCCAGGAAAGGGGACCTACACCGATTTCGCGGTAAAGGACTTTTTGTATCTCCCAAGGATCCGTCTGACCCTTTACCAGTTCCTCAGCCATTCTTATTCTGAATGCGACGCTTTTACCGGACTTGGTGCCAAAGTTTTCCCCCAGCTCTGCTCCTTCAAAAGCAGCGTCAATTATTTGTTCCACCTTAAATCCTTCAACAGCGGCGGAGGCAGCGCAGGCAACCGCAACTGCTGCTGAAATCGCGCAGCTGGCTCCATGGGTAACCATTGAGGATGTGGTGGCTTTTTCCAAAATTACTTCCGGTTCATAGGGTGAACATAAACCTATAGGAAAAGCCCGCATAGCGGCTCCATCAGTGTCACCAGTCGTGGGAACCGTTCTAGGGTCCTTTTGGAGGCGTTGTACTGAGGATTGTGTAGATGGACCTAAACGGGGGTATCCCGCGCTTTTTAAAATCGCTTTTACTATAATTTCGTGGGTAACATTTGCTTGGTTTTCTATTAAAGCTTCAGCTATCAGAAAGTTTAGGAGGGTGTCATCAGTTATTTCTAAACTTAAGGGATCTTTTACAACTCCGAACTTTGATCTTATCTGAAACGGCGTTAAGCCTTCTTGCGTCGCCCCCATAGCGTCTCCTATGGTTAATCCGACTAGACAACCATGAATACGATTAAGAGCATCTTGCATATTATTCCTCCGAGAATAAACCGATTTTCTATGGGTTAACACAGCCACAAGACTATAACTTTATGTCAATAGGCTTTTTAAGAATTTACTTCTTGTCGATTTGTACAGTTTAGGAGGTACCAAAGAAAAATTTATTTTTTGGTAAAGGCTCATATATCTTGCTTTTGATATCTTTATTAATCTTTATGTTCTTTAATTTGATGAAAGTCACAAATTGGGCTTCTCGCATTACCCATTACGCCCTATAACCTTAGAGTCTCTAACTTAGATTTGCATGTTAGAGTTTTTGAATATCTTAAAGGAGGTCACTTAATGAAGATTGATGAGAAAAGGAAGGTTGCAGGGGTTTTTTGGATTGATTCAAACAATTGGATGTGGAAGATTGAGGTAGACCAGGAAAAATTGAAAGAGTATTCAGAAAAAAGCGACCCGGTCCTGCTTCGCTCCGATATAGCGGCTCTAACTGAAATTTATAACATTTCTCAGATTAATCCCTCCTACGCTAGCCATTCAGGCGTGGCTTCAATACAAAATGATCTTTCCATGTTACCCCACAGAATTATAAAAGAGAAATCTGTACCAGTGCTTACCGCATACCCAATAATGTTTAAAGGAAACTTCCAGTTTACACCAGAAAAGCAGAGGGATCCCATAAGCCAGCAAGAGCGGGTTTATTTAAACATTAACCTTCTGAAAAGCGACACAGAAATCGAAGTTGGAAGGGTCTATGCGATGGTGGACAAAAGCGAAAAAATTGTAGGAATGGCTAAAGAAGAGGACGTGTTCTTGATAAAAATCCTTTAAAATCCTACGCTACTGGAGGGAAAATTTTCTTAACCCCTTTTAGGGTTGGGAGTATGTCAGCCACCTTATAGTTGATTAGAAGTAGCAAACCTCGCAACAAGGATTCTTAACGTTAGGCAAGCTCAGTCAGGTTTGATAAATTTGCAGAGAAGGTTATTCCGCCTTTTTTATTGAATCTTTAAGGCGTTCAAGTACTTTTTTAATGTCCTCCTCGGATTTTTCTGGTGTTCCTTCCTTGACTGGCGCTTGGGCGGTTTGCTTGGTTACTGCTGGAGTAACACGTTCTGGTGTAGTTGTATATGCTTTGCTTTCAGGAGACGCGGCTGATTTTGTGGTTATACGCGTCCTTAATTCGTCGAAAAAGTGCTCAGCAACGGGGGCTTCCTTAGAAAGGGGTATATTACGAGTGGGGGGCGGTGTTTCCGGTCCTTTTGGCGGTACTGACACGGTTTCAGCTTCTGGGACACGAGTTTCAACCTTTGGAATTGTTAGAGGTGGTTTTGGTGGGGTGGCTGTAGGGGCTTTTTGAAGCCCGGGGGGAATGGTCGGGGCAGGAATGGATGGGGTTTCTGCTTCCGGCCGCTTTTTAGTTATGATTGGTTCTGTTCTTGTGGCATCCTCCACCAGTTCTGAAGGGACGCGAATCACCCCGGTACTAGGGGTAATTTTCATTTTACTTTCTTCAAAAGTGGTTAGTCGGAGATCAAGGTTTCCAACTTGCTTTTCGATTTTGCCAAGTCTTTCTTCAAATGAGGATAAGTAAGTTGATAAAATCTGGCTAAGTCTTTCTATTCCTGACTTTACCTCATTTAGTGTGTCCGAATCCTTTCTTGATTGGGGGTTCATTGCGGGTTGCCCACCTGTCGAAGGGTCTAGATATCCTTCCTTCTTGTCTTTTCCAAAAACGGGCATGAAGTGCACCTACGATAAATTAATACAATGGAAATAAATTAAGCTTGTGATTTTGGCGGATTTTTTGTCTAGTTGTTGCTTCTAAAGATATTTACAATACTTGAGTTTTAAGATATTCCCCTTTATGATAATTTAAAGTTTTTTGGATAGGAATATGGCGCCAGCCATTTAAATTATTTAATAGTTCTTATTCTCGTGTTAACACTACTCATTTTGAGGTTATATATTATATTTTGTGAGGTGTGTTCACAAATAGCCAAAATAGGGAAGGTTTTAAAAATCAAAACCGGGAGAATTTTAAGGTTCGAAAAAGATAACTATTTTTGGGGTTAACCCCTGGACATTAACTACACTTGGCTCGCATGGTACAAACTTGAGTGGGAGAAAGAGAAGAAGCTGAAAAACCAATCGACTGGTGTACACATTCCAAAAATATTTTGAACCCTCTCCCAGAACAAGTAAGAGAGAAGAGATGGGAAAATGAATCAGCGATACAGTTAACCTGGTCACTATACATCATAACCACTGTGAAACTAGAAGAGAAATAACCAAACCCAAAAAGGAGTTTCAATAAGAAAAGAATATACATTTAAGGTTTCGAATTCTAGTACTTTTTACTTAATGGAGGTTTGCTATAATTGAACCTTTCAATTTCCGAGAAGGAGAGATACGATAGGCAGATGCGGATTTCTGGATGGGGAGAAGAGGGACAGAAAAAATTGAAGCAATCAAAAGTTGTGATTATGGGTGTTGGCGGGTTGGGTTGCCCAGCATCCCTATACCTAGCAGCCGCGGGTGTTGGTCATCTCGTTTTGGTGGATAAGGAGAGTTCTGAGCTTAGTAACTTGAACAGGCAAATCCTACACTGGCAAAAAGATATAGGGAACCCTAAGGTGCTCTCCGCAAAACAAAAAATAGAGGAATTGAACTCCGAAATTAGTGTGGAAGCATTAAAAACGGAAATCACCGAGAGAAACATAGGTGAACTCGTCTCGGGGGCAACCGTAGTTGTGGATGCTATGGACAATTTCAAAGTGCGGTTCATGATTAATGAGGCATGTGTTAAAAAAGGAATCCCATTCATCCACGCAGGGATCTACGGATTTCAGGGTCAGATGACCACAATATTTCCTGGGAAAGGCCCCTGTTTAAAATGTATATTTCCCGCAACTCCTCCCGAAGCAGAAAGGTTTCCTATTGCGGGAGTAACCTCCGGCGTGTTCGGGGTTCTGCTAGCTACGGAAGCAGTAAAGCTGATTCTGGGAATCGGTGAACCGTTAATCGGAAGACTATTATTCTTCGACCTGGAAGATATGACTTTCGTAACCTGCGAAGCCTCAGGAGACCCTAACTGTCCAGTTTGCAAAAAATCACGAAACAAACTAAAATCCCACACAAAACCAACATTTTAATTTAATCCTAATGTTACTGAACAGGTAAGCCTGTGAGCCTCTTTGGGTTTTGCTACATAGGGGAGTCCGGATTATCATAAGATCAAGTGTTTGAAAGATGTTAGGGGAATAAGGTATTAATGTATCACGGTTCACTAATAGTATAATCGACTTCTTTTGATTAATGCTGTGGTGACTAGGCTCATCCATGTTTTGGGTTGGCTTTTTAACCAAACCATTTCCGCCTGAGCCTCCAGTGTGGCTTTATCTTTTATCTTTTCGTATTCGAGGGGTCTCTTGTTTAGGATGGCTTGATTAGCCATTTTGTAAATGAGTTCTTTTCCCTTGTCTGTGCGGATGAAGACAGTTGACCAGCCAGCGGGAGATCCTAGTGTGGCTACTGATAAATCCGTGTGTTCTGCGGAGAAGTCCTTGCAGCTTATACATTCTTTTGCCATGGAGGCTTTAAACTCGTTTAGGCGCATGGGATATTTTTTCCCGTCTTTAGTTACTATGTAGATTCCTAGGTTTTTGATTGGGGTTTCCTCCTTGAATACCTCGTTGTCGAAATCGACAGCCGTGATTGTTTCAGGGTCTATGCCCATTCCAGCAGCCTGCTTGGTTAATAGGTCGTGACTTAAAACGTTCCCGCAGGGTATGCCGATCCAGTAAGTTATTGACTCTCGGAATTCTTTATACATCTGTGCAAGTCTTCGCGCCCCCTCTATGTGACAGGGCAGCCCCACCAGAGCTACACTTTTAAACTTCGTTACTGCATCAAAGAGCACAGCGTTCGTTGGGCATTGAAAGGGCTTCGTTCCACAAGCATAGAGAATCTCGAATTTAGTGGTTGCAATAGCGGGTGAGGGCCTCCAAGGCGCATCTTGCCTGCGTCCCGCCACAACCGCACAGTCGATTGAATGCTCTTCTAGCAAGTGTATTAGTACGGTGGACACTACACCGCTTTTGGGTTTAGCTATAGTTCCCAGACTTTTACTAATAGGTTGGTACTTGAAATATGAGTAATCTTTCGCATCGGTCATTAGAGACCGAACCTGAACAACCTCCTTAAAGTCTCCAAATATTTCATTCGGATCCACTTCAATAGGATGCAGCCCTAGGCATATCTCCGTACAGACATTACAATCCATAGCACACTTTCCAGTGGATATTATTCTTTTACCCCATTTATCTAATGCAAGCACACCATTGGGGCAAGACGACACACATGTACCGCATAGAACGCATTTTCCGGCGTTTATCACATCTCGCTCGAGATCCTTATACAAAGATATTCCCTTCAGAGAAGTTATTTCAATTTAATTAAAAATTCAGATTTTATTCCTCCACTTAAAGGAACCTGTTTTTATCAAGTTACCCATATGTTCCATGAAATTTAACCCTAACTGTATTAAATACATATTTTTCAAAAGTTATCCAATAATTCTCGATGATTGTGTGGATTTTGAGCTTGTCTTAACGTACTTCAGTGGAGTTCACCTTCATTAGAGTTTGAGAAATGAATAAGAGGTATAAATTAATAACTGTAGTAGAAGATTCGTAAATAAGAGTTGGTCATCCTAGACCTTCCAAGAATTACTGGGATGGTTATGACCTGCTGGGTAATTTTTAGTGATTATGTTTTTATATGTTTGTAAACTAGGGAAATTTAGGATTGGTTTAAATGAAAATAGGGGAGTTATTGGAAGCAATAAAGGAATCGCCGACGATTTCACCCAGTTTCAATAGTTATGATGTATTAATGGTGCTGTTATTTTTCTCGGAGAAGAAGTATCCCATTGGAAGGTACGCTCTCAGAGAGCAGTTGAAGCTGGGTCCCGGAGTAATCCGAACTTTACTGAGGCGTCTAGCTCAGTTGAATTTAATCAGACCCGTGGAGAAAAAGGGACACGTTCTAACTGCGGAGGGGGAAGAAACTGTTAAAGAAACACGAAAGTTCATTGCTGAGGAAAAGAGGCTGGGAGAAAGTTACTTGTTTATCGGGGGAGAGAACTTTTATGGCGTTAGATTGAGAAACGCTGCGGATAAGATTTCGGATGGACAGGAGCAACGTGATAAGGCTATTCAGGTGGGCGCCGGCGGGGCGACCACCATTGTCTGTAAGGGTGGAAGATTAATAATTCCTTCAATACGTGAATTGAATGAAAAAGAGGAAAAAATGATCCGGGAGGCTTTCGATGTGCATGAGGGGGATACTATAATCATTACCTCAGCTGATGATGACTTGACTGCTTGGAGGGGGGCTTTAGCGGCATCGCTGAATCTTTTTACCCACAAAAGTGAGTGATATTAGAGTCTTATTTTGCTGCGGTTTGGTTTTATAGCAGTTAGAGTTTTAAAATTAGAGTTTTGTGGTTTTGTTATGTTATGTTTTGTTTTGGGCTCTTTTGTAATATGTAAAATAAGTGTAGATTAGATGTAGAGCCCTTTGTTGTCTTCGTCTTTTCTTTTCGCCCATAGTGTTTGCCATTTCTTAACGAAGCTTGTTGTTCCTTCTAGTAGTTCCTGTATTTCCTCGATTTCGCCCTGGGATAGAGCGGCTCTTAGGTTTTCCCAGACTTCCTTTTCTTCTTTTTCCTTGATTTTTTTGGCTACTTCTTCCCTTATCATTGTCGCAGCTTTAGGGCCTGTTAGCATAATCAGGTATTTGTTTATTAGTTCATCCATGTTGCTGTCGAGATTTAAAACATGAAGTGTTTCAAAGAAGGATAACAGTGCGATATCGAAATCGTCTATTTCATTTTCGTCGTCTATTTCTTCCAGTTCCTGCACTATTTCATCGTAGCTTGTGTGAAAAATCCAGAAGATATTCCTAATCTCATTCAGAAGTAGTTCCGAGGTCATAGTCATCATCACTAAAATTTTACTACTTCCCAACAAATGCATTAAGGCTTAAAAAGTAATCGCTTCGACTAATAGACGCTATGCTCCTTGTTAGTTAAATTGTGAAGTGTTTTTTTAGAATTCGTGTCTTTTTGAGGTTCTTGGAAAAGGGCTTTTTTGGGCTTCTTTTCCGAAAATAAGATTTTAAATGGTAGATTGGTCAACTAATTTCAGAGGAAAATACTGAAAACATTATAGTAATTGCGCCAGCATTTTCACTAAGAGGGCACATAACGCGTGACTAATAACACTGTTTGAAGATTTGGAGGGATGATTAAAAAATCGAAATGATAAGCGCAAAATAAAATTCTATAATTATTATTATCTTATTAACAAAAATTTAAAATAAAATGCATCGGCTAGAAGATGGAAGTGTCTACGAAAGCTTTATGTGGAAGAAATACTCAAATTTCTCAGAATAATTTCCCTCAAAAAAACTCTATTGTAACTGGAGGTGTTTAGATGTCTGGATCCGAAACTCAAAAAAGCGGGGGGCTTATGAAACTGGTTTCGGAACATCGACAAAAAGTTGCCGAAATGCTACAAGAACTAGGGCTACAAGAAGAATTCTTCGCCGTCATCATTAACGGAAGAAAAGCCGACCTCAATGAAGAAGTAGAAAAAGGCACCAAGATAATAGTGCTACCAAAAATAAAGGGAGGATAAGAGAAAGCCACAAAAGTTGAGTAGCTTCATTCTCTCGACCTCAAGTATATAAAAACTGTTCAGACTCTTAGAGGTCTCCAATTGGTGGCTACATAGGAGTGACTCTTTAATTTCAATCCTCAGGCCAGTTAATTTCTTTACTGTACTACGGGCAGTCTCCAGAACTGGTAAAGATTAATCTACGTTTTTGTGTGGTTTCTTCTTGCATTGTTGCTTAATGATAATCGAAATTTTATTTAAAAAGAATAAAAAAGAAGCGAATGCTCCGATATGTCTGTGGTTAGGGAGGTTTTGAATACTCTTGTTACTAGCTTTCTGTTATTTCTGCGGTTACGGCTTTTTTTATTCCCTTCTGTTTTTGATACTCTTCGAGGGGTATGGCGAACTGCTTTTCGACTTGGGGTCTGTGAATGCTGTTATATGTGCAGAAGGGAATTATTCGACCATCAGGGGTTCCGTAGTGTATCACACATCTGTTAATTCTCTCAAGGTCGAAGTTGTACGGATCTTGGAAGTGCATCATACCAACCAGTATTATTGATCTCATAAAGTCGCCCAGAGAGTCGTACTTACCTGAACTCAGAACGCCGCGTATTAAATTGAAGAGTGCCCCTTTCTTTTTAAAGTGGCGTAGGGCACCGGTTACCGCCCTTAATTTGCCTCTAGTCATTTTTCCTTGCTCAAAGTCTTTTGCCACCTTCTCTAACATTCCGAAGAAACCTTCAACATTCACGTAGTAAGTTATTGGATAGTATTTTTCGTCTTCTTCCACCCTGATGATGGTGGCCATGCCGCAGTGCACATTGTTTCCGAATTCTACTATGGAGTTTCCAGTGTAGGCAGTTAGCGCTCGTGAGATGCCTGCTGTTATGCTGCAGGGATAGAAATCCTCGTATTTTATTTTTCCCTCGGTCTGTTCATCACATTTTCTCATAACATCGGGTATCGTTATCCTCATATCCAGTCTCTTGGATTCGTCGATTCTTCCAGTTATGCTCACCGGTTGGAAGATTATTCCTCGAACCACGTCCACGTTTTTCACGGCGAATTGTATAATGTCTCCTATCTGGCTGTCGTTTACTCCGCGAACCACCGTAGGTACAAGAACAATGGAAGTCAAACCAACCTTGCGACAGTTATCAATGGCCTTCAGCTTTTTTTGCAGAAGATCCACTCCTCGAGCTACCTTATAGGGTTCCGGCGTTAAGCTGTCGAACTGCATGTAAGGTGTGCTTAGGCCTGCATCCTTGAGCTCTTGGCAATAATCTACACTTTCGGCTAGTTTTATAGCGTTAGTGGCTATCTCAACGTGTTGAAACCCAACCTCTTTCGCCATACGGATTATTTCGGGCAGGTCTTCTCTAACTGTGGGTTCTCCGCCAGCAAATTGGACTGCGGGGCAGGGAACTGGTCTGTTGCTTCTGAAGTTCTCCAGCATGAAGCGTATCTGTTCTAGGGATGGTTCATACACGTAGCCGGTTACCGCAGCGTTTGCAAAACAGATGGGACATCGGAGATTACACCTATTGGTAACGTCTATTAAGCCTAATGCGGTGTGGGAATGATGCTTTTCGCAGATACCGCAGTCGAAGGGACAGCCGAGTTTTGTTCTTGTTCGGGGATTTTCTAGGGGAATCGATTCCAGCCACCATTTCTCGGCCTTTTGGAAGAGTTCAGCGTCGCCCCAGTATATGTCGGTTACCTTACCGTGTTCAGGACAGGTTTTTTCTATGAGTACTTTGCCTCCTTCCTCATATAGTGTGGCGTCAATAACTTTCTGACATTCAGGACAAATGCTCTTCGTCTT
The DNA here is from genome assembly GCA_030587365.1 of Candidatus Freyarchaeota archaeon. GTDB lineage: Archaea > Asgardarchaeota > Jordiarchaeia > Jordiarchaeales > Jordiarchaeaceae > Jordiarchaeum. The sequence continues at coordinate 364,136 of JAUQZE010000027.1, read as the reverse complement.
TATCGGAAAGCTTCTTACCTCGTGTTCAAACAAAGTCATCACCCAATAAAACAGTTACTTCACTCTTGTAACACAGTTATTTATTACTTTTGCGAAACTTCCGAATCGGAAATATAAAATAAACCTCTTTTTGATAGACATTTTTTAAAAAAAATGGCACGCAACGTCTCAGAAATTTAAACTTTACTTTTAAAAACATTTTTTAATGGCTTTAAACCATTAGAATAAGTTAACCCTAATGCCGGTGATCTAAATCATGAAGAAACCATCCATGAAGCTAATCAGTATAAAGCTACCGAATGCTTACATTGACGGTCTGAACGAGTTAGTTGAAATGGGAATCTATCCAAGTAGGAGCGAAGCCATAAGAGTTGCTATCCGAGACATGCTCAAAAAGGAACTCTGGAGTAGACAAGAAAGAGTAAAAAAGAAATAGTTCAATTTTTACCATCCCATTTATTTTTGCATTATTTTTGTTCGTGAAAACAAGTAGGGTTAAAAAAAAGAAAGGTAGGGTCAAGTAATTTTTGCGGCCGCCGTTTCTGTGAGTTGAAGAAATAAAAGAATTAGAGGGTGCTTAATCAAGAGGTTTCTTAGTGGCTTTTTCTCCAATATGAGGTTCCAACTTGGATGCAGCATCTTTCATCGCAGCTGCTCTTTTCGCTTTACCCTCAGCCATAGTTTTTTCCAGTTCTTTTTTCTTCTCTTCTTGAAGCTTTTTAAGCAGTTCTTTGTCTTTTTTTACTTGCTCCGCTGTTGGAGGCGTCTCACTCATTTGCTTTCCTCCAAAACCTCATTGGTATAATTATTGGCGCCAGAAGTATAATAATATTTTCGTTCTCATTAAATTCAAATCAAAAGAATAAAAACAATCCAAAAAATATCAAAAACTAAGCATTTCAATAAGAATTATATACAAATTAAAAGAGAAGAGAGAAGAATGAATCAAAAAATTCTTCGAAAGAAGCCGTTTTCACCTTTCTCGCTTTCCCTGAATGAACTCTTCAACCCACTGTCGGGCAACATGATCCGTGACCTGAGTCGGAGGATGCTTGAACGCGTAGGATGAGATACTTATAAGCGGTCCCGAAATTCCCCTATCAAGAGCCAGCTTAACCGCCCGGATAAGGTCGATGACCATCCCGGCACTATTCGGAGAATCCTCAACGGACAGCTTAACCTCAACCCTAATCGGCATATCACCAAACTTCTTCCCATCCAGCCTAATGTAACAAATCTTCTTATCACCAAGAAACGGCACATAGTCAGAGGGACCAATCCTAACCGGCACACTGTACGGAGTCAGACTGGTAACCGCCTCAGTCTTACTAATCCTCTTACTCTTCAACCTCTCCTCAACAGTCATGTTCTCAAAATCAGTGTAGAAAGATCCCAGAAAGGAAGCCCCTTAGAAAAGCTAGATATAAATACTAAAGTGTACACAAATTTATATTGAAATCATCAGCAATAACAGCGGGCTGTAGGGAGGAATAAAACACCTTGAAGAACACTGAAGAAACAGGACAACACACACAGGCAACAATAGACGGAGAGGTAGAACAATACCTCAAAGACCTAAAGAGCCAAGAACTAGATATTAGAGATAACGCGGCAAAGAGCCTCGGAAAAACAGGAGACCTGAGGGCGGTGGAACCACTCATACAAGCACTAGAAGACGAACATTACGAAGTTAGGCTTAGTGCAGTAGAGGCTCTCGAAAAAATAGGAGACAAGAGAGCAGTAGAACCACTCATACAAGCACTAAAAGATGAAAATCTATCAGTTAGAGGGCGTGCAGCGCGCTCTCTTGGAAAAATAGGGGATGCTAGAGTTGTTGAGTCCCTCATACAAGCGCTAAAAGACGAAGATTGGTATGTTCGAGGAGGAGCAGCGTACGCTCTTGGAAAGATAGGAGATGAAGGGGCTATAGAACCACTAATACAAGCACTAAAACATGAAGATAGTAGCGTTCAACAAAATGTGGGATTTGCTATTAAAAACATAGGGGCTGAAAGGGCTATAGAACCACTAATACAAGCACTAAAACATGAAAACAAGCATTTTCGAACTGGAGCAGCACTCGTTCTTGGAATGATAGAAGACGAGAGAGCAGTAGAACCACTGACTGAAGCGCTAAAAGATGAATATAGCAAGGTTCGAATAAGAGCAGCAGAAGCACTTGGAAAGATAGGAGACGAGAGAGCAGTAGAACCACTGGTACAGACTCTAAATGAGGATGAAATTAGTGAGGTTCGAATGACAGCAGCAGAAGCACTTGGAAAGATAGGAGACGAGAGAGCAATAGAATTCCTCAATCATGCCCTAAAGGATAAAAACAGCCACGTTCGAATGAGAGCAGTAGAGGCTCTTAGAAGAATAGGAAATGAAATGGCAGTAGAACCACTAATACAATCGCTAAAGGATAAAAACAGCCACGTTCGAAAGAAAGCAGCAGAAGCACTTGGAGAGATAAAAGATACAAGAGCAATAGAGCCACTGGGTCAAGCTCTAAATGATGAACAGTGGTACGTTCGAAAAAGAGTTATAGCGGCACTTGGAAAAATAAAAGACGAGAGAGCAGTAGAACCACTCATACAAGCACTAATGAATAAATTTGACTATGTTCGAAGGAGAGCAGCATCAGCACTCGGAATGATAGGAGACGAGAGAGCGGTAGAACCACTCACCCAAGCACTAGAGGATAAAGATAAGTATGTTCGAAGGAGAGCAGCATCAGCACTCGGAAAAATAAAAGATGAGAGAGCAGTAGACCCGCTCATACGAGCGCTAAAGGATGAAGATCAACGCGTTCAACTTAGAGCAATAAATGCTCTCAGAAAAATAGGGGAACCCGCAATAGAACCACTTTTAATAGCGCTAAAGTATATAGATAAAGATAACCGATGGGGAGCCTCGTACGCTCTTGGAAAAATAGGAAATAGAAGAGTGGTGGAATTCCTATTCCAAGTTTTAAAGGACGAAAATAGCGATGCTCGGGTAGGAGCAGCGTGGGCTCTAGATGATTTGGGATGGAAACCTGAAAATGAAGAAGAAAAAACATACTATCTAATTGCAAAAAAAGAATGGGATGAAATAGCTAAAATTGGTGAACCAGCAGTAGAACCACTCATTCAAGCATTAAAAGATAATGATTGTTTTGTTCAAGTGGGAGCAGCACTAGCTCTAGGAGAGATGGGAAACGCAAGGGCAATGGAAACACTCATTCAGGTTCTAAGGCATAAATATAGTGATGTTCGAGGAAAGGCAGCAGAGGCTCTTGGGAAGATAGGGGAACCCGCAATAGAACCACTCACACAAGAGCTAAAAAATGAAAATAGCGATATTCGAGAGGGAGCGGTATGGGCTCTTGGAAATATAAAGGATATGAGGGCAGTAGAAACACTCATTCAATCTCTAAAGGATGAAAACTGGAGTGTTAGAGAACGCGCAACATATGCTCTTCTAAATGTAGGAGAAACGGCAGTAGAACCACTCATCCAAGCATTAAAAGATGAAAACAGCAATGTGCGCTTTGGAGCAGCTTGGGCTCTTGGTATGATAAGAGATAAGAGAGCAGTAGAACCACTCATCCAAGCATTAAAAGATGAAAACAGCAATGTTCGATGGAGGGTTGCTGAGGCTCTAGAAAGAATAGAAGGTAAGAAAGTATAAAACCATTCACACAAATATCAAATAACCGTTTTGAAAACAATCGTACTATCATGGCTACAAGATGTAACACAGGACCTTTTTACGGTGGATTTTTATTTTCAGGATTCTAGTTTCAGACTTTAGTTACAGGGTTGCAGATATGCCCAGCTCACACACGGAAACATTTAGAGGAGATGAGAATCTTACGCCAGCGTTGCCCCCATCGACCCACATAAATTCCGAGAAACACCACCGACTCACAATTAGTACAGTGTTGGGAAACCAACAAGAAGTTTCACCTTTCCCTATCACCCTGAATATACTCCTCAACCCACTGCCGAGCAACATGATCCGTGACCTGAGTCGGAGGATGCTTGAACGCATAGGAAGAAATACTAATAAGCGGACCAGAAATCTTCCTATCAAGAGCCAGCTTAATCGCCCTAAGAACATCAATAACCATACCGGCACTATTCGGAGAATCCTCCACCGACAGCTTAACCTCAACCCTCATCGGAGTATCACCAAACTTCTTCCCATCCAGTCGGATATAACAAATCTTCTTATCACCAAGAAAAGGCACGTAATCCGAAGGACCAATCCTAACCGGGATACTGTAAGGAGTCAGACTGGTAACCGCCTCAGTCTTACTAATCCTCTTACTCTTCAACCTCTCCTCAACAGTCATGTTCTCAAAATCAGTGTCCCCGCCTAGATTGAGCTGGTAGGTGTCTTCTATTTTGACGCCTCTGTCGAGTAATAGGTTTACGAGTGTTCTGTGGAGGATGGTGGCTCCTACTTGGCTTTTGATGTCGTCGCCTGCTACTGGTAGGTTGGCTTCTTCGAATCTGCTGGTCCATACGGGGTCGGAGCATATGAACTCTGGGATACAGTTTGCGAATGCGCAGCCGGCGTCTAGTGCTGCTTGGGCGTAGTGTCTGGTGGCTTCGTAGCTTCCTACGGGTATGAAGTTTACAAGAATATTCGCCTTGGCTTGTTTCAGAGCGTCGGCTACGTCAACGGGGTTCATTTTCTTTGGGTCGTAGCAGTAGAAGGATTTTACCATGTGTGGTGCAACACCGTCCATTATGGGTCCCGGTTGAACCTTGACACCCAATTCTGGTACTTCAGCAAACTTTCTGACACAGTTGGGCTTGGCGAAAATAGCTTCACTCAAATCTTTCCCAATTTTCTCCGTGTTTACATCAAACGCTGCGACGAATTCTATGTCTCGGGGGTAGTATCCTCCAAAATTTACGTGCATCAATCCGGGTACAGTTTCTTCTTTTTTGGCGTTGTTGTAGTAGTGGACTCCTTGGATGATTGCGCTGGCGCAGTTACCAAGCCCGGCGATGGCTACTCTAATCTTACCCATCTTGTTTGACCTCCTTGTGTCTAATTATTAAGGCGTATCATCAATAATCGTTTTCCAAGCCACATTAAAATAACCAAATAAACTTAACGAGTATTAGCCTGCAAGTTATAATACTCAGAACCTCATTTAATCCTTATAAATTTGTTCCAACGGGCAAACGGATCCCATTAATTCCCATTCAGACGTTTTCGCTTTCTATAATACTTGAATCTATAAATTAAAATAAGGTATGTATTTAGCTCAATGGAAACCGTTCTGGCAGAACATTTCTTTTATAAAGGAGTTCAATCTGGATTTTTAGAAAAAAAATCGTGTTGTGCATTGAATTGTTCATCATGACTTCTTGCCGTTTTCGATTTTTGTTTTTTTTAAACTTTCCTGAGCATGTCAATTAAATTATCTTTGGATATGTTGTTCCATATTGATACTTTTGATAGTATGTCGTTGAGTGTTCCTTTTGCAATCTCTGGATGGTTTGGGACAGTGATGTTGTGTTCTCCGCCTTCCGTTATTTTTCGTAATACTATGTGGCTGCCTCTTTGTCTGATTACTTCGTATCCCATTTTTCTCAAAAGTTTTATTAGTTTGTTTCCGCTAACTACCGGCAGCTTCGGCAAGTGAGCGCACCTCAAACTCGAATATCGACAATATCTGTATGTCTTCCCCCGAGGATAACACTTCGTCAAAATGAAGTTCAACAGCCTCCTTTACGTTTCCCATGAGTTCGTCCAGCGTTTTTCCCTGAGTGAAAATATCCACCCCGATGCCACGAGCACACCAGTATTCGCCGTCGTTATAAATCTCGAATTTAACCAACATCCTTCATCACTATAAACCACCTATAGATAACTCCCTATTTATGATTTTTCGAGGCAATCCGAGACCTGCTTAGTTTTGGCTATTTTTCTTCAAGCAGCGGCTGTTAATAAAGGAGACAAAACAGGCTGTTTTTTGGCGTTTAGATCACAATTATCCGTCTTTTGTTCACTACAACTAAATACATAAAAAATGGAAAATAAACAACTATAAAATCATTGCACTCATCTGCTTGAAAAGTTAACCATCAAAAAAAGGAAAAACTAGAAGATGAATTAAATTTCACCCTACACATCGAACAAATACACACGAGGAGCAGCCGCCGTGACTAAATTTTGTGAGCTATTTCCGCTCCCTCGTGAACCGCTTCATACGCTTTTCTGGGCTGCACACAATCTCCTATAGAGTATATTTCGGGAGCCGAGCCCTCCAACTGGTCGATAAGCTCATTGTTAGGAACAGTGCCCACCGCTACAACCACCGTGTCAGCCTCGAGAAGATCGCCGTTTTCGAGAATCACACCTTTGTCAGTAATCTTCGCCACTTTGGCGTTGGTCAGCATCTGCACCCCACGCATAGACAAAGTCTTAAGAATCGTCCAGCGACAGGTTCTACTAATATCTGCACCCATCTTGTCCAGCATCTCCACAATGATAACGTCACGCGTCTTCCTCGCCATATCGTAAGCCGTCTGCAAATCCAGTACACCAAAGTTCACGAGGAACATCATCTGCTCCGGAGTAATAGAAGCATGATCGGTCAGGTAGAGACCGGTTTCGCAGCCCACACCGCCACCGCCCACCACGACCGCCCTTTTGCCCACGGCAGCCTTACCCGCAAGCACATCCCAAGACATAACTACATTTGGGCCGTCGATTCCGGGGATTTTGGGAACCAGCGGACGCCCGCCAGTAGCAACAATTATAACATCAGGCTTCAGCTTCTTGACAACCTCAGGGGTAACTTCCTTACACAAAACCACGTTAACACCGAGCAAGTTCATTTGATAGGAGAGGTAGTCCACTAGATTCTTGAACTCCCGCCTGTCCTGAGGCGCGGCTGCTAGGTTCAACTGGCCGCCCAGCGTGTAGGTTTTCTCGTAGAGAGTGACATCATGACCTCTAAGCTTTGCAACCCTTGCAGCTTCCATACCGCCGGGTCCACCTCCAATGATAAGAACCTTTTTACGCTTAGCAGCAGGCTTAATCCGATACTCTGCCTCACGACTTGCGGCAGCGTTCGCCAAACACTCCACAGGCGTCAGCATGAACACGTGGTCAAAGCAACCCTGGTTGCAGCCCAAGCACTGCCGAATCTCCTTGAAACGCCCCTCTTTAGCCTTCCTAACCCACTCCGGGTCACAGATCAAAGCCCTGCCCAGACCCACAAGATCCGCCTTACCGTCAATAAGAACCTGCTCCGCTAACAAAGGATCCGTAATCCGGTTACACGCCATAACGGGCACGTCAACAACTTCTTTAACATTTTCAGCCAGCCAGACATAAGTACCGCGTGGAACATTCATGGTAATCTGGGGAACAGTAGACTCGTGCCAGCCTCCCGTCACGTTAAACATGTTCACTCCTGCTTCCGCGAATACCGGGGTGTATTCCCTAACTTCCTTGTAAGTGTTGCCTCCGGGCATCATATCGTCACCAGAAATCCTCATTATTAGAGGATAGTCGTCACCAACTTTGTCCTTTATAGCCTGAATACATTCCACGCCGAATCTCATCCTAGCCTTGAGGGCGCCGCCATACTCGTCATCCCTCTTATTTGTGAGCGGCGAGAGAAACTGCGGAATCAAGTATCCCGCTGAAGCAATAAGCTCCACAGCATCGAAACCCGCCCTTTTGGCTCTGAGAGCAGCTTCCCCATAGTTCTCTTCCGTTTGCAGAATTTCCTCTTTTGTAAGCGCTCTCGGAGTCTCACCAGTGAATTTCGATTGTACTGCCGAGGCACTCACCGGTGTCTGTCCGATGATGAATGAGAAGGCATATCTTCCTGAGTGGTATAATTGCGCACCACATTTAGCCCCACCTTCATGAATAGCTTTAGTGAGTTTTGAAAGCCCCGGAATAGCTTCATCACTGTCTATTCTAAGCATCGTCTCCATGCCCTTACCAAGTATTTCTGTCCAGCAACCACCCACTAGTATGAGGCCCACTTCATTTCTAGCTCGTTCAGCGTAGAAATCGATAATCTGCTGAGTCACATAGCCTTTATCCGCGTAGCCCAGATGCATGGCAGGCATCACGGCTCTATTCTTTAGGTTCATGTTGCGTATCTGGATGGGTTCGAATAGTTTCATTTTTCATTCACCTTTTTGCGAGAATCATTATTTTTTGTTTGGGAACTTTATTCTTTTATTATTTATTTCTCTTTCCCTTTTTTCATGTGCTTTACTTACCGCATAAACTAAAAAATAGTCGTTAATGGCAAAAATTGTGAGGTAATAGTTGCATCTTTAATTGTTTTTATTTGGCATGCTACCTTTATGCTTGATGCTGCCTTGCCACTGTTATAATACTAAATAAAAAAAGGGTAGAGGGAAAAGTTCAGAATCACTAGTTTTAGAGTCCATCATTCCCCATCCGTGTAATTATCTGTTTTACACCCTCCGCAAGCGGAAGTAGTAGAACAAAACCCCAGCCGCTACACCTGCACAGGCGGCAACACCCGCAGCAACGTAAATCAGAAGGCTGAAACCGCTCTGTGAATTAGATGTCAACAATAGTAGTATGGCTGTAAGCGATTTTAGTATGTCTGTGAGTGATAAGGGCTGTTCGACTATCACGTGCCTCGTTGCTGTTGTCTCGAGTCCCGATTGGTCTCGGACTTTTACCTGCACATCGAACTCGCTTGATTCTATATTTGAGGCTTTGAAGCTGTAGGTGCCGGTAATGCCGTAGGGTGAGCTGGAGGGTTCCACTAAGGTGAATCGGGGGTCGTTAATGCTTATGCTTAGAATTTGGCTTCCCGTGCCGTTAAAGGTTCCATTTATGTAAATCACTCCCGTATTTACTTGGGTGTCGTTTGAGGGGGTGGTAATCGTGACAGTCGGAGGAACATTATCTACAATGAAGGTCTCAGTGTGGCTGGTTGACATATTAACAATCCTTGGATTATTATCGATATATAATCCCCCGTAGCTTACTGTCACATTAGTTATGTTCTCTACAGCAGTTGTTCCACTCACGTAGGTTTTATACGGAACCACTATCCATTCGGTTAACCCGTTTTGGTCTGTTGGGGGGTTGCTTCCGCCAAAGCCGATGGAGTCGTAGATCGTGTTTCCGTCAACCTGAACCTTAACCTGCGCACCCTGCACAGCACCACCACCAAAAGCTAACGCCTTAACACGGAGAAAATTCGCTGAAACACTCCCAGCGAGATTATTATTTAAGCCATCGTATACGAAGTTGTATTGAGTGTTGTTTATGGCGGTGTTACCAGAAAGGGTGTTATGATCGCTATACGACATAAGGTGGAAGCCGGCTTTTATGTAAATGGGGGGACCGCCGTTGTTTGTGGCGATGTTGCTAGTAAGAGTGTTGTAAGAGCTATTGACTAGAAAGAACCCTTCTCCGGTGTTGTTTGTAGCGGTGTTACCCGTAAGAGTGTTGTACCAGCTGTCGTAAAGATTGAAGTTATCGTAGTCGTTGTTTGTGGCATTGTTACCAGTAAGATTGTTGTAGTGGCTATAGATCAGATAGAAGGCGAGATAAGTGTGGTTTGTGACAGTGTTACCAGTAAGATTGTTGTAAGTGCCATATTGCATGTAGAAGCCGAAACAACCCGTACCCCACATGTAGGGGTTTGTGACAGTGTTACCAGTAAGATTGTTGTAAGAGCTATAACTCAAGGTGAAGCCGTACCAGGCGTTTGTGGCATTGTTACCTGTAAGAGTGTTGTTTGAACTCCCTTCTAGCCAGAAGCCTTCGTGGTTGTCTGTGGCGGTGTTGTTTCTTATTGTGTTGTTGTGTGAGTACCATATTATGGTTCCCACGTAGTTGTTTGTGAGGGTGTTGTTTTCTATGATTGTGTTGTCTGTGTTTATCCAGAGACCATAATGATTACGGTTGCTGGTACTATTTTCGTATCCGCAGTAGTGTAGTTCGCTGTTATTCATCGGAACGTTGAACCGGACTGCACCCAGAATAGGAAACTGTAGCTGGGGTCGAGGGCTGTGATAATCGAGCTGCCGTTGATGTATAGTGTTCCATTGTTTTGAACCTCTATGCGGTGTTCACCGTTGGTGGTGCAGTTGACTCTTAGGGTGACGTTTGTTAGTGTTAGGATTCCTCCGTCGGCGATTGTTAGGTTTCCGTTCAGTATGATTTCCTTGTTGATTGTGGTATTTGTGGTCGAGATGATTGTGTCGTTCCAGGTTTCGTCGGCTTTTGCTAGTATGGGCTGATTTGTGGGAGGGTTCGTGCCTAGGAGTATGGTTTGGTAGATTAGTGGATTTATGTTTTGTTTTTGGTTTTGGGTTGCGGTGACTGCTGCGATTGTTATCATTGTTGTGAGTAGGACCGCTGTCAGCAGTATTGCTTTTTTGGAAGTTTTCCTAATTCTGACTGTTTGTTTCATATAGTTCCCCATTCTCTCTTTATTCCCTATTTTTTGGCTTGATTTAATTGAATTTGATATGCTTTTCCTTATAAAGATAACTTTTATGGTAATTGTCATCCTCCAATAACACTACTTCTAGCACAGCTTGACTTTACAATCTAGATAATCGTTGAGGCTGTGAAACCAGACTTAAGCGACATCTTGGGAAGTGTGAAGTATGCCTTGGGAGTATAAGGCTGGCTATAATCATTTCTGGTGGAGTTTAGCAGCTAACTATTAACGTATAATCCTTCACACTAAGAATGTACGTTTCCTCACTCTCTTTTCATTTCTAAATATTCGTTCAAATAGGCTCTTAGTCCCTTTGCTCCGGCGGCTTGGATGGCTAATTCTTTGTCGCCACTGATATTTATTACTAGGTCATCGATAGAGTAGTCCAGTTCTAACGCGTCATCACCTGCAACATCCATGTCTAACGTGCTGCCTACTTTGATTGTGCATTTTCTTTTTCCTTCAACAATTTTTGTCACGTATTCTCCGGTAGCGTAGTCCCAGCTCTTTGTTATTTTCATCTCCGTTAATCCCTCTAATAATACCATGTTTTTGAACCAAAAAACTTTTCACCTTACTTTCGCTCTATCTAAGTTCTATCTCGTCTCATAAGCGAAGTTTTTCAGGTTTTTTCTATTCTGTCTTATTAACATTTTTCTCCCGTATTTCTGGAAACTCGATTCAAATACTAACATTGATGCTGTACTTACCTTACTTCGTTGGATTGAGTGGGTTTGTTCTCTTGTTTTAGAATTTAGGGAGAAGTGGTTCTATAAGATGTTTAAGCTTGTAATGCAAACTAATACCTATGGAAACCAAGATGGATAATATGAGAAGGGAAATTCTAGAGTTAAGGAGAGAGCTTATTAGAGTTGAGCATAGGTTGAAGATGCTTGAGAGGGAATTGTTGGGGTATTCGAAGGTCGATGAAATTAGGAGTGAGCTGAAGAAAGAGTTTCCTTTACTGGAGTTTGATGGTGACCTGCTTGAGCTTGTGGGTAGGCTTCGGTGTAATCCCGTTGAGAGGGATAGGGAAGTTATTAGAGAGGCTGTGGAATGGTTGATTGAATGAAAATTTTTGAATGCCTGATGCCTTTTATCAAGAACCACCGGCTCCCACTCCCTATTCTCAAAAAAAGAATTTCGAATCGTAATTATAATAATCATAATTCGAATTTATAAACAATTCCTGACCCAAGACTCGTTAGAACAAGAAGAAGAGATTTTCTCCGATAAAGTTTTAACACAGAGTAGAACCCGTTAGGATTGGAGGTATTAAAAATAAAAATGGTTAAGCGCACCGTAATCATTGGTGTTGGGAATTTATTGCTAGGGGACGAGGGAGTTGGCATACATGTGGTTGAAGAATTGAATAAAAGGGATTTACCCGCTAATGTTGAAGTCGTTGATGGGGGGACTGGTGGTGTCACGCTTCTTAATCTGATGGAGGGTGCTGATAAAGTAATTATTGTGGATGCTATTTTAGGTGGCTGTAAACCGGGGGAAATTTACGTGTTGGATGTTGACCGGTTGATGAAGGGTGTGGTGAAGTTTTTTTCTCTTCATGAAATGGATTTGTTGTCTGCTCTCAGGATTGGCAAGGAGCTTGGTAAATTGCCTCTGGAGTTGGTGGTGGTGGGTGTGGAGCCCAAAAATTATAAGGAGCACAGCATGGATCTTTCGCCGGAGATTAAGGCTGTTGTTCCAAAAGTGATTGATGTTATATTTGGACTCGTCTAATCCAATCTGTGTATTATTCTGATTTTTTGTTTGTTTGTGTACGGATAGTTTTTTTTACTAGTTTTGCTTTTCTTTTGTTGGATGGATTTTTTATGTTGGTTTTTAGTGAGAAGCTTAAGAAATGTGTTAGAGAGAATGGGAGCCGTGTTGTTCTGGCGTTGGATTTATCACCGTCGGTTGGAGAGAAGGATTTTAAGAGGAGATTGCTGGTAAAATCTCGTCGGATTTTGAGTGAGGTTGAGGAGCATATTGTGGGGGTTAAGATAAATTTTCAGTTGTTGCTCCCTCTTGGCCTTTTTGATGACCTGCGGTTGTTGATTGAGGATGTGTCTCATTATGGTCTTCCTCTCATTATGGACTGTAAGCTGAACGATGTGGAGCACACTAATGAGTGGGCTTCGCGTTACTTTTTCGAGGCGGGGTTTGATGCTCTGATTGTTAATCCTTTCGTGGGGTGGAAGGGTGGATTAGATGCGGTCTTTAGTGTCGCGAAGGATTATGAGAAGGGTGTTATTCTGTTGGTGTATATGTCTCATCCGGGTGCTGAGGAGGGTTATGGTCAGAGAGTGGTTAGAGATGAGGGTGCTGTTCGTTTTCAGTACGAGGTTTTTGCTGAGAAGGCGAAGTCCTGGGGAGCTGATGGGGTTGTGGTTGGTGCAACGCAGCCGAAGATAATAGAAAGGGTTTTTGAAATCGTTGGTAGGAAGATTCCGATTTTTAGTCCGGGGATCGGCTCTCAGGGGGGTGTGATAGGTGAGGCTTTCCGGGCGGGTGCCACTTACGCTATTGTTGGGCGTTCAATTTATCAATCCGAGGATCCGAAAAGGTCTGCTAAGGAAATAAAAGAAAAAATCAACGAGGCAATGGGACAATTCTAAGGAGAGGTGTGGAAAATTTTTTCTGGGGTTCTTAAGTGGTTATAAAAGTTCAGGTTGTTTTTGGGGGTGTTTCGTTTATGTTTTTTATTATTTCGTCGAGTTTGTTTATGAGTTCGGGGTAGAAATTTTTGTAGTTTTCTATTTCTTTTTTTGTTTCATCAACGAAGTCGAGGAAGTTTTTTATGGTTCGAACATTTTTTTCAAAGTTTATTAGCAGTTCGCTTTCTCGTGTTAGCAGTGTTTCCATGTCTATTAGTCCTTCGAGGGCGTTGCGCAGGTAGAAGGAGATTTCTTCGGAGTTTGTGGAGTTGAGTGACTGGTTTATCCAGAATAGTTGGGAGAGGAACTCGTTAACCGCTCTCTTTCTTAGTCCAAGGTACTCTATTATTCTTTGAAGGTAAATTTTTATGTCCTCCGCGAGTTCCAGCTGCTTTTCGGAATGCTCCCTGATGAATTCAGCTGAATATATTTCGACATCATATTTTTTTCTCATTTCCACTGTTAGTTTTTGACACAGTTCTAGGTACTCTTGAACCTGTTTTCTCAATTCATCCTCCAATTCCAGTCCCAAACCATAAGTAACACTTCGCTAATTTATCTTTCCTATTTTAGTTTTGATATCATTTGTATCATCCTCATAAACTTATCTATTCCAGTTTTCGACTTTTAGGTTTTAAATAAAAATACGGGGTTCAGTATTCAAGAAAAGTAATAGGATTTATCAACTTAATTTTATATTTCTTAAATATTGTAAAGTTTTTATACTATATCACCACATTAATAAAAAATCGAAATTGAATATGTGGAAATATTTATTCGGAATTAGCTACAGATGGCGGTGAATTGGAATGAACGACGAGGATAGAAACTGGTTGAAGGGTCTTCCAAAAGAAAAATTGGTGAACCTGTTAAATTTGCAGATTAGTAACATTTGGAGAGTTGACGGTCTCTACTTTTTGGGTATAGAGGAAAATTTTGGCACTAATGCTGCTACAAAAATTGACACAAACTGTTGGAGTGCGTTAGCGAAGTTGGAGGTTCGAGACCTAAAAGAGCTTTTGGAGCTTGAAAGTAATGATTTGAAGTTATTTATGGCGGCGCTGAGGGCTACCAGTTGGGCTTTGTACCAAGAGGAGAAGGAATGGGAGATTAAATCGGATAGAGCAATATTTAGAGTTACCAGTTGCCGCACTCAAAAAGCCAGAATAAAGAAAGGCGTAAGCGAATTTCCCTGCAAGGAAGTTAGATGGACATATTTGAAAGAATTTGCAAGGGCGTTTAATCCAGAAGTAGAGGTTAATTGCATCGTGTGCCCCCCAGACGAACATGACGAGAATCTATGGTGTGAATGGGAATTCAGAATAAAGCCAAAATAGAATGCTATCTCATTGAGAATTTACCATAAAAAATTTGAATGTGATATACAAGTCGAATAGAAACCTTTTTAGTTTGGAGTGTCGCCTTATTTAAAGTAATTGTCTGTAGTTTATCTTTTTGGAGGACTCCCTGATGAGTAGAAGGATCGGTGGAGTTTTAGCGGTTAGGTTGCTGGTTGTGATTTGCGCCGTAGCTTTGCCAATATATTTTGCCTTCATATTTGCTATTTCTCCCTACAAGATTTATCAGTATCCTTTCCAGATTTACCCGCTTCTTGTTAATAATCCTATTTACCAATTTGTTACGCAGTCCCTTCAATTTATCCTTAAGTTTAGCTTTGTGGATGGTTTAATGAATTATGTGATTACTCCAATCTTTTTCTCGCTGCCTTGGCTCTTGTTTATAGTGATTAATAGGACGCGTTTAGCTAATACGTTTTCAGTAATGAATAGTAGTACCACGGTTATTCCTCTGCGGTATCGGATGTTTTATGGTTTCACCACTCTGATAGTTATACTGTTTTTCATACTTCCAACTATTTCACCTATTCTGAGCATCTTTGCAGGAATTATTCTTGCGGGGAGAATCGTTACCATGAGTGACTGGGTTTGGAAGGCGGGCAGAGGAACCAGAATAGCATACGGTGCTCTTATTGCATTCATGGTATGCCCGCTACCGATTTACGCCGCTTACATTTTTTACAGCGGACAAATCTTTGTCCTGTTAGCGAATTGGATTTGGGGCATATGGACCAATATTATGATAATGGTGTACAGCATTGCTATGGTTATAGTCGATTCTCTGGCTATTGGTTCCATAATCTGGCTTGTTTTCGCAGGGGCGGGAGAATTCGAAGCGCAAACCTATGGAATAAAAATGACAGAAGTACCATACAAGCTCATTTTGATTTTTCAGATTGCAGTTTTCCTAGTTTTAGCGTACTTCACGTTGCCCTACATTTACTTCCCAGGAATAAGCCCCTCAGGATACCTTACTTGGGGCGGGAATCCAGAGCTTCTATTCAACTACATTAATTACATCTGCCTCGGAATATTCGGCATAGTGACTCTGATAATTCTAGTTAGAGGAACTCAGAAAAGAGCCGGCTTCAACCCCTCACTAGTAGGATTCATCCTAGCCGGAGCATTCATAGGAGTAGACTACCTCACGGGTAAGTACATAATCCAATTAGCTCTGATACCAAAGTATATTTCATGGTACCTGTACACATTACCCAACCTAGTAGTAAACTGTGTTCCCCCCCAGTACTGGTTTAACCTTTACATTCCTATTAACGAAATTCCGAAAATTTTGACATACTTTTTCATCTACACAGGGAATCCCTTTTTCCTTAACCTAGTATATCAAATCTGGTATCTAATCCAAACAAACATTTTCATTACCCTAATAGCCATGGTTGTCGCCTCCGTTCTCTGGTTCTTCGCTTTCGTTTGGAGCTTTGCCAAGTCGTCCTCCAAGGAAGTTACTTTTTAAAAAGAGGTACCTAACATCCAATTATTCACAGAGGACATTTTAGTTGAGCATATTCTCGAAATTAAAGGATTATTCAGGTTTGGATCTGATTTGTTTTAAGTTCATAGGGTTCCTACGAATTTCGGAGCTTCGGCAAGTTTTATTATGGGAATGTATTGGTATTTGGGATCCATTTCTAAGGATTTTACGAAGGTTATGGATTCTTCGGGCGTCCCTTGATATCGGAGAAACTGTCCCTTAGGAGCCTCATCCCTAACTACACAGATGAATAGGGGAAGCCCTCTAAGTTCATAGTATCCGGGAAAGCTTACCGTTAGAGCCCCATAAACATGCTTCCCATCCTTTTTAAAATACAGAATTGAAGCGCCTCTTTCTCGAGCCATCCAAAAAACCAGCATCCGCGCCAAGTCCTCTAAACCACTGAGTTTGAGAGGAACAGCAGGCGGTAATTCCTTATTTTCAGACACACTATCACCAACCAGCAACTTAGTGAATCAAATTTTATGAATCATTATAATAGTGGTTTATATTTAAAATTATCTTTTGAAAAAACATATAATTTCAACAAGTATAAATCTAATTCTTCTGTTTCCTACAACCAAACACCAAAATTTCCCAAAAAATGTCACGCCTAGTTAATTTTTAATAAAAAGATTTTTGGGTAAAAAGGATTTAAAAAAACTCAACTGTATTATGAAATTGGGAAATCTTCCAGTTTTGAAGTGTATTTTAATGTGTTGTAAAACAATGGGCTGGATATCTCTGGAATGAGGGTTTTTAGATGGGAAATAACAAGCACTGTTTGAGAGAAGCGTTGCTAAGCGAAGAAACCGAGGGTGGAAAAATTAGATGCCTCACATGTATGCGCAAATGCGTAATTCCAGAGGGCGGAGCAGGGTTCTGCAAAACTAGAAAAAATATCGATGGAAAACTCTTCACACTAATCTATGGCGACATTTCCTCCCTGAGCGCTAACCCCATAGAAAAGAAGCCGTTTTTCCACTTTTACGTCGGCTCCAAAGCCCTAACCGTTGGCTCCTGGTCATGCAACTATAGCTGTCCCTGGTGTCAAAATTTCGAGATTTCGAAACATCCTCCGGATGAGTTCAAGAATTACGTGAGCCCAGAGCAGTTTATGAAGCTGGTTAAGGCCTATAAGTGCCGGGGAACTTCCATCTCCTTTAATGAGCCCACTCTTATGTTAGAGTATTCCTTAGACGTATTTAGACTGGCAAAAGATAGGGGATACTACAACACTTTCGTGACTAACGGGTACATGACCCCGGAGGCCTTGAATCTCCTTATAGAAAATGGTTTAGATGCTATGAACGTGGATGTAAAAGGATGTAAGGAAACTGTACAGAAATACTGTGGAGCTGACGTTGAGCATGTTTGGTGTAACATTCACGAAGCGAGGAAAAGGGGTATACACATTGAAGTAACCACCTTGGTAATCCCGCAGGTAAACGACAATAAGGATTGTTTAAGAAGTATAGCTAAAAGGTTAAAGGAAGAGGATGAAAACATTCCCTGGCATCTAACCAGATTCCACCCGGAATATCAAATGAGGGATAGAGAACCAACCCCCATCGAAACACTGGAACAGGGTAGGCAGATAGGTCGGGATGAAGGATTAAAATACGTTTATGTAGGAAATGTGCCGGGACACAGCGGTGAGAACACCTGTTGCCCGGTTTGCGGGGAACTACTCATAGAGAGATATATTTTTAGTATCACCAAGTATCGAATTACCCCTGATAAAAAGTGCCCTAAATGTGGTACAGAAATCCCCCTCGTAGGTGAACCGAATCTGTAGCAATCTGGAGTGAGAAAAATGAGCATTAACGTTGGCGACTATGTACTCTTAATATACGATAGGAAAAGGAGATGGCTTCTTAAAGCTGAAGAGGGAAAAATCCACCACACCCACAAAGGAATGGTAAACTTGGATGATATTATTGGTAAACCCTACGGAACCATGGTTTTGAGCAACTTGAATCACAAATTTTACGCAGTCAAGCCCACGCCCATGGATTTGCTTTTGAAGATGCAGAGAGCCACGCAGATAATCTATCCTAAAGACATAGGTCTCATCTTGTTGAACACTGGTGTAGTTCCGGGTAGCCGGGTTGTGGAAGCGGGTACCGGTAGCGGTGCGCTTACCAGCATTTTGGCGAATTACGTTAAACCTTCTGGTAGGGTTTACAGTTACGAGAACCGGGAAGAGTTCCTAAAAATAGCTAGAAAAAACCTTGAAAAAACGGGAGTTTTGGATTACGTGGAGCTCAAAAATAAAGACATTCTGGAAGGCATAGAAGAAAAACAGGTCGATGCTGTCATACTGGATATGGCGACTCCCTGGTTAGCGGTTAAATTAGCCTACGATGCACTAATAGCGGGAGGGCACTTCGCCTCCTACTCACCAACTATTGAACAGGTGCAAAAAACAGTGAAGGAACTGGAAAAACAAAACTTCATCGACTTGACGACTCTAGAATGCATAGTGAGATATATCAATGTAGAAGAGGGAAAAACCAGACCCGAGACTAGGATGATAGGGCACACTGGATATATGACTTTTGCGTTGAAAGTTTTATAAAAATAAGAAGAGGGGAAAGAAGGGAGTCTAGAATTTAATGGAACCAACCTTGTTCTTCAACAATTTAACTATCTCTTCTCTCATTCCGCCAAATCTAGAATCTGGAAAAATGATAAGGTCGCTTCCTTCCAGAGAGACTTTACAAATAGAGCCTCCAGTACTCGAAAACTCGTAAATTGGCTTCCCATCCTCGGATAAAGAGGATTTAAATTGGTAACTTGAAAATTTTGTAGCTATTATGACAGTCAAAAGCCCGAGCTTAACTTGAGCAACCAATTCTGGGTCAACAGCTGTAGGCAATTCTTCGTAAGTGACCGGTTTTGGTGATACTACAGGTTCCGGGGCTGGGGCAACCTCCTCAGCGGCTGGTTCGGGTTCAGCGAAAGAAACAGGTTTAGGGGCAGGAGCTTTTTTAGGAGTAATAATTTTAGGTTCAGGCTTCGGTGTGTACGCCGCCTTTTCTGCTGGCTGGATAGCGGGGGCAGCTTGTGGTTTTGCTCCGAACTCCATCACAAATTGGTCCTTCTTTGTGAATTTACGCTTGAAAATGGCGGTTAACTCTGATTGATTATTACGGATTTCTGGATCGTTCGGGTTGGATGCATCGACAACTTTTAGGTGTTTCAGGTCGTGTCCTATGTGAAGTTGTCCGTATGCGAATCCCGATTTTTTAATGGATTGCGCGGTACGCGTAGCCGATCTTTTGCTGACATCGCTGCAGTCTTTTCCCAACCAGAGGTATAAAACGTTTTTAGACTCGTCTATGAGGGCAATAATCTTATCATCAGACAGGTTTTCTTGATTGAAGGGCACGGGAACCCTTTCTCCGTGTTCAATTTGAAGCATAAGCAGGTAACTAGGTTTACCAGACAACTCAAATCACCTATTAATTATTTAAGTTCTATTATGAACGCGAATCTATAAAGCCTTTTCCGACACTCAAAAATATACTTACGCCTCGTGTCTTAGACGAAGTATTGAGAAGCCTTTTCATGGCAATTTTAAAAATGATTCTGATATTTAAAAGGGTGAATCATGATGTATGAAAGATTTCTAATAAATTTTTAATGCAATATTTTGGGGCTAATGTCATAGTTTGAGTTATTATTTTAGTAAAAAGGAGTGTAAGTGAGCCCTCCTCTCCTGTTTTATCTCCAGGCCGTCTTTATGACAGCCTAATTATTATTTCTTTTTTGAATAATTTAAACCTTTGGTTTAGGTATATGCCTTTATAATTGTATTATCTATGAAGTAATAAACTAAAATCTAGAAAAGTTTATCATATAAATTTTTATTGAAACTAAAAAAATTAGAAGAAAATAGCCAAAGTACTAGAGCACCCGACAAAAATAGTTCAAAAAAAGTTAAATTCCCAAGAAACAACCTACAAATCTTAAAAACACCTCAGTAATATATCCACATAACGAAGAAGACCATAGCAGGAGGCAGATTCACCGAAAATGTCCGCAATAAAAACACATGACTTAACTAAAAAATTCAAAAACCTCACCGCGGTAGACCGACTAAACATTGAAATCGAAAAAGGCGAATTATTCGGAATGCTCGGACCAAACGGCGCAGGCAAAACAACAACAATAAAAATGTTAGGCACGCTAATCAAACCCACCTCAGGAACAGCAGTGGTATGGGGACACAACGTCCTGACTGAAAAGGATGAGGTAAGAAGCAACATAGGAATAGTCTTCCAAGACCCCAGCCTAGACATAAGGCTAACCGGAGCAGAAAACCTGGATTTCCACGCAAGAATGTACGGACTGAGCAAAGAAAAAAGAAAAAAAAGAATAAAGGAAGTCCTAGACCTAGTGGAACTAACCGAACACGCCAAAACACTGGTTATAAAATATTCCGGAGGAATGAAAAGAAGACTCGAAATAGCCCGAGGGCTAATGCACTTCCCCCACGTTCTATTCCTTGACGAACCAACATTGGGGCTCGACCCGCAGACTAGGCGGAGAATTTGGGATTATATTAAAAAGATGACCTCTGAAGAAGAAGTCACGGCTATTATCACTACTCATTATATGGATGAGGCGGACTTCCTCTGTGATAGAATCGCCATTATAGACTTCGGAAAGATTGTTGCTTTAGACAACTCAAAAAACCTTAAGCAAGCAGTTGGGGCTGATGTGATATCTCTGCAGATAGGTGATGGTGAAGAAAAATTTCTTGAATTGTTAAAGGGTGTCGACTGGGTGCAAAAGATAACCGAGCATGACGGATTAATAGACCTCAACGTGCAACAGGGAGAAACCAAAATACCGGAAATAGTAAGCCTGGCGCAGAAGGCGGGGATAAGAATCAAGTCCGTGAATCTACGCGAGCCCACGCTTGAAGACGTTTTCCTCAAGTATACTGGGAGAACAATTAGGCAGGAGGAAGGGGGAGCCAAATCGCTGATGAAGGAAAGGGTTAGATCAGTTGAAAGGAGAAGGTAGAAAGCGGAAAATGTCCGAAAATCAAGTGGAGGAATGATTGAGTTATGAAGGTATTAGAACTGCAAGCTGTTTACGTAATGTGGTTACGTGAGATGAAGAAATTCTTCAGGTCATGGAGTAGAGTGATCGGAATGATTGCTATGCCAGCCTTCTTTCTGGCATTTTTGGGGATGGGATTTCAGTCTTTTCAAATACAAGGTGTTTCGTATTCAGCAGTAATAGCGAATATTTTAATAGCTTCTTGGGGTTTGCCCCCTAATTTAGGACCAGTAGAATCATATTGGGTAGCGAAAATCGCCGGTTCAATCGCGGATGTTGTGGCACAGAGTCTTGGATTAAATTATACGAATTTTTTAGCTCCCGGAATTGTGGGAATGATTCTGCTCTTTGCCTCGATGGTGGCGGGGTTGTCTATTCTTTGGGATAGGGAATTCGGATTCCTCAAAGAGGTTATGGTTACACCCGTAAGCAGGCTCTCAATTGCTCTGGGAAGAACTATGGGTGGGGTAACAACCGCCATAATGCAGGGACTCCTAATCCTAGGAATCTCACTATTCATGGGAGTGAAAGTCAATGTCCCCACAGGGCTCAGCCTCTCTGCAGTCTTCATGGTACTGATATCCACTTCGTTTGTCTGTTTGGGTATGGCGTTCGCTTCAAGGATGACAGATTTTCAGGGCTTCATGCTGATTATGAACTTCATAATATTTCCGCTGTTCTTCCTCTCCGGAGCACTGTTTCCTCTGAGCTCGTTTCCGAGCTGGGTTCAGACCGTCGCCTATTTCGACCCCTTAACTTACGGAGTGGATGCGCTTAGAACCACGCTTGTCGGAATTGGAGGAACAATGCCCCTAACAACTAACTTCCTGGTTCTTATCGGCTTCACTGCTGCCACGCTTCTGCTAGCTACTTATTTGTTCCAGAGATCGGAAGTGGATTAAACTATTAATAACAATGAATTCTAGGGTTTCCCATATTTCGAAATATAAAAGAGGGCAGAAACGTGGTATCGCGTGCATGCCTTTCTTATTTATTGTTGTTTTTATTCGCTTTTGGGTAGAGAAAAAATTTAAATCGAATTTTAGAGATTAGTTTCTTATTACTTATTCGTAATAATTATTGCTGGTTGAGAAAGTTGACCGAGTCTGTTAAAATTTATGAAGGTTCCGACGATTACATCGCATCGGATGAGCTTGCAAATATTGTTAATGCATCCATTGCGCTTGGACGCCCTTTGCTGGTTCGAGGTGAACCAGGAACGGGAAAAACGCTTCTGGCAATGAGCATTGCAAAAGCTTTAAACAAAAAGCTGATTGTTTGGAACATAAAGTCTACAAGCAAGGCTAAGGACGGTCTTTATGTATACGACACTGTTCAACGACTGAACGACAGTCGCTTTGGAGATAAGGACATCTCAAACATCGAAAGCTACATCAAATTGGGAGAATTAGGGCAGGCGTTTGAATCCGAAGAGCAAGTGGTTCTCCTAATTGACGAGATCGATAAAGCGGATATAGAATCCATATGTTTTGATTAGCATATGGCTAGAATTTCCAAACGATCTTTTAAACGAACTCGATGAGATGTCGTTCAGGATTATAGAAACGGGTAGGGTAATCAAGGCAAAAACCCGGCCCATCGTTATCATCACGAGCAATAATGAAAAAGAGCTGCCAGATGCGTTTTTACGTCGGTGCGTGTTTCACTACATCGAATTTCCAGATGAGGAGCTGATGCGTAGGATTGTGAATGTTCATCATCCAAACATTGAGGAGAATCTTCTTAATCAGGTTTTGAAAAAGTTTTACGAGTTGCGTTCTATTAATACTTTGAAGAAGAAGCCCTCGACGAGTGAGCTTATTGATTGGATAGCTGTGCTCCTTCGTTTTGGGATTACTGAAAAAAGATTGGCGGAGGAGATTCCTTTTCTTGGTTCTCTCATTAAGAAGGAGCAGGATCTCGTGGAACTTGACCGCGTGACGCAGCAAGGAGCGTATGAAACAGCACCCCGCAGGAGCTACTATTAAAATGCTCACCGATTTCTTTTTCCTTTTGAAGCAGAATAAGATTCCCGTTACGATTACCGAGTGGCTTATTTACATGGAAGCCCTTTCGAAGGGGCTTCACAATTGTAGTTTTGATGATTTTTATTTCTTAACGCGTGCTCTGCTCGTGAAGAACGAGTGTTATTTTGATGCTTTTGATCAGTGTTTTGCTCAGTATTTTGAGGGTGTGGAAGGGTCTTTCACAATTGATGAGGAGTTTCTGAGGTGGCTTGAGAACCCGCTTAATCAGAGGTATCTAACGCCCGAAGAGCTGGAGTTCCTGAAACACTTGAATGTGGACGAGCTTCGAAGGCTTTTTGAGGAGCGGCTTAGGGAGCAGAAGGAGCGGCATGATGGGGGCGATAAGTGGATTGGTACTGGTGGAACGTCTCCCTTTGGAGTTCGTGGTGCTCATCCCACGGGAATCAGTTTGAGCGACCGGAGGGGGAGTGGCATGGCTATGAAATACGCTCTTGAGCGACGGTATCAGAACTATCGACACGATTTGACTCTGGACATCCGCCAGATTCAAATGGCTCTTAAAAAGCTGCGATTGTTTAAGCGTATTGGTGTGCCGGATGAGTTGGATCTTGAGAATACGATTGATGAAACGTGTAAGAATGCTGGGGAATTGGAACTCATATTTCGTCCGGAACGGAAAAACCGTGTGAAGGTCCTTCTTCTAATGGACACTGGGGGTTCCATGGATCCTTACGCCGACCTCGTGAATCAGCTCTTTTCGGCAGCGTACTCCCTGAAATTTTTTAAGGATTTTCAGTACTTTTTCTTCCACAATTGTATCTATCAGTTTGTTTATAGGGATATGGTGAAATTGAAGTCCACGATGGTTGCCACGGCGGATTTAATGCAAAAATACGATAAGAATTACAAGCTCATAATCGTTGGAGATGCGAGCATGCATCCTGGTGAGCTGGTTGAACCGGGCGGCGCAATTTATTATTATCCGGTTGAGACGGATAGAACGCCGGGCATTGTGTGGCTCACCCGCTTACGAAATCATTTCAGAAAATCGGTCTGGATTAATCCGTCGGGTTACTCTGGCTGGACGATCAACATGATTTCCAGAATCTTTCCCATGTTTCGGTTAACAATTAACGGTATAGAAGAAGCAGTCAAAGCTTTGGTATGATGCAGTCTAAAGAGGATTATTCCAAACGAAGGGGAAAAGTGCTCTGAAGGAAGGCTTTTAGTAATCTTGTATATGGTTGCAAAAATTATTTTCAAACTCTGGGAGAATCGAAGATGGACTGTTCTGGTTGTGAAGCCTCCTGCTGTAAAAACTTGGTAAAGGCGAGGGGTGACCTAAAAGTTGGTTTATTCCTTTTGTCTCAAGAAAAAAGGCGTTTGGCGGAGCTGGCAAGTAAAAAGGGCTTAGGGGTTGATATTCGACCATTACATTATCTGGAAACAAGTTTGGGTGAGCAGAAAATACTCACGCACCAGATGGTGAATAGGGACTGCGAATTCTTGGATAGAAAGGCGAACAGGTGCATAATTTACGATGGCAGACCTTTAGTGTGTCGAAGCTATCCTATTCAGTGCAAGCTCCCAAACACCGACATGGAAATAGATCTGGATTGCAAAAACACATCATCCGCCCCCTCAGTGTTGAAAGAGTTAGGGGCTGAAGTTCTCAGCGTCAAGGAGGAAGACGAAAAAAAGAACTGGGAAATGTTCCGTTCTCTGGATTTAGAGGAGGAATATTCAGCCTACTTGGAATTGAGGAATGCATGGTTTAGGATGCTAATGAAATACGGTAAGCGGGGGGAAGCTACAATATATTTTTATGATCATGTTAAAGAGGAACTATTTCCATACATCAAATGTCGCAACAGGGAATGGTTGTATAGGAAAATGGTGTGAAAAGGGAGACGCATTTTGGGTATTTGCGCATTCTGAGCAGAGAAGGTTCTGCGGTAAGTTTTTTTAGCTCATTGTCAGATGGGTTCAATGAATGAGTGTGGTTTTGATGTCCAGCCTTGAGAAGGAGAAAGGAAGGGCTAAGAGGCTCTCAAATCTTCAGAAGGCTGTTGGTTATCTTACTTATTTTTTGATTTTGGGGCTGGTCATTATAAACACGTATTTCATACTGAATAATTGGGGGGTGCGTTTTAACATTTTGCCTACACCGGTCCCTTCTCACACACTCGTTATACTCGGCTTAGCACTCCTTTTTTCTATAATTATTCTCCAAACCGTACTCGTGTACCAACTTTATAAACTTAAAAAAGAGGCTTTAAAGGATAAAAACCAAAACCGAAAACCAAAAAAGTCAATGTGATACGTGAAAACGCTTTAAAGACTTGAAAAAAGAATAGAAATAGAGAAGAAATTGGGATTAACTAACTTATATATAAAAAAGGAGAGTAGAGAGGATATCTAATCAACCGTGAGCTTTGCGTCTAAATCTGCTTCTTTTAGAGCCACTAGCCTTTACTACAATCTCTTTTTCAAGAACTGGTGCTTCGAAGATTTTCTCCACTCGGGTGAGTTGACGAGCCGAAGTGAAGGGAGCAAATTCCCGTCCATCACCGGCATAAAACTTGGAGAAGAACTCCACCCAATGAAGTCGCAGACTATTCATGAAGCTTAATAAGCCTTCTAACCCAATTACAAGAATACCGCCTACGGCTGCCCAAAGAAGCGACTCGGAAACCACTTGTACCACGGGAGCTTCGATTAGCTCAGGTAGGATTGCTCTGAATATCCCCTGGGAGATTCCGATTAGCTCAGGTAGGTATGTTGGTTCGTATAAAGTTGCTAATTTGGGTGGGCCGGGTAGCCCTAGGAATATTTCGGACAGTATGGCGTGTACTGCTGCTAGGGCGAAAATTCGTGCGAAGGATATTGAGTGAGACAGACAGGAGATTAAGTAGTCTAGCTGCTCTGAGAATCCTTCTGCTCGGTCGTGAGAAAAGTATATGCTGCCAAATAACGAAACAAACAGAGGAATTAAGACAAATCCGTACGTGAGAAATTGAACAGGTGGTAAGAGAATGACAGGTGACCAAGAGGTTGTAGTAATGTTAACTATTAGCTGTACGTATGATAGGGTTTCGTGCAATAGATGGTCTCCAAGGAAATACTGAATCTGAGCTATCAGTTCCAAGCTATGCCATAAGTGTGTATCCATTAGATAGGTTCCAATACCTAGGGGTTCTAGGACTTTTAGGGGTCTTATAGTTGTGTACCAGAAGGGTGTCATTGCCTGCCACATCGTTGGCAAGTTGCTTACAGAGAGGCCTACTGAAGGGGTGAAATAGTTGGTTACTAGTTGGCTCAACTTACTTGTTGAAGCCCCCCATGGGGAGCCCCAGTTCATAAAGTTAACACTATATTCATCACTGTATATTATTAGGAATGCGCCTAGGTAGAACAATATAAGAAAAAGTGGCTGGAAGACCGCCAGTTTTTTCTGACCCTTCCTTACTAGGTTAGCAAATCTTACGGAAAATCCGAAGGTGATTTCGATTACTCCGATGACTATTGCTAGTCTCAGGAGTCTAAAGTTTCCATCCGTTGTTCCGAACGGATAGTACCATAGAGGATTAATAATGGCGGTTGACCCAAACACTTCGCCGAAAAGGAACCCGAAAATTATTGCAGAAAGTCCACAGAGAACCAGCAAGCCTGCTCCTTCGTATATATATGCCATAATTCCAGTGATTGCTGGTCTTTTTAGTCTCCAGGCGAGAATGGCGAGTGCAAACAGGGTTAGTATAACTCCGTGAGCTACGTCGGGAAACATTAGTCCGAAGAAAAATGGAAGGGTTAGAGTCATAAGTTTTGTTGGGTCTGTTTCTCGATAGTTTGGTATACCAAAACCCTTTACTAGTTTTTGGTACGGGCTAAAAATTCTGCTATTTACCATTTTTGTTGGAGGCGTTTCTTCGGTGGGAGGATTTTTTGTGACCTCGATTATAGCGGTCTTTTCTGTAACATTATCAATGGCGTTCCTTAGTTTTTTAACCTCACTGAGGGGAACCCAGCCCCAAACTTCTATAGTTGATTTTGTTATCCGGAGGTACTTTTTAGCATCTATACGGTCTCTTTCAATTTCGAGCAGTTCTCTGCAAATGAGTAACTGGTATCCCCACTCTTTGATTATACCCATGCGTTTTTCTTCTAGGTTTTGGAGGTCTTCTTCTAATTTTTTTATCTTTGCTTGAGTTTTTGTCATTACATCTTTCAAAGTGCCTTTGACATCCGGAGGTACCTTGAACTCTTCGAAACCGAAAGCAGTGAGAATTCTTTCGACCACTCCACGGTACTGGTTTAGTATCGCTATGAAAACTACGTCCCGCCCTCCAGCTATGCTGGCGGAGCGGAAAACATAGTTGCCCTCAGTTACCTCTTTGATACGCCATTTTAGTGTTCCAGATCTTATGGTTGGCACCGTTCCCGCTACTGCGTAAACGTATCTTCCTGGGCCTAGTTGAGCTATGGTAATATCTAGGGGTTCAAGGGTCTCTGCTACCTTAAATATTGTATTTTGCTGGTCTAAGCTCTGCCGCGCTTGTAAGAATTCCTGGCTTAGAGACTGTATTTTCGGCTCAACCTTACCCAGGGTCTTTTCAGACATGTCAAGTATTTTATCTAATTTTTTATCGTCAACCAAATAACGCTTTTTTCCACGTATTTTAGCCGCTATACCAGGAACATACTGGGCTAATTCGAGGTAATCAACATGTCTTTGTATGTCGTTTAAAACCTTGTAAACGGACTGTTCCTTTTCAGAAAGCTCGGTAGCCGCTGAAGTACGCTGTTCCAATATGTCTATGAGTTCTACTTCTCCTATCTCGTGTAAGCAACGTAATAAGTCACGTTCATAATCTTTATGACTGATAACCTTTATAATGCCCATTTCAGCTACAGTGAATTTCATTGCAAGTCCCTTTGAAAATTTGTACCAGATAATGTGACTAGAGAAGTATTTTACGGTTAAAGTTTCGAATATATATAATTTTTGCAGACATTTACAGGTATATTATAGTACAATTTATTTGGAGTTAAATACTGAAGATTATTCTCTCTGCGGGAGAGTAAATTCTATCCTCAACGTGTGAAAAGTTCTCAATTCATCCCTTAGGAGATAATATTTTGAAAACTTACCGACATTGAACGTGAGTAAAAATGGGTCCCGTACCCGTTTTCAATTATTGTTAGTGTATTTCATCATTTGAGGCGGGCAGTACCATAATTTGTAACTATACTTATTTTTGGGCGTAAGACATAGCGTTATTGTTAAATATTAAAAGGTAATACTTCAAACCTGAAAATACAGTGAGCTTTTGAGGTGAGTGCAATGGCTTCGGATGTTCTTAAAGTTATCAGAAGTGCTGAAGAGGCTGCCGAGAAAAAAATCTCTTTAGCGGAGAGTGAAGCTCGAGCAATAGAAAATAATGCAACTAAAAAAAGGGACGATTTATTTAAAGAAAAGGTCAGTTTGGCTGAAAAAGAAGTCGAAAAAATAATGAAAAAAGCAGAAAAAACTGTGAATGAAGAAATTAAAACCATTGAGAACGAATCTGAGAAGGAAGCAGAGAACATCATATCGGAAGGCTCAAAAAGAATGGATGCAGCAGTTAAGGTAATTGTGGAAACAGTAATCGGGGGATAGATAAAATGAAGGCGGCAGACAAAGAAGCAGTCGAAGGAGAAGAAGAAGTAATAGTAGAAGGCGTGGAAGAGCCGGAAATGGAGAGATTAAAAAAGATCAAAAGCAGAATCGAAGAAGAGGCAGAAGAAAGAGCAAGTTCAATAATTGAGGAAGCAAACGTAAAGGCGAAGGAAATAGAGGAAGAAGCAACAGGCAGAGCGGAAAAAAAGGCTGAGGAAATAATCAAAAGAGGCAAAGAAGAGGCAGAGAGATACAAGCGAAGAAGGCTAGCAGAAGCAAAACTCAAGGCAAAACAGAGGAAAACAAAAGCACAAGAACAACTAATTGAAATGGCGTACGAGAAGGCCAACGAAAAACTAAGTGAACTAACTTCCTCGAAAGAGTATCCCAAAATATTGGAAAGGTTGGTTCAAAGCGCCGCAATAAGTATTGGCGGCGGAGAGTTAGAGGTTCTCCTACCCGCGGGACATAGCAAATACCTGTCAAACACTTCTTCGATCGCAAAAAATGTGGAAGCGGAAACTAAAAATACAACAAACATAACCGTTTCAAAGGAAACATTAGACGCAACCGGTGGATGTTTGGTCAGAAAAAAGGATGGTAGCATATCTGTTGACAACACCTTCCAAGCAATACTAGAGAGGAACATTAAAGAAATTAGAGTGAAAGCGGCAAAGACTTTATTAGAATAATATCTTACTATTTTATTTTTTCAGACAAGCAAAACATTTTCTTGACTTGATTGAAAAACCTTGGAATAAACGGTAACTCAACAGCCAAGAGAGGTTAGTCTAAAACATCTTTTGCAGAATCTTCGAAATTCATCTACAACTTGTTTGCTTCTCGTAGGAGCGAACTTTTCTTTTCATGTGGTGACCCTGCAAGAACTAATATACTCCTCTTTCACAACTTATGAGATTCTCACCATCAAATAATTAGAATCATGCATTGAGATGACTGAATCTAAGAAAAGGGGGATTAAAAAAAAGTGGTAGATTTTTATTTTTTATAGTCTGCCCAACAACAAGAAACTTATAACGAATCCATATATCGCGATAGCTTCGATTAACACAATGTAGATGATGGATCTGCCGAACACTTCGGGTTTCTCACTTATAGCTCCTATAGCGGCTGCGGACGCTGTACCCATGCCAAGACCAGCTCCAAGACCCGCTAAACCTACAGCGAGACCCGCACCTATACCTATTGTGTATTTTGCGAAGGGACTAAAGTCTATATATTGTAACTGTGCCACTACGAAGCTATTGTACATTGATACTGTGAGGACTATCGCCGCTGCGATTAGTAGGAGTAGGAAATTTTTGTTCATTCTTTCACCTCTATCAGAAGATTATTAGTAGGTCACGAATCTTGCTCGGTTCTACCGCCTCTACTTTCCCGACAATTATTATTTTAATGTTTCGGATTTCTTGGCTTTTAAGTTCCAAATAAGCTATGGGAACCCCTATGTGAAAGGGAAAACCAAGCAATTGGGAGTAAATAATTTGGGTAAGATACTCGTTGAAAGCATGTTCAATTGGAAAAATGGACTTTGTTTGTTCATACACTTCTTTTGCTCTGTAGGCAAGGTATCGGAATTCCGAAACCGAGAGGGTGTTTAGTACACCGTCTATATCTGGTGCAGCAATGCATTCTCTGATGGCCCGTTCAGATTTGTAGAATACGGGCAGAATGAGTTGTTCTATTACTTCTGGTCGAAGTTTCAGGGCTTTGCTTCTAAGAATGGTCAGGATGTTTATGTTGTCTATTTTTGTTCCGATTATTGTCTTGGCGTATTTTTTATCACTTCTGGAGAGTTTTTTTATGTTTGCCCAGAGTTCGCCGTATATCTCCCTGTCAAGTGCATTTTCGAGTACTAACGGTGTTTTAAGAGACTCAAACTGGGGAAGAGCTGCCGTTAAGGCTTCTTTAGCCTTACGTTTTCTTACCTGATCAACGACCTGATTAATATTCTGCGCGTCTAAGAGAATGCCGTACTCCTCCGCTTCTTTGGGGGACAGTGACACGATGTATTGTAGGGCTGTCTGTTTCGGCGTTTTGCTAGTTACCGCACTGATTATAACTTTTAGATTGTCGTAGTAGAATTTTTCTCTATAAAGTTTTAAAAAAACTTTGGCTTTTCCCGTAGAACTATTTATTATCAAGTCGAAAGACCTTAGGAATTCTTCGCTTAGAACTCTGTCTATCTGTACTAGATCATAGGGGGGTCTTAGTTCGACTTGGGCTATTCTTTCGGCGTAGGGAGTTGCACTGAGAAGGCGTACTACGTCATCAATGTTGGTGGACTGCACTAGTTTTTCGTAGTCTCCTACTGATAGCAGATGTGATTTAAGTGCTCTTACCTTTGCGTTGATTTGTGCGTATTCTCTTGCCGTGAGCACGTCCATTGGTTTACCCCGCTGATATTGTTTTTGAGGCTGCCTCTACAGTGCTGATTACATATATAAAAGCTATTCCTCAAAGTCAGTATCATTTTTAGAAGAGGACTTCTCCTCATCCTCAAAGTTCACTTGAAGTTTCATAAGTTTAAGTACTCTTTCCCATTTTTCATCCTCAGAGAATTTAGAGTCTTTTTCCTGAACCTCCCCCGGCAAAACCTTCGATTCAACCGGTGGAGGTGAAGGGGCACGGGTTTCCTTTTTTATATCAATTCTTTTGGAAATTTCTCGGGATTCCCAAAGTCTAATAATTTTGAACAAATTATATATTCCCACCAAGAAACCCAAAATAGCACCGAGTATTGCCCAATAGGCGGAAAACTGAGGATTTAACTGTCGACCTACATAAGCACCGAGTATTGCCCAATAGGCGGAAAGCTCAGGACTTAACACTTGACTTATGTAAGCACTAATTATCGGCCAATAGATGGAAAACTGAGAACCGAACTGTTGACCTATATAATTCCCGATAAAAACACCAGTAACAACCATGATGGGAAGCTCGGAACCAATAATCATCCATTTACCAATATTTCCGGCGCTATACCTTCCACTATCTTTTTTTCTTCTTTCAAGGCTCACAAATAGCCCTCCAAGAGGGGCTATATTCAAATCCACAATTAAAGCTTTTCCAAAAACACGAAAAACATTCTAGTTAAAGTTCACCTTTAAAAAAGTACTAATCCCGAGACTACCAAAAAACATATTCTATCCCAAACAAGAGAACGTGGGCGTGCCATCTCCCCGTTAACAGCTTCTCACCCTTTCCGGTTGAACCAGCCTTATTACTCTCTTTCCTTTTTCGGCATTAACCTCACGCAATTCATTCTCAACCTTTAGAGGATGGAGATTTCTTGCTCAAATCTTTTAAGGTGGTCTGCCGATGAGTTTCGCTACGTCCTCCAAGTCGTAAGCGGAATGGTTTGTGTTTTGAAGCTTGTTTTTGTCTTCCACTTTTTTAGCCAATAGGACATAGTGTTTCTTTTTTGTGGATTCTATCTTTTCCACCTTAGCCTCTAGCTTCTCTAGGATCGACGCTGCTTCTTTTCCTGACAGGTTTGACCATCTAACCTCTACGATGATTATCCGGCTGTTGCTGGCCACTATGTCTATTTCCGTTCCCTTATGCCACCACCTGCCCACCTCTAGGAATGGATCCCTGATGAGCCTTCTGAGAATGTATTTCCTACAGATGTTTTCGAAGGCTTCTCCAAGGTAGCTGTTAAATTCTTCGTTGAACTTCGGCATGAATGTGTCTAGTTCCCCGCTTTCAAGTATCCCTCTGTTCGGGTAAACGAAGCGGAACCAAAACCTGAAGTAGTTGTCTACTATCACGTATCTTCCTTTCTTCGTTCTTGTTTTAGCCTTTACACTGGAGAATGTTGGCAGTTCTCTTTCCACTATGCGTAGACTCTGGAGAACCGACAGGTATTTTGACACCAAGCTTTTATCCAGCTCTGTTTCGTTTACGATTCCACCGAAGGATTCCTTTCCTGCTGCTACGGCTCTCAGAATGGCGAAGTAGTTCGCGGGCTTCCTCAGCTCCTGCTTAAGAAGAATTTCAGCCTCCTCGTAAAGATAACCTCCCCTCGAGAAGATATTTTCAACAAGATTTTTTTCAAATGTTTTCCTACCATTAAAACTTGCGAGGTAACTCGGCACCCCTCCAACCACACTGTAAACCTTAACCAGATCCTCGGTAGCATAATTCGGGAAAAAGCCACTCGCACTAAAGAAACCCATTTCACCCAACATCCATTGCCCGGTTCTCCTACCGTAAAGGGGACTCTTATATCCCAAAACATCTGTTTCCATCATTCCAATACTTGAACCACACAGAACCAGAAACACATCACTCCGCTTTGACAAAAAAGTGTCCCATAATCTCTGGAATATCGAAACCACAGGCTTATATCCCTCAATGAGAACCGGAAACTCATCAATTATCAAAACAATCCTCTCAGAACCCTTACGCAGAAAAAACTCCCTGAACAACGTTTCAAAGTCTTTTATATCAGCTAGCCTGAAAAGTTCATCCTTCAAGTAGTCAGCAAAGAGCTCTTTCAGCTCTCTAACAGAATCCTTGACCGGTTTCTCTGTAACCAAGAAGTACACATGAGGCTTGTTTCGAACAAAATGCAGAAGTAATGCGGTTTTTCCTATCCTCCGCCGCCCATAAACCACCAAGAGCTCCGGCTGACCTGAAGAGTACCTCTCCTCCAGAAACTCTAGCTCCCTCTCCCTATCAACAAAAAGTTGAAACATAAGTATAATACTCAAGTTTCAACAAATAAACATTTTCACGGTTAAGAAAAAGGAGCCGTCCTAAAAACTCTTTTTCTTCCTAATTTTTTCTATTTTTGCAATTTTTACTACCAATTAAAAAAATTAGAATTATAATTCTTTATGCTTTTTAACACGTTACTTTTTTTTAATATTACCTTTTGTGATAGCACTCATGAAAATAAAATTCAGCATACACGTGGCATGTGGTGAAGCCGAAGCCACCTACAAAATTGAGGTCTAACATAGCTACAAGCTCAGTCCTTTAGGTGCCTTAGGTATGAGTAGTTGACATTTCAACTCCATGCCTTATTGCCCCAATATCTAGATAGAGGTCAACGTTCCATCTGTCTTCATACGTTTTTTCCCACCCCTCCTTTCCATATTTTTCAAACGCCTTCAAAAAAACTCTCCTGCGTTTTGAAATGCTTTTCCTGAATTTTTCAATTACAGAAGAATCGACAAGCCTTTTGATACCGTTTAATATATCAAGATAGCAGCCAACCACATTAACCATGTTTCTCTCCTTCGAGAGTTCCAAAAGTCTATCATAATCGACCTCTTTTGATTCAATCAATTTAATACAGAAATCCTCCACACCCTCAGGCGTTTCAATTTCCCTAAGAAAAATTTCCTCCACACTCAATTCCCTACCAACACTCTCAACCACACTCAATTTACCCCTCCCCTTAATTAAAAGCCCCGTACCCCGAATAGCAAGCCCCTCATCTATCTTATCGTAAAGCATCCGCTCAATTCCCTCCGGCGTCTGAACTAACCTTTCAAAAGGAATCGCCCCAGGATAAAAAATTTTTTTAGTATCCCTTTCTTCAGAAAAAAATTTATCCAATAACACATTCAGTTCATGCCCTTCTTTCAGGCTTACCACGGCGGGCTTTCTCCTTATGTAAGTAACAAGATTAGAATCAAATAAAAACCTCACAATTTTCCTTACCCAATTATACGACAAGCCCGTTATATCCTGTATCTCTCTCAGACTCACCTGATTTCTCAATGTTTTCCAAACATCAATAGTACTCTTCTTTAAAAGAAAACCCGGATCCACACCAAAACTCAAAGATTTAATGTAAATGTCCCTCAACTTTTGAGGCTCATACCCCCTAGAAACTTCAACCACCAATTCCCTCCCCCTACCCCTTCTCTCTATTAGACCCTTTTCTTCCAACAATTTTACGGCAACATACACAGCTCTCTGACTGTACGGAAGCTTATCGATCAATTCTTTAACTTTATGCGGCTCGATAGAAACCAGAGAAAAAACAGCGGATTCCACATCCATATTTAACACAAAAAATCAAATTATATTTAAATATTTTGCAAAAATAGTGTTAAAAACATTAACGCTCCTTTTTATCTGAGTTAAAAAGCCAGTTTACTAGCCCCACTAGATTCGTTGATATATCAAATGATGAACCTATTAAATAGGATTTAGCAAATTCTATAATTACAGTAAGTTTAAATGTTGATAAAAAGCTAGATCCCG
Source organism: Candidatus Freyarchaeota archaeon (assembly GCA_030587365.1). Classification (GTDB taxonomy): domain Archaea; phylum Asgardarchaeota; class Jordiarchaeia; order Jordiarchaeales; family Jordiarchaeaceae; genus Jordiarchaeum. The sequence goes on along the minus strand of JAUQZE010000027.1, from coordinate 329,192 downwards.
AGTTGCCCTATCGCACTCTGACTGGACAACTTTAAATAGGTAATTTGTGAGCCTTACTTTTTTCCAAATAATTCCTTAATCAGTTCTGATTTGTCTATCTCTAGGTGACTGGCGATATCGTTTAAAATGCTGTTGAGAGTTCCCACCTTCAAAGGCTTGTGTCTAGGAATTGTAATGTGGTGTTCTCCTTTTAGAATGGTTGTTAGTCTTATATGACTTCCCGTCTGTCGTGTAATCTGATAATCATATTTTTTGAGAAGCCGGCAGAGTTCTTCACCGCTGATATCTCTTGGAATTTTCATACGGTTATAACCTCATCTTTTACCACATGCAGTCTTATGATTCGAGGCATTTGGTCTTCTTCAAAGTGGCATCTCACAGCGTCCCTAACCGCTACCTTCAACTCCTCTAAATCTTCAGCTTCTGTGTATATGGAGTATCCTAATGCTCTCGCTTCATATCCACCCTCTGCTGATTCTTCTACGAGAAATATTATCTCTTCCATACTACTCGCCTCCTTAACCGGCACACGTATCTCAAAAATCGCTTTCTATCCATGCCCCGTTTTGATGTTTATACACAACTGCTCGTTCTCCTTACTATCTGGCACGTAGTCAAACAAATCCAATTTCCTCAAATACCATACGTCAATAGGGTATAAAAACCCGCCGTTATCACCTTCGATACTTACCAGAGATAGATGTCACACCAGTTAAAGAACTGGTGCAGAAGACTGGGAGGCACACCAAGTGGTATGGTGATTTTTCCAGACATTCCCGTGACTGTGGACCTTGTTGAGCCTCAAACCTTAATTATTAGTGGTGTGCCGGTTCTTTTACTATTCTCGGTTATGTCAGGGTTGATGAGTGTGGGCGGTTCATCCGCTCCACTCTACGTGGGAGTAGGGGCTGTAACGCTGGTTGCCTTAGCAGGGGTTGCGGTCTACTTCTTAAGATTCAGAAAATAGCGGTAGAACCTAAACAGTAGATAAAATCAAAAAACCAAAAAATAATAAAAAAGAAAAGGAAGAATTAGATTGGAAGAATTCCGCTAAAGTACGCCGGTATGAAGTAGAGCGCTCCCGCAGCACTGCTAGAAAGACTGTAAATTATGCCGGGGAATATTCCGAACACCACGCAAGCAGCAGCTAACAAGACAATAGGAACAAGCATCCAAACCGGGGCTCTTTTCCTCTCCAGAGACTTAACCTTCGCAGACTCCTTACCGAACCAGATTATCTGAATAAGCCGCAGGTAATAAATAGCCGAGAAACCGCTGGAAATCACCGCAACCACAGCCAGAGTAATCCAAACCCACCCATTAAAAGTAAAGGGCGCAAGCTGAACAGGCGAAAGAATCAATAAAAGCTTAGACCAGAAACCATTGAAAGGCGGAAGACCAATAAGCGCCAAACCGCCGATACCCACGCTAATGCTTACAGTGGGCATCTTCCTCCCAATGCCGGAGAGGTCGTCCAGCATACGCGAACCAGTCGCGTGTAGGTACGCTCCAGCACACAAGAAGAGAAGCCCCTTCATAATAGCGTGGTTAATCACGTGGAACCATGAAGCAGTGAATCCGAGAAGCGTGCCAGTCGAGAAGCCGATCAGGATGAAGCCGATGTTAAGAATACTGCTGTACGCAAGCAAACGCTTAAGGTCCTTCTGAAGCAAAGCCATAACGTTAGCCACAACCATAGTAACAATCGCCAAAACGACCAAAGCATTGTTCCAGTCAAACGGATACGGAACCGGAAACGCTGGAAAACCAACAGGAAAACTATAACGACCCAGAGTAAAGGTGTACAACTTCAACAAAGGAACCAAATCTAGTAACGGCGAAGGAATCAACTGCACCGGGAACATCACCGTCAAGGTACGAATAAACGTATACACACCAGAAGCGATAACCACACCCGACAGCATAGCACTCATACCACTAGGAGCAGCCGGGTGCGCATCGGGCAACCAAAAATGAAGGGGGACTATGGCTGCTTCGACGCCGAATCCTGCTATGAGGAGTGCGATTATTAGGTAGAATAGGGGTCTGAGGGTGAATAGTTGTAGCCAGTCTAGGATGTTTATTAGGGTTCCGGCGTAGGCGAAGTTTAGTGTTCCGGTGTAGCCGTATATGAATGACATTGCGTAGAGGACTAGGCTGCTTCCTACTGCTACCATTATGAGGTATTTGAATCCGGCTTCTACTGGTTCCCATTTTTCTTTTCTGAATCCTACGAGGCAGTAGGCGCTTATGCTCATTATTTCGAAGAATATGAATAGTGTGAATAGGTCGCCTGAGAAGACTATGCCGTTTAGTGATGCTACTAGGATTAGTAGTAGTGCGTAGAATTTTGTTTTGCCGGTGTCGTGTTCCATGTATTGTATGGAGTATATGCATACGAGTAGTCCGAGTCCGGTGAAGGCTGCTGCCATGAGTATGCTTAGGAAGTCTACTGCGAAGACTGAGCCGGTGGGTGGTGCTGTGACTGCTGCTAGTATTGTCCATAAAGTGCTTCCGCTGTAGAGCATGTTCATGAGTATGGTTAGTATGTATCCGGCTGGCATGTATTGGAAGTAGAAGGTTGGTGTAATGTATATAGTGGTCGCGGATAGAGCGAATATGATGTCTGATGAGAGTTTTAGGGTGTTCATGTTCCAGTACATTTGGTAGATGACGTATGCGGTGGCTGAGAATCCTGCGGTTGCTATGATTTCTCTTATTCTTTGTAGTTTGCCTCCGGCTACTCTTTCGAACAGGGTGCCGGCTCCAATTACCAGTATTGCGGTTGCAATTGGGATGAGTATTGGATATATTAGATTTATGTCGCTTAACATTTTATAGACCTCCTAATCCTAGTAGGTAGAGTATCTGCTGGTATCCATATAGTGTTGGTAGTATTTGGTTGGTTATCGGTGTGAAGTACTGTGTAGCAATTGCTGGTACTATTCCCAGCACCACGACGAAGGCTGCTAACACGGCTATGGGTGCCACTAGGCTTCGTGGAACTTGTACTTTTTTGAGTCCTTCTTTTAGTGGTCCGAAGAATATTCTTCGAACTGCCCATAGGTAGTAGCCGAGTGTGACGGCTGTTGCTACGAGTAGGAGTGCTGTTAGCAGGTACTGTGTTGCCGTTGAGCCTCCTGCGAATATCATCCACTCGCTGGTGAACCCTAACAGCGGTGGTACGCCCGCAACTGAGAGGCCTGCGATGGTTGCTATCGCGGCTGTTGTAGGCATTTTCTCGGACAGCCCTCCGAGTTTGTCGAAGTCTAGGGTTCCGGTGGTTTTCAGTATGATTCCAGCAACCATGAACCATACTCCCATGCAGATGCCGTGGTTCAGTACGTGCAGGAGGGAGCCGTTCACACCAATGACGTTAATCATGGCGAAGCCGAATAGAATGTATCCCATTTGCGACATTGATGAGTATGCAAGCATCCTCTTTAGGTTCTTTTGTGTTAGTGCCAAGATTCCGCCGTAAATAGCGGTGACTAGGGCAACTATTCCTAGGCTCGTCGTGAGCATTTGCACAGAGGGTCCCATGTAAACCACTAGGAACCTCGCGATACCGTAGGCTGCGGTTTTGGTCATGGCTGCACTCAGCAGGAGAACAACGGGCATTGGTGCCTCCATGTAGGTGTCTGGTAACCATGTGTGAAGGGGAAATATTGCCATTTTCACGGCGAAGCCTATGAAGATTAGGATTGCTGGGATGACAAGAATCAAACCGGTGAGATACAGGATGACCCATATATTGAACGTTGGGAAAGAGGGATTAATGAAGTTTAAGAAGCTTAGTACAGAGTTTGTAGGGTTAAAATATGCATATTGTAGGTTGAAGGACATTTGTCTGAAGTCGAATGAGTTTAGTGTTACGCCCATCATGAGTAGACCTGCGAACATGATTACGGAGCCGAAGGTGGTCCATAGGAAGTATTTGAGGGCGGTGATGCTTTTTCTTTCGGTTAGTCCGAACTGGTTTACCAGTATGTATGAGGGGATGAGCATCACTTCCCAGAAGAGGAAGAATTCTATGACGTTTGTTGCTAGTAGTACTCCGAGCATACCTCCTATGAATAGTAGCATGTTTCCGAAGAAGCTTCCGGGGTTTTCTACGTCCTTCATGTAGAAGGCGCAGTAGAACATGACTGCGGCGCCCAGTCCTGATACGAGCATGGCTATGGGGTAGCTCAACCCGTCGGCGATTAGGCCCGCGCTAAGAGAGATGTTTGCTAGGGGATTGCCAAACTGTGAAATAGGAAGCATCATTAGGTAGGGACTGTTTGGAATTATTTTGTACACTAGGTATAGGGGTTGTGAAACCGCTTTGTCGAAGAAGTTGAATGGCTGGTAACTTATGTTGATTGAGGTTGTGAATGGGTAAAGTTGCACGTTGAATGTTAGTGCCCATGGGAATCCTTGGGTGGTGTATTCGAAACTATATGTCCATATCCATGTTGTTGGGTCTAGCGTTAACTTTAGTGTTTGTGATATGGCGTAGGGGTTGAGCAGAACTATTCCTATGTGTATCATGAGTGCTGCTGAGGTGCCTGCGGCTATGAATGCTAGCCATCTTGCAGTTCTGCCGGATTTTTTTCCGATTAGGTAAACTATTGGTCCCATTATCAGTAGGACTGCTATGGAAGCGAGAAGTTCGTAGCTTGCTAATATGTTGTTTAACATTTTTTCATCCTCCTACCATAGTAGAAATATTACAATGAGTAACGCCACTCCTGCTATGATCATTAGTGTGTTGATGAAGGCTACTCCGGTTTGTGTTTTTCTGAATTTTTCGCTTACGAGGACGGTTAGTTTCGCGCTGGCGTAGTTGAATCCATCTAATACTTTGACTTCAAGGTTTCTGTAGAGCCAGGCGGCTCCTGAAAGGAATCCGTTGACGAAGACTACGTGGTAGAGCTTGTTTATGTACCATCTGTTGTAGAGGAAATTCCAGATGGCTCCACCTATACGAGTGCCGGTTACGTTTGCAGCGACGCCTCTTCGGGATATGTAGTAGTACCATGCGGGTATGAAGCCGATTGCGAATAGTCCGAGTGACAAAAGAATCGACGGCCAGGCACTCGCCAGTTCTGCAAACCATCCGCTATAACTGGTCATCTCAAAGTAGTGCCAATACTCCCATAACTCCCAATAAGGAACGAGGGCTTCGGGTAAACCTAAGGGTGCCTCGCTGAAAACCAGCCCTCCGAGGAGGTATGTTTGTAGGTGGAAGTATTCTGAAAAGCTTGGTAGGTATGTGGTGAATGGTCCTAGGAAGTACTTTCTGAAAGCTGGCTCAAGCCATCCAAATAGTATGGTTGCACCCGCGAGTATTAATAAGGGTACGTACATCACTTTTGGAGCTTCGTGGATGTGTCCTTCTTTGTCTAGGCTTTTGACGTGTTTGCTTTCTGGACCGTGGAACGTTAATCCCATCATGCGGAACGTGTAAAACGTGGTCATTGCAACCACTATAAGGGCTATTGCGTAGAAAATCAGTTGGTATGCGTCCCAAGTTGCGCCTAGTATTGCTTCTTTGCTGAAGAATCCCGCGAATGGAGGGAACCCTGCTAGGGCGAGAGCCCCCACAAGCATACATGCGTATGTGATAGGCATCTTTTTTCTGAGCCCACCCATCTCAAACATGTCCTTTGTAATAACCACGTGGAGCACCGCTCCCGCGCAAAGGAATAACAATGCTTTGAAGATGGCGTGAGTCATTAGATGGAACGTGCCCGCAAGGAATCCCAATGCCGAAGCAGCGGAGATTCCAGCAATGCCTAGAGCGAGCATCATGTATCCGATCTGGCTCATGGTGGAGTAGGCGAGGACTTTTTTGATTTCTCTGGCCACTATGCCCATGCTCGCCGTTAGAAGAGCTGTGAAGGCGCCTATAATGGCAACTGTTATGAAGAAGGTCTGCACCCCGCTTTGAACTTTTAGGTACAGCAGGAACCACTGTATTGCTCCAAGGTTGACACCATACAATGAATACAGAAGGGGGTTCTCTACTAGTGTTAGTAGTGTTTGTGGTACTCCGTAGAATATGGGTAGCACTCGGGCTACTAGGTATACACCTGCCACAACCATGGTTGCAGCGTGTATTAGCGCTGAGACTGTTGTGGGACCAGCCATGGCTTCTGGTAACCATACATCCAGGGGGAACTGTGCAGATTTTGCTACCGGACCACCGAAGAATAGTATCGCGACAACAGGCAGTAGTCCTCTTATGGCTAGGTCGGAAATCCAACCAAGTCCAGCATTTGTTGGAGCAAGCGGATTAATAATGTATACTGCTGCGTTTTGTTGTAGCTGGGTGAAGTTGAAGGTTCCCGAGATGAAGAATATTACTACTATTGCTATTAGTAGGGCTATGTCACCGATTTTCGTGGTCATAAATGCTTTCATGCCGCAGTAGGCGTTGTATTCTCCTTCTGTGACATAGTCTGGGACTGGGCTTTTTTCTTTGGCTTTGTGCCAGAATCCTATTAGGCCCCAGCTGCAGAGGCCCACTATCTCCCAGCCTATGAACATCTGGATGAGGCTGTCGGATATGCATAGGAAGATCATGCCGCCGATGAAGAAGTTCATAAAGAACCAGTAGCGTGTGAGGTCAGGCTCTCCGTGCATGTAGCCCCAGGAGAAGACCATTATTAGGAATCCTATGCTCGCCGTTACATTTGCCATGAACACGCTTAGGGGGTCAACGAGTACTCCCGCGTATAGTCCCTGTGGCATCCAAATTCCGAGTGGTGCCGGAGGGTTTAGGGGAATGTTTGGTATCCAGAGTTGGGTCCAATCGTAGGGTACAATTGACATCCACTTTATGGTTATCGGGATGTTTACGGGTATTCCGAGGATTGTTCCGGAGAATGTTTGTGTGATGTCCCATGGATATAGACTTATTCCGAGTTGGATCTGTGGTTGGGGTAGAGTAATGTATCCGTTCCATATGTCGGGAATCATGGATGCGGCTATTATTGCTGCTGCGCCTGCGAATAGTATGGCGCATATGTCTCTGAGTTTTGGGTTAATTTTGCTAAAAACGGGTGTTAGGACTGCTCCCAACATGGGAACTATCCAAACAAGCCAGGGTGCGTATTGTATCATCATTTTTCACCTCTACCATCTGAGTTTTCTCATTTTCTGTGAGTCCAGTGTGCCGTAGTGCTTGTAGAGATTCACGATGAATGACAGGGCTACTGCTATCACGCAACCACCGAGAACAATGGATATTATAACGAAAACGTGTGCAAGTGGGTCTACGTATAGGGGTGTGTAGAAGTTCGATGTGATAAAGTATGTTCCAAAAACGGTTAGGAAGAAATTGTCCGTTATTCCGAAAGCCTGGAAAATGGAGAATAAATCAAGCACCCACTGGGTGAACCATCTGTAAGCTGAGAGGGCTACAAAGTTTAGGTGAGCTGCTGCAACTAGGACTTCGATGCCGAGTGCCAGTTTTATGACGTTTCTCTTAGTCACCACAGCATAAAGTCCGACGCCGTAGAGGACCGCCGCGCTTACCAGATAAATTCCGGGGGATACGGGTAACGCCATTAGTTTTCAGCTCCTTTTTCTTCTTTTTCTTCAGGTTCTGCTCGAAGCAGTATTGCTGCTCCGATTCCCGTGGCAACAAATGCTACGGCTAGAGCCATTGTGTCAATGACCCTGTTTGACCATAGGTAGTTGCCTTCATAGAGGGCTATTTGCCATACTGGAACAGCTGTGATACCAGGCATTGTGATATTAGTGTATTGTGAGGCGAAATACGCTAGGGAGAACGGGTAAAAGGTGAAGGGAGTTAGCCAGAATACTTTGACTGCTATGGCTACGATGAATGCTGCGAGAATTATGCCGGCTGCTATTCTTGTGACTTTTATTAGTTTTTCTCTATCCATTTTTACTCACTCTCGCGTGCTTGTCTTGTGAGGCTTACGGTAACCAGTAGGAGAACCACTATTGCCCCTGCGTAGATTAGCCATTGGAATACTGCCACCCATGGTGCGTAGAGTAGGTAGAATAGAACCCCTAAGATTACGTTCATTACCGCAAAGGCGATGATTGCATGGTCAAGTCTTTTAAGTTCTACAGCGAGTACGCCGAAGACTATGACTAGCGCTAAAAGAGCCACGTGAATAATCGTGGGGTCAATCATTCAAGTCGCCTCTATTATTTTCCACTCACTATTTTTATTTTTTTTAAAACGGAGTAGTTTGGATTTGATGTTATATTTAACTCTTACGTGCCCAAAAACCCCGAAAAGGGTCTTTAAAGGGGAAGGGGGGACAAAAAGAGACCGTATGAAAGCCAATTTAGGGGAGTCATCATCATAAAATGGGTTAAAAGATAACAAATAAAATTTAATTATAGAGAAATTCTTGAAAAATCAATCTGGAGAGAGTAGGAAATTAGTTGAGTAGCGGCACCATCCTTGCGGGATGGGATGTTCTCTGCAGATTCCCAAATAGGGTTTCATCCCCAGATCATAACTGCCGCTCAAACTTCGAGTATTTCCGCCTTGCTGGTATCAACTTTTCCAGACCCCTTCCTCACCGTACCTATTTCGTAGTGGCTCACAGAGCGTTTGCCCAGTTCTGATTCCAAATTTTCCTTCTGGTCGTCTGAAATAATTAGAAGCATTCCGCCCGCTGTTTCCGCTGACTCACCAGACTGAAGACCGTATCCAAAAAGGTCTGAAAGCTCTAAAGAGCCTTTGATTATGGGAATTGTGTGAATGTCAATGTTGACCTTGCTGGCTTTTGCTATTTCCTGTGAGTGACCAAGCAGTCCAAATCCTGTAACGTCCGTAGAAGCATGGGGTTTAACAGCTATCATCGCCTCAGCCACCGGCTTATTTGTCGTTGTCATAATATCAATCCCTTTCTGAACAATTTCTTCCGCCTCTTTTCTGGATATTACTCCCAGCATTTGCTCTGCTACGATGGGATCTCGGAGTCCTCTGTAACAGGCCATGGCTGGCTGTGTACCCAGCGGTTTGGTAAGCAGTACTATGTCGTTGGGCTGCGCGTTTTTGTGTGATACTATCTGGTCTGGATGAGCTATTCCTGAAGCCACTCCTCCGACTAGGGGCCAGGGATTCAGTATGGTGTGGCCGCCTGTGATGGTTGTGGTGCCCAGCTCGCTTAGTAAATCGTTTATTCCCCGCAGCATGCCCTCAGCTATTTTGATAGGCATGTTTTCAGGTATTCCGAGTATCGCTAAGAAGCTCACAACATCGGTTGCGCCTATTGCTTATGCATGTAAATCGGGTAGATTTACACTATACACGTCATTCGTAACGTTTACAGCAGCAATCTTGCCCTGAATATAGGGGTCGTCAACATTCGGGGTTATGTAATCAACAGTCTCTATGAGTACAAGGTCATCCCGGATCTTTATCACCGCGGCGTCTTCCCCGATTCCTGCCAGTACTCTTCCTGAGGGGTCTCTTCTCACTCTGACTTTTTCTAGGAGGTTATGCAGTTCAGTTTGAGGTAATTTACATGATCATCCATGGAGAGTTACTGCTTTTGTTAACCTATAATCCTCCAGCCGTTTACACCTCCACTTTTGGTTAAGCGCTCAATTAGTATGACGCTGTAATATAATCATTACTAAAATTTAAAAAAATTATGAATTGAACGTGCTTGATTTTAAAAAGAAATTCAGAAACGATTCGTAATAATTGGTATTCATTTTTGAAAAAGGCAAATTAACGCTTCACTCTATTGCTTGGCGTATCGCTGTCAGAAAGTCCTGTGCGGTTATCCCAGGAGTTTCTATTTTCTCTTCCTCGTAAAATGTTTGGATAACTTGATTTATCTCCCCTATATCGGTGGGAGCCCCAGTAAGTCTTTTTTCTAGTTCGCTTAACTTATCCTCGGGATATATCCAGAAATCTCCGCTGAGCATTATTTCTTTGATCATTTCCTCGTCTATCCTCAGGGTGACTCTGATGAGGCCTCCGGGTGCTTTGTAGGCGGATTCAGAAACAGATGCGGTGCTTGAAATTTTCACTTTTCGTGCTAGGTCTGGGTGGCGCAAAAACACTAGGTTCAACCATTCTGGGGATTGGTATTTCTTCTTCAGTTCTCTCATGGCTTTCTTTTCCCAATCGGTGAGTATTCCTTTTCGCAGTTTTATATCTAGAGTTTCCTCGTAGTTTTTTACGAGCAGCGACTTTATTCTTTCTAGGGGAACCTCTTGTCCCAGTTCCTTTTTTATGGTGGTCATTCGCTCCTCGAGACTTTTCGCCACCTTGTCCCGGAACTTTTCGCTCGGAACCCTTAGGACTTTTACCATCATTTCATAGTTGAAGTCCATTATGATGTTCCCAGTCATTATGTTTACAACATTTTCCAGAGTGCCGGCACCGTTGCCGCTGATTTTTCTACCGCTCACTTCGATGTCGTTGATTGGTTTGTAAACCGCGGGGATGCCCAGCTCCTGGTAAGTTTTTGTGGGTGCTTCTAAAAGCTTTCGAAAGAAATCCTTTATCGATAATGGAACTTTGGGGTTCTTCTTATCAACAATTACTTGGTAGAAGAGTTGCCCTTGGTCCAGGTATACTGCCCCCCCGCCCAAGATTCTCCGAACCACTGGTATCCCCCGAGACTGGCAAAAAGAGTAGTCTACTTCCTTCTCCAAATCCTGATGGTATCCTATGCATACCAGTGGACTTTTAGGGTAGCAGAGTATGAGAGTTTCAGGAATTAGGTTTTTGCTTCTGGCTGACGCGACGGCCTCGTAAATAGTTTGAGTGTCAATTGCGGGTAGGGCGTCTAGGTCTAAGAGTCTCCATTCTTCCAATTCTTTCAGCCTCAAAAATTAAAAAAGAGTGAAATGTTGATTTATTTGAGCCTTTCTTTTATCTCCTTGTTTATCCAGTTTTTGATAGAGGCACCGGTGATAAGTTTAGATAATTCTGGTTTTAGATTTGTTGGTTGTACAACCACTAACCATCCTTTTCCGTAGGGATCCTCATTGATAATCGTGGGCTTCTTTTTTAGTTCAGGATTGACTTCCAAGATAGTGCCGCTGATAGGAGCTTTTAGCGGGCCGACCCATTTTCCGGTTTCTACGGAACCGAAGCTCTTATCCGCCTCAGTGGTTTTCCCCTCGGGTTTGAGTCTTACGAACAGGATTTTTCCCGCGGTTGCTTGGCCGAAGTCGTCGAATCCGATTCTCGCTTTTCCGTTCTCTACCTTAACCCAGCAGTGATCATTGTTATAGTATAGGTCTTCGGGAAGTTTGATGGTGACGCTCTCACCTTCTAAAGTAAATGTTACCTCCATATCTAACACCTTGCCAAAACGAAGGTTGTCTGTGATTTTAAATATAGTATTCTTTCCTTTAAAAAAACCTTATGTTTTTTACGCCTATAAAAAATGTTTTGTGGGAACAATTATCATCCTATTTAAAACATTTGTGCAAAGCTTACCCAAAATATAGGCGAATTTGGGGGTTAGAAAAATCGAATTCCGAAAAATATGAAAATAGTCCGAGGGAACTTGTTAAAAAAGTCCGATGAAAAACTTTAAAAAACGAAAATCGGCGAGGAAAAACTTTTAATGCAGATAAATCTTTGTTAGTGTGAAGCCTTAAATAGGTAAAGGTATCTAATCGCTATTATTTTAGAGTTGGAGGTGCAAACAGACATTGCCCGATATTGCCACATTTGGACTAGCATTGTTAATCAGCTTTCTTAGTGCTTGTGGATTATACTTTTCTGCAAGGTTTTTGGCACCTAAAGGAAAGAAAAGCAAGGATAAAATGAGTGTGTACGCTTGTGGGGAAAAATACCCCGCGGAGAAGTTCCAGTTTAGACTGCAGTTGTTCTACTACGCGGTTTTCTTCACAATACTTGAAACAGCGGGTTTTCTGGTATTCACCTCTGCTTTCGCGAATCCACTCTACGGTGGAATATTTGTGGCCTTTGCCACAATAGCGGCAGTGTTGGTTCTATATAGGAAATAGTGAAGGTGGGTAATAGTTGGGACTTAAGGATAAACTTGTAACCTGGTCGAGGGTAAAATCCCCTTGGGTTTTCCACATGAACACCGGAGCATGCAACGCCTGTGACATAGAAGTTATCGCCGCTCTAATGCCCAGATACGACATTGAACGTTTCGGCATACTCTTGGTAGGTTCACCGAGACACGCAGACGTGATGGTAGGCACAGGCTCAATAACGAAACAAATGACACCCAGATTCAAGCGCCTATATGAGCAGATGCCGGAACCAAAATTCGTTATCGCCGTCGGAAACTGTGCCATCTCTGGAGGCGTTTTCCAAGGATGCTACAATATCGAGGGAGGATACGACAAAATAATTCCAGTTAACATGTACGTACCAGGATGTCCTCCCAAACCTGAAGCGATAATTGACGCAGTTGCAAAACTACTGGGAAAACTAAAAGGAGGATAAACATGATGACCGAAGAAGAAAAGGAAACAAAGAAAGAAGCAAAGCCTAAAGTAAAACCCCCCGCAAAAGAGGATGAAAAATTAAAAACGGAGCTGGAAAAAGCATTCGGAGACGCCGTCGAGGTATGGGTTCCAAGAGCGAAAAGAATATTCATTAGGGTAAAGCCTGGAGACCACAGAAAGGTTATCCAATGGATGAAAGACAACTGGGACTTACAACACCTGACCACTATAACCGGCGTTGACAAGGGAGAAACCTTAGAGGTCATATATCACCTGTACAAGTACCAAGGATACCGCACGTATCCCTCGGTTAGAGCCGAAGTTCCTAGGAAAAAACCCAAAATTGAAACTATTGTTGACATATTACCAGCAGCTATTTTCTATGAGAGAGAAGTACATGACCTTCTAGGAATAGTTTTTGAAAACCACCCCAATTTAGAGCGTTTAATTCTGCCAGATGACTGGCCTGAGGGAGTATATCCTCTGCGCAAAGATTGGCTACCAGAAGGAGTTGAATAAAAAATGTCGACTGTTAAAATACCAATAGGACCACAGCATCCAGCATTGAAGGAACCAGTAAACTTCACTATTGAAGTTGACGGAGAGCAGGTTGTGGATGCCAAAATTAGGATAGGATACAACCATCGAGGAATGGAAAAATCCGCTGAATTAAGGACATACGTTCGAGACATATACTTCTTCGAGAGAGTATGTGGTATTTGTTCTCACGCTCACACAACGACATTCACACAGGGAGTTGAAGAGCTACTTGACGAAGATGTTCCCCGAAGAGGACTCTACATAAGAACCATTGTCTGCGAGTTGGAGAGAATTCACTCACACTATCTATGGCTTGGAGTAGCGGGACACGAAATAGGATTCGATACACTCTTACACTACACATGGAGAGACCGAGAAGTCGTCATGGACTTACTTGAAGCAATCTCTGGAAACAGGGTAAACTATGCCATGAACACCATTGGAGGAGTTAGAAGAGACATAAGTAAGGATACCATACCCACAATCAAAAAAGGTATGGACATCTTGAGAAAAAGAATGCAGTATTACCTAAAGGTCTGCGTCAATGAGCCCACAATTCTGAAAAGAGCCCAAGGTGTAGGAGTACTACCGCCAGAAGTTGCGCGTAAACTGGGAGCCGTTGGACCAACTTTAAGAGCCTCAGGAATCAATATGGACTGTCGCAAAGACGATCCAAACGCTGCTTACGGTGAAGTACCCTTCGACGTGATTACTTGGGACTCACGTGACGTGTTTGGAAGAGTGGCGGTACGCATTCTGGAAACGCTCCAGTCATGCAATATGATAGATTGGATGGTTGACCACCTTCCTAAGGACGAAATCAGACTAAAACTAAAAAGACGTGTACCAGAAGGAGAAGTACTGAGCAGATATGAGGCGCCCAGAGGAGAACTCATATACTACATAAAAGCGAATGGATCAGATAAACCTGAACGGGTAAAGGTAAGAACACCGTCACTAGCAAACTGGCCTTCGGTAGAGTATATGTTAAAGGGAGGCTACATTGCAGACGTACCCATAGTTATTGCAGCGATAGATCCGTGTTTAAGTTGCACCGATAGAGTCACATTTGTAGATGCAGAAAAAGAAAAGACTTGGACAATGGATTTAGAAAGTTTGCGAAGATATGGTATTGAATTTTACGAAAAGAAAAGGTGGTAAAAATGGCCTTTAACCTACTATGGTACCTTTCACTGTACTTATATCTACAATACGGTTATACTACCATAATCTTTCAGTATTTACTTGGGCAACAGGGCAGCATATTGAAGGATCTGTTTAAAATAATCGTGTTTCCCGGTATTCTATTCGTAGGCGTCGTTTCACTTTTTGCGGAATGGTACGACAGAAAAATCTATGCCCGATTACAGAACCGGGTCGGACCTTTCCACACCGGATATCATGGAATACTACAACCTCTAGCGGACCTCATCAAACTATTAGCCAAGGAGGACGTGGTGCAGAGCGGCGCTGAAGCGCGTAGTTTAGCGGCAACCCCGATTTTTGCGCTGACACTGTCCCTAGTTATGCTAATGTTTATTCCAGTATACAAGAGCACGGGCATCATAAGCTTCGAGGGAGACCTCATAGTATTACTGTTCCTGTCTACGATCTTCGCCCTAACAGTCATCCTGACCGGCTGGTTCTCAACCAACAGGTTCAGCGAGGTGGGAACAGCCAGAGCGGGCATGCAGCTTATAGCCTACGAAATTCCCTTTGTATTATCAGTCATAACACCTGCAATTATAGTAGGGTACTATTACTCAGCGCCGATACAGGTAAATAACTATCTGCTCGCTCTCGGCGTATCACTTCCATCAACACTAGTTCCACCTACAGCTCTTTCGGTTTTGACAGTGGCAAACATAACTCAAATCCAAGCAACCATAGGTATGCCGTTCATAGTATTCGCCCCCATCTCATTTGCTGTATTCGTGATTTCTCTAATGGCGGAGCTGGAAAAAGTACCCTTCGACATTCCAGAGGCACATACAGAAATAGTAGCCGGATGGCAGACCGAAATATCCGGCAGAAAACTAGGAATTTTCCGACTGGCCTCGGATCTTGAATACCTATGGGGTGCGGGATTAGCAGCGGCACTATTCCTAGGCGGACCCTGGGGCCCAGGAAGCCAAATCGGATTATCTGAATTAGAACGCCTCATGGGAGCGTTCCCGTGGGGCTACGTTATCGGCACCGGATGGTTCCTAGTAAAAGTCTTTGCAATAATTTTCCTGATAGCAAACCTGAGGACTCTGTTCGCAAGATTCCGAATAGACCAAGTGGTTCGAGGCTCATGGAAGTATCTAATCCCCCTAGCTTTCCTAAACATAATAATACTTGAGGTAGCATTCTACTTCGACCTATTCGGATGGCAAGCAACCTACTACCTACTATTATGGATAACAATACTAATCTGATTTAGGAGCGTGAAGCACGATGGTCAGACCAGGAAGAATGGAAAATGAACTGTTAAGAAACCTACCCAGAAAACCAGCAACAGTATTCTACCCCTTCGAAAAACTAACACCCTTCCAACACCTAAGAGGAAGACACATACTATATCTAAAAAGATGCGTAGGATGCGGAACCTGCGCCAAAGACTGCCCCTCAATGGCAATCACCATGATAGACTGGCCCGAAGAATACCCCCAAGAACTAAAAAACAAAGCCGCGAAGCTGCCTGTGTGCGACATTGGCTCATGTCTCTTTTGCGAGCAGTGTGTGGAGTCTTGTCCTCGTGATGCTCTTGAGATGACTACGACGTACGAGCTTGCTACTTCTGACAGAAAGGCTATGCAATGGGTTGTCGATATGACGACTGAGTAGGGTTACTCTCCTTTCTTTTTCATCTTTTTTATTTTGATTTCTCTGTTTTGTGATTTTTTGTTTGTGTGGTCTTATTGTTTATGTGAATAATTGTTTATGTGAATATTGGGTTCCAGTTGTGTGTTTTTCTCCGTTTTCGTTTTGACTTGTTTTTATGAGTGGTTTATGCCTGAAATGCACATCGGAGTGAGGTTCTTTGTTGCAAGACCCAAAAAACAAAAAGCAGTCAAGCTTAATTTCAGTGTTATTTCCTCTTTAGAAAATATCTCATCCCCACAAAGTCTAGAGTCAAAACATAGTTTTTGAAAAACTCGTGGGAAATTAGCCCTCCAACATGAAACCCAAACGCATTTTCAAATGGAAAATTATCCAAATAGACCCCTTGAATGTTTTCCTCTTGAGTGTTCCCCAAACTTAACTTGTTCACTTTAAAGGGGATAGCCTTAACCTTTCCACCTCCCCCTATTCCTTCACTTGCCATATTTTCTTGTAACTCGATGTTTGCTTCTTCTAGGGTGGATCTAGGGCAGGTAAAACCATTACCTGCCAACCCTGTATCGACAAGGAAAATTAGAGGGATGCTACTGTTCACCTTCCCCCATGCTACCATGTAGTGATCACCAGCCATCCAAAAAGGAACAATAACCGATTTTTGATCTTTAGCTTCTGCTTCGACCATCTTCAGATTGCTTTCGCTTTTGCGTCGTAAAATCAATTGACTATGAGGATAGTCCAAAGTCGCAAGAAATTGATAGAGCAAGACTGTCCCAATAACACCATCCACCTGCAATCCAGAAAAAATAGGCTCAGAAAAATGGCGGATTGGCAAGATGTTAACAGGAACATTGTTAATCCTAAAATCACCTATCCTAAAAGAATCAACCTTGCCATGCTGATAATCTGCCTTTTTTCCTCCAGCAAAGATTCCTCCTTCCGATCCAAATTGGACTATTTCCAGTTCTCGAGCAAATTCTGTGTCAAGAACTACTTCCCCGCCTCCGGTATCAATAAAGAAGTTGACTGGTTTACTATCATCTACTTGAACCTGAACCACTGGCAAGGGATCTGTTAACACAAATTTAACGTGGGAAACATTAGTCTCTCCCTCAATCTGATAAGGGTAAACTCCCTTAAAACTCTCTAATTTCTTAGCCTTAACCGTCCCTTCTGCCCCTCCCGCAGAACGGAACAAGGGTGCTGCTTTGAGAAATTCTTTCCGACGATAGAAAACCTCACCAAGCAAAGATTTAGGAGCTTGTTCCTTAGGCTTAAGGTCAAGTGCTTTGGTTAACCACTTCTGCGCGTCCTCTAAATGATTAGAAAGCAATGCAATTTGACCCAAATGAAAAATAGCGCTATAATTCGTCGGATTCTTCCTTAAGATTTCAACATAGGCCTTCTTAGCATCCGAAAACTTTCCTTCCTTAAAGGACGCCCCCGCTAATTCAATTTTCCCTTGAACATCTCGAACTTCAAAACCCAATTTGATTTACCGCCTGAAAACATTTATTCTTAATAATTAGAATAAAGACAAGTGGCTGCTAATAGACAAGCGATTGCTAATAGACAATTGATAAATATTTATATAGCTTTTTCTATATGGTTATGTATCTTTTGCTATAGGAGAATCTTTTTAGAAAGTTTCCAGCCAATTTTTAAAAAAGAATTATTCCTACTCTTTTATAGTATAATAAACCTACATAAGCTTCGCTTTTTAGAAAGCTTTTTCATAGCAACCCTCATGCGCTCCGCGTTTTAGACAAATAAACCCTTTTTACATTGTTTTTATATGTGGTACGAGGCTTCGATAACCAAAATTAATTGCCTTTGCATACCTTGTCCGAAACTTACCCATCTAGGACATTCCAAGTGGTGTTCGGTTCCCGCTTCATCGGGGAGCACCTGTCTTGTTGCGGCATGAACCTCTCCACTCTTCTTCTTGCAGGCGTTTAGCGTCTCCGCCCAACTGGTGGCGACGGGAACTAGATTCATATATGGTATTACTTGGTACTAAATCCTTCTACTGTTGCTTACTCTTCAATATCACTGTAATCATATTCTCTGAAATCCTGAGGCCCCGCCCCTACAACTGGATGTTCCATCATTTCCAGTAGCTTTCTGGTAGCATAGCTTAATTCCTTTTGCCTTTTCTTAGACGAAACTTCCTCGTCAGTTGCAATATCGATCAGATGGTTAATTAAATCGTCATACGAAATTTTTCTCTCTCGCTCACTAGTTAGTTTACCAACGAATTTCGCTAACGTACGTGCGGTCTCTTTTAGAACTTTTATTGTGGTATACACTCCAAACACCCAATGGATAGCATGGTATACTAAATATAACTAAATATATAATGTTCGCTATTTTCACGGTGATATTGTCAACTTGAAGTTTTTGTCGCCTCGAGCGCCTTTTGTAGTTTTTGGATTCGGGTGTCTTTCTGGGATGGGAGTGTTTCGGTTCAGGGATTGGTGAGGTAGGAACTTCGGTTATTTCTGTAAGTTTCTAATATTTCCTCTCTTTGTTCCTTGGGCATATAGCTTAAAACATAAACACATCGTCAAATGATAACCCTGCAAAAAAGTGGGAACTATCAAATAAAATTTAAACCATATGTGAGATGCCGATATGCTTTAACATTAGGTCAATTTTGTCAGCAATGTTTCTGCGTATAGTATTGCGTCCTCTGAGTCTTTTTTGTTCATTATTCTCTCTCCGTAGTCTGCTTTTTTGCGTTGCTCGTATAGGAGTAATAATTTATCGGCTAGGGGTGCGAAGCCAAGGTTTCTCAGGACATTTGCTAGTTTGTCATCCCTTCTTGGGAGATTTTGTATCCTGTTTGCGAGGAAAGATTCTGTGGCCATACGTGTTGCGAAGTATGCTGCGCTAACAGCTTTATTATAACATTTTATCTCAGAATCTTTTTGGGCTTCTTTTAGGATGAGGAGAGCTTTCTCTCTTAATTTATTTGACATGGAATCCCTCCCGCTCGAAGGCGGAGGAAAAAACCTTTTCTTTTGGTGTGCATGTTAGGAAGTTTATGCTTAGGTTTTCTTTAACGCCGGCGTCTTCTTCAGCCATCCACTTGGCTTGGATAATCTTCTCGGTAACATCTTTGCCATCGTCTCTAACGACTACAAGAACATTACTCTCGTAGAGCTGCTCGTCCTCACGGGAGAGAGCAATAACACTTACTAGGCGGTCTCCAAGTTGCTTGTAGCATCTATCCGCAAATAAGTTAACCAGCCTCGCCCACTGCGGCACATCATCAAAACTAATTACATAACGGGGAATTGTGGAATCTGTTTCGACATCCAACTTGACGGCACCTTATCAAGATTATCATGAAAAAACAATTATTTAAAAACCTTGCCATGATGCGAGCTAGAGTTTACGAATAAACCGATCTATAGCGGAATATGAACAAACCAAAAAGGGAAGGGATAATCATAACAAAGATAATTCAGTTCTTGTTCTTGTTTCGGGCTTTCTAAAAGCTTATTTAGGGGAATTTTTATAACCGTTTTTTACATTGTTTTTCATAATAATTTATTGTGTTTTAGGCTTGTATCCTGTTAGGAGGATGGTTTGTTATGGGTATTAAAACGTATGAGGACTACTATAATCGACTGCTTGATATGAAGCCTAATGTGTACATTGATGGTGAAAAGGTGGACAGGAGTGATCCGAGGCTTCAGCCGGGAATTAATGTTATTAAGGAGAGTTATGATAGGGCGAATGATCCGGAGTACGAGGATTTGTGTGTTGCTACGTCGCATATTACGGGTAAGAAGATAAACCGGTTTACCCACATTCATCAGAGTAAGGATGACCTTCTTAAGAAGCAGATGATGACGAGGGTGCTCTGTCATCGTGTGGGTGGGTGTATTCAGAGATGTATGGGTATCGATTGTATGAACGCGTTGTCCGTCGTGACCTATGAGATTGATGAAGCGTTTGGCACAGACTATTATAAGAGATGGGAGAAATTTCTCAGATACTTCCAAGAAAACGATATAACTGGTAACTGTGCTCAGACCGATTGCAAGGGCGACCGGTTGAAGAGACCTCACGAACAGGTGGATCCAGACCTCTATCTAAGGGTGGTGGAGACTAGGAAGGATGGAATAATAGTTAGGGGTGCGAAGATCTGTAATACTGTTGCTCCATATGCGGATGAGATAATAGCTATTCCCACGAGATTCATGACTGACAAGGATAAGGATTACGCTGTTGCATTCGCAATTCCGGGGGACACGGAGGGAGTGAAGCTCCTCTGCAGACCGGCATATCAGCACAAGAGGAAGAAATTGGACGCCCCTGCTGCACACTTGGGTGACGTTGAATCGTTCACTATATTCGACGATGTCTTCGTGCCTAAAGAGAGGGTGTTTATGAATGGGAATGAAGACCCGAGGGTGACGCCTTTCGCAGGTTTTCTTGCTTTGCTTTTCGCCCACTTCCACAGGCATTCTTATACTGGTTGTAAACCCGCAGTGTCTGAAATTTTGAGTAGTACGGCAGCACTTGTTGCGGAATATAACGGTATTGAAAAGGAGAAGCATGTTAAGGAAAAGCTGTCCCACGTTATAGGCGTCGCGGAACTGGTATTCGCGGCAGGTGAAGCTAGCGCCTACCGTGGAGAGAAGGCTCCTAGCGGCACATTTATACCCGATGAAATTTTAACTAATGCTGGCAGAAGGCTGGCGGGTGAGGAAATATACAATGAGTACAAGACACTCGCCGATCTCGCGGGAGGCTTATCGGTCACTCTACCCCTTGAGGGAGATTTCTACAACGAGGAAACAGGGGAACTGGCAAACAAGTATATAATGAGAAACCCGAATGTCTCCGCAGAAAACGTGCACAGACTCTTCCGAATGATAGAAGGTGCGATAGGCTCAGAAATAGCGGGACTCGGGCAGGTAGCAGGTCTTCACGGTGGAGGCAGCCCTCAGATGGAAACCATCACTATGATGGCGAGGTACGACCTTGAGAAGTTGAAGAGCATCGCAAAGTACCTTGCGGGAATCGAGAAGGAGCTACCCCGATACACGAGGCCCACTGTGACACCAAGGGCTATAATAGAGAGATTTAGACAAATGTATCCAGCCCTAGTAAAAAAATAAGCCCGAAAAAACTTTACAAATTTGGCAGGCGTAGGTCACGCAGCCAACCCTCTTTTTATTTTTTTGATTATTTTTCCGTTTAAAATACATGCTCCGTCCTTTTTCGAAAAAATTTTTTTGACTTTTAGACCGGTTTGAAATTTTGAAATTTGTTGGGCTAATTTGAAGTTCTTCGGTAATATTTTATTGAATCGGTAAATAAGTTTGGAAAAACTAAAGCGGTAGAAGGGATTAATGTGGTTTCCATTCATTTGGTTTAGTAGTTGTCTTACTGAGTCCCGTCATCTAAAAAATCAGTTGCCCATTCGTAGCCACATTTTGTGCAACGTTGTCCAATGTATGTTAAGTAATCAGCGCAAACTTCTTTTTTTACAAGAATTTTTTCATGTTCCGCGACAGTACCGCATTTAGGACATTTAATCAGAGCGATAGCCTCCTATCAACCTATACACTTTTGGGATTTGCTACTTAACTGTTATTATAGTATAGGTCGGCGCTTGTTTTAGCTTGGAGAAGGGAATATTTTTAATTGTCGGAGTTGGTTTCTCTAATAGCAATTAGTTAGGTTTTCTAAAAAACTTTACCATTTTTTGGTGCATAGGCTTGTAGGAGGATTTTTGGAGTTGGTTACGTCCGCCTATATTCTCATTAAGACAGCATCTGGTTTTGAGAAGAATATCCTATCTAGGTTAAAGGAGCTCAGTTCCGTAGAACATGCGGATCTGGTTTATGGACTGTACGATATAATAATGAAGGTGACGATGAACAATTCGGAAGAATTAGATTCATTCATTTTCGATGTGTTGAGACCCATGGAGGGAATAGTTGAGACCATGACCTGCATAATCGCACCCGAAAGGTAATTTCAAAAATAGGAAAGAACCCTAAACGGTTTTATATTTTTTTTAAATTTTTTGGCGTGGAAATAATTGGCTTCGAGGATCGTCCCGCTACCAGCGATATGAAAACAATTCCGAGTCCATAAACTTTTTTGCCCATTTCACGTAGACCACTTTCTCGTTCTTTTCTATTTCCCTTTGATCTATTCTTTCTTCATGTGTTTTGAGTATTCTTGACGCTCTCATGATGCCTAGCCAGGTGTCCAAGTTTTTTTCAGCCTCTTCTAGGGGAATCGTGTCATTCTCTATTTTGCTTATAATTTTGTGGATTTCGTTTTCCAAGAGCTTGGAGAGGGTTGCTCCGAACAGGATATCCTCGCTTGTCAAATTTCTTTCCATTTCACGCTTCTCAAACTCTTTAACTATGGATTCAATTTTAACCTCTTTTCCATTGATATGTATGGTTTCAGGAACAGTAGCGCCAGTATAGGAAAAGGGATTAGTCATTTTGTAGATAATTTTTTCCTTCTTTGATTTCAAAATATTTCCCAATTTTATCAATAACCATTGAACGTACAAAAAAGTTACCATGTATTAGTTTATCCACATTTTATGGAAATAGTAATTCACTAATGACAAAACTACGTAATACCAATTTAATTTTCTCCTTTTTAATAGCTTTAAATCAGAAAAGCCTTATGAACCCTCTTTTTCCACATTAGCAGTTCAAAAAACACGGTACATAGAACCCAAAACCACATATTTTTTACATTATAACGTGGGTTTGAACAAAAATTTTTATAAACATGTATATAGAAGTTAATTAAATACCTAGAAACAACTAGAACGAGAACATTGGAGTTAAAGTTAGTGCAGAAGTGAATTAATTAGTAAAAGGTGGAGAAAATGACAGTAAGTGACGAAAACACGGTATTTGTCGGAAATAAAAAACCGACCATGAACTATGTTCTGGCAGTAATAACCCAATTCAATAAGGGAACAAAGGAAGTCTCAATCAAAGCTCGAGGAAGAGCGATCAGCAGAGCCGTGGACGTAGCAGAAATTACGAGAGAAAGATTTCTCTCAGACGTAACAGTTAAAAATATAGAAATCGGCACGGAAAGCATTGAAAACGAAAGAGGACAAAGCAACGTATCAGCAATGACAATAACACTCAAGAAGTAACAGCGCCACCAGAGAAAAAGGGTTAAAACTAGCCTCCAAGAAAATAACAGGAAACCAGTAGAGAAACAACAGCAAAAACATATAGCCAAAAACCAGAAGACCCATAGATTACTAATCAGGTTTCCGAAGACAAACAAAAATAGGAGAGGGCAACCAAAAAATTAAAACCGCCCCCTTCATTTTCTTTTACTCTAATTTTTATTTTGCATAAAAAGCATTATTAAAAGACAGTACCCTTCGTCAATCTCTCTAAATACAATTTAAATCTGCACGATTCGTCTACTACCTGCTTTCAATAAGTGGTCTTGCTGAAATCCCAAATTAAAAATAAAAGAAAGTCAGGGTATTCTGAGATAAGATACATTGTAGAAATTATTCGCTACTAGTTTCCGCAGCTGCTTCTTCTGGTTTTTTCTCCTTCTGGTGAACAGCCTTTGTGAATGTTCTGGCGAGCTCGCTGTACCAGTTGAGGAGCTTCCCGAGGTCGGTGGCTTTGAAGTAGACTCCTCCGGTCGCGGTTGCAATGTTCTCCATCAGCTTATCGTTGACCTCCCCTCCGATACCCACTGCGTAGAGGACCACGTTGGAAAGCTGGTGTAGTTCTCTCTCCGCAATGGACATCACTGCCTCTTCGGTGTCTGTTCCTTGTGGGAAACCGTCTGTCATGAATACGATCATGTTCTGCCCGCCGCTCTTAAATGATTTTTTAAGGAGGCTTATTGCCTTACGGAGAGCGTCGCTCATGTTTGTGTATCCGCCGGTTTTGTATGCGACTTCTGTTAGTATGGTGTCTGCTACTTGGTCTATTTTTCCGGTGGTGGCGTCGTAGTAGTCGTTTCCGTCGAATTTTATGATTTTGGCTTCGTCGTGGTATGTGGCTATGGCTACTTTTTCGCCGTATCCTCTTCCGACTTTTTCTGCTAGGTATAGTAGTGCGGCGAAGGCTGCTCCGTGTCTGCGTTTTACATCGTCTCCTTCTTCGAATCTGCTGAGGAAGCTTGCGATTTGTTCTGATTCCAAAAGGCTACTTATTCCTTCTCTGGCGGGGGCTATGTTTACTACTTTCATGTCTTTGGTGCTCATGCTTCCGGAAACATCGATAAGCAGTATGGCGTTGAAGGGCATTGCTGGTCCTATGGGTACTATTTCTGCTCTTTCTATTTCTGGCCAGTTAACTATTGCGAATTCTTTTCCTTTTAGGTCGGGGTCTGTGGATTCTATGGAGATGTTGGCTTCGAGGTCTTTCCATCTTAGTTTCATTTTTTTGAATACTACTCTTTTGTTTAGGAGTTTTTTCAGTTCGCTTCTTCTTTCTTGAGCTTGTT
The DNA here is from genome assembly GCA_030587365.1 of Candidatus Freyarchaeota archaeon. Taxonomy (GTDB): domain Archaea; phylum Asgardarchaeota; class Jordiarchaeia; order Jordiarchaeales; family Jordiarchaeaceae; genus Jordiarchaeum. Next base: position 304,916 of record JAUQZE010000027.1, on the reverse strand, counting down.
TGAATACGTCTTCGGGTGCTTGTCCACTTAGGGGTTCTACTCCGATTATTAGTTTTCTTAGTGGTTGTAGTTTTCCGGTGTAGTTTTTGACGTTTACTTTGAATCCTTCGTCGAGTCCGCTTGATTCTACGAGGGTGGAGTCGATTTTTATCTTGTTTTTCTCGAGTTTTTTGTCTGTGTACGCTGGGGCTGCGCCGAAGTTTCCTGTGGTGGGGTCTTCGAATAGGATTATGTTTCCGTCGTAGATTCCTTCGGATTTTGCGACTTCAGGATGGATATAAGCTGCGCCTTCTGTTTCTCCAGCTTTAACTATTTCCAGTTCCATTTTATGTTGCCTCGCATTCCCGTTGTTAAGAATGTTTTTAATCTTTAATTTAGATTCGTCATTAATAAATCCTTTTCACATCGCTTTGCTGCTTAGACCGCTCTGGTTCGGTTTCAAGGATGAGAACTTGAAAAGGGTATTAATAACAAAAGAGTTGTAATTACTTGATTTCATAAAATTTTATTAGTAGTTAAGAATTTTTTTGAATGAAATTTTGGAAACGATGTTAATTCTTCACGAGTTTTCAAAGAGGTTGAGCTAACTTGCTCGAGTCAACTCGTCTGGAACGGTTGGTTCTCACTGTTTCCCAATTTGGACTAGTATTTTTATTGCTTCGCGGTCTTTTGCGTGTTCAAAAGCTCTTAATACTTCTTCAAAGGGGTATCTGGCTGTTATCAGGGAGCCGGTGTCAATGAGTCCCTGTTCTAGAAGTCTTATCGCGGGGTCGAATGGTCCACATCTGGAACCGATGATACTGATCTCATCAACCACGATTTCTGACCAGTTCAACTCCAAGTTCTGGTGATAAGTACTCTTAGCAACTATTATTCCAGAGGGACTGACCATCCTCTTTGCCAAACTGTAACCGTTGGGGTTGCCAGTGCACTCGACCACCAAATCCGCCTTCGTTGCGGGTAGGTTTTCCGTAGTAGCGGTTTTAACACCCATTCTTTCAACAATTCCTAATTTGTTCTCATGCTTACCCACCAGTACCAAATCGCACCCGATAAGCCTAAGAACCTGTGTGACCAACAGGCCGAGTTTTCCATCCCCCAAAACGAATACTTTCGAAGTTGGTTTAATGTGTGTTTGCATCAGAATCTCCAAAGAGGCTGCCAGAGGCTCTACGAACACGGCTTGATCATCGCTCACACCATCGGGGAGGATATGAATATTCTCCCGTGGCAGCGTAACGTACTCAGCAAAAGCGCCGTCCGCATTTTGTATTCCCAGAACACTCCTATTGGGACAGTGTCTCTGTAACCCTTTTCTACAATATTCACAGGTGCCGCAAGCGAAGTTTATTTCACCCACAACTCGTCTTCCCAAAAGTTTCTTATCACTCGACTCCTCTACAACGCCTACGAATTCATGACCCGGCACTCCACTGAAATTCATATATCCTTGTATGAGTTCCAAATCCGTATTGCAAATTCCAACAACACTGGGTTTAATTAAAACCCAGCCGGATTTAACTTTGGGTTTAGGATAATCCTCAACAACTTTAACTTCACCATTCTCTATTAGTAATGCTCTCAAAATAACACTCCCTACTCAAAGACTTTAATGAATGTTAAACACAAAACCACTATTAAAACCATATCGGAAAGCTCAACGAAACATAGGAAATTAGAGAAAAATTTTTTAAACGGAGGGTCTGCGAGTAAATGCAAAAGCAAGTTTTAGGAGGAAATCATATGAGCAGCGTAGGTAATGAGATGCCTTTTGTAGGCATTTCAACATTTTGCAAATTCCCTTACACAAGAACCCTGGAAGGTGTGGACGTAGCAATTGTTGGAGCACCTTTAGACCAGGGAGTTACAAATCGAACAGGAACGAGGTATGGGCCGAGGGCGATAAGAGAAGCTTCACAGATTTATGGACCCTTCTTCCAAGCCGGGCGGGGGATATACGATGTTGAGCTTGGGAGATACAAGCTTGCTGGTACCAGAATCATTGATTTTGGTGATGTAGCGGTAGCACCTATGTTGAATGAGTTGAACCTAGATCTAATAACACTATTCATTCAGGAAATCATAGGCAAGGGTGTGTTTCCCATAACTCTTGGGGGAGACCACTCGATCACCTTTCCCGTGATTAGAGCGTTTAAAGATACCCTCTTGAACATCGTTCAATTCGACACACACCTAGACTTTATGGATGATGTGGCGGGAATAAGGGTTTGTCACGCAAATCCCATGAAAAGAGCCTCTGAGCTGGGCCATGTTAAGGGAATCACACAAATAGGCATTAGGGGATTGCTTAACCCCACGTTCATTACGGATGAAGCAAAGAAGTACGGCTCGAAAATAATTACAGCTGAGAGAGCCATAAAACAGGGAACTGATTGGGTGCTAAACCAAATTCCAGAAGCTGAAAACATTTACGTTACAATAGACATAGATTCCCTTGACCCTTCTGTAGCTCCCGGAACAGGAACCCCTGAGCCCGGAGGATTCACATATCTTCAGATGAGGGAGATGCTCACCGCTCTACCAAAGAAGGGGAATATTGTGGGGTTTGACCTAGTGGAGGTGAACCCGCTTTACGACCCAGCTGGAGTTACAGCACAAGTAGCTTCAAGGCTCATAATAGACTTCATAGCAGCCATAAGGGAGAAAAAAATAGTGGATTGATGGTTTTAAAAACTAGGAAACTTTGTCTTCCGCCTTCACTGATCCATTATTACTTCTATTTTTGGAAGTGTTTTTCTTAATCATAAACTATTTAAACTTGGGATTTAAGATAGTGAGCAAAACTGAAAAAAGTGGGGTTTAGAAATGTCCTCTGGAGTGTACATGGATGATGGAATGTTGTGGCTGGAAAAAGGTGTTCCATTAAACTTTGATCTGCAGAAGCTTGCTAAGTGGATTAGAGAAGAAAAGGGCCCCGTCACATACTTGATGTTTGGTATAACATATCAATGTCAGTGTAATTGCAGGCACTGTTGTGTTGGTAATTACATAAAAGAAAAACTCAGAGATCTTACAACCGAAGAGGCTAAAGATGTGATAGATCAAGCTGGTAGATCTTTGGTGGTTAACTTTTTCGGCGGTGAACCAACCCTGAGACCAGATCTCATGGAACTAATAAACTATGCTTCAGAGAAAGCCGTTTTCGTGTTAGCGGACACCAACGGAATACGAGTCACGAAAGATTACGCCCAACAATTGAAGGATAACGGCTTGGAGTTACTCTATGTTAGCATCGACAGCCCAGTTGCGGAAAAACACGACGAGTATCGAGGATTTAAAGGATGTTATGAAAAGGCTGTTAAAGCGGTGAAAAACGCTCTTGATGTAGGATTGAAGGCTGTTTTATCCACTTATGTGACAAAAGAAAATCTGAGCAACGGTGAGTTTGAAAAGGTAATCCAACTGGCAAGAGAACTGGGTGCGACCGGAGTAAGGTACCTATTATCCACGCCGGCTGGTAGGTGGTTACGTAACGTTGATGTGAGGTTGACCGCCGAGGAGAAGGAGAGGGTTAAAGAACTCGTGGATTTCCCATTTGTTTGTAGGGAATTCTATTTTCAACCTCAAGTAACAAATCAATGCCGGGGAGTGGCGAATAAAGAGTACGTCTACGTATCACCGTACGGCGATGTACAACCCTGCTGTTTTATGCCTCTTACTTTTGGAAATGTCAGAAAGGAGCCATTAAAAGTGATTTTGGAGAGAATGTGGAGTCACCCGATGTACAGTGAAAAATGTTTATCTAAGGAATGTCCAATGCAGAGTGACGAGTTCCGAAAGAAATACATAGATACAATTCCCCTCGATGCAAAACTACCATTCAGAATGTAGTGTTCAAAAAAAGAGCCCGCGTAATCCAACTATTAAACCAATATCCCTTAGGGATTACTTATTGCAGCGGCAGATCGGCTCTATACTCGCCTATATCAAAAACCCATTTAACAGTAAAGCCAAGGGTTTTAACCACATGAATTATCCTCCTGTTTGTGGGGGATAGGAAGGCGTATAGTTTTTTTACTCCCATTTTTCTTGCTACTTCAATTGTGTATGCGAGTAGCTTTGTTCCTATTCCCTTACCTTGATAATCATCGTGTACAACTATAGCTATCTCGGCTTCCCCGGTAGTTTTATCCAGATAATAGCGGGAATCAGCTATTATTCTCTCCCTCCCATTTTCTTTTACTATGGCTAAAATTGTCATTTTGTCATCGTAGTTTACATCGCACCACTGTTCCACAATCCATCTGGTGACTGGTTGATAGTTTAGGAAGCGGTAGTAGTTTGTTTCCTTCGACAGTGTGCTGTACATTTCGAATAGTTTGTCCTTGTCCTCACTCGGTTTTAAGGGTCTAACTAAAGCTTCTGTCCCGTCTCTCAGCTTTATAACGGTTTCAAACTGTCCTGGATAAATTAAAGACATATTTTCAGCTTCTTCTTTAGCAAATAAATATTTTACCTAAAGAACTATTCGCGGAAGTATGGGACTATTTTTTCAACGAAGAGTTCCAGTGTTTCCTTGTTCAGTCGGGAGGGAACATAAAGGGCCATGGCGAAGTGTCTCACGCCTCCCTCAACATACTTTGCTATCTTGTCTATGCAGTCGTCGGGGGAGCCGAAGATGAATCTTTCCTCTATGGGCTCAACCGGCATTTTCATAACGTCTTCCGCTGCCGCCATCATGGTGTCAGGGTTAAAAACAAAGTGTAAAACATCCAATTTCACTTTGGGAGGTTCTATGCCAAAATCCTTAAGGGTATCATAAGAACCAGCGAGAAGCATTTTTGCATTAAACTCAACCAGTTTATAGGCGGTATCATAATCCTTGGCTACAACCATATAGTTAAACATGGCTGGCTCAATTTTCTCCGGATCCCTGCCCGCCCCTTTTGCCCATTTTTTGATTTGGTTAAATTTTGCCCTGTAATCCTCCGGCTTCATAAAGGTGCCCACGGGTATCCATCCGTCACCCATTTCCGCCGCGATTTTCATGGTTTTCGGTGAATTCGCACCAAAGTATATCGGGGGATGAGGTTCCCGGACCCCTTTAGGTCGAATGAAGGCTTTCTCAAGTTGGAAGAATTCACCCTTGTAATCCGAAAACTCTTCTGTTAAAAGTTTGATTACGACCTCGGCTGCTTCGCGAAGACGAGTCACCGGGCGGTCCCACTCTATATGATAAGGTACGAGATTCATAGCCTCTCCAGCGCCAAGCCCAAGAATCGCCCGCCCCTTAGACAAGCGATCCAGAGTCATAAGAGTTTGCGCCAAAACAGAGGGATGACGCCTATGCGGGTCACTTACGCATGTTCCCAGCAAAACTTTTTCGGTTTTCATCGCCAGTGCGCTGAGTACACTCCAAGCTTCATAAAAGTCCCAGTTTTTGATACCAATTCCTACGGTGTGATCCGCAGCCCAAACAGAATCCAAACCCTTCTTCTCAGAGTACAACCCCGTCTCCAGTATTAAATCCAAGGGATACTGCGGGAGAACAAAACCAAACTTCACAAGTTCGTATGAACTCATTTAAATACCCCCGAGTAAAACTTACTCGATTCTTACCTAGAACTCTAGATTTGAAGTTTACTAATTAATTTAATTAATTATTCTATTTTCTTAAAAAAATTAGCGAACTTCCAGCTCAGTTCCACAAAATATTAATGGTCACGGATTTGACCAAAGAATAAAAGGTCAGGAGCACCTGACACTTCATTCTTTTTTATCATTTTTGAGTATCACCGATATGAATCTAGGTTTTAAGGAGAAACTCTAATGAGATTCTATTCCGAAAGTTCTTGGTGGAGTACGTTTCCGAGTCTTTTGATTCCTTCTTCGACTTTTTCGTCTGAGGGGTGTGTGAAGTTCAGTCGCATGGTGTTTAATCCTCCTCCATTGGGGTAAAAAGCGGTTCCTACCACGTATGCAACGTTCTGTTCGATGGCTTTGGGGAAAAGGTCTATTGTGTTTATGTTTTCGGGTAGTCTCACCCAGACAAACATTCCGCCGTCTGGTTCAGCGTACTGAGCTCCGTCTGGGAAGTATTCTTCCATGGATTTGAGCATTATGCGCATTTTTCTTCCGTAGACTTCCTTAATTTTTTTGATGTGTTGGTTCACGTATCCTCTACTCAGGTATTCTGCGGCGACGTATTGGGTGAAGGGGGTTGTGCAAAGGTCTACGGCTTGTTTTGCTATCACGAATTTTTTGACCAGTTCGGTGGGTCCAACCATCCAAGCGATTCTGAAGCCGGGTACGAGAATCTTGGAAAATGTGCTAATGTAGACGACGCGATCCTCGGTGTCTAATGATTTTAGTAGTGGTTCATCTTTCCCTCGGTATCTCAGCTCGCTGTATGGGTCGTCCTCTATGATTAGAACATCGTATGTGTTGCAGAGTTCTATTATTTCTTTTCGGCGTTTTTCGGGGATGGTTACACCCGCGGGATTATGGAAAGTGGGTGTGACATAGAAGAATTTTAATCGTTCACCGTCTCCCCGCTTGTGTATCTCTTCGAGGCGTGCTTCTAAATCCTCTACAATTACCGAGTGTTCGTCCATCTCGACGACTTCGTATCTCGGCTCTTGGAAACCGAAGGCTTGAATGGCTCCCAGATACGTGGGGCAGGTGGTGAGAACGATATCATCGGGATTGAGTAGAATTCTCCCAAGGATATCTAGAGCCTGCTGTGACCCGGAGCTTATTTGGATGTTTTCCAATTCGCATTTTACGTTTTTTTCAGCCATTCTCTTTTTGAGCGCTTCCCTGAGTTCCACCACACCCTCCGTAGTTCCATACTGGAGCGCGTTTGAGTTGTTAATTATATCGGGGCAGATTTCATGTATCTGCTGGACAGGGAAAGCGTCTGGATTGGGCAATCCTCCAGCAAATGATATGACCTCTGGTTTCTGAGTCAATTTAAGAAGCTCACGGATAATCGAGGCTTGAAGTTTAGTCGCCGTATTTGAAAACAGTTCCTCAAACGGTTTTTTCATAGTTAGTGCACCTTATTTTCAATGTTGATATTGAAACTTACGCAGTCCGAATCAAAATTTGCAAGTAATTTAGGGACTGTGTAATAGTACAAGTTATTGTACAGGCACACATTTTAATTTAACGGATGCCATTCTGAAATAAGATAATTCGACAAGTTCCATTAAAAGTTTGCACTCCCTTTTTCAACGTAGAAGGAGTTGTTGGTGCTCAGCATAGGGAAATATAATCTTGTTACTCTTCATCTACCATGGATTCAATAAATGAATAATCTATCTGTATGTTTTCGTTCGCGTTTCCAAGAACTGGTACATAGTGACCCGGTAAGAGTACCTGGACATCTAGCTCCGTTAATTTTTTTATGGATTTTTTAAGCTTACTGGTATCGCCGCCGGGAATGTCTGTACGCCCTATTCCAAAGGCGAAGACCGTGTCTCCCGAGAAAAGCACCTTGTTTTCAGCATTGTACAGGCATATTGCTCCCGGGGAATGCCCAGGGGTGTGGATGACTTGAAAATTCATGTTTCCCAGCTGTACCATATCTCCGTCTTTAAGTTTAACTTGAACGTCGAGACCCATTTTCTCTTCAATGTAGCGCGCCTCGATTTCGTGAACCATTACCTGGGGAGCACAGAAATTGACGATTTCAATGGCGCCACCTATGTGGTCAGGGTGGAAATGGGTGATTACGAGTTTTTTAATTCTGTTTGGTTGGAGACCCAGGGATTCAATTTGTCGAATAATGTAGCTTTCAAAATCTCTATTTAAACCCGAATCAATTAGTGCTAAATCTTCTTTACCCACCACGTAAACGTTTGAAGCCCAGGACTGCCCGGGAATCATCGCTATTTGATCCATTATCTCCATTGAAATTCACCTTTAATCTTCGGTTAGATTGACATTACAGCAGCGTATTTGCATTTATAATTTCGCTTAGGTTTTTGTAAATTATTAGATGTTTTCATTTTTCAGAAATGTTTGAGCATATAAATTTGTATTTTGTGAGGATTTTTTAATAAATGAATTTTTAAATGTGCGTTACAAATATTCTCAATAAGTCTATAAAAATTGTTTTTTATGAGACTCACGGAGGTTTTCTTATGCCTAGTGCAGAAGAGCTTATGGAAAGGGCTAAGGGCTTTTATCCTAAACACCCCGACCTCATGAAGCATCTAGAGACTGGGGCGTTATGGGAGTATCGTATTCGTCCCTTCACGCTTGATAGTAGTGATAAGGTTGTGTTTAACTTAAGAAAGCTCTCGGAGAACGAAGTAAGATTTGAAGAGGGCCCCGCAAAAGAAAAGCCAGACCTCATACTATACTTTACTGAGAACGCAATGATAAAACTGATAGAAGAATCAAACAATGTGGACACCTACTACGAGAATTATAGGGAAATACTAAAGAGTCCAAGCGTGGGAATAGAACTGGATTATAAGCTCAATAAACCCCGTTTAAAACTCGTCAGAATGGGGTACCAGGAATGGGCGAACACCTACAAGTTCCAAGCTTGGACTTAACAAATAATTATGGTTTCAATTTAATTCTTTATTATCTGCCTATAATTATACAGAATCTGACCAATAAATATCCATAGCCTTCTTAAATTACTAAAAACTAAAGGTGCTGTGTTGTATAATTTTTGTTTTTTCACCGTGTTTATGTAATTTGAATTTTTAATAGTTAATCCATATTTTTTTGGAAATTTTTCAACCAATTAATAAGGCATATTAAAAATTGATAAATTATGCAACAGAGCAACTAAAGGAAAAAGTTTAATATAAGTTTCTTATACTAAACCATTTATAAAAAAATTATGGAGGAGAATGATATGCCTAGAAGACAAAGTATGGGTACTGCTGCTATGCTTACATTGGTTGCCCTCATTGTCTTTATACTAAGTCTTGCATTAATTTTCTTTGCTTGGAACGGAATACAAGGAACCGCAAATAACGCCCTTATTATTGGATTGCTTATTGATCCGTTATGGGGCTTACTCTGGCTGTATTTTGCAGTTATGGGCGGTAATTTGATGATGATATCGTTACTTTTCTTAGGTCTTGGTATAATATTACTTTTAGTAGCTGTATTAATAAGTAGATCTTAGGAAGCGGCTTGAACGAATGCTCCGATTAGTAGTCTTTGAAAGAGCGGTCCACTATTGAAGCGGTTCAATAACTACCAGTACCTTGAAAACCTAATGAATCATCCAAAAATTTCCCCTCTTTTTTATTTTTAAAAATTCTTGTTTCATTTTCAAGGAAAGTTGTTTATTTAAAAATCCGAGAAATCGGGTATTTAGGCAGGGCTGCCTAATATGCAGATGTTGAGTTAGATAAGTATATTTCAGGAATGAAGAAATTGGCTGTTGCAATTAAAAGGTATTGGAGCCAAAGCTACTGTACAGTTATTTTATGTGGGTCTCCCTAGACTTTCAACTTTTTTTCACTGAATTATGAAAAAGTAATTTGAAAAACTTTGCTGCGAATAAGTTAGGGGATTCCTTCGGTTAAATTTAAATTAAAATTGATTTTGTTTTGTTATTTTGGTAGTTGTTGCAGGGCGAGGTTTGCCGCTTCTATCACTGTTTTTACGAATTCTTCGATGGTGAAGCCTGAATAGTCTATGTTGTTATTTTTGAAGGCTTCGACTATTGCATTGTTTATAGCCTTTTTGTTTTCTGCGGGAATGTCTTTAAGTGCATTCGTCACTTTTTCTAAACCGTCTGGGGGGGAGAGTAAAAAGTCGCCAGTTATAAGAATGTCTTTGATTTTTTTGCTTTTGTCGATTGCTACGTTTGCGGTTATCAATCTTTCTGACTTGTATCTGAAGGTTGCTGCAAACCAATTATCTGGAAGCTTAGAGTACCATCTACTCTTGGAGATACGGGTTACCGAGTCTTCTGCTGTGAGTTTTTTGAAGTCTTTGGATATCATTTCTTTTTCTTCCTTCGTGAAATCTCCGGGTTCAAAATCCATCCCCAGTTTTTGTTTTACAATACTTTGTAAGAGATTTTTTAGTTCGTCCTCGCTTGGGGTTTTGGGTGCATCCTTTTCCATGCTGCTTGAGTACATGGTCACGTCGCGCAGCATTTTGTCTCTGAGCTTTTCCTCAGGATACACGTAATAATCTGTGAAAAACTTGATATTGGGTGTGAGCCTGTTAATGAAGGTTCCCACCACAACTCCTTTCCCTGAAGTCATTGAAGTGCTTCCGCCCAACTTTTTTTCTTCCTTTTTAATATCACCTGGATGGTTGTAATAAGCGTCTAAAACGCCCACCCTTATGAAGAGTTCAAGAATGATTTCTCCAGCCCAAATCCTTTCAGCTTCATCCAGATTCGGAAACACGTCCGTGGTTGTCACTAGAACCGCCGCGATTTGGCCTTTTGGCGCATAGTAAGTGCCAGCCCCACTCTCTCTACGTCCCACCAGTACCCCGTCTCTTTTCACAGCCTTATATCGGATATCATCCAAATCTTCGTATTTACCCAAACTTAAGGATTCTTTATCATGAGAAACAAATATTAACGTATCAGTAATCTTACCCAGGTCACGCATTTTGGATAAAACTTCAAAAGCAATTAGTAACTCAACACCGGACATATCAGAAACTATTAATCTGCCCTTGGGTTGAGGTTTTAATTTCTTCTCTTTTCTTTCCAATTGCTCCATCATTCGAATAACCTCCAAACCACAGAACCAATTTGTATGATTTGAACTGGCTTATAATTTTTTAATTATCTTTTTTATAGTTAGGGATAAGCTCTTGAATATTTCTCTCCACAAAGGAATACTTGTCCTTTCTTAATTACCGTACATATAATTTATGGAGAATAGAATTAAAAGAAGCTTAATCTCCTTAATTTTATTTTTGTACTATAGGAAATTTCTGCTAATTTATGTTAATTTTAAGGGTTTAAGTGGGGGGTTACCTAATTACTGACATACTTCCTACCTTTGAAGGGAGGAGGGGTTCTACACTTCTGATATTAGTGGTTTGAAGTGTGGATCAAGCCACCGCCTGTTACTGGCTTCCGCACCCTTCTTCCGGGTGAGCAAGCATTATTACTTTCTTTCCCCTTTTTTTCAGTATTTAAACCCCATGCAGTTCATCCCTAACCCTGAGGGACTGGGGCTTTTTGCATCCTTAGTAAATTTTTTAAGAGTATTCCTATTATTTGCTTTAAATGAAATATTTTTAAGAGTATGATGTATGAATTTTATGTATACGAAAAACGATTATGAGGTTGTTTAGAGAATGTTTAGTAAGAAAGAGAAAACGACAGCTGAGAAGATTCGAGGCGAAGTAAAAAAGCAGTCTACCCGAAACCTATTAGAGAAGGTTGCCTTCTTGATCCCTGGCTACTGAGCAGTAAGGGTTGTTTCTGCTCGGCTAACATGGATACAAGGCTAAGGAGATACGTAGAGAGGTTGATAAAGCTTTACGGACCTATATATTCCAGCGGCTCAGTGATTGTAAAAGCGACCTTAATCTTGTGCAGGAGATGCTTGTGGATTATAACGTTCAGAATACTTGGGAGCAGATGGATAGATTAATGGCGCTCGTAGATAGGGTCGCCGAGAGAATAAATCACGCAGACTATGGTTATAGCGGTTTCTTTGATTCAACAAAAATTCGAGAACCGGAACTTGACAGAATGTACGAATTTGATTCATCTATTTTAGATGATGTCGAAACTTTTCAAGGCGAAATAAAAGCTCTCAAAGATGAACTTGAATCAGGTAATTTTGATAATTCGTACCAGCGTGTCTTTTCACTGAGACGAACGCTTGACGATATTGACAATAAGTTTGGGGATAGAAGAGGCTATATGCTCAAATTCGAATAAAGATAGTAGAGGTGAATATTTGTGCCAGAATTAATTGAATGGACTGGAGCCGGAAGGCAAGATATTGTTTGGCGATATCCGGATAATCGAATGACATGGGGATCTACACTAATTGTTGCTGAAAACCAGCAGGTAGTGTTCTTCAGAGATGGAAAAGCTTACGACGTTTTTGGCCCGGGAAGACATGTTCTAAGTACTCAAAACCTACCCCTCCTTAACAAAGTATACAGCGCTTTGAGAGGATTCAAGAAATCCGAGTTTACATCTGATATTATATTCATTTCTACGTCGCAGTTTCAGGGAAAATTTGGCGGAAGAGGTCAAACCCAAGAACTTGCGCCACTAATGTTCCACGGTGCATTCTGGTTCAAAGTAGAGGAACCCAAACTATTTGTGGTTGAGGTTGTAGGAAATGCTAAGGCATTCACAACAGATGCGGTTAACGAATTTATTCGAGGATTTATCGTAGAAAAACTCATAGACACGTTAGCGGGTTTCACGCTGAGAGACGTTTTCACTCAACTCGACGAGAGCAGTATGAAAGTAAAAACCAAAATCAAAGAGCAGTTCGGAAGAATAGGAGTCGACCTCGTGGATCTTAAGTTTGAGGGAACGGACACCACACCAGAATACAGAGAGAGGCTATTCTGGCTGCAAACAGGCCAGGTTGGCGGTGAACGCCTAGCCACCCTAGAAACTACTAAAAGCGCTGCGGAATCGCTGGGAAAAGGAGGCGGCGCAGCAGCAGCAGGCACCGGAATGGTAATAATGCCTCAGTTGCTTCAGCAACCGCAAGGTCCTCAGGTCGCTGTGACAACTTGTCCGAAGTGTGGAGCGCAAATTCCTGCTAATGCACGCTTCTGCAATGTTTGCGGCGTTCAACTGGGTCGCGGAAAAACCTGTCCAAAGTGCAACACCCAGGTTCCGCCGGGAAGTCGCTTTTGTCCGAGTTGCGGAACACAGGTTTAAAAGACAACCTCTCCTTCTTTTTTTCAATCTGAAATTTGTTTGTAGTTTCAAAACCCTTAAAGCCCTCTATTTTTCTTGGGCTGCGCATTCTTTTTTGGGTATAAAAAAGAAAAAAGGGATATAACTAATCTAGTTAGTGTTCCATAATTTAAGGAAACAAGAGAAATAGCATTAGAAATTGTTGCCAGGTTAAACCGGTTTGTAGGAAACCGGATTGTAGTCCCATAAACAGATAAAGTAATAATCCTGCAATTATGAGTAGTACTGTGCCGTTTAACATGTAATAGGCTTGTGATTGTCTTGGTTGGAGGGTTCTTCTCAGCTCGTAGCCTTTCCCTCTACTTCGGGGTTTCTTCTCTTCTTTTTCTACTTCTACCTGCCACCAGAAATGGACCAGCGCCGTACCTTCCAGTCTCCTAAAAAGTTCTTGTCCCGTCATCCCGGAGATATAGTAATCAGCTGCTTCATGTCCAGCTACTAGGGATCCCTTTTTACTGTGAAGCTCTTCGGGTTTGATCGGTGGGAAATAGTCTAAGAATAAATGCGAAGCAGCCCCTAGTGAAAATACAGCCAGCCCGAGTAGTAGAGCAGTGTTAACTGCAGGATTAAATATTAGTGTTTGTAGAGGGTTACCTATCTGAACAAAAGTGAATACTATTACAATCGCTGAAAAAATCCCGGGTAGTATGCAAGAGTGGGTGAGCCAATCTCTGTGCTGCAGCCACATTATCGCTTTGTCATAGTCGGCTATCTCCGCACCGGTCAATACCAGTAATAATGCTACGGCTAGGTATATCATGTCTGCTGAGGTTAGCGTACGTTTTAAGGGAATTAAGAGAACAGTCCCAAACATCTTTAATGGAAGATAATTAGAGAGGCCTAGATACCAGTAGTAGAATATGATTGTGAATGCGAAGTAAACGATAAGACCTACTGCTAGGTGGACTTTTCTTGGTGCCATTTTTTCTCCTCCTAACATTTTTCTAAGCATTAGTATTTGAGTATTACTTGTATACATTTGTTAATATATAAAAATTTTCCAAAAATTAGTTTATAAAAAGTTTAATGATTCAATTTAATCGATTTCTAATATTCGCACGATAAAAATTAGGCATAGATATTTTTTTATTTTAACAGCTTGATTAATTAAAATTGATGAGTGTTTGCTTTGCATAATAATTGAAATAAGAGCTTTTCGAGTAAAATGGAGGACTTATAAATGCATTTTCTAACAAGGATTATTAACAATCAGATAGATGATGAGATTCATAGAAGATTTGTAAAGTTTTCAACAGGAGAATTTGAGGGCCCGAAAATTGAAGTTAATGTGAAGAAGAAGACTGTTGGCTTCAAGGCTAGTTTTGATTATCAGGATTTTGTTATGGAATTTATAATTAAAAGGGTTCCGAATGTAGACTGTAGCGTAAAAGGGAACATTTTTTCGAGCCAAGACTTTTCTAGCGAGTTGGGAAATCTTGGAACAAAAATGAAGAAATCAGGAGCAACTTATAAAGCGGCTGTAAATACTATTGTCTCCTCTGAAAAATTGAGAGAGTTATATGCAAGCATTGGAGGCAAAGCCACACCTCTCCTTAGCATAAAACCCAGCTCTGGTTCATGGAAACTGGCGATGAAAGCCAATTTTCCCAAGCCTATGGCGGCTGAGGCGAAGGACCCTACCAATTTTTGTAATGGAGCCGTCGAAGGAGGCGAAGATATTTTGCAGGATCTTATAGGGGAGCTTGCTCCGGAGTTCAAGGGCGAAATTCCTTTGCCTTTTAAATCTTTAAGCCTAGCTAATGCTTATCGTATAGATGAATTAGTGTTTCCAGAGAACAAGGAAAAGCTTTCACCGAAAGAAGTAAGGATGCAATCGAAGAGAAAGGGAAACCTATCCAGAATCTTAGAGGTTGATGGACAAAAATTCAAGAAAGAGATTGCATTTATTGTCTAAACAAAAACTTTCATTTATTTAATGAAAAGTACTGTTTGTATAGTGATTCTAAGTTTGTGAGCCCGTAATCCAAATTTGATTTTATTTCTTTTGAAATCTCTATCAGTTTTGTCTCTTTGTCCTGGGTTGATTCATACTTGTGCATAATTAGGGCTATACTTCTTTTTATTGAACCGTAGTTCAGTAGTTTGCTAATAATTTTTTTGTCAGAAGCCTGTAAACATATTAAATTTTGAGCATTACTAAGGTCTCCTGAGAAATGCATACTGAAAATTTGATTCGCGAAATTAGGGGTTATTGATAGATTTTTCGGAAACATTGCTTCAACTACTGCTCCTAATTCGCCATCCCATTTTAAAATCATAAGTCCTAGTGGAATTCAAATCACCACACTTGTCAGCAGTTAATAAATTATTAGTGTGATTATTTAGTGTTCTCAGGTATTATTTTGTTTTCTGGATATACAAACTTTTCTTAATGTAATATAAAAACTTTATAATAGTATATTAACGTTTGGCAAAATAACATCTTTTTGTTATTACTTTTTTAAAACTTTTTTTTGCAGGTACGAAGATAAATTAATAAACTTACTTTGGCAATAATAAGATTAGACACGGCAATTCAAAGAACCTAATTGGTAGAACGCGGACTCGGAAAAGGAAAGCGAAAATTGTTAATGAGTGAGTATAATAAGCAGTGGAGGAGTTACCTATTGGTTGTTTATGGTATTTATATCAAAGACCATACTGGAAAAACTCTCTTCTCCAAAAATTTTAGTGAACCCTCCGTTCCGAGTAGTGCGTTTCCGAGTCTGATGAACGCGGCTATGACTATTTTTTCGAAAAATAGCGAGAAATCGTTTCAAATAGTTCTTTCTGACATAAAATTTACCATAGAGGAAATCATAAGAATTCTTCTGATTGCTGCTACTGACGTCCGGACGGAGTTTAGAAATGAGCTTTTAAATATCGGAACATTCTTCATTAATACCTTTAAGGACAAGTTTTTCCTTTTGGGTGACCTACTAGATGGAATTGTCACACCAGAGTTGGAAGAATTCGAATCTTTCGTTACTGGGGAAATTGGAAAAAGCGAAAGAGAGGAAATACTCAAAAAGAAACCCAAAAGAGTTTTGGAAATCTCAAGATTCTTATCGCCCAACGCTTACGAAAGGAAGGAAATCCTAAAAAGATTCGGTAATCAGGGAATAGATATAGTATTAATTGCTGACGGAAACTACAGAATAAAACAGATTGCCAATATTCTAGAATTAGACCAAAGCCTGGTTGAGAAAGTAATTAATTTTACAGCATCACAGAAATGGATAACATTTGTAGCTGATTGAAATCCCAATCGCTTTAGCCATCCCACACCTAGAGTGGTTGGCCTTCTGGCTAAATTTTTGAAAAATACATTTATTAGGAAGCATGACACATCTTTAACAAAAATTTTATATTCGATGAGTATAATTGTCTTCTTCAATTATTTTTGAGGTGGATTGAAATTTGGAAACAGAATAGTGATGAAGTTCGGTGGTAGTTGTCTTAGAGACCTAGAATCGTTCCATCGAATTTCTGATATTTTAAAGGGTTACTCTCAAAACGAGTTGGTACTAGTTTCCTCGGCTCTTTATGGAGTTACGAACAGCCTTATAGATTTGGCGAATACTGCTGAGAAACATAGTGTAGACTTGGATAAAGAACTTAACTCCATAGCTGACAAACATACATCACTATTAGAGAAGGTCATAAAAAATGATCTCAAGGAAACGGCTTTGGATGAAATTCGGAGAGAGATAAGCGAACTTGAAATTGCCTTGAAGGATATTTGGGATTACGGTTTAAAGCCCCAGAAATTGGATTTAGTTTCTAGTTTTGGTGAGAGACTTTCGACAATTATTCTTCAGAGATATTTGGAAGCGGAGGGCTACAGGACGGTTTACGTAAGTTCTTATGATTTGATATTTACTACAGGTGAACCGCAAAACGCTCTTCCCATCCTAGAGAGGACGGAGCAAAGGGTAAAGGAGAGAATACTACCGCTTCTCTCGGAGGGTAAGATACCAGTTGTAACCGGGTTTTATGGCAGAGACGCTCAGGGGAATGTGACCTTATTGGGTAGAGGTGGAAGCGATTTTACCGCAACGATACTAGCATACTGTCTAAAGAACGAGAACATTGAAGTGAGGGTAATACTCTGGAAAGATGTTGATGGATTACTTACGGCTAATCCCAAATTAGAACCTAGTGCACACCTTATAAGAGACATATCATATTCTGAAGCAAAAGAACTGGCTTTCTTCGGAGCCAAACTACTTCACCCACTGTGTGTATTTCCGGTGGAGAGAAAAGAGATTCCAGTGGAAATTCGAAATTTTGAGACTCTTAAACCAGACCGATATACAAGAATATCTAAGGGTGTAAAGACAAAGGAAAGCGTTGTGAAAGCGATTGCAGACATGAAAAACGTCAACATGATTACGGTTGAAGGAGAGGCAATGGTGTCTAGACCAGGGACCGCTGCAAAACTTTTTGATTTAATGGGTAAAAATAACGTCAACATAATAATGATATCCCAATCTTCATCCGAGAATAACATCACATTTCTTGTCAGCGATGAGGATAAAAATAAAGCGATTAAGGCGCTTAACTGGTCACCCTTTTTTGGAAAAGAGTGGGTTAACATAGAAATGGAGGATGATGTAGGTCTATTAAGCATTGTCGGAGCCGGCATGAAAAACACATGCGGAGTTGCGGGGAGAATCTTTTCAGCGCTTGGAAGTGCCAGAGTTAACATAAGGGCAATTGCGCAGGGAAGCAGTGAGCTAAATATTTCACTAGTGGTTTCAAGGGAGGATCTCCAAAGAGCAGTTCAAGCAATTCATAAAGAATTTAATTTACGTGAGGATGAAGAAGAACACTAAACCTCTAATCCGAGTTTTTGGGAGGATTTATTTTATGAAAATGAAGTTGGAAATAGAACTATTGGATGAGCCAGGTCAGCTAATTAAAGCTTTAGAACCAGTTTCAAATTTCGGAGGCAACATTGGAGAGATAGAACACCTAAGAGACCAGAAAAAGGGAAACAAGTTACCTGTAGTGATAACTTTTGACCTCGACAAAGAAGACGAGCTGAAAAACATAATTCAGGCATTAAAGAAACAGAATATCTCAGTAATTAGAGCGGAACCCGTAAGGAGTATGTGTAAAAAGACAGTAATTCTCGTAGGCCATGTTTTTGCCACAAATATTAAGGATACAATAGATAGAATTTTAGAAACCCATGTGGTTGTCAAGGAGGTCACAGCCCGTATAAAACGTCCAGAGGAAGTTTCAACTGTAAAGTTTAAGATTGAGGCGGAAAACGAGGAAAAACTAGATGAAACGGTTGAAATCATCAGAGAGATTGGGGCGAAAAAAGATCTCTTTGTGGTATGGAGTTGAGCAGGTTGAAAATGGCACTTGTTGGATTCGGAAATGTGGGTAAAGCTGTTTCCAGAGTTATGTTAGAGAAAAGAGAACTTTTTCAAAAAATTGGTTTTGAACCAACGGTTGTGGGTATATTCGAAAAAAAGGGAAGCTGGATTGACGAAAAAGGATTAAATCTTCCAGAGATTCTTTCGTACGGGGAATCTTCTCCATCATGGGTTGAAGGTGCTAACGCTAAGGAGTGGATTCCAGATTTAGATTGCGAACTGATTGTAGAAATGACTGTAACAAACATTGAAGATGGTGAGCCAGGTCTGACCCATTTTAGGGAGGCTCTGAATAGTGGTAAGGATGTGGTGACTTCCAACAAGGGACCTTTAGTTATTGCCTTTCCCGAGCTGATGGATTTAGCAGAGAAAAGGGGAAGGATGCTGCTATATGAGGCTACTGTTGGAGGAGCCATCCCTATATTCTATGCGGCAAGAGAAGCACTTTTAGTTAATAAAGTGATATCCATAACAGGAATTTTAAACGGAACCTCAAACTATATTCTGACGAAGATGACAGATGAAGGGGGTTCGTTTAGCGCAGCACTCAGAGAAGCTCAGGAGAGAGGATATGCAGAGGCGGATCCCACGTATGACATAGAAGGCATCGACGCAGCTTCCAAACTGGTAATCCTGGCTAATGGCATTCTTAAAATAAAGAAAAAACTAAGAGACGTTAAAATTGAAGGCATATCCAAAATCACTCCCGAAATGATTGACCTAGCAATGGAGGACGGATACATAGTTAAACACATAGGATACGTGGACAGGAATAAAATAGAAGTTATGCCCCGCCTTATTCCAAAAAGTTCACCCCTAGCGGTTGGAGGTACACTCAACGTCATTTCTTTTGAAACCGACATTGCTAAGGATATTACTTTTATTGGCAGAGGCGCCGGGCCAAGAGAAACTTCTAGCGCGATTCTAGGAGACATTCTTTACATTAACAAGATTAGAAAAGAGAACATGTAGCAGAAAGAGGTTGGAAAACCAATGGATTCGGATTTATGGTTAGAGTGTATAAGCTGTCATACAAAATTTGATGCTAGAAAAATGATATACGTATGTGAAAAATGTGGGCATCTTTTAGACGTGAATTATAGTAATCTGGATAGAGCTCTAGAAGGTGATTGGAAGGATAAACCGATCTCGGTATGGAAATACTCTCCCTTCCTACCTAAGCTCGAGCATGTGATAAGTCTTAATGAGGGAAAAACAAACCTCTACCACTGCATTAACTTATCAGATAAATTGGGTATAGATAATCTTTGGGTTAAGAATGAAGGGGAGAATCCCACGGGAAGCTTTAAGGACAGAGGAATGACGGTGGGTGTTTCCGTAGCAAAGAGTTTGGGAAGCAACATAGTAGCGTGTGCCTCAACCGGTAATACATCAGCTTCACTGGCAGCTTACGCCGCTAAGGCCAAAATAACCTGCGTAGTGTTTATCCCCTCTGGAAAGATAGCTTTAGGAAAACTAGCGCAAGCAATGATGTACGGGGCTTTCGTCCTAGCTATTAAAGGAAACTTTGATGAAGCCTTGGAACTAGTTCAAGAGTCGTGTGAAAGATTCCACATGTATCTGCTCAACAGTCTGAATCCATACCGTCTTGAGGGACAAAAAACAATTGGATACGAGATAGTTGACCAGTTAAACTGGGATGTTCCTGAAGCCATTATTCTCCCTGTCGGGAACGCGGGAAACATCAGCGCAATCTACAAGGGCTTATTGGAATGGAAGAAAATAGGGTTGATAGACAAAATTCCCAGAATGATAGGGATACAAGCTGAGGGATCAGCACCAATTGCTAACGCTTACAAGAAAGGAGATAAAGATGTTACTTTTGTTGAGAAACCGGAAACAGTAGCTACGGCTATAAGAATAGGAAAGCCCGTAAACTGGGAGAAGGCGCTCAGAGCAATATATGGATCTCCGAAGGGTATGGCTGAGACCGTAAGTGATGAAGAGATTCTTGAGGCTCAAAAAACTCTGGCCAGAACGGAGGGAATTTTTGTGGAACCTGCTTCCGCATCTTCGATAGCTGGTTTAAAAAAATTGATCGATGATGGGAAAATTGAAAGAGACGAGAGAGTGGTTTGTGTCACAACGGGGCATGGTCTAAAGGATCCAGATACCGCAATTAAATCATGCGAGAAACCGATTCAGGTAGAAGCGGATATAGAAGAGATCGAAAAAATCCTAAGCAAAATTATGAGAAAAACTATGAACGCATACGCAGTATAGTTTACATTCGCCACTACCAAGCCAGAATTGGAAGCTGCGGGGTTAGTAGACGCCGTTCTCGGAATTTCGCCCTGCTAGCTAGTGTTCTATCAGTGCAGTTCTTAAATTAAATGTTAAAAAGTTTTTTTGCAGAGTTTAACGTTTTGAATTATATTTATATTAGTTAGGCAAGAGAATTTATTCATATAGTATCTGACAGTACAGATTTATTTACTAATGTTGTTCACCTTATACATGACTAAAATCGCACCGAGAAACAAGTTAGCAAATAACCAAATTTATGGAGAAGATTAATGGATTTCACGAAGATTATTACTCAATTGTAATGGCACATTATCAAAATTATACTGCGTTAATGAGGGTTAAAAGTTGCCTGGTAAAAAGCCTAGTCTTGAAAGGGCGGATAAAGCTTTTGCAGCAGCATACGAATCTGAAAAAAAAGGAAATTCTATCAACGCGGTTAAAAACTATGTTGAAGCAAGTGAACTCTACGCTGTCCTAAATGATAAACTGAAGGAAGCGGAAGCAAACTATTTTGCGGGGCATTGTAGTCTTTTACAGATTAATAGGGCAGAAAGCATTGAAGATTTTAAAATACTATTAAAAAGTGCGAGAGATTTCTGGGAATCGACCAGAAAAGTTTACATCAAACTTGGGGCGGAGGATATTAAACCTGATATTAGGGGGGCAATTATCGATAGTTCTCTGTTTTTCTCAGATCTCGCGAATTCGTTGGAGGAGCAGGATTTAACCAAAAGAAAGAGCAAGTTTTTGGGCATTGTTGAGGGATTGGAAAAGTGTTCCGCAATTTATCAGAAATATGAGAATTTTGAAAAGGCAGGTATTGTTGAGTATTGGTCAGGTATTGCAAAACTGAGAAACTATGTCTACATTGATGAAGAAGAACGAGAAGAAACCTTAACTAGTGCAATTACTAACTTTAATAACTCGGAAAAGTTTTTACAAATCGCCAATAAGGAAAGACCTCCACTTTGTTTTTCAAGTTTAGTTAATAAGGCAAAAATTGCGAGGGTTTTGGAGTCGCAAGAACCGGATGAAAGCAAAAAAATGACGCTATCAACTATACGTGAGGATGTAACAAAATCTCAAGCGAAGGAGTTACCTTTCTGCGAAGGCTTTGGGGTTTATAATCAATCTTGGGCCGATTTCAACCAGGCCGCATTTGTTAAAAATACTGACGAAAGATTCCGTTTATTACAGAGCGCCAAAAAGCTGGCTGAACAGGCGTTACCTAGTCTTCTTAAGGATAAGGAACTGAGCCTTATTGCAGAGGCTTACCTTGTTTCTGCGATGGCTAATAAAGAACTTTCGGAAATGACTCGGATTGTGAGTGAGTATGAAGCATTTTTGAAATCGGCCTATGATGATTTCAGGGAGTGCCTTAAGTATGCCAGAATACTGGAGGAAACTTGGCTTAGTGCTAAAGCTCTTGCAGAAATACCTGGAGTAATAGCGGATTATTCAAAATTTCTTCAAAGTGAGGTGTTGAAACGAGATATTTTGAGAGAAGGGGCTTCCATAGGACGGGAAGCATTAGAATACGTTAAGAAACTACCAAACGATTTCACATTTCTTGGAACACTATATCTAAGCATGGCCAAATACGTGTTAGTGACTTCGATGATAAGTGAGAACAAAGAATTAACCTCAGATGAGCTGGAAAGGGTTAGAGATCTTCGTTCACGGGCCTTCAGATACGGAGAGAGGGCAGTCGAATATTTTGAAAAAGTTGGCAAGAGAAACCCAGCCTTTGAGGTTGCTAGTAGAGCAGGATTTTATCTCTCAAAAGTTGGGAATACTGATCAAGAAAAAATTGAAATCTTGGAAAGAGCTAAGAGTTTCGCCGAAACCGCTACTGAAAGATACAAGCTTCAGAAGGAGGATCTAAAAGCTGCACATATCCTCATTTCTCTTGGTTTTATATGTGAGGACTTGTGGAACCTCTCTAACCAGGATGAATACTATAGAAAGGCTAAGATTTCTTTTGCTGATGCCTCAAAACTCTATACTAACGCTAATTGGATTGTGTTATCCGCGGGGGCCCTATGTAAATTGGGAGAAGTGGATGACCGGAAAGGGAATTATAAAATGTCTTCAGACTACTATCTCGAGGCCTCCAAAAAATATGAACAAGCTTCCCTAGAGCACCCTGAACTAAAGGATAATGTAAAATTCACAAAGGCAATGCACCATATCGAGTTAGCGAAAGAGAAGGAGAAAGAAGACTGGGTAACAGCCAAGGATTATTATGAAAAAGCATTGCCGATCTTCCCGAAAACACATGAGTGGGAAGCGAACTTTTTTGCAGCGAGAGCTAAACTATTGGAAGCAGATGCAGCAAGTATGGGTAAGGAAGGGGAAAAAGCCACACAACTTTTTAGCTCAGCAGCTCAAACTTTTCTGAGTGTAAGTAATTTAGATACAGCGAAAATATTCGCAGACTTTGCCGAAGCAAAAGCAGAAATTGAGAGAGGACTTATCTCAGATAAAGAAGGCAAGCGGGAGGCGGCAATAGTACATTTCACAGCGGCAAAAGAAAAATTGGAGACAATACCAACCAAGACATCTATAGTTCCGGAAGATATAAACGCGCAAATCGTCTTTATTAAAGCCCTTTCAGAACTAGAGAAAGCACAAGTAGATAACAGATTGGAAATGTATCAAGCGGCTGCACAATTGTTCCAAGAATGCTCAGTTCTTTTTACAAAGGAGAGGATGAAAAATGTATCAAAGGGTTATTCAGACCTTTGTTACGGTATGGAAAACCTAGTTAGATGCAGGGAAGCGGAAAAGGACCCTATGAAAGAGTACATAAACGCCACAACCTATTTTGAGAGAGCTCAAAAATTTTTCCAGGAAGCAGGGCTGAATAACTACGCCGATTATCTAGAAGCAATGAAAAATTACTTGGATGGAATTAGATACAGCAAAAAATTGGAACTGGAATATGTTGCCGAGACGAAAATGAGTTATTATTCAATGATGGAGAAAGGCTTCAAGAATGCTATTGACATTTTCAAAAAATCGGGCCACATCTACATGAAGGAAGAAGCTGCTTCTGAGCTGGAAAAAATAAAGAGAAGGCAAACTCTACGTGAATATCTAAGTTTAGTTGAAAGTACAAAAACCCCTGAAGGAGGAGAAGGTTACACAGTTTCAATTCCAAAAGAAGTCCTAGAAAACGCATTTGTAATCCTACGTGTAATGAAACCAATAGCCTATAGTGTTTTTCAACCAGAGGAGGAGATCACTATATTCTTGGAGATTACCAACATCGGTGCAAAGACAGCGACCTTAGATAGAATCGAAAATGTTATTCCACCGGATTTCAAGATTAAAAGTGGGGAAACATCAAAAAAATTACTCCTTAATGTCGATGAACTTTTGGGTACTATTGAAACTATTACTCCACCCGAATCCCAGGGTTCAGATTCTGTGCTGAAAGTTAAAAAATATTCTTTACCTCTAAATGGAAAAAAACTGCAAAAAGGAGAAACGGAAAAATTAACCATAAAAGTTACGCCAAGTAAATCAGGAATGGTTAATTACCAGCCAACCATAATTTATAGTGATGAAAACAAGAATAAGAAATTTTTCAAACTAAATATCCCTATTCTAGTAAGTTAATAAATGTAGACTTTTTAGCTAAGGAGCTGGTGAATCTAGAATGATTCATGGTTTGTGGGTAATTAAGAGAACGGGAGAATGTATTTTTGAGAGATTTTTTGGGATGCCCAAATCAGGACCAGATATTTCAAATTTGCTTTCAGCTATTCACACTTTTGCAGATAGTATTTCCGGGAATTCTGTAAGGTCTATAACCTTGGAAAACATGCTATTCAGATATAAATTGTCTAGAGACGTATTTTTCGTCTTATTTACAGATAAGGAAGATGAGGTGTCAGAAACTCTAGATAATCTAGAGATAAAATTTTGGACAGAATTCAAACAGCCAATAATGAAAACAGAAGATAAGAAGGAATTCGAAAAATTTGCTGAGGAAGTTGATAAAATAATAAGGATGTATCAAAATAAAAAAGAAATTGAAGACTTAGATGATAAACTTCGATCCATAGAAAGGGAACTGGTATAAAACTCTTATTTTCAATATACCATGTTTCATAACTATTAAGCTAGGTAAAAGGATTACGTGAAATTAAATGTGATTTAATCTTTTTTTAGAAGTCATCAATCGAGCTGGTTTATGAGAAATCTTTTGAAATGTTTCCTTATTTTATTTTTACAGCTATTACAAAAACCTTATTGCAAGAGGTAGCTTCCATCGGAATATTATTAATCCTGCAAACAGTTCTGAAAGATTTTTTAAACGGGTTCACTATTAGGGAAAGATTTAATACTACTCAATTTTGGATAATAAAGAATATATGTAACGCCAACTCGAAAATTCTAAAAAAGTTTAACGGGGAATATGTTCAAACATTCAAGATAGCAAAATATGACTAAAAAGTTAAAGGCGTTTAATTAAAGAATAAATAAGGGTTTCCACCATTACTCCAAAGAGGTTTATAGAAAAATCAAATTGCAAAAATCGTTGAAAAAATACAAGTTAACTTTAGACTGGAGAAATGCTGGAGGAATATCAGGAATGACTGAAGAGTTAATTCAAAAGGCAAGGATGCTAGAAGAGGAGGATAAATTGGAGGAAGCAGTAGAAGTCTATACCCAGATAGAAAAGGACGCCGAAAAGGCGGGAAATATAGAATTAGCTTCTCAGGTTTATATAGAAAAAGGATTAGTATTAACAAGGATGGATAAACATGAAGAGGCTGCAAAACTTTATAAAATGGCCTTAGAAAATTACGAAAAACTTCACGATGAATCAGGAATAGCTGATTCCGCTTACAATTTATGCGTTTCTCTTTCAAACCTGGGAGAAAATAAGGAAGCAATAAAAAATGGGCAGAAGGCACTCGAAATTTATCAAAAGCAGAATGTGCCAGAATACATCACAGACACAACCTACGCCCTGGGATTAGCTTACCTACAAGACGAACAAAATGAAAAAGGGATAGAACTTCTAAATCAGGCATTAAAAGAATACAAGTCGCTCAAAAACGATGAAGCAGGAGCTAGCGTCCTTATAGATCTGGGAAACGCTCAACTTGAGCTTGAGAATTATGATGAAGCCTTGGAATATTATAAAAAAGCGTTGAAAGAATTTGAAGGAATTAATGACATGGTCGGTTACGCTGACACGCTAGTTTGCATAAGTGAAATATTTGAGGAGAAAGAGGAACCTGTGAAAGCTGCAGACAACTATGTGAAAGCCATTGAAATCTATGTTAAAGAAAAACTTAAGGAAACAGCCGAGGACTACATAAAAAGAGTGGAGAACATGCTGTGGGACCTGCCTAAAACCTCGCGAAGAAGAATTAGAAATTTAGTAGACAACCTAAAAAGCAGCCTTACCCAAAATTCAAATTCCAAGTTACCCCCTGCGGATAGCTGAGGGTAGTTCACTCGCCTACTCGTTCTGCTACTTT
The DNA here is from genome assembly GCA_030587365.1 of Candidatus Freyarchaeota archaeon. Taxonomy (GTDB): domain Archaea; phylum Asgardarchaeota; class Jordiarchaeia; order Jordiarchaeales; family Jordiarchaeaceae; genus Jordiarchaeum. Next base: position 278,889 of record JAUQZE010000027.1, on the reverse strand, counting down.
TTTGGCTTTGTCGAGTGCTTTTCTAAGTCTTCTGAGTTTTTCGTGTATTATTCTGATTCTATCGAAGTCATCTATGTCTTTTTTGGATAGTTCTCGGTCGATTTCCTTGTTTACTGCTCTTACCTCGTTTACAGTGTTCCTTATGGTATTCCTGAGGTCTCTATCGAGTTCGGGTATTAGTGTTTTCTTGCGGAGGCGTCTCCTTTCTAATAGGTAGGCGGAACCGGCTATCAAGGTGATTACTCCTAGGAAGGTGAATCCGAAAATTGCGTATTCCCTCGATGCTTGGGGAAAATAAAAGAGTGGAGGTACAGTTAGTCTGGCGGGTTCTACTTTGAAATTGTAAATGTAGTGTGTGGTTGTATAGTTAGGAGCGTCTGCATAGATGACCATAGTATAGTCTCCCGTTTTATTTGTAAAGTATGTGAAGAAGAAGGTGGTGTACCATCCTTCTTTGTAGTGAAATGCGAACATCGGAAAAATGGTTCCGTTAGGTAAAACGAAAATTGTGAATATTGTTATATTGCTTGAAATGTCATTTCCGTGAATGTCGGTGATGTGTATTGAAGCATATAAATTGTCTCCAATATAGAGTATACCGCCCGGATTGGGTGAAGATACCTCTACATTGAGTATCATTCTGTTTTCTAGCAGCCAGTTAATAGCATTGAGTGCAAGACGAGCGTTGTCTGAAAGGTTTAGGTGGCGGCTGTCAAAAATCGAAGAGTCTCCGATAACCAGAAGTTTTCCGTAACCCGCATTTGCAGCGGCTATTACGGTTCCATTGGAGGTGTTGGCAAGCGCTACCGCTCCCAGACCTGTACTAACATTTAGAATCGCTACGGAGTCCATTTCTATACTGCTAAGGTTACTAGTAACTGGGTGGGATTGAGACATATTTGCCGAGGTGATTATTATTGTTCCCGTCTCGTTTGCAACGACTGTGATTCCGTAGGGTTGTGTTATCATGTTCACCGCGGTCCAGTTACACTCGTTTTCTGGGTCTACGCAGATCAGAATACTTGTCCCATTATTAAGGAGGCTGTGGAGAGTGGCGTTTTCTTGTGGAGTGAAGCCCTTTACTGGGGCAAAAATTAGTATTCCGTCGTAAAATGAGAGAAGGGTGCTGTTGTATTCGGTTAGGAAGGGAATTTCGTCTATGTCATGTCCTTGTTTAAAGATTTCTTCAGAGAATTGGAAGTAGCCGCTGTAAATGCTGTAGAGTCTCCTCCCCCAGCTCTCTAAACCTATTTCATTATGAATGCTGTCAAAGAATAATCTACCTTCGGGATAACTCAGATTAAAACTGATATTCACGTTTCCTAGGTGTTCTCCATTAGCTGTAATGCTGATTAGACCGCTGTAGTAGCCCGGACGTGGAAAATATGTGGCGTTAAAGGATATCAGAATGTTAGCGTAGTTGTCCCTAATTAGAACTGTTGGGGTTTCGTTGAAAAGTTGGGTTGCATTACCAGAATACGCTACTTGAACATTTTCCAGATGGTAGGAACTCACTATTGTCAAATTGGAGTATGCAAAATCCAGGGGGAAATTAAGTTCGAAGGGTTTATTGGGAATAGAGGTCGGAAAAAGAATAATACAATTGGGAGGGTCGCCAACGAAAACGTTTCTAGCAATGAAATTATCCAATAGGTAAGTTTCACTCATATTAAACGTGAGGTTACCTGAGAGTATTTGTTCTAGTGTTAAAAAGTTTGGAAGCTCGGTTGTTACCCAACCCACAGAGTACACCCCACTGTTTGTGGGTTCCCAGCTTGTTGATATTCTCTTGAAGGCAAAAGGTTGAATGTTCTGGTATTGAAATATTTCTGTATAAATAATGCTGCTTCCATCTGTTGATTTATTTGAAAAAAAGAAAACCGTAGCATTCGTTACCATACTTCCAATGTTTAGAACAACGCTTTCTGACGCAAAGGGCGTATAGACTTTACCGTTCCGCCCAATAGAAGCATTAACAACACACAGATCTGTAACATTTCGCACCTCCGCCGCCAATACATTGTTAATCGCGTCCCACATCTGACTATAGTCTCCACCAACCCCGAGAGCACCCACAAAAACAACATTGCTTCCAGGATCCAATTGCCCTGCTAGATTCCATTTCATCGCGAGACCGACATTACCATCATCGTAACTAGAGTAGTTATTTAGTTGATCGTTTAGAAAGTGTTCTAAAACAGTATTGTTTTCTCCAACTTCATGAGCTGTAGAGGTAGTGTTGCTTTTGAACCCCACATATATGAATTCTGTAAGTGGTTCATTGTAGTAGCTATTGTTCGCATAAATTAGATCATCTGTAGAATTGTATTGTGCATGGTCGTCACTCGTATAGATTGATTCGTTTAGGAAAAGGTCGATGTCCCAGCAAGTTAATAGAGATACATCTGTGAGGGCGGTGCTCCCGATATTTACTAAAGTGACTGTTATTCTGAAAGCTCCCGTTGCGTTGGTACTGTTCCAGCAATCTACGGATATGACTATAAGCATATTTTCATTGCCCAGCACTGTTAACGCCCTTTGATAGTCTTCACCAGGTATCGTTGTTGAGTGCATTTCCCGATATACTGTTGTGAGCAAAAACAGAGTAACATTATCGCTTCCATTGTATTTCACTCCGAATCGCCCTTGCAGTAAATGAGTACTGTTAAAACCAGATGTGGTGTTTTGGGTCTGCATACCTACAAAAGTTCCATAAGTTCCAACTATGCAGTACGTTGACATTTGAGAAGTTGTGTCATTCGTAAAGAAGAATCCAGTATAAGGTAAAGCGGGAGTAAATACCCGGGTAATGTTTCCTAAGGGTCCTTCAAGATTTTTCAGGTAATTGTAGGTTGCATTAGCATCCAGACGCCCCGCTCCCTGAGTGTTAGGATCCTCACCCAAATCTATGGCGGTTCTCATCATTCCCACTCTTAACGCTTCAGGGCTTAGGAAGGGAAAAGCCTGAAGCAGAAGCGCCGCGGCTCCTGCCGCATAAGCTGTCGCCGCAAGTGTCCCGGTTGCAGTAGTATAATTCCCGTTCTCATTAAGGGGGGTACCGTATCCACCAGTAGGAATAGAGGGGAAGCTTATATTCACCCCTAGATTAGGGGGTGATGCTTTGCACGAGGTGATATTGTACCCCGGAGCAACGAGGTCAGGATCCGTCCACATGAAGAGGCTGGGTCCCCGGCTGCTATTAAAACATACAAGTCCTGAGGAGGTGTTGTAGGATCCTACGGTTATAGGACTTAATGCCATTCCCGGTGAACCCACGCTGGTGTAAGCGGGACCGTCGTCGCCTGCTGCCGCTATTACGGTGACACCGGATTTAACAGCTTTGTCCACAGCGGTGCATAGAGGGTCGTCTGGGTAACCTGGTCCAGCGAATGGAACAATGATTATGTCTGCTCCGTGACTAACGCTCCATTCCACTCCGGATAGTACCCAGGAAAAGAAGCTTAATCCCTCTATATCGAAGACCTTTACGTTTAAAAGTTGTGCTTGGGGAGCGATTCCCTTATAAGTTCCATTGGAGGCGTTTCCTGTTCCCGCTATGATGCCTGCTACGTATGTTCCATGTCCGTTAAAGTCGAAGGTATACGGGTCGTATTCGACCATAGAAACGCTTGCTATAACTTTGGGGTCGAATGTACTACTGTTGTCATCTAGGTCGTCTAAGTCCGGATGGTTTGTGTCTATTCCGCTATCTAGAAGCGCTATTATTATACCGCTTCCGGAAAGATTCTTAGCCCATAGGTCCTCAATTTCGGTGTCGTAAGCTACTTCTTTGCTATATATGTCTGATTGTTTTAAACTCATAGGTTGCAGGTGAATCGGATAATCGTACCAAACCTTACTTACTTGGGGGAGAGAGGCAATTTTTTGGATGTTACTAGGAGGAGACTCTATAGCTATTGCTGGTATGTAATCGTATACTTTATTGACTACAATATCGGGAAACATTGAATTCAGGGCTTGCACACCAGAACTGAAGTCTGTTTCCCTGAACATAATAATCATATTAGTTGAATAAGAATCAGGGAACGCCCCACTCTTAATAATTGATACGAGATATGGGTCGATTTTTGAAGTCAAGTCTAGGCCACTGTTGCTTATTGGATTTGTGGGGTTATTTTGAGGGGGGATAGTAGTGAAAATTGCGTAAAGGGTGATTGTAAATGTGAAAATTACTAGAATGGCAATAATTTTTTTGGACAGTTTCATGGTGAATATATTTTACTATATGTTTATTAGTTTGTCTATTATTACATTTATTAATGGTGCTGTGTCTTGAAAGATGACTTCTTAGAAGAGGCTTACTTCAGTGGAAAAAGAATGGCTCAAGCTGCCGAATGGTGCAAGGACCGTGAAGGCAACATAATAGAAGTTGAGGTGCAGGGTAAATGGTATAAGACTGGTGATGACTTTAGAGGAAAGGGACATTTTTTGGAGTCTTACTCCTCACCGTTACGGGTTGTTATAGTGATAAGTCTAACCCAGGGTAAATTAGGAAATGGAACCATTAACCCCGGAGAAATTGTTACCATCGGTACGTCTTCTAAGGAGGATGTTCAAGCCGAAAACCTTATCCTGAGAAACTTTATGGAAAAGAATCTGTCTGAGGATCGATTTTTTGAAGGGACACATTTTTTATCCGCTACATCCTGGCTCAGTGACAAACTCAAGCGATACAAGATTAACGTTAAGATAAAGGGTATTTGGGAAAAAACACAAGAGCCTTTCACTGCCGAGGGCGAGGTGATAGGTGTCGAGGATAACATCACAAGTGGACACTTCGCCGTTAGAATAAAAAGTGGGTCAATCAGCGATAGACCAATAGAACAAAACATCATCATAAAGATTGGTGGATTAAGCAGATTACGCAAAAACCAAAACGACGTAACAGCTCAAAAAATCCTATTCATGCCCGGAGAGAAACCCAAACCCAAAACCGCTGATAATGTTGTACTTAGGGTTCACGGTTTAACTGTTTCCTACCATAAACGACCAGTTATTTCGGATGTTAATTTTGAGATAAAAGAAAGGGAAATTTTAGGAATCGTGGGTGAGTCGGGAAGCGGAAAGTCGACCTGCATGAAAGCAATAATCGGAGACATAAAATTCGATAAGGGAGAAATCGAGATATGCGGATATAACGCCGGAGACAAAGATAACGTGGCACCCCTTTTCGGATACGTACCCCAAGATTTAAGCCGCATGTACATGGACTTCACCCCCATGGAAAACATCGTCTACTTTGGAAAACAGTACGAAGTCCCAGAGCTAGAACTAATACACCGAGGAAAACAAATCCTCAAAGATCTCCACATTTTTGAAAAAGGAGGAGAAAAAGTGGAGAATCTTAGTGGAGGAGAAAAAAGAAGGGTTAGCATTGCCATAGCCTTAGTACACCTGCCAAAAATACTATTCCTAGACGAGCCCTCGTCAGGTTTAGACTTGGTGAGGAGACACGAGCTCTGGGAGTATCTCGACCGAATAAACAAACTATATGGAACCTCACTAGTTGTGATAACGCACTACCCTTCAGAGATTGATTACTGCGACAAGGCAGCGATCTTCGTCAGAAACAAGGGATTCGTTGATTTCGGAACACCAGAGCAATTGAAAGAACGCTTACCCGGTAAGGGATACACCATTGGACTAGTATTGGAGGAGTATAACCCCAAAACTGTGGAAATTATAAAGAAAGTTAAAGGTGTCGAGTACGTGCTCCAGAAGGGAGAGCAATTAAAAATATTCCCAAACATGGAAAACAATATAGTACTGAAAAATATACTAGAAAAGTTAGAAGCTAAAAAAATAACTCCACAAAAAGTTGAGCCGAAAATTGAAATTGATATGGACGACTACTTCATTTACCTTACGGGAAGCTCAGAAGCCATAACCTAATTTTTTTATTGCAAAGGGAAGGTTTACGCTATGATGGCGAAAATATTCGATTCGATAAGAAGAAAGTCAGTTCCCTTAGCTGGCAGTATTAAAAGAATAGGAGCTCTAATCAGAAAAGAAATAGAGTCACTTCTCAAAGACAGACAAGCGCTCCTAATAATTTTCCTGCTCCCACTAATAATCACACTAGCAATGGGAATGGCTCAACAGAGAGTGATAACCCTAAATGATTACTCCAAGATAGCAGTGATAAACCAAGACACAACCACCGTTAATGGCACGAGTTTTTCTAATGCTCTAATCGTTGAGATGTTCCAACATGCAAATGAGTGCCTAGTTATCCCTATGGTAAGCTATGAATTTGCGTTGTATCTTCTCTGGCAGAAACAAATAAACGCCATAGTCGTAATTCCTTTCGGATTCACAAACCAGTTAGCCTCCTCCGGAAGCGGTTTAGTCCCAGCATACATAAACATGACCCTGGATGGAAGTGATATCGAAGGACAAAGCAATATTATAAGGGGAGTCGCAAACTCGATAGCGGAACTAAAAATTGACTACAACTTCACAAAGGATGAAATAATTCCAGCAGCCCAAGCAATATGGCCAAGCCAGACGACCGGGATAAGTGACATTTCAATCACAATACCTCTAATCTTACCCATGCTACTTATAGGAGCGTCACTCGTACTAACAAGCCAGTGCGTCGTCGGAGACATTCCTCTCAGAAGAATGCTACTCACACCAGCAGGAAAATCAGAAGCCCTAATAGCAAAAATTGTATCATACCTACTAGTTAGCATAGTACAAATCACGATAGTTCTGGGAATACTAATTCTGGGATACGGGTTTCAACCGGCAGGGTCACTCTTCACCCTCCTAACAGTACTTATCTTAACCTCTTTCTTCGGAATAGGACTCGGCATATTCATTTCGGTATTGAGCTCCTCCAGACTTCAAGCAAACCAGTATTTCATATTCTCCTACCTAATCCTAATCGTAATCCTACTCGCAGTACCAGTGAAAGCCGTTCAGAGTCTAGACCCCCTACAATTATCAAGAGACGCCATAGCAAGCGTAACCGCCAGAGGACTATCATTAATAGACGTAGGAACACAATGCCTATACCTATTGGGATTCGCATCCTTCTTCCTCGGTCTAGCATTCATAGTATTCTTCTTCAAAAAGAGTCTAGTGTAACACTTTAAAAACGGAGGCAAAGGGCGAACACCAAATGGAAAATAACGAAATGGACATTGAAATAAAAAACATCAGCGTGAAGATAAGCAAAGCAACCATACTAGACCACATAAACTTCTACGCCAAACGAGGAGAAGTACTAGCAATCATAGGAGGTAGCGGAGCTGGCAAGTCCACCTGCCTCCGCATCCTAACCTCCCAAATAAAACCCACAGAAGGAGAAGTCTACCTAGCAGGATACAACGTAGCAAAAGAAAAAGAAAAAGAAAAAATAGATGAAATCCTAGGATACGTACCCCAACCAGAAGAGGTCTCAGCATACCCCGAATTCTCAGCCCTCACAAACACCTACTACTTCGGAAAAATGTACGGCCTATCAAACGATGAAATCAAGACAAGAACAATCCAAATACTGAACATACTAGGATTCACAGAAGAAATGATGAAAAAACCATTCAGAGACCTCTCAGGAGGAGAAAAAAAACGAGTATCAATATGCATCGGCCTCATCAACAACCCAAAAATACTACTATTAGACGAACCAACTACTGGATTAGACTCTCATCTTCGTATTGAGGTTTTGAATTATCTTCGTAACTTGAATAAGAGGTTAGGGGTAACTATTTGTATTGTTAGTCATGATTTGGAGACCGCTGATTTCTGTGATAGGATTGTTGTTTTGGATAAGGGAAAAGTCGTTGTTTTTGGTGAGCCTAAGGAGTTTCTCAAAGAGTTGCCTAATGATGGTAAGTGTGTTAGAGTCAAATTTAAGCATTTGACGGCGGAAACTCAGAAAAATATCGAGAAAATCAAATCCGTAAAGTATGTTCTTTCTGTTGGTAGGAATACTTTGAAGATTTTTCCGGAAACTGGGAAGTATAACTGGGGGGAGTTTATTGAGGAATTGAGTGCTTTGGGTTCTGAGCCATCGGAATTAACTGAGGTTGAGGCGACCTTTGCTGATTATTTTAGGTTGGTCTATCAGGGTGCTTTTGGTAAGGAGAAAGACATTTTTAGTATCGATTTTGAATAAGGCATACTTCGATTAATGCTTGTGGGTAAACGAGTTGCTTCTCACAACTGGTTTTGCATCTATTGTTTTTGTATTTATTTGGTTATGGTTGGGTTTTTTGGTTTTCTTTGTGTGTTGCTTCTTTTAGGGCGCTGGCAAAGATTATTGCTCCTACGTATTCTTTTATTGGTGCTACTCTTGATGTGTCTATTATTGTTTTGGGGAGGTTGGTGTATAGTGCTCCGTAGGATCCCCCCTTGCCCAGGTGTATTAGTGTTCTGTAGATTAGGTTTCCGGAGATGCCGTCTGGTGCTAGTATTAGGTTGGCTTTGTCTTTTTCCGCGTCTTCTATGAGTATTTGGTAGTTTTGGATGTTTTGTGTGATTTTTTTTTCTTTTATTGTTTTCACCGCTTCTTCAGCGTCTCTTATTGTTTGGTCCACCGCCGAGTCTCTTCCTATGTCTCCGGCTCTTCCCCCGGAAAGTATGGCTACTTTGGGGTAGATTTCCAGTTTTTGTAGTAGGTTGACTCCGTCGGATACGAAATTGATTTTTTCTTGGACGGTTTTTCCTTCGTCTATTCCTACTGGTGCGAAGAAGAACTGGTTGCCGTTGGCGGATTCTAGTAGAGCGATTCTGCGGAGATTTTTGACATTGAATTGTGTTTTTGCTTGTTTTAGGAAGTCGGTTGCTGGTAGGGAGCCTCGTACAACGGAGTCTACTTCGCCGGAGGTTAACATTTTTAAGAGGGTTTCTTCGGGGTTTTTCGAGCTTTGGAATTGGATTTTTTCTTTTTTCAAATAGTCTTTTTGAGCCTGTTCCAAGTTTCCCACGATTATTGTTTTCGCCATTCCTTTTTGAGCCGCCGTTTCTGCCGCTTGAATTGTTCTCTGGGGGTATTTTTCCTCGACTCCTAAACCTATTGCTACTGTGGACTTTGAGCCTTTGGCGATTTTTACCAATTTTTCGAAAATCAAAGAGATTCACACCTTTTTAGTATTCTTCCAAGGGGGTCTTAAACATGGGGAGGGTAAAGAATATTTGTTAGAAATATTTATGGGCGTTTTCTAGGGAGAGTTTTAGAAGTTTAAAAGTGTTTGATAGGTCCTCAAGGCTTAGTACCTCGATGGGGGAGTGGATGTACCGTGTAGGTATATTGATGGTAGCCGAAGGTATGCCTCCTCTGGTGGTTGCCGCTGCGGTGGCATCGGTGGTTCCACCCTCGAATATTTCGAGCTGGTATGGTATGTGATTTTCCTCCGCGGTTTCTGTTAAGAGTTTTAGAACTTTTGGATGGGATATGAGGCCTCCGCCTAAACTTTCTCGTCTTCCGTCGGCTATTGTTATTCCGGGGCCTTTTCCAATTTTTACGGGCATTTGTCTTTCTTCTATACCGGGGTGGTCGCCGGTTGCCGATACGTCTAGAGCTATGGCGAAGTCGGGGTCTACTGTGAAGCTCGAGGTTTGTGCACCTCTTAGCCCCACCTCTTCCATGACGGATGCGACGCCGATTACCGTGCATTCGGCTTTTACCTCTTTCAGTGTTTGTACCATGATAGCGCAGCCAGCTCTGTCATCGAAGGCTTTACCTGTGACCATGTTATTTCCCAAGTCGTCTAGGTAGCCGAGCCAAGTTATGGGGGCGCCTATTTTTATTCCCCATTCCTCCGCTTGTTCTCTGCTGTTGGCTCCGATGTCGATGAACATTTTGTCCCGTTTTACGGGTTTTTTCCGTTCCTCATCGGGCAGAAGGTGTGGTGGAATTGATCCTATCACGCCTTTTATGTCGCCTTTTTCTGTGTGTATCAATACTCTCTGACCGAGAACCATCTGGTCGAAGAAACCTCCCAGATATGAGAATCTTATGAAACCTTCCTTCTCTACGTATCGGACAAGCATTCCTATCTCGTCGGTATGGGCGAGAATCATAGCTTTAGGTGAGTCCTTTGCTCCTTTCTTTGTGCATATGAGATTGCCTAGGTTATCTACCCTTATTTCGTCAACAAAATCAGCTAGTTCTTCTTCGATAATATTTCTAACGTTTTCTTCGTGGCCCGAGGGCCCGGTTGCTTCTACTAGTTTTTTGAGAAGACTTTTAAGATCTTCCATAACTTTTCCTCCACTAGCAGACTACCCTACGTGGTGTTATGTTCTCTGTTAAATTTTTCATACTTATAAATTTCGTGTGCCTCTCGGGTTCCTGCGCAATCATTACACTGGCTCTCTCATAGTGTATGAGGAGGTGATTTTTTTGATTGTGATTCAGAAAAATTTGAGGAGGAGTAGAGGTAGGTCTCCAAGGAAAAAGGATATGATTACTGAAATAAGGATGATGGGTACTAGAGGCTTTGAGAAATAAACCCAGATTCTATCATTGGGTAACTGGTGTACTTTGCTTTTCAAGAGGTTGAAATTTATGCTCTCCTTATCCAGTGCCTGTCTTGGGGGGATTAGATGCATTTCTGTTTTGCTGTCCTTCTTGATAATGTGTTGTGCGGGGTAGAGGTTTTTCTTAGTCTGAACTGAACTTAAGTCTGATCGAGTACAGGTTAATAGGGCTAATATTTTCCTCCATTTTGATTCGGATTCCAATCCTGGGAATAGATTCTCTCCCCTTAGATGTCTCACCAAGTTGGAGCTTAGTATTATGAGGTAGAGTACGCCCAGAAGAATGGAGGTGTTCAGAAACACCGTGAACGCAAAAAATGGAGTGAGTGATAATGAAACGTTTTTGGGAATAAGTAGCGAAACACATATCATAGCTTTTGCGTCAGCTCCTCCAAAAATTTTGATAATGTAAAACACGAGGGAGATTAGGAAAGTTGTTACGTAGGAAAAAATAGTAGTAATGAGCTCAGCGGTATAAATCCATCTGGCGGCAGCGATGATTAATCCAGCTATGGTCATAATCAGCCAAATTTGGTTTTTTACCGTTCGGGTTTTCCAATCACTGTAGGAGGCAAATGCTAGAGGTATGATGCATACGACTAACGCAATATTGTTTATTAGTGTTTGAAACATTGCTATAACCTTTTTTTGGCGTGCTCTACCTTCATTATTTCGGAAAATTATAAAAACTCTAGTTATGTGCGAAGAAAGCGACGAGATTTGGTTGTGTTTGGTCAATTCTGCAGAAACCGTATCTCTCAAATTGAACCAGTTGACCTACTTTCAATTGGTTGCACTGGGGTTCTCCGAACCCGTAAACGCTCGCGCCATCGGGTTTCAAAACACTGATGGGGATGCTTCCTTCTGAGGGCGTCCAATGAATTATTTTCGCATTTAAGTTACGTGCTTCCTCGATTGTGGAGCTGTTGAATTCAGCTTTCGGAGGATTGACGCTTGTTACTGTTATGTTGATGAGGTCTTTTAAACGAATAATACTATTGATGCTCATTGTAGCTTTATCCCGATCGGATATCAGAACTTTAATTAATCCCTTTTCGACACTTACTGGGATTTTTCTTGTTCCTCTTTCTGGAAAATCTGGGTGAAGCAAAGGCTTAGCTTCTAGGTTCTTATTCGGAACATTTCTGATAGTAAGCTCAACTGGAGATTCCACGAAAAAGTAGCGGTCCGCCGTTGGATCCACCATTTTTCTGTTTATCGCGTAGAGAATGTCGGGGCTGTATTCGATATCTATCATGCTTAAACCGAGGTCAATCATAGCTCTCCTTATTGCTTCGGGCTGTATTCCTCGCCTTCTTAGTGACTGCAAACTCCAAGTTCTCGGGTCATCCCATCCAAGATAAACCCCTCTCTCTATCAGCCCCCGCGATTTAGACTTGCTAAGTTTTAAACCCTTAAAGGTTATTATTCCATAATGTATGAACTGAACGATAGGCCAATTCATTTTCTTCCAAATATACTGCTCTATTATATCTTCTTTTACTAGGTCTTTTCCACGCAGAATGTGGGTAATGCCCAATAGGTGATCATCAATAGCCCAAGAGAACTCTAGAAGCGGCCAGACACGGTACTTGGAACCCACCCTAGGATGTTCACGCTCCGAAATCCTCATAATTATGTGGTCTCTCACAGCGGGGTCCGGATGGTTCATTCCAGTTTTGATTCTGACCACCGCTTGTCCTGCCCCGAATTCCCCGTTCAGCATTTTATTCCAGTTTTCTAGATTCTCTTCAACCGTCTGATCGCGGTGAGGGCAAGACTTTCCAGTTTTTTTGTACTTTTCCCGCCACTCGGTAGCTTCACATAAATCGGTGTACGCCTCTCCTTTCCGGATTAGTTGCTCGCAGTACTTGTAGAATTCTGATATACGGTCTGATTTGTAAATTTCCTGGTGCCATTTAACACCCAGCCATTCAAGCCCTTCCCTTATGAGATCATAGGCTTTTGGCATAATCCTTTTTTCTTCACTACCTATGGTGTCGTCAAAAGCCAGAATCAATTTGCCCTTGTATCGTTTAATGTACTCATCGTTGAGGACGACCATTCGCGTGTTACCTATGTGAAGCGGACCGGAGGGATAGGGCGCCAGCCTCATAACAACTTGCTCATAGAGGTCGACGTTAGGAAGGGGAGGAAGCTCCTTCAGCTCCTCTTCTCTCTTTTGCACTTCCAGAAGTTCGGGAGCAATTTCTAACAGTTTCTCCTTCTGCTGATCTAAACTTAGTTTTGAGATTTCCTCGATTATTTGGGAGGTTAGTTTACCTATTTCCTTTGCCTGGCTTCTGAGTTCAGGGTTTTCGGCAATCACCCTGCCCATAACCGCTTTTTGATTAGCGTTTCCTCCGAACTTAACAGCGTTTGCAAGAGCATATTTCAGAATGGTTTGCTCAAGGTTCTTTGACATTTGAAGCTCTCCCATTGGGGTAATTTTTAAAGTTTCTGTTACTAAAGTGTGTTAGGAAACAAAAGTATTATACGTTAATTTAAGATTACCTTAAATCAGTTATCATCAAACTGGAGCATCGAGAAAGCGCTAGGGATTTTTATTCCCATTCAAATATTTAAGAGGTTCGGGTCTTGATTAAGAACAATATTAGTGCTATACTCTTTGACTTGGATGGAACTCTGGTAGATACAAGAAGCCGATTCTACTTGGTTTTTAATAAATCCTTGGAGAAATTTAATTTGCCCACTGTATCTAGAAAAGTTTTTGACAATTTGTATACAAACGCTTCTCTGGAAAAAGTGGTTGCGGATGATTTAAAGATACAATTTTGGGATTATTTTCTCGAGGATTATTCTAACATATCATCTCCTGACGAGTTTATGATACCAGGATCGAAACAGGCTCTTTACGAGTTGAAAAAACGCGGGATGAGTATTGGAATTGTAACTGGCAGAATCGCAAGCGTTAAAAGCGTTTGGAGGGAATTGAAAAAATATGAGTTAGATCAATTTATAGATGTAGTGTTTACTAGATTAAAAAGCCAGAACAGGAACGAGTACTATTTCTCTAAGGAACAGAACCTTCTAGAGGCCTTAGACACACTGGGCTATAAGCCGTTTGAGAGCATGTTTGTAGGGGACCACATCGGAGACATCATATCCGGAAAAAGGATCGGAGCGGTAACCATAGCGGTTTTGAGCGGAGGCGTTAAAAAAGAGATTCTGGCTAGGGAAAATCCCGATTTGATTATAGAAAGTGTTGCAAAACTCCCATCAATAATTTCTGACTCGGAAACTGATTAATAATTATTTTCTCAGTAGGATTGGACTCTATAGTCTTTTGATAGGTAAGTTGTTCAAGAACTTTTGAATACCATGTGGTTTTAAGGGGATAGTGTTTGGATTTCCACTTTTTTTACACTCTCCAATTTCTCAAGTTTTTTTATTAACTGATTTTCGTCCATTAGCTCAGCAGGACAGTAAAGTTCGTACATACAATTTTTCTCTTTGAAGCAGAGACCAGAAGTGAAGAGCGGCGTGATTTTAGTTTCCTCGAAAAACTTTTTAAGCCCAATTAGAAAATTTGAAGAAATTTTCTCCCCGAGATTTATTAAAATCTTGAATACCTTCGGGCTTTTAGTGGGAATGATTTTCACGGTTTCATTAGCAGGAGAGAGAATAACAAGTGCGGTTTCATGTTTAATTATGTTAAAAAACTGTGTAGGAAGCTCAAGAATTTTTCCATTATTTTTCGGTTTAAGCTTCATCATAACTCCGCTTGTGAGTTGACTCAACCAGCATCCCTTCCTTTTTCTTAAACATTTCAGAGGGTTGCATCAAATACATGGAACAAATACAGTTTCCAATAAATAGAGTAATGTGTGATTTTCATTAAAAGTTGCGCTGTCTATTGAAATCTATACGTTGTTTTCGTCTATTCCTTTTTCGCTCCCATCTCCCACATCTGTAAACTCCCACTTGTCTAGTTTGATAACTAGCGTGCAGTCTTCCTGCAAATCCGGGCAGTCGAGTCTGATTGAGACCTTATCGCTGCTCTTACCTATGATCTCAGGGTTTTGACAGCGCTCGGTCAGCTTATCCATAAGGAAGAGTACAAACGAGTCAGAAATAACGTTTAAGCTTCCCTCAAGTAGCTTTCTGCCCGTTTCGCCTAGATAGTAATGCACTCTCCGACCATCCCTTTTTGAATCAACCAGTCCGGTCTCAACCATTCTCCCGATGTGCCAGCGGACTGTATCATGATGAACCTTCAAGTTTTTCGCTATTTCTCTCTGATGACAGCCAGGGTTATTAACGATATACAGAAAGATTTTCTTGGCGGTCCCACTCCTTAGGGTGAAGAAAGCCTTCTCAGCCTCCTCACCTCGTAACACCTTTGGAAAATATACCAACTTACCCCCATACTTAAAACTGCCAATTAGACCCGATTTTTGAAGAGTTCTCAGATGCCAAGAGAGAGTTCCTGGAGGGGTTGCTAGTTCACTGGCTATTTCTAAAAAGTAGGTTCCGGGTTTTTCGCATATCATCCTATAAATTTCCCTACGTACAGGGTGCAGTAGTAGAGTAAGCCTCTTCTCTGACAAATCTAAACCCTCTTCTCAACATTTAAAAAAAAGTAAACGATTATTTAAAATATTGTTCCAAGACACGCCTCTATAATTTTTGGCTATTATAACGAAATAAGGTAAACCTTTTAATTTTTTCTAGTTTTTAAAATAAACAATAAAAATTGATTTTAAAATGAAAAATTTTATAATTTAGTTATCAAATTGCAGAATTCATAGGATATATAAAAATAAAAGCATAAAAATAAACAGAGATACGAGCATACGAACCACTCAAATAAAAAAGAACTAAGCTTTCTGTAGAAAAATCTGCAAAGAGGTTATTTATTTGAACGTAATCGACCTGACCCAGCCCTATCTTTATGACTTTGTGGGTGGCGCCTCATTTCCGAATAAGTTCAATTATGAGTTTCATGTAAAATCCGTTGGACATAGCATAACGATTGGAGAGCAAATCTTTCAATACCTCTCAGTAATTATTAATTTGGAAACACACTGTGGAACGCATATAGAGTTTCCTTCCTCCTACCTTTTGGCGGGCAAAGGATCGCAGGATTATAGCATATCAAACTTTGTCTGCGAAGCTTTAACAGTTGAAGTCAAAAAAGGTGAAAACGAGCATATCACAGCTAAAGAGCTAATCGGGAAGCTAAAAGAGATACCCACTCTAAGAAATAAAGTGCTACTGGTTAAGACGGGATTTAGCAAATTCTGGAAAACCGACCCCGAGAAGTATTTTGCCAGTTTTCCAACACTTGAACGAGAGTGCGCAGAAGTTGTCTCGAATTTTGGTCTAATTGCGTTTGGAATAGATTGCCCCTCTGTAGACTTGCCAGATGATTCACCCTCCTTTCCATATGTTATTGATGAGGGGGCTGAAAGTTTTCTACAACCGATAAAAGATCCCAAAGCCACAAATCACTTGATTTTGCTAAACTCAAACTACATGATAATTGAAAATTTGAACTTGGAAAAAGTTAAAGACATGGAAAAATTCACTCTCTGTTTCCCACCCTTAAGAGTAGAACCAGTGGACAATGCGGCTGCAAGTGCAATATCGGTAACAGCTCTGCCCTGTCGAGCATTTGCCATTAGAGAATAAACCATTTTTAAAAAAACTTATTCGAAGAAAAAAGGAAGAAAATAAAAAGAAGTAAAAGGAGTGAATCACGGTACTAGAACGCTCTTAGTTTTTTCTAGACTGTTTATTTTCTCGACCATAGATTTTATTTTTTCAATCAATCCTCCGACATCATGACAATCTCCAAAAAAGGCCTGCATCCTCTCAGGTTCTATACCGAATTGCGCTAGAAGATTTTGCAACATTGAAATTCTCATGTTAGCCACATCGGCACCTCTCAGGTAGTGACATCTATCGCAGCCGATAAGCAGAACCCCATCGGCGTTGTTTCCGAAGGCATCTAGTACAACTTGTGAATCAATGGAGGCTGTGCATGGAACTTCTACGACGCTCACATTTACTGGATACTGCATTCCGAGCATGCCAGCGTCATCTATTGCAGAGTAACCGCACTCTAGGCAAGTAATCGCGACGATTTTCTTAGCTTCTCCACCATTTTCCAAAATGCCGTTAATAGCAGCTGTTAACTGTTTACTGGTATGATGCCTTAGATCAATGCAGGCTGAGGGACAAGCAGCTGCACAGATACCGCATCCGAAGCACTTTGCCTGGTCAACTTGAGCAGATTTGTCGCCTACTACGTGAGCGGCGTCGAATGGACAGGCCCATTCACATATCCTGCACCTGCTGCAAGTATCTTCGTCGACAACTGATGTTAGTAGAGGTTTCTCGATCTCTTTCTGGTTTATTAGTTTTACTGCACCCATGGCTGCACCAGCAGCGTATGATACAGCGTTGGGTATATCCATTGGAGTCATTGCTCCACCGGCTAGGTATACTCCTACAACGTTTGTTTCTGAGGGTCGTACTTTGGGGTCAATTGTGCTAAAGAATCCATCTTGCCCTATGGCGACTCCCAGCATTCTTGCGAGTTCTTGGGTTCCTTTTGATGGAACCATAGCCATACTTAGAACAACAAGGTCGGTTTCAATTTTTTCGAACTCGCCTGTTAAGCTGTTTTCGCCCTCAACCACTAGTTGGTCTCCCTTGGAGAGCACTTCTGCGGGTCTTCCCCGGATGAAGGTTACTCCGAGTTCTCGGGCCCTGCGGTAATATTCCTCGTATCTTGAGCCCACTGGTCGAATGTCCATGTATTCGATGATTACGTCTATCTCGGGGAAGTGTTCCTTTATCATTACGGCGTGTTTTAGGGCTACCATGCAGCAGATGTTTGAGCAATAGTAGTTATGTTTCTCGTCTCTTGAGCCGACGCATTGGATCATAATTATCCTTTTTACTGGTTTTTTATCCGATAAGCGTATGGGTTTACCTTCCGTGGGTCCGGTGACATCAAGTAAACGTGCTAATTCTGTTTGGGTAATGACATCGGGGTAGCGCCCATAGTTATATTCCTTCACCAAGGCCGGGTTGTATTCCTCAAAGCCGGTGGCGATTATTACGGCACCTGCGTCGATTGTGAGGTTTTCTTCCTTTTCTTTTAGGTCAATAGCTTCTGTGGGGCAAACTTTAACGCATTTTCCGCATTTTTCAAACTTGCAGGTTTTTGGGTCAATTGCGTAGACCTGTGGGATGGCTTGGACGAATGGCATGTATATTGCTTTCCTTGTAGTGAGTCCGAGATTGAAGTCGTCCGGCACCTCAACCGGGCAGACCTTAACACACTCGTTGCATCTTATGCACTTTTCCTCGCTCACATATCTCGGGTTCTTTTTAATCACAACCTTGAAGTTGCCAATATCACCCAGAACATCAACCACTTCGGAATTGGTGTAAAACTTGATTTTCGGATTAAACTCGATGTTAGCGCGATAAATGCATCGACGTGGAGAACCGTCACCCAGACCAGGACATCCTGTGGTTCTTACACAGAGAGAGCAGTCCTGTGTAGGAAACACTGTTCCCAGCTTTAGACTCAGTCCACCCACTGTTGGTTTTCTTTCTATTACATCAACATCGATTCCCAGTTCTGCTAATTCTTGGGCTGCTGTTAATCCAGCTATTCCCCCTCCGATTACCACAACTTTCTGAGTAATCGGTATCTTTTCATGGGGGATTTCTTCCAGTGTCTCTGCTCTGTTGGCGGCTGAGAGAATTAAAGCTTCGGCTTTTTCGGTTATTGGTTCTTGGGGTTCATCCTTGTGTACCCACGCGCACTGCTCTCTAATGTTTGAAATTACAAGGTCATAATAGTTCATTCCAGCTTTTTCGAGAAGATGTCCCCACGTGGACTCGTATAGTTTGGGGGTGCAGGCGGCAACCACCACTTTTTCCACCTTGCTTTTCTTAAGCTGTTTTAGCATTTTTTCTAAACCTGTTTTGCACAGGACACTATCCCTCATTATGAATGCAAATTTGCCGCTTTTCTCCAAATCCGAGACTATTGAATCGTAATCAATAACGTTGGATAGAGTTTTTCCACAGTCGCATATGAACAAACCAATCTTAGCCATGAGAATCACCTACAATTTTTCGATTTTTTCAAGAACCGCATCCGGTTTTATTCTCTGGAACTTGAAGTTCAATTCTTCAGCTGAAATACCTTGGGCCAGAGCTAGTAGATGAGGATAATAGAAGACAGGGATATTATAGTCCGTTCCAAATGCCTTATTGATCTGGAATTGGCCGATATCGTATTGAATTAGGCAGAATGGACAAATTACGCAGAGAAGATCCGCTCCTGAAAGCCTAACGTATCTGAGCTTTTCTTCTATCATTTTATTTGTTGTGTTCTCATCCACAGAGCGTACTCCTACTCCGCAGCAGAGAAACTTCTTCTCATAATCAACGGGTGTGGCGCCAGTAGCCTTGACGATGCTCTCAAAGCAAGTAGGATTATCAGGATCATCTACCTGAACAACTTCGCTTGGTCTGAGAACGTGACAACCATAGTGGATAGCTACCTTTATTCCTTCGAGAGGCTTTTTGACTGTAGATTCAATCTTTTTCGGTCCCACATCCTCGTATAATACTTGAAGTAGGTGTCTAACCTCAACAGTACCCTTATATTCTTTGCCCACTTTGGCTAGAGCTTCGTTAATCTTTTCTTTAAATCCGTTTTCATTCTTGAGTATGTAATTTGCCGTCTTTAGAGATTCAAAACATCCACTGCAGAGCGTCAAAACATCTAATCCTTTTTCTTCAGCTACAGCCAGATTTCTGGACGCCAGAACGAGCCAGGTATATCGGTCCAGTGCAGAAAAGCCAACTGGATCAGGACAGCAGGCAAATCCGGGTAAATCTTTCACGTTTACATCCAAGCTCTTTAGTACAATCCTTGTGGATACTTCAAGGTGTGGCAGACGGTTAGGTATGGTGCAACCGAGAAACAGGGCGTAATCATTGCTCATTCTTCCGCAGCCTCCTTCTTCTTTGGAGCTTCACCCTCCGGCTTCTTTTGGGCTTCGCCCTCCATGGGTTTTTTACTTGCTACCAGTTTATCGAAACCGGTATAGCTTGTTAGTGTCCGTATTTCTTCGGGGGGAGCATTTTCAATTATGGGTAGCCCTAGTTTTTCTCTACGAGACAGGATGGCCTTATTGGCAGGGCTGACCATTCCAAAGTCCAATAACGCCTTAGCTTCTTCCTGCAGATGTACTGGAAATAGGCCTTCTTTGCTGGAGAGGTTTTTCAGTTCAATGATAATTTCCGAAACCTTAACTCCCTGAGGACACTTCTCTGTACAGGTGTGACATACTGTGCAGAACCAAATGTCAGGACTCTTAACGGTGCGGTCTCTTCTTCCTAGCAGAGTATTTTCAACGATTCTCCGGGGATTGAATTTTGAGTTATATCTGAACACCGGACAACATCCGGAGCAGGTCGAACACTGGTAACAATAGTTCAGGGTTTCCCCTTCATGGGTTTCTGTAATTTCACCCCGGAAACGATTATCCATACCCGACGATGCCTCAACCAATTTGAATCCTCCAATTCTTCCATTAACTAAATTATTTTATACTCCTAACCATTAAACGGTCAAGTTTAAACCGTTTTATAATTTTTGATGATTCGTTTTGCTTTTTAATGGTTTTTCCGAGCTTTTTAGTAAAAAGCCCAGAGTACGATGGTAAAGCTCATGACAGTTCTTAACCGTGTTTTTTTTCCAGTAACCTCATGATAAACACTGGTTTGATTTCTATAGGGATTTATCAAATTTATCCCGCGTCAGCTATATTAGTAATGTTCCGCGCATACAATTTTTTTTTAGTATAAAATCTTTTTGTATAGTTTTTAATTAATCTAAGTGAAAAATAATTTAGAAAAGAAATTGGCATATTATATCGCTTAAATTCCCGCGTGTTTCCAAGAAATGAGTAAAGATAATGTTACACATTCCAAAAAAAGGGATTAGCTTTCTCCACCACACTAGATCTTGAGGATACGTTCTATATCATTTGCAGCTTCGAGGCTGATGTCGTTTAATGGAATCAGTTTTATGTCATCGGCAGATTTGACACCTACACCAAGCTCAGCCGCCCTGCGAATCTGCTCAAGTTTAAAGATGGCTCCCTTCGTAATTTCCTTAGTTGTTCCGTACTTTCTAAGAATAGCTACTCCAACCGCATCTATTGCAATTCTATCTCTGCTTGCTAGAAGAAGGTTTGGCTCAACAATATCACCACGGTCAGGTCCTCCACTGGCGAAGGCTTTTATTGCGTCCATGACTACTAGGTCAACTTTGTAGGTTTGGTTAATCTCTGCTATCATGAGCCTTTGATTGGGGGAGCTATGCAGTTCGGACATATAGTTGTATGACTCGCTAGGGACTTGACTCGCCACCAAGCCTGTGGAGTTCTTCAGTGACATAGTGAAGTGGCCTCCAAATCGGTGGGTTTTGAGGCAACAGGTTTGTACGACCTTATCGGCGCTGAGAAAGAGCTTCGATATGTAGAATCCTCTTGACCAGTGGGTTCCATCCGGGCCTATCTTCACCCATCCATCAACGCCCTCCTCGTCTAATACCACGACATCAAAACCCAGCTCATCTGATAGATTGAAGACGCCCATCTTCTTCAAAACATCTCGAGTCTTCCCCATCCCACTTCGCTCAGCCACTGTCAGACGCTCCACTCCCGATTCCTTCAACACGTTTACAATGGTCTCTAGGGTATCGATGTGGGTTGAAGCGGGAAATGGGTCGGCGCTGTTAAAGTTCGGCTTCAAAGCCACCCTTTTCCTGTTAAAATTGTTAAGATCAAAACGTTCAAGCAAACTCCTTATACCAAGATTTCTATCTGATGTTTTTATCAGAAAAACTTCACTCTTATTCACCATACTAATAATCCTCCCTTATCCACTATTTAGAAACCACTTAAATCCTTTTGAATCGTCTAGAACACCAGCCTTAATGATTAAGTGGAGGGTATTCAAAACATACTTTTCTATTGATTTATTTAGTCCGATTAGATTAATCGGACTGACTTTCCAGATACCATATGTTCTAAACCATCGCCCTCTAAATCTATTTAAATAAGGGGTTCCTAAAAAATGTTATCTAATTAAAAGGTGTCTAGCAGAACTAAATGAAAGCAGTTTCAGGGATGAGTTTAGAAATGCAATAACAAGAACTAATTTGATTAGTAAGCTAGCTGACAGCTAATTATTTGAAGCCTCTTGCGTCGCTTGAGTCCGAGTCTCCATTTCCGATTTATAAAGAAATTAACTCTGACTCCTTTTTTGCTCTAGCAAGAATTTTAATCGAATTATAGAGCGGCAGAGATTATTAAGCAGAATTAAATCGTTCGTTGTTTTATGCTCTTTAGTTTTTAGTAGAGTTCTGTAAGTTTCTTGAACCTGTTCCAAAAACGATTGGATATCATCCTCATCAAGGAGTGCTTCACTAGCCAAACGTAGCAGATACTGATTATGTACTCTTATGTGGTCATAAGTGTATATAAGATTCATGGATAGATTATACACTTTAAAGGAGTCTAAGCAGTTACTCGGTGTTCAGACAAAAACTATCAGCGATGGGACCGAGAGGGACAAATAAGAGTAGTCAGAACCCCCGGCAGAAGAAGACGAGTTCCCGAAAGCGAAATACTGCGCAAACAGAGAAGGGAAAGAGAAAAAGAAAGAGTAATAATAGGATACGCCCGCGTTTCCTCCCCCTTGCAGAAGGACGATCTAGAACGCTAGGTAGCATTAATCAAAAACAGAGGCGTGGAAGAAGTCCTAACCGACATTGGGTCAGGGCTGAACGAGAAGAGACGAAACTTTAAGAAGATACTAAACTAAAAATGGTGGCGGAGAAAAAGATTTCCCAAATTATAATATCTTACCCTGACCCGCTGACACGGTTCGGATTCAAAACACTCAAAAGACCTTTTCTCCACTTTTAGGACAGAAACAGAAGAAATAAATGAAAACCAGTATAAATCGCCACAAGAAGAAATGGTAAAAGACCTAATAACTATACAAAGGTTACGAGCCATTTGGCTTTTTAAAATCAGGCATTTCGTTACATTTTTCCCACTTATCCCCTCTAAAAACGTAGTATCCTACCGATTTCATTTTTGGTCCAAAACTCGAAGCCCTAGAAGACAAAGAAATATACAACGAATTCACAGACTGGCTCATGGCACTATCAGCAGTAGGAAGAAGCAAAAAAGTAGTAGACAAAATACTCGAATACTACAGAGAAGCCATCGACAAAAGAGACCAACACGTAACAAAACAAATAAACCAAACACTAAAAGAAGGAGAAGCCGCAATACTAATCATGCGCGACGAATACAGAATACACATACAAACCCAACTACCACCAGACATCCAAATATTCCTAGTAAGACCACCAGCACTAAACGACATACAGCAAATACTCCAAAAAATGTTGCAACGCTAACCCCGCACCAAACCTCCACCCAATACACAAGTATTTTTGACCAATTCCTCCACATCGCATCATATTATTAAACGACCAATCAGAGAACTCTTAAAGCATTAAAATACCATTTTTCCAGTTCTCCAATAAATGTTACGACTTCATTAATTTCTCAGCTTTTCACTCTTTATACTTCTTTATAATCGATATGTTACTATCCACATCCTTCTTTGATTTAGAAATCCTAGCCACCCTCACAGCCTCTCTAACGCTCGTAGTATACTCACCAACCCTCTCAGCAATGTAAGCGGCTAAATCCCTTCGAACCTTCATTCTCTTGCTAAGATAGTTCGCAACTATCCTCCGAAACTGCTCCTCAGTATAAGACTTAATGTAAAACACCTGAAAACGATCCTTAAGCTCCGGAGACAATTTCTCATCACTATTACACGCCCCAAAAACCCAAACCTTACCCCTCTTCTCACCCTGCATACCATGCTTAGTCACAATTATCCTACCCGACTCCATCCAGGTCAAAAGAGCCGAGAGATCCTTCTGATCCGAAACCTTCTCAACCTCGTCCACAATAAGAATCCTCGGAGTCTCATCAAACAAAACATCACGAATCCCAACTCTCGTAGAAGTCCCCGCAGTAATAAACCTCCCCCCAAGCCGCTCAATCTCCATCAAAAACAAGGTCTTCGCAGTACCAGGAGCACCAACCAACAAAACGTGAACCGGCTCCTCAGCATTCAGAGACCTCCTTATGAACTCCTTTATGTCGTCAAACCCCTCAATCACATCGAAAAGATCCTTAGGAAACCTAATTTTTCCAGTCTCTACTCACCTAGCTGTCACCTCCCCCTGAGGCTTCTTCAAAGCCTTTTTCACAGCATCCCTATCAACCAGCAAGTACTCCTTCCTCCTACCCCCATAAGCCCTAACTATATCTGCCACCAGCAACCTCTGAACAATCGACCAGTGAACCCCAACATTCTGCCAGCCCCAGTACCGCTTCAACTACCAAAACTCTTAATAATTGCTATAATCATATATTGAACTTACTAGGGTAAAGGGAGAAAGAGTGTTGGTTGATATAATCCCACAACCAACAGATAAAAGCTTCAGGGAGCTGACTAAAGATACTTCAATGGGTAATTCTACCCATAGAATCCATTTTTACCCCGCTAAACTACTCCCTCATGTTCCTAACTACTTTATAAAAAAATATACGTCACTGGGTGAAACAGTACTCGATCCCTTCTGCGGCTCAGGAACAGTACTTTTAGAAGCCCTGCAAAATGGTAGAAACGCAGTTGGTGTTGAAATCAATCCTCTGGCTGCCTTAATAGCTAAAGTGAAAACCACGCCTTTAGAAACTGATAATCTAGTAATATGTTTGAAAACTATAAGAGAAAATTATAATAAAATATTTTTTGATGAAAATGAAATCCCCAATTTTGACAATCTAAACTATTGGTTTGATTCAAGGAGAACATATTCTTTAGGTAAGATCTGTAGTTGTATTAGAAAAATAGAGGACAAAGACATTAGAGATTTTTTCATGGTCACATTCTCTTCCATCATAAGGTATGCTTCAAAAGCAGACCCAAGGAATTATGTTCCTGTAATGCCTAAAAAGAAGTACAAGCCTAAAGGAAAACTGAGGACTTGGCAACTATTTTATGATGCTGCTAATAAAAATATCCGAAGGATGAAAGAGTTTGTTGAAAAAGCAGCTACAGGTGTTAGGGTTAAAGTTTATTGTGCAGACGCTCGGAATCTACCCTTAGAAAATGAATCAGTGGATCTCTTCATTACTTCTCCTCCATATATGAACGCACAAAAATACGTTCGCTCCACGCGACTTGAATCTTACTGGCTAGGTTTATCTAAAGAAAAACAACTGGCTGTGAATTATGATAACATAGGAACAGAATATATTCAGAAAAAAGAATATAATAACATAAGAAAGACGAATCTAGAGGAACTTGACGATATACTAGAACAAATTTTCCAAATAAATCCGATAAGAACCGCTATAGTAGCCAAATATTTCATAGATATGAGGAAAGTTATAAAAGAACTGTATCGGGTTCTAAAAACAGGCAAGAAGGGAGTTATAGTAATCGGAAACAACACTGTTTGCGGGAAAAAGATAGTGACAAATAAATATATTTCTGAACTTTGTCTAGAAGCGGGATTTCAAATAGAAGATATCTGGTATGACACAATCAGTTCCCATGGTCTTATGACCAAGAGAAATAAAACAGCAAATATAATAGACAAGGAATGGATAACTGTATTAGGTAAAGACTAGGGGGGAATTTTTTGTTCCACATTTACTCAACGGAAAAAATTTTCACGACTGAACGTATAGACATATTAAATAAAAAGGCGGAAGAAAACATTGAAACAAGAGGATACGATCCCGAGAGTCAGGTTCCATCAGATCTATCGAATCCCAAATGGTTCTTACCAATTAATGTAATAACAAGTCCTTATTGTCCAACATGGAGATACGATTATTTAAAATATAAAGGGGTGCGGTTGAAAAAAACTTGGGAGAGTTATCAGGGTAAAATAATAGATGAATTATTTGAAGATTTGCATCGGATCTGTTACCATTACTTAAAAGAAACCAAGCTAGGTAATTTAGATCTGCCTAAAGAAATATACAGTAAAATAGATAATTATCTGGAAGAGAAAAAAAATAAAGCGCTTAAACTCGAATTTATTAAAAATCCAAATAAAAAAGTGCTAAACTCCTTTTTTACGAAAGTCAAAGAACTAGCGATCTACGAGGCTACATGGTTTTCTTCAATTATAAATTATAGCATTTCAAATAATTTAGATATAAATATAGAAGCAGAGTTTTTACAGCTTTTCCCTTTTAACTTCAAATATAAGGTTCATGCGGAGGCATTGGGTTTTTCAGGTTCACCTGAAATTGATTTCATCTATAAAAATAATATAATAGGTGAGGTTAAAAGTCTAAGTTGGCATGATCTTTTCAATTTGACTTTAGCTGCCTACGCACTAGTATACGAGGAATATAAAAATGAAAATGTAAACCTTGGAATTGTTTTATGCCCATTATTTGACCGTAATAGACGCGTTCCAATATATAATAGAAAGACAGAATTTGAAATAATATCCGAGGATTGGAGAAAGGCAGTCATACAACTTAGAAACAAAAAAATAGAATCTATTAAAAAGGGGGAAGGACCCCCAATTCCTGCCGATAAACATTATTGCTCAGGTTGTGGTTACAATTATTATTGTTTAGGTGGCGATGAAATTAGTAAGTAAAGTACCTTCCACTAAACTTTCGCCTGAGTATTTCCTTCCTCTACTAAAAATAATAAGTAAATATGAAGGTAGCATCGAGGATATGAAAGAAAACATACACATTTTTCTCACTGAAGTTTCAAAACGTGGAAAACGTAATCAGCATAACTCGGTTTATGCAATCACATTCCCCACCTTTAAAAGACTTAATTTAATCGAAGGAGAGGGTAAAAGCATAAAATTAAGTCAAGATGGAAAAACATTGATAGAAGTGGCCGAGAAGGAAGGCGAAACAGCTTATAAAAAGAAGCTTGCAAAATTAGTCTTAAGAACCGATCAAGAGAAAGCCCATGTGATTGATGCTGTACTTTCATCGGGTAAAGAAGTGCTAACTATTGATGATTTAGTAAATGTCCTCAAGAGTTCTGGAATAGAAACAAACGAGAAAGACGACCGTTTACTGAAATGGCTGAGGATATTAGTTTATCTAGACTTTATTGAAAGGCTGGATGGAAAGTTTAAATTTAACCGATTGCAAGTAGAAGGGGTAAAATCTGAAAAAAATGTTTCACCCCCAGTCTTTGCTGATACTCTGATTGAAACTTACAATAAACTAAAATCTGAAAAAATGGGTAGTCCTTACATACCTATACCCCTTATTGAGAAAGAAGTCTGTAAGAATTTAAGCGAATATGGATTTACAACCTTTGACTTTAGAGAGCACTTATTAAAATTAAAAGCTCAGGGGTTGAGCGACAAGAAAATTATATTTACCAAACCCGGAGCCCGTGAAAGCGGTGGGTTAAAAATCAATAATAATTACTACTACTATATAGCTATATTTGAGGGATAAAAGATGAGCGTTTATAGAGAATACTTATTTGAAGGACCGTTGTTTAATCCATCTTTTGAGTACGAAATACGTGGTAGAGAAAAGGAATTAGATAAAATTAAAAACTTTTTGAAAGAAGCATTTGAAGAAGAGAGTGTCCGTTCAATGCTTGTCCTCGGAGATTATGGTTACGGTAAAAGTTTCATGTTATACAAAATACAAAAAATGGTTGAGAAAAAAGAGATTGAGGGTGCCGAGAAAACAATTACGGCATGGGTAGTAATAGCCGAAACGGAGCCTGTGGGGGCAATATCCTACGAATATGTTACTAATATTTTCAAGGATATCGGACCAAATCAACTTTTTGAGATTGCGAGTAAATTAAATTTAGACCAAATTGAAAAGTTTAAAGAGCCCTTCAAATCAATTCTAAGAGGGTTGAAAGATAGGAAAGAGAGCGCCTTTAATTGGCTAATGGGCGAAACCCAAGACGCAAGGGAGAAAAAAGAATTAGGTGTTAAAAGAAAATTAAAGACCAGTGAGGTTCTAAATATATTCATGGATTTCCTTGAAGCTATGAAAACTTCAGGATATGATAATCTCTTGGTATTGTTAGATGAATTTGAATATGCTGTAAACGTGTATTCAGAAGTAAAGCTTACACAGCTCTTCCACACATTTAAAAGCATTTTTGATAGGTTCATTAAATTCGGGGATGCGAGCAGATTTGCTAAACATATTCAGGTGATAGCGATGACTCCAAAAGGATTTGATGCAATAACTGATCTCGAAACTAAATTAAGGAAAAGTACGGGCGGTGGAGGGATAACACCTTGGCTATCGAGGATGAGATTTGACATCAACCATGTTATCTTGGGACCTTTGGATAAGGAGGCAGTAACCCAGATTATTAAAGACAGGATAGAAGCGCATAAAGTCCCCTTCAAAGAAAGACCTTTTGAAACCTTTCCCTTCATACATCCTGAGTTCTTTGATATGATATATTTGTACAGTGGAGGAAATCCTCGTGATGTATTATATCTCACAGACATCGTATTGAAGAAAGCCGCAAAGGATAACATTAAAGAAATAACTGGCAAATATACTGAAGCCGTTCTTAAAGAATATGGTATAGTAAAACAAATCTAATGGATTAACTTATATTAAAATAGACTACCCGCTTCCACCTGAAGAGCTACAGCAGAACACCATAGTCAATATGTTTAACGCGACCCTGAATTCGTGGCTGGTTTCATCGTGGAAGTCCTAGAAAAAGGTGGAGAGGAAATAAACAGAAAATTGGAAAGGTGAAAACATTACATTTTGCTAAGAGAAAGATAAATCATTATCGTAAAAGTTATTAGTCTCAGAAATTTTATTTCTTGAAAAAAGTGGAAAAATATTTAGGTCGTAGTCGTCCGGTATCACTTTCATGAGTCTTAGTCCCAGATTATTCATGGGAGTACTATATCTATCATAAGGTCTAGCTTGGCCATAATACTCATCATGTCTCCCGGGTTGAGGATGGATAGGCATCTAGCATCAAAGCTTATTCTATAAAGATAACTTTTTCTCCTCTCTCGTAAAAGCTCCATGCTCCTGATAGAGTAGGAAGGATTTGAGATAAACCGTACTTTATATTTTTAAATGCAATCCACGGACTTTTCTGCTCTCCAATCAAGAGCTTATAGAAGAGGGTCAAAAAAACAGCAGCATCTTCAAAAAGGATTTCGTTGAGAGGAGCAAGGCAGTATTTACAACCTACAATATAAAATGCTCTAGCCATATCAACATGACCCGCTTGACATGCCGACAATACCACTAGTTCCGGAATTTCGGATTTCTTTTTGTCTATCCATATGTCTTCTAGGTCGCTGTGGTAAACTCTACCATTTCGAGGGGTCTCTAGACAGGTCCCGAGTTTTTTATGATATTCTCCATGAGCAGATATGTGGACATATTTCTCTTCAACATTTTCGAGTTCTTCTATAAGGTGATTTCTGCCAACTATTCTTATAAAAATTGTTTCATCTTCATAACCTAAAATACGCATCAATTCATACAGCAACTTACCCTCAGACTTTTTTTCTTTAGTTTCGGACATGCACTCAAGTATACATAGTTCATCTAATCTACTCAGTATTATCCTCTCCTTGCTTGTCTACTAATAAGAACTTTTTTAAAATGTATTCCCCTTTTTTATTGACACGTTCATCAAGAGATTAAGCTAATTAAGAAAATGATTTACAATATCCCTAAAACCTATTAGTCTATTAAGTGGGCTAGAATTTGTTAGCAATAAAGTTATGAGTCGCTTAAAAACAGGATTGATTATGCCAATTTAATTTCTCTAGGTATAGATAGGCTACTGCTTGACTCGATTCCGGATGAACCGATTCTGCAGGACCCCATGGTCAGTATGTTTAACGCGAACCCCGAGTTCGTAGCTGATTTCATCACGGAAGTCCTTAAAAAAGGTGGAATGCAAACAGAGAGAGAATTGGAAAGGTGGAAACGCTACATGTCTTGAGAGCCTAGAGCTTGAAGCTATTATTTTTTTTCATCTTTTGTAGAGCGTAATAGTTCATATCCTCTTATATTTGCAAAACCTATCTTTACAATCTTATCTATTAAATCTTGCCTTTTTATCCTCTTCTGATGTTCAATTCCTAAATAATCAGCTAACGCATACAATTCTTCCATTGATATATTCTTATAATCAAGAAGTTTCTGTTGGATTTCTTCCGTGGGTAGAATCTTTAATTCGTTAAAAAGCTTTTCACCAACTTGTGGAGAAAGTACTTTTTTTGGTCGTTTGGTCGATAATTCTTTTACAAAAGAGGGACCGAGTGCGAGTGCCAGTGGACTATTCTCTTTCGCTGAAATCAAAAAATTTTTTATCGTGTCTATAGCAGATAAAATTTCTTTTTGTTTGTAATCATTTGGTAGCGATTTTATTCGTTCCTTGAGATTTTGGAAATAATTAATACCCATATCCAAGCCTTTAATGATTTGCTCTCTTTCAGCATCATTTGGAAATTTACTTAATGTTTCATAAAGAAAATCTAAGATTGAGTATTCTTTTTCTCCTTTTCCTTTTTTCATGATGGTATTCTCCTAATAAATTCATTTGCAATCTCTCTATATTGATATGCAACTCTTTTCGGATTTGAGCCACCTAATAGAAATACGGGTAAAGCGTTTTCTGCAGCTTCGCTATATCCTATTCCTTCCGTAGTATAATTATCAAAAGTTTTATTTGTATAAATCCCAGATACTTCCCTCATTTTTCTATCATGAACATTTATGATAGCTGTCCCACCTAGACGAACTCTTACAAAAATTATGCCTCCAAGTTCTGGAGTTGAAACATCTCTACTCGCAATTTCAGCTGCATTTTTGAGGTCTTTATTAAGTTTTCTAACCCTCTTTTCAAGAATACTGAGCCCTATGGTAGAAAGATGATCGGGAAGAGCAGTAACAACATAACAGTCACTTGCTGCCAAGGCATTTTGAGTTACCAAGTATAAATTCGGTGGGCAATCAATAAGAATATAATCATACTCATCACGAATAAAATTAAGCTTATCACGTAAAATAGTTCTTTGTTTTACATAATGATCAGCCACTGAAGATAGATCATTAGAGGGCGATGTTTTTGTCTGCAAATCTAAATCTATTCCTAACAATTCAACATCAGAAGGTATCAAATTTAATCCCTTAACAACTTTCATACCAGCTTTTTCGATAGGCTCTTGCCAAACTATATTTTTTATATCAAATGGCTTATTATCAAGATATGCTCGATATAATGATTCCAAAGTGCCATTTTTCTTTTTAAAATCTTCCCAACGCTCAGGCGTAGCACATAGAAATGTCAAATTTGTTTGAGGGTCTACGTCCACCAAAAGTATATTCATACCTTGATCTAAAGCCAATGCGCATCCTATATGATAAGCTGTTGTGGATTTTCCAACTCCACCCTTATAATTAATGAATGATACAACCTTCATAACTTTAATCCTCTTTTACTGTTTAATATACATATTTCTTGAGTAAAAAGTCTTTGGTAAATTAGACGAATTTTGGAAGGGAAGAAATGCGAGAGTCACATTCTCAACAGAAATAAACCATGGTAACTTTAGTACCATAATTATTAGCAATCAACGTAAAATCCCTCACCTTCCTTAAGTATACTAAGAAGGTTCTTAGTATAAGGTTCCTTAACCCATTTAAAACCTATGTTAAATATTGGTTTTTCTATACCGAGATCTTTGGCAATGGGCTTTCGGATATAATAATAGCTTTTCTTGCCATTTTCTATTCTTCTTTCTGTTATTCTAATTGCCTTTTTGAGAAGACCACTTTCTAGTTCTTTACCCTTCACCAATACAAGGTTTTTTTCTTTCTCAAGAAGTTCTTCTCGGGTTTTATCACGGGAGCGAGCTGCGGTTTCAGAGAAATGATCAGTTTTGTCCTTGTATTTTGATACAACTTCCGAACGATCAGAGTAATAGTCAGGTTTATCCTTAATTTTCGACCTGATTTGTAAACTACAAGTTTTATTGTCATGTCTAGAGTCTGTGAAATCGTGAACTTCTTCAACTGTAAAATAACCAATTATGAAAAGACCACGATCATTAGTTTCGTAATGTTGCAAAGATTCACAAAATACCAGAAGATCTCCTGGATCAAGATTAGCCATTTGCATTCCTTTTGTACTTGGCTTTCCTTTGATATTCTCTTTTCTATCACCATAGGTAAGGTACTTAAAATTTGGGTCGTAATGAAAAGTCACATTTTTAAGTTTTTCAAACTTTGTCTTGAACCTTTTGGGAATGATTTTCGAATAGGGTCTCTTTAATCTGTCTCCATTGGAATCTCCATAGGTTTTTTCACCTTTTTCACCTCTCATATATTTCCCATTGTTTACATACGCGCGTTTCCATGAATACGTGACAGGTACATATTCGTAATTACTATCATATTCATATTCACCCTCAGACCAAAAAGGTCCTCGTATTCCACCGCTTTCTTTTCTGGAGTCTGCTCCGACACGAAGCAAGAGTGCTTTCGTTATTAGCCACCTCTTTTACAATAATATGGGATTTAGAAAATATATATTTTGAATTATATTCAATATTCTTTAAGAAATTATGTATAATTGATATCGGCTCTGTATCACTATTTCCTTTTGGCAAAACACGTAACCGAAACTTATAATATATCAATTGAGGAAATGGCAAAAGCGATATCCGAACTTGAAAAGGAGAAAATAGTTGGTTTGGAAGCGGATGATTACGTATTGCTCTTATAAATGTAGTATCAACGGAAAATGTTATTTTTTCGTTCCAAATTTACATAATTTTTCGTCTACTCTAAAAGAATTAAGAGATTACTTTAACATTATGTAAATATTCCGTAAAGCTTGCCTAGCACTTTTTATTCGTTTATATATTTCGTCCTTAGCTAGGTTTTCGTCCTTTCCCCATATCTCCTTATATATTCTCACATAGGGTTTTTCCGTTTTAGATACTAGAAGTCTTTTCATTTCGCTTAGTAATTCATCTAAATCAATCTCTGGACAGGGCTTATCAAATATATTCTCTTCTTGTTGTTGTACCCCGATAAATCTACTGAAACGGAAGTTAAATTCTTTGAGCAAACTTAATTGCTGTTTAAACTTCTCCTGGTTTTTCTTAATGGATTCCATAATCGATTTGAAAACTTGTTTATGTTCTATATTTATCGTGAATTGAGCCGATGTATTCCATTTTATTATCGTGTATTGTACTCCCTCAAAGTATGCGCATATCCATCTGTGATGTGTTCCATCAGGGAAATCATTGCGACCTATAAGGTAATATTCAAATTTTGGGTATTCATCAATAAGTGGATTACTCGGTTCGCCGATTAAATCCTTAAATGCTAATGCAAGCTTTCCGAATCTGCGAATTTCCTCATAAACTTCATTATTAAATAACGGGTTTGTACTTTCAGGAATAGAAGATTTATTGGGAGTTATCCATCCTAGGTCGTAAAGGTCTAGTACCCCATCATCTGCCATGCTACTATAACTTTCCATACCAATAATTACTCTCGGAAAGAATTTTTGACAAATCAAAGCGACTTATCCACTAGAAACAGCTTCTTGAGTGCCACCCTTTTTAACCTCAATAGCAACAGCATCCAAATCGCCACTACTATCCCATCTAAAACCCACCAAGTCCGGCTTTCTCTCTATACTTTCAAAGCGTATGGGAAATCCGCCTCTATGGCAAACATCTGAGATTTTAAAACCTTTTGCACCTGCCGTAACGAATGAGAAATAGCCCTCCTTCTCAAGCCTCTTTCTGATTGGACTGTATAGATCACTTTCTTCCATTTATCTTCACCAAGTCTCCCTCTCACTAACATGTTCCAGAAGTTTAGATTAAGTCTGAGTAAAGATCTTAATATCGTTATAAACTTTATTCCCTTTGCTCTCCAGAAAACGCTACAAAGAATAACACACAACCGACTCATCTATATATATCACCCGAAACGTAACTATGAAACGCTCTAAGATTCGTAAACCAGAATTATATCTTGTTATTAAATTAACTTTGGGTTTCTTGAATTTCAAAGTCTGGTTTTACCAGATCTAGCTTTGAGAGAACTCTGCCTATTACTTCTAAGCTGTCATACATTTCTTCAACATCTTTTACATCAAAATAAGTTAAAGCATTTCTAAAATCCTCATGTAAGTTTGCGACTTCTTTTTTAAATTTTTTAATGCCTGGTTCATCAGATACAATTACTAGTCTTTGAACAGTCGGATTAACTTTTGCCCTCTGAAGATTCAGTATATCTTTATCAGGGTCCCCACTTTTATGGACCTCAAAAACATATGTAACTGCACCCAAATTCGCTATTTTCGCTCTCCAAACAACATCCACTTGCGCGCCTCTTGCAATAAGCTTCTCCTTTTCAGCCTCAAAACCTAGCGAATTACCTATTTCATAAACCTTATCTCTTATCTCAAAGTGATCCCACTCGTAAGGTGGTTTAGTAGTAATCACTCTAGCTTGATTCAAGAAGACTGTGTATAAGAAAAAGTCCACTTCGATTAAATCAATATCCTTCAGATTTAGATTTTTTTCTAGTTCTTGGCTAATCAATTTTAAGTGGTTGTTGAATTTAATATACTCCTTTGCCTTAATGTGATATTTATTTAAAGGAATTTCATTTTCAGAAAAGCCTAAAATTCTCAAAGCTTTTCTAGCTTTATCATTCCAAATACCGCAGGAATCAGGAAAAATAAAAGTTAAAATTTCGGTGACAGAAGCTGGTCCAAGACCTTTTACATTAAACTTATCATATCTCTTTTCTAGCGGGTCTGAACCCCACAATAATGCCTTTAATTCCTTTTTAATCTTTTCAAAACTATTTTCTTGCATAATTCTGTTAACTACATAATCCCTATTTCCAAAAAAACCCGTAGCCCAAAGGCTAAGAATAATACTTTTAAAATCAAGTTCCGTCAAATCATCAATTTTATCCTTATACAAAGGTTCAAATAATGGTTTTCTTTTTCTTCTTTCATTCTCATCTTCTCTATAATCATCAGTTTGCATATAATCCTTAAACATTCGTGAAAATTCTTTTATTTTGCTCAACTTATCTTCCGATAAGGATTCACCCACAAATAAACCCCCTTAAATACATTAAATCCTTTTTTAGCTATTTGTTAATTATATAGAATTCACCCTAATAAATTTGTTTAATTTCTTAATATTGTTTCGAATAGTTACTGTTGTTACGTCGAATACTTTGCCGACTTCGTCTTGGGTTACTTTTACGTTCTCTGCTACGCAGGCGAGATAGGTTGCTGTGGCGGCTGTTTAGTAAGAATCTATTCCAGAGGTTGACTATTCATTCTTTGAGGTTTCTCCTGAGGTTAGCGCTCTGATTAGAGTTCCTTTTTATTTTGGTTCTCCTCGCATAGTAGAATACAATTTACAGGATTCGTTTATGGCAAAATCATTGAGTTCGTATAACAGATAGGTACAATTCTTCAGGATTCTATTAGATTTTATATTCGGTTTCTCTCAGTATCAGATAACCTTACCGAGGTTAAATTCATATATTTAATTCAGTTATTAATTATATTGAGTCCAGAATATTGGGGGATCTTGGTGAGAAATAAAAAAGCGATCCGCGGTCTTCCCTTTAATAAAGAAAATTATTGGACTAAACAATATTCACATCCTATACTTGATAATATTTACTTCGCGGGGTGTAAAGATGTCAAAAGGATATCCTGATAAAGTTGATGATCCTATTCAATTTATCCTCGATAAATTCGAAGATGAGGAAATTATAATTGATGCTTTTTATCAGTGGGCAATGAATCCTACATCTGAGTCCGCTGGCTTCGGGGTAAGTGAGAATTATCCGTTTATCAAGGAAAATATCAAGTTAAGATATAATATTTCAGAAAAGGATTCAGAAGAGTATATTAATAAATTAAAAGATGCTTGCGATTGGTTGATTTCTATTAAAGGAATGAATTATGAATTACGGCGAGAAATTAGAACTGTTATCAATTATAGATTTGGAGAAAAACTAAGAAGTAAAATACTAAAAAGAGTCAAAGAGTCTCCTATTGACTTAAAGAGAGCATCATACATATTCGGAAAATTCATCTTCTCTAATTTTCCATTCATTCGTGAGGGAGATATAAACCAAGAAAGATTCTCAGCTATATATAACGTATCAATAAGAAGCATAGGTTCTATAGAGCCCGTATTAAAAGACCTAACAAAGATAGGTATCCTGAACAAGTTACTTTGGATTTCTTCAGGAACAAGTGGAAAAGTTGCTCATTATGAAGTTCCACTGTTTGTAGAAGAGATACTCAATAATATTGATTCATACCTAAAAAGGCCGAAAACTCCTGATGTGAACAAATATATCTCTGCGCTTTTTGATGAGAATAATTATGAACAGTTAAGAGTGATTGATGAAGTATTAAATAGTAAAGATTATGGTGTCAGGGGGTTATACGGGGATACGAAAGAACTTCTTCATTTCGCTCCTTCTACAGGTATTATTAGAAAATACAAAAATATTGTCGCGATTTCCCCGCTTATCATAGATAAATTAGAAGAAATTTTACTTGAAGAAAAAGAAAAAAGAATAAAAATTTTGAGAAACAAAATAGAAGAAAAATTAGAATCTTTAAGGAAAGAACATCAGCCATTAATCGAAATATTCCACGAAGACGAAAATATATGGAAAATTGAATCTATGGACGATCCAACTCTGTATATATACTTGTCAACATGGTTAATCACAAATAATATCAAAAATAAGTTTGAAGATCGGGACTCTCATCTATTAATAGTAGTTACAAATCAATCATTTCCGTCTATTAAAAATTTTATAGAGAACCATTATTATTTTGGACTAGTAACATCGATCTCAGTACTTTATATCGATGATAAAAAATCAGAATTTAGAATGTTAAGAGGACAAAAACACAAGTACCTTGAACAAATAGTAAATGGTATAACCGCTAGAAAGGAAGCTACTCCTAAGCCTGGTCCTCAACCACCAGTATCTCTACCAGATAAGGAAATAACAAAATATCCTGAGACTGATTTAAAAATATTATTAGGCATCAAAGACAATAACGAAAAAGTTTTCTGGGAACCGAAGAATGAACGAAGTTGGAATTTTGTAATAGTTGGTAGTGCAGGAACCGGCAAAACCCAAACAGTACAGGCGATTCTCCAAGAGTTCGCAAAAAATAAGCTCCCATATATAATTTTTGACTTCAGAAAAGATTATATTTCGGTTGAAACAAAAACTTCACTATTCGGTCCAGTATTAGATTTGAATAAGATATCGATTAATCCACTTGAACTTGATGGTAATAACTCCCCTAAAGAGCAGAAATACCAGATTTCGGATATCATTGATTTAGTTTATAATATCGGTGATTTGCAAATACAACACATACGGAATGCTATAAAAGCTAGCTATGAAGACAAAAAAATCTATGAAGAAGATAAGCAAAGTTGGAATAACGATCCTCCCACCTTCAATGATATTCAAGATAATTTAAATAGAATATATGAGGTGGGAGGCAGCGTGACACAATCTTCGATTCAAGGCATATTCGCAAGATTAGACCCAATTTTCGATTTTAAAGTATTTTCTGCCGAAACAGTGATACCATTTGAGAAAATTATGGTAGGTCAAACAGTTATAGATCTTGGAAGTTTACCCAACGATAATATTAAAGCAATAGTTTGTGAGCTTTTCATAAGAAAGTTACGTTACTATTTATACAGGTTACCTGAATCCAGAGAACCAAAACTCTATGTGATAGTAGATGAAGCCCATCGTCTTAAATATGATAAGAAATCATCAATGGGGCAGTTACTCAAAGAAGGAAGAAAATATGGGGTAGGTGTGATTCTTTCAACACAAGATCCCGTTGATTTTCCCGACCTCGTGTTTAACAACATTGGAGGCGTAATGTCTTTACAATTAACAGATCCAAAATTTGCTAAAAACATGGCAGAGCATTTAGGGGGAGAGATTACATGGAAAAATGTAAAAAATGACCTATCTCAAAAATTTTCAGCATACGTAAAATTCTCAAACCTTAGGGATGTAACGAGGTTTAAAGTAATTCCATATTATGAGAGACAATAACGAATGAAAAATTAGAAAATGTTCATGATGGTTTGCCATAGGCATGATGCTGAATCGAACATACAACATTACTGCGACAACTTCATATACCGTATAAAAGATTCGTACCCAATGATGCTTACCCAAATTCGATTCGAAAAACTTTTTTTATGCTGAAAATAAAAATGGTTTGGTAGTTAGGATAATTGCTCTCTATTAGCTTATTCCACCTTAACGAACTTGTTTAATTTCTTTGTATTGTTTCGAATAGTTACTGCTGTTACTCCAAATACTTTGCCGATTTCGTCCTGGGTTACTTTTTCGTTCTCTGCTATGCAGGCAAGGTAGGTTGCTGTGGCGGCTGATGAAAAAGGGTCGCTTCCGGAGGTCGCTCCTTCTCTCTTTGCCGATTTTATTATGGAGGTCGCTCTACTGAAGGTTCTTTTTTTGATTTTGAGCTCCTTAGCATAGTAAGATACGATTTTTACAGGATTTATAGGCGGGGGACTCAGATTGAGTTCACTAACCAGTAGGCTGTAATTCTTCAGAATTTTACTAGAGTTTATATTCGAGATTCTCCCAATGTCTGATAACCTTATTGGGGTTTCAAGCATTCTAAGTGCCAGGTACAGTAAGGCGTAGAAGATCTCCTCTTTTGAACGCCCCTTAATAATATTTTTTGAAGCCGCTTCCGAAAAATACCCACTTGTCCTTTCCAAAACCTGCTTGTCAAAAAGGGCATTATCTTGAAGCCTTTTAATCTCTCCCTCCATAAATATCCGCCAATCTGGCTTTCTCATTGCCGGCTTTTTTCTCAGCTCACTTATAACTTTCTCTAGGTCTATTCCAAGCTTCACCTTCATTTCATCCGGCATTTTTGATAAACTGCGAATTTCGTCAATGGTCTCCCTCGATATGTAAACATGTGACCATCTGCCAGCCCTTGCCATTTTGGGTATCCGTTCATCCGTTGTTATTATCTCCAACAGCACAGGATAGGGGTACTTAATGAAAGCGTCGAAAAAGTAAAAATATTCGCCGTCCCTAACTTCTCCTCTTTTTATTATTGCTTCACCCATTATTGCATGAAAATCGGTGTGATAAAGAAACATAGGCACACCAGGATTCTCAAGCAAACTAATTCTGTTAGGATAGAAACACTTCATCTTCCCTTTAATTAGACTCTTATACCACTGATCGTACTCAGGCATCTCACATTTAAGGGGCTCCTTACCACAATGTCTACCACCCTCATAATAAGGACAATCTGAGCCCCTAGCATATGGCGTGCACGGATGATATTTTACAATAACGCCAGAGAGGTTCTCTCTCATTTTTAAATCCCTACTTAAAATTGAGGATAAAGCTAAAAGAATCTTGGCATCAGCTTTACAGTTTTTCACTATTCGGAATGGCTTTTCCTTTTTAGACATCATTGCCATGCAACAAATAATTTTTAGTTCAATTTTCGTTTAGTTTTTTATGATTCTATGTATTTCTAAAGCCTTTGTTGAAAATATATTCCCTTTACTTTCTTGAATAGTTGATCACAAAGTTATTCTCATGGGAATAAAATGTATCTTTCTTTTCCGCCGATTCTTTTTACTTGCATTGTCTTCAATGGATTCTGGAACTCTAGAAGTACTGCTTGGTTTTTATTAACTTGTTCATATTCATCCATTTGAAGATTTATTACTAGGTGAAGGTAATAATTATCACCTTTTTCTTCTGCTAGTTTATATTCTGATGGTGGGAGTTCTGCGAATAATTTCATTCCAATATGTCCTTTTGCTTCAATATATCTTTCTCCGTCATCTTTTATATGACTTAGTAAATCATAGTTTGAATATGCATGTACGTCATCAACTTTGAGAACATCTTTTTTAGATTCTTCGTATTCCTTTGAAATTTCCATGGCTGCGATTTCAATTTTATCTTTAAGGACTTTATCTATTATTTTATTTACTTCTTCATACTTTGTTACAATTATAGTAGAAACAATTTCTGGCTCTTGTGTTGTTAAATTGAAGTTCCAGCCATTTTTCCTAATTCCTCGATCCCCAGTTTCTCTAAAATAGTTGCGGTATGGGCTAAGTATATCTCCTAACATCATTTGAACAGTATTTCTAATAAATCCCTTTTGATTTATTTTTAATTCTTCAAATTCTCCCGCATTATTTGAGGATTTTGGCGCGGAAAAGCCGTTTTTTGAAATTTCTGCTACAAATCTGAGTAGATTTATGCCCACTAATACCCTTTCTTTATTTTTATCGTAAATAATGTAGTAATCTCTATCGTTAGTTCGAACTTTAATTATGTGAAAGATTCCATATTCAGATTCAGAGGTTGAGAGTAAGAGCTTAGGTAATCTCTCTTTTTTACCAAATCTTAGATATTCAATTATCTTTACAGCATGCTTTAAAGTATTAATTTCGAACTCGCTTTTTCCTTCAAGGTAGGCGAGACGGGTAGCCATGTCTGCCAAAACCTGCTCATATTCTAATAGGTTATCTGTTAGGATTATTCTTTTTAAGTTACTTTTGATTTTTTTTGCAGAGATAATTGGAAAAACCTTTTTGGAACTCAATTCATTATTGAGGTTTTGGACTGTTGTTAAAAAAGCATTTATAAATTCGTCAAGCTGGTCTGTAAGTTCTGCATAAATTAGTCTATATTCGGTGAGTCTAACTTTTTTTTCTTTATAATCTATTTGTCCGATTTCACCTGTTCTCCATATGCTACTTGAAGCTTTTAGATTGGCAATCCTCACCTCCTCACCTAATATGGGCTTTGTAGAGCCTACCGCCCTCTCTATGTTCAAGAGCTTTTCGTAAAGCTTTTCAACTATTGCAAGATCGAAGGCTGTAGAGAGAAACATATTATAAACGTATGATATGTATTGCTGACCCAGCCTCCATATCCTGCCTATTCTTTGTTCTAGCTTAATTGGAGACCATGGAGCATCGTAGTTAATCGTGTGATTAGCTTTCTGCAAATTAATACCCTCTGATGCTACATCTGTAGCTACCAAAACCTGTATCGAGGGGTCATCTTCAAACCTTTTCTTAACAATGTCAAACCTTTCTTTATCTTTCCCAGAGAGTGTTTCAAAGTTTATGGCTCGATCTTTAAATCTAACATCTGTTCTTAAGGAATCTATGATATAATCAAGCGTGTCTCTATACTCAGTGAATACTAATACTTTGCCTTCATTTCTTCCTAAAAGTTCCAAAATAAGCTCCTTTACGGTCTTCAATTTCGAATCTTTTTTAGAAACTTTTTCAGCGAGTTGAAGAATTCTGCTGAGTTCTTCAATATCTCGGGGGTTCAGTGCCTTTGAATATCTCTTAATGAATTTTTCGGCTTCTTCATCGAAGTCTGTTTCGATATCCACCGAATAATCTTCTCCAAGAACATTTTCTTCAAATTCAGCAAGTTCTTCAGTTTCGTCGTATTTTTCGTCCTGTTTTCTATGAAATGTTCTTATCATTGAATTGAGAGTTTTCATAGCTGCTTTTGGAGAAGAAGAGGCTCTTTTTCTTAACAAAACAAGTAGAAGCCCAATAGGGCTATTAACACCCTTGTCTCCAAGTTCCTTAGCCTTTATTTTTAAGAATGAAAAGAGAGCATTCATAAATGCAGTCTCTTCGGGTGTAGGCTGAATCAGATGCAATTGAAACCTACAGTCTTTAAATACAACTTTATCCTGTAAATTGTTAACTACTTCTTTAGACCTCCTGAAAAGAAGAGAATCATGGGTGCTTTCATAAAAAGGATTTATATCTAATTTAGAGTATTCTCCCACAAGGGAGGGATCGAGAAGCCTTAGTCTGAAAAGATAATCATCGGTAACACCTCGGTGGGGTGTTGCTGAAAGGAAAATTATATTACGCTTTATATTTTCTGAAAGTCTTTGAATTGCATTTTTTGTTCTTAAACTTTTCAGCGTTACATTATGAGCTTCATCAACTAAGATTGTATCCCACTCTATGTCGAGAAGTTTTTTTAGATGTTGCTCCATTCTAACAAGCCCAATTGAGATAACAAAATATTTTTGATCTCCTATCTTACTTTTTATCTCCTTTACATCCACTCCAGATTTGAAAAGAAAGATATTCTGCATGGGAATGCCCATTCTCATAAGTTCTGAGACCCATTGTGATGTGAGGATTTTTGGAACGATTATAAGAGCCCGATTTAGTTCACCAATCTTTTCAAGGAAACGTAAGATGGCAATGCTCTCTATGGTCTTCCCAATCCCTATTTCATCTCCAATAAATATTCTAATTGGTCTGACGAACATTACGCGTGTTAAAAGATCAACTTGATGTGGGTAAATATCTATTGGAGCATACATTACAGGATAGTTTGAGGCTATTGCGAGATAAGGGTCAGATTTTGATATTAAATCTATTATGCTTTTAGTATACTGAAATTTGTGTCCTGACTTAGACATACCCATACACCTCTTTTAGGGCACGCACTGGTTTGTAAAGATCCCTCCTCCATTTTCTGCCTCCAAATGCTTCGATGAAGACCTTACTCCAGAATTTTAGATCAACATAGGGCATGTTCCTCACAAGCTTATACATTTCATCCATTACATATTTGTCACGTGTACATTGAAGAATAGCCGAAAGAATAATTGCTCTGTAATAGGACTCCTCTTTTGACATGAAAAAATTTCCATCCTTTTCGTCCCAACCAGTTTCAAGGAGAAAATTCCTGAACATCTTGTAAGGAACACGGGTGTTTAGAACTAACGAATTTAACGAATAATTCCTTTTTTTGCTTCTCTTATGAGAATTTATTGTGTATAAAAAAATTTGGGTAAGTTTTTGATCGATTTTTAAGATTGTTTTCGCTGGCTTAACATATTTAAATCTTAGAACATAAAGCGGCTCTGTCATAATATACTATCTCTCCTTTATGTGGAACTTCACCTTCCCGTTAAGCATTTCGAACTGTAAAATAAGCTTCTCATCCAGAGTGATCGAATCTTCGAAACCTATTTCGAGCTTCATGCTGTAGTTTCGTACCCCCTTCACAACTCTAACAAGCTCAAGTGCCTTTCTAGGAAGAATTCCTTGTATGTTTATATCTATGATACCTCCATTACTTGAGGAAATGTTCCCGCTTGCCTTCGGCTCTGAAATCTTGAATTGCTCCAATACAGTGTTTATTCTCTCAAGAGAGAAATCATCAGTGATGTCAGTTATTTTAACTAATCCCCTCTCTGTATATTCGGTCTTTATTTCGTCCGTTATTATTAAACCAGTTTCTATGGTAACTCTAAGGTTTTTGCTAGCTTTTTCTTCACCACTGATCCTAACAGATAATGGTAAAAACACACTCCCGGTACCTCTAGGTATTTTTATTTTCCAACTAGATGTTATAGTTTCACCATCATGTAGCTCGAAAACACTTCTGTCAAATTCTCCATTTCCCGAAATATCAATTTTAAAAGTACTTCCCGTATTATCGGGATCCTCAAGGGTTATTTCGAATGATACTTCTTTTTCCTCGTCAGGTTCTCCGCTGACACCACTTGGGTTCAAACTTAATCTCACTCTTGGCCCTTCAATTGCTTTTATAATTTTGACTACCGGGGAAATTCGTATAGTATCCTCCCAACCAGTATCAGAGAGTATTGAGTCAATATCAATAAGTTCATTATCGATCTGCACTTTGTACTCCACTATCGCATCTGTCTCCTCTGAGGGTTCCTTCATTATTTTATCCACGAATATCTGAATCGCCATTCTCCAAGGAAGTATTTTATAATCTCTTTTAATTGTCTCAGGAACAGAACCTACTTCATTAATCCTCTGTAATTTTTCACCTTTTCCTGATTCATGATATTTTTTAAAGAGCAGATTTTCGTTTTCATCAACAATTCCAATTCTGAGGTTTTTAACGCCTTCTTTGAGGGCTACATCTAGATCCTTTATTTCAGCTATGAGCATACCAGGGTGTTTGATGAACTTGTCAAAAATCTCTCCTACTCTGTACTCCCTCGTACCCTCTTCAAAATCTATTTTCTGCGTTTCTTTTAGTATGTCCCGAAGGGTTGAGAAGCTCCTTATTTCTTTAATAATTTTCTGAACAGAAGGATGTTCAAGTGTTTGAACAACTTCTTCCAAGAGTGTTACTGCACCAGTTTGCATCCTAAAAATTCCAGCTACATCCTGATTGTCCTCATATTTTGGATATGCAACATATTCGTATGTTGAAAATACTGCCCTAATCAGTTTATCTATGAATTCCTCTTTGAACCTCTCAGCTCTGTTTCTGTAGTATTCTACCTCATCTTCGTCCGCTATGTCCTCCACGTAAGCTCTTGGATCTCCGGCAATCTTTTCACATGCCATTATTCCAGAGATATGGTTTAGACATTCTTTTAGTCTTGCCTCGTTTGTAGAGTAGGCAATAATAACAGTATTTTTATTTGATCTTGTATTCCTTCCAGCTTTAAATATTAAGTCCCTGACACGCAGATACTCAGTGTCCATTCTGGGAGTTGATTCTATTAGATTTACGGGATAGGAAAGAAAAGCTACCGTATAGTTTTCGAACTCATTAGCAAGTTCGTCATATTCGTCTAAGACTTCTATATCCTTTGCTTTAATGCCGTAAAGCGATCTTGGGGATTCTACTTTTTTATTCCCGATTTTGCCACCTTTACTCAATATTTTTACGTAGTCTGCAAATCTGTTTTTGACATCATTAATTCTATCATTATATATGTTCTCCTGCTCCTTGAGTATACTCTCTCTAATGCCTCGAGTACGAAAGAACCAAAAAACACCTTCTTGATCATAAAGAAATTGAACTCTTACATCTCCTTCCAGAGACTGAAGGAAGGATATTATTGATGAGGGATTTAAGCCAGCTATGTTAAAGAAGTCTGGTTCATATACCATAAGAGCTATCATTTTCCTATTTGGAAATACGTCACTTTTGCTCCTTTGATCGTACGGATAAGTTTTTAGAAAAATAGATCGCAAAACTATTTTTGCAAGCTCAGGATTCATGAACTTATCTGGTGATTTTTCTACGGAGTCCGTAAATACAGTTTTGTAGCCTTCCAGTCCCCTAAATAAAAGATCTTCAGCTCCCTCCATCTCCGAGATGTGCCACGGCATAATGATATAGGAATTTATTCGGGCATTCCAAACAGC
Organism: Candidatus Freyarchaeota archaeon; assembly: GCA_030587365.1. Classification (GTDB taxonomy): domain Archaea; phylum Asgardarchaeota; class Jordiarchaeia; order Jordiarchaeales; family Jordiarchaeaceae; genus Jordiarchaeum. Next base: position 233,909 of record JAUQZE010000027.1, on the reverse strand, counting down.
CCTTACAACTTTCCTCGCAATTTTCAGTAAATCTCTAGTTTTCATCAGTTCAGCTCGTTCAATAATTGTTCTTAATATTTCGATCATTTCTGGATGGAATGGGTATGTCTCAAAAATTTTTTGGGCATAATCTTCTGAGCCGAAGATATCAGGGAAGGCAGAATAAGTATCTGCAAATTCTTTTATATATGATTTTGCAGAATTCAGATCTATCTTTTTGAAAAGCCTTTTCTGGAGTATTTTGCTTAAATCGCCGGCAGCAGCACTTATCGGAGATGTGAATTCGCCAACATCTTTCAATCTTTTATAGAGTTGATCTACATACTCTTTTGAGAATGCACCATCCCAGCTTCGTATATCGCCTGCACGAATGTTAATGTCAAAAGGCAAGGTAATCATCATTACTGATTTTGTTATGGCAACAGCTTTCGCTAAATACTCAACGAACTGTAAAACTTGTCTTTTGTAATTTTTAGCGGTATCTGGAAGTTTTATAGTAAGTTCAAGTATCTCATCTATAAGAATTAGAATCTTCTTTCCACTTAGAAGTCCAGTTAAAATATCTGCATCTGGGACAGTGACTTTCTCGTCATACTCTCTTAAATCATCATATTTGTCAAGTTTAAACGCAATATAACCCCATACTGTGTGAATAGTCTGTTTACCGATTTTGAGAGGAATTAGAGGAGACATACCTCCACTTTTTTCATATTTTCCAGTTATGACGACAACTTCGACTTCTTTAAGCTTGGTAAGTTTCTTAGAGATTTCGATAAGCTTGTTTGCCATATCGGTGTCATAGAATGAAAGTACCTCTCTATCTCTGAGGATTTCTGGCGATTTGAAGGCATGCATGATAGCGAGAAGAGTATGGGATTTACCACCACCGAAGAGCGAGGTTACGGCGAAGGTTCTCTTTGATCTCTCAGCTGTGAAAGCTTCAATAACATCTTCTAGAATCCGTACCATATGTTCTGTAAAGTAAGTTCTGCAGAAGAACTCCTTTGCGTCAAAGTAAATCAGTTTAACTTCTTCATCAGTAATAGTTTCTTCACTTCCTAGTTCAGGAGCGAGAAAACCATCGAATTTAGGATCAAGCACATCTTTCCAAGGTTCACATATTTTCCTTAACATATTTTCACTTTCTAGACGTCTCTAAACACATTTCCTAAGACCATATCGGCAATTATTTTATCAGGATCTTTTTCAAGCAGAACTTTTAAAAAGATCAAAGCTATTGAGCGTGCCTCGTCAAAAGCCTTCGGATTATAAGTTCGCACCTCCTCATAATCCCTCGGCGAAGCACCCCTAGAAGCAAGAAACCCAAGATAATGAAACATATCAACAGAACTATTAATAACAAGTCTCTCACCCTGAACAACACCCTTCTCACCGAGAAAAGAAGAAAGATACCTAGAATCAAACTTTAAAGGCTCCAAGAATGTCAACTCGCCGCTGGATGCCTCCTTTTTAAAAAGATAAGTCTTATTGGACGAAGCACTTTTAGGCCTTACAAGCGTTGAGGCATCAATACCAGTAGCAAGCTTCAACATAACAAGCTCATTAGGCGAAATCTTAAGCCGCTTAAACCTACCACTATCGGGTGTTGCACCAAAGAAGGCCTTAAGAAGAAGATAATATCTACCAATTGCATCTTCAATGTTAGCAAACTTCACACCCTCCCCATAATACTCAGCCAAAGCATTAAACATACCCTCAACTGTCAAAGGAAAAACATACCTTTCAGTAAGATCCTTCACACTAATTGATCCCCTAGCATCCCTAACATCCTCATACCTAGTAAGCTCCGCCAAAACAGCACCCATAGAACCAATAAGAATATCCCTACCACTCAAAACGAAGTCCTGATGCTTTGAGAGTTTTAACAAAGAAAGAGCCTTATTCCTAGCGGATTCCACAACCCCAAGTCTGAAGGATTGATCGTTGATTCTCCCTGCATCACTAACACCTTCGCGCCACACCACAACTATGGACGTATCAAGCCGCATCTTACCCCTACCAGTAACACGCTGATCCGACTCCGTAACAATAGGAAAAGCGTTAGTAACCCGCATTCTCGCACCCTTCCAACCAGCAAAAAGCAAACTCGCCCAAGCCTCAGAAGAAGTATGAGCATAATAAGTCACAAGAACACCACCCTTCCTAAGCCGAGACTTCATTGTGAGAAATGCAAGATTTAAGAGTGCCTCAAAATGCTTGGACGCAAACTCATTTCTATCATCTCTATCCATAAACCTACCAGGATTAGTTGAGACTTCCTGCCTAGCAAACTCCTGCCACTGTGTTAAGATTTCCTCGTAGTCTTTGACTGTCTTTCTGAAAAATGCCCCAGCATGAAAACGTGGAAAAAGTTTTTTATTGTCAGAGCCGCTTAAAGCTCTTTTAAGCCAGACATAGTAAAAGTCTGACAACTCTGTGTATGCAACATCATTGGCATATGGCGGATCCGTTATGATTATGTCATATGTTTTGTCGTTGAGATTAGATAGAGAAGTAGCGTCATCAAGAATTGTTATAGTTTTAATTTTTGTGTAATCTCCTGTTTGAGGTTGAAGCTTTTGCTGAATATCAGAGGAATAGAAGGATAAAGCGAGAAAATTAAGAGCTCTAATCACACCATCTAATACCTTTCTAATAGAGCCAGAATTAGCAAAAATACCAGAGATGTAATCCTTAACCGCTAGGGGACAAATTTCACACCAATTCCATTGCATGGTAATTCCGCGTGTGGATAAGGCGTGTGCGATATCCATACCCCTTGGATTGGAAACATGAGCTGCTGTAACCACACAATTGTAATCCGCAAACTTAGCTAGAAATATGCCTAAATACGTCGTCACAGCCTCAGCATAACCCTTAGCCTCTTCCTCACTCCACACCTCTTCAATCTTTTCTTTCTCAATTCTATTTCCTACCTCGCGTATCAACTTTACGAGCTTTACTAGTGTGACAAGTTGACGAGGGTTAAACAAATCCATCCAGTATTTGAAACCATAGAGAAGTGGAGGGAAATTAGCAGGAGGTTGCAATTGGTACCAGGGCATTAATTCACCAGGAATATCTGGATCACCCTTCTCAATAAACGCTTTAATTTTATCTTTTGCTTTCATTAACCTTCTATTGTCCTCCTCGTTACATGGTTCAAAAAGTAAATCATTATCAATAACTTTAACTTTGACCATTAAACATTGCCTAGCATAGCTGTCAACACCTTCGTGATATTTCTTGAGAGCCCATTTCACATACCACTCCCCCTTATCAGCAACATTACCAGATTCATCAACACTCTCAATATCATTACCACACAACAAACATCTCCCAGATGCTTTCTTAGGATATTTATTTGGCTCCGGCACCTCAAAAGCCCTATCACCCACCCTTATTACATTACCATCAAGTACAGCACCTGAAACATCACCCACAATGGCATTAACATCAACAACCTCAACACCCACCTTATCGACATACTCGACCGGTCTCATAAAAGCCAGCCTCTTATACCCTTTATCACCATGCTTAACCCTCGCAAGCCACCAGTTACCAACAACAGGCGTCCACCCCTGACAGTGAGGACACAAAACCTCCCAAGTACCAATATAAACCGCAACATCATCATCGTATAGATTTTTAATATCCTCATCCTCTCTCAATCTCTCAGTAACCCAGTTACCCCAACGTTCCACATCATAAATCAGCTTAAGTCTCTGAGATTTTCCGCTTTTTCTTGCCTTCTTTTCGGTAATAATGATTTTCTCTGTCCCATATTTCTCAAGGTACACAAGCACAGCCTTCAAAAAAATATAAGCTGTAGGCAGCAACTCCACAGCAGTGGCATCCAAACTCAACCTCACCGCCTCCAGCGGAATCGAACCAAAACCCGCAAAAGGATCAAGAAGACTCACCCCCTCAAAATAATCTTTAATACTCTCGGGAATCACAGGATTCTTCCTATGCGGAGTGCTTACATTCAGTCTTACGATGCTCTTGAACGCATCGGGAGAAGTATTCTCAGGAAGCAAAGAAGCGGCAATAATAGCCCTCGCCCCAATAAGAGGCTTCCTAGTCCACCAAAAAACCATCTCCCAGTAAGGAGGTCTCCCACCACCCTTCTTCTCCGAAAAAGACTTATCATTCACAACACCAAGAGGGAAAAAATCTGACTCAACAAACTTTTTCTGCATATCAACTCACGACGAGACATATTTAGTTTCGTGCTACTTGAATTCTGTAAATATATTTTAGTACACATTCTTTATTTTTTCGATTCTGTTCTCAAAATAGACTTGGTTTTATCGGCAAATTTGGTGGTATATGCTCACTTTTCTCCCTACCACCTCTAAATGTGAAAATCGAAGAGAACCGAATTTTTATTATATATCTAAGATAAAATTAGTATAAATTTCTATCGTTTTTGAATGTTTATATTTTAGGTAACTAATGAAAGTAATATGAACTCTGAACTTGACATATTTTTGACACAAAGGGAGGACAACGCCCAGAAGAAGGCTGAGGCTAAAGACAGAAAGGACGTATAAAGATAAGAGCTATTTTGCAAAGTATTTGTTTTAAGACATCGACACTATTGTAAAAGTTTTGGAGGAGATTGGTGTTTGTTGCGTCTTAAGGAGATTAGTTACTGGTGGAAGCCGGACGTTATTTCCTCCGAGAAGGTTAACAGGTTCATTGATATGTATCCCATCTTCAAGAACGATGTGATTGTCCGGCTTTTAAGAGTCAGAAGGAGACCAGGGGATTCAATCATTTTAATACATTGATGGTTTTTGATTTCTTTCATTATTTTGAATCGTTTTTATTTTGTTAATGTTTTTTAGGGTCTAGCCTTTTTTCATCTGGTAATTTTTCAAAGCAAGAAAGAATTGAATTCCCAAAATTAAGCTAGAACAGTCCATATTGTTTCGTAGTCCTCTTTAGGGATTAGGCGCATTGTTTTACCCTGTAAGCTTCCTGCCCAAACTTTCTTATTTTTTATGAACTTTAGCTTGGGTACTAATTCTTTAAAATTGATTGGCTTGTCTACTATTATTTGCGATTTGAGTTTCACTCTGTTTGGGAATATTTCCTTAGCTGCGAATCCTGTGGGGCTGAATATTTTCTCTGTGCCCATATAGGGCTCAGAGTCAGCCTTCATTATTCCCCCAACCTTATAGCTTTTTGTTATGTAGAAGATTAGAATATCGCCGGGTTTTACTTGGCTTATTTTGTTTTTGTGGCGATCGGTTACTCCCCAAACTTTCTTGTTTTTAACTACTTCCCAATTTTCCGCGTTTGTTATACACAGCCAGTAATTCATTATTTCTCCCTCGTTGGTTTTTTAGTTTGTTTCGTTATGATTCTTCATAAATATCATTCGTTTCTTATATTTGCTTTTTGGTGTTCTCATTGTTTTAATTATTTGAACTTTTTAGTCATTTTATAGTTTTATGAAATGTTGAGGTTTGATTGAATAGATTCCATTGAGTACTGGTTTGAGTCTGAAAAGACTATTGAATATATTTATGATTCGGGGGACAGACGGAGAGGCAAGATCAAAATTTAAAGCCAATAGAAATTTATATGTATATAGTTATGAAATACATAATAAAGATTAAAAGTCTTTGACGGTAAGGGGTAGGAAGCATGATTGATAATAAAGAGATATTGAACAGCAATCTGACCGATGCAAAGAGGTGCTGAGGAATTTAAACAGATAATTAAAGAGTTATTGCCATTAACTATAAGTGAGATAGAAAATAAACTAATCATAAAACTGGAAAAATATAATTTTCCGAAAAGCTGGGAAGTAGAAAATGGATTTATAGAGAATATTTTTAAAAATTTAAGCAAAAAAAGGATTGAGGGAGAAACCTCTATTTATGATGAATATTCTTATGAAATTTTAATCAAGTATGAAACGACTCACCGTCTTCCTCTGCAGTATATGTTAGGTAATGTACCTCTTATCAAAGAGGATTCTGACAATGGATTAGTTTATGAAATTTCAAAATGTTCAGATGAGTATTTTTTATTCATTCTTAAAAATTTAAAAAGGACAGATATGTTAAGCCTCGTATTTCCCTCCCCTATCATTTTAAGAAATCGTATTGAAAGAGCTGCAAGAGGAGACGAAGTGCCTTCTAACTTTTTGGATTTTATGAAAGATTTAATGCCCCGTCTGTTAACTGTAAAAATAAGATCCCAAAAATCATTAGATATAAATCATTTAACCAAACTGGTAAATGCTTTTACGTTTCATATAGGCTATAATTTGAACATATCCATAATTGAAGTGAGATTTTTAGATGACTTTGTACGCTCCGAGAGAATTTCTCGATTAAGAAGAACTAGAATAGAAGATTTAGAACCTCCAAGACGTATATATACTTCTGATTTGGTATATTATTATAAAATGGCAATTTCCACAGATAGTCCAATTTCACAATATATTTCCTTCTATCATGTAGCAGAGCATTTTTTTGAAGCGGTATATAATGAAGAATTATTAAACTTGGTTAAGGATAAAATCACAAGTCCTGATTTTTCCTATAAAAGAAAAAAAGATTTAAAGGATTTAGTGAGCTTGATAGAGAAAAAATTAAAGTTTAAGGAAGATAATATCACCTATAACGAACAAGAGGCGTTATACTTAACGTTGAAAAAATATGTGGATTTAGAAAGTATTAAGATAGAGTTGTCTAAATTTGATGCGACATTATTGGAATATTACCAGTCAAATCAAGTTTCCTTTTCGGAGGGTGATCAAATAAATTTTGAAGAACAGAATGTTGATAATATATATAAAGAACTTTCTAGAAGAATTTATAAAACTAGAAATTCCGTGGTCCATGGCAAGGAAACCGTTAAGCCTAGGTACATACCATTTGTTCATGATAAAGAGTTACTTAAAGAAATTCCACTAATGAGATTCATAGCCGAACAAATCATTATTAAGAACTCTGATTTAATACAATAATAATTAACGATATCATCTACTATCATTATTTTTGAGACAAAAGTTTAAAATTAGTTTTACATCTTCTCATCCTTTTACTAGAATCAACCTGTAACCAAAATCATTTTCAAACATAAAACTATAAACGCCTGAACAATTTCTAACAATAGCAGTAACGCAAAAGCAGTTAAAGGGGATTATGATGGCAATATGCAAATACCAATATAAAACGGAGTTTGTGTGCTATCAATATAGCACTGAACGGTGTAGATGAGATATGGAAATATTTGATTGGATACAACTATTTAAAGAAATATACGACAATTATACAATAGATTGAGCCACTATTTTGAATGTTTTCGCTTCAATACTTAATAAACAAAAGAAGGCGACCGAAACTGTGCTTGAACAAGCATCTTTGATATGCAAAGATTGGGCGCGATAAATATGGCTGGATTGGTCCTGATATAAGAAATTAAATTAGAATATCCTTTTCCATCTTTTCATTTTAATGAGCATATTATTAGGTTTTATCTTTTAGGGCTTGTAATATTTGTTAATTCGACATATCTCAAATATTCCTATATCTATTGGGGATGCATTACTTGTAAATTTTTAGTTTTGTTTGACTTTAAATACCGCAAAACTTGAATATTAAATAGTCATAAATATATCTTGTTAAAAAAGGCCGGGGAGGTTCGACAATTGTCCAGCCTTTTTCAGAATGGCGGAATGTTTCGTTTAGCTTTTAGTATTCTATATGACGACGATTACAAGGAAGGCGTTCACATTATTATAGAACCGTGTCGATTAGATATCCCAGACCAATGTGAACAGGAACTGAGATCTAGACTAAATCAAGCTCGAGTTATTCGTATGTTGCGAGAACAAAGAGAACAACCGCTATCATCATTTAGAAATATTTTTCTTCCTAACTTCGAATTACTAGAAATAGCACTCCTTGATGATCTTTATAAGACTGATCGCGTAGGCCTGATCGGCGAAATTATTACTGAAATTATTATCGAACAGTGTTTTTGCAATTTTCAAATAATACATCACAATTGGAGAAGAACAGGGCACTCAAATCAAGAGGGGATGGACTTTATCGGTATTTGGAACAGAAATGGAAACCTGAACCTAGTGTTCATTGATAGTAAATTCTGCGGAGAAACTTCTAAGAATTACGAGGATTATGTACGAGCAAGAGCTAAAGAAGCGTTGGAAGGAATGGAAAACTATCAAGAAAACGAAATTAAGCTAGGAAAAGCAATCAAATGGATCGCGGAATATAATTTACGAAAACCGATTTCTCTCCAAGAATTGTCTAGTCTTTTCAATCTGTTTGAATCGATGCCTGGGGTGAACTCTGCCTCGATTATTATTTCTTTGCCACTAAATGTCCAATTATTGGTACAAAATCCACCGGATACAATTATATCAACTCGATCACGAGCCGCGTTGGCCTTTGTAGATCTTGCTAACCACGACTTCCTACGGAGGTTAGTAGATGAAAATGAAAGTTGAGACTGAGCCTCTTGGCTTTTTCCGTCTCGCCGAGCTTCTCGTCTCTAAAGAACCTAGCGAGGATCAATACAGTACGACTGCCTCATTTATGGAGAAATCCATAAGAAAGGGTTTACTTCCTGAAAGACTTGGCGCAGTTGGAAGATTCTGCTCATCTATGTGTTACCAGCTTGCAACTGAGTATCGTTTTAAAGATATCCTACGGGAAATCCCCAAATTAAGCGACATTTCTCTCGCACCTTTTGAAGAGATTTTTGCCCCTCCTCTTTCCAAACGAGTCTTTGAGATGACTTTTTCTTTTTGTGAAGAGCAATTCCAAAAGTCTTATGATGTGTCTTCCTCTATTAATGAAATCCTTGGAAAATTAATTATTTCTGATCAATTGAATTATCGAGAGTATATTCATCCCAGAAACATGGATGAGATGAAAACTCTCGCAGATATTATTATCTTCACGAATCAGTGTTCTGGATGGATCCTTGGCAAGGATCCTGCAGAAAATATTCAAACAGACCTTCCTATATTGCTAAAACATCTCAAATCCTTTGATGATTTTTTGGAACAGCGTGAAATACCTGCATGGTTGTACTTTCTATCAAAACTTTTTACAAGAGTGATGATAAAAAGCGTGGATTCTCTTTCAATACATACGGTATTTCACACTTATCCTGAGATATGTGAAATCGCTCTAGATTTTATTAAGCAAAACCACCCGATATTGTGGCCAACACAAATAGAACCTATCAAAGCAGCTCTTCAAAAGAGGGATATTCTTCTCGCTGCTGAGACGGGAACTGGCAAATCGTTAGTAGGCGCTATGATGATTGCTGTGAAGAAGAAAGAGCAAGGTGTGTCTGTGTATACGGTTCCAACAAGGGCTCTAGCGCATCAAATATCAGAAATAATAGTGAACTTCGCGTATCGTGGGATGCCAGATAATGTAAGAGTGTTGACAATGGAAGATGAAGTTGGAAAAGAGGAGCTAGCGGTTTGCAAAACCCTAGTTGGCACTTATGAAAAAATTGAAGGGCTACTTCGAGAAAATGTAATCTTGCCTGAAAATATCAACATGTTTGTGGTTGACGAATGCCACAACATCTCGGACTTCAGCAGGGGAGTTACTCTCGATTTCTTGCTGTCGCAAATGAATCCTCATTTCCATTGCCAGAGATTACTAATTTCCGCTGTCATGCCCGAAGATCAGGGCAGGCGTTTTGCACAATGGGCTAAGACGGAGTATTTGAGGGGTAAAGAGTGGCGAAGAACTAGGTTACTCGAAAAAATTGCATTTGGGCATAGGGAAGTTGAAATACCGCAAGAAGCGGATGATAATACTATTGCTCAAGTTCTCCAAAACTTGGAACATCACGTTTCAGAGCGACGCAAAGTCGAAGATTTCGTCATAGATAAGACAATTGAATTACTTCGCCAAGGCAAAGTCGTACTTGTTACGGCTGAAAGTCGCCGCAAAGTAGAACAATTAGCTGAACAAATTGCAAAGAGAATTACAATTTTTGTCACATCTCCGCTAGTGCCAGACATTTCCCTTCGTGATAAAATGGAGGAAAATAGGGATCAATTGTATCAATATATCCATAAACTTGAATCATCTGAACTTGTTTTACCAAAATCTACAGAGTCTATTTTGAGGTTGCTTACAAGGAGGGTAGTCTTTCACCACGCAGGTTTACCTAAGAGTCTCAGGCAAATTATTGAAGAAATGATAAAAAATAGAATCCCGCTCGTAATTGTTTCAACCTCAACTTTGGAGGCAGGTGTTAATTTTCCAGTAGATGCAGTAATTTTGAAACGATTGGTTTTAACTAAGACAGTGGGAAAGTTAAAAGCAAATTTAGAAAAGTATAGACCATTTGATGCATATGTGTTATCTCGATATGAGAGTACGCTTTTTTCGTCTTATCACAATACCATTGGGCGCGCTGGGAGAGCTGGATTTACAGAAAGGGGGGAATCAATTTTCTTTGTGGATAATCTTTACGAGGCAAAGGAATTTTTTGATATGCGGTATAGGAGAAGCAGATCATTAGGTGAGGGCGCTGATTTGTACGTTGTATCACGACTTGTTAAACCTTCACAGCATGATTATTATGAACAACTACCCATAATATCAATAGATCTAACTCACAGCAGAGGGCGATTTCTTTCAAACCTCTTGCAAGTTGTCTATACTTCTGGGGGCGATCTTGAAAAAATACTTTTTATTCTTAAAAAAACTTGGCTATGGGAAATCCTTTGCGAATTATCCATTATAGAAGATGTTGATAAAAACTTTTCTAGTTTGATTTCCAGTGAATTAGAAGAGCTTGTTGATATGGGCTTTCTTAAGGTAGGACAAAGAGGCTATGAACTCACTCAGTTAGGTCACTTAGTAAACTTATCTCTACTATCTCCTATAAGCGCTAAAAAGGTCATAGACTGCATTCGAAGCATAAAAACTAATTTGCCAGCAATGCAAGAATCAGATATTGATTATTGTGTTCTAAACGCTGTTGGATTAACCTATGAAATGCGGGTTAGCCCGTTTGAGAGACCCCGTAAATTGAGGGCAGAATCCGCAAGCTTAAGACATCGGCTTAATACTTTTGAAATGCTTTCTGATAATCAGTCAATTTTATTGGCAGCGGTTTTGTATAGATGGATCAAGGGCTATTCAGTTGACGAAATAATCAAGGAGTTTGGTCTTCATGCTTCGGATCATGGACTTTTGGAGGAAATAATGCCAAAAAACGCGCTTTGGGTGCTTCAATTTGTAAAAAGGGTATCTAAAGAAATTGGCTGTCCTCAAAATTTGGTGTCTAGGATTGAGGAATTGACCGCTTTTGTATCAGAAGGAACTGATAATAAGATTGCCGCGAAGTTGATAGAGTTTCAAATACCCGGGCTCGGCAGAAGTTCAACGCTTTATCTTGTGGAAAAATTACGACCAGTTAATCTTTCAGAATTCACAAAAATCCAAGAAAGCGATTTCAAAAAGCAGTTTCCAGGAAAGGAAGAGCTGTCTGCCAGAATCTTGAAAGAAATCGTGCAAAAACTCTCTGACAATTCCTGAACATTTGTCCATTCAAGCCATTATGGGGGGGCATAATGAATTCGAGAATAGTATTTGGAGACTTCAGTTATGCCTTCGTTTCTCCTCATTATTAGTTCAAGGTTTGCTATTACCTTATACAAGGTTTTCTTTAAATTATGTTTTTAACAGGGTAAATTTTAAATTTGTGTGAGAACGCCGGCTATAATTATGTTACCGCTAGACATTGGTTAATGATCTGGTATAGGTGGATTCTTAGGAACTGTACTACTCTACCTAGGTCTCAGCGATAATAGGAAGAATTACTTCTAACTTAATTGGGTACCTAGGGTTCCCAGTTCTTTGGAGGATGAATAGCTATTGTAATCACGTAGAATTACCAGTTTTTTAGGTTATACTTTTCCCACTTATTTATAATTGTAAAATCTGGATTATTAGAGTGAGTGCAGGTATTCCTCTAATCTTTTTACGCCTTCCAGTATGTCTTGCATGGATGTTGCGTAGCTTATTCTGAGGTGTCCTTCTCCGTTGGCTCCGAATACGCTTCCTGGTGTTAGTGATACTCCCTTATTTTGGAGTAGTTTTTCTGTGAGTTGTGCGCTGTTTGTGGTGTACTCTGATACGTTTGGGAACGCGTAGAATGCTCCTTTGGGTGTTTTGCATGTTACTCCGTCTATTTGGTTTAGGAGCTTTACTGTGGTTTTTCTTCTTTCGTCGTATTCTTTTCGCATTTCTTCAAAGTATTGTTGGGGATTCTCTTATATTATATTAAGAATACTCTGATACCTCTAACCCATCACCATAATAACCATAGTAGCTGTAGTAACAGTGATGCCGGGAATCATCCTCGCTATCACGTATTTAGACTCATAAAAGGAAACTAGTTTAACTCAATTTTTTATTATCAACAATGTTTGAAAAATAAGGGATTTCACGTGGGGATACTATTGCGACTAACCATTATCTTCAATTCCTTTTTCATCAAAGAAGCTCTAAAACATATTATTGCGGCTTCATAACTCCACAACACTTCTACTGTCAAAGGGGTGTTTAAATACCAAAATTAGAAACAAAGAATGTAAAACTGGAGGATGAAAACGTTGTCCAGTCTAGACTATTTCTTGGTGATAGCGGTAGCAATCATCACCGTCTCCATAATGATTGATCTACACTTCCTCCTAGGCAGGCAGTCCGGGATACTGGCCAGAGGCTTCTTCACCAAACGCCTCCGCACAACCTTCACCTGCGCCCTAAGAATAACCAGCATACCCAGAGAAGTGAAACAGGTCCAGAGAATAGGAACCCGAAAAGACCTCGAAGGAGCAGTAACATACACCTTCCAGCACCTAACCTCTCTCTGGGAGGGAGAAACAAGCGAAGCAAGCTACGAAATCCACACCCAAAAGGACGAGGTATCCATAATATTCTACACCCACCACACCCAGAGAAACATGGATGAAGCCTTCAACAAAGCCTGGACAAACCTCCAAGCCCTGAAAACCAGCCTCAAAACCAACTACTCCGGAATAGAAGTACAACCCGTAGAATTCCAGGAAATCCCCCTAATAGTAAAACCCCTAACCCACACAGAGAAAGCCCTCATAAAAAAACTAAAACAATCCCTAAGCATACAGGACGAGCAGGAGGAAAGACACCTCAGCCTGGTACACCTGAAAAACGCCGTGGAGCTCATGCCAAGGGAGGGAGCGACCCAGATAGACATGCTCATAGACAGCCTTATGGATAACGGTGTAGACGCAAGACTCATAGTTCACTGTAAGAGGAGGAGGAAACCCCGCGTAAGAAAAGAAAGAGTGAAGCAGAAACAGGGGGAGAGACTGACCGTACCCCAGCAGATGGAGCTCGCCGACTGGTACACCGACCAGATAGAAAACCGTCTTGGAAAAACCACCGGATACTGGAAAGTCTCCGCTTACGTAGTCCTAACCACACAGACCGAACATGAAGCCCAGATCAAAGCCAAACAGGTAAGCCACATCCTAACCACAGTTTACAGCGGACCACTCTACGGACCGGAAATCAAAATCCTCAGCGGAAGAAAAATCCTCAAAAAACTGGACAGCATAGCGACTAGGCGTTCCGTTGGAAAGACCGCTGATATGCCCTCGACCAGGCTCGCCGCCCTAATCCACCTACCCGAAAACCCCCTACCTGGACTCAAATCCGTAACCCAGGCCGAGTTCGAGATTCCACCCAACACCGTATTCGACTACATGAGAGATATTCCCATAGCCCTTGTTCTGCACAAAGACCGCGAAGTATACACCTGCACACTAAACCCCGACGAACTCTGCAAGGGAATGTCCGTACTGGGAAAACCGGGCTCAGGAAAAACATTCTTCCTCGCACTCCTACTAAGAAGGCTTCTCGAAAAGAAACCCACTCTACCCATGCTCATATTCGAGTCCAAGGGACAACTCGCATCCCTAGCCTCCATACCCGAAATCAAGGAGAGGGTCCTAATTTTATGCCCCGGAGCAGATTACGCTCCCCTCAGAATAAACCTCTTCGACCCCGGAGAAATAGAACCCGGAGAATACTCAAGAAAACTCCTCGGCTTCCTCACAGAAATCCTCGAAAACTACTTCGGCGAAAACTCCGAATTCAGCCCCCAGATGTCCCGAGTACTGGGAGAAACCCTACCCGAAGTTATTAAGAATCCTTCCCTCAGGAGCTTTGAGGGACTCTTCCAGAGCCTGGACAACTACTCCGCGCGAAACAAGGCCACCTACACCTTCGTGGAGAACACCGTCCTCGCACTCAAGAGCCGGCTCGAAATATTCAGGAGCGGCGAATTGCAAAAAGTCTTCGACACCAAGAAAACCAACATACCCCTAGAAGACCTCCTAAACAAAGTAGTAGTAGTGGACCTCGGACCCTTCCTAGCGGCGGGCGGAACAAAAGACGCTGTCCAGATTATCCTGGGAGTCCTCACGCTTCAGGTTTTTCAGGCCGGGCTCAAGCGTCAGAACACCACCACGCTTCAGCACCTCCTCGTGATTGACGATGCTCGCTTTCTTGTTCCCGACATTTATAACCGCAAAACCAGCGGAGACACCACCGCCATAGAGGACATGATCACCGTCGAGAGGGGGAAGGGAGAGGGGGTGATAGTAGCCTGCCAGGATCCCGCTGTCTCCAAGGTGGTTCTCGCGAACTGCGCCACCTACGTGGTTTTTCAGCTCAGCTTCCAGTCCGCGTCGGAGAAGGAGTTCCTGGAGTTGGAACTCGGGATTCGGAAGGATGAGGAGGCGCAGAGCAAGCATCTGGTTTCACAACCCCCCAGAGAAGCCGTAATGAGAACATCAGGATACCCTCACCCCTTCAGAGTCAGAACCTTCAACCACAAGATTAAAAACCTCACCTCGAAAGAAATAGAGAAACACAACAAAACATATCACCCCAGAATATACGAGGAAGAGTGGAAAGAGTTCAAGGAAGGTGTAAAAGAATCACTGGAAACAAAGGGGTCAGAGGAACAGGTTGAACTACCTCAGAGCAGTGAGGAAGAAAACCAAGATGCCCAAGAACTCGAAAGAATACTCGCCTCACTGGAATCAAAGAAGGAATCATAGCTTACTATCAGCGACTTAGCTTGAAGTCTTACGCGTCGCTCTCTTTCTGATGAAGCTAGAAGATGCTACTATGAAGCAAAAAGAATAAATCCAAGTTTTTGGGAAGGAATATAATTGGGGTAGCTACTACATAAAGGTTTAAAGCAAGCCACTCTTTCTTCCCATTTTCCACTCAAGTATTCTTTTCTATTAAATTAATACTGAATACATAATAGAAAGAATTTCAAGTTAGACTAATATTATAGTAGAAGGTGTAGAGGGTTGGTAAATCAGGACAAGATTCACATAAAAATCAAAAGCAGCGAAAGCGAAGAACGTAGAAAGGCATTAAAACTAATCGGCTATAATTTTGCAGTCCTCCCAGATAAGAAACAGGCCTGGGAAGACCTACACCAGTTAACAAAGGATGAAGACAGCCTCGTACGGTGGGACGCGGCAGAAGCGTTGATTTACGCGTTTCAGCATATACCAGAAGAAAACAAGAAACAGGCCTGGGAAGACCTAATTAGGCTGGCAAAGGACGAAGACAGCCTTACATGGTCATACGCGGCAAGAGCGCTGGGTGAAGCGTTTCCACACATACCAGAAGAGAATAGAAAACAGGCCTGGGAAGACCTACACCAGTTAACAAAGGATGAAGACAGCCTTGCACGTTTGTACGTGCCAAAAGCGCTGGGTGAAGCGTTTCCGCATATACCAGAAGAGAACCGAAAGCAGGCATGGGAAGACCTAATTAGGCTGACAGAGGACAAAGAAAGCACTGTACGGTGGGACGCGGCAGAAGCGTTGATTTACTTGTTTCAGCACATACCAGAAGAGGACAAGAAACAGGCCTGGGAAGACCTAATTAGGCTGGCAAAGGACGAAGACAAGTATGTACGGTGGTTCGCGACATTCTCGTTGGGTAAAGCATATCAACATATACCAGAAGAGAACCGAAAGCAGGCATGGGAAGATCTACACCAGCTGACACAGGACGAAAAGTGTGAAGCACGGCGGGACGCGGCAGAAGCGTTGGTTCACGCGTTTCCGCATATACCAGAAGAGGACAAGAAACAGGCCTGGGAAGACCTAATTAGGCTGGCAAAGGACGAAGACAGCGATGTGAGGGCGTATGCAAATAATTCTCTGGGCTGGGCGTCTATTTTTAGAGCAACTGTGGCGGAAAGTGAAGAAAAGTTCAGAGAAGAATTAGAAAAGGCTCTGGAATTTTTTGAAAAGTCATCAGCTGAGGAATCTTATCCCAATCCTGCTGAATTCTGTCTTCCGTTTTACCGTTCGTTCTATATGATTACTTTTGGGAAGCAAGAGGCTGAAGCTGTGGTACAGAAGTATATTGCTGAGGCAAAAGCGGCGTCGAGAGGTTCAGAAAGTGCCGGTAAGCTCCTTGAAGCTGTGGAAAACCTCGCAAACGCCCTGAGAGAAACTCGGAAGCTGAAGGAATCGGACTTGGAGACCATGCAACATGGTCTCCAAGTTTATAGGCGTTACTGTGACCGTGCTGCGGAACTCTTGGAATCCACAAAAGAAAAGGCACCGGGAGCAACTAAAATAGTCAAGAGGGGGCTTCCAATAATTGACCAGAGAATAACGAGTATAATAACAGAGGTTAAAGAGAAAGCGAGGGCAATATGTCTAGAGGCAAGAGGCTCTCCCCTTGAGGCCCTCGGATTGGAGACTAGTGAAAAGGCGAGGCAACTATCTATCCTTAACTATCTGTCATTAGAGGTTGGATTGGAAGGGTTGGCGGCGAAGATCTCCGAGTTCTGTGAGTATATACCATCATCAGAAAAAAAGGCTGAAATTCGCGGTAAAATTGAGACAACTAAGAGTATGGACGCAGAGGAAAAGATAAGGGTTATATCAGAAGTCTTTGATGATTTGAAGAATAATATTGAATTTCCACGAATTAAAGATGTTTTCATCTCAAAGAGGGAGAAGGAGATTGTAAGGATTGCGACAGTGCAACTTGATTTTGAATTATTAACCGATTCGTTCCCACCAGTAATAAAAGATAAAGAAGCTACGAAAGCGAAGGTTCTAAAAGCTCTCAAAATAGCAAAGGATGAGGGGGCGAACATTGTATGCTTGCCAGAACTTTGTGTTTGCGAGGATTGGTTGTGTGAGATAAAGAACCGATGTGTGGGTATGATAATAATTCCTGGCAGCTACTATGATAAAGAAAATCATAATCTTTGTCGATTAATTTTGGACTCTGATGAAGATGTACCAACCCAGTTGAAAATCAAGCCCTCGGACTTTGAAGATTCGGTAATAACGAAGCAGAGAAGGATGGTATCTGGGGAAAACTTGATATACGCTTATGAGACCCGGTTTGGGAAGTTTGCAGTACTTATTTGCCGGGATTTTGGTAATTTCATCCGTTTTTTGAGGGGAAGAGTAGATATGGTATTTGTTCCCTCTTTTAATCCAGCTGTTGATAGGTTTCACATGGATGCTCACACTCATGTTACAAGCAGCCCATCCTATGTCATAATATCTAATGCCGCTCTCTATGGCGGAACTTCGATATACGGTCAACTTCATAATAAATATTTTAAGACTTTGGAACATGAAGGATGTAAAGAAAAAGGGGATGCTAGTTACAGGCTATGCGAAATAGAAAAAGGAAAGGAGGGACTAATCATTGCAGATTTTAATCTTGTCTATAAGATGGCTGTGGTTCAAACGCCAACAGATCCGGCTGAAGATATAAATCCTGTAAAAAATATTAGAAAAATTGTATTCTAAAACTAGAATTTTAACTTGCTCGCTAATCCAAATACTTCATTTTATATTGATATTTGCATTGTGTCATCGTAATTCGCGTTAACTGTTTTTGTGTTATTGTTAGGATTGCTCAGACATTTATAGTTTTATGTTGGGAATGGTTCGGTACTCCTATTCATTATTATTTTTTGTTTCTCTTTATTATTCATTCCTGCATCACTTTCCGCGGAGCATTACGGCAACCTGTCTTAAGGCTTCCTTCGCCCTTTTATGCTTGGGATCCAAATCTAGAGTTTTGAAAAAGCACTCTTTGGCTTCCTCAAGCTTCTCTAGTTCGATTAGGATTTTTCCCTTGCAGTACCATGCTTCCTCGTGGTCTGGTTTGAATCTTAGTGCTTCCTCGCAGCTCTGGAGGGCTTCACGGAATCTGCTTAGGAGAAATAGGGCTAGGGCTTTTTTGTACCAGGCTTCTGCGAAGTCTGGTTCCAGTTTTAAAGCCTCATCGAAGCACTTCAGGGCTTCCTCGAACTGGTACAACTCGTACAAGCATAATCCCCTGTTGACCCAGACTAATGCTTCACTGGGATTCAGTTCCAGAACCTTATTGAAATATTTTAGGGCTTCCTCGGCCCCGTATAGTTTGTGCGTAATTACCCCTATGTTGTGCAGGGCTTTTTCGGAGAAGGGGTTTACGACTATTAATTTATAGTAGCAGTTTAACGCCTCGGCTTCTCTACCCTGAACCGCTAGTAGATCAGCCTTACAGCATAGTGCATTTTCGTGGAGGGGATTTTGTTCTAAGACCCTGTCGAGGCATTTTATCGCCTCATCGCTTCTGCCCAGGTCGTTTAGTACTATTCCCTTGTTGAAGCAGAAATCCGAGTTGTCGGGTTCAAGTTCAAGAGCCTTGTTAAAGCAGTGGAGTGCTTCTTTGAACCTTCCCAGTGCGAGTAGGGAGTATCCTTTATTGTTCCATAGCCAAGCTTTGTCTGGCCTCTTCTCTAGGGATTCTTTGTAATGGTTTAGTGCTTCCTCGATTCTGCCCATGTTGTTTAGCACCGCACCCTTGTTGAGCAGGGCTTCCGCCAGGTCTGGTTTTAGCTCTAATGCTCTGTTGTAGCATTCCAAGGCTTCTTCATAAAAGGACAGGTCCTCTAGGGCTACGCCCTTCTTGTACCAGGCTTCCGCCATTTCTGGTTCCAGTTCCAAGACCATATTAAAACAATCTAGGGCTTCCTCGCTCCGGTATATCTCTAGTAGAGCGGAGCCCTTCCGGTACCAGTTTTTTGCTTGTTCCCCAATCATTTCTTCACATCCCTCTGCCAAATTAAGTTTTTAATTATACCAGAATTCAAATCTATCACTCCAGTATGTGGGGGGAGATTGTTTCTTCTGGTGTTCCTTCACATTTTTTGTGTTAGGTTCGTGTTTTTGCGCCGCATCCAAGTGATTTTTGGGGCGTTTTTCCCTTTATAAATGGGTGTGCCTGTTTTTGGGGCGAATTTTTCCTCTGTTTGGGGTTGCTTTTTGGGGTTGTTTTAGATTTTCGGGGGATTTTTTCTCTTTTTTTCATTTATCTCGTTTTTTTTTGTTTTTCATTTTAGAGTTTTACTGAGGTTCCTTTTTCTAGTAAAAAAAGGCGGGGATTAATCGCAAAGGTATTGCATGCTAAAAATATGTAAAAAATTGGTTAAAAATTACATATTTCTTTGGATAAATTCTCAAGATAAAAAATTGGTTGGGATTCAAATTTGCTTCGGACAGGTTTTCAATCATACGGAAGTGTTTGAGGGCTTATTCCACTCTATCTTTGTCTGCTTTTTTCTCTCTTTCTTCCATGCCTCAATCATTTTTATGTCGCCACAGTAGCCCCTGTTAAAAGCTTTCGAGATTTTTTAAAAAGTTGGGAATGGGTGTTGTTGGATTAATGACACTAATCCGAGGTGGCTTGTTTGTTGCATTACTATATCTTAATATCCATAAGTAGTGATTATTATAAGATGATGAGATTGTGAGTAACCTGAAGCAGGATAGATGAGAGCCGAGCAACCTTGTGGCGGGCGTGAATCAGGCTATAATTGGATATCTTTTAACCGACTATAGTAATAGTGAGGAGGCTTGGCTGCTGGACTGTAAAAATTTATGTTATTTTTTGTGTAATTTTTTGAATACTTTTTACACATTTTTTGCATTCGAAAGAGGGGCGTCCGTGGGAAGCATTATTTTTGAGTGAAAAGTGGGGCTTTATAAGGATTTGAATGGATAATAAGAGGAGACCAGCCATAAAAATGTGAAAAGAAATCTTAAGGGTCGCCCAAATCGGAAACGGGAACATCTAATCTTTCCGAAGGGTGTTCTAAAAAAAGACGTTAACATTTATTAAAGCGAAACCGACCCCAAAAGATTCCTTAGAGATTGAAATTAAAACCATTAGAATAGAAAAACTGATTGAAAAAATATTTCTGCGAACGGTTTTGAGGAGGTTTAGCTCCGTGTTGGGAAAGTTTCGGCGGGACAAAGACGCTAATAAAACATTTAAAAAATATAGCAAACTGCTTGATAGAGGCGCTGAACTTTTTGATCTTGGCAGATTTGAGGAAGCCATGAAATGCTACGAAGAGATAATAAAAATAGATCCGATGCATGCTGGGGCTTGGAGTAATAAGGGTTTTGTCCTTGAGAGACTGGGTAGGGTTGAGGAAGCCTTAGAATGCTACGATGAGGCACTGAAAATAGACCCGGAGCATTTTTCAGCCTTGACTAATAAGGGTGTTGTTCTTTTTGAGCTGGACCGGTTTGAGGCGGCGGTGAAGTGTCTTTCCGAGGCGGTCAGGGTAGAACCGATGAATGCTCAGGCTTGGTTTAATAAGGGCGCCGCTCTTTTTGAGTCTGGCAGATTTGAGGAAGCCGTAGAATGCTATGATGAGGTGCTGAGAATATGCCCGGATGATGTTCAATCGTGGACTAATAAGGGATTTACTCTTCATAAGCTTGGCCGGTTTGAGGAAGCCGTGAAGTGCTACGATGAGGCGATAAGAGTATATCCAGAGCTTGCTGAGGTTTGGAATAATAAGGGCGGTGTTTTTCTTCAACTTGGTATGTTTGAGGAAGCCGAGGAATGCTTTGATGAAGCGGTTAGAATAGACCCGGATTTTGATGAGGCGTGGCATAATAAGGGTTTTACCCTTCGTAGACTGGGTAGGGTTGAGGAAGCCATAAGGTGCTACGATGAAGCAGTTAGAATAAATCCGAGGCACGCCACAGCTTGGAATAATAAGGGTTTTGCCCTTGAGGGGCTCGGTCGGTTTGAGGAAGCCGTGAAATGCTACGATGAGGCACTAAAAGTAGACCCGGAGCACACTTCTTCTTGGACTAATAAGGGTATTATTCTTGTTAGTGTTGGCAGGTTTGAGGAGGCGGTGAAGTGTCTTGATGAGGCGGTAAAATTGAACCCGGTGGAGGCTGACGCTTGGAATAATATTGGTTTTTCCTTTTATCAGACGGGTAGGGTTGATAAAGCTGTGAAGTGTCTTGATGAAGCGCTCAGAATAGATCCGATGCATATTGACGCCCTGTATAATAAGGGTGGTGTTCTTTATGCTCTTGGTAGGTTTGAGGAGGCTCTGAGATGCTTCGATGAGGCAATCAGAATAAACCCAAAGTTTGCTGAGGCATGGAATAATAAAGCCGTCGTCCTTTATGGGCTTGGGAGATTTGAGGAGGCCAGAAGACGCTTTGATGAAGCAGTCAAATGGAACCCAAGGCTTAAACACCCACTCAGATAAATCAAGATAAATCACTTCAAAACCCGCTAGCCTTAGATGAAGCTTTTATAAGTAACTACGATAAGCTAAAAGCTATCTTCAAATGGATAGTAATAGGCGTGAGGAGTTGCTACTATTTTCTTGAGTAAACATTTGGGTTCTCTCTTAGGTGTATAATTCTCTTTCTTGGCAGGCTCGATTTATTTGACAGAAATTTTTTTTCTGTTTAATCCATAAATAGTGTAATGTGAATAATTAGATTTTTTAGTCGTTGCTTTTTCCTTTCTTAAGAAATAGTTTTAGTTTGCTGTAAGCCTGTAAAGTTTCAATTTTTAATTCTGTGTTCCCACTTTGGCACTGCTCGATCTGAATCGGGCTTCTTTTTCTGATTTTTGCTCTTAAACTGGTAAAAAGTAAAACATATTTTCCGCCGCACCTCAAGGGCGTCTCGGAGGATGTTTGCAAAAATATTTGAAAATTCTCCATAAAATTAGCTAGTTTTTGTAAGAGACCGGGGGTTTATAAGCAAACATGAAAGATACATGGTGCTCCTCAGAAACTTGAGGATAAAAACAAAAATTGAAGGGGAAATTATACGTATGGTAAAATAAAACCAAAAGACGCAATAGATTTGATTAAAAGTTTATCAAAAAAACATAAAGTACCTATGCCGAAAGTTAAAATTATGTCTGATGAAAGCCTTGGTAGTGGCTATGGTGATTATTCTGAGGGTTCAGTTGGTCATGAAGAAATTAATACAGGATTTAAAATTACAGAATTCCACCAAAAACAACATATAATAAGATTAAAAGCCCACAAACTCGATAAAAAAAACAGTTATCCACGAATACGAACATTACTTAGATTCCTTGCACGGCGTTGTCCGTATCGATCGTGCTGAAGGAGAGGGCGTTTATTCTATCGAAGCGTGGGTAGACATCAATAAAGTTTATTTCTTAACTTTTGATTTGAGTGATTTAGAAAAAAATAAAGAAATAGAGAAAAGCGAACTAGCTTTGAGGATATTTTACTTGGCAAGAACTTTTGAAAAGGCGAAAAGAATTGGTTTGCGAGTTATCTACAAAACGAAAAAAGAATTGGATGAGTTATCTGCTCACCACAAGTATGAAGAATTAGTAGTAATAAACGGGACAGATTACATAACTGGTCTTAGAGTGAATTGTATTACTCGAAGAGAGGATAACGTAGAACCACCGTCTGTAATACTTCCATCTGAAGAAAATTTGGATGATGTTGTAATTCTTTTCAATAAACTTAATGATGATTTTAAACTAGGATTTCAAGAAATGTATAAAATTATAAAGAAGGTTGAAGGACACATTACAGTCTTCGAGTTACATTTCTGTCGCTAACACATTAGCTAGACTAAAGAAGGCAAAACTTGTCAGGAGTCCAAAATTTGGACAATGCGAAACATCTCAGAGAGGTCTGTTGAGACCTTATAGTTTGGGAAAAGCTAATTATATTAATTTACATGTTTGTGGAGTTTAGTAAGCATTTATATTTTCTTATTAGCCGTTAGTTTTCTTATGATTTCGTTTGTGTGGGCGCAGTTTGTGCTCTGGCAGGTTGTGCATACTGTGAGTGGGCTGAGTGCTGTTTTTATCAGGTAGACTTTGGCTTGGTCTTGTCCTGCGGTGTATTCTTTGTGTTCTGGGTAGAGTTGGGGTAGTGTTTTTAGTACTGCGAGTTCCTGTTCTCTGGCACAGGTTTTTTGGAGTTCTTTCAGGAGGTATGCTGTTAAGTATTTTATGTGTGGGAGTTTTTCTACCGGTCGGGGGTTCTGGTAGTTCAGGGTGTTTCCGCAGGTGAGGCATTTTGTGTAGCCTACCACTTCCATTATCTCTGTGGGGATCACCGTGTGCTGGTGGTTGCGGTTGAGTAGGAGAACCTCGGAGTAGAACTTCATGTTCACCACCTGTTTTGTTCCCACGATGCTGCCAGTGGTGGTGGTTGTATAGCCTTTGAGTATGTAGAGGTTGGGTTTGGGGTTGCTCAGCTGAACGGGGACGGTTTTTGTTTCTCCGAATAGTTCCTTAGCTTTTTTCCTTCCCTCGCTGGTTAGGGATATTCTCTTGCCCTTGACTCTGAAAAGTTCGGGGTAATTGTTAACCACGGTGTACAGATTTCTCCAGCGTATCTGGGGGCCTTGTCTGCGTGCTATGCCTGCGAGTGTTCCGACTCCGACGACGCCGGTTGCTCCCTCTGCTTCGGCTGTGTGGAAAGCCAGCAGTAGGCTTTGGAGATTTTTATCTCCTCTAGGCTGAGCGTCAACACGTTTCCCATCGGGATCCGTTTATATCACCTCTCCCCTTCTTTTCCAGCTTGTAACATTTAAACCCCGTGAAAAACAGTTATAAAAACAGCCATTTGTGTTACCGAGTTTTAGGGTTTAAGAGAAAAATAAGAGGGGTTGGCACAGTTTCTGAACGGGGCGCCTCTTTCAGGGTTTTTAACGGTAAGCGTAATTCTGAAATGGCGGTATATTGTGTGAAAGTGTGACAGTTAACGTGTGGTTTATAAGTGATTGAATATCAGTATATTTTTGGTGGCAACCGGCGATTATTTTCTCGAAATAGAGGAAACATTGAAATCATAACTTATCACCTTAAAGGCCGGTTGACCACTTATTATATATATTTATTTTAAACCCTCGACTTATTTTCGCTCCAATAATTCCTCACTGCTTTTTTTATACATAACCTTAAAACCTCATTTCTATCCCCAAAAAAGAATGATTCTGCATACTCTTTCTATTTATTAGGTTCGGATTGGTGGAGTTTTTATACTCGTTTCAGATATTTTTTGCAGCGACCTTTTTTCCCCAAAAAAAAGGTTCGTTGGCTCACCTTCGTGGTGGGTCGAGAGAAAATTTTTAAGGTGGTAAGTTATGAAAGCGAGTCTAATTAGAACTATGAGATTTGATATTGAAAGTAATAATACACGTTTGTTGGAAACTCTTAAAGTTTTTAGGGACATGGTGAACAAGATGCTGGAGTACGGACAGAAAAACAAGGTTTACTCTGCTCCAAAATCGGAGAAGCATTTCTGGAAACCTTTTAGGGATAAATACGGTCTAATGACCCATTACACTACTAGTGCTTCACGGTACGCTGCGGGCCTGTTTAGATCGCACTTTGGACTAGTTAAAGCTTGGAAAGAACTTGGACTTTTGTCTAAGGAACCTGGTTGGCCTACGCAGAAAAAGCTCTGCATGAGGCTTCAGCCGGTGCTGGCACACCTCGAATTGGTTGACGGGAGTTTGGAACTCCACGTAACCACGGAGCCCAGAAAAGAGCCCATTAAGCTGGCGCTTCGGTCATATCCTTACGCCGAGCCTCTGATTGAGGCTTGGGCTGCGGAAAAGCTTAAGGTGGGTGAAATCACCATTAAGCCGTCCGAGGTCTACGTGCCGTTCAAGCGTGAAGTAACCTGTAGCGAAGATCCCGTTGGCGTAATGTACTTCGATACCAATCTGAACACTCTGGATTTCATCATCGCAACAAAGAGCGGGGTTTACAGAGGTTTCAAATTGGACATCTCCCTGATACAGAAGATCAGAGACAAGTACATTGAGAAGGTAGAGCGAATCAGAAAAATCCATAATCAGAAAGCCCGAGAAGAGCTCCTTGAGAAGTACCTCACACGCGAGAAGCGGCTGATAAACTACCCGCTGCAAATCGTAAGCAGCTTGGTCGCCGGTATCTCCGAGAGGTACGGCGGACTCTGCGCTGTTTTCGGAAACCTAACTGGAATCCGAAACAGTATAAAAAAGCTGCCGAGATCAAGGAAGCTCAAACAACAGCTACGCCTTTGGTCCTTTGAAAGGCTCCAGCGTCTGTGCGAGTTCAAGCTGCTCCGGAACCCCTTTAAGGTGCCGGAATGGCTGCTTGACCCTATACCAAAGCGAGGGATACACTTCCTCGACCTGTCCCGTGTGCGGAATGAGAATAGAGAAACCCAGCGGACGGGTGTTCAAGTGCCCGTACTGCGGGTACAGTGGCGACAAACACATAGTTGCAGCGATAAACTTAGCCCTTAAGCCTGGTCCAGAGTGGCTGAACTGGGTTAGCCAAGTGGTCACGCCCACGCCCTATCCTAAGGTTACCAAAATTACGGTTGATCAAAAAATCAACCTTAAGGAGACCTTGGACAGGATTTTTGGAACCAGTCCTTAAGATGCGCGTTATATATATGTGGCGAGTGGGTACCCGCTGAAGGCGACAAGCTTCGAAAAGGTAAGCGATGAATCGAAGAGGATTGTGGACTTATGTCTACTTAACCCCATACCCACTCTTTTTCGTTCATAGTTATTAAGGTCGAATTGTTCAAGCAGGCTCCTTATTCCAGCGTTCCTATCCGACGTTTTTATCAAGAAAACTTCACTCTGTTTCGCCATATTAATCATCCTCTCCTATCCGCTATTGTGAGACCGCCTAAGAGGTCTCTTAAACCTCCTAAAACTGCTAACTGCTATGAGTATTTGGAGGGTAATTCAAAACATGCTTCTTTATGAAGAGATTCGTAGTATGATTAGATTAATCGAACTGTTCTCTTAGATATCAAATATGTTTGGAACCTTCACCCTCCAAATCTACCATAATGAGGGGTTCCTAAAAAATGTTATCTAATCTAGTGCCGCCAAGCAGAATTACATAAAAGCCGTTAAAAGTTAAGCTTTGAAATATGTTGGCCAGCTTTTTCTAATTAGGGAACTAACCGATATGTACTTATTTGAAATGTCTCGCTTCGCCTTAAGATTATCCCGTCCTATGGAGCTAAGGAGAAAAATCAACTCTGATTCTTTTTTCTCTCCAGCATAAATTTTAACCGAATCATTGATCTGCAGAGATTATTCAGTAGAATCAGATCGTTCGTTGTTTTATGCTCTTTATTCTTTAATAATGTTCTGTAAGTTTCTTGAACTTGGTTCAAAAATGATTGGATGTCATCCTCGTCAAGAGAAGCTTCACTAGCCAAACAGACGCCCCACTGATTATGAACGAGGTACCATAAAAAGAACTATATTATTTAACTGTGTAAAACCTGCATAATATTTGGAGAAATACCTCAATAATATCTTCAAAAAATTAAAGATTACAATTGAGAGGAATATCACAATTCAACAAGAAACTTTCTTTCTCTCAGTATGCTTTTGATTTCCGTAATGGAGTTATAGATATTGCGCAGCAAAATAATATCTTCTTCGTTCTTATTAAGTTTCTCTCGTAGCATACTATAATAAGCATCTTCTAATTGTACCATGAACAAATAAAGATCCTCGGATTTAAAACTGTCTGCTAATGTTCTACTCGACCTATTTTCGGACATACATAACCCTCTTCATTACCAATTGTTCACTGAACATTGATAGTGGGGTTAAGGAATTGAAGTCTAACTATCTACGATTAGATATATAGATTTTTCTGTAAGAAAAATAACGAAAAGTATAGAAAATTAAATAATTTAATATAAAAATAAAATTTAGAAAGACGAAAGGTATAATTGAGTTCGTATTACCAGCCATTTCACTAGAATGTTAATCACCTTTTTCGGTATCAGTTTTTGAGCCTTTCTTTTTCTTCTCTCTAAGGTCTTTAACCATCACAGCAGGCACTCCTATCCAGACTGTGTAACTCGGTAATACTTTGCCGCGTGTTATCACGCTGTAAGTCCCGACGTCGACATGGTCTTCCATTGTAACACCGGGCCATATCAGAGATCTTGTGCCTATGGTGCAGTTACTACCGATCTTGACTCTTTCTATGAATAGAATGCCTCTTTGTATACCGTGAGCGGCTATAAGTACGTATGCTCCTAGAACAGTGTTATCACCAATCTCTGTCATGGGTGGGTCGACTATTATTGTTGGGAGTACATTCTTTCCTAATTTGCACCCCAAAGCCTTGTACATCAGTCGTGACAATGAGGCGCTGCCCCAGGGTGCTTCTTTATAGTAGTTCTGGTAAGTGCCTGTTATCTTAGCGTTCAGTATCCACTGTCTAACTATCGGGTGGTTCGGTGTGAAGGGGTATTCGCCATCCGGTACTGGTTTAACCAATAGTTTAGCGAGTGGAAGACTAAACAAGAAGTAGACGAACTTTATGATCACGTAGAACAGGGGAGTGAATACAAACAGAAAAGCCCATACCCATAAGCTGTTTTGCCAAACTCCTTTAATTCCTGAAAAAGTTATTTGCGGGTAGCCCAAATAAGGCCATAAGATAGACAGGTTTAGGTAGGGTACGCTGAAGAACCAGTCTACAACCAGTAATAGCAGCATGAAGATCAGTATTGTTACAACGAACGCTGGAAGCATGGGGAGTATAATGAACGCTGTGTGATGGGCAGAGAGCCAAGGTCCGCCATATCTGCCGATTTTATACTCGTCGAGAACACCTTTAAACTCAACTTCGTCCTTGCTAGGTTCGTTTTCGCTAGACAACCGAGTACCTCCATTCGTTAGCTTATAGTCAAAAAGAAAGTATTTAAACATTTATAACCTTTATTATTCCCAAAAAAAAGGAAAAATGATTACTTGATTTGCTGTGTTTTTTAAAATGGTTAAAAAATTATTATGGTTTTTATTTTTGAATCTTGAAGGTTATCCTTTTAGTTAGAGGCTTAACATTA
The DNA here is from genome assembly GCA_030587365.1 of Candidatus Freyarchaeota archaeon. GTDB lineage: Archaea > Asgardarchaeota > Jordiarchaeia > Jordiarchaeales > Jordiarchaeaceae > Jordiarchaeum. Next base: position 205,619 of record JAUQZE010000027.1, on the reverse strand, counting down.
TCTCTCTTATTTTTCCCTCTATCAGTCTTACCTTATACTTGCTGAACGTTTCTTCGAGGCCCTTTTTGATTTCCTCTGGTGATGTTTTTGTTTCCAGTATTATCTGGTGTAGTACCATTAATTGTTCGATTTTACCGAAGAAGCTCAAGCAAATTTTCTGTTTTTTTGAGAACTCATCATTTCCTTGATCAATTTCAATGTAGACTTCATCCCCTATTCTCCGCTCGAGCAGATATATGAAATCTTCTAAGTTTTCCACTCTTAGAAATATCATGAGATTTTGCTCCCACTGTTCTCACAAGTAAGAAGATGCATAAGTTATTATTTACATTTTTCTACTCTTCCGCCGCCTCGTAGAAAAGAAGTTTGCAGCCTACACATTCATTTACGTTTACTCTTTTACCACGAGTTTTTCCGATAGGGACCGTAACTTGCCCAAGAGTTATGGACTTCTCTCTACACCTTGGACATTCGCTCATGAGCCACCCTCCATAAATTTTTATAAAAAATATTTTTCATCTGGTTTATTATATTTATTTTCTATTTTTTTGGGGTAATTTCGGCTCCTTTCTCAGTTATTTTGAATTCGCCGATTGTTGAGGCTCTGCCTCTCTGTCTCACATATATTTCACAATCCTTTATTTCTATTATAACATCAGCTAATTGAAGTATTTGCATCATTACACTTTTTTCGGTCAGTTCGGATTCTAGAATAGAAACGAATGTTCCTTTAACCAATCGTATTCGTGCTTTGAGGAACGAGAGAAATCTAATTGCCGCAGGGGGTGTGATAAAAGTGATAATGCTTGAGAGGGAATCGAGAACCATTCTAAGGTTTTTAAAATTCGCAGTCAAAGTTGTTATCGCTTCAACCACTTTTGAGCTTAGTCCAGCTAGGTCGGTTGCAGCAGGAACATACAGAATATTGTTTGTTTCTTCGACTTTGGGATTGACGGTTTGTGAATAGGTGTCAATAATTTTGTATGAAACATTTTCGTCTCTGGTATATTCAGATAGAGACCATCCAAACTCTTCCATTTCGTTTGATACATCCTCGGCGAAGTTGTTTGTTGTAATATAGATTCCCGCCTCTCCGTTTTCAAGGCCCTTGTAAAAGAATTCCTTTGCGAGAATTTCTTTTCCACAAAGCGGCTCGCCTATAATTATGCAAAGAGAACCTAGGCGTAGGCCGTCGTTTAACATTTCGTCCAAGCCTGGAATTCCTGTTTTGATTCTCTTTTCTTTTTTGGGTTCCGACAAGTATCTTCCCTCTTTCTGAGAAAGCCCTTCCATTCTTCCTTTGAGCCCCGTTAGTTAAAATAAATATGTTTATTTTTTCTCTTTTAATGTTTGGGTGAATTAATAATTGGTAAGATTTTTGTAAAATACAATTTGGTGATTATTTAAATATTTTCATAATATCCTTCCTGTGTTTCTCTAATTCTTGGGTAAGCTTTTCAATATCGGTTCTCTCGTCAACTGAAACAACAAGTATCGCTTTGGGTCCTGCACCTAAAGCGAGTATTTTTCCCCTCTCAATTTCTATTATTATCCTCTTTGCGAAAGACTTCATTAACGCGGCTGCTGTCTCCGAAGCTCCGACCATGCTCGCAGACATAGCTGCGAATTTTTGTCCGTCAATATCCTGTGGTAGGGTGCTCTTTATTAGGATACCATTTCTGGTTATTATGGCGGCGCCTTCAATATTAGAAAGGTTTTGTAGATTGGTTAAAACTCTGTCCAGCTCTTCTGCCTCATCAATTTTCAATTCCGCTTCCTCCAAATAATATTATATCGAGAAGAATATCAATCACCAGAGTTAAGTTACTTTTGGTTTTCGCACTGCAACCTATGATGGGTATCTTTAAGGGAAGAGCCAGTTTCTCTTGAACACTCGATGGATCTAAGGCTTCTTTAAGATCCTGTTTGTTAGCGACTATAATTGAGGGTAAATTGTAACCGTTACACTTCTCAAAAAGAATTTTGGCTCTTGGAAATGTTTCTTGATCTGTGCTATCAACTAGTAGGATTAATCCTATCGCTTCTTGGGCTATTGTTTCTACAACGGGATCGAATTGCGGTTGCCCGGGGGTTCCAAAGAATTCGATATAGAATCCTCTATAATCTAATTTTCCATAGTCGAGAGCTACTGTGGTGCCCATGCGATCCACACTTATTGCCTCATCTGCTATGGCATGCAGAAATGTTGTTTTACCGGCGTGGTATGGTCCGGTCACCACGATCTTGGGTATGTAGACTCTTAGTCCTCCAGGAATTAGTATCCTTACGGGAATTTCCAAGTCAGTCTTTCTAGTCCATGTTACCTTTTTTATGGAGAGGGACTGTTTTATGTATAAAAACTCTTTGCTGGGCTTTATTTCGAAGACACCTTCGAAGAAGTCTATAATCTTTACAACCTCGTCTTGTCGGTAAGTCCAAGTGGAAAAGAGACCTATGACAATAGCCTCGTGTAAAGAGCTAATTAAATCCAGAATTTCTTCCACTCCATCCCCGTGCATATCTAAAAAGCTGCTTATGGAGTCAAAGATTACTACGGTTTTTTTTGATGAGAGTTTAGATAGTTTTTCCCTTGTTTCTTGATTGTCGTAAGGATTGGTAACAAGTTTTTCCTTGCTGTCTATTCCACTGTATCCGCAGTAGGCGTCAACCAGGGTGAAGGAGCCTTCTCTCTCAAAGTGGTCTGTTGTCCAACCTACCGCTTTTGCTTGTTTTCTTACCGCGTCAGGAAACTTGTTATTCACTATGTACATTATTCGGTATCCATTATCTAATCCCACCTTTGCAAAATGAAGTCCAATGATTGAAGGATCTATTCCCGGCGCGACCATAAACACAACTTTTTTCTTCTCCGGTATTCCGCCAACCTTTTTGTCGAAGGACGGAATGTTCGTTTTTAGCATGGGTGTAGGATCTCCTAGTAGATTACGCTTATACCATCATTAGTTATGGAAAGCCGCCTCCTACCCATGTAATGAGCTGTGCCCCTCATTTTGAAAACTTCAATATATCTACTCCTCTTATCATTCTCAGATTCCCAATATAACACTATAACCCCGTTCGCTAAGTACTCTTCGACACCAAAACGAGTAATATGATTTGGTTCATTACCGGTCTCTGTAACAAATATGGAGGTGCAGTTGTTTTTACGTAACATGCTGGATATAATGTTTAATTCCCTGCGAATTACACCAGTGTTAGGATATTGTAAAAATAGGACAGAAATGGGATCTAGGACAACTCTCTTTATCCCCAATTCCCTAACTGCGGTTTCGAGTGTTACATATAAACCATCAAGGTTGAAGGCTTCAGGGTTCAAGGATAAAGCTTTATCACCCACGGTTACCAACGTGAAATCTACAAGCATTAGCTTTTTCTTTTTGAAAAGGTCGCCCAAATTCCATCCAAAGTTTCTACCATTCCGGAGTAAACTTTGCATCGTCTCCTCAAATGTTACATAAAGGCCAGGCTCACCATACTGGGAAGCACCCCTATATAAGTACTCTAACGAAAAAATTGATTTCCCAGCGCCAGAAACACCGGATATTATGTACGTTTCCCCCTTTATCAGACCGCCCTGAATCAATTCGTCGAATCCTTTAATACCGGTGGGTGTCCTCTCACTCAAATCCTGCGGTACAGTCTCACCCTCAACTTCACTCTCAAAAACTTTCGCTCTTCTCCGAAGTTCATCCAAGAGAGTATCACCGTTGGGTTTCTTTTTTCTACTCATTATTATTCCTCCCTCCGTTTTTTCAAATCCTCAAGAACCTCTGTAAGTTCGTCAACAGTGGGAACCCCGATAAATCTCCAATTCAGACCTATGAGGTCAAGTGTTGGTGTTATTAGAACCCCATCTCTTAGAGCCCTCTCCGGATTTTTCTGCAAATCCACTTCTTCAATTTCCATATTCAAATTCAAATTTTTCAGACTTTTTTTAATGTTGTTTAAAACCTGGTGATATTTGGGAGTTCTCTGAGACATGTAAAGCACTATTTTATACTTTCCCGCCGACACGTTAGTCACAACCCAAGATGGAGTAATCGTTAGTATTAAATTAATAAACTTGATTAATAAGGATTTAGTATTTTAACCAAATTTTAATTTTGGTAAAAGCAAGATTTTTCTCACATATTAAATGAAAACCAAAAATTGCCTCGCGGCAAATATGCATCAATTATAAGCAATTCGTAAACCCCCAATTTAAAAATCAAGGAGTTACCACTATAAAGGCAAGAAAGAATACTAGAAAAAATAAAAAGAAAATAAAGGTTCGAGGAACAGTATCTAATATTTAAACTCTATCAGATATCTCAATTTTTATTGAATTTACAGCGTCAACCTCTTAATACAGGTTTCTTCCAGCGTGGGTTTCCGAACCACCGTCATTTTCACTCCGGGGCAAATAGTAGTTGCAAGAGCTTCAACCATGGGAAGACATGCAGTGCCGCATGAAATTTTATACTTTTTGAAAGCCTCATGCATGGGACAGTTAAGATGGTAAGCGTCATAGGAATTTTCACCTGTCTTTTGAAATTTTGCTTTTAGTTTCGTTAGGTTACCAGCAATCTTCCAAGCATCCACGGCATCCTTAAGACTGCTTCCCAGTCCAAGTCTTTTCTTTAGTGTCTCACCCTGATTCTTACCCTGCTGTCTGTAAACTTCGGCGATCAGTTTTTCGCCTTCTTTTTTGTACGTCTTAAGAATAGCAGCTGAGAGCGCTGCTGTGGCATCCAGAAGAGAATCTTGGATGAGACCTGCTCTCATCCCACCCGGAACAAGATTATGCAAGGCTAACATTTTACTAACGGACAAGAATAACCACCTCAAAGAGAAACGACATTCTATTCTAAATAAAAATAAACTAAAGATATATAACTTTTAGCCTAACGTAGCAGGTACTGATTATGTACCCTTATGTGGTCTTAAGTGGACATAAGATTCATGGATAGACTGTACACTTTAAAGGAGTCAAAGCAGTTACTCGGTGTTCAGACAAAAACTATCCAGCGATGAGACCGAGAAGGACAAATAAGAGTAGTCAGAACCCCCGCCAGAAGAAGACGAAATCCCGAAAGCGAAATACTAAGCATACAGGGAAAGGAAAGAGAAAAAGAAACAGTAATAGGATACGCCCGCGTTTCCTCCCCCTCGCAGAAGGATGATATAGAACGCCAGGTAGCACTAATCAAAAACAGACGAGTGGAAGAAGTCCTAACCGACACAGAATCCGAGCTAAACCAAAGAAGTTTCAAGAAGATACTAAAAATGGTGGCAGAGAAATAGTTTTCCAATATTGTAATTTCCTATCCTGACAGGTTGACACGCTTTAGATTTGAAACACTCTGGAGAGGCTTGTTAACTAAAGAGAGTGGCTTTTGTTTGACGCGTGTCCCAAAAACATAACAAGGCTTTAATAAATCGCGCACAAACTATAGATATTATGGATAAAAATCTCGCCAAGGAAGAACTTCGTATCCTCATTGATAGGTATAACGCAGTTTTGACTATGTGTCTGTTCGGGAATATCGAATATGAATTTGGGTAGCGCAACTAGCAAAAATTCCGCGCTAGAAACGATTAATTAAATAAGTAGACCATCGACATCAACCACATTAAATTATGGAAATCTTCTCACAGTGTAACAAATCTTCGTCGTCTGGGAGCTTTTAGGATAAAGTATCCTAAAACATAGCCCTTATCCCTCCACGAACTAATCCAAGAATTAGAAATAGAATGAGAAGCCTCAATAAAAAGTTGTAAGGTTTTCATAAATTTTACTCTCCCGAATTAGCCAACCTCAGAGACATACTAAAGAAAAGAATGGGATGAGAAGTTTATTAAACTACTTCCAGTTTCCGCGGGGCTTCCTTCCTCTCTTCGCCTTATGCGTCCGGAGATGCTTCAGCTTCACGGAGACAAGGTTTCCGTCGTACGAAAACTCCCGTTAAATCTCAGAGCCGATTTAGTCGTTAGTCGTTTTTAATTTATTTACTAGTCTTTAATCCTAATTCCGATACGAATCTTTCACTGTCTCCGGGACTGACGTACATCCTTCTCTTCTCAGTGATTATGCGTATTCCGTTTTTGAATCTGTTACAGTACACATACGACGGGCCTATAATAAATTCAACTTTTTCGATACCCTTTATTTCGTCCAGTGACACACTTTGATTTCTGTATCCATATTTAATCCAAAGTTTTCCATTCTCAATCCGGTACTCCGTATTATACGCTGCATGAATAGCTCTTCCAATAACGAAAAAAAATATAGGGGAATAAAAAAGTATAGCAAACAGCGGTCTTAAATCTAGCCCCCAAATGGTGTATGTGATATTAGTACTAATAAGCATTATAAGCATTAAAAGTACGGCCGGCAAAAACAAAGCTGCTAGTATAAGAAATGAGACATAACCGTTGCTAGGCTTCGGTTTATCCACATACACCATTTTTGTTCACTCATTTATGCTTTTCTAGTGATTAGAGGAATTTTTTTTGTCTTTTTCAGTTTTTGGAAAAAGGCTTTTTCGGCTTCGTTACCGAAAAGGAAACTTCAAACGGCAGATTCTATAGCGGGTTTCAGACAAAATAATCAGAAACACGATAAATAATTTTGGGGAGCGGAAAATAAGTGTTTTACGCTGTTTCACAGGCTGTTGTTCTCCCGGCCCAATCTAACAGCTAAATTTCTGAGTAAGGCTTGGGCTGTCTCATTGTTTTCTTTTTAGGCATTTTCATCCCTTATAACCAGCTGTAAAAGAAAAATTGGCTAGATCTATGTCTACTTAACCCAATACCCCTCATTCCACCCTGAACAAGATTATGTAAGGCTAAAATTTTACTAACCGACAAGAAAACCACCTCAAAAAGATACGACTATCTCTTCTGAATAAAGATATACTAAAGATATTTAACCCTTAGCCATGTTATTGAGTATAAAAATGAACCTTATTTGCGGTTTCTGGAAGACCTCTTAAATTTTTAGATTTGGTTTTTAAACCAATAATTGCCTACAATTGAAAAATCGTTTAATCATAATTTAAAAGCCTGATAAAAGAAATTATAAGAAGATTATCATACACCAAAGAATCAAGAGTGATCTGCCGCAGAGTATCTTTAACATCAGAAATAGGTTGATTATCCGTGTAATAAACTGTGAATTTTTGCTTGCTCGTTTTTGGGTTTGGTTTGAGGTGATTTGATTTGGATGCTAGTATTAAGGCGTTGTTTGATCCGGATTCTGTTGCGATTGTAGGTGCTTCCAGCAATGTTTCGAAGTTGGGCAGCATAGCATTGAACTTCATGATTGAGCGAGGCTTTCCCAGAGACCGTGTCTTTCCCATAAATCCATCAGAAAAGGAAGTTATGGGTCTAAAGTGTTACCCCACCGTGAGTGATATCCCCACAAACGTGGATTTAACCTACATACTTACACCCGCGCACACCGTTGAGAAAATCGTTGAGGAGTGCGTTAATAAGGGTGTAAAGTGTGCTATAATCGGATCGGCTGGCTTCGCCGAAGCAGGAAAGGTAGATGAACAGAACAAACTTGTGAAGAAGGCGAGGGGGGGAGGATTGCGTCTGTGCGGTCCTAACTCGCAGGGAGTTATTTCGACGCCGAACAACTTCTGCGCCTCCTTCTCCCCCACCCTTACGATTCCAAACACACCCATAAAGGGGGACGTGGGAATTATTTCACACTCCGGTGCAATGATGGGCAGCACTCTTACCCATATGTGGGATCTTGGGCTGGGTGTTAGCCGATGCGTTTCCACCGGTAACGAGGCGGATTTGGAAACAGCTGAGTTCTTAGACTTTATGGCGGAGGACCCCTACACCAAAACAATCGTAGTTTACCTCGAAGCAATTAAAAGCATAGAATTATTCCGCAAGGCTGCGAAAAAGGCTAAGGAGGCAGGTAAACCCGTTATGATTTTAAGTGCATCCAAATCCCAAAAAGGAAAAAACATCACAAAGTATCATTTGGGAATGGTTTCACCGCCGAAAGAAGAATACAACAAACTTTTCAAGGATTCCAGAGTCATCCTCTGCCAAGGGGAAGACGACCTCTACAATATGCCCATGGCCACAGCGTGGCAACCCAAACCGAAAGATAACAAAATAGCCGTGATTGCAACTTCAGGAGCCGCTTGCACAATGGTAGCGGATTTATGCGAAGAATACGGGTTAGAAATACCAGAGTTAAAAGAGGAAGTGAAAGAAAAACTAAGAGGCATCCTTCCAGAATTCGCTCAAATTAAAAACCCTCTGGATGTTACCGGCCAGATAATATTGAATCTGGCAATGTTTAAAGAATGCATAGTCTCCCTCTGCGGAGAGGACTACCTAAACACCATCCTTCTAATCATCACAAGCGCCGTGGGTAATCCAGCAACCCTTCTCGCGGAGGATATAGTCAAGGTCTCCAATGAGACAAAGAAATTTAACAAACCCCTAATCGTCTGCTGGCTTGCCTCAAGAATACTCTCACAAAAAGCCCATGAATTACTACTGGGAAACAAGATACCCACCTATCCCACCATTCACTCAGCAGTAGCAACAATCGAAAAAATATCAGATTGGGGAAAAAAATAGATTATATCTAGAATCCAATTTTCGGAAAAATTTAAGTAAAACTTGCAATCTCTGAGATACGGGGTTAATAAAATGAGCCAGCAGGGAAAAACATACGGCGAATTCATCGTCGGTGCCAAAGACAAATCCCCCGCCATAACAATTACCGACTCTCACATAATTCTCTTCGCCTCCCTTTCCGGAGATTATAATCCGCTCCATATTGACGAAGAGTTCGCAAAAAAGTCACCTTTCAAAACAAGAATAGCCCATGGTCTGCTTTCCGTCTGCGTGCTATCCGGATACCTGGGGCAACTGTTGAGCGGGACTGCCATAGCATTCCTCGGCGCGCACTACAAGTTCACCGCTCCAGTGAAAATAGGAGACACCATACACGGCGAATCAGAAATAATAAAGAAAAAAGACGTAGCCAAGTATAACGGGGGCGTAGTCACCATCAAGATGCAGATTAAGAATCAGAGGGGCGAAGTCTGCGTTGATGGAGAAGCCTCCGCCATGGTGTCAAACACCAGATTATGGTGAAAACAAACCATCCACGCCAAATTAAATCAAAATTTTTCCTATCCTTATTTTAGAGCGATTCTAACTCAATTTTCAATCAGATTATAGAAGATTTGATAATTTTCTCAATATATTTATTATTTATTAAGCACCCTAAGTTATTGGGGAAAGAATATACTAAAGGTGATTGACATTGGATAAGTATCCTTGGTGGAATAAGACTCAGTGTGAATTAGCGGATAAGATTGAAGAATTCGCTGATAAGCACATAGCTAGAGCCGCTGAGGCGGCGTACAAAAAAGAGTTCCCCTATGACCTCATAGACAAAGTCTTGAAAGATGGGTGGGTTGGAACAATTATCCCAGAAGAATACGGCGGAATGGGAAAAGAAGCCGGAGTAACGGGCTGCTGCATAGGAATGGAAGGAATCGCCCGCCTCGGAGCAATAGCAACATCCTTCGCCACAACCTGTTTTGGGGGCGCCCATCAGACTGTACATTTCGGTAACGAGGAACAGAAGGAGAAGTTTCTTCCCAGATTCGCTAGGGGGGAAATTATGGGAGCCATCTGCATAACGGAGCCCTTCGTGGGTAGCGATGCGGCAGGCGTTGAAACAGTTGCAGTTAGAGATGGAGATGAGTACATTCTCAATGGGAAGAAACGATTCATTACCAATGCGGGACTGGCGGATGTTTACATGGTTTACGCCAAAACCAGCGATAATCTTGCCGATAAGAAAGGATACAAGCACCTTACAGGATTTCTGGTAGAAAAAGGCACACCCGGATTCAGTGTAGAAAAGATTAACGAACTGATTGGATGGGATGGCGTTCGTAACGGCTATCTAAACTTTGATGATGCGAGGGTTCCCGCTGAGAATATTCTAGCCGGTGAAGGGATGGGTTGGAATATTATGATCAGTGGTTTGAACTTTGAGAGAACTCTGGGTGCTATCGCGGGAGTCACGGGCGTGAGGGAATGCTTGAGGTACGCTATTTACGGTACGGAGAGAAGAGTTCAGTTCGGTGTGCCGACGAAGGAATACCAGGCTAATCAGTTGAAGATGGCGGATATGATTGCGAATTGGAAGATACTTAGGCTACTCGCTTACTACATCGCATACCAAATAGATACTGGTGGAATGGCTCCACTTGGACCTTTCCTAGAATCTACCGCGGCAAAGGTTTACATCACTGAGGCTCTGAGAAAAGCAGCTCTTGACGCTATTCAGGTTATGGGCGGAGACGCACTTACACGCTTTTACCCCTTGGAATCAATTTTGAGGGACTGTAAAATTCTTGAGATTGGAGCCGGAACGAATGAGGTTCTGAGGCTTCTCCTTTATAGGCAGGGGATAAGGATTCATGCAAACGATTTAAAAGCTCCCTGGCGTGAAATGCACCCTGAACTGAAAATGCCGATACCATACTTGGAAGTCAAACCCCTACCAGAAGGCACCGAAGTCGACGAGAAAGTGGTGCTAGACGTTTTAGCCGAATACTGGAAGGTTAATCCGGGACTGCACTTTAGCCGAGATCAACTTCTAGCCCACCTAAAAATAGACGAAGAAAGATTGGACGAGATACTCATAGCATTAGAAGACCAGGGACTTGCTAGTAATTACAGGGATAAGAAAGGCGTAATAGCACTCACCAGAGCGACATACAAGGGACTCAAACAAGCTAAACCCAAAGAGTACTACGAATACTTCCCAGAGTGGGTCGACAGAAGCGAATTTTTCTAAAAATACGGGTTTCTCTAAACCCCTCTTTTTACTTTATACTTTTACAAACATAAAATCTTGCGGAAATCTAAATACTGATTCTAGTATACTTACAAATTAAACCAAAGCATAACATAATAGTTAATAAGCCAAAATTTGCTGATTAAAAATAAAAAAATAAAAATTGTTGTAATTTATTTTTGCTCTTTAGTTAGGTCAAGCAGTTTGATGGTCTTATGCCCAACGAACGGAAGTTCGCTGACAGACTCCACAATAGTGATCTCAGCGTCCGCACCAAGGTTTTTCTTTATCCTCTTCTTAACCTCAGCTGTGAAAGCGTCCATGCTCTTAATCTTATCCTTATTCACGGACATCTTAATCCTTAGGGTGTCCATGGCACCCTTGGAGTATTTCATTACCGTGAAGTATTCGGTGAACCCCGGAATGTCACCCAGAATGTTCTCAAGCTCTGAGGGGAATACCTTCTTGCCCTTAATGTTTGCGGCGAAAGCCGCCCTACCAAGAAAGTGCAACCTGCTGTGGGTCCGCCCACAATCACAAACATCACGCTCAATGTAGCCCGTATCTTCGGACCCCCATTTGAAAATAGGTGTTGCTTCAGCGAACAGGTTGGAAATCACGATCTCTCCTCTCTCACCCTCCGGTAAAACTTCGTGAGTCTCCTCATCCATAATATCCAAGAGGAAAAGATCGTCACAGCTATGAACACCCAGATGAGAAGGACAATCACCGAAGTACCACAAAGGATCGGCAACGCCTCCGAAGTCGTATATTCTTTCTGGGGGAACGCCTGTCTCCTCCTCTAAGCGTTTTTTGATGGCTATGGTCACTACGTCTCCGTATCCGGTGTCGATTATTTTGCAGGTTTTTAGTATTTGTTTTAGGTCTTCTTTTATGTTTTTTGCTTCTTCAACGATGGAATATAGTGTTAGAATGGGGGCTGCTAGGACATCAGGTTTGAAGTATTTTAGCGCGATCACGTGCTTTTGTGAAAGGTTGGGTAGCGGGTATCCAGTTTCGGTAATACTCTGGTAGCCTAGTGCGTCGCCTCCGGGGTAGGCTAGTTGTACGTATCCGTGCCATCTAAATCCTGTAGAGTATATTCTTGTTCCTGGGCGGTAGCCCCTGCTCCATTTTATTCGTACTTCTTGTTCTACTCCCTGTATCCAGTCGTCGGTTGTGTAGGCGAATACGCTGGGTACTCCTGTTGTTCCTGTGGAGGCGTTTATTATTCTTATTTTTTCGCCGAAGGGTACTGCGAGTATTCCTCCGAAGGGGTCTCCGGTTTTGGTTCGGTCTTCTCTGAGGTCGTCTTTGTAGAGCATGGGTACCTTTTTAAAGTCTTCCAAGGTTTTGATGTCTTCGGGTGTTAAGCCTGCTTCTTGGAAGCTTTTTTTGTAATATCGGGTGTTGTGGTAAGCGTAATTGATTTCGTACTGGAGTTTCTTTAGCTGTATTTTTTGTAGTTCTTCTTGGGGCATGGTTTCTATGGGCTTGTTCCAATACTTGCTTTCTTCAATTATCTCCATTTTTTCCTCCTCCTCTACATTATTATTCTCGCGTGGGTTCTTTCGCAGGAGCATTTTTCGGTGCTTATTTCTGCGACCTTGTCTGTGACGTACCGTATTATTGGTGTGGCTTCCTCCCACAGATTGGTTATTGTTAGGTTTCCCTTCTCTCCTGGTGCTGTGGGCTCTCCGTTGTTTGGGTCTACTGTTTCTACGATGAATTCGTCTTCCCAAACATGCATACCATTACATTCTAGGCACTCTGTGGCGTAGAAGTGGTTGTCCTGGAGGTCGAGCATTTTGACATGTTTGCCGCCCCATTTTTTTTCGAATTCTTTGCGGTTTTCTTCTGTGAGGACCGGTGCGAGGGGCCGGATTCTATGAATCACGACTTCTGGGCTGAACTCCTTTTTTGGCGTTGCTCCCTGTTTCTCGATTTCTGTTTGCATCAGCTGGGCGTTGTCCATTGTGGTTATGATGATTTGGGGTTTGAAGAATCTGGTAAGACTTAATGCTCTGGGTATGTCGATGAAGAATAGGGTGATTTCAATGGGTATGCTTGTGAATGGTATGAGTGATTGTACTCCTCTTCTGAACATGAAGTGCGCTTCTATGAATCGGGATATGAGTTCCCACTGGCTGGCTTGCACCTCTAATACGGCTCCTCTTTTTAGACCCAACATTCGTAGAGTCCTTGTCATCTGGTCTACCATTCTTTCTCTATCGTTATCGGTTACAGCGGTCATGATTAGGGGCTCTTTGACCTGCGGTTCAGGCGGGTTAGATACTATAAACACTTTTTCCCAGGGAACGCAGCATCGTCCACCAAAAATGTCCTTGAGGGTTACCTCTCTCTCCATGTCCTCTCTTTTTATGAGGGGTAGTTTTTTTAGGTCGCTGAGTGTTTTAATGTCTGCGGGTTTCACTTTGGCCTCGTCGAATTTCTTCTTGTGCAAGGCGGAGTTTTCGTACACATATCTTAGCTGCCTTTTTAGTCTCTCCTCCTGAAGTTTATTAATCTCACTTCGGGGCATAACTTCGATACTCGGTCTCCACATTTTTCTCCTTCCTCTAGCAAAAACACTTTTAAAAATAGAATATACCAGTTCGCATTATTTAAGCTTTACAAAAAATTCGAGTTCCAACCAGCCATAGTGGAAAAGTGTATTATTTTTTTCGGTTTATCGTATATGTTCTGTATTTTTTTGGGCGTTTTTGGGGAGGGGGAATGTTTTTTTGTGGTGACGTTTATAATTTATACATAGAATGTTCGTTGCAAATTGAGTGGTGATTGAAGGTTTTGTGAGCCGGTGTTGCTTTGCTTTTTATGGTGATTCTTATGAAGAGGCATGCTGAAGAATTAAAGGGATGGCTGACAAAGTGGTTCGGTATCCAACTTGGTACCATTACAGGGTTTGTTTTTGTTGAGACGGATGATTTGGAAGATTTTCTTGAGGCTTTGGAGAGAGAGCCGACTAAGGCTTATACTTTGTGTATGTATAGGGGGCCTCTTCTTGATCCTTTGAATTCTTTTCCGGTAGTTAAGCTTTTTAATTTGCTTGTGGGTGAGGTGGTCGCGCCTCTAATTTATAAGGCGGGGCTATCATGTATTCTTGTTTTGGATTTTGACGTGGAGAGATTCTGCTGTGTTTGTGATGGGAAGGAGAAGTGGGCTTGCGTTTTTAGAACTAAGGAGAAGGATACTAAGTCTCTTATTGCTCACATATTTTCGATTCTAGGTTTCGAGGAGCGTTCTTACAGGTATACGGGTTTGAGAATTTTTAGAGAAGGAGCTTCTGGCTGGTTGAAGGGAGGTGTGGAGAGTGGATTATTTAACTATGTTTGGATTAGAAATGATTTTGAGAAAGGGGAATTGGCGTCTCGTGAATCCAACCTGCTGGCTAAATCTATTCAAAACTGGTTTGAGGATAAAGCATTTTCATCCTGTATTTTTACTTGGTGGCTTAGCAAAGTGGGAGTTTGGGGTTTAAACTATGCGAATAAGATGACTTGTGTCTTTTCCGCTAGTGGTAAAGAATCGGACAACAGGGAGTTTTCAGAAATTTTTGGGGAAGTATATGATGCTTACCTTGGAGGAATTGAACCGAAAGAGGAAGAAGTCAAGAGACAAGCGCTTGTTAGGGAAACGGAAATGGTGAATGAGAGCATTAGTATGGGGCAAACGTCGCCAAGTTTGGCGGGTAGGGGGGTTGAGAAAGAAGCTGCTGAACCGTTGACGGCTAAGGTGGACACTGTTGCAGCTGAATCGACGGAGGGCCGCGAGAAGGTTAGACCTTTTGATCTTTTTGGTAAGAGACTTATGGAGTTGGAGGAAAGAGTTAAAAATTTGGAGAGGGAAGTAAGTCGGATTAAGGCTGTTGAAATTAAGGTTGGACAGATAGAGGCGAGAATCGCCAATTTGGGTAAAATTGGAAGCGGAGGACTGGAAGAAGCGGTTAAGCTACTAGATGGGAAAAGCTCTGTTATTGAGAATATGGTGGAGGAAATTAGGACGACTATGAATGCTCTGAACGAACAATTGGGGGAGTTTAAGAAGCGTGAGATAGAAATTATTAGAACAATAAAGGAGTTTCGCGGTAATAAGTAGGTAGGTGATAGGCGTTGCAGGCTGGTGATGAGTCAGAGAAAGTTGCCAATAAGCTTGATAGGGTAACTTCGGAATTCTCTGAATTGTTGAAAAAGTATAAGAGTGTTTTGAGTGAAACGGTTTCTTTGATTTCCGAGTATAAAACAGATGTTTTTCCAGCTTTGGAGAAGACGGTTGATAGCGCCTCCGTTTCAGAGCAGATGGAAATTTTTAAGGGTGGCGGAAGAATAAGCGCGGTTTCCGAAACAAAAAATTTGGGAATCCCCCTTGCTATTTGTTCTACTTCTTACGATGAGGGTGATAACAAATTATTTAGTATCGTTCACAAGATTTACGAAGAATTTGAAAGCGGCGGGAGGCCTTTCAATTACTTCTTTTTCCCAGATTATGAGGGAAGAGTAGAGGTAGGTGAGAACTTCACGAAAATTGTTCAATCACTCTTTGTGGAGAAGATTAAGTCTAAGAATAAGGGAGCCATCATAATCAATTTGAAAACTCTTCCTCCATTACCTTCGCATAGTGGTAAGATTTTTATTGATAAAAATTTTAGAAGAGACCCTCGTAATGTTCTGGTAAAACTCAGAGAAGCACTTGATAAAAATTTTAGCATAATAGACGATGAAAAGGTTTTGGGTGGGGGTAGCCTCACATACTGTTTAAGGGTTATGGCAGAATCACAGAATGTTGAAATTTCTGTCCTTGACTTAACCATTACAAGTGATATTGTTGAGATAAATAAAATTCGTGAACTGATTGAAGTTTTTTGTAAAATAGCCGAGAAGGAATTTACTTAATGGCAGGTAATTGACCATGTCGTCTCAGACCACCTCAGTACAATGGATAAAGATGCCCTTTACCCACGGAATAGAAATGGAAATCCAGATAGTAAACCTTAAGGGTGCATGGATTAACGGCGAGAAAATGGTTAGCATTATGGGTAAAATCGTCGAAGACGCAAGCACTAACCTAAAAAACATTTTAAAGAAACAATCTGACCCAGTGACCGCCATCATCAATAAAAAAATCTCAAATATACGGGTAGAACAGATACAAAAGAGAGGAGGGGCCACGCTGGTATGCAATTATAAATTGCCCGATGGAAAAAAGATAGACGTAGAAATCTTGGGAAAAGACCCACACATGACCGCCATCACATGGATTCTAGAAGTGGCGACGCCTCCCTGTGAGACTTTTGAGGAGTTAACTTGGTGGGCGCATATTCTCCTGAAACTTTCTCATGATGCACTTCCTCCCGGTGTTAAGGTTGTTACCACGGGTTTGAATCCTCTTATGGATTTCCAGCAGGGACTCAGTTTCGGTGACCACCATCATATTGGAGTTCCGGATAAGAATCTGAGGATTTATGTTTATAACTTGTTAAGGGCCTTTTTGCCTCATCTAATCGCTTTGTCTGTGAATTCGCCTTTTGTTGAGGGAAAGCCAACTGATATTGTTGAGATAAAGGATGGAAAGCTACAGGCTCCCGGGTGTGTGAGGAGCATTAGATTAGAGAAAAATATTAAACAGTTGGGCCCAGATGATGCTCAGCATTATATTCCTTATGTTGAGGATTATGATGAAAAGAAATTTGAAAGCGTAGTTAATCGTATCCCAGCTCGTATGTGTGATATGTTTCCCTATACTTCTTTTGGTACTGTGGAAGTACGTGTCTTCGACTCTCAGATAAGTGTTATTAGGAGAATTTCCTTAGCAGCCTTGATTCAAGCCTTAGCTTTGAAAGCCAAGAAAATGTATGAAAGTAGAGAAAAAATTCCTGATATAGATTCTGAATCTCTGGTGAAGAATCGCAGATCAGCCATAAGATGGGGACTTATGGGTCCCTTTTTCAAACAAAAAGATTTGAATGAAATTGTTAAAAAGTATCCCGAGTTTTCAAAATTCTACTATTTTGAGGCGGCGGATGGCGGAGAGGAATTTCTGAAAAGGATGCATGACGCAGTCAAAAATATGATACTCTACTTAAAGGACGAATTACAGGAAATAGGCGTACTGCGTTCAGAGTTCCTTAAACCCATTCTGTTAACGGTTTACGGCGATTTAGCGGGAAGTTTTTCTCCACCACTCACAACCGCTGACTATCAGCTGCTAAAATTCGCCGAACTTTCTCAGAATATGGAGCGCATAACCCGTGAATTACAGATTATTGCCGATCAGAGCTGCGCTAATGTTTGGAGCGACCCTATTCTTGGCACTCCTAATCTACAAGAATTAACCCCAGTAACAGCTAGCATGGAGATACATATTGAACCCGAAGTAGTTTTTGAAGGTCAACCTGTAATCTGCAAGGTATTCTTGGAAAATAAGGGTACGAAGCCGTTGGAGAACATATCAATTGAGAGTACGGTCTACGACAGTTTGAATGAAAAGAGACTCAGTGAAACTTTTGTAGTGGACAGACTAGAACCCACAGAGAAAAGGGTTGGAGAAATCCAATTCGACACACAAATCGGTATCCCGCAGTACATGCTGAAAAACGAACTCAAAGTCGAAAATGAAACAATGGCAATTGAGAGAACCGCGATACAAGCTTACCATGTTACGTGTAAGAGTAACCTCATTGCACAAGTTGATGGCGTTATAGTTACTGGTGCAACTGAAGTCCCCTACGCGGTTTTTGTGGAGAACGCTACACCTTTAGATATGAATTTAACCTTAAAAGTATCAATCGTTGATTCCGATCGGAATGAAGAGCTATATTCAATCTCAAGCCAGGGACAACCTTGGGGTGTAAAGTTACAACATTTGCGTGCAAAAGAACAAGAACTCTTCGTCGCGATGTCTGAGGAAATGGCTAAACTTCAGTGGGCTAAGGACGCGCTGGAGGCGCAGCAGGAAGGTAGCTGGAATGAAATTCCACCCTTGGTTCTGCATCCTCGGATGGCTAAATCATCTTTGCTTAGTCCTCAGTGTTCCATTGTGGCGCAAGTCATGGATAAGAAGGGAAAGATTATTTCCGAAAACAAGTCTGCCGCGTTTAGAGTTTTCTTCCAGACACCAGAGGTTGCGCTTGAAGTGAAAAAAGAACCAAACAAAACCTATCACATCGGCGAACCGTTAGAAATCAGCTTTTCCGTGGACGCGACGAGAATACCCTCAACGGATCCACTTGGTGTAATTGTTAAATTAAAATCGACAAGCAGACAAGATTTTGACATGGTACTCAAAGAAGAGACCATAGATCCTAAAAAAATTTCAGTTATAACAACCAAGTGGAAAACAACAGAGGATGCACTGAAAAATCTTCGCAGCGATGTAATGAAGATCGCCATAGAACTCCATCAGGGAGGAAACCTTGTTGAATGCGAGGAGTTCCCCCACAAGTTTAAACTAGTTAAAGGCCCTCCAATAGAAATAGAATGGATGGATGTTCCCGAGAGAGTTTTTGTAAACATGCCGATCAGTGGAAAACTGAAAATAGGAAAAATCAGCGAAAGTGAAAAACCTCTCGTTCTCAAGGTTGAAGCCCTCATAAATGATCAGCCTCAGACCATCACTACCAAAAGCATAGATGATTTTAAATCAGAAACTCTCATTGAAATAAAATCTTTGATCGTTCCCCAAGGTACTGAGCACTTATGCTTGAAGGCTACGCTTATCAAAAGCGGAAAACCAATCTTAGAATCCACTCAAGAAGTCCCCGTAATCAATCTTGGAAGAGCAGTAGAAGTAACTTTCCAGAATTTGCCCGATCATTTCAACCCAGGTTCAGCGTATAATCTTATGGTTCAAATAGCAAATAGAATCGATGACAAAACCGCTTTCGACTTGAATTGCGAGGGAGAAATAGAAGGAGAGCAGATTTTCAGAGAGGATATACCAATACATCTTAACCCCAAGGAAACACTATTAGCACAAGTAGATGTCAAAATACCCACCTATGTTACGGATAAGGAATGCGCCATAAATCTTGAACTAAGTTTGAATGGTGTAGCAGGTTGGGTAAACAAGAAAAGAGTAAAAATAACTTCAGATAAGCCGAGATTCAGAGTGGGTTATAGCAGTAAACCCCCCTTGGCTGAGTATGTAATGTTTCATGGAGAAACAATGAAATTTAGTATCACTCCCATAGTTCAAAGCTTCGTTGATTACGATATAAACGCTAGAATAGTTTTCGGAATTTTTGAAAAAAATACGAAAAAAATACTTGTACAGGAAAAAAAGACCTTAACTCTGCCTAAAGGAAAACCAGTAAGACCCTTGGAGCAACCTCTAATATGGGAGATTCAACGGCCAAGTGAGTTGAAAACATATGCCCTTGGGACAGTGATTTTCGATTTAGAGAAACCGCACGAACCTAAGGAAATACCGGAGAAATTGGTACTGAACTCATATACTGAGGTAACAATAGTTCCGGAAGCCTAATCCCACTCCTAGAAGTTTTTCCATTCTTTATTTATACTATTTTTCTGGTTTGAAATTGAAAAAAATAAAGGATTATGCTACTTCTAATCTAATGACCAAGTCTCGAGCCAGCTTTTGATACCATTGCAACAACTGTCCCAAGTCTTCAGCTTTAAAGAATATACCTTTACCCGCATTCGCGATGGCTTCCATTATTCGCTCCTGAACTTCACTTCCAATTCCCACGGTAAAAATGACAACATCTTTTCTATCCGTGTAGTACTTGTGGGCTATCTCGACTGGCGGTCCACTTTCCCAGAGGTCGGGAAATCCGTCACTTAGAAGCACTACCATGGAAGGCTTTTTTTCTTCTGCTGCTTCTTTTTCCCATACTGTAATCATGTTATATGCCTCAACTAGAGCTTCGGACATGTTTGTATGGCTGCTGGAAACCTTGTTCAATCGGTCTATAATAAGGCGCCCCAACTGTGAAACTCCAGACATTTTGCTTTTTCCAGGATGGAAGTATGGGAGTTTCTTGCCACCGGTCATGAGAAATGTCAGTGGATCTGCTGTTTCGCTATACGTGATTACAGCAATCTTTTCACCGTATCCTCTCCCAACCTTTTCTACTAGGTAGAGTAAAGCTGCAAACACTGCTCCGCTAACTCGCTTTACTTTTTCTCCCTCTTTGAACTGTTCCAAGAACTCCTTGAGTTCGGGTACTTCGGCGCCCAGTGTCTTTATAGCCTCTACAGCGGGGGTGATGTTTTTAACCGTCATGTCTTGTGTTAGCATGCTTTTTGAAACATCGATTAGGAGTATAGCGTTAAACGGAACCGCCGCCCTCCACGGCTTTACCTCATAGTCCTTAAGCTCTGAAAAGTTAATCACTCCAATCTGTTTTCCGGATAAGCTGGGTTCGGTTGAAGATATATGAATGTTTATCTCTTTTTGAGCCCACTTTAACACCCAGTCCTTGAAGACCACCCTGTGATCCATAAATTCTTGGAATTTTTCCTTTGCCGCAACGACGCCCTGAATAGCGTCCTCTGAGGAACCGGAGAGTGCCTCGACCCCAAACACGATTTTAATAATTTTTTGTGGTTTTCCGGTAAACTTTCTAACGGTTACCTCGAAGTCCTCGTCTAATCCAACGGCTTCGCAGAGAGAAGGCTCCATCACGATTTCTCCAACTGGCGTGTCTATGTCTGGGCGCGCCAGAGCGACGCCCCAGGTTCCTGACAGGGGGTCTTCGAATTCTACAACAGAGCCTTCCATAGCGTTTAGTTTTTGTGCCTCACCTTCATTGATGAGAGCGTAGCCGCTCAATCCTTCCTGAGTGGCGATCTTAAGCTTTAATTCGGGTCCCAGTTCTTTTGCTACTTTCTCTTTCACTTCAGCGGTTTCTTCAACTTCTTCGGCTGGCGTTTCCAACTTTTCCTTGAATTCTTCTTCAGGCTCTTCGACTGGTTCTTCTGCCTCTTCTTCCTTTTTCTCAAGCTTTTCTAGTTTTTTAATTTCTTTTTCTGAAGATTCTTCCAAATTTTCTGATTCTTCATCCTTTTCCGACATTTTTGGCTTTCCTCCCTTTTAGGGGGGGCCCCTTGTATTTTTGGGGTTCCTTATCTATGATAGGTTTCAATTTAAACTTTAATCTTTTCATGTTGGCAACCATATTGAATTTATTAAAGAGGGGGGTAGTTATTTTCTATTACCATTTTAGTTTGGATTATCGAGTTTGTGTTATCGATTTTATGAAATCGGACATTTTTTGAGGGTTAGTTTCTAGGTTTTTGGGCCAGAGTTTTTCATAGAAGGATCTGCGTGAAATGGCATCATCATATCGGAGTATTCTGTTTTTTATTGGTGAAGAGTTCATCATGTTATTATCTAATCTGGCTATCGTTAATATATCTAACACAGAAATTACTATAAGGTTTATGTCCTCCTGATGATTGTTTTCCCTACGGGATATCGTTATCTTAAAGTCGCGAGGCCTAACTTGATAGTTGGGATGCGGATCTATGAAAAAATCAATGCCAGAAATATCATATGATTCATTGCTTACTAGTACAGCAACTTGTTTTGCTAATGCTCTTTCCGTTAACTCCGCTAAATCAATTGGCACATGGACCTTGGTGAAAGTTGTTTTTGTTTCCCTTTTGAAGGGGGGAACCAATTTCAAAACATTGGACCCCAGAATACGTTGAGCGTCTTCAGGAGTACCAGGGAAATTTTTACTCAGAACATATGAGATGAATTGAACCGCGTGTGGTACATCAAAGTAGTTATAATCAGTCCCGAAAAGTATTTTCTCCGACCAGTTTCTGTATCTTCCCAAATTAGGTTGCAGAAGCTCTTTGGCTTCTTCGAATAATCTAGGAACCCCTGCATCGTGAACCCCTGAAATATCACCATAAATATTAGGGTGGCTTAATACTGTGAACAGCTCATTGTGTCCTAAGTGAAAGCCGATATGTGCCATAATTACCTTGAGATTGGTAACAAGCGCCTTATCCATAGATTGCAGTTCACTTCTAGCCATATTTGTTACTTCGTATATATCCATTACCTGACCAAAGCCTCTGGTATCAAATAGGACGGGAACATTAAGTTTTGCTGCTTCCACGAGAATATTTTTTACTTCTGGGGAAACTATGATACTACTCCAACCATCGGATCGCGGGTGAACTTTTAATCCTCTAAGTCCCAGAGTCTCCACCATTCTGTGCAGCTCATTTATGGCTAGTTTTCCCTCAGTTGGAACTACTCTTCCGAACCCAATCAACCTAAGGGAATAGGGGGCGCGGGTAACCCATCGCGAGATGTTATCGTTAGAACGCCAGTAAATTGCATTACCCTCATCTCCCTCTCGCCACTTGAAGTCATCGTTGAAAGGAAAGACAACAGTCTGATCCACAGCCCATGTTCCTTCCAGAGTATCCTTCCACTTCTCATTATTTCGAACACACTCGTTCAAAAAACCATGGGGACTAAATCTAAAAATATCGGGTTTATCAGAAAACAGTTGTGAAAGGCGTCCTCCCACCTTAACGTAGAAATCAAAGGTTCCACCGGGAGCAACCGGATTTCGATTATTGTGACCATCCACGTCGCTTCCGATATGATGGTGGGAATCTACGACATAAAAACGATGAATTTTCCCCGATTCGGTGTCCTCAAACTCCAGCATTCACTTCTCACCCAAAAGTCTTTTTTCTATTTCACGCGATAGTCTACCTACTTCTGCTTTTATGATGTTCATTTCTTTGTTCCAGTTCTCAACTGGGTATATTACAGTTGATATGTTCTCTGTGATTTCCAGCAAGCGTTTTTCTATCAATGTGTTTAACGCGTCAAATTTCTGATCCAGTTTCTGAATAGAAATTTCAAGAGATCCTTGTGCTGAGAGAATATGCTTCTGGTTCTCTGTAAGGCTTTTAATGGATCTCTGAAGCTCTGCTTCTCTCTGCGCAGATTGATTCTTTAGATTATCGTGATCGCCGTTTAATTTTTCCAGACTATTTTTTAGATAGGAATCACTTTTTTTCAAGGATGTTTCGAGTTCTGAATATTTTGCCTCTACGTCTTTCAGGCGATTATCAGTTTCACTTAGTATCTTGTTAAAGGCTTGGGTCAAATCATCGATTACTTTTCCAATTGAATTAAAACGCTCAAGTAACCTACTCAAATTATCAATGCTTGTTTTGGGCATCACCAATCGCCTTGATTTGCGTAGAGAAGATAAACGTCACAAATCACATTAAAAATGTTAAAACACATGTATTAATGAACAGATAAACAAATTAAACGTATCCGTTTCTAGACTTCGTTATCAATCAAATATATTTATAGTAATAAAATATCTTTGCATCTACCAAATTGTTACCCAATGAAAATTCCCTAGTTTCTTAAAAATTACAGACGAATCAGGCATACTATGAAACAGTTTGAAAAATAATGAAAGCCTTAAAAAAGTACAAGCAGTCTAAGTGCAATTATGGATTTGAATACATTCAAAAAATCCCGAAAAACAGAAAAACACTGAAAACAATTAAAATCTTAAATAGAAATGTTTTAAACCCATAAAATCCAATAAAAGAATGAGAAAAGCGCGAGAAAGTGGTTATGATGAGCCTTGTCGTCTATGATGTTAGAGGAGACGGAGAAGTTGACAATATAGACCAACTCGACAAGAATGTTTTATCAAGTGATAGAGTACTTATAGTGATTGCTGAGAACAACAAAAAAATCTATCTCTGGAAAGGAAAAAACAGCCCGGTTCGCAAAAAATTCGTCGGGGCGCAAAAAGCCAACGCTATCAGAACAGAATATGGATTCGCTTATAAAGTAATAGCCATGGATGAAACAGACGAAGAAGCAGACTTCCTTGCCCTAATAGGAATGAAACCTAGCAAAAAACCAAAAGTAGCACCAGCTCCAGCCCCAGAACCAGTAATAGAACCTGTAACAGAGCCGCAAACAACTCCAACACCGAAGCCAAAAGCAAAAACAACAACACAAAAACTAGTCACAACACCAGCACCCGAGCCAAAAGTGGTTATCAAGTCACAGCCCAGCCCTAGAGTTACTACAGCTCAAGTTGAGCAGCCGAGATTAAATGAAAATGAGATTATGGCTAAGCTTGAGAAAATCGAAGTTCCGAAGGGGCTTGCTAGAGAACTCGTTATTTCTGGGCATGCGTTATACGCAATTAAGGAAAGCAAGACGAGCGTTTTCGGTAAGGCGAGCGTTGAAAGGAGATTGGAGCGTGTTAATCCTCCTGAGGGGATTTTTCTGGCAGAAGATTTTATTCCGAGAATACTTGTGGAAAATGGTGTAGTTCAGGCGATTGAATTTTTGAAGGAAAGTACAGATACGGATATTTCTTCCATTGAGCCCCTGAAAGAAGAAATGGTAGCCCATCTTCGCGATTTAGTAGGCACATTTAAGCCGGGTAAAGAAAAAGAGTCAACTAAAAGCTCCAAAAAGGAAAAGTAAGCGCTTGTAACCGTAGTGT
Source organism: Candidatus Freyarchaeota archaeon (assembly GCA_030587365.1). GTDB lineage: Archaea > Asgardarchaeota > Jordiarchaeia > Jordiarchaeales > Jordiarchaeaceae > Jordiarchaeum. The sequence goes on along the minus strand of JAUQZE010000027.1, from coordinate 181,260 downwards.
CTCAATTCCCAATAAGGGGCTTATTTCCTTCACGCTACAATATACCGGTTGACAGCGACGCAGCGTATTTTTTATTTTCTTCCATCAGTAAAGGCATCCATTTTTTACCTTGACCTGTGTCTGGGGCTTTTTCTGGGTACAATAGGTTTGCAGGTTTTTTTTCTTATGGCTTCTATTAGAGTATCTTCATCATATATTTCGTCTTTGAATAGGGTAGCAACCCTTCCTATGTACTTTGCCTCATGTGCGTCGCTTCCGCTTATCTGAGCGATTCCTAGTTCTATAGCTGCAGTTCTCGCCTCTTTGTTTACGCTTCTCCTGGGAACATGGTTAAATACTTCGATACCGTCTAGTGGAAGCTCAAATATTTTATTGTTTAAACTATTTTCAATATTTCTGAAGGGATGAGCGGCTACGGCTATTCCTCCAAGACTATGAATTCTTTCGATGGCATCATTAGCATAAAGATTCATGGGGAGTTTTTCCGAAATACCGTATGCGAGAATGTGGCCTTCAAATGAAGTTACTTCGCACCCGATGAAAACAGTTATTCCGTATTTGCTCGCAGTCCGACTTGCCTTTAAAGCTCCTTCTACCGTGTCGTGATCCGTAATTGCTATTCCAGTCAAACCTAGGTCGAGCGCGGTCACCATAGCATCATAAATACTAATCTTAGAACAAGGTGAGAATGTGGTATGTATATGCATATCTATTAGACTCATTAGAACCACTATACGGTTTTCCGATTCAAGAAATTGCCTAATATTATTTATTATTATAAATCTGTTGAGAACATTTCTTTTACCTGAGTCTAAACTATTTTTTGTAAACTTATTCTATCTTACGGGATGCCAAACTTTGCTGGATTTTTTAAAGAAAAAGACACCAATGTAATTCATTAACCATGGGAGTACTGTTTTTATATACCCTACTGTTTTTTCTCTCCTCATTGAGGAGTACGCGGCTGCAGTTGTTAGGCAAACCATTTTTCCCTTTTTACCAGCTCTCCATGCCATTTCTTGATCCTCGGTAATAATCAGATTCTTATTAAACCCACCAATTGATCTGAAAACATTTTTTCTATAAAAGCAACACTTGGTTTGAGCATGAGGCTTACCAAGAAAGTAAACTAATCTATAAATCAGGTTAATTAACTTGAAAAAGGCGTTTCCAAAAGGAGTGCCATCGCTGGGATAAATACTACAGGTGCCACCCACAATTAGTTTCTTATCAGAATTTTTCAAAAGTTCCTCCATAAAATTTTTACATATCATTGTGTCCGCATCTAGAAACAATAGAATTTTACCCTTAGCGATTTTAGCACCCACGTTTCGAGCAGCTCCAGCCCCCTCTCTTGGTGCAACCAATAGACGATCAGCGTATTTTTTTGCTATTTCTGGAGTCCGATCTGAACTGTGGCTATCCACCACAATTATTTCGTACATATCTCGGGGTAAGGTCTGATTTGAAACGGATTTAATACAGCTAGGGAGATAACGCTCCTCATTGAGGGTAGGGATAATAACCGATATTTTTACCATTTTTTTCGCCACCACAATAATTTTTCAATCATTCTATAAAATTTTTTATCCTATTAATATTTGACGCCAGATATGGGACTGTTATTTCATTTAATGTTATGGAACCGTGAGAACCTAGGAAGGTTTTCTCTATTATTTCCGCTTTATTTTCTTCTTCTTCTTTTTCCGTCTTCATTTCCGCTCCTTTTTTCATTATGAGTATTACATCACCCACTCTGGATCGAATGGCATCTAAATCCCTAGTTTCAGGTAAAAGCTTTCTTTGAATTTCGTTAAAAGTTAAAGCCAGCCCGTTATCCCCGACTTTTTTTGTGAGCCAGTCCACCACATCCTGTGAGCAATCTTCTTTGACATAAAAATGCATTACGCGCCCTGATCTTCCCGGTGGAAATCTGAGAAAGTTTGAAATTTCTTTAATTTCTGTCTCTTTTACCAGCATCTTTTTTCCTTGTTCCAGCCCATCTTGACCGTGGTCACTGAATAGGGTTAGAACAGATTTCTTAGCTATGTTTTCGTTTAAACGTTTAGTAAAATTAAGAACTACCTCCTCAAGGTGATCCATAGCGTATTTGTATTCCTTGCTGTAGGGACCATATATGTGACTCATTGAATCCATTAAACCCACATAAATATTGATTAGAGTCTTACGACCTTCATACTTTTCCAAGATTCTCTTAGCTAGGGAAAAACCATCTATTATGTCTGAATACCCTATACTTAATTTTTCAGTTTCAAGTAGATGGGAAAGACCAGTACCCGCTATTTCCCAGGGTAGCAACTCGGCGTGGAGAACATTCTCTTCATTTAACAGGGTATAGATTCCCCTTTCTAGTAGTAATAGTTTAACGTCTATTCCGCTTCTGTATAACAAATCAAAGCCTGGGGCGTTAACGGAAGCCATCTTAAGAGTGTCTACAACACTGCCCAGATGAGGGAAGAGAATCTTGTGTCCCATTATCCCGTGTCTTTCTGGGGGTAAACCAGAATGGATGGAGGGAATAGCGGCGGAGGTGATTGTGGGAAATATTGAACTTAGGACTATTCCATTTAATTTTTCATAAATTTTAAAGAGTCTATCAGCTTGGGGAAATTGTTGGGTGCCTAGAGAGTCCACTATCACATTGACGACATTCTCAGCATCCAAACACTCATTTTCCTCAAGCATCCATTTACAGTTCTTATTATCAAAAAGATTTTTCCTATCAACAGCATTAACGTCCAGCATTCTAAACGCTGTAGGCATAGTCATAAAGATGTTTTGATTATAATTCGGAACAAAAAGATCCTCATTGCCATCGAAAGGTTCCACTATATTTATTTCTTGCATTTCTTTTTCTCCTTGAGCACAAATATTAAATAAAGTAATAATAGTAGATACATGTTTTAGGAAAAATAAGGGTGTCGTATATTGAGTTCAATTGTGGGCGTATACAGCAAAAGTGGAGAGAACGTTCTCCAGTATCTTATAAGGATGATTCAGGAAACTTTACACAGAGGTTCAAATTTTGTAGGAATAGACTTGAATCATAATATTTGCAGAGTACAAAGGATTGAAAAATTATTTGATTACGGCATGGAGGGCTTTCGTGGTGTTGGTGTCGCATCGAGAGATACCGGGCAACCCTTTCAGCACGAAGAATTAGATTTATCACTTGTCTGCGATGCAGAAATTTATAATCGGAGCCGCATTGAAGAGTTGACAAATAAACAGTTTGCGGTTGATAAGGAGTCAATTTTACTTCTTTTCGAAAAATTTCTTTCGGCAAAATCGGATATTTCGTTTGCGATGGAGCAGACATTAAACTTTCTGGATGGAGTTTACTGCTTCGCATTGTTTTACAAAAATTTATTCCTTATAGCCAGAGACCCTATTGGTGTTAAACCGCTATACATATCTGAGAGAGATGGAACAATAGCCTTTGCCAGTGAGAGAAAGGCTCTGTGGTGCATAGGAATGTTTGACGCCCATCCTTTACCTCCCTCGTCTTGGGCAATAATAGGAGAATCAGGAATAAAAATCAATTATATTGAAAATCTCAAAGAGGAATACAATAAGAAATTAAGCCTTGAAACAGCGGAACAGAAACTACTAAAACTCTTAACAGAGTCTTTAGAAAAAAGAATCAAAAATGAACGAGTAGGGGTGCTTTTTTCTGGGGGACTGGACAGCGCTGTGTTAACCAAAATTATCCAAAACTTGGGATACGAACCCACCTTATACTGTTCCGGCGTGGAAGGTTCAAAGGATGTTAGAGGTGCAATCCAAGCCGCAGAGAAATTAGGATTACCCCTCAAAATAAACTTCATGACGCTAGAAAATCTGCAGGAAAACCTACCAAACATTGTTTACATGATTGAAGAAACTAATCCACTAAAATTAAGCATCGCCCTCCCCCTATTTTTCTCAGCGCAAAAAGCAAAAAGTGACGGTCTAAAATTCATGATTTCTGGAAATGGGGCGGATGAACTCTTCGGAGGATACGCAAGGTATATACAAACCCTAGAATTAGGCGGGTACACCGCTCTACACCAGGCTCTATTCAAAGACGTTAAGGAAATGGCTGAAGGAAATATTCAGAGAGAAGATGCTGCGAGTATGGCCAATTCAATTGAACTAAAGTTACCTTACTTAGACTATGAACTCGTAAAATACGCCCTATCCATCCCTCCACAATACAAGATTGCAAAAATCGGCTCAACCTATATAAGAAAGTTCATTTTGAGAAAAATCGCCGAAAAAATAGAACTATCCGAAACCCTAGTCAATCGTCCAAAGATTGCCATGCAGTTTGGATCATTATCCCAAAAGCTCCTAGAAAAGCTAGCTAAAAAAAGTGGATTCAACAAAAATCTAGCCCAAAAATACGGATACCAAAGCCCACTAAAACTGTATATAGAAACAATAGCCAGATTCAAAAAAGTTCCTGGAACAAAACCCGAGCTGGAAACACTAACACCAAAAATAAAATGAAACATTAACAAACATCAGAAAACTATCAAAATTTTTCTTACTGGGGCGAAATCTAAATATAGTTTTATTTTGAGTTATTAAACACAATCGGGAGGTGTAACTAGTGGTTAAGTACAGAAGGGGTCACCTTTACTATCCCGAAGTACCCGTCCACAAAATTCTGGAATGGACAGCCGAAAGATTTCCAGATAGATTGGCGTTCCTGCACCCTGTAAAAATGACTTTCAAACAATTTAAAGAACAGGTAGACATATTTGCTACAGCACTAAAAGGTCTAGGGGTGAAAAAGGGAGACAGGGTAGCCTTATACGGTCCGAATCTAATCCAGTGGGAAATCGCATTCTACGGAATATCAAAAGCAGGCGCTATAGTAGTTCCCATGAATCCATTATTCAAAGAAGCTGAAGTAGAATATGAATTAAACGACTCCGGAGCAGAAACAGTCGTAGTCTTCCAACTGATGTACCCCAACGTAGCAGCAGTCAAGAACAAAACAAAACTCAAAAACATAATAGTACAGGAATTAGGAGAAAAACCAAAAGGCACAATCGGATGGACAGAACTAATCACAAAAACCAAACCAAATCCACCAGAATATAAATACGAAGCAAAAGAAGACCTAGCAGCACTAGTATACACAAGCGGAACAACAGGACTACCAAAAGGAGCAATGCTCGCACACTACAACCTAGTATCAAACGTTGTTCAAATATCCCAAATCTTCGAACTAAGCGAAGAAGACATCGCTATAACCGTATTACCATTATACCACATATACGGAATGACATGCTGCATGAACGCCACAGTATGGACAGGCGCACCACAAGTAGTTGTACCAAGATTCGATGTTAAAGAATTCTGCGAACTCTTAGAAAAGTACAGAGTGACATACAGTTTATGTGTACCCCCAATATTTCTCGCGGTAGTAAGACACCTTGAAGACCCAAACGTAAAAGGATACGACTGGACAGACCTCAAAATTTTCAATAATGGCGCCGCACCCATTCCCTTGGAGCTTCTTGAAAGATTTGATAAACTAGCCAAGGAGAAGTGTAACGCCCTAAATATAGTCGTCCAACACGGCTGGGGATTGACTGAGGCTTCGCCAGTTGTTGCTGTCAATCCCATGTACCGCCGCAAGATGGAGTCCCAAGGCACTTTACTTCCAGATACTTTCCACAAGGTTATTGATGTTGAAACTAGTGAGGAGCTTCCTGAGTCGGGGCAGGTTGGTGAGTTAGTAGTTAGTGGACCTCAGGTTATGAAGGGTTACTGGAAGAGGCCCGAAGCCACTGAGAGTTCCTTTTGGACCAACCCTAAGACCGGCGAGAAGTGGCTTAGGACCGGTGATGTAGCTTATATTGATGAAGAGGGTTATGAGCATCTTGTTGACCGTCTGAAGGAAATGATCAAGTATAAAGGTTGGAGTATAGCTCCCGCTGAACTGGAGGATCTTCTTTTCAAGAATCCGCATGTGTTTGATGCTGCAGTTATTGGTAAACCTTCTTCGGAGCCAGATATTGGTCAGATTCCGAAGGCTTTCATAATTTTGAAACCCGGGTCTAAGGGTAAGGTGACCGAACAGGACATTATTAATTGGGTTGCTGAGAGGATTAGTGCTTACAAGAAGATTCGTGAGGTTGAGTTTGTGGTAAGTATTCCTAAGACAATTTCGGGTAAGATTCTGCGGCGGGAGCTGATAGCGCAGGAGAAGAAGAAGCTTGGAATGACATAAAATCTGTTAGAAAACATTGCTTTGATCTCAGTGAAGGTTTGAACAAGGGAGCTTCTAGACTCCTCCAAGTTTTATTTATATTTTTTGGGCAAGTTTTTTAGGTTGATTTTTTATTTTAATTCGTCTGGTTTACGATTTATTGTTGGTGATTTAATGCGATTTGAAATTGCGGGTAGAATTAAGGGAGTAAGTTATGCTATAAGGGATCTTGTTGTTCACGCTGAGAAGCTTGAGGCTGAGGGTAAAAAGATTACGTATTTTAACATTGGTGACCCGAGTCTTTACTTTGATACTCCGGACCATTTGAAGGAGGCTCTTGTTGACGCTGTTAATTCGGGGTTTAATGGTTATGCTCCTTCTGAGGGGCTTCCTGAGCTTAGGGAGGCTATTTGTTATAAGGAGGAGAAGGTTAATGGAGTTCGGGGTTTAGAGGCTGAGGATGTTATTGTTACTGCGGGGATTTCTGAGGGTATTCAGATGTTTCTTGGGGCGATTGCGAATCCGGGTGATGAGATTCTTATTCCTGGGCCATCTTATCCGCCTTATGTTTCTTTTTCAAAGTTTTTTGGTGCAAATCCGATTATGTTCAGGTGTATTGAGGAGGAGGGTTGGCAGCCTGATTTGGATGATGTTAGGAAAAAAATCACTGATAAGACAAAGGCCTTGATATTAGTTAATCCCAATAATCCATGTGGATCAGTGTATGGTCCAAAGGTTGTGAGGGAGCTAATCTCTATCTCTGGAGAGTATGGTATCCCTTTGGTGTCTGATGAGATTTATGATCGAATTGTTTACGATAAGGAATTCACTAGTACGGCTTCCATCGCAAAGGATGTTCCAGTAATTGGTTTCAACGGCTTCTCAAAGGCTTATCTTGTTACAGGATGGAGAGTTGGTTACATGTATTTCTATGACCCCGAAGAACAGTTAACCGAACTCCGTGAAAGCATCGAAAAGGAAGCTCGCGTCAGAATATGCGCCAACACTCCAGCACAGAAAGCGTGTGTAGCGGCAATAAATGGCCCCCAGAACCATATACCGGAACTGGTTTCTCAACTTAAAGAGAGAAGAAACTTTACCTATAAAAGATTGAATGAGATAAGTGGACTTAGTTGTGTTAAGCCTGAAGGAGCTTTCTACGCATTTCCAAAAGTTGAGACAATGAAATGGAAGGACGACATGGATTTTGTTTTACGTGTTCTTTCTGAGACTCAACTACTATTCGTTAACGGATCAGGCTTCGACCCGGTATACGGTAAAGACCATTTTAGAATGGTGTTTCTACCAGACTTGAAAGTCCTAGAAGAAGCCTTGGATAAACTTGAAAGTTTTTTAAAAAAGAATTGTTAGAAGAAAGTTCTACCATTAAAACTTTTTAATTTTTGGAGTGGTATAAGGTTGGATCAACTATCTTTCAAGGATACTGATTTCAAAATAAGGGAAAGGGGTCAGTCAGATTAATGGTCATATGTTTGGGAAAGAAGTTAGATGACAAGTTTTTCTTTTTTGGGAGATGCACTCATTTCTATTTGGCATCCCTCAGGTGTTTCTATTAGGTTGAAGTAGTAGCCTAGGTTGCGACTTACTGCTTCGCCTCTGATTTTGCATAGAATACAGGGAAATTCGTCGGGCAGTGGTAGCGCGGATTTATACTTGTCTTTGTAGTTTTTGCTAAGGCATTTTGAAATCTTAGATTTGAAGGTGCTTTCAGTAAACTCCTGCACTTCTATCTCCGAACCTATAGCCCTCTCTATATTCACTAGTATTCCCATGATTTCTTCAAATTTCTTACCTTTAGCAGCTTTCCAGTTTCTAGTTTCTACATCCAGATAATACTGCCAAAGTTTAGGTAAATCCTTACCGTGCTTACTCTTAATATAAGATATCGCTATGTCCAAAAAGAAGCTTAGACCAGAAACGCCTTTTTGCCACTTTTCTAAAGGTTGTAACTCGGGTATTTCTATTAATTTAGTCCCAGGCTTATGAATCATAGGTTTGGCTGCTGCCTCTTCTTCCTCAAACATGGAACTAAAAGCGGTGTCAGTTTCCGCAGCGAACTCACCTAGCATGTCTTCCGATTTACCAGTCCCAGTTAGCTCTTCCTCCTTTGTTTCCTCCTCACCTTGTGGTTCGATAGATTCTGGAGCAGATTCATAGAGTTTACTAGTTTCCTCTTCTTCTGTTACCTCAGGTGTGGTCATCTTTTTGAAACCAGTCAATGATTCAAAATCAGATACTTTCGTGGGAGCTGACTCAGGGGCGGGAGCAAGGCGGGGAGTGGGAGCAGCAACTGGAGCGGGGCTGGGAGCGGGAGCTGTTGGTTGTTCTCCCTCTGGACTTGGGGTGTATGTGAGAGGATATTTTCTCACTTTTGCTTCGTTTATGATGTTTCCTAAACTTCTTACTATTGAGTAGGGAGATATTAGAGGCAGAGATATGCTGCTACTTATGATACTGGTAAGCACATTAGGGTCAAGTGTACCTACTTTTTTTACGGATATCAAGTCGTTTCCTCTGAATATAGCGATTGACCAATAGTCATCCACTTTTCCTATTTGTACTATGTATGAACTTCCTGCTATACTCGCTTTTCGACTCCATGGCTCAAAAATCAATGTAGGGCCCTCATCTGAAGACATAAGAATTCCTCAAAATTTTTATTTGTTTTACTCATATTATTAATGCTTTGACCAATTTATTTGTTTTTTCGTGGAAAAGTTCATGCTATTAATGGAGGGAATAGAGGAATGTTTTTAGTTAGAGTTATATTTAATATAGAAATTATTTTAATAGACGCTTCTTTTTTTAAATTAGATTTTTAGGAATGAAGAAAAGTATTTTCCTTTTTTACGGGTAAAGACTTAAATTTTTGTTTTTTTTATAGTATCTTGAAAAGGCTTTTTGAAAATATTGAGTTCTTGGGAGTTCAAGAGGTTTGATAGATTTTAATCTAGTCGGAGGAGTGGACTGTGGTCAGATGTGAACTATGTGGTAAAGAGGATTATCTGCCTTTCAAATGCCGGTATTGCGAGGGTTATTTTTGTATAGAACATCGGTTTCCGGAAAATCATAACTGCTCCCAAGTACATCTGGTTCCAGAAAAAGAGAGAAAACCAAAAAGGGAATCGGGGGAAATAGAAAAAAGGCCTCATGAGGAGAGTGCTGAGAAGGATATAGTTCCACGGCGAGTAGTTCATGGGCGGTCTGTTAGTAGGTTGGGTAGATTGTCGACTTCTAAAAGGGAAGTTGCCCATCTTTTTGTAGCTACTATTATTATTTTGGTAGTGGTGTTTTCAAGCCTCATATATAATATAATATGGGTTTTCACTAGTGGGCTAGGAGGTTTGGTGTTTGGAACGCTTATCTGGATGCTTTTTAATGGATTAACATGGTTAACCTCTTATGTTCCATGGGTGTCAAATTTTCTACTCTTTTTTCAGATTGATAATGCTTTATGGTTGGGGCTAATTGTTGTGGTAAGTTTTTTACTTCACGAGTTTGCCCACAAGCTTGTTGCCCAAATGTATAATCTCTGGGCAGAATTTAGGATAATATTTAGCGGTGTTCTTGTCACACTTGTGTCTATTTTTTCTCCTTTAAAATTCCTCGCACCGGGCGCTGTTATGATCTCAGGGCCAACCGATTGGCACTCGGTTGGCAAGACCTCGCTCTCTGGACCTTTAGTTAATCTTATATTGGGTGTTAGTCTATTCGGATTGTCTTTCATGTTTCAGAACGTTTATGTTCAATCTTTATTCTCGCGTGTGAACTTGTACCATATACTGGTTGTAGGGGCGAGTATAAATGCTGATTTAGGAATATTCAATATGCTGCCTCTTGGACCCCTCGACGGCTTCAGAGTTGCAAAATGGAGTTTCCCAGCGTGGCTTGCTGCCTTTGCTTTTCTTTTGGTCTTCCGAATAGTTTTGTTCTCGGTATTTTACTGGTAAAATAATTGGCAGTAAATAGTCTCTGAAAATTGTAATTTCTTATGTAAAAGAAAAGATTAGGTAAAATTAACCTTTTAGAAAGGGGTGTCCCTTTTTGTATTTGAAATTGCTTATAAAAGTTCTGTGAGTTGCGATATTAGTTTCATTCCCAAGTTTTGTGGGTCTATTTTTTCGATGGGGATATATTTACCTTTTATGGAGTCTATAATTCTTTTTAATTCTCTTTCATTTTCGGTTTTGCCGATTTGTATTACCGCGAGTTTTATTCTGGGGTCTTTATCTGCTATTTCTTGGAAGATTTCAAGGTTCTCCGTTTTTTCCCCGGCTGTAATTATTACTGTTAGGGTAGGAATTTGGTCTCCGATTTTTTCAATGAATTCTTGAACTTTGATTCCTGCTTCCTTGAGGGCTGCTTTTCCTTCGGGGTACTGGCACTTATCCATTATGTGTGATGAAAGCACTTTTATTGAGAAGTCCTTTCTATTTGATCTAAAATCCATGTATGGGGTAACTTTTCCTTTTTCTAAAATTGTGAATAAGTTACTTTGATTGGAGTATGAGATGACCGATGCCTTATTCAGATTGCTTTTTTCTGAAAGATTCTTTAAACATGAGACTCCAATCAGAGCCGCAGCAATATTTTTTGTAATTTTTCCCTCTCTGATCTTTTTTTCAAATTTTTCTACTGGTTTCGTATCTAGTGTAGAGAGAAGATCTGCGACTTTTCCGAATTCTTCAATAGTTATATCCGAATTTTTCATAATCTCTGACGTGTTGATGACTAGGATTAAGTTGTATGATTTAACCCATTGTTCTGAAACGAAATTAATTACGGTCTTCCCAGTTTTTATGATTCCTAGCTTTTTATCTTCTAGTTCAGGTTCAGAATGGACTGGTCGTATGATGAATGGGAAGTCTAAGAATAGCTCGGGTAGAATAAATCTCACATCCTTTCCAACAAAAAACCCATTTAGCTTTTCATGTAGTAAATCTATTTTACCTTCAATTTTTGCTAGGAAGTCGGATAGTTTTATTTCTTCAGAAGATTCTACAGCAAAATCTACTCGTTCAAGAAGCTCAATTTTACCTACGTAATTTTCTATTCTAGCAGTATCCCCTTCAAACACGTACCAGTTGCTCATAATCTCCTCGTTAACTTGCAGTTCACCTGGAGAAGCGTCTTCAAAACTTTTCACTAAAGCGGCATACCAATTTTCCGTAACTGTTGGTTTTATTAGGATAATATCATCATCTTTTACACCAAGAATCTTCATGTCTTTAGGATTCATTCCAACAACCTTTTCCCTAAGAGGGGCAGCCGAAAGCGGAAAAACACTGATTTCATTCTCATCAATGGTTTTAGTTTTGAAAAGCGCATCTGCAATCATTTTTGAAACTTTGTTAACTTCATCATTAGAAGATATAAGAGAAGCTAGGCTCAGCAGATTCTTCATGGTTTTGTTAGCACCAATGTTTTCAATAGTCCTATTCTTAAAGGCACTCAAAGTTTGGGGATTAAGCACCGCTATCGCCAATGCGTCACGAGGTACATTCCCCGGAGTTTTCATGAATAGAAAAGTAACGCCTCTATTCTGTTCCTTAGTTGATCTCAAAGTTAAGAAATATTTTGAGAGATCAATAACTCCGTCATCACCTCTTACCAAAAAATCACAGGAACTAATTGTTACTAAACCCCGCTTTATGAAATAGCTTAACAACTCTTCAAATATCTTCGCTGCCCGCTCAGAATACTTATCAATAGCCAGGGTGCAAATCTCCTCTATTGAAGGAGTCAACAAATTATAACGTGGAGGAACTAATCCTACAGCATTTCCTCCGAGTATTCTCTTGAGGTCTGTCGAATCCCCAACGAAATCAGAACTAAAAAGATATTTTAAAGTCGTTACCGCATCACCAATTTTACAGAAAGGATAGTTAGTGCCAAATAGCAACTTCTTAGACCAATTGGAAACACTTTCTTTGGCTGAAACAATAAAGTCAATTAAATGATTAAGATCCAACGCAGAAAGGTCCGCATAAACGTTGTCTGTACTTAAAATTTTCCAGAGCAAGTTAGTATTTGAATCGTATCCAAAGCTATTAAGTATAATTGGAGTTGGAATACCACTAATTTTTGAAATAGCATTATTTAACAATTTCCAAAAAGTTCCCAACTTTTCGGAAGTCAACACCTCTATAATAAGAGGTGAATTTTTATTCTGCATAAACTTTAATACATTTATCAACGAGTCTTCTAAGAAATCAAATTTAATTTTAACACCTGAAAACCCTTCACGGGATAACGCCACTTCTATCTCATTTTCAAGTGAACTCTCCTTTGAAGGCGTCACGTACTTGAACGTAGTGAAGCGAGTCAGGCCAGGCAAAGCACTCCATTTCATAATTAATTTATTGTTCCTAAGCGCTTCAACATCATCACTATCAATCTTTACACGGTCCATACTAACAGCAGCTATCTTACCCATGTAAGGTGACACAAAAAATTCATCAAAAAGCATAGAAGGGGTTTCTCCGTCAACCAAAGGAAGAGGAAAACCAACCAGTTCTTCAGGAGCGCGAATCCCCTCCAACCTATAATTCAAACCTGAAGACGCTTGCGACAATTCCTTAAAAAATGCTTTCTCCACAGATTGACAAAACTTGAAAAAATTTCCACAATCATAATTACGTATCGGCGGTCCTCGTTCAAGTCCCAAATGGATGTGACTATCGACTAGATAAAAATCATGCAATGTTCCATCATCCAAGCAACGCACTAGGAACAACGTCATTGACCTCTAAGATTGCCTAGTTCCATTAAAAAACTCCAAGTATAACATTGCAAAAGTACAATTTAAACTCTATGCAAATTAAATTGAAGCAAATTTAAAAAAGTAAATTCCTTTGGATAACAGAATTTTCTAATGCACAATAATAAAGATTTAAAAGCCTAACTGATAATTATAAAAATTAGTTATAAAAGTTTGGAGAATTCGGGAGGAGAAAAAAATGATATTACCCTCTTTACAATTTGAAACCCCTTTTTTACAAAGCCCAATATTCATTGCAATCATGGTAGTTGCAATACTCGCCTTACTAATTATAGCTAGTGGACTCCGAGTATACCGCGAATACGAAAGAGCCGTAATATTCAGACTGGGCCGAGCATTACCCGGATCAAAAGGACCGGGGCTAATCTATGTAATCCCGATAATCGACCGGGCAGTCAAAGTAGACCTGAGAGAAAACTTCTTCGACGTCCCAAGACAGAAATGCATAACAAAAGACAATGCGCCAGCTGAGATTGATGTCCTTATTTATCATAGGATAATGGATGCTTATGATTCGGTTGTTAAGGTTGAGGATTGGAAGGGTGCTGCTATGGGTTTATCTCAGACTACTCTTAGGTCAGTTGTGGGTGACATAAGTTTGGATGATATTTTGGCTCAGCGGGAACGTATCAATAATACTCTGAGGGAGAAGTTGGATGAGCTTACGAGTCGTTGGGGGGTCAAGGTTACAAGTGTTGAGATTCGTGAGATAATGCCTCCGTCGCAGGTGCTTGAAGCGATGATAAAACAGATGGAGGCGGAGAGGATTAGAAGAGCGACTGTAACGGAAGCTGATGGAACAAAGGTGTCTTCTATTAAAATAGCGGAGGGAGCGAAAAAGTCAACTATTATTAGGGCGGAGGCGACGAAGAAAGCGCTTATTCTGAGAGCGGAGGCGAAGAGACAATCGTCCATTCTGAAAGCTGAAGGTTACTCCAAGGCTTTAGATACCATTCAAAACGTCGCGAAGGATATCGATAGCAAAACATTGGGAATACAGTACTTGGATACACTTAAAAATATGGCTTCGGGAAGTTCAAAGAAATATGTTATACCCAATGAACTGCTGAACATCACTGGACAGTTTGGAAAAATGTTTGGAGGGGATATAACCTCAAATCCTGGAAAGAAAACCAGAAAAAAACAGAATAATAGAGAATAAAGCCGAAAACTCTAGTAGAGAATATAAAAAATCCAGAGAAAAATTCTGAATTCCGTAAACGTGGAGAATGCATCAAACAACATGTTTTAATATAATGTATTGTATTGTTATATTGGTACAAAAAATGCAAGAAGGAAGCGGAAAAGAATGATATTGACATGGTGGATTAGATTTATTTTTGCATTTATCGTGTGTCTGGCAACCATGTTTGGGATCATCTACTTTGTGGCTATGGGACACACTTTAATGAATTTATACAGTGCTTTCACTTTGTGGTCACTACCAATACCATGGGTGAGCCAGGCACAAACTGCAACGTTCTGGAGTAATGTGAAATTCGCGATTACAGACTATTTAATACGTCCGTACACATTAGCAACATCCAGCCCACTTGCACAACCTCCGCAGACCTTTGTTCCTATTGCTGCTCTAACTTTAGGTGGCTTTATCTCTGGCCTTATCTCCAAGCATCCTTTCAGGGCTATAATGATCGGAATAATTTGTAGCTTCCTAGTGGTTATTGGCTATTTAGCTTGGAGTATAAGCGGTGCTATAAGTGCGAGTTCACTTTCTGGCATTATATCAGGTTTCACTGGCATTATAACAGGTATTTCCGGTTGGGACGTTGTTCTTCTATTTCTACTACCAGCAGGTTTAGGGATGATAGGCGGTTTAATTACAAGAGATTGGAGAGCCTTATAATAAAATCCTCATCCATTTTTCATTTTTTGTATTTTTGATTAGTGTAATTCGCAAAACTCTAAGATTGTTTAGTAACTATACTAATCCAGTTGTGAAATGGAGATTCTTTGAGAATTTAAAATTAGGTATTTTTAGATTCTTTTTTTATTATTTGGTTTTTTCTTTCTGTGATTATTCCCATAATGCTTGGATGGCTCTTTTGTCGAGTGTTTCTGGTTTAACCATCTCATCTAGTTTTTGCTGGACGTCTTTGAATGCTTCAAGATTTCCTTCAAAATTTTTTACTTCTAATCTTTTTTCTTTGAATATTTTGAGGGCGGCGTCTGTTATTCTTTTGGCGTTTGCTTGGTCTTTTTTGACATCATCAATAACTATTACTATTGCGATTTCCAGATCCTTATCAGAGTGGAACATGAAGGTATATTTACCCAGACTCATACTGTGAAGTTCTGTTTCTGTTTCTTTTAGTAGGGTTTCTGCGAATGATTGTATTGCAGAGAAGAATCCGGCTACTAGGTCGGAGTCTAGGCTGACTGCTTGGTAGTCTTTGTGGAAGAGCAGAAGACCTGAAGACTTAAACACGTATAAGTTTCTTATAGCCATGTTGTTTCCCTATTTTTTCGCTTAATTTTTCCCTTAGTTTTGAATCTTTTTAATTTTTCCAACCGAGAAAAAGTTGTGTGTTTTAAAATAATTGGTTTATGATTATATATAATTATACTTTTAAATATTGTTATTAGATTTTTGAATTTTAATTCAAAAGAATGATTTCGGGGTCAACAAGAGTATTTAGAAATTCAAGTGAAGGACTCTTTGAATATTACCTGAAAAATACCATGTTTAATATAATGTAAAGTGTAATTCTGTCATTAGCATAGAGGAGAATCAAAAATTGGAATCATTAAAAAATTATGGTTTGAAAGCAGTAGCTTTGATTAACATGGATCAAGAATACGGGCCTATGCTGAAATGGGAGAAAAGTCTTGACGGCAAAACATCCGCACAGGAGATGATAGCGGAGTTTTATACCATGTTTATGGTGGGAATGCATCGTGATATATTGCCCAAAGCCATAGTTTTTGAGGACAAAAATGTGGTGGTGTCCTCATATAATTATAATCTTCTCTGTTTATTCCTTAAACGAGAAGTGGACATTGAAAGCTTTATGACTTTTGCTGAGAGTATCATGCATAAATATAGTGGCGATCCTCCCAAAATTTCCTGCTTGAGGAGCCTTGTAGCGAGGGTAAACAAATTTTGGGAAAAAATTCAGTAAAAATGTTCTCCCTAATAATTTAACTACGGTTTAGTTTTGTCTAGCCAAAAATAAATTAACAATTTTTATAAAAGGCTGAATCTTTTTATTTGCAGTTTTAGGTGAAAATATTAAACTTTAAATTCTAATTAATTTTTATAGCTTTTTTTCAAATTTTCGCGCCCAAAGCAAACTATATTAATTATTTTATATATATTTTTGAGATTTTCGCATATATTATTTTTAATAATTGTGATATTCTCAATTTTATCAGAAAGCTATAAATATGAAATAATCCAATTCTGTATATTGATCACAGAATAATTATGAATTCCGTGTATCGTTATGCAATGAGGGTAAAGCGATGTTGAAAAAAGCAGAACTTATTAAGGTTCTCAAAAGGACTGGTTCCCCTGAAACTGAGTCGCCCCTACACGAAGTCTGTAAATGGTGTGGATGGTATCAAAAATTAGAGGTTAAGGCACTACTTAGAACTCGTGTTAAAAGACCCTGCAAAAACTGCCCCAACTGCGGTTGCCCAACTACAATAATTGCTGAGGAAATAGTTTACACATGCGCGGTCTGTCGGAGGATGTTCATAGAAAAGTATGTCGTATCTATTGACAGAGTCAAAAACGTGTCTTCTGTGGAGTATGAGTATGAATGTTTCCACTGCGGAAATACGTCAAAAATTACTGCGCTCCACCTCTGTGGCGATGGAGAACTCGGTGAGTCTGATGCCTTACTAATAAGGGGAGAGGAAAAACCAGTTGGATTCGAGTGCATAAGATGCCACAAATTCATTCCAAACACAAAACTTTAGTTATTCCAGATACAAAGCTTTATCCTGAAAATTTTTAGATGCACGCCAGAAATCTTTTTTTAAATATTTAAAAACTTTTTTAATTATTAATTATTTTTTCATTTTTAAGAATAGAAATTTTAGCAGGAATATTTTCTGATAAGTTGTGTATATTAGTTAATAGTATGGTAACAAATTTAAGGGCGATAAAGCTTCTTTAATTCGAAGTATGTGATACGCTGATTGGGGGTCTACTCGTGTCTATAGCATATGATATAGCAAGAAAAAACATAGTCATCTGTAAAGTTGATGACACTCTCTCCGAGGTTGCTAGAATGATGGTTGATGAAGAAGTTGGATCACTTCTCGTTGAAGATGACTCAGGAGAGATTGTGGGTTTAATAACGGATAGGGAAATCTTTCAGATAGTAGCGGAGGGAGAGAATCCGAAAGAACTTATAGCCGAGGATGTGATGATAAGTCCGGTCTTTACTGTGGATAGAAATGCCCCGATTACAGAAGTTCAGACGATTTTCGAACAGACAGACGCGGAAAGAATAGCTGTAGAGGAGGGTGGAAAGATTGTAGGAGTAATTAACAGAAAGATTTTTGATAGATTAATGGCCATGAGAGGTACTGGCAAGCCCCTCCCTGTTTAGGGATTAAACTTAATAGTTATTAAGTCAATAAAAGTTACTCAAATAGAGTTGATTATAAAAAATTTAGATATGAAAAAACTTAGAAAAGAGCGATCCAAAAATGGGGTAAATATCTAGAAACCGTAAATATCCTTTGGCATTAGTGGAGGTAATTTGATGAATGATTCCTCTCCTCTGAAGGACTGGGAGTTTAATGAATTCAAAGAATTGAAGAGAGAGGGTGGAGAGGAAAAAGAGAAAAAAAGGTTATTCTCCAAGCTTAGAAAGATCGCTCAAAAAATTGGGGAAGCCATTAAGACTTTTCCCAGAATAAGTATTTGTGTACTGAATGGTAAAGGCATAATTTTTTATTGTAGTAGACCCATGAAAAAAGAGGTGTTAAAATTCATATCCACTTACGTGCAAAGAAATCATGAGTTTTTCCCCGAAGGGAGTTATGCCATACCTAGAAGTGATCTCTCTCTGGTCGTTTGGAAGCTGTCGGAGTCCGTTGCAATTGCAATATACACAGAAGGTGGAATAGGACCTCTTTTATCTTTAACACCTTACATTATGCATTTTTCAAAAAAAATAGATGAAATAGTTGTAAAAGTGAGTTCATTTCCCGTAGAAGAATATCGTATGCTCTACGAAGAATCTACACTTGATGAGAATAAACCGAATATTTTCCGATATGAAATTTTTTCGTTTATTTTCCAAGAAGCTGAACAAAAAAATGAAAAACTTTTGGAGATGTTCGGGGAGAAAGGAGTTGAAGTGTTAAAAGAGATGGATGGTAGAAAAACGGTTCAAGAAATAGCTGAAAAAAAAGGGACGTCGATGGAAGTCGTTACAAAGATTATAAGGCAGGCGATGTGTCAAAACATGGTTAAAAAGGTTCAACAATATCCTCTAGTTAAAAGGCTTAATGGGGGAAGTTTATTACTCTTTGGAATTGATCCAGTTTATACTAATCTTTACAAGGAACTCAGAAGGCTCTGTAACGGGAAGAGAACATTGGAGGAGGTAGCCAGCATTCTAGAAATTCCTGAAAGTAAACTTGTAAATATTCTTGAAAGGATTGGCAAATATATTGAATGGATAAGGAAGGTGGAATAAGTACTACAACTACCTAAAGGAAGTGGCTTGATGTGAGCAATTTAATTCCCATCAAAATCAGGGAACGGTTCACCGAACCTAACTTTACCCAAGGCTTCACCTGGGCAGACGAGGTGGTTGACGGCACCTCCAAGAGTGGTAAACTGGTCGAGGCTGCATTACGCTCACAAAAATTAATAATACAGGAATATTTAAAATCAACTAAAACTCAATTCCTCCCCGCCTTAAAAGACGGGGACACTTTGAGGTGGTTTGATGAAAGTCAGATATAAATCAATAATAATTATACTCGCATTACTAACTATACCTGTGATCTTACTAGCCTCAAGTCCAGCAGCTATCTTAAAGTTATATGTTAGATTGCCTGCAGGCCTTGAATACAACTTGGGATGGATAACTTTCGTTCTTTCTACTAGAGCGGACATTATGACATTGACCCAGTTTTTTGAAACGTATCCACTTGTGGGTCCCATCATAATAGTAGTTCTAGCCACGGGGTTAATACTATTCACTGTAGCGTTCATTCAGACATGGAATCTAGCTTCATTAGTGGCTAGAGGGGAATTATGGGAGGATTGGCGTTTTATTGCAGTTGCTGTGGCAGCTCTTCTGTACGCGGGATACATTACTCTTATCAGTTTTATTTGGGGTGTTATGAAGAGTGATTTTTCGATTTTTAATAGCCCGATTTTCCTCGTTCCAGTGATCGCCTCCCTTATCATAACGCCTTTGCTTATCACGATATCGTTCTACAGATTTAGAAAAAAGGCAGAAGAATTCGTTAAATCCATGGAATAGCAACAGCTTCCACCGTAGGTCGATTTCCACTAAAATGTTAAAAGAATCGAAAAGTACAGTATAATTGCACTAAAGCATAGAGGATGCTAAATGTACGTACTAGAACTTTTAGATAATTGGGCTAATTTACAAGAGAGGGAAGAAGGAAGGAGGCCTGAGAAATCAAGATTTGCAAAAATTTACGACGAGAAAGAAGGCTCAGAAAAGCTAATTAAGCAACGAGAATTCTCCCGAAACTCAACCATAAAAATTGATAAATCTAAATTTAAAAAACCGATATAACAGAGTCAGCAATTTAAATTAATTTTTGATTTGTAAATAGTGACGAAGAAAAATGTTTGTATGTATTAGAGAAGGATACCTTTATTTTTGATGTTTATTATTTTGATTTCCCTTCGAATTCTTTAATTTTTGATTCAAACATTTCGGCGTAAACATTTTCACCCAAGTCTTTTGATATTATAACAGCCATTTTATATAGTTTTAACGCTTCTTTTATTTCTCCTTCAAGCTCATAGGCTTCTGCCTGTGAAAGAAGAACACTACGCTTACCATCCAGCTCTTTTTCTGTTTCTTTCCTCAACTTTGCTAAATCTGGATCATCAGGCATTCTTCTCCAATCCAGTTTTCCTACGACCTCTTCTGATGGAGACCAACTCTCTCCTTTAATTTCTTCCGGCTTTTCTGGACTACTATTTATCTTTATCAAGTCTTGCAATTTGTTGGTGAAATTTATCCAGAAAACTTTTCTGAGAGCTGCCTCCCAGTCGACTCTGGCCGCATAATCGTTAGTGTCCCCGATAAAAGAGATCTTACCGTAGCTTTTATCGACGTCGCTATCTATTTGAACCTCTATCGTTCCCTTTTTTTTATTTAGAGATTTGATTTTGAATTCTTGATCCGAAAAAAAGACTCTCAGATCCTCAAAAACGTTCTCCACATTTGTATTTAGCCCAACATATTTTTTTTCCCAACCAGGCAACATCCTTCCTCCTATAGCCTGTGATATACTAATCGCTTTTAAACCGATGCATCTCTTTAATGAGAAATGATTAAATTTGATATTTTTAATTTTTTAGAACTTTTTACCGTTGGAAACTGACAATAATAATTTGATTTCTATATTTATTTAAGTTCCGAAGCATTGATAGCTAGATCTTGGTAGATGGAGATCTAATTTAATTACTCTTTGACAGTGTTGTTAATCAAAGAGGATTGAAATAGTTTATAATGGAGAATTTTTTAAATTTAAAAATAATTCTGGCCAAATTTATTCAATTATTTCCTTCAATTAAAAAGGAGGCTGCTTAGTGCCCACAGTTAATGAAGTTTACAGCAACGAAGACAGTCTATTTAGAAAATTGTTGCATGAATTGATTCTTCCTCCAGAACAATATCCCCGGTTCAATCTTATCAAGCTTTATCATTTAACCAGCGTCCAGAGAGGCAACTTTATAGTTTCCCTCTTCAAACGGTGCATCAGGATAAATAAGTTAAGAGTACTAGATGTTGGATGCGGTTCCGGCGGAGTGTCCATAGCATTCGCCAAAAACGGAGCACATGTTGTTTCAATTGATTTAAACAAGAACTGCACCAAAATCACAAAGATTAGAGCATGTGAAGAAAAGGTTCTTCTCGATGTGCTAAATGCAGATGCCAGTAATTCTCCCTTCAGCGATGAAGTATTTGATATTTTGGTGTGTAATGATGTTATTGAACATATTCCAGATGTCAATAAATTCTTCTCAGAGATTAGTAGACTTTTAAAGTCCGATGGTCTAATTTTTATTGAAACACCAAACAAGTTATCTCCCTATGTTATTATTAGTGATCCTCATAGTGGTCTGCCTTTTGTAGTACTTCTTCCCAAAAGAATTGCGGATCCCTTTGTTTGGAGGTGGAGTAGAGTTAAAAATTCCCTATATTACAATGCTACTTACCTCGACTTTGTTAAAAAATTTGTAAAAAACGGAATTGAAATATTCTTTGTGGATCTCTTAGCATACCTAAAGGCCGCAAAGACCCCAACTGCACGTATCTCCTCCTCGTCTGGGATCTATCAATTATTAAAAAAAATTGTGAATTTACTATCACCCCTAATTGACTTTTGGACAAAAAATGTTTATTTCAAGTTGTTCATCCCAGGATGGAGACTAATAGGAAGAAAGAAGCCAACTAATTAAAAACACATTTATTTTTTGGGTTTTAACTGAATATAATAGAACATCCCAGATTCTTTTTTAGGAAAATGGAGTGGAAGAAGTTACTATTGGTACTAAGAATTTTTAAAGAGAATTGGTATAGTTTTGCACCACTATTGGGAGTACTTGAACGAGATAAAAAATTCGATAACCTAGCGATCTTATTCCCAAAGGATTTTAAAAACTTATCCGACTCCAAGATTAAAGATATGGTCGAAGAGTATGGAAGAATTATTTTTGCATATTCTTTTTTCACAACACAGGCATCATTAGTTCTGAAGGAGTTGAAAAAACTTTCAGAGTACATATATTCACTAGGAAGACAAAGCTTTACTCTAGTTGCGGGGGGACCGCACCCCAGTGGAGATGTGAGAGGAACCCTGAAGATGGGGTTTGATATTGTGGCTGTGGGTTCTGGTGAAGCTAGCTTCCCTAACCTCATTTATAATCTTCAGTTAGATAAACCACTTTCTAATGTTCCAGGTATTGCATATCTTCATGATGGCGAGGTAATAAGAACCGAGTCGCAAGAATTACAACTAGATGAATTTTATAGTTTTTCCGAAAAATTTGATTTGTTTCCTCCCATCGAAATTAGTCGTGGTTGTCCTCATGGATGTAAATACTGTGAAGTCTCATACATTTTCGGGAAGAAAATGCACCATAGGAGTATAGATGCCATAAGGAAACATGTAGAAGCATATGAAAAGCGATTTAAGGATAGAGGAAAAATCGATATCAGGTTTATTAGTCCAAACTCTCTTTGTTACGGCTCCAAAGACGGCCTAAAGTCAAACCCTAATGCTCTTGAAGAGCTATTAAGAACCAGCAAATCTTTCAATAATTCGAGAGTCTTCCTTTGCAGTTTTCCCTCCGAATCGAGACCAGAAAACTTTGACGAAGAAGTTGCAGGAATAATTTCAGAGTATTGTAGCAACAAAGTTGTTGCGATAGGTGCTCAGTCTGGTAGCAGTCGCGTATTAAAGTTAATGAATAGGGGACACACTATAGAAGACGTTTACGCAGCGGTGGACTGCGCAATAAATAATGGTTTAGGGGTCTCTGTAGATTTTCTTCTCGGGTTTCCCTCAGAGACGAGGGACGATCAGTATAAAACTTATGAAGCGATTAAGCGTCTATTCAAGAAGGGGCAGGTTACGGCTAGACTTCATTATTTCATGCCGCTAGCTGGAACACCCTTGGCTCACAGCAAACCCACTGCAATAGATAAGGGAGTGCTCAGAGATCTATATAAACTCGGCAGAAACGGCAGAATTATGGGACATCTAGAATCTCAGATTAAAGCTTCAGAAAAGATTAGTAGTTTTCTAGGCTTGGATAAAAAATAGAATGAAGAGTTAAAGACAAGTTTATAACCGGTCAGAATTCTTTTCGATTTTTTTATAATCTAATTCGAGGTCGTATTCTGTGGTTAGACCCAACTCATGAAGCTTTTGGTTTGCTTCTTGAAAATTTTTTGCTCCTTTGAGAGCATTTGCGATTGGGCTCAACTTGGAAACAACTTTTGTATCGAAGTAAAATGTTAGAGTTGAAAGAATTGAGAGGTCAACGCTACGGCTTCCGTTCCTTAATTTAAAAATCCCGTGTTCGCCTTTCCATGCTCGAAGGGGAAGAATGCTAGCTTCAGTTTTTACATACCTCGCAGCTTTACGCATTTTTGAGAAATCCTCTGGAGTCATGCCTTTTGCGCCCAAATAACCAGAGTTTCTAGCCACCAGTTCGAATCTCTTCACAAGTTCACTAAGAGTAAGTTCACCATCACAGCTTGGAGCAAAAACAGCTATTACTGTTGGAATTTTTAATATTCTAAGAGCTGCAAGCATCGTGGCATCACAGAGAGGGCTTCTAAGCCCCGGTTCTTCACCGGAGGCCAAGACATCACCACCCACGTCTACGCCTATTATTAAGTCTAACTCTAGTTTATCAGCAGTTTCTTGTAGTCCCCTTGAAATATCACGAACGCCTTTGGAAATATCCACGATTATGGTTCTCTCGTTTAGAAAATTAGCCATGTTGCTGCATTGAAAGTATACACCGTCACTTGTATGGGAATTTTTATCAACGTAAGCAGTGCTTTCTGATATCTTCTCTATGTTTAGTATCTCATCTAGTGATCTGGGTCCAGGTCTCGGGTCAATGACGATACGCTCCCAGCCTACACCCCCTAGTATTGTCTCTACTCCGAGAACATTGAGATACCCACTCGTTGGCAGGGTGCCCATTATATCGCCACCACCGCCAACTCCCAAGCATAAAGCTCTGTTTGTTTTAGAAGCTATTTTCTCTAATGATTCGAGCATCTTCATCTCCAGGAAAAATTTTTTGTGATAAGGAAATTTAAATTGGTTTTTTGTTTTAGAAAATATTTAGCTGGTGGACTAGTTTACTCATGGAAAATAAAAGGATTTGAGCCAACCTTTATCGTAATGATGAGTATCGTGTTTGTAAGCGATTTTTTCTAAATATTTTTAAGAGAAAGAGAAGGGATACCTGCATAATTCAATTCAGGTGATGCTCTCTTCGAATATATCTATTCCCTTATCGGTTATGACCATGACGTCGATTCCTTCTCCTGACTGAGTATCTCTTCTAGCTGCAGCCTTTATTGCTCGTACTGCTAGGTCTTTTCCTTCGTTTACATCTATGCCTTCTTTGAAGTGTCTCTCGAGGGTTCCGAGAGCTATTTCTGAACCAGATCCAGCAGCCGCATAGGCGTCCTTTAGAAGCGAACCCATTAAGTCCAAAGTGTAGATTGCCGGTCCTCCATCATCAAATCCGCCAATGATTGTTTGGCTGAAGAAGGGCATCATCTTTCTCTCGTACAGTATGTTCGATAGAAGGTTAGCGGCTGAGCGAACACCTATGGGCCTACGCTGTTCCATAGAGTACATTCTAGACATTGCTTCAAGCTCTTTTGATAAAACCTGCATGTCAGCTACAAGTCCAGCAACTGTAATTCCTATTCGGTTAGTAATCTTGAAGACCTTCTTACCTACACGACTCATAATGAGACTACCATAAGTAATACGTTTTTCTGCGGCTAGCACGACGCCGTCCTTACAAACTATTCCTATTATAGTTGCGCTCTCTGGAAAGCCTGACATTTTGATCCTCTCCTTTAACCCATAAATTCGTCTGATAAATAAAAACCTTTTGTGATAAAATTCATTATTCTACATTCTCAATCTAATTATCACCTTTTATTAATTTCTATTTATCCCTTTAGTGTCATTTTAGGATACATGGATACACGCTCATTTCATCAGTCGAACCAATGGAGTAACCCGCCGATAGAGTTAAAAAGTGCCTTTTAGTCCCTCTTAATGAGGGATGTGAAGATGCACCCATTTTCGAAAATCAGGAATATTCATAGGTCGGAGGAACTTCTTGATATTGTTTTTCATAGGGCTTCGCGTCTCTCCCTAGATGTGTCGCGGCGTGCCTCTCCGATTGCTAAGGCTAGGAAGCGTGAAGTGGCACGTGTGAGATTTATTTCATATAATCTTGTAGAGTATTTAGAGAGTATGGTGAAAGTGTTTCCAAACCTTGATGAGATTCATCCATTTTATCGAGAGTTAGCGGATATTCTGGTGGGTATTGATAAATTAAAAGAGGTTTTAGCCTCTATTGAGGGAGCGGCTCGAGTAATAAAAAAAATTGCTAGCCAAAAAATGCGGGTAATAAAATTTTCGGAGTATCCTAAACAGGCTTCACAAGCGCGTATAGAAGCTTACGCCAGAATTTCTTCTGTCATTAATAAATTAGCCAGCCGATTAGATTTTTTAATTGATGCTTCTAAAATACTTTCGAAACTTCCCACGGTTAATACTGATGAGTTCACGGTTGTTGTTGCGGGGTATCCAAATACCGGCAAGAGTTCTTTTGTGAGTGCTGTTTCCTCGGCAAAACCGGAAATTGCAGAATATCCTTTCACGACAAAAAAGATTATTTTGGGTCATTTTTCTTATAATGATTCTCGCTGCCAAATAATTGATACCCCTGGTATACTCGATAGACCAATGAGAGAAAGGAATCCAATAGAACTTCAGGCAATAACGGCTATTCGTCATATCGCTAATGTGGTGGTCTTCATTATGGATCCATCACTTTCTTGTGGTTATCCATTAGA
Organism: Candidatus Freyarchaeota archaeon; assembly: GCA_030587365.1. Lineage (GTDB taxonomy): Archaea > Asgardarchaeota > Jordiarchaeia > Jordiarchaeales > Jordiarchaeaceae > Jordiarchaeum. Next base: position 155,405 of record JAUQZE010000027.1, on the reverse strand, counting down.
AGGACAGTTAGAGTTATTGAGTGAGGTAAGAGAGACTTTTCCCACGCTTCCTTTGGTTGTTGTTATTAATAAGGTGGACTTGATGAGCAGTAAAGACTTGGAAGAAGTTAAAAAGAAAGTGGATAATCCAATCGGGATGGTAGCGATTCAAAACATCGGGGTGCAAGAGGCACTTGAGGCGGCGATGAAAGCCGGTAAACTCCAAGGAGATTTGAGATATGCGAAAGGGACCGCCCTCTGAAAACGTGTTCATGATTATAAAAAGATTGGAGAATGAGCTTCGAGAAGCTCTGGGGAACAAAACAACAATAGAATTTCCCCTAGTAGACATAGTCGATTCCGATAGTGAATACGTGGTTTTTATGGATTTACCGGGAGTGGATAAGAATAAAATCATTTTGAACGCTACCGGTAACTTTTTAGATTTTTCGGCAGATATACCCAGCCCAGATTTGGGGCCGAGAAAATATCTATTACACGAAAGAATTTCCGGCAGCATTAAAAGGCGCCTCACTTTCCCGGAAAAAATCGATACCAATAATATTAAAGCCAAGTACTCAGGAAATAACGGAGTTTTAGAGATACACATTCCAAAAACCAAATCGGAACAAGTGGGCGAAGTAAAAGTTGATTAACAGCTGATTGAGTCGGAATCCAATAAGAGTATGAAAAAAGTGGTAATAACTCAAGCCAAGTATATTTTTATTGTATGGTAAATATGTATGTAATTTAAAACGTTTGGGATAGAGTTCTAAATTGAATTTTTAAGGTTTATTCCATCGACACTAACTATTCCGGATTCTCCTTCTTTACCTGTAACGTCAAATTTAATGTTCAAGATTTTTTCGGTTACCGAAATGTTACTAATTAGGTGGAGAGTTAATTCAGTAACTTTTATTTCAGACCTGCCATCCGCAACCGCAAGATATGGAATCAGCATATCCCCTAGATGAGAATCAATAGGTGCATCTCTTTCAATTTCTTTCAGAAGTTTGTCAGCCACTTCCTCCCCTACTTTTTCTGCGGGTTTGCCTCTCTCACCCAGAGCGTCTGCACCAATTACGCTACCTGAATCTGTTTCAGCCCATAACACAACACCGGATCCGGGGCCTAGATGATGGTCTTTTCCTTGTTCATACCATTCCAGTCTGATTTCAACATCTTTAAAACCAGCTTTCCTCAGCTTATTTTGCGCTGAATCTGATTGTCTTTGAGCAACGTGTTGAGGTAATCTCACAGCGTGTGAGATTCCTTTAATGCTGAGAATTTCCCCTCTCTCAGTCAAGTTTAATGGAGATAATTTCTTTACAGGATTTATAACTGCTCTCACTTGCCCACCTCCTCGCGGATAATGGCCTCGCCTAACCAATAAGAACTCCGAATTATAACCCATCTTCATCAGAATTGGTAAAGTAACATTCTTTATGTAGTCTATAGGCGGACTCCAAGCTACATCTGTACCACCTATAATCTCCAGTCGGGTTGTGGACTGTGCGAAAGCTGAGCAAGGCATTATGGTTTGGAGAACCATGCTAATAGATCCCGCTGTGCCGATGTCGAATTTGAAGCTGCCTCCTTGAGGCTTATCTGGTTGAAATGTTATTGTTCTTGATCCGATTTCAACGCCTGTTACCTTGGCCTGGGTGATTTTAGCTAAAGCATTGATTGCCGTTGCGTGCTGAGCCTTAAGACCCGGGTCTGATCTTTTAGCGCGTATGTTGTAAATCTTGACTGGTTTATTCACGAGAGCGGATAGAGCTATGCCTGTTCTTAAAATTTGTCCTCCACCCTCTCCTACGCTACCGTCTATTTCTAAGATTTCGGTTACCTCCGCTCAACCTTGTTATTCTTTTCTAGGAATAAATCAGTTAAAGTTGAAAAATAGATATTTTTGAAAAAATTATGAATTCTATTTAGTCTTAATTATCTTGTCTCCTTTTATTTTGATTCCTTCATTTTGGAGGAGTTTCTTTTTAAGTTCAGTACCGTAACCGAACTCTCCAATTTTACCATCACTTCTAACAACTCTATGACAGCCAATTACCATGCATAATGGATTTGACGCAATGGCATTTCCCACCGCTCTAGCCGCCTTTTTATTTCCCACTTTCTCTGCGAGTTTACCGTAACTGGTCACTGTTCCCCAACTAATCTTTCTGCCTTCCTCTAAAACTCTTTTCTGAAAGGGAGGATAACCTGAGAGGTCGATTGGCTCATTAAACTCCACCTTTTCTCCCTGAACCGCTCGAAAAATTTTTTCGGAAACCGCTAAGCAAAATTGATCATCCTTGAATTCAATATTTTCGTTTCGAATTTTGTCCATCAGTTTTTTCTTTGCGGTTTCCTGATCCCTAACGGGTAGCACGGTAGCAACCAATTTTTCTCCTCTCCTAGCAGCTCCCGCGTATAATCCATTCTTTTTTAGAGTCGAAGCAATAACAACCATACTCTTACACCTATAGCTATTGAGTAGTATCGTTTGAATCTATATTGGCGAGGTCGTTATCATAATCCTTCTTAACAATTTGTCTGAGTCTTTTGTCTCCCCCTATCTCCTTAATAATTTTCGCCACGCTATCAGGAACGAGATGTTCCCATTTCTCTTTAGCCGCAATCTTTTTACGAATCTCCGTGGCGCAGTACAATTCTCTCTGATACATTGGGGAAGGTTGGACATCGTACCCTGCTTCTTCGAATAACACTTTCACTAAGGAGTTATTTGAAAAAACTATTTGGAAAGGAGGGGTGTAAGATGCTACATGAGCCACCCAAATACGGTTATCATTAACATCGGGAACAGGTACAATATAGTATCTTTTTGGGTCTACCTCATCATCATTTAGTGCACTTCTAATCATCCAAATTCTCTCACCCGCATTAAAAGGATCCTTAAAGGTGTGACTGTACTGGGCGCTGCCAATCGCTATTATTAGTTCATCCACATCTTCTAGTAATTTTTTTACGACATGCAGGTGTCCGAGGTGAAATGGTTGAAATCTACCGACAAATAGACCTCGAGTCATCAGTATTCCCTTTATTCTATTTGATTATTACCTACTAAGAGGTTGTCGAATACCCTTTATATGTTTCTTTACTACTATTTTATTAAAAAGGTATTTGGAAAATTTTCTCTCTAAATCATATAACAGTAAAATGAAAAAGTTAATGAGTTAGAGAAATGCCTTTAGAGAAATGGTGGAGATGGGAATTATGAGTCCGAGTAGGGAAGGTGATGGAGGGGTTTATTTTATAAATGCAAAGTATTTCACTAGAGAGAATTTTACGTTTTGGGAGTTTGTTTTTGGAGTAATCTTCTTGCTTGCTGGACTTGTTTGTTTACATCTTACATTCAACCCCCCTTATCTAGGCTACTTTACTGGGTGGTTACAAAATCGGAATACGTATTTATATTTAGCAGTAGTCTCTTTGCTGGCAAGCTCCACAAGCTTCCTTGACAATGTTTACGAGAAATACACCAAGGGCAAATCTGCACAGACCAAAGAGGGAGATAAGGAATGAGTTTGAATAATAACAAGGATTATAATATTCGACACAAAAAGGTTGAGAAACATCAGTTCACAGACTGCTGGACTTGATATTGGTTGCGATGTTTCTATCCATGCTTGCAGTTGGAAGTTTATTTGACAGTTAAGCCTTTCCTAGAACTTTTATAGTCTATCTTAAAAAATAACCAATGTCCATTTAAGACCACATAAGGTTATATAATCCTTAACTGTTACGTTAGGCTAATGTTAGGAAGTGCCTATTTAATGGCTAAGCTGAGGGTTATTGCTTTACTTACAGACTTTGGGTTTAAGGAATCGTCGGTAGCAGCTATGAAGGGTGCTATACTAAGCATATGTCCGGAGGCTCATATTGTTGACATTTCTCATGAAATCCCTCCTTTTGATATAAGACACGGTGCTTTTGTGTTTGCTTCGGCAGCTCCATATTTTCCAAAGGGCACCATTTTTGTAGGTGTGGTTGACCCGGGTGTGGGCACGGAGAGAAGAGGGATAGTTATAGAAACCGAGCGTTTCTTAGCGGTCGGTCCGGATAATGGTCTCTTTTCGCTCTTCATGGATAGAGAGGGAGTTAAGAATGTTTATGAAATCAAAAATGAGGAGTTAATGCTTGAAAAGAAAACACATACTTTCCACGGTTTAACTATTTTTTCACCAGTAGCAGCACACTTGGCAAATGGAGTCGAAACCCGACTAGTAGGCCCTAAAATTAATAACTATATTCGTTGGAGTGTCCCAAAATCCATAGTTAAAGAAGGAGTGGTTTTGGGAGAGATTATACATATCGATCAGTTTGGTAATGGCATAACTAACATAACTGAAAAGGACTTGGAGGAAATCAATGTAAAATATGACACCGACATAAATGTCAGTATTAATGGCAAAAGAATTAATTTTCCATTCAAAAGAGCATACGGGTATGTTAAGGCAGGGGTTTATGTTTGTGTTATTGGTAGCTATGACTTTTTAGAGATATCAATAAATCAGGATAAAGCCGCCAAAAAACTTGGTCTAAGGGTAGAAAACAAAATCCGAGTAGAAGCCACGAGCTGAAACCTCAACTACTGAAAAATCAGGGGCATTCAAGCAAATTTTCTACTAAAAAAATAAACGTTTTAGCGCTTGTTTAAAGTCAGTAGATTCGGGGTTTAGTTTCATATCTCGAAAAGGGTTTTGATTATAAATTTTAAAAAATGATTCGCTGAATTTTTTGTTTATTCGGCTTCACTCAGTTTTTTTAGGATATTTCCGAAAACCTCTTTTTCCTCGCCTTTTGAGAGGGAGTACAATCTTTGTAATATTAGTTCTGGTGTTGATTTGGCTAGATAGTTAAATCTGGGTGTTCTATCAACTACAAGATTAAGGTTTTCGTCAAGACCTCGTGCAGAAATACCGTCTACCCTGATAGGAGTTTTGGTCAAGTTTATTATTTCCTGAGATAAATGGCTGACAAAAACGGCACATGTTTTTTCGTTTTCATATAGGATGTCTAGTATCCCAGCAATAATTTTGGCCGCTGCTCCTGACTCGGTCATGGCTTCCACTTCATCGAATAACGCGAGTTTGGAAGCTGGATTAGTTATTATGGATGCAAACCTTTTAAGCGTTGTTTCTAAGGCTCCCGCGGATACCATTCCTTGAGATTTTCCAAAGTAAAACAGTTCGTCAAATAGGCTTACGCTTGCCTTCTTTGCTGGAATCGGGAACCCCATTTGAGATAGTATGGCTATCTGAGCCATGAGGTGAATTGTCATGGTTTTTCCTCCAGAATTTGCACCCGAGAGCATGACAACTCGTTCTCCCTTTGTGTCATCCATTTTGAAGCCGGGATCGCCTACTATGTAATTGATGGGAACCACTTTGTCTTTTCCTTTAAGCTCGTTCTCCTTTAGGAAGATGTTCTGCCCGCCTTCGAATCCAATTCCGCAGCTTTCGGTTTGAATTTTTGGGATGTTAAGTTCATAATCCTTGGAGAATAAGCCTACTGCGAAAAATAAGTCAAATTCAAGAATTGATTGAACCGCCTTTCTGACGACGCCCATGTATTTTGAAAGTTTATCAGCGATTTCTCGTAGTATCGTGTATTCCTTAATACTATATTGTTTACGCAAAGTATTTTCTAATTCAATTGTTTTGGATCGATTTAGTTCCAGAGGCAATAAAATTTCTGTGGGAAATATTCCATCTATCCAAACTATCTCCTTGGAGGTTAGATTTAGAATTTTGCAAAACCTATCTTCAGCTTTTCCTAAGGTGTCCAATATAATGTCAGTAACCTCACCTGGAAGGTAACTTTTAAGACTGCCCGCTTCGATGGAGTCTTTTCTAGCTGCTTCAAGAATCTTAATTATTTGTTCTCCTCCGAGTTTCGCTTCACTATCAGATAGTCTTTTTCTTATCTCGTCATTTAACCAGGTTTCTGTATCTAATACCGCGGTGTCAAAAGTGTCTAACGCCTTCCCGAACCTATCTAATTCTGCGTTGTACCCCTCAGCTACTCCACCCTCTTCGGTTATTAATCCGAGAAGGTTTTTCACTTCTTCTAAGACCTGAATATCCAGTTGTGACTTGAATTCATTTATGGCTTCTCCGTCCAGAAGAGTATTAATTATTTTAGCCAACTCGCAGGTAGCGCTTATCACCTTGTAGTTTGCTGAATAAAATTCAATGGTTAATTCTGGAATCAAATCATTAACGGTCCATTCTGGGGGAATCATAAAAACGTTTTCAACATAATCGAGTGAACTGTCGTAATCACCGCCAGTTGGTATGTATAAAGCGAGATCGTATCCTTGAGCGTATTCCGCGGTTTTTTCATTTGGGTCTAATAAAGCGACATTGCAGTAGTGGTCAATTTTTTGTTTTCGTATTTCTTGGTAAGTCTCATCATTTTTTGTGAGAATCGTCCTGCCTTCTATCTTCTTTTTAATCATACCCTTTTTAAGGGGAGCAAGGACACTCAGTAACTCTGATATTTTATCAACTTTTTCTTTTCCTATAGTTTCAATAATTTTCTTTGACTCGATAAAACGCGCCAAATTGTTTTTTATCTTATCGATCTTGGAGGGCGGGAGAGGCCAGTAAAGCACCATTTTATCTTTGGCATATGTTGTTCTGGCATAAGATCGGGCTATTTCAAGTATGTGATCATAAATTTCTTGAATGTCATCGGTTCTGAGAACCTGAGAAGAGGTTACGCCCTCCACATGCTCATAGGCGTTCTTTACAATCTGGAGCGCCTTACCTAAGCCTATGCCAGGAATAGTACCTATTTCGGATATTCTTCCATTTAAAACCGCATCAAGCGCCTCTTCTTCTGATCCGAAGTATTCCACCAACTTTTCCTCTACTTTTTTGCCTATACCCTTTATCTTTTCTAGACTTGCCACCAATTAAATCCCACCAATGTTTCTAGAATCATGCTCGGTTATGTTATATATGTCGCCCATAAGTACCTTGGGTCTCCCTTGTTCAGTAAAAAGCATGGATAAGAGAAAGAGCTTCCACATTATTAAATTTTCTAGTAATTTCTTCTCCATGAATTTTCCAAATCGATAAAAAACTTATGGCGTGCTCTAATTAATTTTAGAAATGAAATATAAATATGAAAATAAGACTATCATTAAAAAACGCGCCTATTATAGGCATCCCGATTTTTGACTTTAACTTTTTTAGACCCAAAGGCAATCTTGGCGCCTAATCTTCCTCCGGATAAGGACTGTTGGAGAAAGGATTTATATAGTGCTTTTATTTCAATCTTATCACTTTTTTGATTTTCCACGGTTATACTCATCTATATTTTTCTGGAAGGCGGAAATTAAAAATCAATCTAACTTATTACAATTAAGAGCTTGAAAAATATGTCAAAAAGCTAACCATTACATTTATATCGATGAAGAGGTTAATTCAGAAAACAACAACAGATTAAATTTTACAACCTTACTAGTGTAAGAGAGTATAATATAAGAAGCAAAATTACGTTTACAAGATTAATAATAATAAAAATGCTGGGTATGGTCTTAGAAGGGAGGCTGTTTCTTGAAAGCGGTCATTCTAGCTGGTGGTTATGGTACAAGATTACGTCCTTTGACGTATACTACACCGAAAACTATGTTACCTATTTGCGATAAACCAGTTTTACACTGGATAATTGACTCTCTTAGTAAAAGAGGTTTTGATGAGATTATTATCACGACTAACTATTTAGAAGACCAAATAAAGAATTATTTTGGAGATGGACAAGAATTCGGTGTAAAACTATATTATCCGAAAGAGAATGAACCGCTCGGAACCGCGGGGTCCGTCAAAAACGCCGAAAAATATCTCAATGAACCCTTTGGTGTAATACAGGCAGATAACATTACGGAAATAAGTCTTGCAGAAGCCTTAAGATATCATAAAGAAAAGAGAGGCATAGCCACAATTTCACTCGTCGATGTTGAAAATCCATGGCAATTCGGCATTGCGGAGTTAAACAGAAAAAAACAGATCAAAAGATTTGCTGAAAAGCCGAAACCAGATGAATGTTTCAGTAACCTCGCCAACACGGGTCTCTATGTTCTGGAACCCGAAATTTTGGATTACATTCCTGAAAACACTCCTTTTGATTTCGCGAAGGATTTGTTTCCCCTGTTGCTAAAGAGGGGTAAGCGTATCTATGGTTATAGGGCGGAAGGGTTTTGGGTAGATGTGGGGAAACCCGAGGGTTATATGAAAGCTACAGAATGGATCGTTAACCAAATAAAAAAGTATATTAGCGAAACCGCCGAAATAGAGGGGAAAGTAGAGGGACCAGTCTATATCGGAGAAAACACCGTTATTAAGAAAGGTACGAAAGTTGAAGGACCGGTAATCATTGAGAACGATTGTACAATAGAAGCGGGCGCTCAAATTCAACCCTGTTCAATAGTAAAGTCGGGGGTAACTATAGGAAGTGAAACCAAAATTGACAAGGCTGTGATGTATCGGGATTCAAAAATTGCTTCTAATGCACACCTCCAAGAATGCATCATAGCCGAAAATTGTGAAGTGGGAAACAGGGTGGAGATAGGTAAACTGGCAGTTGTAGGACCCAACTGCAGAATTGAAGACTCAACTACAGTTTTACCAGGTTCAAGAATATGGCCTGACCTTTGGATTGAAGGTCAAATAAGCGGCATAGTAAGAACTAGAATTTAAACTGATAGAAATATTTTGTTGCTGAAATTTACACAAAAGTTTTTATATTAAATTCTATTTTATGGTAAATACATTGCCCTTCAGTATTAGCGAATACTGATACTACCTATAAGATACTGAATGTTTTGAAGCCGAATTAATTAAAAAAGAATATAAAAGCCAAAATTATGAATATTAAACGAAACGAGAACAAATAACCAATAATTATCAAAGAGGTTTAAAACATGAAGCTTTGGTTGTTAGATATCTTAGCCTGCCCGATAAATGGTTGTAAAAATTACCCCTTAAAGCTCAAAGTTTTTACATGGGAAACAAAAAAAGAGGACTTCCAGAAAGTCAACGAGGATCTAAAAAAGAAAGACCTAAACTTCCTAAAAAAGGAGTTGAAGGGCAGAATTACAATAGATCAATCAGGATCCACTGTTAAGATTGAGGATGAAATGACCAAGGAACCAATACCCCTCAAAGAATATCTCCAAACATTCGCCGAAAAATTAGACATATTAACGACAATCGAGGATTTAAGCGATACACCATCAGTACAGTTAATAAAAAACGCTCTGGAAATAAAAAAGGGTAAGCTCCCCACCAGCCTCACCCCCGAACTCAACTTGGATATACACTTATTAAACTGGCTGTTATACAGAGCCGAAGCTGAGGAAGGAATAATACTCTGTGACAAGTGTGGCAGATGGTACCCCATAATAGAAACAATCCCCCATATGTTACCCGACGATCTACGTGAAGCCAAGGATGACAAAGCCTTTTTGGAGAAGTGGAAGGATAAGATTCCAAAAAAGGTCTTAAACGAGGGTAAACCCTTCAATTTAAAGTAAAAAAATAGTTAATAAAACCCTAATCCTCTTTTTTATGAGAATTTTATACCCGTCAAGAAAATAAATCGATTAGAACAAAGAATCATTTAACAGCCCCCCAATTGTTGAGTCAACCAGTTAACGAGGTGCCCTGAAAAAAATGGTGAAAATTATAGTGGATAAGGAAAAATGCATCGGCTGCGGGGTATGCGTAGAGGCACAAGACATAGTCTGACCGCGCAAAAATTTGCCCCGCGGAAGTTTACAAGCTTGATAGTGGTTCAGCAAAGGCGGTAGCCGAAGAAGAGTGCTTGGTTTGCAGGGCATGTGAAATTCAGTGCGAAGAAGGGGCGATTACCATAGAAGAAGATTGAGTTCTTAAGTTTCTTTAATGCTTTTATAAATATCTAAGAACAACACTAATGATAAAAGTTAAAAACTCTCGAAAAATATATAAATAACTGTAAGATTTTCCGTTCGATTCTTGGAGCGCTGTGGTGTAGTGGACAAGCATATAGGGCTTTGGACCCTGAGACCGCAGAGAAGCCATACTCCTAGTTTGGCCGCGGAATTCGAATCTGCGCAGCGCTACCAATATTCTTCCTTCTTCTAATGATTATCCCTTATTTTCAAATGGTGCAAATAGGACTTCAAGAAACCATCTAGAAGTATCGTTGAGCTTAGCTTTGAAAAATATTTACGGATGAAAATTATATGTTCATCGAAGAGTCTTTCCAAGATTAAAATTAGTTACCCAGAATACGCTGGGGTTAGGTTAGGAAGTTAGATGAAGTAGAAGGGTAAATGAAAAAGTGTATTTTTGAATAGAAATAGAAAAAAATATGTGTTAAGTTGCTTCTCTGCGCAGGTCTTGGATTTTCTTGTCTATGTTAGATTCTGCCTTCTTGAGTTTCTTTTCTTGAGCCTCACTGAGTTTGACGTATGTTTCTTTAGTCAGACGTTTCATGAGGTATCTTCGTCTGAGGTGTTGGATAGCCATTTTGGCTTGCTCTCGGTCGGCTTCATTTATTTCTAAGGCTCTGAAATCCGATTCGAATTTTTTATTCGATTCTAATACTTCAATTTTCTTCTGGTCTAGCTGTTTGTTGAGCGTAGCTAACTCTTTTTCAGCGGATTTAACTCTCTGAGCGTATTCTACCTTTTTGATCTTTCTCTTAAGAGCATCTTCACGCAAACTGTCCATTTCGAGTATCAGTGCGTTCTTTTGGTCGTACAGTTCGCAAAACTCACTGAGAATAGGAGCTATAACTTCTGCAGGGGTTACTATCTCGGGTGCACCCTCTACGCGACGTGATCTGATAACCACATAAGCTGTGGCTACACTGCCGAAGATCAACATAAAGACAAACGGACGCCAGTACGTTGTTGGAAATCCAACACGGTATGTAACGTAGGAGAATGCGTTTTGAGTGGGAAGGACATTGTTCCAGACGTAAAAGAAAACGTTTTTAGCAATTGAGGGAATGGGAATTGCTGGGGGGGTCCAGAAAGATACGTCTGCGAAGTTACTGAATATCAGTGACACGTAAAAGTTCTCAATTACTCCCCCGTAACTGGGCAAAATATTGAAAGCAAACAGGTATGAACCAGAACTACCCACCTGTGACATTGCAATGGGAATAGAGTAGACAGTATAATAGCCGTAAGTCCCATTGGGTGGAACTGGGTAGCGAGTGTTTACTACGACACTATCACCATCAAGCCAAAACCCTACTAGTCCGGCAGGATCATAAGCCATAAACTTTATTGTGCCAGGAGGGGCTTGAAAATGGATTTTGTTGAGATTCGAGGGTCCCTTGTTTTCTATTAGGTGGAGTTCTATTACATTTATTCCAAGCCAAGGATCAACCGTTATCGTTCTGTAAACCGTTTTAAGCGATATGATAGAGTCCCCGCCTGTGAAAAAGAATAGTATTGTTAGTACGTTTATAGTATCGAAGGGTTCAATGTTACTAATATTGTATGTGAGTGGGGAGTAGAAGGCTTGTGCGCCTTTAGGTAATGTGACCGAAATATTACACTGTTCTGTTTTGTAAGGTGAATAGGGGCAGGCTGGAAAATCAAACTGTGCCATATTTCCAATGGAAGGAATCTCAATGGTGGTAATCGTCTCATCAAAATATTGTGTTAATGTAAATGTGTAGTTTTCCCCGGGGGCTAGTGATTTATGGAATAATATTCGGGTACCGTTACGTCCGCCTGAAGAAATTTCTTCTGTATTCAGTTGAAGGTTTTCGGACCAAGCGGTAGATGTAAGGAGCTTAGGCCATATACTCTCAGGGTAGAATATGTCTGCAAATGTTGCAGAGTCTAAACCATCATTTCTTACTCTGAAGGTGTCGGTAATGGTTGCTATCCCGTAGTTGTTTATTGAAATACTTCTTAGTACCAAGCTATTGGTCAGATTAATGGTAGAGGTACCTACCAAGTTTTTTGGGGTTACAGTATTAGTGGTTGGAATGAAAGGCGGATAACCGGTATTATTGTTTAGTGTTATGAGTGCTGTTAACCCTATTGTAAGAGTTAATAGCATCAGTAGCAGTATTACACCCGTTCTTTTTGGCAACCAATCACCTTCGCCAAAGGCGGATTATAATTATGCTGAAACATATATATGGATTAGCTAAAATTTAAAGAACATTACTGAATTCGTATAGATAATTGCGGGAAATTTTTTAGTTATGAATAGTTTAATTAGGTATAAAAGTCTTTGTCCTGAATGATTTAAAAGGTTGGTGGCAGGAATGATATACCTTGAGCCGATTGAAATATTATTTATCGTGGTCGGGTTTCTCTCTTCTCTTTTGATTTGTAATTTTCTGGTTCCCCGCGTGATGCGAAAGATGAAAGAGTTAAAAATTACAGGGATTGACGTACATAAACTTCATAAACCCGAAATCCCAGATATGGGGGGAGTTGCGATTTTAATAAGCGTAATCTTGGGCATAGCACTAATGATCATTCCGTTTGAGGACAATATAATTAGATTGAGATTATTAGCGTTTTTATTAACTGTAACTGCCTCGGGGGCAGTGGGGATGGTTGACGATTTAAAAAGATTGGGGGCGTACACGAAAACCCTGCTTACTGTAATCGCAGCACTTCCCCTATTGATAATTAATTTTTTCTACCCGATATTGGTTTCTTCCCCACGTTTTCCGTTTATTGGACGTACCAGATTAACTATTCTTTATCCTTTATTTGTTCCGGTGAATGTGGCGGTCTGTTCGAATACGGTAAACATGTTGGATGTCATGAATGGAGTTATGCCGGGAACAACTATAATAACATTCGGAGCTATGCTGTGTTGCTCAGTTCTTTTAGATTCCGAGACGGGTTTAATAATATCGGTAGTAATGCTGGGGGTAATGATAGCGTACTATAGGTTCAACAAGTATCCGGCGAAGACCTTTTCTGGTGATGTGGGTTCTTTAACTGTGGGTGCCGCTATTGGCGCTCTCGCGATTGTGGGAGAGTTAGAGATAGTCACCATCATTGCCTTGATACCCTTCATAATGAATTCTTTCTACATGTTGACAAGTATGCGTAAATTTCAGGAATATAGACTTGTGAAAGAGCCGGCGACCATACTACTCCCAGATGGTAGAATCGCAGCCAACGAAGACCCAAAGGCTCCGATACCCCTGGTACGTATGATGCTCGCCAGAGGACCCCTAACCGAACCAGATATTGCCAAGGGGCTCTACTTATTAAGTTCCTTAAGTGCCATATTAGCCATTTTAACAGCAGTGCTAATGGTTTGGTGATGAAAATTGGAATTAAGAAGATATATTCCCCTTATATTGTTAATTTTGCTTGTATATGCCACAATAAACGGAATATTTCTAATCATTGATTCGATAATCGTTCCTTGGCATCCCCCTCAAGAAACATCTTGGACAATTATGAACTATCTTACTTTCCCCTATCGGTTTGACCAAGGTCAGCAAGGATTTTGGAGTTCAATAAGAAATATGATTCAATTAGTTTTTTCAGGATCTCTTGTGTTATTATGGTTGTACTCGTGGTATAAACTATCGAAAAAAATATTCTGGAGAGAGATGAAGAAAGAGAAATTAAGCTAAGAAAATTTAGGACTTTTGGGTCATACGATTTTGTCAATAGTTTCAATTATCCTGTCTGTTGGATTCTCCATGCTATCTAATAAAAGTCTGGCTTTTTTCTTACACTTATCGAAATATTCTTTTGGCTGATTTAGTATTTCCTTAATCAATCTTTTTGCTTCATCTACTGTTTTCGGATGATGCAGTAGTTTTTCCTTTATGAGAGGATCCTCATAATAGAGCCTACCAGGAAAGAAAGAAATAGTTGGAATCCCTAACAGGGCAGCCTCAATCGACATTGTTCCCCCAGCGCCAATGAAAAGAGTACTATTGGAAATTAGACTCGCTGTGTCTATTACATGTTCAATAATAATAATTTTCCTGGAGAGTTTTCTTAAGCTTGATTTTTGACGCCCATATCTGGTGAGCACAATGATTTGAAGTCCCTCACCGAGTTTAAAAACTTCTTTAATTAATGGAGCTATCAAAGGATTGTCATCCGAGGTTTTACCAAGTAGATACGAGGCAAAAGCTTCTTCTGCTCTAACCACAACAATTTTCTTATCAGGATTTAATCCTAAATTTTTAATAACCATTTTATTGGGTGAAAAGTTTTTGAGCCAAGCAGCCGGATCTATGGCGTCGTAGAATATCAGCTGCTCCGGTTTGAAACCAAGTTTAAGCCATTCCTCTTCAGGAATGCATTTTGGTGAAAGGTGGACATCCACAAGCTGTGATATCAAAAGTATTTGTTTAACCGCATGTGGGGCGTCATAAATATTTATAATCGGAATTTGCAATCCGAAGGCTACTCGGGCAGCTTCGGGTGAACAATAGGAAACCAAGACATCGATATCAAATCTTGAAATGTACTCTGCCAATTTAACTATTCTTTTTGCCCCCTCCACCAACTTACCTTTTAGGGTCCCCCCACCATAGCTTCCCAAAATCTCTGCTTTAACATTATTTAACCTCATTAACTCATTTAATTCTCTGAATTTTCTGGTTGTTGCAATAACGGTGTCACCCCGATTTTCTAGTCTCTCCATCATATTTTTGAAGAAGACAACATCTTTGGGAGCAACGAAATCCACCCAAATAGTGGGCATCACAGCGCCTCCAAGCAAACACCCTTTTCTGATTTTACACCCCGATTTAGGTAAAAACTTTTATTTATTGTTTATGGATACGATGTCATTCGGCTTTACGTTTTATATAAATTAAATTTAATTTGTTTTGAATTTCATAATAAGTTTATTTTTGTATTCATTACTGGAAAATAATATGGTAGTTTACAAGTTTCCTTTTTAAGAGGGAAAAATTTCAGAGTTCAAGTACATCAACCAATTCATCGATACCCTCACCCGTTTTCGCACTGGTCAAAACCACCTTGATATAAGGATTTATATCAAGAGCGTCCTTCACCATTTTTTCCGGGTCTACATCCATAACGTCTCTTAGATCTATCTTATTTATCACCGCAACATCCGACATTTTGAACAACAGAGGATGTTTTATAACCACGTGTCCACCCTCAGTGATACTTACCACCACGATTCTCTTATCACAGCCGACTACGAAATCCGCTGGACAAATTAGATTACCCACATTCTCCACAAAGAGTATATCAATGTCGTCTAGGGGTAGCTGATCCAAAACGTTTTGTAGAAGACTCGCAGTTAAAGCGCATTCTCTACCAGTATTAATTTGTATGCATTTGACTCCGTGACGCCTAATTCTATCAGCGTCTATCTCTGTGGTTACATCCGCAGTAACTAAAGCCAGCCTGTACTTCCCTTTGAGTCTCTCCACAAGGGTTTCCAGAATCATAGTTTTGCCGGCTCCTATTGCCCCGACAATGTCGAAGGTTTTGATTCCTTTTTCGTGGAAAAGCTTTTGAATTTTTTTTGCTATCTTTTCATTCGCCTTGATAAGATCCTGCTCAATGTCCACAATTTTGAAACCCTGTCCACTCATAAAATACATCTCCTCCTGCAATTATTCACATTAATGAATAATTATTTGAACTACCCTCTCGCTGTGGCGAGGGGCTTCCTGCTTTAATGATAAGACTAGCCCTTGACATGTTTTATATAGATAATGGTAAGGAAAATTGCGGCGCTTGCCAGCAAAAAGACTGCTGTTCTGTACAGATACATATTCCAGTTTTGTAACCACCCAAGGTAACCAAACAAAAAGTCCAAAGAAGGGTTAAAGTCCAGAGGAGGGATATTAAACGTAAGGTATAAGTTGACGAGCCCAACAAGCAAGCAGATTATTCCAAAAACAAACAGCCACGCCGTAAAATTCGTACCCGTATTAACCTTCCTACCCACCGAAATAGCTTTTTCATTACCTTTCCTACTCGGACTCATTCTCGGCAACTCCTTTATTCCTCCTATTGTTCTGCTTTATTTTAAGCTTAACGTCAGCCAAAGTAATAGACTATGAGGGTCTATAAGGGCTGGTGGACGGCGGGGCGGCTCCTAGACCAGGAGTTCTACTAGGAACTGTGAACAGTGCAGGAAAGCTTGTTTGACCACTTGCCTTTAGTTAATTTGAGTTTGATGGATTAAGTCTAACTGGTGGCTGCGCATCTCTTTGCTCCTTCACTAGGCTGATATTGTTTCCTAGATACATGTAACTCCACCACTATAAATATGATAGAAACTCATACGCTCCATCACGGAGGGAAACTTCTAGCCAATAGAGTAACATTTTTGATGATAAATAAGCAAAGTTTAAGACAGACCTTATTAATGTTTCATCTAGAAATTTTATTACGCGAATTTACAATTTAATTTAATTATCAGAGTTATCTGAGTAGAATCAGGAGCAGACAAATAAAATGAAATTCAAAATAAAGGTTTTCGCTACTATAAGGGAGATAACGAAAACAAAGGAAATCGAATTGGAATCAGACAATAAGATAACTGTTCTTGATGCGATCAAGTTAATGACCGATAGGTACGGAGAAAAGCTGGCAAACTACCTGCTGGAGAAGAATGGAAAACCCAAATCCGTTTTTCTTTTAATGTTGAATGGCGTTTCCGTAAAGGAGCTTGAAGGATTGGAAACGCCGCTCAAGGATGGAGATGTTTTAGCGGTTCTTCCGCCAGCAGTGGGTGGAACGGACTTTAACCTTTTCTCCATTATTTTGATGTGAGATTGTGAGTGATTGTTTTGGTTTCAGTATATGTTTCTACATATGGTTGTTCTATGAACCAAGCCGATACAGAAATCATATTAGGCATATTAAAAGAGGAGGGTTATAGTATAGCAGAGTCGGAAGAGCAAGCAGACATTCTTATCATAAATACATGCGGGGTCAAGGAACCCACAGAAAGGAAGATTTTGAAAAAAATCTCGGAGCTCAATCTATCAGGAAAACCCTTTATTATCGGTGGCTGTCTACCCCGAATAAACCTTAATGAAGTTGTGAAGGCTGGCCCGAAATTCGCTGCGGTGTTAGACACCAACTCATTGTTCAATGTTGTTGATATAGTAAAACGAGTGGAGGAGGGTAAGCGGGGAATCATAAATCTTGATGCGAAAAAGGATGTTAAGTTGGGAACTCCGCGGAAACTAGTTAACCCAGTGGTTGCAATCATTCCCATAAGTGAGGGATGTCTGGGTGATTGTTATTACTGCTGCGTAAAATTTGCCCGTGGAAAACTCTTAAGCTACTCTCCTGAAATTATTCTAAAGGAGGTAGAAACATCGATTCAAAAGGGATGTAAGGAAGTCTGGTTAACTTCTCAGGACACTGGAGCTTATCGCTGGAATAATGAGAAACTTCCCGATTTATTACGAAGAATCGTGGAACTACCCTTAGATTTTAAAATTAGAGTGGGCATGACGAACCCCAAGCATACAACACCAATTCTCGATGACCTGGTGGATATCTACCAAAATCCAAAAATTTACAAGTTTCTCCATATTCCCGTACAGTCAGGAAGCAACGAAGTATTGGGAGCCATGAACAGGGGTTACACAAGGGAACAGTTCACAGAAATCATTGAAGCTTTTAAAACGGGAATCTCCGACCTAACGCTATCCACGGATATAATAGTGGGTTTTCCAGGAGAAAGCGACGAATACTTCCAAGAATCAGTGAACCTCATCCAAGAAATAAAACCCGACATTGTCAATATTTCAAGATTCGCACCAAGACCAAGAACACAAGCAGAAAAAATGGAAAACCAGATCCCGGGATGGAAAATTAAAGAGAGAAGCAGAAAATTAGCAAAAATAACCCAAAAAATTGGTGAAGAAAAAAATAAGAGATGGGTAGGGTGGAAGGGAGAAGCCCTTATAACAGAGCGAGGAACTAAAGAAGGCTGGATATCGAGAAATCACTCCTACAAACCAATCTTATTTCATAATCCGAATCAATGCTTGGGGGAAAAAATTAGGATAGAAGTAATAGCCGCGAAACCAGGATATCTCATAGGTGCTTTGGGGCAAAATTAGTTTGACTCTTTTTTTATATAGGGCTTGTCCTTTCACTAGGGGTTAAACGATACACTTCACCCCCGCATCTCGACATTACACTTAATAAAACCCACCACTACTTTACTTTTGTGTCCTCTGCACACTGTGATGAGTATACTCCAAGCTTACTGGAAAAGAAGCAACCAGAGCCTACAAGAAAGAAGCAGCAACTCTATTTAGAAATCTGCCTTTGTGAGTTTAAAAGAAGGTTTTGTCCCAATCAAGCTTAAAAATGGTTAATGGCCAAAAAAGAATTAATGAGCAAAACGAAAAAACCTGGTGCATGAACGGTGTCGGGGATGACGGTGACTAGAACAGAACACATCCATCTCAAGCCATGCGGCAACCTGAGCAAGCTCTGTCACTACTCCAAAAACCTCTACAACGAAGCCAACTATATCGTCAGACAAGCACTATTCAAAACCGGGAAATGGATACGGTACAATGAACTCGCAGGGATGCTTAAGGTTTCCCAGAACTACAAGGCCCTACCCGCACAAACCGCCCAGCAGACCTTAAAGGTCTTGGAAAGGAGTTGGAAATCCTTTTTCAGAGCCGTGAAGGACTGGAAAAAGTACCCCGAAAAATATTTTAATCGACCCAGAATGCCCGGGTATAAGGGGAAGGACAGCGAGTTCTTGCTAGTTTTCACCAACCAGCAGTGCAAGATAAGAAATGGAGAAATCTGGTTTCCCGAAAAAATTGGTCTCAAGGTTGAAACGAGGCTGGATGACCAAACAGACCTGAGAGAAATCAGAATAGTGCCTAAAGGTGTTGGATATGTTCTTGAAGTGGTTTACCGGAAAATTGTAGAAACTTTGAGATTGGATAAAAGCAGAGTTGTGGGTATTGATTTGGGACTAAGAAACATCGCAACCATTGTAAACAACATCGGAGAGAAGCCGATTGCTGTTAAGGGCGGTGTGGCAAAATCCATAAACCAGTACTACAATAGGGAGAGGGCGAGGTTGCAGAGCATTTATGATGGGCAAGGGATTAAGGTAGGCTCCAAGCTGCAAAGACTAACCGAGAAGAGGAACCGGAAGATACACGATGTGTTCCACAAGTTGAGCCGCGAAATAGTAGAATGGTGTGTTAAACATGATATTGGCGCAATAGCTTTGGGTCATAACAACAACTGGAAGCAGAACTCAAATCTGGGGAGGAGGAACAACCAGAACTTCGTGCAGATACCCTTCGACAAACTGATAAGCCAGATCAAGTACAAGGCGGAGGAAGCGGGAATAATGGTGATAGAGCAGGATGAGAATCACACTTCAAAATGTAGCTTCTTAGATGACGAACCAGTAGAACATCTCGATGAGTACGCTGGCAGTAGAGTGAGTAGGGGATTGTTCCGGAGTTCGAAGGGGATAATTATTAATGCGGACATGAACGCAGCGTACAACATTATTAGGAAGGCATTCCCGGAAGCTTTTGCGGACGGGATAGAGGGTGTTGGGCTTCACCCGGTTAGAATGGGTTTTAATATTCTAACAAAGGATTTTCAAGAAGGAGCAACTAATTTTGTCTCAAAGCCTCTCATAGGAAAGATAATCAAGAATACCGATTATCATATAATGAAAACTCCAGCATAACATTAACATATTCTACTTTGAAACGCGCCAAAAATCCACAGGAATAATTAAGGTCACATAAAAAATTTTTGAAAAAAGGAGTGGATAATAAATATTCAAATATTAAAGGACACTATTATCAAAAAGAGGAAATTAAATGCCACAGAATATCCAAGGAGGGAATATGACTTCTTTGTTAAGGGAAAAAAGGTTAACAAACACCATTTCTAGCAAGCGTGTATCTCCCATATAATAATATGGGTATTACATATGTATTAATCGAACACTACTCACCTTAAAAATGCCCTTTCAAGCGGTAATAGTTACCCAGTACCAACATTGGGGGTGGTCTTATTATCCTCGTAACGGTTCACCTACCAGAAGCTTATCTCGAAGGTTTAGAACAACTCGTAAAAAGTAAAATATACCCAAACAGAAGCGAAGCAATAAGAGTAGCAGTTAGAGACTTACTTAAAAGAGAGCTGTGGGAAAGACAACTCTTTTTTAGAGGCGCAGGACACTAAACAGAGCCAATATGACAGATATTCGGGTGGATGCCAATGAGCAAGAATAGTATTATTAAGGATGCATTGCAAAACGCTAGGGAAAGTAAAGAGCAAGGTGCCACTAAAAAACCAGGATCCGCAAGAATATTAGTTGTAGGCGCCGGAGGCGCTGGAAATAACACAGTAAACAGAATTATGCAAATAGGCATCCATGGAGCAAAATGCATCGCGGTTAACACCGACCAGCAGCATTTAGATGTAACTAACGCTCACCTCAGACTCCTAATGGGAAGAAACGTAACTAGAGGCTTAGGAGCGGGAGGGTTCCCCAGAATAGGCGAAGCAGCGGCAGAAGAGAGTAGGGAAGAACTAGCCGAAATCCTCTCCGACGCAGACCTAGTGTTTGTAGCCGCTGGAATGGGCGGCGGAACCGGGACTGGCAGCGCACCCATTATTGCGGATATAGCGAAAAAGATGGGTAGCATAGTTGTGGGCGTCGTAACTATGCCCTTTAACGTTGAAAGGGGAAGAATAATAAAAGCCAAACAGGGGCTCAGAAAGCTCCGATACTATACGGACACTGTGGTGGTGATAGATAACAATAGACTCTTGGACCTCGTTCCGAACCTACCCATCGAAGAAGCATTCAGCGTGGCAGACGAAATATTGGCAAACATGGTTAAAGGAATAACCGAGTGTATATCAATTCCAAGCCTAATCAACCTAGACTACGCCGACGTACGCAGCATACTTACAGACGGAGGGGTAGCTATGGTCGGAATAGGAGAAGCCGAAGGCGAAAACCGAGTAGAAAAAGCGGTTAAAAGTGCCTTGGACTGCCCGCTCCTAGATGTGGATATAGTGGGTGCATCAGGAGCCCTAATACATGTCACCGGAGGCTCAGACTTAACCCTAGCTGAAGCCACCGGCGTCGCAGAATTAATCACTGATAAAATGATTGACGACGCCAATGTGATCTGGGGAGCCAGAAAAGACCCCCGAGCCGAAGGCATGATAAGAGTCATTCTGATTCTCACTGGTGTTACCAGCCCACAGCTTTTAGGGCCTTCGGACATTATGCCCGACCTACCTTCCATAGAACCCATAAGAGACTATAGTAAGGGAGCTAGCATCCTCAGAGATAGTGAGCCGCTATTTCCAGTATTTTCCGAAGATTCTAAAAAATCTGATAGAGATTTAGGTATTCCGCGCCTTTAGTGACCCAAAAAAGCTTAGACAATAAGTAACAGCTTCTTCACTTCTACTTTTTTTATTTATTTTCCTGAGAGAAGGTAGAAATAACATAATCTTATAGAAAAAGAAGTTATCAGAGCGGATTTCAGATAGAATTCCTTATTTATCAACTGTTTTGTATCTGACTACGTGAAAATGGGGATGATCCGGTATGGATCCCCGATACATACGGAAATAAACTTCTCCAAATAGCTCAAGACACTTAGTCTTCGCCTTCTCGTATAATTCCTCTGGAACCTCCTCATGTGAACGAAAAACCACCATTGGAACCCCGCACATATCGCATTCCACTATAACGTAATCCTCGCATTCAAAAAACCATTCACTGATTTTACGCAATTCACACAATTCACAAAAAACCAAACTTACCAACTCTCAGCAATGTTGTGTAATTTGTGTGTTATAATAGTACACTCCTTCTAAATTTTAATGCTTTCTGCAAAGTGCTTGTATTCTTAATATCGTCTATTTCAAAATAAATTTAGATATAAAAACTTAGTATATGGTGCATTTATTTTTCCAAATACAAAAAATTGGTAAATAATATTTTTTTATTTTGGTTATTTTAGGACAATTTCCGTCATTAATTTGTAAATTGCTTTCGCTCTTTTGTCTTGGTATTTACAATTGTGCCAGATTGTTGCTTCCCAGACTTTATGGTCATCTTTTTTGATGTAAAAATTAGACTGTGTTTCGTCGGGAACCCCTGATTCTTTGCAATTTTTCAATTCCCAGATTTTTTCATCAATTAGTCCTTGGATGAAATTATTAACGGTCTCTGCGCTTAACTGAATTTTTTTGATCTGAGTTTTCTTATTTTCATCAATTGTTTCAGGCAGGTTCCCTGGAGGGAGGTCTTTTCTCAAGTATTCGGTAAATTTTATGGAGATTGTGGTGCGACCGTGAAATGAGGTGTGTCCCTCAACATAATAAAATTCAAACTTCTCGCGTTCGGCAGGGTTTTTAATCAATGATTTTAGAAATTGTTGAATCTCGTTCAAAAGTTACTCTCTCCTTTATCAAATCTCTTAGGATTTGCCTTATTTTTTTCTGACTTTCAAGTCACTGTTTTTATCGATTTAGTATAATATTCTTTCGTAAAGGAGTTTTATAATTCTTCTCAATTTTGGATAATTTTTATCTTAGGGAAAGGTTATGAATAAAATTTTCAAAAACTTAACCTGGTTCGATTTTGACTCGTAGATAGCGACATAACAAATTGTTAAAATAAGCGAGTAACTAGATTTGAACTATTTTGTTTCCTCCAGTTTTTTTGGCCTTTTTCAGTGCTTTCCATGCTCTGTTTCCTAAGGGGGTTTTGGTAAGTTCCCTTGTGCTGCGGGGTTTTACATTACTGATTTTTCCGTAAGCTACCCCTATACTCAAGTGTGCGTGGGATTTTGTTTCTTTTCCAAGGTTCTCGATTTTTTTTCTAATCTCTTCCAAATCTTTGTGTAATTCCTCAAGTTCTGGCTCTACTACTTCTAGGTAAGCTTCCTCTGTTCCTCTTTCTTGGTCTAACCCCCAGAGGATATTAGCGTTATGTTTTGAGGCGAAAATTTGTACAAGTTGAGTAAGGTTTCCGGTGATCGGATTGGGTTTGAATTCTGTCCATCCCATTTTTTTCGTGGTTTCTTTAAATTTGTCTAGGTCTAGGAATATGCCCGCTCCGTCGACTTGTGGTACCTGTCCTTTTCTCATTTCTCGCATAGGGCTACTTTCCTTAGGATTTCTTCTAGCGATTCTAAGTTATTTTTGAGGCTTGACGCTTCTTCAACGTTGATTGTGTGTAGGTCTATGTTTTTTTCGTTGCAGATTTTTCTTATGGGTTCGAAGCTTTCCTCCTCTTCTGGTGTTAATTGAATGATTACTTTGTGGTAATTGTGAGTAGTTATGTATCGTGTTATGGCTTTGGAGGTGTGCTGGATGGTGGTAGGGTCGGGTTTCAGATTTATGTGCTGTGATAAGGGGTATACTTCCTCTAGCTCAAGGGGTATTAATCCGAAAATTGTTGATTTGGTCATCATTTGAAACCTTTTCTGCTGATTCTCTGGGAAACCTTTGATTATTTTGAGTATTTCGGCGTTTTCTCTGGATTTGTGGAAGGGTTTGGTTTTCGGTTCCAACAATATTAGAAGTATATCAGTTTCTTCGGGTTGTGGAAGAGTTT
Organism: Candidatus Freyarchaeota archaeon; assembly: GCA_030587365.1. Taxonomy (GTDB): domain Archaea; phylum Asgardarchaeota; class Jordiarchaeia; order Jordiarchaeales; family Jordiarchaeaceae; genus Jordiarchaeum. Next base: position 131,802 of record JAUQZE010000027.1, on the reverse strand, counting down.
CCAATTTTTTTAGGTGGCGGGTGACTTCGGGTCTTTTTAGTGTTTCTGGTCCTCCGTAGAAGATTGCGTGGGGCTTTGTTGTGGGAGTGAAAATTTCTAAAACATCACTATATTCTCCCAGCCGCCTCAAAGCCTCTAGTAGGGAGGGGTGAGACCGGGCTCTGATTTCTAATAGTTCCCAGAGTCTTCCTTCGAGGATTGCTTGGCGGATTGTTTGGATTTCCATTAGTGAGGCGTAGAGATTATGTTTAGCTAGTAGTGTTTCTCTCTCTGCTTGGGGTTTGTTTAATAGTTCTTGGGGGGCATTCTCCCTGCAGACCGGGCAGACACAGATGTTATATTTGAGTTCTTCTAGTCGCACCGTGCCCGTGGGAGTTAAGTATCTGTTGTTCTTTGCGTATAGTGCGTAGGCGGCTGAGTCGAATGTGTCTATTCCCATAGCTACTATCAAAGAAAACACCATGGGGTGCCCTGCTCCGAACAGATGAACGGGCCTTTGTGGGGGTAGATTTTGTTTCGCTGCCATAATCAGATCTACCAATTTTTCGAATTGATATTTTTCCATTAGCTGGGTAACGCTACCTATCGCATGCATATCAAAATCGAGTTTTCCAACTTCTGCTGCGCACTGTTTAACTAAATCGAGGAATATTCCGCCCTGAACCGGCCCAATCCAGAGTGTATCATCCCGGGTTTTTTGCTTTAGGCTGGACTCAGCATTTCTTATGGTCTGCTTTACCCCATTCTCCACCTCTGAAAAACTAGCATCCAAACCTGAAGGTATGTCTAGAATTATTGCGATATCTGTGTCGATTTCTTCCTGTATAGTTACAATTTCCTCTGGAGAAACATCCACCTCACCGTATACTAGTAGTTGGTAGGCTCCACTATCAGTCATTATGGAATCTGGGAAGTTCAAAAATTTGTGAAGTCCTTCTTCTCTCGCCTGCTCATAGAAATTTTTCTTAATAATGAAAGCGTTGGTAATAACGGCTTCGCATTTGAATTCTGTTTTCAGAAGACTTGGTGGAATAATCAGATTTTTCGGATCTATAACGGGTAGTAGTGCGGGAGTTTGAAATTTTCCACTTTTCGTCTTAATTTGACCGATTCGACCCATTATGTCCCGGTATTTCAACTCAAAGCTCATTTTCTTGCAGCGTCCCTAATCTTTCCAGCCTATTCCCTTGTACTTGAAGCCCTCTCTCTTAACAGTTTCTGGATTTATGATTCTTCTCCCATCCACGATAAAGGGAGTTCTCATTAAACCTTTAATTTCTGCTAGTGGCAGTTTTTCGAACTCATCCCACTCGGTAACTATCATCATACAATCCGCTCCTTTCAAGGCATCCAGAGTATTTGAAGCGTATTTTACCTTTTTCCTAAAAATTTTTTTAGCGTTCCTTATTGCCTCAGGATCGTATACGGTCACATTGGCTTTCTCCTCTATTAAGGCTGGGATTATCGTTAATGAGGGGGCCTCCCGCATATCGTCGGTATTGGGTTTAAAGGATAATCCTAATACGGCAACGTTCTTTCCGTTCAAGCTTCCTAGAAGCTCTTTTGCAAGTTCTATTAATTTTAAGGGTTGTTTTCGATTCACTTCTAAAACCGAAGTTAGTAGTATGGGATTATAACCCACACTATTTGAGGCGGAGATTAAGGCTTGAATATCCTTAGGAAAACAGGAGCCGCCGAAACTAAGCCCCGCTCTCAAAAGATATGGGCCTATTCTGAAGTCTAAACCTATCGCCTCTGCCACGTTATTAGCGTCCACCCCAATTTCTTTGCAGATGTTTGCAATTTCGTTTATGAATGAAATTTTGGTTGCAAGAAAAGCGTTATTAGCATACTTGATCATTTCCGCTGTTCGAATATCGGTCCTAATGACGAGCGAATTTAAATCGCTAAAAATTCGTTCCAAAGCATCTCCTGCCTTATCATTGTTGCTTCCTATTATTATTCTGTCAGGATTTCTAAAATCCTGAACGGCATCACTCTCCCTGAGAAACTCGGGATTGACACACACGCCGAAATCGGTTCCTTCAGATTTTCTAGAACTTTCTTCAATTAGGGGTATAACAACACGCTCGGTCATTCCAGGAATTACGGTGCTTTTAACCACTACAAGGTGATAAGGATTTTTATCTGCCAAGCCTTTTCCAACCATTTCTGTGGCGGATTTTATTGCCTTTAGGTCTATCTTTCCTTTAATGGTAGGGGTTCCCACGGTGATGAATGTCGCTTCTGAGTTAGTTACCGCTCTCTGGACATCTGTTATTGCAACGAGTTTATTTTGGTTTAAAGCCTTTGTTATCAGTTCTGGAACCTCTGGTTCAAAAATGGGAGATTTGCCTTCATTAATTAACTCAACTTTATTCTTGTCGATATCAACGCAAATTACGTTGTAACCCATCTCAGCGAGACATACACTTGTTACGATTCCTACGTGTCCTAGACCCACTACAGAAATTGTTTTAATTTTATCGTCAGGCATTGTATTCGCCTTTTAATTTATCGAGCTTAAAATTGGTAAAGTTGATTTTAAAGAATTTTCTGTCCTTTAATTGATACTCAGGCTCATCTCTTTTTTTACTTCACGGGGGTTCAAAATAGTTTTATAAAAAGAAGACATACTCTTACACTTAAATTAACACTCAAATACAAAATGAGTTGAAATAAGAAGGAAAACAAATATCCATTCGTCATATAAATATAAGATTTAGTTTTGACGAGACAACCTTTTTGACCTATGCGGTCTACCCTTCTACTCGCCAATATCTTTTAATTCCATCCTTTGTCAGGTCTATGAGATATCCTTTGAGGATGCCCTCACCGTACTCTGATCCGGGATTAAGACATAATGTTTTATTGTATTTCTTCTCGCCGGCTGACTCATGGATGTGTCCGTGTAAGCCTAGCTTCGGTTCGTATTTTTTGATGAGTTTCTGAAGCGATTTGGAACCTACTGGGATAAATTCTGGCTTACCCATTGAGTATATTACTCGTAGATTCTTGTCGAGTTTTGGAGCTGAGTCCAGATTGCTCTTGTAGGGAGGTATGTGAAAATTGCAGATTAGATTATCATAGTTATCAACCCTGTTAAACTCGGTTTCAAACTTTTTCTCCAATTCATCTTCTGAGGCTTCTCTTGGTGAATTCCAAGGGGTTGGATTTGACCAGCAACAGCTAATCATTTCATGGTAGTCATCAATCTCAACGACTCTTTCTTCCGGATAAATTACACGTTCGGATTCCTTGATTGTACTGTCAATGATAAATCTGTCATCGTTTCCCGGTGAGACGATGACCTTGACATTTTTATTTACTCGTTCCTCCACCATATTTAGCCATTTTCTGAGTTCTTCAACCATGAGAAGGTCGAAGAGTTTATCCACTTTCTTTTTGTCTGTCTCAAGTTTCTCCACCTCTTCCTCGTCACAAACGTAGGGATAGTAACCGCTGAATTTTATTTTCTCCATCATTTCTTGTACCTCTTCCTTAGTGGTTAATGTGTAGTCTTTTCCAAAAACTGATGTGGTGTATTTGCCGTCTTTGTGTTGGATTATGGGAATTATGAGTTTTCCAGTAATGTCGCCTCCCATTATTATGACGTCGGCTTTATAGAATTCTGCGGCATTTAGGAATTTGATCCAACATTTTTTGGAGCCGTGTATGTCTGATGTGAAAAATAGCAGAGTCAATAATAATCCTCCAGTACTTTGTTCATTCAGTTTATGGTACAAAAAGAAAGTTTTCCAATAATATTTCCAATTGAAAATTAATTAAACTTTGCATTACTAAATCCGCTCAATTATTAAACTACAAATACTTAAAAGATCCCTCTAAAATAGGGGTTTACTTTTAAGAAAAAATTATCTATTTTGTGATAAGATTATGTTTGTTGTATCTTTTTCCAGATTTTTTGCATTAGGGCCTCGTACTTCGTTCCTGCTGCGATTCGATTTATTAGTTCTCTGTAATTTTTTATTTGGTTAATTAGTTGTTCTGCTTTTTCTGTTTCCCCCTTATTGTTGTAGGTTTCAATTCTAGTAGCGTGAATTATTGATTCTAATATTAAGTTGGGTGCTCTACAGATGGGAGTTGCACACGGGTCTACTATTTCTGCGTCTTTTATACTAAATATTATTTTAAATCTGTTTTCATCGATTTTTTGAATGCTGTCTACCGTCGCCTCTATGTAAGCCGATGCAGGGATTAGAATCGGTGCAGCTATTTTCTTCGACTTTTTGAATGTTTTGGTTTCCTTTTCCAGACTCCCTTTATCTATTGACGTTTCATAGAAAAGTGAAACATCGTTTGTGATGTTTATTACGGCACATTTTTTTTCCAAGATATTTCTATACGTTTGACTGGAAGAGTATAATTTTGCGACAATCTTTTTCATATCGGGTGTGCTGATTCCCATTGGAGCCGCGTTAGACGTAAAGTCAGTATTGTAAGTAGTGAATATAGTTTCATATATGCAGTTAGGAATCATTTTTAATTTTTCAAGTATTTCCGAATTCATGTGCTTCGCGCCCATTCAATAGTGTTTAAAGGAACTTAGTCAATAAACTTCAAATCCCTTAACGTCTAAATTAATATGGATACAAACTATTAATATACCCCTATTGTATATTTTACACCGATAGAATTATCATGTTATAGAGGTTTAAACATGAGTGCAACTACTCATTTAGAGGATCTTCCTGGAGTTGGACCCGCTATCGCGAAGAAACTGAGTGAAGCGGGTTATAGAAGCCCCGAAGCAGTGGCCGTTGCTACCCCCAAGGAACTTGCTGCTGCAGCGGATATCGGAGAGGCAACTGCTAGCAGGATAATTGAGGGCGCCCGAGAAATGCTGAACATAGGGTTCGTGTCTGCTCAGGAGTTTCTGGAGCAGAGAAAAGCAATCTCAACGATTACCACAGGCACCAAAAACCTTGACCAATTATTTGGTGGAGGTATAGAAACAAGAGGCATCACAGAGTTTTTCGGGGAGTTTAGAACCGGCAAAACTCAGATATGCCACCAGTTATGCGTTACCGTTCAGTTACCAGAAGAAAAAGGAGGACTTAACGGGGAAGCGGTGTATATCGATACTGAAGGAACATTCAGGCCAGAACGGATTGTCCAAGTTGCCACAAAGTTCGAAGTGGACCCTAAGGCGGCTTTGAAGAAGGTGGTCTATGCGAGGGCTTATAACTCGGATCACCAGCTGTATCTTTCTCAAAACATAGACGGGTTAATAACGAAGGGTAAAAACATAAAACTCATTATCGTAGACAGTATGGTGGGACACTTTAGATCAGAATACATTGGTCGAGGAATGCTTGCCGAAAGACAACAGAAACTGAACAAACATCTCCACACATTGCTAAGGTTATCAGAACTCTACAATCTCGCAGTTGTAGTCACCAACCAGGTTATGTCAAAACCAGACACATTCTTTGGAGATCCAACAACTCCTGTTGGTGGACACATTGTAGCTCACAACTGTACTACTAGAGTATATCTTAGAAAGAGCAAGGGTAATCAGCGAATAGCGAGACTTGTGGACAGCCCCTATCTCCCGGAATCGGAAGTAGTATTTGCAATAGATGAAAACGGTGTGAGCGATTCTTAATGACTCCGAGTTGAAGAGCAAAACACCTCGTCTACTGTGGGTAAGCGTTAAATTCAACTGATTTCCCCAAATAAAACTCATTTTATATTTCTTGTTTATAATAAGGCCTCTGGAAAATGTAGTTTTAGTAGGGGAATAAAAGGAGAACACAAATAATTTCTACGAGCTCCCTAATGGAACATAAATTTAAAAAAATAAAAGGGTAACCTGAAAAAATGCTCTACTCGATTGAAATCTACGACTAGTAAGACTGACTCCGGATAAGCTATTCGGAAGCGTCAGAGTTCTACAGGAGCAAGGAGAGGGCTAATCAGAGGGTGAAGTAAATAAGATTCATTTCAGTATGGTTCATGCGGTCCGTGCATGAATCATTTTTATTATTCTTTCAGATTTTTCAATAGCTTCTTGTGCGGCACGGGCTGTTTTGTTCATCAATTTTTCTTTGTTTTGTGGTGATTCTTCGCCAACAAGTTTTTTTACTTCGGTGTAAGCAGCCTCTCTGTAGTGTGGTTGTAGTGATTTGGTTTTACCATCGGATATTAATTGGGCTCCTTTTGGTTTTTCCACTATTGTGCCGATAATATCAGATTTTATTTTTGCGTTTCTTAATGCCGATAAAATTTCTTCCGAGTACTTGGGGGGATTGAAAATCAGTAGGGAGTCGATTGAGACTCCGAGATAGTCTATGTTTAGTGCGTGAAGCATTTTTAGTACTACGGGATTTACTAGTGATTCTACCTTTTCCTCAAAGATTTTTATTCCCACTTCAGCGGTTTTGCATATTTCGTTGCAGTCCCCTCTTAGTCCCCCGTTAGTCCAATCCGTTGCCGCGTGTATCTTTCCAAACAGGTTCCTGTTCATGAGTGTTTCACAAGCCTTTATGAATTGGATGTTTAGAGTTTCCATAATTACTTCGGGTATCCCACCATAAATAGCGGTAGTAGCTATTGTACCGCCTCCTGCACCCTCGGTCATAATTATGTCATCTCCGGGCTTTACTCTGGTTCTCGCCGCGATAAGGTGAGGCTCTTTGACAACACCCACTGCACCAACACAGGAAACAAATCTGGTTCCTATAACCATGTCTCCTCCAACTCTCAGTGTGGAGCCAGCAACTAAAGGTACACCAGTCAATTTGGAAACCGTTCTTACCCCCGCCATAAAGTCGAACAGCCTTCCAATATCACCGTCGTCTGCAAGATGCAGATCGGTAAGTAACGCCAGGGGTTTAGCCCCTTTAATATAAACATCCCTCATGGATGCTCTAGTTACGTGAAAACCAGCAATAAAAGGAAACTCGGTGAGCCTAGAATGGGTTCCATCAACAGAAATAACAATTACATCATGGCTACCTTTAACGGCGCCAGCATCGTCTTGGGAACGAGGACCTAATAGGGCACTTATTCCAGCATCGCTTATTTTTGCAAGCAATTTGTGAACAAAAAAGTCACCCTCTCCGCGGCAACCAACACCTAAATCATGCATGGTTGCCTCACAATTTGAATAATCCAGTATGTCTGCTATCTCTTTTGTGGTTTTTTGATTGATAGTAGTCCAAGTTTCAGAAAAAACAGCGTTTGCTAGTTCAGAGGCTTCTTCGTCTGTTAAATCCTTATATGTTTTTATTTCATCAACTAGGCGTGAAATGATTTCTTCTTTTGAAGAGTTTTTGGCATAAAGCCTTTTCACAAGTCCCTCTAAATCTGCCAATTAAATCCCTCAATATCTTTCTTTTTCAAACATTTTTTTCAAGACTTGTTAACTCCCAAAGAGAGGTGCCAGAAATTTTGAATCGGTTTTTATTCCAAGAATTTTAGTTTATAATATAAGATGTAAATTGCCTCAAGACGACCCAAAATTTTCTGTTAAAAACTATATACGTAGTGTTATTAACATTTATTGATTATAATCATTCAATTAGCTTCGAAAATAGTTATTTTCATGAGCCAAATTTCCTGTTATTGTTCATCCACATTATTTGAGAATATGTGCAGAAAATAAGAATTAAGTAAATAACGAGGAAAAGAAATTAATGTAGCAATACATGAAAAATATTAGAGCTTATGTCAGCAATTCCATTTTTCATAAACACCATTTAATTTGAGTTAAACCACTAATTGGTTAATTTAAAGATGATTAGATATGTCTGAAAACGAAGAGTTGGAAGCGAAGGCGAAGAGATACTTTGGGAAAGGTGTGACAGATAGGGATAGAGCAATATTTGAGGGAGCTATCACTCTGGGTGCTACTTATCATCAATTTGTAGGAACCCCCATTTCTAAAGATACCAAGGTTGTTTCAGCACTTGAAAAAGCGATAGAAAAGACCATGTCACTGCAACCCTATATTGAAAAGGTTGAAATAAAAATTGATTCAACTAAGATCAAGGAAAGCTCGCATCCTTATGATTATAGTGAAGTGGGAGAAAGAAATCTTTCAGTTAAACTCGTATCCAAATATGGCAAAACCCGAGTTTATATGCAGATGTCCTTTGTTTCGGAACTAGATTTTCCTCTAATGTTTATTGAAAAAATTGAGGAGGGGGATTAATGTCTAACCCTGAAGGTGAGATTTGGCCCTATCTAATTTTCCTTCCGGCAGAACCTGAAAATCTGAAGAAGTTTCTTACCGAAATTCTGGGTTCACCCATAAGTATAAGCATTCTAGAAAAAATAAATGAGGGAACCGTGCGTCAAAAGGATATCATACAACAACTCAATTATTCGAATAAGACCATCATCGCACACCTAAAAACCCTTATTGAATTGAAAGTTATCAAAGAGGAATTCCAGATTGAGGGAGGACGTAGAATCATCGCTTATAAACCTACATCCATAGGCCGCTGGATACTACTTATGTTTGAAAGAAAGTTGTCCACAACTGATCTTGGTGAAGTGTTGGAAGAACTTTTCAGTATTTATCTCGACAACGCGGTAGAACTATGCTTAAAGAGCGGACTTGATTTCAGTCGATTAGAGAACATTTTCTCAAGGTCTATGGGCGAGGGTTTAATAAAACTATCCCAGTCTTCAAGGCTGGAAATACCCAGTGTTCTTGTATTCGGTTCGGTGGCCTTGGACACATTTTCCATGTTAGAGGAAAAGGGCGAAACAGGAGGCTCCCGACTTTTATATGAGTTGCACGAGTTTCCAGGGGGTTCTGGAGGCAATGTTGCTGTGGCCCTCTCAAAACTTGGAGTGAAAACTAGCTTCACAGGAAAACTGGGCGGCGACAGAGCAGGATGGCAGCTGCTAAGTGAATTCATAAAAGATGGAGTAGATGTTTCTAGTGTTATTATCGATAGGGATAAGAGAACTTCAAGAAGCTTCATTATTACTGGAGAGGCTCAAAAGAAAAGAACGTACATTTTTGCGACAAAGGATACCGCTTTATCCATAACAAACCCAAACGAAATCAACTGGAACCAAATGAAAGACGCGGAGACTTTCTACATAGGTGAAACCTTTCTAGAAATTAGTGAATTAATTGCGGGATATGGCAAAAACCTTGGAAAAACAATTATTTACCGTCCTACCATTCATTACCTAATTCAGGGTTTGGAAAAACTAGAAGGGATACTAAGAAATACAAACATTTTTATTATTAACGAAACTGGTTGGCAGAGTTTAAAAGAAAAGGGGGTTAAAAGCAAAAGAGAAATTTTGGAAAAGGGGCCAGACATTTTCATAATCACAAGAGGAACAAAAGGATGCGACACGTACACAAAGGATTTCAGCTTCCATGTAGACGCCTACGACGTTAAAACTGCGGACGAAATCGGTGCCGGCGACGCATTCGCAGCAGGACTAATTGCCGCCTTACTACAGGAAAAAGGGTTTGAAGAGTTAAAGGATTGTATACTTTTCGCCTCCGCTTCTGCTGCTCTAGCAACCAGAGAAATGGGAGCAAGATCTTCGCTACCCAGCTTCGAAGAGGTAATGAGTCTAATAAAGAAGGAGTCCAAAGATGTCAAAGAAATTGAGCTTCAATAAGTGGAATTCATGGTATCAAAGAATCATAAACGACTTTGGATACAGTGAGGATGCGGATACAGAGGCAGCAGAACTTTTGGAAAAAATGCTTGAAGACCAAGATTCGGAAAGACAGTTAAGCCTTCTAAAAGAAAGAATACAGAATAAATGCGTTCTGGTATATGGTTGTGGACCCTCATTAGAGAGAAACATTTCTGAAATCAAAAGAGTGGGTTTAAACAGAGTATGCCCCCAAATAGCTGCTGACGGCGCAACCTCGGCACTACTTAATGAGGGTATAGTTCCAGAAATAATCGTTTCAGACCTCGACGGACATATTAAAGACATAACTTCAGCAAACAGTAAGGGCGCCATTCTAGTCATTCACGCACACGGCGATAACATTCCAGCACTTAAAAAGTTTGTAAAAAGTATGCCAGGAATTCTTGTAGGAACCACACAAACAAAACCATTAACCCACGTATTCAACTTCTCAGGATTTACCGACGGAGATCGAGCCGTATTTCTAGCTGACGCAATGGGTGCACACACAATCCTTTTAGCGGGCTTCGATTTTGGCTATTATACTGGAAGATACTCAAAGCCAAACCACAAAACAGATGTACCAATAACACCAACCAAAAGAAAAAAATTAGAATACGCTAAAAGCCTGATAAGCTGGTTAGCGTCCCAAACAAAAACTTTAATAATAAACATAACCGGAGCCGAGGAAATAATACCCGGAATCAAAAATTTAAAGTGGGTGAAGTGAAAAACGGAAGTCTAATACTTTTGAGGTTTAAATCTTATAACCTTTAGGAATAATAATGCTCACCTTAACATGCTTGGAGTACCTCACAGTGTCCTGTAAAAGGTCTATTAGCTTCTCGGAGACATCAACTTTACCTCTCACACCAACGATTCTTACGCCTACTATGTAATTCTCCATGAGCAGCATAAACCCTCCTTTATTATCACTAAGAGATATAATAATAAAGGAATCAGTGTATCTTCCTCTGCCCTCTGGCCCCAGAATATGTAAATCTTCCTCTATCACCTCTCCCTTTTGAGCCAAATCGTGCAAAAACTCCGGCCTAAGAACCTCCTTACCCGTCTTTCGACGAGTATCCAAAAACTCGTAAGGAGTGTCACCGAGAGAATCTATCTTCACCTTCCAAAAAGACATCAGCCCTTCACCTTCTGAGAAAAAGGACACACCCTTAGTATTTAGAAGAGAAACCCACTAATAAAATTTGGTATCAAAAATAGCTAAGAACCAAGAGTAGTATACTTTTAATATAATCAAAAATAATTAGAAAAGAAAAATAGGCATTTTTTATATACAAAAAATATTTATTTCTCTACTTTATGGGCAACATGTCAACTTAACAAATATTCAAGAGATGAACATATGCAAGGGAATAAAATAATCGCTGTGAGTGGAAAAGGCGGAACGGGGAAGACGAGTTTCCTCGTTTTAGCCCTTAAAGCGCTAATAAAATCTTACAGAAAGGAGATTTTGGTGGTTGACGGTGATGCTGACTCCAATATGCCTGAAGTTTTGGGTGTAAATGTTAAGAAGACCGTGGGAAGCGTTGTAAACGATTTTAAAGAAAAGATGAGTAAGATGGCCCCCGGAGTTGATAAGGGAGACTACCTAGAGTCTCTAATTTTCAGTGTCTTGCACGAGGGAGACGATTTCGACTTATTAGTTATGGGAGCGACCGAGCGGGAGGGTTGCTACTGCAGCGTGAATAATCTGCTAACCAAGATTATGGACACGCTGACGAAAAACTATTCATTTACTCTACTAGACCTACCCGCGGGGTTGGAACATGTGAGTCGAAGAACAAGTAAGAACGTGAATTATATGTTCTTAATTTCGGACGCTTCAAAAATGGGAATCTTGACCGCAGCCCGTATTAGAGACTTGGCAAAGTCCCTTAAATCGAATTTTGATCACATATACTTGGTTGGTAATAGGATAACCTCGGACCTGGAACCCGTGGTAAAAGAACAGGCACAAAAATACGCTCTCGAATACGTTGGAACCATTCCCCCAGACGATCAGTTAGCGCAATACAATCTAGAAGGAAGACCATTACTCACACTACCGGACGACAACCCAGCGTATCAAGAAGTTTCAAAAATTATCAAGTATAAACTAGCGTCATAAGAAAAGACCAAAAATAAGCGGAGAATTGAAAAGGTTAATCAGCTATTTCGTAGCTGCTTTTAAAGCTTCGGGTACTTAATCTATAAGTTGGTGGAAGTACAATTTTAATTACTTTGTGATTTTTTATTTTGACAATTCCCTCGAGATGTTCAAGTATCTCTTGCGCTCTACTGGAGCGGTCTATAACTCCCACCATGCGTATACCCAAATTTAGATGATGCTCAAAAAGTAAAGTTATATCTCCTAATTCGTCTTTTAGATCTATTATTAGAAAGGTGTCCGAATACCGGGTTCTGCCTTCAGGGTCTTTAACTCTCATTTCTCTCCTGACTATTTCCCCATCTTTAGCGAGATATTGAAGGAAGATTGGTCTCAATATCTCTTTTCCTGTTTCTCGCCTAGTGTCATTGAATACTAGGCTTTCCTTCTGTGAATCGAGTTGAACTTCCCAGTTTCCCAACGATTTTACCTCAAATGTTATCATTGTCTAGGTAATTTTTAGCGTAATGTTACTTATATCTCTTTTGATTATGTTGTATTATTACATAATAATTATTTTATGATTTACCACTTTTATTTCAAAAAGGCGCCTTATAGGAGGGATATTACGGAGTTTAAATAAATACAAAAGTATAAAGATTTGAAGGTTTCACATCACGCGGTGTGTGGTTAGGTTGATTGCTCTTTGAATTTCTTTTTCCAGAAACTCAGGCAGTCCGAAAATTCGAACATTCATAAATCCCCTTATTATAAGGGATGTTGCCTCTGCTTCTGAAAAGCCTCTCGCCATTAAGTATTGAATTTGCTCATCGGCTACTTTTCCAATAGCGGCTTCGTGGGAGAGTTCTGTTCCGCTGGTGTTGCCCATAAGCTCAGGAATCGCGTATATTGAGGCGGTATCAGAGAGCATTAAACCGTTACATTCCAAGTGGCCTTTGCTGGTTTTATTATCCCCGATTAATATTCCTCTAGCAAATATTTTGGAGTTGTCTGCAGCTATAGCTCGGGAACTGACCTCGCCTCTACTTTCATTACCTTCTAAGACCAATTTGGATCCCAAGTCGATTAATGATTCGCCAGAGCCGTAAACAACCGAATTGAAAACTGCTGTGGATTTATTGCCCTTACAATAGGCGGCAGGGAATGTCTGTATGCTTTTTAAAGGTTTTAGACATACGTAGTTGTTTATTAGGGTTGCATTGTCCTCAAGTAGAGCTGCTGTGCGGGGGCGTACGTCAATGTTTTGTTTCCAGTTATGAATCATAGTGAAGGTTAGTTTTGCTCCCTTTTTTATGTAAAACTCAGATATTCCAATGTGAAGACCCTTCCCTACATTAGGATGCACAACACACCCGGTAATTATTTGGGCTTCGGAGTAGGGTTCAAGAATAATTACATTGTGAACGTTTTGATCCACATTTTCATTCGCCATGAATAAACAGGCTTGAAGTGGGAGCGTAATTTTTTCTCCTTCCCGAACGCGAATGAGGTATCCATAATCCCATTCTAGTGCTGCTAAAGCCGTGTATTTATCAGTGTCCACTTCGATTATTTTCCACCAATAATCCTTAAACCAGTCACACTTCTCGAAAGCTTCTTTAGTGTTCATTATTTCGGCTTTTCCGCTAAATGCTTTGTCTATGCCCTGATGGATCACTGAGTGATCTATTTGGAAAAAGGTTCCCGCCCGCCCCTTATCTTCAAAGCAGATACCGACATCCGATGCTCTTTTCTTAATATCCTCTGGTAGTTTAGAAAGGGAACTATTCCAATTCTTTACATTTCTTGAATATTCTGATAAATCAAGATCAGGGCCAAATTTCGCGGGCTTGTTTATTGCGCTTAAAGCTTTCTTGTTAAACTCCGACATTGTGAACACCACCAGTAACCCTCTTTTAAAATGTGGTCTAAGGTTTCTATCGGTTCGCCTGAACAGGCTATTGTTCCCTCGATTAGTACATGAGCTTTAATTGTTCTAACGTAGCGAAGGATGTATCCGAGGTGTGTAATCAGGATTCCGGAGCGTCCTTCAAGAATCTCATTGATTACATTTCCAACAATTTCCAAGTTTTCTACATCGACACCCGAATCCGGTTCGTCAAGCAATATGAATTCGGGTTTTTGAGCCAATAACTGTAAAATCTCGGAACGCTTAATTTCTCCTCCGGAGAAACCACAGTTTAAATCTCTATCTAGGAAAGAGGCGGAAAAATTCACCCTTTTTGCTAGAGTTTTTTCCTTTCCAGCTATTTCTGAATTCTTTTTACTTAAGCTTTGTAGAACATCTTTTAATTTTACACCCCTTATTGCTGGCGGATGCTGAAAGGAAGCCCCTATTCCCCTCTTAACTCTTTCATCTATCGGGAGGTTTGTTATATCCTCACCGTTTAGTCGAATACTTCCTGACACAATCTTGTAATTCGGATAACCAAGAATCGTAAAAACTAGTGAGGATTTACCACTTCCGTTCGGTCCAAACAGCACATGAGTTTCACCCTTAGGAACCTCGAGATTTACATCACACAGAACCTTCTTCCCATCTACAACAACAGTGAGATCCTCAATCTCTAGCATATTCAATTCCCTTTACCTCCAGCTTAGTATGACCCTATAACAATACGCATATTAATTAAATCTGAAAGTCCGAGAAGTTTAAATGTATTTTCAGTACAAATCATTTTTACACTTACTTATCCGATTCTACGATACAAAAATATAGGTTAAATATCTTTTCCGACCCCATTAAAACCTAAATTTAATAATTAACATACAATCGGGAAAGTTAAAAAATTGATGCCTGTGGGACAGTGTGTAGTTAATGACCGAAGTTGTAATCGAAAGAGCTGAAATAAAGGACATGGACATCTTACACAAAATTGAGATAGAGAGTTTTCCGGAAAACGCGTTCCCTAAATCATTCCTAAAATACTTAATCGTTCAGCATAATTCCATTTTCCTTAAGGCCAAAATATGCGACGAAATCGTCGGATTCGTAGCAGGCCTCCTCCAAGACCTCTACAGCATCAGCAGAATATACACTTTGGATGTTAAACCAGAATTCAGAAGGAAAGGTATAGCTTCAAAGCTGCTACAAACATTAGAAAAAGAATTCAAAAAAAGAGGAGCCGCCCTCTCCACACTTGAAGTAGAAGTTGACAACACAGCAGCCTTAAACCTGTACCAAAAATTCGGATATAAAATAGGAAGGGTACTAAAAGACTACTACGGAAAAAACCGCAACGGATTCGAAATGACAAAAAATCTAGTCTAATCCTATTAAAAAAAATAAACCTAAACCCCACGCGTCCCAACATATTTCTCGCACCTTCAACTTTCCCGGTACCCACCCAATTTTTGTAAATATAGAAACTTCTTTAGAATGAAGAGAAACACCCTGTTCTCTCCAAAAATTTTGATGCTTACGCAACATTGAATGCAAAAAATAATATGTGAAAACAGTTTGCATTTTTAGAATATTGATTTTTTAGTAGAAAACAATTCAATCAAGAATAATCCGCCCAAAAAAATATTATATCAAGTTACTAAATCTACTAATCATTATGAAAATTGTCACAATTAGCTAACAGATGCTTATTCAAGATTTTAAAATTTTAGGAGGTGCAAAGGCTGGATTATAAGGAGAAACCTATTAAAAAAATATTAGTAGCGCTGGACGGATCTGTTTACAGCGAAAAAGTAGCAATGTATGGAGGGGATTTAGCACTCCGATACAAAGCAGAAATCACATTAATACACGTAGTTGAAACACCCAAAAGTATAATGCCCGTAAGCGAAGTAGAAACCTCTTATTCAATGGAGGAAATCGAACTTACAGAAAAACTGACTAAACAAATGGAGTCAGTTGCCAAAACCTTACTCAACGAATATAAAAAAGATATGAAAAACAAGGGCTTAGATGCAAAAATATTAGTAGAGAAAGGAAACGCTTCCGACATCATACTAACAGTAGCTGAGGATGAAGGCTACGACCTAATCGTAGTAGGTAGCAGAGGACTCGGGAACATTAAACGCTTCATCCTAGGCAGCATCTCAGATAAAATAAGCAAACACGCACACTGCTCAGTTCTAATAGTACGCTAAAACCAAGACCATTTAAACTAATTTTACAATTCAGCACCGAATATCCACAAAATAAACGTAAACCAGTTAATAATAACTATTCTAAAACCACTCGTAAAACGAGTTAATCATATTCTAAAACAAGAAAAAACAAAATAAAAGAAGAATTGAAGTTTATTACTTTGCGAGTTTATCTGGAGCTACGACTTTTACTTTCCACTTAGTGGCACTTTCAATGCTTGCCTTCAACGACTCTGCGGCAGGCGGAATTATGAGCTCCTTCTTCGAAACCTGCTCGTTAGCACCGCCCTCATCCATGACCTTCTTCACAGCCGCAGCATCCAACTTCTTCTCCTTCACAGCAGACGCTATGTCGAGACCTTCAGTGTCCACCACAACCAGCCAAGCCGAAGCCTTAGCGTCCAGCAATGGCTTCTTAACCTCGTAGAAAGACTTGACGTTATTCGAAGTCAAAACCACTGGACTGTCCTTACCAGGATCACCTACGTATTTCAGACCCGTGACTGCTCTATACTTTTCCTTCAGAAAGTCACCGATACCACCGGAGTCCCTAGGACCAACATAAACATCCCAGCCGGAAAGATCCTCGATTTCACCCTTGAACCTGGCACCCATACCAGGAATAATCAAAGCCCTGTGAGCAACCTTGTCTCCAATGTTAAACTCCTGAAGAGACTCAGCCACTTTACTCGCGTTAAACTGACCGCCAGCAGCCGAAGACTCAACTCCAATGCCGCCGGTGTCCATGACTATAAGCCATGCGTTTATTTTGGCTTGTTCTAGGTCGGATTTGACTGTGTATGCTGTTAGGGCGAAGTTTGTTGTTACCATTACTGGGCTGTTTTGGTCTGGTGTGCCTATTGCCATGACTTCGGATTTGACTGCGGGGTGTACTCTGGGGTCTGCGTAGAGGTTATTTTTGAGTATTACTAGTGGTAGGAATGTCCAGAGTTCTGTTGAGTGGATGATTAGTAGGTCGGCGTATCGGGCTGTTAGTACTGCGGATAAGATGGTTTCTTGGAAAGCAGTTGCCAGTCTTTCGCCTTCGGAGACTCCTTCTTTGCCTATCCAGATTGTGGCGGGAACCCCGATTAGAGGCCATCCCACAGTTTTGTCATCCGTTTCTATTGCGGCTCTTCGTAGCATTGTGAAGCTGTTTACGGTGTCGGAGAGTAATCCTTCTCCCCAGAAGGTTCCTGGGTCGAGGGCTAGTTCTTCTACTCCTGCTTCGTGCAGTGATTTCGCTAAAGTTTTTAGTTGGTCCAAGTCTCCTGGTGCCGCTACTATCACTGGGAGTTTTTCGCTTCTTGCGATTTCTCCGACTTCTTTCCAGTTGTCTTTTGTAGCTGCGTATAGTAGTGGTTTTTTTCCCGCAGCGGCTTTTATTCCTGCTTTTAAACACGCGGGGTCTAGTGAGCAGAGGATTAGTGGCCAATTAGTGTTCTTAATGACTGCTTTCACGGTGTTTGCGAATTTGTTGGGGTTTCCTGATACGCATTTGATTGCGATTGCATCGAGCATAAGGGTTTGCCCGATATAGAAGGTTCCCCAGTGTGTGATGAGGTCTACTCGTTGTGTTAGTTCTTTTTCGTCCATTTCGTCGTGGACATCTATTGCTAGTACTGTGGGGTTGAACCATGTGAGTTCGTGGCGGCGCATAACTTCTTTTCCGCCGATTATTTTCGTATGTTCTCCTTCTCCGAATTTAACGGTCCTAACGGGAGGGGTTAATATTTCTTTGAGCTTTTCGTAGTTTTGCTTGTATTTGGGTTCCAGTATTGGTTTGCAGGCTTCTATTTCTGCTTCGTGGTTTATGAGTAGGTAGACGAAGGCCATACAGGTATCTTCCTTACATTCTTTGCAGTTGGTTTTGGGTAGTAGGTTGTAAATGTCTAGGGGTTTTAGTCGTGACATGTTTTTTCGCCTCTTATACTTTGGTGGTTACCCAGTTTAGGAGTGGACTGGGTTTGTCTTTCTTTTTGGAGGTTAGGTATTCGACGACTGTTTTGAATATTTTTACGCTGGCGGGGTGTAGCATCATGAAGATGTCGCAGCCGTTTAGTGCTAGTGATAGTCCGGTGGTTGCTTCCCATAGTGGTCCTCGGAAGTTGATTGTTCCCCATTCGGATCCTTTCTTTTTGTCGCTCATGTAGGCTTCTCTTGCACCCCAGGCGTTGGTGGTTCCTGAGGATAGTGGCATTTGTAGGTCTTTTTCGCCTTTTAGTGCGGACATTCTGATTCTTTCGAAGATGCTGAAGGAGTATTGGAGACCGTAGCCTAGTGCGGCTGTGGTTGCGTCCTGTACTATGTGGTCTTTGGGTAGGCCTGCGTCGAGGAGTAGTTGGTTCATTTTCTTTTGGTTGTTTACGTCTAGCTGTGTCCAGGAGAGTACGTTGTGGTTGTATTTTTTGGCGGCTTCGACTATTCTTTTCCAGTCGAGGTTGTCGGAGGCGGAGTTTAGCATGAGTCTTTCGTTCTGCGCTGCTGCTGCGGCTGCTTCGAGGACTTCGGGGTCCTTTTCTGGGTTTCCGGATCCTCCTATGAGGAGTGGTGTGTCTATTGCTTGTAGTACGTCTTCTATGGTTTTTGCGGCTTGTTTTGCGGGGGTGTTTTTGATGTAGGGGTCTGTGCTGACTAGGTGCACGGTTACTAGGTCTGCGCCGTATTCTTTGAGGGATTTTTTAGCCCACTCCGCCGGGTCGTCCATTACTTCGTCGAAGTGGTCTTTGATTGGTTTGGGTAGGGGCATTCTCGTATCGAAAACGTCGAAAGTGACTAGGGGTCTGTTGGGGTTATCGTATTCAAAACGGTAGAATGGTGGAACCTTTTCTCCACCAATTTTACGGATCTGTTTTCGGGTGCCTCCTTCGGCTCGGGTTTGACCGAATTGCACTTCTACTATTTGACCGGGATATTCTTGTATAGGGGGCTTGAATTTTTCTTCTAGGAGCTGGAAGGGTTTTACTGCTGTGGGTATGACCCCAGGGGCTAAGGCTCTTGGAGCCATAGCAGCTAATCCTGCGGCCATTTTTAGTACCAGTTCATCCGCCTCTAGGCTGACATCTTGCAGTTCTAACTCGCCGAATTTTTCCAGTATTGATAGTATATCTTTGCCGAGTTTTGTTACATCGTTGCTGGGCATTTATATTCCCTTCATTTATTTACTCTTTTTTTCTTCTCTTCTGATTATTAGTTTTTCAGCTTTAATTTTCACGTTTTTGAAGATTAATTGGAAGCCTTCACCGACGCCTGGAATTAATCCGGGCGCTGCTGCCATTGTTACCTGGGGTAGGGCGTACTCGGTGGGAACGCCTTCCTCTGCGGGTGTTTTTTCAGCAACTGCAACCTCTGCTGGCCATCGTTGAACTACGGGGTGTCCCTTCTCTTTTAGGAATGCTTTTAGTTCCGTTGTGTTGGTTGCGTCTTTTTCGGTGGCGATTTTGTCTCTTAGTTCTTCGGGGATAGAGTCTAGGATTTTTTCTTTTACGTTAGAGGGTAACCATACTACTCTGTTCAATCCTTCGTCAGCCTGCAAAAATTTCGGGCTTCGCATGTATTCTATTGCGATGCCGTTGAATCCTTCGACCTGTTTGCCTCCTCCGGTCTGGTTAGCCATGGTTGAAAACGCTAAGCCGTTAACCGCGGTGCCTTCGAAACCTCTGTCCACAACTCCCACTCCGTCCACCTCAGGTATGTAGAAAGCTATGGCCTCAAAGCAGCCGCAGCTGGTGTGCGGATGACCAAACATACTGTACATCCAAACTCTCTCAACTTCGCCGAGTGACTTTTGCTTTGCTGCTTCGTTTGCACCCGAATATTCTCCATGAATCTCGTCGAGTAATTCACCTTTGGGAATCATGAAGTTTGGTCCCTTCGGGTCAACGCGTGCGGCGGCTCGGGCGTCGAACCAGTTTATGGCACCACACAGGGAGACTCTGTTAGGGGATATGATGCATAAGTGGCTTGGTGCAAAGCTTTGGCATAGAACGCATCCGTAGAATTCTTCAACGTCTTCGTCTTTCATTCCTCTGACTCTGGCGTCTCTTGCCTCGTAGATTTGTAGTGCTTTCTTATGCCAACTTTCAATCTTTGCTGGGTCAGTAATGAATGTTATTTGTATCTTTTCTATGATTGGGAACTCGGATTTGAAGAGTCTGGCTAGAACCTTCCCCAAGAAGTCAAGTGAGTTGAAACCTTTCTTGAAGGAACTCTTGCTTAGTCTTAACCAGATGTCGTAGCGCTGGTTTAGGTGCATGAATCCTTCAACATAGTTGGTGAATTCGTGTATTCGTCTCTCAAGTACTGCCTCAAGGTCCTTTTCAATCTGCTTGCCTGCAGCTTCTACCAGTATGCCAAGGGGGTATGACTTGCCTTCCTCTAAGTCCTTTAAGTCCGGTCCCTGTATGATGACTTTTCCGTCTTGAATTTCTTTCATTTCTCGTGCCTGTACCAGTTCGAATTTCTTTTCTATGTTCGGTCCGCCGAATTCGAATTGCATGTCTTTTCCACGGATTCGCTCGCCTTCGTATACTACTCCTACGTCCACAGGTATGTCCTCAAACATGCTCATTCGTATATCCTCCTTTTTTCATTAATCATAATTTTTCGCAAAAAAATTATGCTTTTAATTCAGATACTAAATCATCTAACTCTTTTTTCCATTCTCCTTTCTTTATGTTGCTGAAGCTAAAACTGGCGTTAGGTTGGTACTCTCTATCCAGACTGATTGTCAAAATGTCTGGAGCAAAATGTTTTAGGGTAGATAGGGATTGGCTCTGAACGTAGTATATTCCTCCTAAGTAGGCTACACAATCGTATGGTCCTTTTCCATCCAATCCTTTCCATTCTGGGTCTCTTAGTCTGTTTGTTATATCAACCAATTGCAAATCTACTGCTTTCTTGAATCCCGCATCTCGAAGATCTTTAATCATGTTTGCTGTCGCAACTACAGGGATTCCAGCTTTGCCAATTTCAACTGCGTAATCGATTAGCCTTTTACCGTCCAATTCTCTTGTTGCATGAGCACTAACTATCAACAGGCATCTCTTCTTTTTCATCATCTTAGCAGCAGCCTTTCCACCAACCAGAACGCTAGCGTTTTTTGATCCACCATAATTAGCAGTCTGCCAAGGGGTCGGTGCTTTAGCAGCCATCACAATCTCCTCCATTACTTTACTTTTTTGACTTTTACGAATCTTTCGTACAGTGTAGGGTCTGGTATCTCGCTGGGCTTCCAGTTCCTGTCCTTGAGCACTCTTACGAGGTCCTCCTTGAATGTTACCGGTATGTCGCCTTCAACCCTAATGTACTTGTGAATGTCGTCAGGGAAGTCCTTACCGTACTTCCTGCGGTACAGGTCGATCCAGTGGCTGAGCTTAATCGCCCTACCCTTAAAGTTGTCGCTGGGCCTCAAGCACAGCTTTGCGGTCTCCACAATACATTCGTCCATGTTCTCAGCAGTTACTATCAGGTGCTCTGGACAAGGTCCACCATATACCTTATCACCGGTCCTTGCATTGTACACGTACCAATCCTCATCTTTGTCGCTCCGGCCAAGATACATTCTTCGGTACTTGGATCCGTGTGGTCCCACAATTACCGGTATGCCGTACATATTGACTCCAGTTGCTATGGAAGCTGCCTTCTGACTGTAGGCACCCCAAGCCACACCACAGGCACCCACCCGGTTAAGAACGTAGTCTGCAATCTCCTCAAAATTCGCCCTGAGAGGTCTCCTAGCAAATATGTTTGCAATCTTTATTGCAGCCCCTACTATGTGACTGTTAGCTACACAGGAACCAACGTTCACAAGACATCCGGCGTCAAATTCACCTGGATATTTCTCGTAAAGTGTGAGCCCTTCTTCGTCCTTGTACCGGGCTATGTCCATGGCTGAGCAGCCGCTGACCACTACTATGTACCTTCTCTTGAGAAACTCCTCAGCCATCAAAGCTACCTCTTTAGGCCCATTGGGGTAGTTCGCACAGCCCACGTAAGCTATAACGCCGGGGATTTCGCCCAACACTATGGGAGCTCCCACATTTCGGATCTCAGTGTCCTTAATCGGACCGCGTCCAACCCTTACCTTATAAACGTCCCCCTTGATCGCTTTCTGAGCCGCCGAATCAATCATTTCTTTGACAGGTACACCTTTCTTACAAACGACATTGCATCTGCCGCACCCCACACAGTCCTCGTACAGGGTCTCAAGCTGGGTCAGGTCTCCCTCAGCAGCAGCCCTCACCGCCTCTGTGGTGGGCGAGTCATTCGGGCAGGCTCTCTCACAATCGTAACACTCGGTACATAATTTGGCGTATTCTACAACTTGGTCCTCGCTGGGAACATTCTTAAACTTCTTTCTCATGGGGAATAATTTCATGGCGGTTCTCACAGCGACTTCGCCAGCCTTATTACCGTCAAGTATGAGCGCCCCGTTCGCCTCACCAGCTGTGGCGTACTTGACCAAGTCGTCAACAATGGCCTGAACTAGATCGAAGGTTCTGTCTTTTAATCCTAGGCAGTTCTTCTCGTTTGTAGCTATGAACGCCGACTTGACCTTAGCCGCCTCTTCGAGGATATCCGTTCGGACGCACTGTTCGTCTACCATCACGACATCTGGGATGCCGGACCTGACGAAAGTTAACTGGCGTGCCATTGAGCCAACAACCTTATACCTAGCATTATATCGGGTTATATCTAGGGCGGTGCAGCATATTCCAGCCAGCTCCAAGTTTTCTTCTAGGTTGTGTTCATGCATGTAGTCCATGACACCAACGCTGGGGATGACGTTGTGACCTATTACTAGGATCATTGGCTTTTCGGTACTCATGCAACCCAGGCCGATATCCACCAGAGGCACGTCGCCTTCACCCTTCGGGAAGTTCAGCGCTGTTATCTGGAGTATGTCGGCTGCTTCCATTCCCACGAAGTCCATCAGACCAATGTGCATAGCCTTAGCCTCAAAGTCAATGTAACTCCCCTCCTGTCCGGTGTGGCAAGCGGCAACTCCCTGTACTATCTGGTTTTCAACGTAATCCATAACCTCTTCCAAGTCGCCCAATTTCTGGGGCCTTATGCCGAGTATGTTCCGGATTATAGGAGCCTCAACGGCGATATCGTTACCAAGGTCGAGGGGGTGGTCTGGGCCGACTCTTTTTATTAGGTCGTGTAGCATGTGCCTTGCGTGTCCAGCGTGCGCCGA
This sequence comes from Candidatus Freyarchaeota archaeon, assembly GCA_030587365.1. Taxonomy (GTDB): domain Archaea; phylum Asgardarchaeota; class Jordiarchaeia; order Jordiarchaeales; family Jordiarchaeaceae; genus Jordiarchaeum. The sequence goes on along the minus strand of JAUQZE010000027.1, from coordinate 108,724 downwards.
TGCACCTATGGTGCATGCCAAGAGAATTATTCTGCCTTGGGTGTCTTCGATGTCGATTCCGCATGCGCCACGCTTACCCGCTGTTAGGTCACAGTGACCATATGTGCAGAGGCAGCAGCGGTCACAGAATGGAGAGTAAAAGGGGCGATACCTCTTAAGAAGCCTATCTACCGACCAGGATCTAAGCTGAGTCAGAGTGGGTTTGGGTGTGGGTCCCATAGGTTCCCACGGTTCTTCTTCAACTATGACTTTTCCTATCTGCACCTCTAGTTTTTTGAATGATGCTAGAGGTGTCTTAAGCTCGTCTGCTTTCAAATATCCAGAGGGTTTAGCCATTATTATTTCCTCCATAAACTTGCGCAGTATAATCATGTTGAATCCGACTAACGACTGATTTTTTGGGTTTTAAACTTTATGGAAGAATTCAGAGACTGAAAAGATACTTGTTAATTCTGATAAAGATAGCAGTTATTAGCTAGAAGAAAAAGGCTCAAACTTGGCTATTTAAATATGGGAAACAGCTTCAGCAGCTTCATGAACTTAAGGGAATGCTGACACTCTTTGTTAATCTCCGTAGCTTAATAATCTCAAACCCTTAAAGGGTAGGAAAATGCAAGCGGTCTGCATAATTAGAAAAGTGTAGAGGGATTGTTGTGGGGGTTACTGTACAAACATATTTTAAAAAAATAGTTCCATTTTTAAAAAGTTAATTATTAAGTTTTTTAGAAAGAGGCATGAATTACCAGTAACTGGTAAGGAGAATTAAAAAAAGTAAGAAAGGGGGTCGGTTTTCTAGACGATTTCCTTCAGGTAGATGAAATGTTTTCCGAGTTCTCCGCCATAGTTTCCAGCGGTGATCTTTTTCACGCCAGGCATTTTTTTGACTGTTTTTATTCCAGCGGACATCGCTTGTTTTACAAGGTCTAGTGTCAATCCGTTGATTACCAGTTCGTAAACAGCGTTTACATTGTCTGGTAATTCTGAGTCTTCTATCTGACCTTTTAGTGTCGGGCAGTATTTTTGGTTTGTTGTAGCGTGCATAAACTTGTATTTGAGCGATCCGACTTTGCTTCCGCTTCTACATATGCCCCCTGGAAAGGGTAGGATCACTTTGTCTATTTTTTGTATTGCTTCAACTGCGGCTTCTGCGGCAGCCAGTCCCTTTTCTTCGGTTTCTGCTAGTATGAAGAAGTTTCCTCCGGCTACTCCTTTTTTAGCGCCGAAGTTGTTATCTATAATAAATTCTCCTTCCATTACTGGTATCTTGTAGACCTCTTTACCTGCAACTTCACCCTTTTTCTGGAATCCGTCGCCAAAGTATTTCATTTTGTTCCCGGTGTCAAAAGTCAACTCAGGCTCCTCGCCTAGGGCGTCAAAAACCGCGGTTGTGGGGCAGGTGAGTATGCACTGTCCTATTCGATCTATAAGCACTTTCTCAAGATTATTTTTTGAAGCGGCGAACATTACAATTATTCCAGGACGCTTATCTGGTGTTTCGCTTGCGGGTACCTCTTTGTCGATACCAGCCTCACAGGGGCAGCCTATCGCTGAGGTTGCAAATCCGGTGACAACATTAGCAGCTATTCTCGCCCATTTCTCATTTTTTGCGGTTATTAGGATTCTACTCATCCAGAGATTGAAACCTTCCGCAAAGGTGTCAACAACTTCCGCCAAAACTCATAACCTCCACGTGTCTATCTATCTTAACTTCTCAAGTTAGTTATTAGACATTTATGTCTTTTTCCGAAATTAATATTACATTCAATTTTAATATTATTGAATCATTATAGTTTTTAAGTTCTTTGGAGGAAGTTGAACTAAATTCATTAAAAATAGTACACTTCAAAAAATGAGAATTCAAAGAGTTTGAGGGTGTATAATATTTTTATAGGTGTTCATCCGAAAGGCTGTATATGATTGTAATTTGAAAAGATGGTGATGTTATGGATGTTGTCAAAATAGGTTTTGTGAAGCTAGGAAACATCGGTTCTGCTCCACTGCTGGAGCTTCTTTTAGACGAGAGAGCTGATAGAAATGATATCGATGTCCGGGTGGTGAGTTCTGGAGCAAAACTCAACCCGGAACAGGCTGAGGAGGCTGCTAAGAAGATTCTTGATTTTGAGCCGAACCTGGTTATCACAGTGAGTCCAAATGCGGCTTTACCCGGTCCTGGAAAGGTTCGAGAAATAATGGCTGATGCGGGAATTCCTTTGATAGTGGTTTCGGATGCCCCGGGAAAAAAGAGTAAGGAAGATGTTGAAGCAAAAAACCAAGGTTACATAATTGTGAACGCTGATTCAATGATAGGCGCCCGAAGAGAATTCTTAGACCCAACTGAGATGGCTCTCTTTAATGCAGACGTTATCCGAGTTCTAGCCGCTACTGGTGCGTTCTCTGTAATATATCAGGAGATAGACTCGGTTATTGAACAGATAAAGAAGGGAGAGAAACCAGAACTCCCCAGAGTGGTGATTAATAAAGAGACAGCAGTAGACGCAATGAACTTTAGGAATCCCTACGCTCAGGCAAAAGCTTTGGCCGCTTATGAGATTGCTTGTAAAGTTGCCGACCTGAATGTTGAAGGCTGCTTCAAAATACAGGAAGCGGAAAAGTACATCCCAATCATTGCCGGTGCACATGAAATGATGAGAGTGGCCGCAAAATTAGCGGATGAGGCGCGAGAACTAGAGAAAACCGGAGATACGGTGCTGAGACAACCTCACAAAAAATCAGGCGAAATCGTAAAGAAGACCGCTCTAGCTGAAAAGCCTGCTTAATTCTCCCTTCTCTATTTTTTTAATTAAAAAACCCGGGAAATTCATCGAAAAAGTATTTTTTTAAGAGATTTCTGATATTTTGATATTTTTCCAGAAGTTTATGGAGTTTCTTTCTGCTTTTCCTAGTTTTCCGAATATGAATATACTTAAAAAGGCATAGTAATATGATTTAAATATTATTAAAAGGAATAAAAATGAGTTCTATACATCGAGAACTCCGTTCATTAAAAAGCAATAAAAACAAACTCTACTTAAATTGAACAGAAACTTGGAAAAAAGGTTTACAAAAAATTGATAAAGGGGTATAAAATAGGGGTGAAACCTAAACCAAAATTTAAAAAATTGAACGACTTAAGAAAAACATTAATTAAGTTCATTGAGTTTAAGTTTTGAAAGGTGTTGGAAATGAATCTAGAAGTAAGCAAAGCACAGGGTTTACCCCCCTCTCATCTACCAATGGAAATGGTTGAACGCAAGGGAAAAGGACACCCAGACTCCATCTGTGACAAAGCCTCGGAAGAACTAAGCATATCACTCAGCGAGTATTACCTCGAAAACTTTGGACGTGTACTCCACCACAATGTTGACAAATGCGTACTGGTCGGTGGGCAGTCTAACGCCAGACTGGGTGGCGGGGATATTCTTGAACCAATATACCTACTCTTAGTAGGTAGAGCAACAGTGCAGGTAGGTAACGACGCTTCGAAAAAGGTTCCCGTAGGAAAATTCGCCATAGGACATACTAAAGAGTGGATAGCTGAAACGCTCCCACACCTTGATGTCAACTGCGACTTAATTGTGGATTATAAAATTAAACCAGGCAGCGTTGACCTGGTGGGAAACTTTGATCAGGCGCCCGAAATCCCCAGAGCAAATGACACAAGTTTCGGTGTTTCCTTCGCACCATTCACAGAACTCGAGACGCTTGTATACCAGACAGAAAAAACTCTGAACTCACCAGAGTGCAAGCAAAAGTGCCCTGCCATCGGTGAAGACATAAAAGTTATGGGTGTAAGACGCAATAACACAATCAACCTAACAGTAGCAACCGCAATAATATCCAGTGAAACCCCGGACAAAGACAGTTACATTAGTGTAAAAGACGAAATCAAAGAATGGGCATTAAACCTGGCTTCAAAAATCACAGATATGGATGTAAACGTATACGTAAACACAGCGGACGTAATTAAAAATGATTTAATGTACCTCACCGTGACGGGTACTTCAGCTGAACATGGTGACGATGGACAAGTTGGTAGAGGTAATCGTGCCAACGGTTTGATTACTCCTTACAGACCTATGACTCTAGAGGCGACAGCAGGAAAGAACCCAGTGACACACGTTGGGAAAACGTACAATACCGCTGCTCGGAGAATTGCGGATACTATAGTGAAGGAAGAACCAAAAGTGGAAAACGTGTCAGTGTACATAGTAAGTCAGATAGGCGCTCCGATAACTGAACCCCAAGGAATCAACCTAGAGCTAAACATGGAAGGATCGATAAATACTGTTAAAGACACGGCAGAGGCTGTCGCTGAGCAAGTAATGCAAGATATGCCAAACATCTGGAAAGGATTCATGCACAGAGAATACGAATTATTCTAAACCCAATACAATTTCATTTTTATCTATTCTAGCAAGAAGACTCCATGCCATATGCCATGCCGCAAATAACAGTATACGAAAAAGGGAATATCTAAAAGCTTTTCAACGGCAAAAGGATATCCTACTTGTTGGGGTTTACTGAAATCTCTCCTCTGTCGAAAGCGATGGCGCTTTGATAGTTGATCAAGATATGTTATTAATTGATTGGTCATGAAGTCGTCGGCTACTTTCAATAGTTGAAAACAATAATTTTAAATAGAAGCGATTCACCAACCAAAGATAGGTGATAGAGCTAAGTAGCGCAGCAGTTGGGAGGGTTATTAATATTGAAGAGTTACTATAGAGAGAGTGTTTGGATTAGCAAGTGGGTTTGGATCTTGTTTATTGGAATAATTGTGTTCCTCTCGTCTGTTCTCGTCGTTCAATCCATTTTTGGATTGCCAGCAGGCTGGACGCCAGCGCCTACCTACCTATTGCTCACTTTAATTGTAGCCTTTAGTCTCATCATCTTGAACTTTGGAAAATTAAACATAAAAGTGAATTCTGAAAATATTGAGGTCAGATATGGAATAATAAAAAAGAAAATTTCCTTGAATGAAGTCGTATCTTGCGAGCCGACAATGGCAAAGGGAAGAGTGTACGGTGGCGTTGGAATAAGACTTGGAGTCGACGGATCGCTTGCTTACACAACATCTTTTGGGAATGCTGTAAAAATTATGAGAAGGAATGGTATGCCGTTCATTTTCTCAACCAAAAATCCAGAAAAACTTTCAAAGATTATAAATGAAATTTCTAAATCTTAGGGAAGAGCGTGCACGAAATCCTGAACCTGAGAGACTTTGGACAATTCTATCATACAACCGGCTCAGAATAGTACCCCCCACGAAAACGTATATGAACCCCCACAAAAATGAACGATACGGATGTGATCATCAGCACGCGCTAAAACCGGCACTCTACAACATCTGGGACAAAATCCTCTAATGTTGCTAAATCAGTTCTCATACCCGGCCTTCGGAACACCAGAAACACCTATCCATATTTTAATCAGTCCAGTTTTTTCAGACAAACAATCCAAGCAGACAAAAAATAATACTCTCAAGTCGTAATCTCATTTTTATTACAAAAAGAAAAAAAGTCTAAATTTTCAGAGTCCTATTGAGCTTTTGAGCAAGGGAATATCGATTTTGCCTGCAATGTGGGATTTGCCTGTCCTGATGTTGTTCACCAAGACGCTCGCTGGTGCGAAGATTCCTGGATCAATCTTGTAGAAGTCGAATTTTGCCTCTTTGAAGGTTTGATAGAAGGGTTTCCCGTAACTCTTTGAAACGCTGGACGGGGTTTTCTTCACAATTTCCTCAAGCGCTTTATCGTCGTCCGAGTCTACGAATAGAGTTACGTGCCCCGCAGCTATTATCTGGTCGTTGGTTCTTCCCATGGCCTTTGTGCTGTCAGGATGAATGGGCGCTACAGGCGCACTTCCATTCGCGTATATGATTTTCTTGGGATCTAAACCCGACTCCGATATTTTGTGTATTCCTGTTTCGACCACTCTTCCAGAGATTTGGATTGACCCAACCATACTGCTTGTAGGAGCAATCACCAAGTATACCTGACTAGGTTCAACTTTGCACCCTTCAGCAATCACTTCCACAATTTCGTCGTTGGGCATTTTGTCTGCTTCAAGAAACAGTACCGCAACGTCCGACTCGTCTTGGTAATCTATTTCCTCGTATATTTTCTTGGGCTTTAATGATAGAGCTCTCGCTGGCCCTGAACCCATTCCGAAAAATTTCTCTGCTTTGTCGGTGATTCTCCAACCAGCAAACTGGGATCCGAGTGTAGATATGGGAGGATAGTTTGTTGAAACCATCACAGACGGAAGAAGGACGTCACCGTACTGAGCGGTAATAACCTTAGCTTTTCCCAAACCTCCCAGACACACCTTCGTGGCCAACTCTCCCGCAGTGATACTTCCCTTGGCATTAACTCCAGCATCAATTACATGTGCACCGTTCCCGGTTTCGGTCACTTCAACTTGGAACAATTGAGAGTTTTCTATCATTCTGTCTACCTGTAACTTGGCTTGCCGATTCACACTGATAACCAATTTACCACCCCTCATATTCTTCCATTTTTAGATTGCAAGATTGGGGTTGCTCTTCTTAGAAACGTAAATTGATCCTTTACCTTCTTCCGCAAGGTCACCAGAGAACCTCAGGAAAGGCCCTTTAACCTTCTCACCGTCTAGCTCTATTTCAGGAACCTCTTCCTCGAATTTGAACGTAGGCAGTATCTCAGACAATTTCCCAAGCACGACGATCTTTCCCTTAGTCATCTCTCCACCGGCTCGCTCCTGAGCATTACCATAGATTACTAGGGATCCACCTGACATGTGAAGACCTGCAAAGGCACCAATATTTCCTTTTACTATTACTTTTCCATCAGTCATACGTGACGCTACTTCGCTTCCCGCGTTACCATCAACTATTATAGTTCCCTGAACCCCCTTCTCAAGCCGGGTCATTCCCTCGTAAGACCCACGATAAGCCGCGCCCAGATAATTCCCTGCATTACCCTTAATGTGTATCTCTCCAGCCTGCATCTCAGCTCCAGCCCAGTGATCCGCGTCCTTTTCCACCGTGATTTTACCGCCCTTCATCATTGCACCCACATGCATACCAACTTTACCCTTGATGATAATTTCTCCTGCGGACATGCTCTGCCCTATTCGTTTCGTGGTCGGTACATCCCCATTAATTACTATTGACATTTCTCCAGCAGACGCAGCGGTTTCACCAGCAATCTTGAATAATTCTCCCAGTTTCTTCTTGCGGTTACCTCTCCAAACCTCAAGTTTTTTGATTTCCTCAACGGTTTTACCTGCAAAATTATCAGGGTTTATAACCTCAGCTTCAATTGGAATTTTAGTTTGTTCTAGAGGAGTCAACTCAATTGTTGCCATCCACACCACCTCATCTTAGTTAGATTCACCCACTGTTATCGCCATAGACTTGGGCAAATATTCCGTCTGAACTGGATAGTTCCTTAGAGTTACACTATACTGGTAAGTAAACCTGTATTTTATGTCTTCAAGGATAGATTCTTCCTGTTCCTTGGGCAATTGAACATCAACCCATAAGGTTTTACCGAAGGGTGAAGAAACCACCTTGCCATCCTTAACTACAATTACTCCATCTTTTACCGTGTAAGCCGCGTTTCCAAGAGCCTTCTCTAATTTTTTGAAGTCTGTTGAGGGATTCATCTTTTCAGGGTTGAAGTTGTAGATTGCAACATCCCCATCTGCACCAATACCAAGATGACCCTTATCCTTCAAACTCAGAAGCTTTGCAATCCCAGCCCTTGAAACTACAGCAAGCTCACCGAAAGTGTATTCCCTATCAAAATCAGGTAGTTTAGTTTTCTGAGACGCGTTGCTGTGAACTTTTTCAAGCATTTCTTTACGCGCATTCTTGCTCATAATCCAGGTGAAGAATGTCGGATACTTGAAGAAAGGCCCACCATTCGGATGATCAGTAGTAGTACAAATCTTCCAAGGATCCGTAATACCCAACAGGAGTTCCAGCCCTATCGCCCACTGAACAGCATTAACCGGATTCTTACGTCTAAACTCGTATGGCACAACCCCAGCGCTGGTTTCCAATTCCACATCAGCGTTTGTCCACTTCTGATGATTGATCCCATGCAGAGCAAACTCCCACGGCGCATCTGCCGTCATCGTGGTTGTATCTCCGAAGAGGACTTGGCCTGTGTCTATTGAGATGTGGTCGTGTGTGTTTATGTATTCTATTATTGGTTCTGCTCCTGATGCGAATGTGTTCCAGTCCTGTCCGGCGTATGCGTTGAATTGGCAGTGTGTGAAGTGCATTACGCTTTTTCTTCCTGTTGCTGCGTTTATTTTTCTCATGGTTTCGAATGTTTCGAGTGTTATTTCGTAGTTTCCGGGGTGTCCCAGGTTGTTGCCGTGTACGTGTATGGTGTGTGGTAGTCCTAGTTTTTCGTTTGCGTAGGCGAGTCCTTCTAGTATGTTTCTTGGTGAGAGTTCGAAGTATGTTACGGGGTCGTCTAGGCTGTTTACGTTTTTGCCCCATCCCCAGTTTTCGTTGCCGCCGGGGTTAACTATTTTCACGGCGAATCCTTTTGCGGCTCTTAGTAACCAGGCTACGAAGGCGACTAATTTGTCGGGTTCATGGTTGGCTATGTAGTCGAATACGAACCAGTTGTTTCCAAAAAGTGGAAAGCAAGCTTTATCAATTATTGGAATGTCGTTAAGTTCTTCATGTGTGTGTCGTGCTTTGAGGGGTGGCACTGCGGGTTCGATAGCAGTTGTGTAGCCCATAGCAGCATACCTGTAACCGGTTACAAAGGTGGTTGGAACCGAGTAACCTGTTCCAGATCTCAATCCCGGAGCTTTGGGTACCACGTCTTTTCTGTGGTCTTCGGGTCTTAGGTAGCGTCCAGTGTCTACTTTGGCTCCCGCAATATGTGTGTGGATATCCACTCCGCCGGGCATTACAACCATACCAGCGGCGTCTATAACTTGGGCTTTTTTTGAAAGTTTGCTTGCCTCTACCACTTTTCCGTCCTTGATTGCAATATCTATTTTTTCACCGTCAATATTGTTAGTGGGATCATAAACATAACCGTTTTTTATCAGAAGTTCAGCCATCAAGCGTCCCTCAGATATTTTATTCGCATTCACACGATATTCGAGTTATTATTTATCTTTTTTGTTGTTCTTTCCGTTTATACTCTTCGTATAATTCAGGAAATTACACATTTAAACCCATTTTTCGCACATTTGTGAGTTCTATGGTGGTATTCGGGGCTTTTTCAACTGTTGAACGCTCCATTTTGAAAACTGTGTTGAATATATTTGAGAAACATGCCCAAGCATCACTCTCTACAATGAGAAGGACTCAACATTGCAAAGAACTTCGCAGAATCCGCGAGAAATGGGTTAAAAATAAAACATAATTTCGGACAATTCGCTCTAAAGTTATTTATCATTTTGATGAATAAGAAATAAAATTGTAGTTTCCGGCTATTTGAAAGTCTATTAAAACCAAGAAAAATTGCGGTGGCCGGTGCTTCTAATATATTAAAAATTGGAGACGCTACTCTGGCTGCGATTCTTTCTGAGGGGTTCGCGAGGAAACAAAAAACCCTATAAGACTGGGATAACTCTCCTAATACTGTACATTTCATTTCTTGATAAGTGAGCTGGTGAGGAAGTATGGTTGACATCCATGAAGTTAAAGTTGGAACCCTAGCTCCACATTTGTTTCCTTTCGATCAATCTGTTCAGAGTGTAAAAGGAATAGAAGGAGCAGGTTATGATTCAATGTGGTACGTTGATCACCTTATGGGGTTGTTTCCTGAGGCGATTTGGACTCCTGACATAACGCCGTTAGCGAGGTTTGTTAATTCTCCTCATACTTATCCCGACCCGTTTACTTTAATGGCTGCCCATGCGACTCAAACGAACAAGATACTCTTAGGAGTCAGCGTCACCGAAACAATAAGGAGACACCCAGCTATACTAGCTCAGACAGCTTTAACCCTAGACCATATAAGCAAGGGAAGAACTATAATCGGTGTCGGTGCAGGTGAAATTGAGAATATTGAACCATATGGCTTGGATTTTAGCAAAACTTTCTCAAGGTTGGAGGAGAACTTGAGAATTATTCGTCTACTTTGGTCTGATCAGTTAAAGAAGAAAACCTTTCAGGGAAAATTCACGTCCCTCAAAGATGCTGTTCTGGCCCTTGAACCATACAAGAAAGGCAAGTACCCACCAATTTGGCTTGGAGCAATGCGTCCCAAGATGTTGAGGCTAACTGGTGAACTGGCGGATGGATGGATACCTGCAAGTCTTAACCTACCTAGACTTGACGAGACGTATAAGAAGAACGTGAATACCATTAGAGAATCAGCTAAGAAAGCTGGCCGAGATCCTGATTCTCTAACAGCATCTCTTTACGCGTTTGTTTTTGCGGCTAAGACGCATGAAGAGTGCCATGAAATGTTCAAGAAGCCTATGGCTAAAGCTTGGGCGTTAGCCACATCCCAAGAAGTATTCGATGTTGCAAAGATCAAACACCCGTTATCCACCCCAAATAGGAAGTTCAGCGTTTTGACTCAATATATTCCAACAAGGTATTCCCGGGCGCAGATCCTTGAAGCGATAAACAAAGTTCCTGAAGAAGTCCTTGAGTATTGTCCAATACACGGTACGAGGGACGAAATCATTGAGAAAGTGGAGAAACTAGCTAGAGCAGGGTTACAACACATCATTATGTGCGATATGACGGCTTTTGCAGATCCAACAAAAATCATAGAATCAGCTGAAATATTAGGAAATGTTCTCAAATACATCAAAGGGCATTAACACAAAGCCTAAGGAGAAAAATCAGCCCAGAACAATCGGGAAGCAGCTTCCTACCCAAGTTTCCTCAGCGTTGCCCTGATAAGCCCCATCGTTCCAGTTATCATAACATCCCCAGCTGGTGAGGCAAATTGAATCGGTAGGTTCACATATTTGCAATAGACCTGTTCAGACCTGTTACGGTGAATATTTCATGCCTCTCGCAGAAAACTTCTACCCCTCATTATTCTTTTCTAGGTAAAAAGCACCACCTCTCCATCGTTAAATCGGGTGAAGTCTACCCTGTGAATCCAAATGAGGATGAAGTGGGTAGATATACGAACCCAGAAAGACCGAGAATTATACCAATTGCCTAAACTAACACCATATTCTGGTCTCCTGCTGCTTCTGCTAACGCTCTCTTTACCCACTCCCAGCCCACTAACCGCTTCACCCGCTCCTTATCCGACGCCAGCTCTTGCAAAAAGGCTTCCGCTGCCGCTACCTTCGCCTCTATGCTTCTATACACCTCTCCCTCTATCACTCGGCGGACCTCCTCAAAGACCCGCTCAGCGATGTCCAATTCTGGCGAGTATGGTGGTAGAAACACCTGCTTAACCGAAAACTCCTGCACCATTTTCGCCCGGTGGCCTGGAGCGTTATCCCAAACCAGCGCCTCTATCCCAGCGGTCTCCCAGACGGTCATGGCGGCTGTCACCTGCTCCTTCTTCACGCTCTCCAACCAACACCAGTACAGCTCCCCAGAGGGGGTTATGCTCAGCGAGAGATACCTCCACTGGTACTCCCTCTCCACCGCCTGTTTCACCTTCACCCCTCTTGGTGCCCAAACCCTCCGCACCTGCCCCTGGAGTCCCACCCGCATCTCGTCGTTCCAAGCCACCCTCAGGACCTCTCTTACTCTAAGGGCTCTTATAGCGTCTGTAAGTCCCTTTTTTTCCATTCCTCCTGCCGTTGGGGGTCGGCTTTGCAGTACCTCCGAATTGTTAACTTGATTTTTATTTGGTTTTAGTTTAGTTTATGCTATAGAAAAGAATTTAGATTCTGGGAAAGAAAACATTCGCGGAGGTGACAAAAAGTGGTCAATAAGATGGGCGGGACCACTCTGAGCAACCCCGCCCCAATAGCAGGTTCTCCCTTCGTGAAGCAAATTCCAGGGAGACCCAATAAAATGTTGTTGATGAAGCTTTTTAAGTTTGATGTCTTGAGCCAGAACCCTCTGGGAATGGTGCTGTCCAACGTGAAGTACTCAGAATACTGGTTCCTGCTCATCCCCTTCCTGGCGGGCATGCACGAAGTCAGCGTGGAGCAGGGCGTTGAACTCCTCAAAGAATTTGGCCAGCAACCCCCGTCAGCAGACACTGTGCTGAAGAAACTCGAACCACCAGACGTGGAGCAGATCGAAGCCACGGTGAACGAGTACCTGTACCAGAGCCTCAAACCACACCCCCGATTCAGAGGGAAGATGGAGCGGAAGAAAACCACACTAGCCATCGACCTGCACGACGAACCCTACTACGGAGAGTCCCGGTCAGAATACGTGGTCACCGGGAAGAGGAGGGAGGGCACCAACCGCTTCTTCAGGTTCGCAACCGCCTACATCTGCGAGGACGGATACCGCTACAATCTGGGGGCGAAAATGGTCAAAAAGGGGACAAAATGGCGGAAATAGGATTCTGGTTCTAATTGATTGCTTAGATTTAAATTGTTGTTTTTTCTATTCCTTTTGGTGATGTAGTTGTCAACTGAATGTAACGTTCAACGCGATATTTTTGGATTACCCATCCCAGATGGAAAGAACTGAAGAAGGATAAACCTCAACTCTCCTGCCCCAAATGCTCCAGCAAACGCGTCTCACCAAAAGCCTACGGGTTCCACACCCTCAGAGACATCAGCCTAGACATCCCCACACGCATCATCGTAGAAATCGTCTGGTACATGTGCCACGAGTGTGGCTACCTCTTCCGCGACGAGGATACCGAAGGCGTAAGCCCATACGCCAGATTCACCGACTGCGCGAAGGAAACTCTAAGAACAAGCTACTTGGAAGACAACCTCTCATCACGCCAAGTCTCAAAACGCATGGCACGAGACTTCCACCTCAAAGCAGACCACGTCACCGTCCTCCGAACATCCAAAAAAGACAAAAACCGCCAAGAAAATCTCCTTCACCTGCTCCGGCGTAGTCTCCATAGACGGCCTCTACGTCAAAGTGGGGGGAGAGGAGAGGGTCATCATAATCATCGTGGACGTTATAGAGAGGAGACCCCTCATCACAGAGATGCACCTGAGGGAAGACCGCGACGCCATGAGAAGCGCCCTAACAGCACTTAAAGAGATGAGTTTAACCCCCATAAAGCTCTTCATCTGCGACTTCGCGGAGTGGGACCAAGAGATAGAAAGCCTTTTCCCAGAGGCTAAGATACAGAAGTGCCACTTCCACGCCCTGAAGCTCCTCAACAAGGCGGTACTGAAGGAGATCCAAAAAACCCTAAGAGAAAACTATGGAATCGAAGAGAAAGAAATCAGCAAAATCATAGAAGAAAGCCTAAAAGCGGAGAGGGAGGGAACAGAAATTAAGGCTAAAGGGGACGCCGCGGAAATCTACAACCTCCTCCGGAGAACCCTCGAATCCCAGGGAGAGGAAAGGAAGAAGCTCCTTGAGGAACTCCTCTCAAAAGAAGAAGAGATCCCAGAAGACCTGAGGAAGCCCCTAGAACTCATTAAAAAAAAGCTAAACGGATACTGAACGGCACACATTGTCCAAACACACTCATGAAAGCTTTCGGAAGGGAGATGAGGAAGGTGCTCCGGGCGAGGAGAGACTGGCTAAGGGAGCAGAGGAAGGAAGTTAACAAGAGGAGATTCCTCATTGTTAAGAACGACAAAAACCTGAGTGATAAGGAGAGAGCAGAACTTGAAGACCTCCTCCAAAAACACCCCCAGTTCCAGCAGTACATCACGCTCCTGAGCGATGTGAGGTCCGCTATAAAATCGGAGAGAGACGAGGGGATAAGGAAGCTGGGAGAAATAGAGGCTGGTGAGGGGTGGGGCTCCGCGCTTCAGGCGGCAGTGGGAACGATTAAGAGAAACGCGGAGAAGCTTCTCAACTACCGGACTGTGAAGCATCCCGAAGCACGGGTTAGAGCGAACCCGGAGTGTATGATGAGGCCCTTCAGGGTGAAGACGAAAAACAGAAACGGGGTGAAGACAGAGGAAGGCTGGAAAACAATAATAGAAGCGGAGACAAAAGTCCCACTCACAATAAAAACGAAGAAACCACAACAAGCAAGATAAAAGAACCAGAATCGGAAATAGCCCTAAAAATGATAGAACAAGCCCAACGCCTAGTAAAAATAGGCCTCGCGGTACTGGACGGAGGCTTCTACGACACAAACCTGGTGGAGGAGCTCGACCGCAGAGGGATAAGATTCATAATCCGGGGATCTATGAACGCCCCCACAAAAAGGCTGGTTGAGGAGAACAACCTCCAATCCTTGAATGAGGGCGAGGGCAAATTCTTCAAACACACCATGTGCTGCGATGAGCCTGGGAGACGCTGCGTGCACGAGGTCAGGCTGCTCATCTGCCGGAGGTACGGCGAACTCACCGCTCTGATCGCAAATAGGGATTCGAGGCGGGGAGTGAGGGGGGTTATCAATATCTTCAACTCCCGGTTCGGCATAGAATCATCCTACCGGGATTGGCGGCGGTTCCGGTGCCGAACCACGTCGAACAGAAACACCTTCAGAGCCGCAATGTTCTTCGTTGGGATTATACTGCAGAACTTTCTCACTCTCTTCCTCAGCGCAAAAAACAGTGAGGGAAGAACGCCCACCGACGCCCACCGCACAATCCTCATCCTCGTACTGAGGACCTTGTTCTGCTTCTACCCACCAATATAACGATTGATGAAAAGTTAAAAAGGAGGCGATAAAAATATAAAAACAGTTAACAATTCGGAGGTACTGTTTGGGGGAGAAGGGGCGGGGCACCTTCTTTCTACACCGCAATCGTACCAGTAGGCTTCTCGTCCCCCAGAAGGTGTACTCCACCCCGAACTGCTCAAAAATCCACTGCTTCGCGTGGCGGATGATTTTGAAGCCCTTCTCGCCAGCGTAGGCGAGGAAGATTTTTTCCTGCTCCGGGGTTAAGAGTTTTGGGGCTCCGCCTCCCTCACCCTGGTGGTGGCGGCGTACTTCGGCCAAGCCTCCTACCCGGTACCAGCCGACCCATCTCTGGACGGTGCGGTAGTGCACCCCCAACAGGGCGGTTACCTCCTTGACCATCCTGCCGCTCCGTAGCAGCCAGAGTGCGTGCAGGCGGGGGCGGATTTCCGGGTCTTGTTCAGCTTTGTAGGCTTTGAAGAGGGTTTTTTGATCATCATGCCAGTTAACTAGGAGTTGTCGTCCCCTCATCACTCATCTCTCCTTTAGATCCTACCGTAATTAATATTAGCTCCTAGTATAATAACATATGGTATATGTTAAAACAAGTGGTATTAGAACTAGTTGTTGTTTTGACTGAATAGAAATCGAAGTCGAAAACTTTTGGTTAGCTTAATCATTTGCCTTTGCAGGGCAGGTTACTTTACAGAGGATTAGCGAGAAAGCTCAAGTCCCTTTGATTAAAATAGTACTTTTCTGAGAGCGTATGCTGTGTTTCTTCGAACCTCATCTAACTAACCGAGGGCCCACCCCGCGTACCGACACATGTCTTCGTCTTCTAGTAGCTTCACGAGCTTTGGTAGCGTGTGTTTTCTAACTTTTCATCAATTATTCCCTTACTTTCTAACTCAAAAAGTTCTAAAATTTAGGTATGCTAAATTCATCTTCTATTACTTCTTTGGCACAAGACTCGCATAACACCTTATACGGCTTTTATAACTGCTTTATTAAGTTCTGTTTATTGCATATCTCATTTTTGATAATCATATTATGTTGGTGGAAAAACGCCGCGCTGGATAACGCCGAGCTGTTGCAACAAGCCCAAATTATCGCCAAAGCTAATCTCGTCGGCGATTTTATCTCCCTTAAAACGAAGTATGCTGGCTCCCCTGAATTTCACCTTCTTGCCGGTGGGTGGAAAGGGGAAGCCCCCCGTTTGCTCTTTATGTGTGCCCTGGATGGTAAAGAGAGCAGCACCTTTGTCGCCTACGAGGATTAACTCGTCTACCGTCATTTGGGTATCAGGGAAGGCTTTGCGCCATTCGGCGATTGCCTTTTTTAAGGCCTCCAGACCTTTATAAACGGGACCCGGCTCTCGGTGGACGACACAGTCGGCGGTGTAAACTTCCTTGAGTGCGTCTAATTTCCCTTTGTAGACTTCCTCAAGTTTCTTTAATGCCCTTCGCTTGGATTCTTCTGACATTTTACATCCTCCTTTTATAACGATTTAATATTAAAAATACCCAAATTTGTATAAAAATTTTTAGCTTCATTTTAAACAGAAAACATTGAGAAAAGAAATGAACACAAACATATGAAACTTCCGAATTTTATCCAAGTGCCTAATGTGAGTAAACAAATCAAAAAACTACAACTCAGAAAAAGAGAGAAGTACTAACCCTAAGATAAAAAAGAACGGGAAATTAGGAAGTTTTCGGAGTTTTTAATTTTTCAACAATTTTGTCCCAGATTTCTGTGTGTTCACCCTCTGAGAGCACATTGGTTCTTACTAGTTCAAGGGCTCCTTCACCAGGGCAACCGGCGATACATACCCCGCAAAGTATACATTTGTCTTGGTCTACCTCTATTTTTGGCGGCTTATCCCAGGGGTGTTCACGCTTGGGAATTGTTAGGGCTCCAGTGGGACAGATAAGTGTGCAGGTGGCGCAGCCTCCGGGGCATTTTTCGGGGTGGGCTTTGAGTTCTCCTTCAAAGAATTTTTTTGCGGTCTTACCTTCGTCTCTAGTTCGTTTTACTTCTTCGTATTTTAGTTGGGGTAATGCTCCTCCTTCGACAACAAGTAGCTTTGGTTGATCATTAATTCTGAGTTCAAGAGCGTCAAAGGGACAGAGATGAACACAAACTCCACAAAAACTGCACTTTTTCTCATCAACGAGAACTGCTGGGACATCGGATAACTTTTTGTCGGCAGCTCCGACTGGACCTCTTTCAATAGCTTCTTTAGGGCAGACGTCAACGCATACTGCGCATCCCGTGCATTTTTCTCTGTCGAGTGTGAGTTTTGCGTCAACGTCTATCATTTTCATTTCGGTGACTATTTTATCCTTTTTAATCTGTTGCTCGTAGTGTGGATACATTTTTCTCACCTTTCGGCTTGTTCTAGTTTTAGGGCTTTGGTTGAGCAAGCTTCTACGCATACACCGCAGCCGTCACAGGCGTCTTGGTTTACTACTTCGCATTTTCCGTTGATTACGTGGACCGTGTATTGTTTTTCGTCGGTGTTGCCTTCCATTCTTAATCGAGCGTTGATAGGGCAGGCTGTGACGCAGTCTCCGCAGCCGTTGCAGAGTCGGGTTTTTATATGGATTCTATAAACGTTTTTAGCGGTTTCCATATAGGGCTACCTCGTTTAGGGTTCTATGGTGTATAGGGTTATTTATTTATTGTTTGTTTGGGTTTGTTTTGAGGCTTGGAAGTTTTTGTTCCGTCAGCCCCTCAATTATATTATTTGCTTGGGTTTTCCGTGAGAACATGGTCTTAATTACTTTTAAATTTATAGCTTTAATAAGCTACAGATTAATACCGCGGAGAGCAGTAGAAAAAGAATTCAGAGAAATGATAATAGAAGACACGGAAGAACTACTCCCTAATAACAGCCACCACACAGAACGGAGAAACCAAATACAAACTCACTCAGCCCCTTACTAAAATATACAATTAATCAAAAAATAAGCCAAAAAACAAAAACATAAATCATCACACAAAAAACACAAAGAAATACCCATAATAAAAATCTACAAACACATCACCCACTTTAAAAAACAACAAAACAACAAACACAATGAAAAGGAAAAAAGGGGAAAAATAAAAACCTAACTTTAAAAAACAGTACAAAAGTTAATACAGCATAAAAACAGTATATTGTAGATAGGTGTGATATTATTATGTACTCCTTCTAAAGAAAGGCTCCTTTAATACGCGAATTAGAATTGTCTTTCTTTTAAGCGACAGAATTATATCTTCTTAAATAAAATTAACTATTACTTGATTTATAATAGAATTTTAAGAGGGCTCTATTTAAATGGCGACTTTGAGGATAACCTGCGACAACTGCGGGGCCAAGTTGCAATATTCCGAAGGTGAAACAGTTGTAACCTGTCCTTATTGTAATTTTGCCGTAGCACTAATAAAACCAGAAGACGCGGAAGAACACTTCAAACGGGGGAACGACCTTTATGAAAGGGGGTTGCTTGGTAAGGCGATACGGGAATACAGAGAGGCGCTAAAAATAAAACCAGACCATGCCAAAGCACACAACAACCTGGGGATTGCCCTTGATGATAAGGGGTTGGTTGATGAGGCGATACGGGAATATAGAGAGGCACTAAGAATAAACCCAGAATATGCCATAGCACACTACAACTTGGGAAATGCCTTTCATGAAAAGGGGTTGCTTGATGAAGCGATCCAAGCATACAGAGAAGCAATAAGAATAAAACCAGACAATGCTTATGCACATAACAACTTGGGAAATGCCCTTGATGATAAGGGGTTGGTTGATGAGGCGATCCAAGCATACAGAGAAGCAATAAGAATAAAACCAGACTTCACCGAAGCTCAAATCAACTTGAATACGACCCTTAAAGCTAAGGGGCGGCCTGAGAGGCGATCAAAGAGTACAAATAGGCGTTAAGGTTCCTTAATAAAGAGTGAAACTAATTTTGCCCCAAAACCATTGTGTGATAGTTGGTTTGTTTTTTTTATGCTAATTTTTATATAGTGTTTTTGAGTATCGTTTTGGTCTGGTGATACATTTATATTATGGTAGCATTTGTTTTAGTAGAAGTTAGGGTGTTCTACATGGCAAGGGTGAAAATCGATAGGAAAATATGCCAGGGATGTGGCAATTGTGTCGCGGTCTGTCCTTATGGGATAGAGAGAAGAATGTATGAGAGTGGATTTGACTCTTGCCGGGTTGAGAACGCGGATGAAGTTATTTGTGTGGTTAACGGTGTAGCGTGTGTGGTTAGACCAGAATTATGCTCGGGATGCAGATATAGGGATTGCGTTAAGGTTTGCCCCAGTGGGGCACTTAAGATTGAAACAGTTGGAGGAAAATGAAATGTCCAAAAATAACTCTCTTAAAGCAATCTTGATAACGGGCAGAAGCTTGGATCAAGGTGTGGCAATTGAGACTGATAAGGCAGGAGACCTATTCACTAGGGCTTGCGGAAAATGCTTAATGGATCCCCAAGATATGAAGAAGCTGAAGATTCTGAGTGGAGACACTGTTTTAGCTAAAACGAGTTATGGTGAGGTTGTGGTCAGAGCTGAGAAGTCGCCGGATGCGCCTCATGAAGGGATTGTTTTCATACCGATGGGCCCTTGGGCTAATCAAATTGTGAATCCATCTACAAACTCTACGGGTATGCCTTCCTTTAAAGGAGTGGAAGTTACTATTGAGCCGGCTCCGGGTAAGCCTGTTCTCAGCGCTCTTGATATCGCGAGAAAATTTTTGGCAAAATAGAATAGGAAAGGAATGTGGTATAGGAGGAAAAAGTTTGGCTCGAGAAGTTTTAACAGATATTGTTTGTCCTTTTTGTGGTTCACTCTGTGATGATGGAGAAATAATCCTTGAGGACGAGAAAATAGTCGAAACCAAGAATCTTTGTACGATTGGTACAGCAAAGTTCATGTCTTCTCAGAATCATCATAGAATTACAAAACCGATGATTAGGGAAAAGGGTGAGCTGAAGGAAACAACGTTTGAGAAGGCTATTAAAAAGGCGGCGGAGATCCTTGTGAAAGCGGAGAGACCTCTTCTCTACGGGTGGGCTTCAACGGAGTGTGATGCTGACCGCGTTGGATTTGAGTTAGCTGAAGAGCTCAACGCAGTTATAGATGATACAGCGAGTGTTTGTCATGGTCCCTCTACCATTGCTGTGGAAGAAGTGGGTCTTCCGGGATGCACTTTAGGACAGGTGAAAAATAGGGCAGATGTCATAGTTTATTGGGGATGTAACCCTGCACATGCACACCCGAGGCATATGGCGAGATACACTACTTTTATTAGAGGGTTTTTCAGAGAGCAAGGAAAAAAAGACCGAACATTAATAGTAGTTGACGTACGTAATACGGATACTGCGAAGCTTGCAGACCATTTCCTACAGGTGAAGCCTGGTTATGATTACGAACTTTTTGATGCTTTAAGAGCTGCTATAAAGGGACAACCCATCCGGGGAGAAGATGTAGGGGGTGTGCCTGTCTCTAAGATTCAGGAAGTTGCTCAAATAATGAAAAACGCGGGATTCGGGGTCATTTTCTTCGGTTTAGGATTAACCATGTCCCGGGGTAAACATAGAAACATCGAAAACGCAATCAGTTTAACCATTGACTTAAACAAGTATGCTAAATGGGTTATAATGGCTATGAGAGGTCATTATAACGTTGCAGGCTTTAGTATCGTTGGATGTTGGCAAACGGGTTACCCATTCGGCATAGACTTCCAGAGAGGTTACCCATATTATAATCCAGGAGAAACCACTTCTAACGAGATTCTTCAGAAAGAAGAAACAGACGCAGTTTTGGTAATAGCTTCGGACCCCGTCTCACACTTCCCTGCCAGCAGCATATCTTATATGGCTAAACTACCCGTAATTGCCATCGAACCTCACGTAAACCCAACTACTGAGATCGCTTCGGTAATTTTACCTCCAGCTATAGCAGGTATAGAATGTGAAGGAACCGCCTACCGTATGGACCATGTTCCAATCAGATTAAGAAAAGTCATAGACGCCCCAGAGGGTTGCTTACCGGACAAGCAGATTCTGGAAGCTCTATTGGCAGAGGTCAGGAAACTTAAGAGCAAAACTTAACACTCCTTTTTCTTATATCCTCAAAAAATTTTTATTATTTAAAAATCAGTCTTCTAATTTTCTATGTACAATCAAAAACAGACGAATCAGGCTCAGTGTATATCCTCATCGATAATTAAGGGTAGAATGAGTATTAGGGTTCAATAATGGTGCTAACTGAAAGCTTATTCATGGTTGTATTACCCTCTTCTTGCACGCATCCTTGAGAAGAGATCCTTTAATTCGCCTTGTAATTGCATCCTAGCACTCATGGGGCCTCCGCCTCCAGCTCCGGGTCCGGGTCCTGGACCGCCAGGGCCGCTGGCCGTAGCCATTCCGCCTGGTGCACCGTATGCGGGTGCTGGTGTTGGACGTGAGTATGGTGTGGATTCTCTCCCACCAGCTCTATAGTCAGGCTCATCTCGATCAGAGCCCGCGGAGGCTTTCCGCCTTTCTCCTCTAGGTTCGGAGGATCCGCCAAACCGCTGTACTTCGTCCATTCTGTTGTTTACGTATTTCTCTAAGCCATTAATGCGATTATCTATTTCGTTCATTCTCCCTTCAAGCATGTCGACTGCATTTAGGAGTATTTTTACCACTCCTGTGATTATTTCGGCTAGTTCTTTTACTTTTTTATCGTTGCCGAACTCAGCAAGAAGCTCACTAAAATCGTCAGGCATAAGAAGTCGCTCCTCAACTATGGAAATTAGCTTTTTGGCGACATATAAAGGTTTTCACTAATAACAGTTTATATTAACAAATTTATAAAATTTGAATTTGAAACAATGCAAGAAAGAAGGGAGGGAAACGGTCTATACATTTTCCGTTTATTAGAGAAAATTTTTAGGACTATTGCACTTTTTCCTCCAGTTCCACTTCTGTTTTTAAACATTGAATTCTTCCCCACAGTTTTTCCCAATCGACAAAATACTAGAGCTATTTACTATAATTAGGGTTTGCCAAAGAGACAGCGAGTCGGGTATTAGTTGCTCAGGAAAAATACCAGATAACAAAAATATAGAACAGGGGTGAGAGTACCACTGGGTTTGTTAAAAAAAAAGAGGAAGACCGAAATATCAGATGTTTTTTCTTTCCCCTCCGCAACATTTAATCAGGCCTTATTTCACTTTTTTGGAGACTTGCTAGGAAAGAGGGGAAAGGCCATAGATATTGGTTAAGGAACCTTGGAAAGGATCGCTGGGGTAGGGATTATTGATTTAGCCTTTATGGGATTTTTGGGAGGTTCCTATTCCCAACTGGCTCCGCAATCTTTGCATTTCCAGACTTTTTTGTACGTCGGTGTTTGTCCGATGTAGCTGAGTACCTTTCCTTTGTCTTGAACCTGTTTTACGTTTATTCCACCGCATTTGGGGCATTTTACTCTTACAGATGATGTGCTTTCTGACATCTTAAACACCTTTCATATATTATTATTGATTTTCAACCTAGTTAATTTTGTTACTAAATAAAATTTTACTTAGGTTTAATATATTCTTTTTCGATATTTATAATCCTTTTTATTTTCCCATTTTTTTAGAAGAAAAAAATTATAGTTTCTCATATAAAGGAAGTTAATGGCGGTTATTTATGTTGAAATTATTAATTTGCATCCACTTTTTGGAATTAACTAGTGTTAGAACAATAAGAATGACTATGTTATATAAAAGATAACTAATTTTAGAATAGCGTTCAATATTAAAAAATATAAGGCTATATTTGCTTAGAGCATTAATTTTATGGTTTGATTAGTATCACATAAGCACATAGTTAACACATATCGTGCATATAGATTAGTTAATGCAAAATTTTTATACTTAATAGTCCCATAGATAGGGTGTTTACTCGATCCGTGGGAACACTTAGATTCTATTCACTGTGATTTAAAAATGTTAAAACACCGGTGATTGTTCATGGAGTTAAAGGCTTACATTGAAATTATACGTCCGGTAAACTGTGTAATGGGAGGCCTTACTGTACTATCTGCAGTGCTGGTAGCGAATGTGTTCTATAATCTCAATTTACAATTCTTTTGGTCAAAATTTTGGATTTTCCCTAATAGATTTTTTGAGATTGTTTTTATATCCTATTTCGTGTACTTTCTTATTGCTGCTGCAGGTATGGTGATAAATGATATTTTTGATTTAGAGGTTGATAGGATTAATAAACCGAACCGTCCCCTCCCGAGAGAGGCTTTAACTGTTAAACAAGCAGTAGGATATACCGTGGCTCTTTGGGCATCGGGTGTCGCATTAGCCTTTTTGATAAGCGTTGCTTCAGGCATACTTGCCTTAATCTTTTCTGGTATAGGGTTTTTGTACGCAGCGCGGGTTAAAGTTTTAGGAATTCTTGGTAATTTTGTGGTTGCTTTTAGTTTCGCTTTTGGGTATATCTACGGATCTCTCATTACCTCTATGGAGAGAGGCCTTTTGAGAATTCCACTAATGACTTTACTGTTTTTCATTACAGCCTTCATGGTACTTCAAGGGCGGGAAATTATCAAGGGTATGGAGGATATCGAGGGTGACAAATGCAGAAATGCAAAAACAATAGCTTGTGTTTATGGTTTAAAAAGAGCGAGTATCGCGGGTTCAGTGTGTAATGCTATTGGTATAATATCTTTTACAGCATGTTGGATATTAGATATGCCTTCACTGTGGTACGCTCCAATCTTACCCGGTATCACAGGTTCGGTTCTTAATTTTACTGGGATAATAACTTTTGCACCGTGGTGGATAATGGATACGCTCTCACCGTGGTATATTCTACTGCTTGGTATCACAGGTTCGATGTATAATTTTATCGGGATAATAATTTTTACATCGTTTTGGGTAATCGACATGCCTTCCCCATGGTATATTCCAAAACTACTCGGCTTCTGGTTTATTCCTTTCTACTTCGCAGGAATAGTATCTGTGGCCCTATCGATCATACTAATTCTCAGGAAGTGCGAGTCACAAAAGGCGCAGAAATGGTCTAGCTTACTCGTTAAACTAGGAGCTTTATTCGGATTAATTGCTTTCCTTGTAGGTCCATTAATACATGGTTAGATAGAAACATTCGACAAATGAAGCACTTTATTTCAGGATATTTTTAAATAAGTCCACAACTTCCAGAGAGGATAATTTTTAATAGGTTCCCCCAATAGGCAAATGTGAAATGAGCGTCTTATAAGTAGGCGATTAAAAAGAGTTTTAAGATAAGTTTTATGCCTCAATTAGAGTTTCTAGTTTTTCGATTGTTTTTTCTATGCTGGTTTTGGCGTTTGATTTCTCTGTGGCTGATTTTAGCGAGGAGAGGTCAATGGCTCCAGCCTCAAATGCCTCTAAAGCGATAGTAAGGGGAGTTAGTGAACTGCAGAGGCCTTTTCGTAGGGTGAAGTAGTAGGAGAAATCTTTACAGAGCTCCTCAAATCTATCCAGAAGGATATAGCAGCGGTCTATGTCAACTATCAAGCATCTAATCTGTTCCGATGAAATATTTGATTCGTTTAGAATATTCCCTATTTCTTTTTCTAGGGTTGTTAGCCCTTCTTCAAGTTGTTTCCGGATTTCAGCGGTTGTCATTTTCTGCTCACCATCGCTTGTGTTCCCTCTTCAGTCTAAGATGGATTTTATCTGTATGGTAATTATGTCTAAGCTAAATATTTCTTTGCCGAATCTTCCTTTAATTTTTTTACCATTTATTAAAAACCAAGATAGTTAATAAGCAAGAATTAGGTTTTAATTGAGAAATATATTTAATTATATGTTATTATAATTTATTTAATATGTATTATTAGATAAAGAAGTACTAAATGAAACGTAAACGTATCATCCTTAAAAAATCTGGAATTCAAAGAAAAAAACCGTAGGCTACACATAAATAATTTTTAGTAAGGCAACCCGAAAAAGCAAATTGATTTAATATTGCCTCATAGAGGAGTTATGTAGAAAAATTGTAAAGGCGGCTTCAGGGATGGAAGAGATAATAAAAACTGCTCTAGGAGAGATAAAAGCAGACATAGTGATAAAAGACACAAATATAATTAATGTTTGCACCGGCGAAATCGAGCCGGGAGACATTGCAGTAAAATCTAATAAAATTGTCTTAGTGGGTGATTCTTCTCATACCGTAGGGGAGAGAACAAGGATAATAGAGGGAAGAGATAAATTCGCTGCACCTGGATTTTTTGATTCGCATATCCATGTTGAATCCAGTGAGATTACAATTACAGAATTCACCAGAGCTTGCCTTCCTCATGGAACCACCTCAATAATTTGGGACCCTCATGAAATAGCAAATGTAAGAGGAATAAGAGGAATAAGGGAAATTTTAGCGGAGTCCAGGAACCTTCCACTTAATATTTTTGTTATGATACCAAGTTGTGTTCCCGCAGCCTCTCCGAAGCTGGGAAGTTCGGGAGCGGTAATTAGTGTTGAGGATATTTTGGCACTAGCAGGTGAAAAGGGTGTGATGGGACTAGGAGAAGTTATGAATTTTCCGGGAGTACTTAGCTGTGATAATGAGGTTTTAGCTAAAATAAAAGCGGCGGAGGGATTTAGAGCAATAGACGGCCATGCTCCGGGTCTTAGGGCAGAAAAACTCTGCGCCTATTTCTCAACCGGGATTCGCTCAGACCATGAATCAGTCTCTGGGGAGGAAGGAGTTGAGAAGTTGAGAAGAGGCGTCTTCCTTATGATTAGGGAGGGATCAGCATCCAAAAATTTGGCTAGTTTAATCAAGCCTGTTATTGAAATGGGGTTAGATACGAGAAACTGCCTACTGGTAACGGATGATAAAAGTCCTGAGAATTTAAAGGTGGAGGGAGAAGTTGATTTCCTAATTCGAAGGTGTATTGAGGAAGGTTTGGAACCAATGAAAGCTTACCAGATGGCAACCCTTAATCCCGCTTGTTACCTTGGGGTGGATAACAGGTTAGGGAGTATATCGCCGGGAAAAAATGCAGACTTAGTTTTACTCGAAGACTTGGAAAAAGTGAAGGTTGTCACAACAATCGTCTCCGGAGTTCCAGTTGTGGTTAATGGAAACTTTGAAGTTAACATTCCAGATTATGACTATCCTTCAGAAATACAAAAGAGTGTAAATGTCGGAAAAATGCCGGAACCAGATAAGTTTCTCATTAAAACTCAGAAAAAAGAAAATCAGAAAGTTAAGGTAATTGGGGTATCCGAAGGCTCGCTTCTTACAAGCTCCGAAACCGGGCAACTAAAAGTCGAAAAGGGCAAAGTCCTGCCAGACCCTCAAAAGGATATACTTCAGATAGCAGTTGTTGAAAGGCACCACGCCTCAGGAGAAATCGGAAAAGGGTTCGTAAGAGGATTCGGTTTGAAAGAAGGAAGCATTGCATCAACCGTTGCTCACGATTCACACAACATCATAATAGTTGGGACGAATTGGAACGATATGACAAAAGCGGTCAGTGAAATATTCGAAATGCAGGGCGGTATAGTAGTAGTAAACAAGGGAAAAATCATTGCCCACCTACCCCTAAACTTCGCTGGCCTGATGAGTACAGAATCCATTGAAAGGGTTATCGAGAAAAGAAAGGAACTCAAAAAAGCGGTAAGGGAAATGGGTTGCGAACTTGAATCGCCCTTTATGGCATTGTCCTTCTTATCTCTACCTGTTATTCCAGAATTAAAGATCACAGAAAAAGGATTAATTGATGTTATAAATCAAGAAGTGACTAATGTTCTGGTTTAATTTTTTTACGAGTAATCGTGTAACATTTGGGACTTGTAGATTTCCTCTATCCACTTGTTTAAATGAGTGGGATCTAAACTAGGCTGGTTTTTAGTACTTTCGATTTCACTCTTATAAATCAGAGACTCGCCAAAAAGGTCTCTAATATTTTTTTCTATAAATAACGAAACCCTATTTGTTTCCTCCCTTAATTTTATATCCTCAAAGAATTTGACCGCAGAAACTCCTATTCTAACATTTCCATCCTCATCAGCGCTAACTCGAGCAGAATAATTAGCATCATCGGTAATCCATTCTAGTATAGATTTGTCCTCCCTCAGGGAGCTTCCGACATAGCGATAGTGCGAAAACCATTTCCCTTTAAGTCCTTTTGCAAGTTTTTTATGCTCTACCCCTTTCGGATTCACTTTCATTTCGATTTCACAAGATGTAAATTTGTTCTTTTCAGAATCAGGAGGGGATCTCGCTTTATCCTCATCATTATTAAACAAGTTTGAGACTAGGTTTCCTCCCTGTTTAGTTAAGAAATATTCTTGATCATCATTTTTTGCTATTATTCTCTTTCTTACAAGTCTTTTTAACGCTATAGTTAGAGTCTGCTGATGAATATCCAGCCGTCTCCTTATTCCCTGAAAGCCAAAAGAAAACCCCCTCAATTTAGCATCATCACTATTAAAGAGTAATAAAACCTCAATCTCAGGAAAG
This sequence comes from Candidatus Freyarchaeota archaeon, assembly GCA_030587365.1. Taxonomy (GTDB): domain Archaea; phylum Asgardarchaeota; class Jordiarchaeia; order Jordiarchaeales; family Jordiarchaeaceae; genus Jordiarchaeum. The sequence continues at coordinate 81,546 of JAUQZE010000027.1, read as the reverse complement.
CTCAAAATCGGAGTCTCGGATAAGGAATCATTCGGTTGTAGATAATTCTTATCTAAGTGAACATCCTTTTCATTATTACTAAGAACATTCTGAAGATCTTCCTGCAATACTCATCCTCCTAAAAATAATCTGAAAAAGAATATGAATGCTTTTTGCACAACCGTTACCAACCGACACTTACAAGTACTATCTTAAATTCCTTTCTAAATAGGAAAAGGAACCTACACGGTTCCCTGCAAAGAAAATGAATAGGGAAAATTGATATAGGATAGGTTGCATGGAATATTTAAAAAAATCATTTCTCCAATGATAAATAAGTTTTTACTATGTACAGAATTCAAAAATAGAAGAGATGTCTTTTTAATAATTAATACTCTAAAAATAGAATCAGGGTGTCCCAAGTTGGTAAAGAAAAACAGGTTCTGTCGCAAGTGCCAAGTAAAGTACAAATCAACTGATTTTGAGTTTTGTAGGTACTGCGGAATGAAACTTGAAGATGAGCATAATGAACATGTTCCTCTGGATGAGGCGGAAACTTCTAAAAAAATGAAACACAAGACCCTTGCATCCTGGGGCTGGATTCCTGCGATACTAGGATATGCAGCCTCATTTATTCTGCTCTACATTTTTCAAAATCTACTAGGTATTGTAGGATTAGTCTTAGGGCTGCCCACCTGGATTATACCAGTCTTAGGTTCATTTCTTCCAGTTTTTAGTCCGGAGTTTCTAGTTTTTGTCACTTTGGGTTCATATGGTCTATTAGTGGTGCCCTTTCTATACCTAAAAATTAGAGGCCTATCCATAAAGGAATTTGGGTTTGATTTTGAGGACAAGAAAGAAGTTCGGAACGACATTATGGTAGGCGTACTTGGCGGAAGCATGATGATGGGAATCTCTATGTTCGTGTCCTCGCTAACAAATTCCCTAAGTTATAGACTTTACTCGCCCTTCGACATCTACCTATCAGAACAATTCTCCACTACAGGCAACGCACCCTTTATGGCCATGTACCCCTATCAATACATACTACTTGCACTAAGCATGTTCCTAATTGTTGCACCCTGTGAGGAAATATCTACTAGGGGCTTCCTACAGCAAGGACTGCAAAATAGTTGGGGAAGATGGATCGGACTCATCGTCACTGCGATAATCTTTTCAGCCCTACACATAATACTATATCCCCAAAACGCAGCGGGAATGGGATTTCCCAGTTATATCGGCTCAATCTCAGCCATACTAGCCATACCCTCTTATCTGGCTCTCTCATTAACACTAGGCACCCTACTTCAGATTAGAAAATACAGAATAATCACTACAATAACAGCCCACGCGGTTTACATGACAATTCTGGTATCAATATACTATTTCCTTAACTACTGGATTTACTTGTACTAATAAAACCAACCAAGTACCCATAAAAAATCCAGACAATAAAAATATGAAAGCGTGCCAAATAAATATTAAAAATAAAATAACATATCAGTTATATAAAACTAAGAAGGTTCAATACTCTAAAAACTTCCCACTTAAGGTAAAAAGCGATAGCCGAAGAGTTTTTAAAAAGGGTTACACATATCTTAATAATAGAGAGTTAAAAAAAACAAAAGCATCAAAATAAAACCAAATAATAAGAAGGGTTAAAACTTGCCTAAGAAGGAAGAGAAACTATTACGATTCGTCCAAAAAGCCTGTTCCTCCCTACTCAGTTCTTCCAACAAGTATATTGAATCCCTAAAAAAAGCACAGGAATCCTACACCAAATCGATAGAAAGCCTCCGAAAAGAACTCGAAAAAGCTGCAAAAGGAATGGAAATCGAACTCGCAATTGCTGAAGTCGCTATGCCCCAAGCTTCAGCAGCGGCAACGGAAACAATAGTATCAACATCCGTCCCACTAGAATCATTCGCCAGTAGAACCGCACCAGATGACGTATTTGGTATGTTTTCCACCAAAACCGGCACCCAACCAGTCACTGCGGCAGGCGCACCACCATCAGCAGGCAAACCGCCATCAGCAGGCGTACCACCAAGTATGGGTGTACCGAGTGTATCCGCATCACCTGCAGTGGGAGTTGCTGCAATCCAACAGGATGCGGGCTCTATTACGGACCTTAGGAATGCTATGATGACGGAGCTTGGTAGATTGAAGAAGCTGTTTGCTTCGGAGGAATAGATAGGTTATTTTTTGAGGGAGAAGTTTTTATCTAGTGCTTCTCCTATCTCCCCTTAGTATAATTTATATTCTTTAGTAGTTCCCTGGCTGTTTCAACCCACTTTTTTAATCAGGTGAGGTCTATAACCAAAATCTTATTAACAAAACTTAACCCCCCTATTTCTCTTCTTCTTATAACAAAGATAGTAAGATTTTAATGAGTTGAAAAAAATAATACTATTTTTTATTTAACCAGTATAGTAATTCTAAATTATTATTTTAATATTTTAGGGAGTATTCTGAATTTATTTAAATAATTAATAAATAGGAAGGGTAAAGTGAGTTTTAATAAATTTTACTTACACCCCTTTCCCTTTTGTAGTAATTAGGGTGGATTCATTTAGCTCATCTGGATCTTAATTCGTAAAGTTCGCTGCTGTTGGGTATGTAGAAGATGTCATTGTAAAAAACTACGGGTTTTCGGAATAGAACCGCTAGTTTTAGAAACGGTGATATTTGTTCGTCTCCCTTAAAGACGACTTTTGTAGATACGGCGCCGCTGTTTTCTTTGAATTCTGCTGGAGCTATTATGGGTACTCGTTCCTCTTTTGCCTTAATTTTTACCTTATCGGAGAATATTTTCTTCTCATCTTCCTTTGGCATGATTTTTCCTCCTGTACAGCTGTATTATGAAATAGTTATGGATTGATAGTATTTAAATTTTTGATTTTCGGATTTTTCATTTATTTTTAAGATAATTTGGGCATAAGTTTATAATAACTCTTTTTATTCGACCAAAGCAATTTGGTTTTAATTGGCTGTTAAAGACGAAGCGGAATTCTCTATTAAATAATCTGTAATTATATTCTTAAATTTACGAGAGGTTATTTAAACCAGTTTTTTATTTAAAATATCCGTCAAGGCTTTTCTGCCCTAGTTGTTTTGGGCCTTTTTCTTTGTTCTCCTTTTCGTCTAAAATAACTTTTCCATACACTCCATCAAAACCTGGTCTAATATTTATTCTCCCTTCGCGGTTATTGATGATCAAATCAGCAATTTTCTGATTAGCCACCGCCTCAATATCGGGTTTGGACGCGTTAAGTAAAGTATTGTACTCATTATTGAAAGAATTCATAAGTTTGTAGTAGATCTCCCAGATCTGCTTAGCGTACAAGTCCTCAATTCTCATGGCGGCGGAAATAAGTTCAGTCAAAGGGATTAATCTTTTGAAGGGTACAAAATTTTTTGGTATGTAATTTTCATCTCGATCAGCCAATTCTTCTACTCTGTGTTGCACTCCAATAGTCATCTTTTTTCTACAGATCGGACAAATGTTACTTATTTTTATAGCCTCTTTTGGAGACATGCACACGTCTGTACCGCTGGGATGTTTATCCGCGCGATGACCATCGAAGTGATATTTTATGGCTAACTCGGATTTACTTCGAGTTAGTTTCCATAGGCGGGGTCAACCTCAATGGTCATAAGAAGCTTTTCCCGGTCTTTTGTTTTTATAGCCTCGGTTAATTCTCGGAAGGATGGCGATTTTAGTTCGTAAACATTTGCTTCCCTACCAAGCCTCCAATACCATGGACTGTGAGCGTCACTGTTACTCATTAAAACGTATTTGTCCAATTTGCTCAGTCTCCAGTTCATAGCCGGGTCAGAGGATAAACCGGTTTCCACAGCGTAGATGTTCCTGAGTTGATCTTCGTAGCAGTCTTCCATACTGTTGAAACCATTTTGACCTAATGCACCAAACCAACTGGTCCATAAATGTGCGGGAACGATGAGTATTCTTTCATCAATGTTTATAAGATTTTCAACGAGTTCTGCTGGCGTAATATTTAGTGTCGGTCTACCGTCCGCTTCCAGATTCCCGTATTTCGCTAAAAATTCGTTCATTCTATCAGCTGCTTCGAAATTAGGGGCAAACAGAATATGGTGAATCTTCTTTGAGGCCCCTTCACGTCTAAAAACAGTTGACACCTCAGTGGAGAGAATAAAGAAAACATCGTTCTCGCCCTCAACTCTGAAAAATCCCGAATCCTCTATCTCTCTTAGTTTGTTTTTCAACTCGGATAACCATTTTGGATGAGATAAGTCTCCAGAACCTAGAAGGTTTAGCCCCTTAACCTTAGCATGCTTTATCAAATTCTCAATATTCATTTTATCACTGGTGGCCCTACTATATTTGCTATGTATATGTAAGTCCGAAAACAGGAGCAATTATAAAGCCTCCAATTATACATTATTATTCATTATAGTATTTCACTAATTTCAGTGTAGCGTATTTACTTTTAAAAGAGAGGTACAATTAACTTAATAAATTTACATTATGTTGCAAAATTTAGTGAAAAATACCAACAAAATCAAAAAGAAAATACAACAATGTAAGAGGCAAAATATTTAGTGTGTGAGAATGATATAGAAACTTGGATTTTTACTATGATAGGAATAAGGAGGAAAATAAATGAAGAGAATTTACGAATGTACCAGACCTAAAGATGCTAGTAATAGAAAATGGAGTGATTGCGATATATGCTTGGTAGCATCCTGCGGTTACTCTAGATGTTTCGACCCTAACCCAAAATGGCAGGAGCAAGGGGGGGTCTGTAAGTTTGAGCATTGTATAGAGAATATGGAACTTACAATGGAAGATACAGAAAAAAGTTGCCCTGTATTTGGGCACAACTGCCCTGGAGGAGAGACGAAAGTTAAAGAGTGTGAAAAAGTGGAAAAGATTAGAACAAAGGATGGGGAACACTAAAGAATGAAACGAGAAGCTTTGGGGCAAAATTAGTTGCTCTTCTTTCAAAAGCCCCTTCGCTAGAAGAACGTGTTTAGATTCATTCTAGCTGGGTGAAGCCCGATGACACCCTCTATCCCGTCCGCTGTGAAAGCTTTCGGGAATGCCTTTCTCATGATGTTGTAGGCGGCGTTCACGTCCGCGTTGATCACCACACCTTTATTCGACCGGAACAAGCCCCGGCTTATCCTCCGACCAGCGTACTGCTCACGGTGTTCCAGAGGTTCTTGGTCCAAGAAGCTGCATTTTGATGTGTGGTTCTCCTCCCGCACCAGTACGGTTATTCCCGCCTCCTCAGCCTTGTAACGGACCTGTTGCAGCAGCTTCCGGAAAGGTATCTGAACGAAGTTCTGGTTGTTCCGCCGCCCAAGGTTCAGCCTCTGCTTCCAGCCCCCACCGTTATTATAGCCGACCACAATTGTGCCCACATTATGTCCGATGCACCAATCCACTATTCCGCGGCTCAGCTTGTGGAAGAAGTCGTGTATCTTGCGGTTCCTCTTCTCAGTCAGTTTCAGAAGCCGGGAGCCAGTAGTCTTAATCTTCTGTCGGTCGTAGACGCTTTGCAGCCGCGCTCTCTCCTTGTTGTAGTACTGGTTTATGGACTTCAGGGCACCGCCCTTAACAGCAATCGGCTCCAGGCCGATGTTGTTTACCATGGTTACGGTGTTCCTCAGCCCCAAATCCACACCCACCATTCTGTCTCTGTCCAATTTTTTCTGCAGCTCCATGGTCTTGTGGTAAACCACTTCCAAGACGTAGCCCCAGCCCCTGGGCACTATTCGAATCTCTCTGAGGGGTGTTTTGTCGTCCAGCCGTGTCCTAATTCTGATCTTGGGGTTCACCCTTTTGGGGAATTTTATTTCTCCGCCCTTTGTTATTCGGCACTGCTGGTTTGTGAAGATTAGGATGTGTTCTCCGTTTTTCTCCTTGTAGCCGGGCATTTTCGGTCTCCCGAGGAACTTGTTCGGGTTTTTATTCCACTCCTTGGTCGCCCTGAAGAACGCTTTCCAGCTTCTGTCCAGTGTTTTCAGGGTTTGCTGGGCGGTTTGTGCGGGGAGGGCTTTGTAGCTCTCCGAGTTTTTGAGCGTTCCCGCGAGTTCCTCGTATCTTATCCACTTTCCGGTTTTGAGGAGGGCTTGTCTTACTGTGTAGTTTGCTTGGTTGTAGAGGTTTTTGGAGTGGTGGCACAGTCTGCTCAGGCTGCTGCTGGGCGGAAGATGGATTTTCTCGGTTCTGGTCACCGTGATTGTTGTTTCCGGCACTGTTTGGTCACCACCATGTTTTTTCCGTCTTGGAGATGGTCAACCTTCTTTGGGCTGTTGGCCTTTTTTAAGCCTAATTGGGATGAAGTCTTCGTTTAAACGTACACAGAGAGAGAGGCGTGTTTGTCTTTTTTCCGAGTGGGGTGCTTCTTCTTCTAAGAGTAGGTTGTTCGAGTTTTCTCGAGTGGGGTTGTAGGTGTGGTCATCCCGGGGTGGCTGTGTTCTTGATGAGGTGGTTGTGATTAATAAGGGTGAGATGTTAACGGGGTACGTGTAAAGGGTGTGCTGTTTTAACCCAATTCCCAGCGATGGAAAGCCCTTTAAGAAGAAAGAGTTACTAATTTTGCCAAGCTCAAAACGAGATAGAAACAGAATGTGTTTTGAGAATATGCGGGATTCCCTTATTCTCTCGGATTATTTAGGAGAGGTAATGAAACGGCTCCCCAGGGGAGTATGATACAATCTGCTTTTCCTTTTCCTGTGTTTTTTATCGCGGTTTCTATGTTTTCAGCGTGTTCTAAACCCATTTTTTCTACGACCTCTTTTTCTATTCCATCGGTAACTACTATGATTCTCAGTTTGTTTTTAACTAAAGAAAACAGGTAGAGTACACAGCTTTCTCCGGGAAGTTGCCCTTGATCTAATATCTTGAATAGTGTTTCTGGCCCAGGATTGTCTAGCAACATTTTCTCGAAAATTTCACTGTGCGACAGCCCGTCCCAGCAAGGTGCTACATGTATTATAATACCGTCTGGTTTGGCTGCTAGTGAAGAAGCGAAGATAGCTTTCATTGATTTGCCGAAAGTATCATCTTTTGGATGAGAACTAGCTATCACTACATCCGCCTTTTTGTCGATGGGTATACCATAAATATTCTTAGCGCTTTCAACCGCTTCACGGGAAGCCTTAACCACATCTCCTGCAAATATATCTACTATCTGTTCGTTAGCGTCCAGAGTAGCGTTTACCAAAAAGTCTAATCCAAGCAACCTGGCGGCGTCTTCCATATCTTTGCGTATGAGATTTCCTTCAATTTTCCCGAATTCTGCCTTGAACAGTTTAACCAGAGAATGATTTTGGTTAATGGTTCTCCTTCCAGCTATGCCAGGTACAACGATTCCTGCGCCTCCTGTGAATCCAGATAATTCGTGAGGTGTAATGCTTCCTATACCTATCTTTAGGTCTGCCTCGACCACGTTCTTATTAATGAATACCTCCACGTTTTGAGGGCTTTTTCCAACGTTAATTAAATCTTTGTCGGGGTCGTGATCAATGATGTCTACCCGTTCTAAGACATTCCTGCCTAGCTTCTTTTCAAGTTCTTTTTCGTTGAGAGATTCGTGTAATCCCCTTCCTATGATTACAGTAATTTTTTCATCGGGAATTCCAGCCCGATTTAACTCGTCTAGCAATGCAGGAATGATAAGGTATGAGGGGGTAGGGCGAGCTTTATCATCTGAGATAATTACTGCATTCCTTTTTCTGCGTGCTATATCATACAAACTTTCAGTCCCTATGGGATTTCTCACCGCTTTCAGCACTCCCTTATAGGGATCAAGTTGCTTATTAGTTACCTTTGGTGAGAAAACACCTAGTAGATTCCAGCCGTTTGGTAGACTAAAACTAATTTCTTTTTTACCGTAAGGAATCTGTATACCTTTCAACATCGACAACTCCTTTTTAGAAATTTTAACAGAATTCACAAAATAGGAAATAGGAAAACCTTTCTAGGAGCATAATCCTTTTTAAGGATTCCTATTTGGAGATAGTTTTTAGTAAGGCTTGGCTACGTAAACTATTGATTTTGCTTTTTCGCCGCAGATTATGCATTTATCCTTTGGTTTTTCTTTTTCACCAAAGAGTTTGCCTCTTACCTCGTATCCTCCGGTTTCTTCTTTAATTATTTCCGCGCACTTAACATTGTCACAGAACTCTATTTTTATAAAGCCCCCTTTGTTTTTCGCGATTTCTAGAAATTCCTCCTTGTTTTTCACTTCGCGAGTGTTCTCTTCCAAGTCTTTTTCTCTACGTGCCCTTAATTCTTTTAAGATGTCATCCCTCAACTGTTCGATAGTTTCTATTAGTTGGTTCTCTTTTGTCTGAAAGCGTTCCCTTTTATCTCTTCTAAAAACAGTTATCTCACCTTGTTCTATGTCCTTGGGACCTATTTCGAGTCTTATTGGCACGCCTAATAGTTCCCAGTGGTAAAACTTTGCTCCAGGGCGTTCCTCTGAAGAGTCAAGTTTTACTCGATAACCTTTGTCCTTGAGTTTTTGGTAAACTTCCTCACACTTCTCAGTTATGAGTTCGTTCTTTCCCTTTTTAGGTATCGGAACTATTATGATTTGGAGGGGAGCAACATGAAAGGGTAATACTAGCCCATAATTGTCGCCGTGCATGCTGATAATGGTAGCTACTATTCTTGAGATACCCATCCCAAAGCATGTCTGTTGACCGTATTTTTTGGTTCCATCCTCGTCCTCAAACATGATCTCAAAGGCTTTAGAGAAATTCTCACCCAAGAGGTGAGTGGTGGCAATTTGCAGGACATTCTTATCGGGAAGAAGTACGTCAAAAGCGTAAGTTTGATTTGCTCCTGCAAACCTATCCCATGGAGGCCTTTCCATCAATAGAAAGGGTATACCGAGCTGATCGTGTAGGGCGTTAATCGTTATTTCCATGTCCTCTTTTACCTGGTTTACTGCGTCTTCAGATGTTCTATGCACATCGTGCGCTTCTATCCAGTAGAATTCTCTACCCCGAATGAGAGCTTTTGTTGCCTTGGTTTCGTATCGGTACACGGTGTTGCTTTGGTATAGTTTCAAAGGTAGATCGCGGTAGCTCCGAACCCAGTAGGCGTAGAGAGGATACATTGCGGTCTCAGAAGTTGGTCTCAATAACATTGGTTTATCGAGTTCACTATCGCCCGCCTTTGTTATCCAGAAAACTTCTCCCGAAAATCCTTTTATGTGGTCAGCTTCCTTTTGAAAGAATTCCAAGGGTATTACTACTGGAAAGTTGCAAACTGAATGCCCGTACTCATCTAGAGCATCCTCAAAAAGGCGATAAGTTTGCCTCAAGATAGTTGAAATATTAGGACGATAAACTATAAATCCCTTAACTCCATAGCGAAGATCCACCAACTCCGCCCTTTGGACGATTTCATTATACCACTCACTGAAGTTCTGTTCCTTGTCAGGTAAAGGCGTCTCAGTATCTTCAACCATTCAATCACCAGCTAAAACGCAAAACAGTTTTTGCAACGGGTACTTAATATTCACCTTCTATGTAGAAGTATCCAGCATAACTAGGCTAATACTTTAAGATAAATTAAATATTTGGTGAGCGTTAGTTAAGCACCTTCTCTTTTGTTGCAGACTTAAACCATTAAGAGCTAATATAAGTGTTCAATTTCCACCGCGATAAAAATGGATTTGTATAACGGGACTTTTTACCGAACTTTTTTTAAGTCTTTTTCCCTTCGTATTAATAAATACAATTAGAGGGTTAGTTAGTATATGCCAGTAGTTTCTATTGTTAAGGGCGAAAAAGCATCAGAGGCTGTTCGAAAAGCGGTAGACCTTATAAGTGGAATCCAAAAAATTGTGAGGAAAGGAGATAAGGTTTTTATCAAGCCCAACTTGGTTGTTCCCCTTGCTAAAGAATCCGGTGCAACCACCGACCCAGAAGTAGTTAGGGCAGTGATTCAAATAGTAAGAAGGGCGGGAGCCAGCCAGATAAAAGTTGGAGATGCGCCCTTCTTCTTTTACAAGTCCAGAAAGGCTTTCGAAGTTACAGGAACACAAACAGTAGTAGAGGAGGAAGGAGCTGAGGCGGTTTACTTGGACGAGGAGGAATATTTAGAGATCGAGTCCCCTAAGGCAAAGTTAATGAACACCATTAAACTCCCGAAAGTTCTACTGGACTGTAACAAGTTAATTACTGTGCCAAAATTAAAAACTCATACCATGTGTAGAGTCAGCTTAGCGATTAAAAATCAGATCGGTCTATTATCCCCTGAAGAGAAACAGATTTACCATAGGACGGATATCCACCAAAAGGTTGTAGATGTAACGCTAGCGGCGAAACCCGCTCTAGCAGTAATTGATGGGTTAACCGCGTTTGAGGGACAGGGACCTACCTACGGAGATGCTGTGGATATGGGGGTGGTTATTGCTGGAACAGACGTAGTATCCGTAGACGCGGTGACATCAAGTATCATGGGTTTTGAGCCTAGTGAAATTCCTCATATAAGACTCGCTGCCCTACGGAAACTAGGGGAAATGGACTTGAATAAAATAGAAGTAAGAGGAGCGAGTATCAGCGAAGCCCGGAAGAATTTCAAGAGACCCTCAGCAGATGTAATGGGCATTTATCCGAACATAGAGGTTTACGTTGGATGCGCATGCTATGAAGGCTGCTCGGCTTGGGCAAGAGTGGAGCTGGATAGGCTTAGAAAACATGGACTCCTAGAAAAAGTGGGAAAAATTAATATGATAATAGGGCAGGATGCAAAAGTACCAGAAAAACTAGAAGGCAGAACCTACATCATAGGAGACTGCGCAGAGGAACATAAGGATAAGGGAATCTTTGTACCGGGATGCCCTGCTTTCGGAATTTTGGGCAAAATACAACCTATGGGTTAAAGGCATCAAAAACGACGTATTTAAATCCTCTATTATTCGGCTTGCCTCTCCTTAAATTTATTGAATAGCAGTCGCTTGATTTTCGCCATATTTTAGAAAAAATTTTGCTTTCAAAATATTCAACAATTAATTATTATACGGTTGGGAGGAAATCACCGATAAAAAAGAATATGATACTTATTTTGAAAATAATGAAAAATGCTAGAGTCAAGAATTTGATAATAAAAAAATGTTGATTTGTTTGTACCTTTTCTATTGATTATATGTTTCGAGAGGAATAGAAAATCACAGTCCAAAGAATGAAAGCTACGAATATCAGTCCAAAGCCGATAATTACTATTATAGGCCAGATTAGCCAGCTTGTAATGAAAACTATAGCACCTATTATGCTCAGGATTCCTGCAGCGTAGGAAGCCGAGGGCTTTTCAGTCATTTCACGTACAGATATACTAGCATAACCAAGCAAGAGGAAGGTAACACCCAATATAACAAATCCTATCCAGATGACGGAAAAATTCTGTGTAGGTACCGGTAAATTGGGATAAGAGTACTCTCCTATGGTTATATATGGTGCCGTATATCCTGTTGTCAGGTTTCCCATAATGATGAACAAAGCTCCCGATGTGATTCCTATAATGCTGAAGACGAGACTCACTACACCTATGGCGCCTCCACCGATTTTGTACGTGCCGTAGAAACCAATACCAATCAGTATACCAGTCACAATAAGAAATATAGCCGATGTAAATGATGATACACCGAACAAAGAAGTAGAAGGAAAAAACGGTATCGGATAGGGAATTGGCAAACCGTAAAGCTGCGGCCACGGCTCAAACAACGGCCCAAACTGGGAAGCGAGATATAAGCTCAATCTTGCCAAGTAATCATTTATTTCAGTTAAAAGTGAATTAAGTATAAAAATGCATATCATCCCTATGGCTGCGGTTATGGTTCCTATTATTCCTCCAACTGTACCAGTTAGCAACGCTCCTCTAGACAAGTTCTAACCTCCTTTACCCCAGTTTCGAAACTTACTCTAACTTTATTAGGAATCTTTAAAATATTAAATTTGTTAACGAGTGAGGTAGTTGCTCAAGTTATGTCCGTAATCATTTATTTCAGTTAAGAGTCGTTTTCAATCATGTCTCTTGTTATAAACCGGGACATCCCTTTTCCCTCAGTAGATTTCGAGGCTACGATAGTTGCTATATTTCCCGAAGTTTTAATATTTCTTGTTAGGGAATATTCAAGAAGAAATACTCCGAAGAAAATGTCTCCTGCACCAGTAGTTTCTATTACTTTTTCAGGGTTAGTCTTGGGAGTGATGGAAAGGTTTTCTTTTCCTCTTATTAGAACTCCCTCCTCGCCCAGCGTTATTATAACGATTTCTGGGCCGAAATTCAAAATTTTCTGGGCGGCGTCGTGAATGTTTTCGCAGTTCATAGCGGTCAGTGCTTCACGTTTTGAAAACTTAACAATATCCACAAGAGGAAGAATGTCTTCGCCTTCCCTCCAAACATCGAAGGATACGTTTCCTTGGTCTTCAAATTTACGAACAAAACCCTGTACGTCAATGGCTAATGTGGAATCTGTTTTTCGAGAGATCTTTTCCATAAAATCCGATGAAATTTCTCCCGCTATAGGGCTAATGAGCAGAGAATCCGCTTCCAAAAAATGTTTGGGAACATCTTCAAATAAAATTGGCTCGCATCTCTCTCTCAATCTTAATCTTCTACCTTCAGGGAGATACTCAAGTTCAAAGTTTGTTGTCAAACCATTTGTTTTCTTAATAGACGTTTGAATCCCCATTTCTTTAAAAATAGCCAAAGATTCCTCGTCAAGGTCTCTGCCTATTTTAGATACTATACCTACGTTTCCCCCCATTTTTCTAGCAGCTATTCCAGAGTAGAAAGGAGGCCCTCCAATCGAGTGGGTTTTGGAGCCATTTCGAATTATTGTATCCTTTGCAATATGTCCGATAACAACTAGGTTAAGCAAAACCTCTCCCCGTAATGGGTTAACCGATTTTATCTAGGAGCAGCATATTCTTGTTTATCTGGATTTCCTATCGTCTTTTGATCTGACTCGAGTTACTTTTCTGTGAACAGCGCAGTTGATGCAATATGTTTTGATTTCCTTAGTTCTTGGAATGTATGCACCCTGCTGCCTTAATTCTCGGCCAATCATTGGATCCACCATTGTGGTATACCTTGTTACCCGCTTGGCTTTATCACGCGGGACCATTTTCCCGCATCCACTGCACTGCACCACTGCTTTCCTTCCAGCGCTTCCTTTGGCTCTTCCACGGCTTTTACGTTTTTGCGGCAAAATATCCACTTCTAATTCATTTGTTTTGAATCTAGACAAGTAACGCTAAATGAACTATTTATTTTTATCCCTTACATAATATAGAAGTATAGTGTAGTCAGATTATGTTGATAGAAGGTTCAGTTTTTAATGGCATAGTTTTTTACAGATATGTTTGCGTAAATTAGATGAGAAAATGTTTTATGCGGGTTCCTTTCAGTTGTTCTAACTACTTGGAGTATGAGAACTTGGATTGGTGGTTTTTGCTTTGGTACCTCATCCTCAGTGGTAGTGGTGAGTGGTGGCTTTATCTGTTGCTTGGCGGGATATCTGTTTTTACGGGGATAATTGCGTCCATGTTGGGTGTTGGAGGTGGATTTCTAAATGTCCCAGTAATAGAGTATATGACAAATGAACCAATAAATGTAGCCATAGGAACCAGTTTATTCATTATTGTATTCACCTCGTTTTCCGCTACCGTTGGATACGCCCGAAAAAGAGCCATAGATTTTAAATTGGGTTTGGTGCTAGCACCTTCATCGATTCCCGGGGCCTTCCTTGGAGCGTATCTGACCGGATGGATTTCAGTAGATATACTTAAAGCAATTTTTGGAGTGGGGCTTGTTGCAATTGGAATTAATATGTTTTTTAAAAGCAGGAGACAGTATCCGAGTAGTTCTCGAGAAACCCTTAAAGAAGAGACGAAAACAGTAAAGAGGAGTATTCTGAGTTGGAAACGAACAATTAAAGTGGCAAACGGCGAAAGCTATGTGTACCATGTAAACGTACCGTTGGGTTTAGCGTTCTCTTTTGTGGCGGGACTTTTATCCGGGCTTCTCGGAATAGGGGGAGGAATTGTTCAGGTGCCAGTATTGGATATTGCTCTCGGGGTTCCCATGATTATTACAGTGGCCACTTCGATGTTTATGATTGTTTTTACATCATTAGCCGGATCCTTTGAGCACACTATGCTAGGACAAATAAATTGGCAAATCGGAATGGTCATGATCATTGGAGCTGTAATTGGAGCTCAGGTAGGGGTTAGAATAACGATGAAAATAGCGCCCAACCTTCTCAGAAAAATTTTCGGCGTAGCCTTAACTCTCTTAGCAGCTCAAATGATTTATGAAGCATTAATTGCCCTTTAGGTAGGTGAAAATCTTTTGAAAAGAGTGTTTATTCTTAAAGCGAGTAATGCCCATACCGATAATAAGTTCACTGTTAAAGACTTACCTGGCACCTCAGGAAGAATGGATTTGGTCTGTAGATGTATTCTATCCGCCCTGCTTCTATCAAATACTCACAGAGTGGACACAGTTTTTTACGCCGTGCTTGAAGGCCCCCCAAGGCCGCCGCTCATAATTGAGTTGGATGGAGAAAAAATTGAAGAGTTGCCAAGAGAGGAACTCCAAGTCGGCTTAGTATTAAAAGAGATGCTAGACCCCAAGATAGAATCATTTCCTTCTGGCTTTAGATTAGTAAAAAGGGGCTTCCGAGAGCTGGTGGAAGAACAGGCTAAGAAATCCAAAATTTACTACCTCTACCAGTCGGGTAATGATGTTAACAAAACTTTGAATGAGCTTAAAAATGCAGAAAAGCCGCAAATTGCATTTATACTGGGGGATCATATCGGGTTTAACCAGAATGATATTGAATACTTGAAAGAAAAGGGTATTAAACCCTTAAGTCTAGGACTGAAGGAATACTTGGGAAGCCACTGTATATTTCTCGTTCATGAGAAGTTAGACCGCATTTTCGAGCCTAAAATTGCTTGAATTCTCACCGCTTTTTATAAACGAAAAAATGCACACTAAGAAAGTATTATATGCTACCACCTCTCCTCTCTTATTAGGAGAACATAAAAATCAAACAGGTGTATAGTATGGCGCTTAAAAAATTCGCAAGCTGGCTCAAGGGAGGACCAAAGATCAAAGACGTGATTTACAAACTCGACGTATTCACTCGCCGCCTTGAATACCAGAAAAAACAGCTAGAAAGAGAATCTAGAAAAAACAGAGAAGAGGCTAAGAAATATAGGCTCAGAGGAAACACCGAAGCCGCCAAAATGTACGCCGAACACTACATACGGTATAATAAGTGGGCTCTCGCAACGGATGCTTATCGCCTTAGAATTCAGGGCATGGTAGTTAGGCTCCGTCAGAGCGAGTCCGTCTCGGACATTGCTAGCACCTTGTCGGGTATAAGAGCAGCTCTCGATGGACTCAAGGGAGCGATCAACCTCCCGGATATTGCTAAAATGGTTGAGGAAATAGATGGATCTATGCAAGAATTCGATGTTGCTCAAGATGTTGCTGAGGCAGGTATGGAGAGGATGACGGTCAGTACCGAGGTCACGTCCCAAGAAGTCGCCGCCACCATTTCTGAGATTGACCAAGAAATTAGCGTTGAAACTGGAGTAAAGCTCCCTACAGCACCTAGCGGAAAGGTTGAAGAGCTGGAAAAAGATATCAAGAAACTGAAAGAAGAACTTTAAGGCTTCTTTTTTATAATTAAATACGGAAAAGTGAGGGGAAACAGTCTTGTTAGATAGAGGAAGACCCCTGTGTGAGTCACTCGTGGACATTTTACAGAACGTCTCTCTTGTGGAGCCTGTCACCACCAGAGATAAAGCTTACCTTTTAAACTGTTATATTATCGCTCACAGAATTACTGGAAGTAAAACTTATCTTGAACAATTGAACAATCTTGTTGAACAACTGGTTTCTCTCCAATCAGATTCTGGAGCTTGGCTTTCGGGCTCTAAAATTGACAACGAAGCTACTGCTTCAATTGTCCACATCTTTAGAACCATAAAAGAGACTGAAAAGGGGAAGATTCAAAAATCTCTGGAATCCGCGTTCAGGTACGCTTTGACTCAGGAATCACCAGACCTCCCAATTTTAAAAATTCTTTATGAGGGTTACAAATATAATGAGGATGATAGATTTCTTGACAGGATGGTTGAACTAGTAAGCTTAATTGAAATGGATAAACGTGTTGAGGTCTTTCTCCTTCTGCTAATGGCCACCGACAGGATGGAATACATGGAAAAGGCTTTGAAGGTTATAAAACCTTATAGTGGGTTCTCAAATCAAGAAACTGTTGATTTTCTACTCTGGGAGTTGTCAAGTTTTGACACCGATAGATACCCTAAACAGCCTAATCTTAGAAGGCATATCGCCGAGCAAACTGATCTGAACAATTTGAAAGACCTGTGGCTTGCGCTAGCTTATGTTGTAGGTGAAGCAGGCGTAGTAAATGTTGAGAGGGGAAATATTGTTGAGTCACCAAAAATAGTGGATACTCCTATTAGTGTACTCAGGGACGGTTTAGGCGAGTCTGTTATTTTGGGAAGAAGCAAGGCGACCCAGGCTAAACTAGGCTGTAAGGGAACAATGTACATTGGTTGCGTGGGAGAGAGAAAGAGTGAAGATGTGAATCTGCTTGGTTGTAAGGTTCTTTTAGACGGAGTCGCGCCCCATGTTATATTTATAAGCGGTCATCGAGGGTCTGGAAAGTCTTATACAATGGGTGTTATCGCAGAAGAGTTGGCGGAGTCAAAATTAGGAATCGCAACAATCATTGTTGATCCCATGGGAATATTTTGGAGCATGAAGTATCCCAATTGGGATAAAAGAGAATTAGAAACACTTGAAAAATGGAACCTCACACCTGAGGGTTTTGGTAACGTGAAGGTTTTTGTTCCTATAGGCTTTTACGATAGGGTTCCTGAACAAACGAAAGATGCACCCTTCGCTTTAAAGCCTTCGGAACTAACAGCCGATGATTGGTGCCATACTTTTAGTATAGACAGATTTAGCATATTAGGCCTCTTAACTGAACAAGTAATTGAAAAGGTTAAAAATGGCTACAAGGCTCTAATCGATGACCGAGAGTTAAACATTACTGGTAAGGGAGACGCCTACACCATAGATGATTTAATTAAATGTGTTGAGACTTCCTCGGATATCATATCTGAGGATAGAGGATTCAGACGCGATACACGAAGGGCGTTGGTTGCGAGATTCTCTTCCGCGAAACAGTGGGGAATATTCTCAGCTAAGGGAACAAGCTTAACGCAATTGGCAGTTCCAGATCAAGTATCTGTTATGGATGTAAGCCATTTAGATGATAGTCTACGTGCCCTAGTTATTGGCATACTGGCACGAAGAATTCTCAGGGTGAGGTTACAGATTTCAAGAACGGAGGAGGCATCCCAACTAGGTGAAGCAGCAAATGAGAAAGTTGAAGCAGAGATTCCAGTGACTTGGCTTATGATTGATGAAGCACACTTACTCGTTCCTTCCAGAGGAGTTACTGCGGCCTCTGATCCGCTAATTGAGTATACCAAGCTCGGAAGAAAACCAGGTTGTGGCCTGGTGCTCGTAACCCAGCAACCTTCAGCTACGGACAATCGAATTTTATCTCAAATAGATATACTGATAACGCATTATTTATCATATGAGCCGGATATTATTGCTTTTACCAAGAGATCGCCTAAAGAGATTCCGGTGGAAATAAGGGATTCAGGATTTCTGCGTAATATTCCTATTGGAACAACGATTGTTTCTGACGAATCGATCACTAGTAGCCGTGCCCTCGTAGTTAAAATCAGGCCGAGGCTGAGCCAGCATGCAGGTCGGGAAGCGCTTCCCAAGATGGTTGAGGAACTTGCATCAATTCCATCAAAACCTCTCGTTACTTCAGAAAAAATGGGGAAGCCCACTGAGAAAATAGAACAAATATCCGAAACCGAAACAGAAGCCTTAGAGTCTCTTGAGGGGCCAGCGGAAGAAGAAATGGTTGAAGTAGCTCCAGACATATCAATTCCTTCTCCACCTGTACTTAGTCTAGCAACAGATTTAGCCTCTGATTACATAAAACGTGTCTTAGAATATGGATTCTACAATCATTTATATCCAGTCCCAAAAATGGAGGCGGCTGTCGAAAAAATCTTGTCACAAGCGGACAGCATTGAAGTTATTCGCGAGGTTTACAAAAAATTAAAGGAAGATGGATGGCAAACAGATATAAACGCTACAAAAGGTTTACCAGTGATCCTAGGCTCCAAAGACAAATCACGACTATCATTAGGAGTATTAGAAAATGAGGATAATACGATAATTCTTATTTCATCTACATCAGCGCTAAGAAACGAAGCCACAAGTGTAATCACATCATTAAAAGAGACAATTAATAGTTTAAAAATAGCACCCCGAAAACATCCGAAACCAAAACTAAAACCGTTAATAGAGAAAACACCCATAGGCGCAGAACTTCCAGAATTACCCACCCCACCACCAAGACCCAGTATTAAAGCCGCAGACAACATCGAACCAGAACTTCATAAACCATTAGAAGAACCAGTAATTACGAAACCGGAAGAACCAGAGACAAAGCAGAAAATCAGCAAGGAGGAAGAGCAAGAAAAAATCACTAGGGAGATACAAAAATTCCAGAAATATCTAAAAAGTTTACAGGAATACTTTGAATTAGGTAGGATGACTGAAGAGGAATACACTTTTCTAAAACGGAAAACCTTTGAAAAAATTGAGCAACTACGCAGATCATTAATTGAATAAGCTTGGGAGAAACGGGGAATGGCTATCATTTTTGATTCAGAAAAAAATTTGAAAATTTTAAGAGAGTTCTTTGATTATGTAGTTTTCGGTGTTCTAGACAACATCACAATAAATTTGACTCTTGAAGAATCCCAACTAATGAATGATAAAATATTTCCACATTTTAAAGGCTACGTAGAAAGAAAAATTTCTAAATCCCAGTTTCAAAGCAAAGTCGGTAAGATACTGTCAAGGTTTAAACTGGATGAAACACTCCGCTATTACATATCTTCAGTTTTTGAAACGTTCGCCTCCCAATTATGTAGTGAGTTGGAAGAAGCCGAATCGAAACTTGCCCCAGAAGATCTGAAAAGATTAACAGAGGAATACGTAGTCACCCGCTGGTTCGATAAACAAGTTTTAGAATCCGCCTATCGAATTCTAACTCTGGATAGTGTTAGCTATAGTGAGGCTCTAGAGACAAGGGGTAAGATTTTGGAGCTTTTTAAATCGTTCATATCGGGAGACCTATCTTTCGAGGAAGCCTCGCAGGCTCTTGGAAAAATGTTGGAACACTACAGCAGGAGAGAAGTTGTTTTGGGAGTGTCATCGCTTGTACTAGCGGCGATGGCAACCATTAAAACGTTAAACACTAACAAAGTGGCGGAATATGTAAAGAAAGAACCAAAAACCATTAGTCCTCCTGTTTCAAGCTTTCTTCCACCCTCCAGTAGGAAGAGTATACTCTTTAACTGGTTTAGGAAGGATATTGTAAACCCCGCACTTAAAAATCTGGCAGCGAATGGAATATTGGATGAAAAACAGGAATTAGAGAAGGGAATAACAGAATCTTTTATGCTTCTTGTGGATAAGGTTCTGACATTCAACGATTTTGAAAAGAGAATAGTATCGCTTATCAAGCCGGAAATAAAATCTGAGCCCGCACGCATGCACGTCGCAGCTTCCTTAATCAGTATGGCGGAATTAGTTTATGAGGAGGCTGAGGAGGACCCCTCACTGGAAGACTTTATCGAATTCATAGAAACTAGACAAAGAGAGATAAGCCGTATATACGGTTAGATTAATAATATGCCTAAAGAGGAGAATTTAATAAAGAATTTAGATTATTATATTTAGTAGAGAACCTATGAGTGAATTATCATAGAGGAGAATAGTATGAGCTTTAAAGATATACTCTTTGGAAAAAGGCCAAAGAACAAGGATGAGATAATCGCATCGCTAAGAGGGAATATCAACAGACTAACTTTACGTTCACGAAACTATGAGAGAAAAGCGATTGAAGAAAGAACCAAAGCGAAACAGTACCTAAAAATGGGTAACAAGGGTATGGCAACCTTTTCTCTTAGGAAATATAGAAGATACTCGAATTTCTTGAGCAAGTACACGGCATTCATAGAAAATCTTGAGACTAGGTTGATTGCCATTGAGGAAGCTCACGATGTCTCAGAGCTCAAAGAGGCGTTTGAACTTGCGGGAACAGAACTTGAAAACGCACGACAACTAGCTAACTCAGAAGAGATACTTGAAATGATGATCAAGCAAGAAGAAGCTATGCATGAAATAGAGAGAAGTTCAGAAATTTTGGCAACCCCCACAGAAATGGGTGTAGAGGAATCCGGAGATATTGATCGTGAACTTAACCGCCTTGAGGCAGAAATTGCTTTAGAAGGAATAGAAGAACCCAAGGTACCGGAAAGAGATGTAATATCAGAGAAATCATCGTTAGCATCCGAACTAGAAGACCTAAAAAGGGAATTAGAAAGCTCGAAGAAACCCAAAGAAAAAGAAAAATAGAAAAAAGTATCTTTATGTCGTTTTCAAAAAGCTCGGTGAATATGTTATTTCCATGTTTAGTTGCCATTACTCGAGAGTATGTTTTATAATGGTTTCATTCTGAACTCCAAGTTCATTCAATTTCTTATTTATGATATAAAGTTCCTCGTTAATGCTTTTTATTCTTTTAAAGTACTCTTCTGCAGAGATTTCTGCACGATGCCATAGTTCCTCAACTTTTTTGAGAAGTTGCTCGTCGGAATATTTTTTACTTTTCCAGTAAGATATTTCCTTCTTTCTCAATTCTTCTACGCTGGGAGTCTGAAAATTATTATATACGACCCATCTATTAGGGGATCTTTGAAAAGCTCTATTAGTTTCATCAGGAATAGGGAGTTTCGGCGTTAATTCTTGGCGTGGTTCTTTAACTCTTGGGGCGAAAATGCTCTGAATTTTTTGGGTTAGCTCTTTTTTTAGGTCGTCCAGGGTTATCTCTAGGCTTTCTAATTTTGTTGTTTGATTTTTATCCTTTATAGAGTTCTTATCAAAGTTTTTAGCTAATTCTGCATACTTTTCAATTGCTTCTAGAATATTTTTGGGAGCGGAGAACTTCATGTCTCCCTGTAGACTCTCAAAAAAGACTTTTTTTCGAACAGATCCTTCCTTTCCAATTTGGAAGGATTTTAACGGAAATTCAAAATGCTTCAAATATGACTTGTTTAGCATACCCTTTTCTCTGACGAATATTAACCTTTTATCCGTGAATAAAAGTATACCAATAGATGCTTCTAAACTTAGAAAAGAGCTACCTACATATTTTACTCCGGGAATGGCTGCTACAGGTTTTTCGCTAATTTCCAAGTCAATTTTTTCTCTGTGCTCTTCAAAGAATTTGAAGTGAAAATTTAGTAGTTTTACCGTGGAAATAATTGAGTCTAGATTCTTTTCGGGCAAAGCCAAAAGTTCTTTTGCATATATTTTATATTCATTGACATCCGCGGATATTCTATCTATTGCTGTTTGTATTTGAGGAAAATTATGCGGACTCCAAT
The DNA here is from genome assembly GCA_030587365.1 of Candidatus Freyarchaeota archaeon. Taxonomy (GTDB): domain Archaea; phylum Asgardarchaeota; class Jordiarchaeia; order Jordiarchaeales; family Jordiarchaeaceae; genus Jordiarchaeum. The sequence continues at coordinate 59,961 of JAUQZE010000027.1, read as the reverse complement.
TATCAGGATACGAAAAGTCTATAAGTTGCGCCTGAACCACATTCAAAACCTGTTGAGCCCGCGCCTCAACCTTCTTTTTTATCGAAACAATTTCTTGAAAAAGAGAAAATAGAGTTTCTTCCATCTTTGGGTAATGAATATATCCTCTATGTCTTAGAAAAACTAGTTTACTTCTAGTTTCTTTAAGCCTCCTCGAAAAGTCTTTTAACAATTCGTAACCATAAATCAAAACATTAATATTCTCATTAATAGCCTTTTGGAGTTCAGTCGCCTTATCCGGTATAGTTTTAACCATGCTAGAATTACAATTAGGGCATAATTTCCATTTTTTAATCCCCTTTCTAATATAAATTGAACCACAATCTTGACAACCTTTTTTTGAATTTTTGTTTTCTTCTTGATTTATTTCCTTAGAACCACAAGACCCACAGAAGAAATATTCTTCCTTTTTCTCCCGAGCACATTTGCTACAAAAAGAGTTTTTACATTCTTCACAATAATAAGCTACTTCCGCCTCTCTACAAAAAATGCACTTAAATCTTTCCGAGGAGATCAAAATGATCTCACCGCCTTTAAAAAAACCTCTCGAAGCTCATTTATTTTAGTGACTATTATCCACGTAGATTTGAAGAGCATACCTGTAAGTTATCTGAATATCACACTCTATCTTTATTAAAATGAGTTCAATAAGTCCAAACTTGAATAATAGAATGAAAAGAACTATGAGGTATCGAAAAACAAACGTGTTTAAACAGTGACTTTGCACCCAACAGATTAAATAGCTTCGTCCGTTCCTCTATTTCATAAGTCTGGGGAAAACTGTAATCACTAAGAGGGCTCCCTGTCCACAAAAATTAAAAACAGGTAAAATGAGAGGATATCTAAAAACGTACGAGAAATATTTAGAAACGTTTAATTCCTATAAGATTTAAGTTAACAGGTAGGAGGCAGCAGGTAATGTCAGAAGGCGAAGATTATGACAAAAGTAGTACCATGTACTCTCCCGAAGGCCGTATAATCCAAGTAGAATATGCCAGCGAGGCAGTTAAGAAAGGAGCGCCAGCCTTGGGTCTGAAAGCAGCTAAGGGTGTTATACTAGCGGGAGTGGTAAAAACTCATAGTAAGTTGCTTGAATCTCATGAAAAGGTTTTCAAAATCGATGACCATATAGGAGCAACAAGTGCAGGATACATGTCGGATTCGAGATATCTGATTGATAGAGCAAGAACCTTAGCCCAGTCTTATAGAGTAACTTATAATGAAACCATTGATGTTAATGTCCTTGCGCAAAGAATAGGGCGTCTTATGCAGCGCCTTACACAAGAGGCAGGAACACGTCCATTTGGATGTGCTTTAATTCTTGGAGGAGTAAACGAAAAAGGCGAAACAGAGATAGTTATTTTAGACACCTCGGGGGCAATAACCAAAACTAAAGCCACAGCGGTTGGAGCTAACGAGTCAAAAGTCATGGATGTTCTAAAAGCAGGTTACAAAGATGATATGTCTATAGATGAAATGATGAAACTCGCAGTAAACACACTGAGAGAAGTTTCCGAAGAACTTAATCCTGAAGACATAGACATAGGAATCATAGATGCTAAAACAAGAACCTTTAGACTAGCCTCTTTAGAGGAAATGAAGAAGGCTTGGAAAAAGAAGTAGAAAGAAGCTATTTTTGTTTAAATATTTTCACATAATTCCTTATACACTCTTTCCATTATCTCTCTTGCTTCCATAGCCTGTTCATTAGTTACTTTTTGTGACTTTTTAGTTACTTTTTCATAAAGGAGTCTGACAAATTCTATATTATCCGGATGATCGTTTATGATTCCCTTTTGGTAAGCCCATTTTACGAGAGACGTAAAGGTCTCATTGAGGCTGGGGAGATTACCCGTTTTGGAGACGTATACATGAAAGATCAACTTTTCTATTACGCCGTACATAGTTACTATGTACGAGTTTAGGTCGAACGCCATCCATTGTTTATCAGCTTGTACTTTTTCATCTAACGCCTTTTCTATATAGTCTATTCCTTGTGAGCTTTCTTCTATAGCTCCCTTTGACTTTGAAGAGATAGGCTTCAGTGAATAGACCGGCTTCAGCTTTAGCACCTTAGCATGTTCAATGTAGCTCTCAGATTTTTCAATGAGGTTTTTCTTAATTTCCTCAGAAGCATATTCGGATTTAGCGAATTTCAAACAGTATTCGGCTATCTCAATCCACATTTTCGCTGCGGTTCGAAAATCACCTCTTTTTTCTAAATCATTCGCGGTTTTAATATCCTCATCCAGTTTTTGGTAAAATGCCGCCAACATAGATATCACAATTTTAATTTCAATTAGATTAGTTTATTGATTCTTTTTTAAGGAGATTTTCATTTCTTGTTCAGCTACAGCCTCAGAATTCGAAGGAATATCTTGATTAACTATCACTCCGGGAAATACTGTTGATCCTGCACCGATTTTTTTGCCGGGAAATATTGATACGTTAATACTGATTTCCGTGTTCTCTCCTACAATTGTTCCAAACCGTTCTACAGGTACAGGAACTTTTTCATTATCGAGAATCATTTCGATTGGTGGGCCTCCCCTCATTCTAATGTTCCAAGTCTGGGTTCCCGCGCCTATTTTAACGTTTTTTCCTATTATACTTTCACCTATGTAACTTAATCTCCCAACCGATGTGTTGTTAAAGATTATACTGTTTTTTATTTCCACTCCGAATCCTATAGAGACATGCTCTCCTATCGAGGTGTGGTCCCTTATTAAGGCCCCGTCACCAATAAAGCTGTCACGACCAATAAAACTGGGACCCCTTATAACTGCTCTGGGTCGTATTATCACATCATCAGAGATCCAAACAGGCGCCTCGATTTTTGCGGTGCTATCAATTTGCGCGCTCTCCGCAATAAAAGACCCCTTACCCTTAAGTTTTTGAGCCAGAGCGAATCGATTAGCCGCCAGAATGTCCCAAGGATGGGTTATCTCTGTCCAATCCTTTTCCCAGACCATACCATATACTGTTTTACCCCCACTAATCATTGACTGGACAGCTTCATCAAATTTTTTTGATGCTTTTAGTTTCTTTAGGAACTCCTCCTTAAAGACATACACTCCCGCAGCTGCGTAATTGCTTGGAGCCTCGTCTTTTTTAGGTTTCTCAATAATTCTCTTTATTTTAGCGTTCTCATCAATTTCCACCGCCCCGTAAAAAGTTGGATCATCAACCAAGGTTATCACAATAGTGGCATCCGAATTTAGACCATTGTGATACTCTAGGGCTCTTTTAATTATTTCATCAGAAGCAACAAAATCAGCGTGAACAATTAAGAATTCACCTTCCTCCTTTAATTTTGGGGAAGCGGTGAGAATTGCGTCTTCAATTCCCAATGGTTTCTTTTGTTCAACATAAGATATATTTGCCCCGAAATCCTTTCCAGAACCGAAATATTCGCAGATCTGCTCCTTTTTGTGCCCCACCACGATGATAATATCCTTTAAGTTGTTATTAACCAAGTATTGTATCACATATTCTAGTATCGGTTTTCCAGCCAGTGGAATCATAGGTTTAGCAATAGTTTCTGTTATAGGAAAGAGTCTTTTACCTAACCCACCAGCCAGTACAAGAGCTTTCAAATTGTTTTCACTCTCCCAAAATCTTTTTTATTTTATTGCTATTCAGCATATGGATAATTCAAACTTAGGAATTTATAAGTGATTGTTATGACAAGTATATGTTTCATCTTATTTAATAATTATTTTTTATAATTTTGATTTAAAAGTTAGCTTTGAAATTTAACCATTATTTGGAAATGTATAGTATTTCACCATTATGCAGAACCATGTTGGTCTTTTGAGGAAGGGGTTCCCAATGAATATTTTCCAATAATGGTCTACTACATACAATGATTTTTCCATCTTTAGGGCAGGCAGTCTGTTTTTTATTTGGAAAATTGTTCTCTGAGTTTTCTTCTATAAGTGAATATTGAAGTTCATCATAGTTGTAGCAGTATATGTGATTCCTGTCGGCGAGTACAAAATTTAGTTTGGTGATAAGAGCTTCGGAACGGATCATTAAAATTATTTCATTAATCGTCTCAACCATATCCCGCCACGAGTTCAGATTTACCCCGTTTTCTTCTAGCATATCCAAAATATAGCAGAAGATTAACTCTGAATCAGTGGGGTCGCTTGACTTCGGTTGGTGGTTAACCAGTTTAGATTCAAGAATCCTTCTTGGCCATACAGAACCGTTGTGCACAAAAATAAATTGATGATTATCGATGTAGTTCTCAAAGGGGTGGCAGTTTTCTAGACACTTTTGACCAATTGATGCCTTTCTTAAATGAGCGATTAAAGTCTTCGTTTTTATTTTTTTAATTTCTTTAAAAAAGGTGTCCTCCAAGAGTTTCCGGTCCTTATGGTAGAACTTTTTAATATGGTATAAATCTGTTGATTCAACTAGAAAGGCTATTCCCCAACCATCGGGGTTTGTGGAGCCAAATCTTTTAACGAAAACTTCCAAGATACTTTTCATATCGGCTTCTCTGTTCCCTGACAGAACCAGTAATTTACACATGTTTGACACCATTTACTTTGATCCCGATAGTTAATGAGTTCCGAGATGTATTTAATATCAAAAAGAGATTTAAACGTAATATATTATTTTTGAATTAGGTTTAATACCATTTAACAGAAAGTTATGAAGCATAAAAAGGATTCGTGTCCAAAAATTCATAAACTGGTGTAGAAATTGGATTCGGATAATTATCGTGATAAATTAACGGCTCTTAGAAAGGAAATCGATGAAATTGATCTCAAGATAGTGGAGCTTTTAGCACGAAGAAGGGATAAGATCATAGACTTGGCAGAAGTAAAGTCGAATCTCAAATTAAAGATCCGGGATCAGAAAAGGGAGACTCAGGTAATCAACAACAGTGAAAAAAAGGCTATTGAAATGGGTTTGGATCCAAACTTTATTAACAAGGTTTTTTCTGAAATAATCGACTATGGAAGAAGAATTGAAAGTGGAGAGAGAGGCGAAGTGAAAAAAGTTGCGTATCTGGGCCCCCGGGGAACGTTTGCCGAGGAAGCCGCCCTACTATATGTTTCTGGAACCGAGGCGGAAATGATTCCTATGTCCACTATTGCGAGTATAATTTCTGCTGTGGAAAATGGACATGTTGACATAGGGATTGTTCCTATTGAAAATTCGGTGGAGGGAACTGTGACAATAACTCTTGATCTCTTGGCAAGAAGCGAGGCTAAGATTTGTGGGGAAATCGTTCTTCCAGTTGTCCATAATTTGATTTCAAAAGAAAAAATTAGTCTGGATAAGATAACTAAGGTTTATTCTCACCCACAAGCATTAGCTCAGTGTAGAACGTTCCTCGCTAAAAAACTGCCTCAGGTTTATCTCTCTGAGACGCATAGCACAGCGGAGGCAGTTAGGATGGTTGCAGAGGAAGAGGATACAAATATCGCGGCTATAGGTAGTTTGGCGGCTGCTGGATTGTATGGAATGACGGTATTAGCTGAGGGAATACAGGATGAACAGACAAATGAAACTCGGTTTGCGGTAACAGCCTCTAAAGATAGTGAACCAACAGGTAATGATAAAACATCCATAGCGATATTTCTACTTCAGGATAGACCTGGCGCTTTGTGTGAAGTTTTAGAAGAATTCAGAGATAGAAATATCAATCTCACAAGGATTGAATCCCGGCCATCCAAAAAGGTTCTTGGAGACTACATTTTCTTTGTTGATTTAGAGGGCCATAGAAAAAATCCTAAAGTTAAGGAAGCTGTAGAAAATATAAGTAAAAAGGCGGGTGAAGTCAAAATAATGGGCTCTTTTCAATCAGCCAAAAGGAAAAAATAACCGCCCAACTGGAGGAAAGTTATTAAACACGTTTTAAGCTAAAACTTAATTTTTATATATGAAAGAAGGTTCAGAAAGTGCTTAAGAAGATTTATGAGGAAAACTTGGACTTCGAGGAAGCACTAACTCTGGCAAGTAAAGGAAACCTCGGCGAAATATGTAAAGCAGCGGACAGGGTTAGAAGAAAATATTATGATAATATCACTACGTTTTCTTCAAACGTTTTTATACCCGTAACAAATTATTGTAGAAACCGTTGCGGTTACTGTGGTTTCCGACGTGAACCGGGAGATCCATGTGCCAGGATTATGGAGCCGGATGAGGTAAAAACAGTTCTGGTTGGGGGTAAAGAAGCAGGATGCACTGAGGCGCTCTTCACTTTCGGGGAGAGACCTGAAGAAAAGTATTCCGAGGTAAAAGATTGGTTGGAAGAGTGGGGATACTCATCAATGGTTGACTACCTATACGATCTCTGCCTGACGGCTTTGGAGACCGGTTTGCTTCCCCACAGTAATCCGGGAATCTTAGAAAGGGATGAGATTGAAAAGTTAAAACAAGTAAATGCCAGTATGGGTCTTATGCTGGAAAGTAGCAGTGAAAGATTATGTGGTGCTGGAGGACCGCACGAGTACAGCCCAGGAAAATTGCCTAAACGCAGAATAAAAACTATAGAAATTGCGGGAGAGTTAAAGGTACCTTTTACAAGCGGTATTCTTATAGGAATAGGGGAAACTTTAGAGGAAAGAATCGAGAGTATCTACGTTTTAAAGGAGCTCCATGAAAAATATGGCCATATTCAGGAGTTGATAATTCAAAATTTTGATCCAAAACCAAATACACTTATGGAGAATGTTTCACCACCAAGTTTGAATGATACTATGTTAACCGCGGCAATCACGCGACTAGTTATTAAAGGAGAGATAAGTATCCAAATTCCGCCAAATTTAAATACTCAATACGAACGTGAGTTGCTTGCGTCAGGAATGAATGATTGGGGTGGGATTTCTCCCCTCACATCAGATGAAATTAATCCAAACCATTCTTGGCCGTCAAAGGAAAACCTTGAAAAAATTACCAGAGAAGCAGGCTTCAGGCTAATAGAAAGATTACCAATTTATCCGAAGTACGTACAAAAAAACTATATTTCAAATATAGTTGCCCCGCATGTCCACGAATTGGCAGACAAAAAGGGTTACAGGAAGGTTGAAGGTTGAACTTGTTAAATATCATAGATGGTGAAATTTCCCACATACTTAATAGAGCCGTTGATGGACGTCCTCCCTCACTAGACGAAGCGGAGCTCTTGTTTGGTTGTACTGGCCAAGAGTTTCTAGCCTTGATTCTTGTTGCTAATCATGTCAGGAAGAGAGCCGTGGGAGATATTGTAACCTACGTAATCAATCGGAACATTAACTTCACCAACGTGTGTGTTAATAGCTGCCGCTTCTGCGCTTTTCGTGAAGATAAGGATTCTCCGAACCAATTTCTATTATCAACCGATGAAATTGAAAACAAAACCCGCGAAGCAGTAAAGATGAAAGCGACGGAGGTTTGCATTCAGGGAGGACTGCACCCTGAAGCTAATCTCGATTTATACTTGCAGATATTAAAATCAGTGAGGCGAGTTAGCCCGGATATACACATTCACGCTTTCAGCCCAATGGAAATCCAACACGCCGCAAGAAGGGAGGGATTAAGCACACGCGAAGCCCTAAAGATTTTAAAGGAAGCTGGACTGAACTCTATGCCCGGAACAGCCGCAGAAATACTAGTGGACAAAATAAGAGAATTGATATGCCCCACCAAAATATCAGTAAGAGAATGGATTAAGATTATTGAGGAAGCCCATAATTTGGGAATACCTACTTCAAGCACTATGATGTACGGGCATCTAGAGAGTAACAGGGATAAAGCGGTCCACATGGATATTTTGAGAAATATTCAGAAGAGAACTAAGGGTTTCACAGAATTCGTCCCACTCAGTTTCATTCACCAGCACACAGAGTTATACAAGAATCTCTCCTCTAGGCCCGGTGCTACGGGCATGGAAGATGTTAAAGTATATGCAATTTCCCGCCTAATGTTCGATGGCCTTATCAATAATATTCAAGTAAGCTGGGTTAAACTGGGTACAAAGTTTGCCCAATTTTTGCTCAACGCTGGCGCAAATGATTTCGGTGGGACGCTGTTTGAGGAGAATATTTCAAGGATAGCGGGGTCCCCCAGCGGGGAGTACCTTTCTCCTGAGAGTATAATAGCTTTAATTAGAGACTGCGGGCGTATCCCGGTTCAGAGAACAACAGTGTATGAACTGCTTGGCTAAAAAGGGCTTGGACTAAGTTTAGTTATCCCTCCTTGAAGGCAAGATTGGGATTGAAGAGATTGAAAAGAGGATTAAAATCTGATTTTGAGGAATGTTTTCAGGCTTTTGAGAGGATATAAAATCCCGTCTAGGTATGCTTCAAACAGCAAACACCATGCTTATGATAAATTCTTAGGCATAGATTTTCGGTGATTTAGCTTTCTGTTATTTTTTTGATCATTTTGTTCCAGTGCCTCTATGAGTTTAATGGCGAAAGGATAAGAACCCGTAAATTTCTACTTCGGTGAACCTCTCGCTGTTATTTTCTCTGTCGATGATGAGTTGTAACCTGTTCTCCGTTAGGGGATCGACACTCTGATTCTCGACTCTTTGCGTATGTGTTCTCTGAACTTAAGGGCCTCTTGGATTGGTTTTCTGCCCGTTGGAAGAAACTATTTTTTCCAAAGAAATCTCTTTAAAAAAGAACTAATTTGTGTGTGGGGTTTTTAAGCGATTTTATAGTACTTACGGTTGCCACTAGAGAATGTTGTCTTATAGAGAAACTATAAGACAGCGCACTGGACTGATGTATACGTCCATCGCAAATCCTCTTCTCCTATTTTCAGAAAATAGAGGTCTCCCGATTTATGCAGCCTGGTGCGCCCCATTCTCTAGGGTTAGAGTATGTACACAAACGTTTAGAGGTTGAGGTGAGTTTTTCCCCTGTTTCCGCTTTTCGTGGTGTTCATATACCTTTCGTGGAGAAGTAGAGGGAGAGATGGTTTGTAATGGATCCGTACTGGTTCATGTTCAACCCCCTGATTCACGACCTGCTCAATTTAGTCTTCGGGATTGCCCTAGTGGTCGGAATAGGGCTGCTTATAATGAACCTAGTGAAACTGGCCACCTCCCACAGCCGCATGGGCCCCGCGCTAGGTATGATTGTCGGCTTACTCGTTGTCGGGGTTTCCGTTAGATGGGAATCGGTTCTGCCCATCATCTCGGAAGCTATGGGCGGAGTAGTGCAGTACCTCTCAATCTACTTGTACATGCTGGTTTACCAATGGTTAGCTCAGAACCCAATCCCAATCGCCGCACTCCTATTACTATAAATCAAAGGGTCAATGCACGGTTGGTTAGCGATGCTAAATATCTGGTCTTCTATCGGAGATGATAGACCACATCGATAAAGCAGTTCAAATCGCATTTAATAAGCTACGAGGAATAAATGGTATTTCTCTAGAAACACAGCTGGTTGAAGCAAGAAGGCTTATGTTTCCTTTGCTATGTTATATTTTTTGCTCCTTTCTAAAAATATCCGCGACTCTGGCTTTTAATGTCTGAAAGTTCTTCTCATTTAGAATATTCAAACTTAAGAGATTGTCTAAGCCATCATAAATACATGTTTCAATCTGCTGAGAGTTTATGAGATTTGTTTTATTGAAACCTTTTTCAATTTCAGTTCTTAATTCTTTATTCTCATTAATCAATTTTTCAACCCTTTCTTTTATCGTTTCAAAGAGCTGCGAGTTTGGTAGGTCGAGGGGGAGTGTTTTCTGTCCAAAGTCACAATTAGGAGCTTTTGATTTTAGAAGAAGTAATTGGGGCACTACGTAAAACCGCTCTTTTTTTAAATCTTGGAATTTTGAAATATAAAGAGGTACGTAAAATATTGAGGGGGAATACGTTTTTTCAGGTGATTTAATTATCTGTGAGTTTAACCTTTTTATTAGCTCATCGATTTCTTCAAGTTTCTTTTTACATGACTCTCTTAATTCTTTGAGTGTGGTTGTGACTTTATTCATTAATTCCTGTTGTGTACTTATAGCATCTTCTAGTTCTTCTTTCAATTTATCGATCCGGGAATTTTGTTCCACAATTTTTTTGTCAAAGTCTTGAATAACAAGAGTCTTATCAGCTTCTGTTTTCTTGGTTATTTTTTCAATGGTTGAGTCTATTTTCTTTATGCTCTTAGAAATATTTTCAACAACTTTCTTAGTTTTATCCATGTACTCAGCAACATTAGCTAATTTTTCAATACGCTCGTCTATGATTTCTGACAAGCTGATTCGAGTATCTACCCTTTTTTCTATTTCCTCTGTGGATTTTAATGCGACGTCTTCTAAAACTTCTAAAAGGGGCCCGAATAGATTTTTTATTTCCAATACTAGATTCTTATCCTCTTCGGTAAACCAAGCGTCAATATTTTTTAGTTCTTCTTCTCTAAACTGCATCAGGTTTTCAATCTGCTTCTCAACATCTTTGGTGGTTTCCTCTATTTTAATCTGATACGTTTCTTTAATCTCTACCATTTTTTCTTGTATCTTCTTTAGCCACTTCTCAGCTGTTGAGGCAATCAAATTATCGTTTTCTACTAATTTTTGATAATGTTTATTCAATTCCTCAACAAGTCCGCTGAAACCTTTTTTACTCTCAAGTGCTCGTTTTGGATTTATAAGGGGACGGGGGACAACGTATCCTTTGGTCTCACTTAACTTCGCCTGAGACAAACAAATTTCCATATTTTTAACCACTTCTGGATCCAAGAAGCCATGCAAGGAAAATTCTTCCACTATCTCATTTTTTGAATCTAACAGTAGATTTTCAAAAGCGGTTACAAACGCATCAACATCCTTTACTTTAAGCAAGCTCTTAACATTCTCCATAGCTTGGGAACGTTTAACTTTTATCCGGAGGAAGCCCGCACTCATAGCATCCACAACAACAACCTTATCTCCGTCATTATAGGGCAATATCCAAAAGGGCCATAAAACTCTTATAACTCCAGTTAACTCTTCCTCAGGCTTTTTCCGGAGAAGCCCCCCACCCCGGTTTCTTACATCTTCTAATAAAGAGAAAACGGAGGCGATTTCTACATCAAAGGGGCAAGCCGAGGATTCACTAGTATCTTCTCTAAGGAAGGGTGCTAATTTAACCTTGCCTGGAAGACGTTTCACTTGATAATTTTCTGCTATGTGATCTAGTTCTTTTGCGAATGGTCGGAAAACAGTTACATTCCCTCGCCATCCTTCCAGCTCCTCTCTAAAGCGATTAAGAAAGGTTTTGGAGGCAGAGCTGAGAAAATTTTTGATTTCTTGCTCATCATCATCTTTTTCGACGACGACCACAAAAATCAGATTACCGGAAACCTCACATATAACCTTTGCATCTCCCATCTCCATTGTTTGAATATCGCCATGCCCAATTTCCCGTGCAAAGTTATAAACAGCGCCTAGGAACCCTGAGAACAACGACTCGTCAACATGATTTCTACCATAAACCTTGTAGAAAAGCGACTCACCAGTTTTTAGAAGAACATAGAACGCTTTGATCATTTTAACCCTTTCCAATTTTTTGAAGAAAGGAAACGCCTACTATATTCGAGTCTATTATAGATTTTATATTTACTCGTTATATAAAAATACATCTACCATTAGGTAGATTTTAGAACTTTAGCAAGCTTTAAGCAGAGAAATCCTTACAGGTGTTCCTAGAGAACAAGGGAAAAGGATACAGTCAAAGCCTTGACTTTAGAGCTTAATTTTTAAAAGTAATCACGTTTTGCTATCAATCTCATGCAAATGAGAAGTTTCAGCACGGCAGACCTACCAAAAGTGGAAACTTCTATTTAAACTCCTTTTGCGGAAAAAAGTGATCCATCTCTAAAGGCCAGAATCTCCCATTACTCTCACCAAAAACTTTTTATTATTTCTCGTGTAAGTACCGCAACAAACAATGTTACAATAAATCCAAAAACGTAAAAGAGGTAACAACCATGTCTGACGAAAACGCAGTCTACATTGGTTCAAAACCCGTGATGAATTATGTATTGGCGTGTATAACTCTTTTCCACGGTGGGAAGAAGGAAGTAGTTTTGAAAGCGCGTGGCCGCTCCATCAGCAGAGCTGTAGATGTGGCGGAGATAGTAAGAAACAGATTCGTATCAGAGGCTACACCAAGTGAAATCAAGATTGGAACAGAACCCATAACAGGGGAACATGGCTCAACGATAAACGTCTCAACCATCGAGATCACACTGAGCAAAGAGTAATATAAGAAAACTTTTTGATTCATTTCCCAATTTTTTCTTTAATCTATGCTCATCTTCGTGAGTTTTTTACGTCTCATCTAGCAGAAGATTATTAAAAAGAAAAGTTTTTTAAGCAGTCTTTCTTTTATAAAAACCACACCAAAATTATTGTTTATTATTCGCGGGAAACTGCTGTCAGGGTATTTACCGCTCATGATTACTTTGATTTGGAGACTTAAAATTGAAGGTTCCCATATGTTCTTTTTGCCTTAAAAGTGAAATGTATTGTTCAACTTGTAGAGAGAAAATAGAAAGAGGTGAAGTATCTCCTCTGGATTTAGAGGTAGCTAAGCACCTTTTAGAGCTTGAAAGCAGGTTTCCCAATCTGAAGGATGCAGAGTTTAGGGGAGCTATAGAAACCGATAGTTTAATTATAATTGTTGTTGGTCCAGGTGACATATCTAACTTCATTGGACCGAAGGGTAAAATTGCTAAAGTTCTGGGTGATGCGTTAAAGAAAAAGATCAGAGTCATTGAAGGAGCTTCTTCCACTAAGAAGACTATTGAAGACATTTTGTCTCCCGTCGGGGTTTTGGGTGTTAATACAATTTGGCTTCCTGACGGCACTCTTGAAAAAAAGGTGAGAATTAAGAGAGTAGACAGTAGAAGGCTTCCGGCAAGCGTATCTAATCTGGAGGATATAGTTTACAAAATAACCAAAGAAAAAATAAGAATAGCTCTCGAGTAATCCTTCTGGAGATTTTAGCATAAAGTTGTTCAGTAATTATTTTCTGCCACTTTTCTCTTTTATGGCGTTAGACGGTCTCTGTCTCGGGGGTATAAAACGCATTCTCTTATGTTTTCTGATCCGGTAAGACTCATCACAAGTCTATCCAGACCTAGTCCCCATCCTGCGTGAGGTGGCATTCCCCAGTCAAATGTTTTTAGATGGAAAGTGAATGATTCAGGGTTGAGTTTCTGTTCTTTTAATCTTTCAGTAAGCATGTCCTTTTTATAAATTCTTGTTCCCCCGGAAGCCAGTTCTAGCCAACCGTACATTAAATCGAAGGATTCACATATTTGGGGATTGTCTTTATGCGGTAAAATGTAGAAGGGTTTTCCAGCGGTAGGCCAATCAAAAATGAAGTAAGTCCCTTTTAATGATTCCCCGAGCTTACGGTATGCCTGTGTGGTGATATCTTCCCCCCAGTTTATTTTAACTTCTTCTTTTTGCAGATTTTTTATAATATCGGTGTAGGTGTAACGGGGGAAAGGTGTCTTGGGGATCGAAAGTTTGTGGTTTAAGGATTTTAATTCTTCAGAACATTTTTCCTTGATATGTTTGAACACGTGGCAAATCAATGCTTCGAGCAGTTTCATTACGTCTTCATAATTATTAAATGCTGCTTCCACGTCTACAGCGTATAACTCGCTTAGGTGTCTGACTGTGCGGCTTACCTCAGCCCGAAAACAGGGTGCAATTTCGAAGACCTTTTCAAAAACGCTGGACATTTGCTCCTTGTAAAGTTGAGCGGATTGGCTTAGAAATGCTTCCTTCTCATAGTATGAGATGGGAAAGAGATCCGCTCCGCCCTCGGAGGAGGCAGCAATAATTTTAGGAGTATTAATTTCGATGAATCTTTTTGAAATTAGGAATTCTCGAATAGCATTAACAGTTTCATGGCGGATTACGAAAATAGCCGTTTTTTCTGGTCTCCTAAGGTCTAGCACGCGGTTATCTAACTGGGTGTCAAGGTTTGCATCAACTTTTCCTGACGGGTCTAAGGGCAGCGGAGAAATCGCGGTGTTAACGATTTTTATTTCGTCGGGGATTATTTCGGCTCCTTGAGGTGCCTTTTCAATTTTTCTCACCGTTCCGCGAAGCCATATAACATATTCTTTGCCTAGGTTATCTACTTCATCAAAAATCTTTGGATTGCTCTTAGGGACGGTAATTTGCGACCGCCCCTCTTTATCTCTTAAAATAATGAATTTTATTCCGCCGAGTTTTCGAATGCTTTCTACCCATCCAGCGAGAACCACTACCTCACCGTCAAGTTCCGGTCCTATATCGCTGGTGAAATGCGTCTTGCGAGTATCATAAGCATCATCTGCCAATAGATTCAACCTCCGAAATTGACTCTGTTCAAGTTCATTGAATATTGTCAAAAAGAGAATATCAACTACTAATTAACCTATCGTTTCTTAATTCACATGTTACTTTAATATTTTATCGGGTCCGTTTTCATAAATTCTCTGAGAACAATCGTGGCATAGCTTCCCTTAGGAAGCGAGAAAGAAACCGTGAGTTTAATTGCATTTTCGCTGTATTCATCATTACCGATATCCAATACTTTCAAATCGTATACTTTTAGGAGTATCAGGCGAAACATTCCTCTGGAGCTCATTTCAGGTATCGATTGGAGCCTGAACATGCTCGGATTTAATTCCTCTTCACGCAGAATTTTTTCCACGCATTCTCCAGGTCTATTTGTTGGTAGAGTTGAATCGTATCCTATCAAAGGTATTGAAACACCTAATCTTTCAGAATTAATCTCTTCATTTATTCTCGAAACCGTCTCTTCGGTAACTAGTGTATAATCGTTTGGCGAAATACTGTCAATAGAGGTTACTATATCTCCAGGGACTGCACTGTTTAATGGAAAACCAGAGTTATATCTCAGACTGAGGATTCTGTTAAATAGATACGACTGCACAGCGTGTATAAACATTTTAAGTAGACCTCGCGGAAGCCTCCTGAAAGCACCTATAATATCGTTGGGATGGAGAGATAAGTGTTTTAACATCATCCTCTCATAAGTCAAACGCCTTGGAAATTTTTCAAAAGCCCCAGCAAAATCCTCTTTTTCAGATAAGTAATTACGCGCCTCCTGAGCATCTTCCCCTTCCAGAGGATAAGCCTCTGCTAAAAATAGCATCGCAGCCTCCCTGAATTCCTTCTTAAGGAGCTTGATTCCAACAAGATGGGATAAAGGTCTCTGAATCCCAAACCTTTGGTAACCAAAAAAATTTGGTACCCCACCCAAATCCTCTATTTCACGACAGGTTTGTTTAACTCTTTCTTCCGCTTCCGACATTTCCAAATTGATCTCTCTAACAGTTATACTAAAACGATTCCCCCACAGATCACCGAGCCCAACAGCATTTTTACCCCTATGTATATCCCTTATGTAAAGCCCTTTAATATTTAATTGCTTCAGCCTTTCCGGATCAACTCTCCAAGCACTCACCCTCTGGGTGGTAACTGCTCTTTTATCCTTCACCCCCGCATAAGATAACCTTTTTACGCCTACTCCCAAACTACGAGCTATCTTACTCAAAGCTTCAAAAGCGTCATACATAGCATGCCTCTCAAGAGTGAAAACACTGTACTCGCCCTCTTCCTCGCTTCCATAATCACTATTTGAGCTATTTGTCTGAGCTTTAGAACCAAGGGCGGTAATTATATCCTTTTGAGGAGTTATTTCCTCAACCACAAAATCCTCCCATCTCTTTCTAAGACACCCCCCTATTCCCTCAGACTTTGTAACGAAAAATTCTATTCCCAAGAGTTTATCCAGCTCACTCATTAACCTCACCGAAAATTAACTAAAGTAAGGGCAACCCCCCAGTTATACTATCTATAAGGGATTCTGGGCCTGGCCCAATAGCAAGAGCAGTCACCGTCCCCGGGGGTAGTTCTGTTAGACCTCTGTCGGATATTAAAGCGTGAGGAATTTTGTTTTTCAACGCCTGATATTCAAATTTTTCGAGTTCCTCCAAAGATTTTACCTTCACAACAGCTTTTTTCTGACCCTCATTCATCCATTTTTTCCACCAATCCGAATTCTTTTTCCTAGCATCCTCTGATGCGGAAACTGCGGCGTGCGCCACCTGTACTGCGATTTTTCCTTTACTCATTTTTATGTCCGTTCGAACCAAAATCACCATTTTATATTCAAACATGCCTGAGTGACTCCTGAGCAAAGAGGAACGAAGACCGGTCAATACATTCCGATAGTTTCTTGGCGTCATTTGCTTCATTTTTCCGTTACGTTTATATTAATTATGTTTGAAGGATTTTTCTTGTAACCTTTAAAAGTAAACAAGCTTAAATCATTTTTCAACTAAAAAGACCTCACAACAGGCGGGATGAAATATCTCTGAAAGAAAAGATTTCGACATTGCAGTCATTGGTGGTGGACCCTCTGGTGCTATAGCCGCCCGAAACGCGGCTAGAAAGGGAGTGAGTGTTGCTTTATTTGAGGAACATCCTTCCATTGGATTGCCCGAGCACTGTGCGGGTCTAATTAGTATATCCGGGCTAAGAAGACTAAATATAGATATTCCCAAAGAGTGTATTCTGAATAAGGTTAAGGGGGCTACGTTCTACTCCCCTTCGGGCGCTTTTTTTAGTGTCTCACGCAAGAAACCTCAAGCTTATGTTATTAATCGACCATTACTCGACCAATACTTCGCTTCAATGGCACAAAAGGAAAATGTGTCATTATTTCCAAGATCGAAAGTCGTAGCTCTAAAAATGGGTGAAAGAAAAACACTAAAAGTTTCACATGAAAAAGAATCCTTATTTGACACTAAGGTTATAATCGACGCTGAGGGGGCGAGAGGAAAATTTGTTCGAGAGGCGGGATTAATTCCCATTTCTGGGGGTGTTATACCAGGGATTCAATTTGAGGCGAATAATGTGCAAGTTAACCCAGACCAGGTGGAAATGTTCTTCGGAAACAAAGTCGCCCCGGGATTTTTTGCCTGGATAATTCCTACGGGAGAGAATACCGCTAGGATAGGTGTTGGTGCACATCGCCATGCTCTGAGATACCTAAAAGACTTTATTAAAAACCATCCAATCGCTTCCCAAAGACTCTCAGGCGCGGTGCCCGTCAAACGATTTGGAGGCGGCATGATCCTAAGCGGGCCGATTCCAAAGACTTACACCGATGGCTTTCTGGTGGTAGGCGACGCAGCTGGTCAAGTAAAGCCGACAACAAGTGGAGGAGTGGTAATGGGCGGACTATGCGCTCAAATTGCAGGCGATGTTGCAGCCGAGGCGGTTATTGAAGGAAACGTAAGCAGCGGAAGATTAATGGCATACCAGAAAAGATGGAGAAGACTACTTTCCAGAGAATTTCGTTTAATGCTCCTAGCTAGACGAATTTTAAACAGAATTAGCGATAGGAATCTGGATAAGCTTTTTAAAACCATTATCAAAAACGATTTTCCCAAAGCCATAGAAGAAGTAGGAGACATGGACTTTGAATCAGGGGTGATTAAGAAACTAATTTTTAAACCCAAACTTTCCGCCAGCGTTCTCCTCAATTTGTTGGAATCATTCTTAATAGGAAAAAAGGAAGAAAAAAATAAAAATAAAAAATGATTCCAGATTGTGCAAAAGTGTAAGATTCATTAAATTAAAAATAACAAATATTTAAAAGCCTTCCAAGTCTTAAGTGGAGCAGCAAAATAAAACCAAGAGACGGAGGCTAACTAAACTATGGCTGAAATCAAACCGCAACTATGTGCAAGCTGTGGCAAAGTAGTATCACCTGAAAAAGGAGCAGTGAGATTTTCCTGTCCAAGCTGCAACAAACACATCATCTGGCGCTGTCTAAGGTGCAGAGAATTCTCAAACATGTACAAGTGCCCCGTTTGCAATTTTGAAGGACCCTAAAAATGTTTAAGAGGTGCAACACTTGGCAAAAGTAGTAGCAACCGTGAAAATATACCCAGAATCAACAGAAGTTAATTTAGAAAAATTAAAAGCTAAAATAGAGAAAAAACTCCCAAAGGGGTCAAGCATACACAGTTCAGAAGAGGTTCCAATAGCATTCGGTCTAAAGGCTTTAAGACTCAATATACTAGTCCCCGAAGCCGAGGGAGGAACAGATTACATTGAACAAGCAATCTCAAAAGTAGAAGGAGTCAGCAACATAGAAATGGAAATGGTAAGAAGAGTGTAAAATCCAAGACAATAAAAAACCTCCGCCAAATTCTCCCAATGGGTTCGGCTTTAATGGAAACCTGTTAATAAATCTAATTTAAATTTAAATACCCATTTTCACCTTTTGATTTAAAACTACTATTTCAAAAAACAATTAACAATTAAAAACACGTAAAGCAAAAAAATGCACAAAAAATTAAGAGAAAAAAGTATTAATAATACATATATCATTAAAGCAATATTTTTAAACTTATTAAAAACACTGTTTATCAGAGGAACACAAATTTCAAAGCCGCGTGGCTGAAAAAAGATGTTCTAATTAAATCAGCCCCAGAGTTGGTGTCAAGTAAATTGGTAGATATAGAGCTACGTGTAGAAGAAGCACAGAAGCGCGATGCAGGAAGATTCATAGTACGAATAGACAACGCTGCAATGGAAAAACTAGGCATCCAAACAGGCGACATCGTCGAAATAAAAGGCAAAAAAACCACATCCGCCATCGCTTGGCCAGCCTACCCCGAAGACAAAGACAAAGGACTAGTCCGAATGGACGGATACCTGAGACGCAACGCCAACGTAAGCCTAGGCGACAAAGTAGTAGTTAAAAAGGCCAGCGAAAAACAAGCCAAATCAATAATCCTAGCCCCCACCAGCGTAAGGTTCCCCGTAGAAGAACGCTTCGAACGCTTCGTAAAAAGCAAACTGGTAGGACACCCAGTAACACAGGGGGACACTCTTCACATCACAGTTTTAAGCAGAGCCATCCTCTTCGTAGTTGTGAAGACAACCCCCAAAGGAATAGTTATTGTTAAACCCCAAACAACACTACACATAAGTGAAAAACCCTTGACAGAAATCTCAGTAGGAATACCCCAAGTAACATATGAAGACGTCGGAGGCCTCCACGAGGAAATACAGAAAGTACGAGAAATGATAGAACTCCCACTAAAACACCCAGAACTATTCAAACGACTAGGAATCGAACCACCAAAAGGAGTACTACTACACGGACCCCCAGGATGCGGAAAAACACTAATAGCCAAAGCCGTAGCCAACGAATCCGAAGCCCACTTCATCTCCATCAACGGACCAGAAATCATGAGCAAATTCTACGGAGAATCAGAAAAGAAGCTCCGAGAAGTATTCAAAGAAGCCGAAGACAACGCACCCAGCATAATATTCCTCGACGAACTCGACAGCATAGCACCCAAAAGAGAAGAAGTAACCGGAGAAGTAGAAAGAAGAGTAGTAGCACAACTACTAGCACTAATGGACGGACTAAAAGGAAGAGGCAAAGTAATCGTAATAGGAGCAACCAACAGAGTAAACGCACTCGACCCCGCCCTAAGAAGACCCGGAAGATTCGACCGAGAAATAGAAATCAGCGTCCCCGACAAACAAGGACGCATCGAAGTCCTACAAATCCACATAAGAGGAATGCCCACCGCAGACAATGTGGACATACTACAACTAGCACAAACCTCACACGGATTCGTAGGCGCAGACCTAGAAGCACTATGCCGCGAAGCAGCCATGAAAGCACTCAGAAGATTCCTCCCCAAAATAGACCTAGAAGAAGAAACAATCCCAACCACAATCCTCGAAAGCATGATAGTAACCCAAGAAGACTTCATAAACGCCCTCAAAGAAATCCAACCCTCAGCCATAAGAGAAGTACTCATAGAAATCCCCAGCGTACACTGGGAAGAAATAGGAGGCCTAGAAGAAGTAAAACAACAATTAAGAGAAGCAGTCGAATGGCCACTAAAACAACCAGAAGCGTTCACCCGAATGGGAGTAGCACCACCAAAAGGAGTACTCATATACGGACCACCCGGATGCGGCAAAACACTACTCGCAAAAGCCGTAGCAACAGAATCAGAAGCCAACTTCATATCAGTAAAGGGGCCAGAAATACTTTCGAAATGGGTAGGTGAATCTGAGAAGGCTGTTCGTGAGGTTTTCCGGAAGGGTAGGCTTGCTTCTCCGAGTATTATCTTTTTTGATGAGTTTGATGCTATTGCGCCGCGTAGGGGTAGTGGTGTTGGTGATTCTCAGGTTACCGAGCGTGTTATTAGTTCGCTGTTGACTGAGATTGATGGTTTGGAGTCATTGCATGATGTTGTGGTTATGGCGGCTACTAATCGTCCTGATATGTTGGATCCTGCGCTTTTGCGTCCTGGACGGTTTGATCGTTTGGTTCTTGTTCCCGCTCCTGATGATGCTGCTCGCTTGAAGATTTTCGAGTTGTACACTCGTGGGAAGAATATGCCTCTTGCGGAGGATGTTGATCTTGAGAGGTTAACAAGGATGGCTAAGGGCTACGTTGGTGCCGATGTTGAGGCTTTGTGCCGTGAGGCGGCTATGCTTGCGTTAAGAGAGGACATTAATGCTGAGAAGGTTTATTTGCGGCATTTTGAGGAGGCTGTGAAGAAGATTCATCCGAGTGTTACGCCGGACATGGCTAAGTGGTATGAGCGGGTGGAGGAGCGGTTCCGACAGACAACCCCCGAAGTGTCGCATGTGGTGTAAGAGTGGTTTCAAGGTCGGCAAATTTTTCTTTAATTATTATTTTTGTTTTGTTTGTGTTTTTGAAATATTATTGCAATTAAACGAAATTTTTATTACGTTGTTCTATTTTTTACTTTAGCATGTTTCTCGGTTGATGGGAGGTTTATTTATTGGGTAAGCTTATGTTTATTGATTTGAGTGTCCCGATTGAGGCTGTTCCTAGTGAGTTTGTTTTGCCCGAGATTGTGCATGAGGATCATAGGATGGGGGCGGATTTAATGAAGATGGTTTTTGGTGCCGTGGACTCGGATTTGCCTGATGGTTTGGGGTGGGCTAATGATACTTTGAAGTTGCAGACTCATACGGGGACTCATCTTGATGCTCCGTGGCATTATTTTCCAACTACTGGGGGTGGTAAGAGGGCTAGGACTATTGATGAGATTCCTTTGGAGTGGTGTTTTAGTGATGGTGTTGTTCTGGATATGAGGCGTAAGCCTGATGGCTCTGTTGTCACTGTTGAAGACGTGGAGAAGGCTTTGAGTAAAATTAGGTATAAGATTAAGCCCTTCGATATTGTTCTCATCATGACTGGTGTTGACAAGTATTGGGGTACTCCAGAATATCTGAATAAAGGATGCGGTATGGGGAGGAAGTCCACCATTTGGCTTTGTGATCAGGGAGTCAAGGTCATGGGCATTGATTCATGAAAAGAGCTACCTTTTTGACTTTCACCAAAAAAGGAGGAAGCAAAAATGAAACTATTCAAACCAATACAGATATGCGGCGCGGGAGCAGAGGGACTGAGCGTCTATTTGAATGAATATTTAAAAATGAAAAGAGAGTGAGGCAATGTACATTATTAACAAGGAGGATCACAGGTAAATAGCTGGCGACTTACCTCGCTAGAAATGATTACGACATTATAGGTATGCTCTAAACATATTTTATACTGTTAATAGTTTCTATGAAAGCGCTGGTTTTAAGCTTTTATAGGTACGCTCTAACCAAGGCTTAATAATTCCCTTATGAAGCTGAGTTTTGAACTCATTTGGGGAATGTGGTATAAGGGTGTTATTCAATAACCTTTATTATTTTCTTTGCAATTAATAATTTATGCACATTTGTTTTGAGTTTGAGGGTAAAGGGTCAGGGTACGTATCTTTACCCTTACATTATAATCATTTTGTTCAGAGTATGATTTATAGCAATATTTCGAGGGAGTTAGCCGACTTTCTCCACGATAAGGGATTCGTGCATGGTAAGAGGGCGTTCAAGCTGTTCACGTTTTCCAGAATTATTGGCAAGCCCAAGATAAACGATGGACGGATCGTTTTCGAGGGACCCGTGAAGCTCTACGTAGGTTCCCCCGTTGAAAGGTTTATTAAAGAATTAACGACAACACTAGTTCAGAGTGGTAACATCACAATTGGCGACACCAATCTTTCAGCCTCCAGTGTAGCATTCCCCAAGTCCCCCGAGTTCAGGGAAGAGACGTACGTAAGAACACTGTCTCCAATAACCATTTATAGTACTCTCTACAATTCTCAGAGTCAAAAGAAAACCTATTACTACTCCCCGAAGGAATTGGAGTTCTCAAATCTTCTATGTGAAAATGCCCAGAAAAAACACAACATCCTTTACGGAAAGAGCGCCGAAGGAAAATTAGAGGTTGAACCCACCAGAGCGAAGGAGGTCATCGTTCTTTATAGGGGGACAGTAATTAAGGCATGGACTGGAAAATATATTATTAGGGGGAGTAAAGACCTTATGAGAACCGTCTATGAAACAGGTTTAGGGGGTAAAAACTCTCAGGGATTCGGTATGTTTGAGGTGGTTGGATGATAACCTCACTTAAAATGCTTGGGGAGATTGCGCTCCGAAAAACGGCCGAAGAGAATAAAACCTCAGTAGATGACCCCATAACATTACTTATTAGCCAAGTAAGGCTGAAGGACGAAATAGACGAAGTTATTCGGCTAATCTTCTCCTTGAAAGAGGGGAGAGTAAAAATTGAGAAGCTTAAGGCGACAAATGAGAGAAAAAAGGAGTACCTGTGGATAGGTAATGTGATGGGTGTGGCTCCTCAGAACAGGCTTACCACAACCAAAGTGGAGTATCTTATTTCAAAAACCATATCAAACATAATTAATGATCTTCAAGGACAAAAAGCCAAGAGCAAAAAAGTCCAAGAGTTTGAAGACATCCTGAAAAGAATAAAGGGCAGGTTTTTCATTAAAAACGCGAAGCAGTCCTCACTAAACCCAGAGTTCCTAAGAGGAAACTCAGAGCATATCGAGAAAAAGCAAAACAAGAAGAGTGGAGAGGAAGAGGAGAAAGAAGTGAAGGAAAAGCTAGAAGGGATAATTGAAAGGTTAGGGGTAGATAAGAAGAGTCGACTACTTTACACCGTAGCTTTTGAAAACGAGAGAGAAATTAACCTCCCTACTCATGAGGGTTATATAGAGTATCTTGAGGGAAGTCTTCTCAGTCTTGATGAAGTTATTGATGGTCGTTGCCACATTTGTGGGCGAGATGGAAAGGTTATAGCCGGTCCTAAATATCCCAGCGGTACGCCGCTTAAAATATACGCCATAGATAAGAAAGGCTTTTTTTCGGGGGTGACGGATAGCGATGATGCGAGAGTAAGAACTCATGCTGCCTGTCCCAACTGTTTACGTGCACTTATGGCAGGAAATTCTTATCTTATGCAGAACTTTACTGCTAGAGCAGGGGCAGAAATGTTCAATATTTATCTAATTCCGAGGGTAACTGGGGCAGAGATCGGGCCTTCAGACTTGGATAAGTGGGCTGAGTTCCTCTCAAAGACCTTTAAAACTATTGACTCATTTAAAGCGCTACATGATTTTGAGGAGGAACTCGCTATACAGAGGGAGTTCCGGAAATATGAGAAATACAATTATTTCTTGAACATACTTTTTGGAAGTCCCGAGCAAGCGAAATTTGACTTCAAATATCTAATACAAGATGTGCCTACCACCCGAATCGAGAAGCTGAGAAATGAAAATAAAAGACTTAGGGAAGGGGCAGAAAAACTCTTACCAGAGCTAGAATGGAATCTTGGTTTCTCAGACATAAGTAGAATATACCCCATCAAAGTTAAAAAGCAGCGTCCCTCGGAGTGGAAAGGTCTCGTAGAACTCTTTGGCGCGATGCTGTCAGCTCACGCTTACCCGTATGAGGAGATAATAAAGAAAGCCTTACTTTTTGCACATATATGTAGGTTTGGGACATATAAGGCGTTTAACATCAGGAAGGAGAAAAACCCAGACATACAGATAACTACAGGCATCCTCAAATTCAATCTTCTTTTAAAGTATTTGGAGGTGTTAGACGTAGTTAATAGTAGAGAAGGGTTGGAAGTGAGTGAACTTGTAGAGAAACTTCCTAGCGAATTAAAGAGCTGGATCAATCTCATATCGTACAATCCGCAACAACAAGCCCTTTTTCTCCTAGGAGTTCTGATAGGTAGAATAGGCACTGCACAGTGGAAAGGAGGAGACAAGAAAAAGGCGATTTTAAACAAAATAAACTTTAGAGGAATGGGTAAGGAACGCGTTATGGAACTTGCTAACACCGTTTTTGAAAACTTGCGAATCTACAGAACAATGGAGAAAAATGAAGGCTTGTACTCCATTATGAAGCAACTCCTAGACGCGAACATTCAAAAGTGGTCTATGGGACCTGTGGAAAACGTTTTCTACATTCTCTCAGGATACTCCTTTGCAACCCGTCAGGCAATCAGCTCAAAAACTCAAACCGATAATTTATGATTTGATAATAACAAAAGGGAGTGAAGAAAAATGAGTGATGTGAAAAATAGTGAAATACTTTTCATATACGGGGCCAAACTCTGCAACCCCAACGGCGACCCTGATGAGGAGAATAAACCTCGAATGGATCCAAGGACGAACATAAATCTAGTATCTGACTTGAGGCTCAAACGCTACTTCAGAGATTACATCATAAAAAAATTCGGAGAAAAATACGTGTGGGTAACCACTGTTGAGGGAAAAAACGTAACAAGCGATGAAAGAGGAGAAAAACTGCGTGAACAATTGACAGATGATAAGACTGTAAAACTGAGTAAAGAAAAGGGAAAGAGAGGAGATACGGATTGGGTTACGACTGTTCCGAAGCTCTGCATAGACGCAAGGATGTTCGGTGCCACTATAGCGATAAGGGCGAAAGGGAAAGAAAAGGGAGCTTCGGCGAACTTTACAGGTCCTGTGCAGTTTAGCTGGGGATATTCACTGCATCCTGTCGAAATTGTAGAATCTTCTACCATAACCTCGATTTTCGTTGGAAGAGAGGCAAGAGAGGAGGAAGAACGGTATGGAACAATGGGCAGAGATTGGAGAGTCTACTACTCCTTAATCGCATTCTACGGCATTGTAAGTGGTATGCGAGCCTTGGATACAAGGCTTACGGAAACAGATGCGAAAATATTGGACAATGCACTCTGGGATGCGTTAAAGTTAGGAGCAACAACGAGAAGCAAAATAGGCCAAGAACCTCACTTATACCTCAGAGTGGAGTACAAAGACAAGGAGACCCTCATAGGCGACCTAAGATACTATATTGATGGAGAGTGGGAAAAACAGGTGAGAGGTATAGCGGATATAAAACTTGGTTATTCACGTTTCCTTGAAAAACTTAAAGAACTTGAGAACAGGATAGAAAAAGTGTACATAATGGAGAGTGGGGAAATCAGTTGGATTGAAAAGAAAAAATTGACAGAGGCCCTAGAGGAGACAGAGGAACTAAAGGGGATTGTTGTCAAGCTACCTCACGAAGGCGACTTTTTAAACGAGCAGAACCTCATTATTTCAGACTAGGAGGCATTCTGGAGATTGGAGCTCTTAGTGTTCGATATCTCTGGGTTCTTTGCGCATTTCAGAAAGTTCTATTCGACCTCAAGCTCACTCAGCTATGCCTTCCCACCGAGAAGCGCAATTGTAGGAATGCTGGCTGCAATACTAGGCAGAGAAAAAGATTCCTACTACGAGGAATTCTCCCTAGATAAATGCAAAATTGCAATTGCCTTGAGAACACCAGTAAGAAAAATAGTTCAACAAGTAAACTACCTTGACACCGACACGGTTTCCGAAGAAAGGCTAAGAGGAAGATCCCAAAGGGTTCCAACAGCGCTTGAATTTGTGCTACCAGAGCCTCCAAGCACAAGCGTCAAGTACCGCGTTTTTGTCAACCACGACACAATGAATGAAATTCGCCAGAGAATCACGTCTAGAAAATTTGTTTATCCCCCAAGTCTAGGACTCTCAGGGTGCCCCGCCACCCTTTCCTTCGTATCAGGGTTGAAAGCGGAAGTCAAGGAATTCAGCGAGCCCATAGCAGTTTCCACAGTGGTTTTAGCTTCAAGAATCGAGATAATTCCAAATGAGGGAATCAAAATATATAGGGAGGAACGGGTTCCAATTTCATTCTCTACAGGCAGGAAGATAGAGCGTCTGGACGATTTTGTCTATGAGAGCGAGGGAAAACCAGTGAAAGCTAGGGTTAAAGGAGAATCCTTCAAATGCGAGCTGCCAGAGGGTGAGGTCTATGGCGTCTTTATGGAGTAAGCCGTTTTTCTCTCATCCTGCACATCTTCTTAAGGACCACTTGAGAGATGTGGGTGAGGCTAGCGCTCACTATGTAAAATCTACGAGAATAAATAATGAAGCACTTGTTAAAGTTGCAGAAATAGTGGGGAAAACCCATGACTTCGGAAAGTACTCCGCATACTTCCAGAGAAACCTTCAGGGGGAGAAAATTGAAAAAAAGCTGAGGAGCCACGCCCCCCTTTCCGCGATATTCACAGCTTGGAATGTAAGCCGCAAGTTTAAAGATCCCTTTTTGACGACCGTTGCGTATCTGTGCGTTCTTAAACACCATGGTAACCTAATAAATTTCTCAGAAACCCTTAACAAGTTCCGGGAGTTCCCTCCCTCCCCTCAGAGTCAATTAGAATCCATAGAAGAAAACTTACCCAAGATTTCTACTGAACTTTCAGAAATAGGAGTTCAAGGAATCGACGAATTTATTACAAATATTGGTGAAGCTAGAAATAATATCGGACAGGGATTATTTCATGCAACTAGGGGAACTAAGACTGGTTGGGACGAATACTTCAAGACGCTGATATTATTCTCAGCGCTTATAGACGCAGATAAAAAGGATGCAGCGAAGATTAGTAAAGCCCAGAGACGAACTCTGCCACAAAATATAGTCGATGAGTATAGGAAAGCAGTTTTCAGAAAGCAGAGCACTATGGATGAGCTGCGTAACGAACTCTACGAAAGCGTGATGCATTTCCTAGAGAAGCTTGATGTTCCACCAAGGATAATGACCATAACAGCGCCCACGGGAAGCGGTAAGACGCTGTTATCCCTATCAGTAGCTCTGAAACTGAGAGAACAGCTTATAGAACAGGGCGTTTCACCGCGAATCATTTACTGCCTTCCCTTCGTCAACATAATAGAACAGACAAATGAGGTTTTCTCCGATGTTCTTAGGAAGGGAGGTTGCAGCATTAATCCGGAAGTGCTTCTGAAACATCACCATCTTTCCATTCCAGTCTCGGAGGATGAGGTTCCACTTCACCAGGCCTTAGAGCTGCAGGAATCTTGGAACTCCGAAATAATTGTGACAACATTTGTTCAGCTTATGCATACATTAGTTGGCTACAGAAACAGCTTCTTGAAGAAGTTCCATAACATGGCAAACGCTATAATCATCCTTGACGAGGTTCAAACAATCCCCATCGAGTACTGGCGTCTGACCAGAGAACTTTTCAAAAACCTCACTGAGAAAACATCATCTCATGTAATTCTTATGACCGCAACGCAACCCCTAATATTCGGAGAAGGCGAGGCAGTAGAGCTTGTACCCCACTCCCCGAAGTACTTTGAGAAACTGGACAGAACCCATCTGCGCTACAACCCTGAGGAAATGAACATAAAAGATGCGGCGAAACTAGCTCAGGAACTATGGAAAAGATGCCAGTCACTTCTTGTTGTTGTTAACACGATCCAGTCCTCTATCGAATTGTATGAAAACCTTAGAAGTATGACGGGGGAAATAATTAGGATAGGCGTCGACGATGAGAAGCTGGATGACACAAACCTACCAGTCATCGCATATCTTTCAACAAACATAATTCCAAAGGAAAGGAAGAGAAGAGTCGAACTCATAAAGGGGCTCCTCAGAGAAGGGAAGAGAAAGGTTCTGGTTGTTTCCACCCAAGTGGTAGAAGCTGGAGTTGACCTAGACTTCGATGCTGTGATAAGGGATATAGCTCCTACAGACTCAATTAATCAAGTTGCGGGGAGATGCAACAGGTCTGGAAGGCTCGATAAGGGCGAAGTTCACATCATAAACCTAAGAGACGAGAAGGGAAATCCGTACGCAACTAGGGTCTACAGTAAGGAACACGTAAGAATATCTAAAAAGTTATTAGAGGAAAAGCGAGAAGCATCCGAAAAGGACTTTCTGAAAATGGTTAGAGAATACTTCCAGAAGCAAGCTCACTACGAAGGATACTGTGACTCCGACGAGTCAAAAAGTAACATTAAAAGTATTGTGGAATTAAATTTCGATAATCTCTCAGAATTTAGTTTAATAGAAGATGAGCCGACAGAGGCAATATTCGTAGAGTATGATCCTGAGGCTAAAGAAGCCCTCATGGAATTTACTAAACGTCTTGAGGAGTTCCGAAAGGCAGAGAGGGGTGATGACACTTTCAAGAAAAGAGCCATTCTGAGAGCCGCTAGGGTGAAGCTAGAGGATTATATACTAAACATAAGAAAGCAAGACTGTCACCAGAAAGAGACGATTCAAGAAACAACAATCCGATATCTTGGAGAAAAGTATGTGGAGGAGATGTATGACCGAGAAACAGGGTATAAACGAAACACCATACATCCTGCAATCTGGTAAAATCATAACCGGAACACTGGTCTGGTACTACCACGTCTGTGAAAGAGAAGTTTGGCTAATGGGACGAGAAATCACACCAGACGAAGACTACGAAGCCTTAGACATGGGTCGTGCAGTACACGAGATACACTATCCGAGAATGAAGCGTGAAATAGCCCTTGACGGAATCAAAATCGATATAATAAAGGGTCAGAGCAAAACAATCTGCGAAGTAAAAACATCCTCAAAATACTTGAACGCCGCCAAAATGCAACTTTCCTACTATCTCTACAGGCTTAAGGAAGCAGGCATTGACACTACAGGGGAAATCCTCATTCCAAAGGAGAAAAAGAAAATCGAAATCACCCTAACCCCTGAACTAGAGGGAACACTTCTGAATACGCTAGGACAAATAAGATACATAGTAGAACAGGAACTACCACCCCCACCCACAAAATCACCCTTCTGCAGGAACTGCGCATACAAAGACATGTGCTGGACATGAAGGAGGGAGAAATATTGAAGGAGAGAATATATGTTTTCACCAGCGGAGAGCTCAAAAGGGAAGGGAATACGCTGTGCTTCGTGAGTGAAACAGGAAAAAGATTCCTACCCATAGCGGAAACCGGGGAGATATACGCTTTCGGAGAAATAAGTCTGAATAAGAAACTGCTAGAGTTCCTATCTTCTAACGAGATAACGCTACACTTCTTTAACTACTACGGATACTATATCGGAAGCTTCTACCCGCGAGAACACTACAACTCAGGCTACATGACCCTACACCAAGCGGAACACTATCTCAACCAAAAAACCAGACTCGAACTCGCATCAAAATTCGTTTCCGGAGCAATTGAAAACATGATTAAAAACTTGAAATACTATAACAGTAGGGGGTGCGACCTAGAAAACCCCATAAACAAAATGCAAGAAACACAACCCAACCTCCAAGTAGTCGGAGTAGACAAACTGATGGCGCTAGAAGGGCAAGCAAGGGAAGAATACTACACCGCATTCAACCAAATCATAAAAAACCCCGAATACCACTACACCAAGAGAACAAGAAGACCGCCCCAAAGCAGACTTGATTCCCTAATAAGCTTCGGCAACAGCCTCCTCTACACCACAGTACTAGGAGAAATCTACAAGACCCACCTAGATCCAAGAATAGGTTTCCTCCATACTACAAACTTCCGAAAATTCACCCTAAACCTCGACGTAGCAGAAGTCTTCAAACCACTAATAGTAGACAGGGTGATATTCACCCTCACCAACAAAAACATGCTAACCCCGTCAAACTTCATGAAAGAACTCGACGGCGTCTTACTAAACGAAAAAGGCCGAAAAACATTCGTAGAAGAATACGAAAAAAAGCTACAAACGACAATAACACACAAAACCCTGAAAAGAAAAGTCTCCTACCACCGACTAATACGGATGGAACTATACAAGATCGAAAAACACCTGATAGGAGAACAATCCTACACTCCCTACACTGCGGAATGGTAAACTGAAGGAGCACAGCGAATGTACATCATAATGGCATACGATGTGGGAGTAGAAAGAGTAAACAAAGTACTCCAAATAGGCAGAAAATACCTCACATGGGTTCAAAACTCAGTCCTCGAAGGAGAAATATCAAACTCAAACTTTCAAAGACTAAAAAACCAAATATCAGAAACAATAAACAAAGACCACGACATGGTCACATTCTACATGCTCAGAACCACAAAATACTTCAAAAAAGAAACCATAGGAACAACGAAAGGCGAACCAGCTACAATAATATGAACCCCAACAATCAACCCTTTACCTCAAAAAATTGAAAGTTTTTCAAAGGGTTTTAGCACACTTGATTCAAAAATTTTCATTTTCTTTTGCCAAATATTTAGTCCTAAATCGGACTGAAGATTTAAAAGGCAGACCACAAAAAATAACAATCAAAAAATAGAACAAACATTCGTCGATCCCCCGAGAAAAATGCAACAATAAGGGTCGACAGCAAGACTCCTAAAAAAGGAAACCTAAAAGCCATCTAAATGCAAAAAGAAGCCAAAAAATAAAGGGTTTGAAGAATACCTATGAGGGCTTGAAACTCGCGCATGACAAACACAAGGCGACATTGGCAAAAAGTTTGAAGAATACCTATGAGGGCTTGAAACACATATCCGCCCATGTGGTGCCGTTCCAAGTTGCGAGTTTGAAGAATACCTATGAGGGCTTGAAACTCTTCTTCTTCTTTGCAAATTGTTCCATCATCCTTTGTTTGAAGAATACCTATGAGGGCTTGAAACCGACTTCTGTCGATGTTATTATCACGGCGTCAGCCCGTTTGAAGAATACCTATGAGGGCTTGAAACCCCTCCAGCCGCGAAACCCGCTGAACCAGTTCCAGGGTTTGAAGAATACCTATGAGGGCTTGAAACTGTTATAGTTCCCACCACATCAACCACGCGGGTATTGTTTGAAGAATACCTATGAGGGCTTGAAACTCGAACGGACAATGAACCCATATGTCGCCCCAAGCGAGTTTGAAGAATACCTATGAGGGCTTGAAACCTATATCCTGTAACGCCTCCAGTGTGGCGTCGATCGGTTTGAAGAATACCTATGAGGGCTTGAAACATGCCAGCGAAATTTTGAAGCGCTACGCAATAAGGGGTTTGAAGAATACCTATGAGGGCTTGAAACTTTTCTCTGTTTTCTCGTAGGAGAAGCCTTTAGCTCGTTTGAAGAATACCTATGAGGGCTTGAAACTCTAACTCTCCCCGTCTTTCTTCCTCTCGAAAGTTAAGTTTGAAGAATACCTATGAGGGCTTGAAACCGGGTAGTGGCGGTTTACATATTCGGATACATAGCGGGTTTGAAGAATACCTATGAGGGCTTGAAACCTGCCATCTGGGCTATAACAAGTATGTTAAAACTAAGTTTGAAGAATACCTATGAGGGCTTGAAACTAAACTCCTAAACCAGCCTCGGTGTTCCAGGTTACCGTTTGAAGAATACCTATGAGGGCTTGAAACATATGTAGCCTTCGCGGTAATCCGCGATTGCCTGAGGTTTGAAGAATACCTATGAGGGCTTGAAACTACCCATAGGCTTTACATTGTTAGGCGTTTTAATAAGTTTGAAGAATACCTATGAGGGCTTGAAACTGCGCTTCGGAACTCGCGGGTGTCCAAAAAGTAGAAGTTTGAAGAATACCTATGAGGGCTTGAAACTACTCATCCTTTATTGTTTTATCCGGATCTATGATTGTTTGAAGAATACCTATGAGGGCTTGAAACTTCTCAAGTTGAACTTCTGGAAAAATACGAAGAAGTGTTTGAAGAATACCTATGAGGGCTTGAAACAGTTCTATTTCTCCTCCCCTAGCCCGTATTATTTTCGGTTTGAAGAATACCTATGAGGGCTTGAAACTCTATCACCCCCGCGTTATCCTTATCCCGGTCCAAGGTTTGAAGAATACCTATGAGGGCTTGAAACCCACTAATCTGCTATATAATAGCTGGTATCATATGGGTTTGAAGAATACCTATGAGGGCTTGAAACGCAATACCATATTCCAGTATAGCTATGTATGCATTCGTTTGAAGAATACCTATGAGGGCTTGAAACGTGACTTGTTTGGAGATAGAAAAATGAGTGAATTGAGTTTGAAGAATACCTATGAGGGCTTGAAACTTTATTTAAACATGGAGGAAAAGTGAAAATTGCCTAGTTTGAAGAATACCTATGAGGGCTTGAAACGTGGTTGAAGTGCGCCGAATAGTTCTATACCTAAATGTTTGAAGAATACCTATGAGGGCTTGAAACCCCATTTCCCTTCACTTACTGTGCTATGTTTACGCTTGTTTGAAGAATACCTATGAGGGCTTGAAACTCCATACATTCCTATGGGTTGGAGTTATGTTAATGGGTTTGAAGAATACCTATGAGGGCTTGAAACATGGAACATTTGGAGGGAGCACAGCTAGGCAATTCGCGTTTGAAGAATACCTATGAGGGCTTGAAACTTCACCTACTGGGCTACCAAACGGTTAAGGAAAGAAGTTTGAAGAATACCTATGAGGGCTTGAAACTTCTTTTTATGGTTTCTATGCTCATCTTTGGACACTGTTTGAAGAATACCTATGAGGGCTTGAAACTTCTTTTCTTTTTAAAGAAAGATTAAATCCTGCCAGTTTGAAGAATACCTATGAGGGCTTGAAACTATATCTAACTCTTGCTCATTTATATTTTCATTTACGTTTGAAGAATACCTATGAGGGCTTGAAACGCTGATATTACAATTTTATACGGCGATATTGCTACTAGTTTGAAGAATACCTATGAGGGCTTGAAACTGGAATCCTAACTAGAAATTTTTTAGAATTCGCGAAGTTTGAAGAATACCTATGAGGGCTTGAAACTCAAAAATTTGAGGATGAATTTGGTTATAACCCCTAGTTTGAAGAATACCTATGAGGGCTTGAAACCAATTTGCGACATATTTGGAAAATCGACTCCACAAAGTTTGAAGAATACCTATGAGGGCTTGAAACGTTGAAAAGGGATTTTCTAGGACTTTTGGTAATCAAGTTTGAAGAATACCTATGAGGGCTTGAAACGCTTCTTGTACCACGCAAAGAGCGTTAATTTATATGGTTTGAAGAATACCTATGAGGGCTTGAAACTTGGATTCCACTTGGAGGCTAAGGCTATGATTGTGAGTTTGAAGAATACCTATGAGGGCTTGAAACTATTCTGGAAAACAGAAGAGAAGGGGAGTTAGATAAGTTTGAAGAATACCTATGAGGGCTTGAAACAACTTTATAACAAATTTCCGCATCACGCATACAATAGTTTGAAGAATACCTATGAGGGCTTGAAACCTCGAATTCTAATATCATATTTTTCTAATTCGTTCAAGTTTGAAGAATACCTATGAGGGCTTGAAACTTTATTACGCCATTAATACAAATATTCTATTGGGTAGTTTGAAGAATACCTATGAGGGCTTGAAACCAAACTCAGATGGTACAGGCACAGACGGATATAACAAGTTTGAAGAATACCTATGAGGGCTTGAAACCCTAGAAAAAACAACCTAGAAAGAGAAGTCAGAAAAGTTTGAAGAATACCTATGAGGGCTTGAAACTTATAATTCTCATAATCTTCTTGTATTTTTTCTAAAGTTTGAAGAATACCTATGAGGGCTTGAAACCAATCTGGTAGCGGTAGATACCCCCGATGCTACATAGTTTGAAGAATACCTATGAGGGCTTGAAACTGCAGTATATCTGGCTTCCCACAGAGCCCAAGTTTGTTTGAAGAATACCTATGAGGGCTTGAAACTGGCAGGATGTGGTTTTGAATAGTACCTCGGCGAGAAGTTTGAAGAATACCTATGAGGGCTTGAAACCTACATAAACCATCATAATCCGAAAAAGCAGAGAAGTTTGAAGAATACCTATGAGGGCTTGAAACTTTGCTTCCATTCTTTCATATTTTATCCCCTTACCCGTTTGAAGAATACCTATGAGGGCTTGAAACTTTACACAAAAGAAAAATCCCGCTGCGTGATCTATATGTTTGAAGAATACCTATGAGGGCTTGAAACTTTTTATGACTTGTAAGTAATAGTTTTCAAAATAGCGTTTGAAGAATACCTATGAGGGCTTGAAACTCAAATCACCAATATTTAATCACTATATCCCTTGCAAGTTTGAAGAATACCTATGAGGGCTTGAAACCCACATGACCAACAGTGAATTCCCGCATCTCCCTTAGTTTGAAGAATACCTATGAGGGCTTGAAACTTTCATCTATGGTTTTTTTCGTGGTGTCAATCGTTTGGTTTGAAGAATACCTATGAGGGCTTGAAACTTAATAAGACTAAAGGATTTGAACAAAAAATGAGAAAGTTTGAAGAATACCTATGAGGGCTTGAAACATTAAAACGGGTTTGTATAATTTGACTGCATTAAATGTTTGAAGAATACCTATGAGGGCTTGAAACCCATTAAAATACGAGTCACGTATAATTATATTTCCGGTTTGAAGAATACCTATGAGGGCTTGAAACCCCTCTAGCCGCGATACCCGCTCCACCAATTGGAGTGTTTGAAGAATACCTATGAGGGCTTGAAACCTGGGTGACATAAGTTTAGACGGAGGCGTCTAAATGGGTTTGAAGAATACCTATGAGGGCTTGAAACACCTCAACGACCAAATAGCCTACCCTTTCGATATGCGTGTTTGAAGAATACCTATGAGGGCTTGAAACTGTTCCCTTGGTTATTATTACTGCGGGTTTAGCCTAGTTTGAAGAATACCTATGAGGGCTTGAAACTCTAACTTTGGGAGAGTTAGATAATGGCAATAGTTCGTTTGAAGAATACCTATGAGGGCTTGAAACTTATTTTCAACCATTTTTTTCACCAATTTATTATATAGTTTGAAGAATACCTATGAGGGCTTGAAACTTGAAACCCTCAACATTTGGAACAACTTCAGTTATTCGTTTGAAGAATACCTATGAGGGCTTGAAACTGGTATAGGTGGCGATAAAACCAAATTCAAATGCGAGTTTGAAGAATACCTATGAGGGCTTGAAACTCATAACAATAGTAATATCCTCAGCGCCCCACGTGGGTTTGAAGAATACCTATGAGGGCTTGAAACGTGAACCGAAAGAACGAGTGGAACAGCTGCCACCGCGTTTGAAGAATACCTATGAGGGCTTGAAACTTAGAATTTCAGTATGGAGCGTGAAAAAATGGATCCGAGTTTGAAGAATACCTATGAGGGCTTGAAACAAACACTCGGGACCACGAGCGGCTCATTTTTCACTGGTTTGAAGAATACCTATGAGGGCTTGAAACTTACGAAAAGCCGGGTGAAAACAGTACTGGTTATTTGTTTGAAGAATACCTATGAGGGCTTGAAACCATTTACCTAATTATGCAGTTCAACTGGAGCCAAGGGTTTGAAGAATACCTATGAGGGCTTGAAACTTAAAATTATTTATGCTGGGTATGAGGTTTAGGTCGAGTTTGAAGAATACCTATGAGGGCTTGAAACTCGGCGTGATCGGAGGATACACCGTCTACTACATTTGTTTGAAGAATACCTATGAGGGCTTGAAACAAGCTAAGCAACAGGAACCCAAACCCTATAACTACAGTTTGAAGAATACCTATGAGGGCTTGAAACTTTCGAAACGCTTTCAACTCAGGCAACATGAGCTCCGTTTGAAGAATACCTATGAGGGCTTGAAACCCTCCACCAAACATAACCGCCCAAGATGCGTATAGGTTTGAAGAATACCTATGAGGGCTTGAAACTCAACTGGCGGGTATTAGGTCCCAGAGCCATTTGTAGTTTGAAGAATACCTATGAGGGCTTGAAACCCGCCGGAGAGCGGCTACCTCAAACTCACTGTAGAGTTTGAAGAATACCTATGAGGGCTTGAAACTCGGCGTGATCGGAGGATACACCGTCTACTACATTTGTTTGAAGAATACCTATGAGGGCTTGAAACTTTATCGTGCGGACATCGTAGCCCCTAATCGCTTCGTTTGAAGAATACCTATGAGGGCTTGAAACCATAGTAGCAGTGGGAACCATAATCTACGCAGTCAGGTTTGAAGAATACCTATGAGGGCTTGAAACTCTACATCCACTTCATGACTCTTCTGGCTTAGGATAGTTTGAAGAATACCTATGAGGGCTTGAAACTTGGTTCTGCTTGTTCTCGTTCTAGTCCTAACCCCCGTTTGAAGAATACCTATGAGGGCTTGAAACTTGCTGGCTGCACTATTCATTGGTGCAGTGACCGCGTTTGAAGAATACCTATGAGGGCTTGAAACCTTCCTCCTCGGGACCATAAATCCAGCATAGTTCAGGTTTGAAGAATACCTATGAGGGCTTGAAACTTCTAAAAAGGCTGTGTAGTAAACCATGATGATAACGGTTTGAAGAATACCTATGAGGGCTTGAAACCTCATTGGGAATTATTAGTATAGCCTCAACTATGAAGTTTGAAGAATACCTATGAGGGCTTGAAACCTATGATTGGTATTGCGGTTAGCCCGGTGCCAATCAGTTTGAAGAATACCTATGAGGGCTTGAAACTCATAAACACCATTAACCGCGTCTGACTCGTCATCAAGTTTGAAGAATACCTATAAGGGCTTCAGGAACTAGAAAAACAGAGTAACACATGCTTAATAAGCACGTCTTTTTAAAAGCGAAGGCGTGAAATCTCAGAAGATAGAATGTCTTATGAGTTATTTGAGAGACTTAGTGACCGGATGGAACTTCTCTATACCACTTCCCACTATAGAGAAAAGGTTAGGTAGGGAAAATAAAAGAAAGTTACTTTCAATAATACCTTTACTTAAGGGCGATAGACTTAATGTTCGACGCTAAATAATGGCAAATTATAATTTTTAACCCACTTTTAGCTGTTTCTACGTGTAAATAACTACCCCACGTGTTGAAATGTTTAACTTATTGGTTATCGCCTCCAGACCATCTGTTTTTTGAAGAGGATAAACAAGACGAGGGAGTCAGGTAAAAAGGATGAAGAAAATTCATAGCATATTTCCATCAGTGATCAAGAATGGTTTCCCAAAATTTTTATTAATGCTCTTAGCAGCCTTTCAGGAGAGGGAAACCTTTGAAAGAATTCTCAATAATTATTATGGTAATCGGTGACCTTGAGGAAAACTTACTTAAGGATATAAAGCTACAGCTGGACAATATGCTTTACCCCCTAAAGGTCACAAAAGTTGAAAATATTCCCATGCCGAAAAAAGCATACAACCCCCAAAGGCAGCAGTACCGAACCCTAGAATTCATGAAAGCCCTCAGAAAGCACGCGGTTGACAAGCACTCCAAATACTTGGGAATAACCAGCTTGGATCTGTACACGGAGGGCGCAGAATTCGACTTTGGACTGGCACTCCAAGACATGAACCTGTGCATCGTATCCACCCACCGCCTGAGACCAGAGTACTACGGGCAACCTCCCAACCCGAAACTCCTCACCAAACGTGCCGTGAAGGAAGCGATACACGAACTGGGACACTGCTTCGGCCTGGAACACTGCTATAATCCCCGCTGCGCAATGTACTTTTCAAGCGGCGTGGTAGATACTGACCGAAAAAGAGAAAACTTCTGCGAGCAATGCCAAAAACGAATCAGAACAAAAATCACCAATTAATGATTCAAAACAAATAAAGATGCTTTAAGATATTATCCCGTAATGCTTGCCAAAATAGTTGAGGTATAAGAGCTTTTCAGAAATAATTTTAGGACACCCGTTTCTCGATTAATACAAAAAATTGTATTATTGTTCAAACTTAAAAAAATATTTTTTTGCACTAATTAGAAGAAATAGGGAATTTTCACCCCCATTTAGTGGATTTTGGAGCATTGAAAAAATGTGCAACTTTTAGGTAGTATTTTTGTACATTTTTACACATTTTTCGCACGAGTCATTTTTCAACGTGAAAAACTGCCATAAAAGAAGGTTGAATAAACCTTATTCGAGAGAAAAATAAGGAAAAATTGTTTAAAAAGGTAAAAAATGTCCTATTTTTTCTTATTTCTTTATTTAGAAGCGTATTATTCCCTGTTTAGCCACAAAAAAGGAGAGGGTAAAGCTTTATAAAGGGTCCACCACCCCCAAAAATCCCTAAAAGGCTCCAAAAAGGAGAAACCAACCACAACCCACCCACTCAACCTCTACCCCAAAGAAACAAGGGAAGAGGCTTGGGGGGTTGTGAACTGTAAGAAACTTTAAGAAAATGGGAGGTGAAATTTGTATGTTTGACACGTTCCAATTAACTAAGACACTGGTTACCTTGGTTGTTCTGCCCGTTGCTATACTGGCCGTTATCGGCGCAATCAGCGTAGTACTCTTCATATTTAAACCCAGATTTTATTCCGCGTTCAAAGCGATGGTAAGTCCCTTCCTCAAGGGGGAATGGAAATTTTTGAGGCGGTTCTGGAAGCAGATCATATTCATCGTAATCGCAGGGTTCTGTTCAACCCTACTGGTGGATGTCCTGCTCCCCGACTACTTCGACCAGTTCTTTGCCATACGGGGTGTGTACACCCTGCTCGCCTTCGGGCTTCTGAGCGCAGCCATAGTCTCCCACTACCGGTTCAAGACCGACCAAACCTGGTTCCTGAGAATAGCCCTAGCCTCGGCGATAACCCTACCCGCAGCACTACTATACTACCTGTACAATTACCCCGCGTACGCTCTGATACCGCCCCCCTTCAGCTACCAAATCCAGGCACTCCTGACCCTGACCGCAGCCGGCCTCGCAGCCGCATCCACCCTCACGGCAGCCATCGGGGCAATAAGCTGGAGGCAGAGCCACGGGAGAATACTGGCGCGGAGCGGCTACAAATCGAGCATGGAGTTCTTCCCCACAGACCACAAGGGAAAGATAAGTAGTAACCTGATTGGACGAGCCTATCTAGGGAAAGTTAACTCACCAGAGGAGTCCTATTACGATGATTACGGGGTTCCAGAACACGAGAACGGTAAAATAGGCTCTTCCCGGAGGGTGTACTGGTTTAAGCTGACGGAGATGCCGGAGAGCTACCAAAACGCGGACACGCCCGAGGAGACGAATCCCCGCTCCTTCGAGTCGGGCAGAATGGTGAGCGCTCTCGCCATGAGCGGGATCCACTTCGGTCTTCTGGTTAAAGTCCTCAAGGGGAAAGGGGACACCTACTACCAAGCCCGGGGAAGGAACCAAGCAGACTCTCTCGAAGGAGTTCTCTCCACGTTACACCCGGGGCTGATCCACGAGGAGACGGGAGTGAGCCTGGGAAATGTCTGGAACATGGCGGTCGTTGAAGTAAGATCCGGCTACCCCCACCTGCAAAACGTTATAGAACAAATCCTAGAGTACTTCGCCCAGAGGGGATGCACCGGCGTGGTGCACGCGGTCGTGGAGCCCTACGGATTTATGAGCCGGTATCTCACCAAACGCTCAAAGAAGGAGCGGTACCGGGAAATCCAGCACAAGGGGCAGCACTACCTCGACCCTCAGGCTGAGGTGGAAGCCGCTAGGAAGGGTTACGCGGTCACCCGGGGCGACGTCAAAGCGGGACTCTACGTGGCGGTTACGGATCAGTACGAGAAAATGGCGGAGTCTCACGCCCAAAACATAGCCAGCCTGATCCGGGGAGCCTTCACCAGGGATGCCAAGGTTACCGTGATAACCGGAGGAGGGGCTAGGAGGAGGCTTGAGCGGATGTTCACCCTGAGCCAGAGCGCCAACCTGGACCTGACTTTCTCCGAGGCTGAAGCG
Organism: Candidatus Freyarchaeota archaeon; assembly: GCA_030587365.1. Classification (GTDB taxonomy): domain Archaea; phylum Asgardarchaeota; class Jordiarchaeia; order Jordiarchaeales; family Jordiarchaeaceae; genus Jordiarchaeum. Next base: position 20,020 of record JAUQZE010000027.1, on the reverse strand, counting down.
CTGACCCACGTTCCAAGGGTAGAGGTGGGGGGAGTGAAAGTCACCAAAACCGCCCTGTTCTCCCAAACCCTACCCGACATCCCCTCAAGGAACGGAATCCTCATGGGACACCTGATCCGAAACGGAAGGGTGCTCAGGGATAGACCGATAGTGCTTCCGCCGGTTTCACTTACCAAACACTTCGCTCTCACCGCCGCTTCCGGATACGGAAAAACTATAACGGCGATGACCATGCTGTCGGAGCTGGGACTATTCGAGGTTTCCAGATTCATCTTAGAGTTGGAGAAGAGGGAGTACCGCAACATGTTTTACGTAGAAAACATGGAGAAACACCCACTCATCTTTCCCATCGGGGAGGGAGGCTGCTGGTTCCGTTACAACCCTCTTTACGTCTACCCCCACGAGACAGTTGCCCAGAAAATCTCAGATCTGACCTGGATATTCAACCAGTACTTCGTCCTGTACGCTCCCATGGACACCGTTCTTGAGATAGCGTTGAATCTGACCTACGAGGAGAAGGGTTGGGTCTGGAAGGGTGAGGAACAGGTTCGAGGCGAGACGCCCACCCTCAGGGATGTGTGCTTCTCCATAGAGGTAGCCATGGAGATTCTGAACTATCACGAGGAGGCGCGGGAAAACATCAGGAGCGGACTTTTAGCCCGCCTCTCGACCCTCTGCACGGGAACTATGGGTGCTATGTTTCTGTGCGAGGAGAACACCCCCTTCGAGTTCCTGAGGGGTCCGCTGGTGGTCTTCGAGTTTGAGGGAGTGGGGAAGAAAACGAAGCCCTTCATCGCTTTCCTCATCCTCTACTACCTGTATCAGAATATAAAGCGGCAGAAGCCCTCGGACAAACTTCAAGGAGTGATTCTCGTGGAGGAGGCTCACACCGTCTTCAAGAAGCAGCAGGTGAATCCGGATTCTGATTCTCGGGCTCCGCAGCTTGCGAGCGAATTCCTGCAGGACATGTTTCGAAGCATGAGGGCTCAGGGCTGGGGTCTGGGGGTCTCAGACCAGAACCCCACCAATCTACCGGACGAGGTGATGCAGAACTGCTCCACCCATATCGCGGGGAAACAGATAAACTTCGACGACCGGGAGTGCATCGCCAGAAATCTGGGATTGAACGAGAGGCAGTGCGAAGCTCTCCAGAACCTCAAGCCCGAGGAGAAGGTGATGCTGATCGAGGGTTACCCGGCGATACTGGGCAGTGTGAGAAACCTGAAGGCGGAGTTTCCCGATTTTAAACAGCAGATCGATGACCAGTTTATAAAGGAGGAAATGCTCGTCTGGTACCTTCTGAAAGAAATCCCTGCCCCCAATCAGAAGAGCATTCCCAGTCAGTTGGAGTTTCACGAGGAGCAGAGGAGGGTGCGTGAACTCGTAAAGAAGACGCGGATGCTGGTTCAGAGCAGAGGGTTTGCGGAAACCTATCCGGAGCTTGTGGAGAACCACCCCGAAAAGTTGGAAGAGTATCTCACAAAGTTATCAGTGAAGCTGGCTAGAGAATCGGGCTTCAAAAAGGAAAAAGCCTACCACTACCTCAAGAGGCTGGCACAGGGAAACTACAAGGAAATCACCTAAAACCCCACTAACAAAACCTTCTCACCTCACACAAAAAATGGAGGGGTGGAAAAATCTATGCGGAGACGCAAGAGGTATGAATCCGATTCAGTGGTAAAAGAAGCGGCGAGAGTAGCGAGGGAAGCAACGGAAGCAGTTAAAGAAACAGCAACAAAAGCAGCAAGAGAGGTAACTAATGCTGGTAAAGAAACAGTGGTAAAAACAGCAGAAGCAGTAAAAGAAGCAGCAGCTGAAACAGCAAAGGGAATTGTGGAATCGACGTCGCAAGCAGCAACAAAAGTCGCCGAGGAAACGGCGGAAGCCGGAGCTGAAACTGCAAAGGAAACAGCGGGAGCAGCACGAGAAATAGGATCAACAGCTAAAGAAACGGCGGAAGCAGCAGGAAGGAGAGAATATGAAAGAAAAGAATCGAAAACGGGAGACATGGAAGCGGAGAGAAAATCCGAAAGAGAAGAGTCCGTGGATTATTCCGACCGCTTAGAGAGGGAGACCCGCCGAGGTGCAGCCGAGGAGAACTTGAGGTCTCTTCCAGAGAGCGAGGATTCGCAGGTAGAAAAGAATCTTGGTGAGAAGTGGGACGAGGATTACTGTAACCGCCTAGCGTGGCAAGCTCGCAGGGAGGTTCTGGGAGACGACCAGAAAGAGAAGCCTGTTTCAGAGAGTGAAGGTTTAAGTGAAGAAAAGAGGCTCGGTGAGAAGTGGGACGAGGATTACTGTAACCGCTTGGCAAGGGAGGCTCGCCGGGAAGTGCTGGGAGAGAGCGGGGATGGGAATCCTGTTCCGGAGCGTAAAGGTCTAGAGGAGGAGGAGCGTTTTGGAGAAACGAAGAAGGATGAGAACTATTATGACCGCCTAGCAAGGGAGACTCGCCGTGAAGTGTTAGGGGAAAGCGAGGATAAGAAGACCTCTCCAGAGAGTAACGGTTCAGAGGAGGATGAAAAGTTTCGCGAGCAAGGGTTTCATGGTGAGGAATACTATGATCGCTTGGCAAGGGAGACTCACTGGGAGGTGCTGGGAAGAGATAGGGATGAACCGCATCTTCCTGAGAGGGTTGTTTCAGAGCGGGGCGACAGGTCTCCAGTGAGGACTGAGGCGGGTGAGGTTTTTAAGAATCTTGAAACGAATAATGATAGCCTTTTTGAAGTCCGCCGATGCATTTCGAGCGATGACTTTCAGAAGGCTGAGTTGGAGACGCGGAAACAGGTTCTCGAACAGTACGACAGATTCTTGGAAGACCGTGAGAAAATCCTGAGAGAGCTAAGACCGGACACGTTTTCCAAGCCGGATTTTAGTGACCAGTGTTTGAGTGATACAGCTAGACTTACCGAGACGCGTAAATTCCTTGAGAACGCTAAAGATTCGAATCTACCTGAAAGAGAGCCTGAGAAATACTCCGAGGCTTTGCACCGTTATGATGAACTCCTGAACAAGCGTTACGACACTCTGGCGCGTATTGAACCAAGACCCAGACCGCCCGAGTGGATTATGCAGCGGAAGGATTCCAAACCCGAACCAGAGAAAAGGCTCCGCTCTGCCAGAATGTATACTCCCGAGCGGACTGCGGGAATGCGGGAAAACTCTAAACCAGAGGCTACTTTCCATGTCGTTAGTGAGGGATGGGTTCAGGGTGATGAGAAGAGCCTTGTTAAGAGGGCTGTTGTGAGAGGGGAGAAGAGTGACGTTCGATTTGAGCATTCCGTTGAGCATATTAAGTCGAAGTCACCCCTGGGTGAAACTGAGGGAATTGTGAAACGGTCTGAGGCGCGGGTGGAGAAGGATGTGGTCTGGGACGAGGATTCGGTGCGCAGAATTTATCTGGAAATAAGCCGCATAAAGGGGGCCTACCGAACTCGGACCGACCGACCCTACGCCGGATTATTGGAGCTTGCAGAGAATGTGGACAAGAGGGAAGTGCTAACGGTTGTTGACCGTGGGGAACGCGAATGGCTGAGAAACGTAGACTACGTTACGGTGACGAAAAAGTGGCGAGTGGACGAGAAGGGCGTGACTCATATGGAGCAGTGTACACAGGTTATCGGCCATAGGGACAGGAAAAAGGGTGAAACAGATGTATTACAGGCCGCGGTAACAGATAAAGCAGAGTGGGGAGTGGAGAAGGATCATAAAATAAACGTGGAAACAATTTTTCGTTTTAATCCCAAGGCAACCGCGGAAAAAAGCGAGGAGAAGGAGAAGCGGGGAGAAGAATCAAAGCCCTTGATTACCAGCAGCAGATCTGAGACCAGTGGTGGTGGAGAGAGGCAGCAAATCTCCTTGAATTTTCACCAGAACGAAGGCAGCGAAAAATCTGAAAATGTGTACGCCGAGCAGGTGATTTATACGGTAATCCATGTACTCCCAGAGGAGAACGCCACTAACGTAGTTGAAACTGCTGATGGAACTAATGAGAGCACTGGTGCAGCTGAAAAGCTTGAGGGACCTGCTGCCGGCGGGGAAACTGTTGATGAAGTTAACGAGACTGAACGTGTAGTTGAGAAGCGTGAAGAAAATATCACCAATGCTAATAGCCCAGTAGAAAACGCTAAACCTATCGATGTAACCGAGGAATCCACCTCACCGTCTCAGCAAGTGCTAAAGGGCAACTTTACCCCGGAACATTCCACTGAAAAAGCCGAGAACAAGAAACAGAGCGATGAGAGGGTTGAAGGGTCTTCTGAAGGTTCACAGGAGACGGTTTCGGATAATGAGAGTCTGAGGTGGGAGGATGCTTTTATTCTAGTTGAGGGACGGGGGCGGAAGTGGATTCTTCCGATTCTGAGAGTTTTGGATCCTCTTGTGGAGGGAGTCAGGAAAAATGGAGGGGATGAGGAGAGGTACTGCTCAGAACTAAGAAAGAGAGGAGCACCAGGATGGCTTTCGGGGTGGATGTTGCGTAGAATGGTTTACGAACGCAGAGTTCCCGAAGATATTTTCCGGATTGCCCTAGAATATTCAGGAAGAAACGCTAGCAAAGAGCTGGATCATGGTGACTCCTCTAAACTGAAGGATTACATTGAACCAGTGGAAGAGAAAGTTCCACCAGAGGCACCGCCTAAAGATGTGGATTCCGCTTCTGAGACCGAGTTGGAAACCAGATTTGAATTTCTCATTCTCCCAAACGGGAAAATCGTTTCCACCTCAAAGGAGGATGATTTCTGGGAAATAGTTGATGTGATAAAGAAGCTGTTGGATTTCAAGTACAGCATTGAACCTGCAGAATCGGAAGACTATATTGTTGCCCTACCGGACGGTAAACGGTACAAGGTGAGTTCAGTTGGGTGCTTTCTAGTTTTGGAGGACGGCCGAAGGATAGCGGTCATGCTGCCCGAACCCGCCATTGTGATTCAGGAGACCTTTCCCAATATTAAGGAGATGCTCAAGAAGGTAGTTGAGCCTCTTCTCAAATCCCAAGAAGGGACATCAAGATACATTAAAGCTTTTACCACAGAAAGTGATTTGCTAAATGTTTTGACATGGTGGGTTAATTGGCACTTGAAGGGACTTAGCGAGGTTACTGAAGAGGACATAGAGGAAGCGGTTCAAAGTTTTGAAAGCCGTCTTGAAAAAATCGTTGAAATGTTTTCAGAGGAGTCCATGTACTTAAGCCGTGAAAATGTTCAAACCATAAGAGGAGCAGCAATAGACAAGTATCCCGAAGGATATAGAAAAGCTCTCTCAAAGATACTTGGAATAGATTACGAAGTTTTTAAGAACCTAATGGGATATTTAAATCGAACAGGTCAAATTAATAAAGGCATTCTACTCAAAATCTATGACATCTTAAACCTTAATTATCCACAGGACATACTTGTCGACCGAAAAGAACTCCTAGTAGCCCTATTAACAGCCAAAGGGGAGAGAGGACGACAAAAACCAGAGCGCCCGTGGTGGGAGCAACCACCCGACACCTATTTCATACCAAACGAGGAAGATTTCGAAAAGGCATATAACGAAGCGATTAAACTATACGAAACAAAATTGGGGACATTAAAGAAAATTAAGGAAACAGGAATAGAGTATATCAGCAATTTGTGGGTTGTCAGAGCCTTAAATAATAGATTTTGTGAAGTTGAAAAAACCAGAAAGTTTTTGGAGATAATAGGGTGGGAACCCGAAAAGGTAAGAGAACTAAGCCTTGTTGAGCTAAAAGATAATGACCCGATTAATGTGCCAAAAGAGGGAAAGGGTTGTAAACTAGAAATTATAAACCGCATAAAGGGCAAACGCAAGGAGGAAAACTCTAGAGAGAAAATTCCTGAATACGCAGCAAGAAAACTCACAGAGGAGTTACAAAAAAAGAACCCGAAAATACAGATCGAACCTGGGTTAGTCCACGCATGGTTATACAGTACGGATAAGCGTATTCCTAAAAAGATGTACCTTTTAATGTGCAGTGTATTCGATGTGGAGCCTAATAAATCTCTACACTCAAGAAAAAGCATAGTCTACCGCCATAACGAAAGAAAAAGATCTAACAAAGTGAACTTCCGAAGACCGGTTAAATTCAAATTTAAAAATGGGGAAATAATTGAGATAATCGAAAATGAAGGCGAGTTTTATGTTATGACGAAAAACGGAATGTTACCAGCAGAAAAGTACATTCATGAAGTGGGAGAAAAAGGCTGGGGGCTAACAATTATTGACTACGAAACTGAAGATGGCATCTATACCGTGATAAAGGAGATGGGTGAACTATGGTTACCAGATACACAACCATGGTACATCATTTCCAAGAATCCACAGCTACAAGTCAATCCAGAATTATTGAGGTATACAGTTGAAATCCTCCAAGACAGTTTAGAAATAGAGAAGGAAATAAAAAATGAAAAAGGAAAGAAAATTGCGGATAAAAATAAACTTCAAAAGATATCAGGAATAACGGGGACAGGCGTAGATATTTTGGAAGATTGGACGAGGGGATACAAATCTACTACGCTGAAACGTTTGATAGAATTTATCGCTCTAGAAAGCGCACTTACAGGAGAAGACATAAAGAAAATCATTAAAAGGGTTGAACTCCGAATAAAAAAGATATCTAGAAGGGAGGTCGCAGAAAACACACGCAAAAACATGCTATACATAAATCTTAGAACCATATTTGGAGTGGCATTATTAGGACACACAGTAGCAGACGGGAGCCTCTCAGAACCAGTAGAAGGAGAAACTGAATTCGAATACTTTAATACAGAGAGATATTATAATATCGAAAGGGTAAACAAGCTCCTAGAATATTTTGGACATCAAGGAAATGTATATTCGAGAAAAAGAGTAGATAAGGAAGAAATTTGGTTATATGAACGTTTACTAATCGCACCAGCAATAAGAAGGGCTGTACCTGAGGCTGTGGGGAAGAAAACCTTAGCTAATCCCAGGATATGCGAACGTATCACGGACGATGAACAAAAGGCAATTGTGTTCCTGCAATCAATCACAATAGACGAAGCAGCAGTAGACCACATAAAGAAAACCATTAGAGTGGTCTTTTCTGTAGATGTAGTAGAAGAGATTGGAGAAGAATTTGTTATTCTATTAAAAGAACTTGTTAAAAAGAGATTAGAAGAAATCGAACCAGAGAAACTCCTCTTGGAAAAAGTCCTAGAGATATTCAAAGAGGAGAAAATCGAATATGTGAACAATAAAGAAATTAGAATCATACTGGAAAGTGCTATGAAACGCATAGATAGAGAAGGAATCCAAACTAATAAGGTCACTTTGGAAAAAATTTACAAGTATCTCTCAGAGAGAACTAAAATCACAGAGGATACTCTTAAACATTATTTGCATTTTATTGAGACACACGCTCGTCATATTGAAAAAGGTAAAGTAAGTTCAGAATTAGTGCAACGAGCAGAATCAAAAATAAACAATATATTCCAAGCGGTAAAAAAAGCATTCGAAAACCTAGATATGAATCCTAGAGACAGAGGCATACGAGGCTTTTATGTATCTAAAACTGGAAGAATAACCGCAGATATGGAGATATATCTATCGGGAGACGATGTAGATAAAGCCTATATGTTGGGAATAATCAAAGGTTATAAAAAACAAAACTATCTGGTTAGTGTAAAACAAGGGTCTATTAAAATTTTTGATAAGAAGAGGGGAGTGGGCAAACTATCAAAGAATCAAATAGAAATACTCGAAAGCAAAAAGGTAAATTGCGTGACTTTTTCAGAGATAGAAGATCATAAAGACATTGTTGATGTAATACAGAATAACAAGCCAAAGGAACTAGAGGATAAATATAAAATTCTAATGGATAAAGGAATAAAAGTCAATCTTGACCCAAAATACATACATATGGGAAAAAGGTTTGTAAGTGTAGAATGGTGGCTGGTAAGCTGGCCAGAGGGTGAAGAGGAAAATGGACAAGATGCAGAGGATAGTTAGGTAAGGGGAGAAGAATTGGATTATTACGACCAAGACGAAGGAGAGGTTATCTAGAAGAATCGTATATACAGAAAGCTAAAGAATCTGCTAAGGAATAGAGGATACGTTGAGAAGAACGCCGAAGAAATTATACATAAACACTGGTTGAGAAACATATTAACAATAATGTGAAATGTTTCAGTCCCACTTAAGAAAACATTAGCATGCAGATTAAATAGGAAGACCTAGTAAAAGATATCGTTGAAAGTTTAGTTTAGAATATGACGTATCTGAAATGAGGAAAGACATGGGAGAGGATATCAAAGACTTATGGATGCGGTTCACGAAGCCGTTTTTGATATAGATTTTATATTTTGGATTCTAGGAATAATAAACTATAGCTTTGCCCTCTATATCACCCAAAATTTGTGCTAGGTCTTTTTCTTTCTAGGCAAGGAAAAGATAATTTCTCTATCTAAAAGAATTTTGCTTTTTATTTCATTACTAGATATCCCGTTGACGGTTAATTCCGAATTTATGCTAATAGTTTTTTCTTTAAATATTCGATCAACATTTCTTTTATAACACCATAATATTCTTTCCCTTTTTTCTCCCTTCCTCCCTACCTAACATATTCAGTTCACATCGACCTTATTTTGACCGCCCTTTTGTGTCGATTAGGGGGGAGTTTGAAAAAACGGGTGACAAGAGTATCATATGGGAGGCTCATTTTGCGGGTAGGGAGAGGGAGTACTGCCATATTGAGAAACTTGCGAACTTGGATAAGATTCCTAAGCCTTTTGGATTCAAGGTGGCGTGTTTTCCGATAAAAATAACCGGTGCATCGGCTGGCTGGTGTCGTCCAGTAGCTATTGTGGAAAAGTGATTTCGAATAAGGTTACTGAGAAAGTACATGATTTATTTATAAGATGAATAAGGGGAGGAAGGAGTAAAATTTTTCGAGTTTAAATTTTGGTTATTTTAAAAAGTGGTGATACTTAGCACCAATTTTGATAGGATGTGGTAAAGATTTTTTAGTGGACTTTGAAAGCTTGATTTTTTATTTCATTACTCCACGTATGGTAGTTGGAGGTATTTTTCTTGTCGAAAGGTTTTAATGGGTATGTTGTTTTGTATACCACGGGTTTTTTATTAGATATTGAACAAGTTAGTGACCAGTTTTCAGGAGGATTTCTTTTGAAGGAAAGTGTTTGGAACGTTGAGCCTTTGAAGAATATGATAGTTAATATTCTGATGAAGCGTCAGGGAATAATTTTGGATGACGAGTTGATGACGAACCTCGATAATGATAATATGCCGATTTCTGAGAGAGAGCTTAATGAGGTTTTAATGGCTCTTGAGATTGAGGGAATTGTCCATGTTTCTCGGATAACTAAAACAAAGAGGAGAATTGAGCTAATTAGGCCTGGGCAAGAGTTTCTCGCGATTGGAGAAGATTAGCAGTAACTTTTCCAAGGATTTTAAGCAGGGTTGCATTCCAATTAAGTTTTAATTAAATTAATCTAGGTTCTCAGTTTTTGTGAAATTTTATGAGTAATAAAGAATAAATAAGTATATAAACTGAAAGTATATTTGTTAAAGTTCATTTTGTTCTTGAAAATGTGTTGGGTTTGGGTGCATGGTTATGGGAGTGAATCTGAGGGATTTGCTTTCTTTTCAGCAGGTGGGTTTGAAGGATCTTTCGGGGCGCGTTATTGCTATTGATGCTATGAATACGCTTTACCAGTTTTTGTCGATAATTAGGCAGCCTGACGGCGCCAGCCTCATGGATAGTAAGGGTAACATAACTTCTCACCTCAGCGGTGTTTTTTACAGAACAATTAACTTACTGGAAGCGGGTATAAAGCCGGTTTACGTGTTTGATGGTGAGCCGCCTGAGCTAAAATCGGGTACGGTGGAGGAGAGGAGAAAGATTAGGAATGAAGCCGCGAAAAAGTGGGGGGAAGCGCTTGAGAAAGGGGATATGGAGGAAGCGCGAAAGTTTGCTCAGTCCTCCACGAGTTTAACCGACGAAATGGTTGAGGAGAGTAAGAGGCTCTTAGAAGCTATGGGTGTACCACACGTTCAGGCTCCCTCAGAGGGAGAAGCTCAAGCATCCTACATGGCGCGCCGAGGAGACGTGTGGGGAGTCGCCAGCCAAGACTACGACTCCTTACTGTTTAATTCTCCCTACCTCGTGCGAAACCTCACAATATCGGGAAGAAGAAAATTACCCAAAAAAGACATCTACGTGAAAGTAGAGCCGGAACTCGTATCGCTGGATGAAAATCTGGAGAAACTCGGCATAACCCGTGAACAACTGATAGGAATAGGTATCCTGCTGGGCACCGATTACAATGAGGGAGTAAAGGGAATAGGAGTGAAAACCGCATTAAAACTCATAAAGGAGAAGGAAAGCATCGAGAGAGCGGTAGAAGAAGGAAAACTAGAAATAGAACCCCCAGTAGAAGAAATAAAACAGCTATTCCTGAAACCCAAAACAACAGACAATTACAAAATAAGATGGGAACCCATTGATAAAAACCAAGTGTATTCAATACTCTGCGATGAACACGACTTCTCCAGAGACAGAGTTCAAAAAGCAATGGAGCGCATACGAGAAGAAGACAGAGCGGAGGCTCAATCACGTCTAGAACAATTCTTCAAATAATAATACTACGAACATTAAAAATGTATTAAAAGAAGGAATCAGACGCTAGGTTTATTTAATATTTTGACAAGGTAAAATAGTCACTAAATAACATAAAAATATTGAGAACATTATAAAAAGGGCTAGGGAGAAAGGGGCTGTCTTGAAAAAGACTTAAAATATTAAAAATATCAATGAAGTTAGGGATAAAAGTTGGAAAAAGTAAAAGTGTTAGGCGGGATATTGAAGAGGATAGGTAACTTTGAGCCTGATTCCTTCAAAAGTGTATTTGAGAGTAGGCTGATCTTACAAAAGACGATATATCTGCTACAAGCCTTCGACCTCTACTTAGGATATCAATTCTCATGGTATATTCGGGGCCCTTATTCAACCCAGTTAGCCCATGAAGGGTATGCTCTGGTAGATATATATGAGGATACTCCACCTGCCAAGTTTGTTGAAATGGAATCAGAGAAAAGATTTCTTGAATTTTTATCATTCCTAAATGATAGAAGAGAAGATGCTGATTGGTTAGAAAGATTGGCTTCGATACATTTCCTAAACCTTGTTTACCCCAAAATGAGCAAAGAAGATATAATAAAGAGAGTTATGGTGAAGCAGCCATCTCTAACGAGAGAGAAATGCGAAGAAGCTTGGAACTACCTTAAAAAATACAAGTTACTGGTACAAAACGAATCTTAAGGAGGAATATTTTGTGGGAACTAAGGAGGATTTGATATTAGAACAAGGCGAATGGCGCTCTCAAAAAGTTTTTCAGCGAATCGATAAAATTCTTCATAAAATCGAGAAAATTGATCCTGAGTTTAGTCATGACTTCGTTTATGCTATTCTAGATAATAAGGACGTAGAACCTGCTATTTTCTTTATACAAACTGATGTTTTTAAGAAAAGAAAAGAAGAGCGAGTAGAATTTTTGCGTTTTAAGAAGCTTAAGGTTTCAGGTTACAATGTTCAATTAATGGAGGAGGAAGAAGGCGGATTTAGCGTAAAGTGTTTAGATCTTCCGGGTTGTATTTCTCAAGGAGAGACCGAAGAAGAAGCAATTGAAAATATCAAGGAGGCAATTGAAGGCTACTTAGAGTGCGCAAAAAAGCACAACATTACAGTGGGACGTTGATATCTTGTCAAAGAAGTTGCCCTGTATATCAGGGAAAAAAGTTATCAAAATTTTAGCTAAAGTTGGCTTCCGAACGAGTAACATCAAGGGTAGTCATTGCATACTTATACGGGACGTTAATCCACCCGTTATAGTAGTAGTACCTTTACATAATAAACTCAAAAAAGGAACTCTTCGAAATATTATCAAAGACGCGGGGCTAACAAGAGAAGAGTTCTTTGAGCTACTTGAAGAGAAGTAAAGCCAACCGCAAAAATCTTCATTAAAGCATAACCATATCAAAAGCCCAGTCTTCTTTTACAGTTATATTTTGAACCCACCTTCTTACCAAGTTAAGTAGAGGGAAAATCGTTTTCCACAATTTGATTACCCAATTAGGGTTTAATGTTATGTTGTACATAATAAAAAATATATAATTTCGAGTATGAACAAAATTTGTTTTTGTAAATAGTAAGCTAAACGAATTTGATTTTTGCATGGAACCACTCAGAAAGCTGAAGTCAACTTTTATTAAAAATACCATTTTTTCAAATCTTTATAAGACTTTATAGAACCTTACCAACTATTGCGATACCCCCATCTTCCAATTAGTGGAACAAACGCAACACTGCCGAACCTGTGTCTCTTCGTCTTTCCATTCTCTAATTTTTCAACTACTATTAGTTCCTGATACATAAAAAGACTACCAAGAGGAATGGCTAATTTGCCCCCCACGGCTAATTGGTCAACGAGTGGTTGGGGTACCTTGGGAGCCGCAGCTGTGACAAGTATGGAGTCATAGGGTGCCATATCTTTGTATCCCTCTGAACCATCTCCGGTGAAGACTGTTACCCTGTCAATGTATCCTGCTTTTTTTAGATTTTCTATTGCAAAGTCTACTAGTTCGGGTATTCGTTCTATGGTGTAGACGTGACCTTTGCTCTTGGAACCTGTCGGCGCTACTATTTCAGCGCATAATGCTGCGTGGTAACCTGACCCCGCGCCCACCTCTAGTACCTTCATACCCTTTTCCAATTCTAATACATCGCACATCAGGACACACATGTTTCGCCCGAAAAGCAGATATATGCTTTTTTGCGTGGCGCAGATATGGTCTGACCGCCTGGAATGGGTAGAGGGTGATCAACGTAAGCCTTATCTTTGAGATTCTCTGGCAGAAACTCTTCTCTGGGAACTCTGAGGAACGCCCGCATTACGTTTTCTCTGGTAACGAATCCCGAGTGCCTCAATTCCTCCAAAAGTTTTTTCTTTTCGGTCAAAAAATTTTTCTTTGTCAAGGATTTCCACTCACTCAATGATTCTTTGGGTATCCTATCCTAACTTTTAAAATGCACATCATACAAAAATAAGTATCGGTGTAAAAGGCTTGAGCAAAAAGGTTACAGAAACCCTTCGTGCACATGGGCATCCGAACATTTCGGCTAAGCATAGGACAACACTCGAAGTAACAACCCGTGAAGACCTAACGGTTAGAGGGGACTGCGTAATAGCTGTTGGTTCAAATAAGGGAGCCGAACAACTCAGCGAGCCGTTCAAAGAATTGGCGAAAAAAGACCATTCAACGATTACCATGGTTGTAAGGGTCGACAAGCAAACTGAGATCATCAGAGGCTGGGGGAGTCCCCGCCTGACCTTCAGCCATCCCCATGACCTAGTGGCAAGGAAAAGCAGTTATTGCAGCGACAGAACAATCATGATAAAAGCCGACAAAGCGGCAATAGATTTAAACAGAAAACTGGTCGAACTGCTGAAGAATCCAGAAAAAGAAGTTGAAATAATACTAACAGTAGAAGTCCTCTAAAAAATGTTCTCACCTGATTTGGGCGTCCACAACAACCTGCCATTCCCGCGGCGCACTCGGACGCACTCTTCTACGCTCAAGAATTTTAACTACCCTTCTTGAATTCGCTTCCACGCCTCTCACCAGAGCATCAACCGCCTCCTCCATAATGTCAGGCGAAGGGGAAAATTGATAATAGTGAATTGTGCCTCCCTCAGGTTTTATTGCGCGACATGCAACATCTATAAAATTTTCAGCCTCTGCCGGAAGATTCATTATAACTCGATCCGCTTGGGAATAGAGCTTCCCATCAACAACCCTTCGCGCATCACCCATAATGGGAAAAACTCTACCGTCAACCTTGTTAAGGTGAATATTCTGCTTCAACAATTCTACGGCAGACTCGTTAATGTCAATAGCATACACCCTCGCATCTACCCTCTTAGCAATCAGTATAGAGAAAGGTCCAACCCCTGCAAAAAGATCCACAACAACCTCACCAGGCAAGACCTGACGAGCCACCCGTGCATGCTCAGTCACCAGACGCGGGCTAAAATAAACAGAAGCTAAATCCAGCCGAAAAACACAGTCATTCTCCCTATGTAAGGTGGTCGTCCTATTCTCACCTGCAAGATGAGTAAACCTGCGAACCCGAGCCACGCCGTCAACTTTTCCAGCCTTAGCCAAAACCACTTTTATGTTCTTGTGGACACGTAAAACAGATTCCCCCACTAGAAACTGCTGGTCAGACAGTTCTGGAGGAATTTCCAGTACCGCAATATCGCCCACTATATCATAGGAGTGAGGAAGTGAAGCTAATTGACTGGGAGAAAGTTTTCCCTCCAATTCCTCAAAAATACTTTTTGACCGCCCACTCCTAGGCTCAACCTCAGCGTACAGCAACTCAAAATCACCCAATCTACCCTCCAGCATTAACCGCTCATCCTCTGAAACCTCCCTAACCAGCGGCCAAAAAATCTTCTGAGAATCACTCGAAACACGCATCCTGTCATCCAAAAGATTCAACTCCGAAAGAAGAAGCTTAGCATCCTGCCCTCTCTCCTTGGAAATCACCAGACAAGGTACTAGACGCTTCAACGAAACCAAAACCCCTTCAAAAATTGGAAAAGTAGAAGACAAATGTTAGAGCAAAATATTAAGTTTGGCGGGCTGCGTGGGAATCGGACCCACGACCACCAAGTCTCTCTTTCTCGGTGATTAAGAGCCTGGCGCTCTACCTAATTTCTCAGAAGGATGCTTATCTGTTCCTCTGAGCTAGCAGCCCTTTTTTGTTTTCTGTTTGCTTAGACGGTTAGAAAATTAAACATTTGGATACATAAATTTTTTGTGGATGAACACCGCTCGGTTTTTAGCATCTTCAGAAAATTTGGTGCTTAATTATTGGTATGTTGTGGGGTGCGGTGTTTCTTCTTTTGGTTTTTCCGACTCTTTTGTTTTGGATTCTTTCTGATTAGAAATAGCTATCTTTGGAAATCTCATATAGAACTTTGTCTTTAAATTCGTTAGAATCTAATAATTTAATGAATTCGGAATTTTTTAATCTAATCTTTTTGATTTTTTTAATAATTTCAGGAACTTGAGCTTTTTTTTCTGTTACTACTTCTAAAATGTAAATTTTTTTTATTTTATCGCTTTGTAATAAAAGTTTTGTTAGAGATGTAACGGATTGAATTTCTAGAGGGAAGCTGTGTGAAAAAAGAATCATTCCATCGTTTTTGCCTTTTATCTGTTCCATCATTTTATATAATGCTTTGCATAAATCGCATACAATAACATATTCATCAGGATTCATTGGATCAAACATTTCAACTAGGGCTCTACATATTGGGCAAGTATTACATACGTCACAGTTAGAATGTCCTGTATACTGGTAAAAGAGGTCTCTTGTGTTTTTTGATATTTTCTCCGTGTAGCTTTCCTTCCACTGGCCTTGTGCAAATATTAATAAACAGAAATGCGCGTCATAAAAGCTCGGCATATTTAACATTTAGATTTAGAATTTATAATATTTTTCACTTTTATAGAAGAATAACGAAGATGTTTTCTTTATATGATTAGTTTGGAAGAGTTGAGGGACACAACTAGGTCAGGTAGGAAGTGGGCGGCTGCGGCTAGGAATGGTGTTAGGAAACCTAGTGCAGCTAAACTGACTCCTACGATGTTGAATAGTATTCCTATGGTTATGTTCTGCTTTATTGTTCGAATTGTTTTTTTACCCGCGCGTATAATTTCTGGGATTTTTGCTAGTTCATCGGCCATTAGTATGATGTTGGCGGCTTCCATGGCGGCTGCGGTTCCTGCTGCGCCCATGGCTATTCCTACGGTGGCTTGGGCTAGTGCTGGTGCGTCGTTTATTCCGTCGCCTACCATGGCTACTCTTTGTCCGGAGTCTTCTAGTTCTTTTATTTTGTTTGTCTTTTCTTCGGGAAGCATCTGCGCTATTACTTCGTCGATGCCCAGCTGGTCGGCTATGGCTCTAGCGGTTCGGGGGTTGTCGCCTGTTAGCATTATTGTTTTTATGCCGAGTTTTTTCAGCTCAGCTATGGTTTCCTTGGCGTTTTTTCTGGGTGTGTCTGCTACGGTTATCACTCCGCAAACATGATTGTCGTGGGAGATGAGTAGTGCTGTTTTGCCTTCTTCTTCTTTTTCTCTCATGTATTTGTTCACTTCGCGTGAGATCTGTACATTATTGTTTTTCATTAGCTTCTTGTTTCCGAGTATTATTCTCTGACCGTTGCTGTTTACTATTATACCTTCTCCGCGTATGATTTCTGACTTGTCGGGTGTAGGGACTTCTATTCCGTGTCTTTCAGCCTTCTTCATTATCGCGATAGCCATGGGGTGTTCTGACCGTTTCTCGGCGGTTGCCGCGAGTCGAATTATTTCTTCTTCGCTGTGACCGTCAAATCCCTTTACGTCTACGACTTGAGGCTTGTTCATGGTCAGGGTTCCAGTTTTATCCATTGCAATTGTATTCACACGTCCTAGAGCTTCTAGGTAGTTTCCACCCTTTACTAGAGCCCCTTTTTTTGAGGATTTTCCAATGGTTGCTATCACCGCTAGTGGCGTTGCCAGAGCTACGGCGCAGGGACACGCAACAATTAGAACCGTAACCGTTGTTATTACGTTATAATTAGTTAAGAAATAAGTGAGGAGGGATATAGCGAGAACTAGTGGGGTGAAGTAGGTGGTGAATCGGTCTGCTATCTTTTGTATTGAAGCTTTACCCTCTTGAGCCTCTTCCACCAATTTGATTATTCTTCCGATTGTGGTATCGCCGCCAGTTCTTTCAACTCTTATTTGAATCACACCTATTTCGTTTATGGTTCCCGCGAAAACCGCGTCTCCTGTACTTTTCTCCACAGGCATTGATTCTCCGGTGATTGGCGCCTGATTAATCAGAGACTCTCCAGATATTATTCTGCCATCTACTGGTATTTTTTCTCCGGATCTTACTATAACTACGTCTGTATTTTGGATTTCTTCTGTGGGTACTGGTAATTCTTTTCCGTCTCTTAGTACTAGTGCATTTTTGGGGGCGGTTTCCATAATCTCTTGGATAGCTTTTCGGCTTCGGTTCACGGTGAACTCTTCTACAAACCAAGCTATGAGAACAAAGAACGTTATCGCGGCTGCGGCTAGAAACTGTCCGAGGAGGACGGTGGCGATAATTGCAATGCTCATAAAAACAGAAACATCAATCTCCTTAGCTTTCAAAGAAAAGAAAGCATCCTTCAGTATGGGATAGGCACCTAGAGCTACCGCAATGACGGATACATCATACCCCTCGTATGATGGTAATAGATTGGCCCAACTAAGAAACATGAGGATGCCAATAGAGGCGATTCTAATTATATCCGGAATATATTTTTTAGTTTCCGTCTTCGGTCTTTCGTGGAGTCTGAGATTATAGCCTATCTTTTTAGCAGTCTCTTTGATTTCGTCTATGCTGACCTTTTCTTTGTTATATTTAACTGTTAGTGTTTTTGCGGCGATATTTACTTTCGCTTTGCTGACGCCTTCTACGGTTGAGAGCACCTTCTCTACTCTGTCCGCGCAGGCAGCGCAGTGAACGCCTTCTAGTTCACATACAGTTTGGCACTCAGTTTCTTGGTCTACACTTTTAGACATTATAAACGCCCCACGGAAACTATAAAAGGTAAGGATATTAATTTAATGCCAGAAAAAAGCTAAAAAATATTAACTTGATATTAATTTCTTAATAAAATTTTAATATAGGTGATTTCTGTGACTGTGGTTAGTATAACCTTGCCTGAGGATTTATTGGCGCAGTTTGAAAAGTTTATGGAGACAAGGGGTTATTACAGCAGATCCGAAGCGTTTAGGGATGCAATCCGCAATCTAATCGCTGAGTCAGAGATTAATAAACTTGGAGTGGAAAAATCAGCAGCGACAATTATGGTCATTAGCGAGTATAAGAGAAGTGATGTAGAAAACAGAATCTCGGAATTTCGTCACGAATTTGATGACATCATCATCGAGAACATACACCGGCATATAAAAGACCAGTACTGTTTGGAGATTCTCATTGCTGAAGGTGAGTCTAAAAAATTATTAGATTTAATGGGTAGAATAAGAGGAATTAGAGGAATTCAACAGGTAAAAGCGGTTTTCATGCCCATAATTGAAAGTTAGCTATTAAGCAGGTAGTGAACTTTGATTGTTCGATTAGAATTCTTCCCGATACTGGCTCTTTTGATGGCGGTGTTTTGAATGGGTAAACTGATATTTGTTGGTCTGGGTTTATGGGATGAGTGTGATTTAACACTGAGGGGGTTAGAGGAAGCGCGGAAAGCCGATAAGATTTACGCTGAATTTTACACAAGCGTAATGGGTGGACTTAACCTTAAACATTTGGAAGAGCTTATCGGTAAGAGTATTTTGGTGCTTTCCAGAAAGAATGTTGAGGAGAATCCCCATGAATCCATTTTACAAGAGGCACAGGAAAGTAATGTTGTTTTTCTGGTTCCAGGGGATCCGTTAATCTCAACAACCCATGTTGATTTGAGACTACGTGCACTCGAGAGGGGTATAGATTCTAGAATTATTCATGCACCTTCAATTATTTCTGCCGCTCCTAGTATTTGTGGGTTAGCTAACTACAAGTTTGGAATGTCGGTGAGTATACCGTTTCCTGAGGCGAGTTATTTTCCAGAGTCTCCTTATTTAGCGGTTAGAAAGAACAGGTTCAGAGGCCTGCACACCCTTGTTTTTTTGGATATTAAAGCCGATGCGTCCCGTTATATGACTGTTAACGAAGGCTTAGAGTTTTTGATCCATTTCGATAGGAAAAAAAGGAGACAAATACTCAGAGACGTAGTTTTAGTGGGAGTTGCCAGAGTTGGATCACCTGAACCAGTGGTGCATGCGGACTTTGTTGATAATCTAATTTCTTTTGATTTCGGTCCTCCTCCGCATATGCTCATGGTTACTGGGAAGCTTCACTTTAAGGAAGCCGAAGCGCTTGTGAAACTTGCGGGAGCGCCTAAGAAAATTCTTGAGATATGAATCTGTTTAAAGAGTATCTATTTCTTATTTCCGATTATAACTAGGCGTTCTCGATTCCCTGTTATCAGACGAATGCTCTGTATATCCAGGTTCTCTTTTTCCATCTGTATGGTGATGCTCTCAGAGATTTTTTTCTTCTTCATAGGGATCATTAGCGATATTCTACCACCCTCATTTAAGCGAGAAACACTTTCCTCTATGAATTTCAACGAAAAATCGGCGCCGGCTTTACCTCCACCAGTTAACTCTTCCGCGCTACCTCCGAATTTTTTATTTGTAAGCTTTGCTTTTGAGGGCAGGTAGGGAGGATTGCTTATGATGGCGTCGAAATTTAAGCCATTAGGAATCACACCCTCAATTATTTCTCCCGAGGATTTTATTAAGTGTATTCTGTCCTGAAGAGAGTTTTGGATTATATTTCTTTTCGCATTTTCGTAGTACTCTTCAATCATTTCCGTGGCGTAAACTTCAGCTTCCAGATGCTTGGCTGCTATTATCGCACATATAGCTACGGATCCAGTTCCTACATCAAGCACGGTTTCGTGTGGCATTACTGCTAGTTTAACGAATTCGAATCTGCTCATTACTGCAGGTATTAATGCTTTAGGATGAAAAGACAATTCGACTCCCAGAATTTCTTGAGCGATTATTTTGTTGTAAATCGCGAGAGCGTTTTTGTTTTTGAGGTCTATTTTCCATATGTTCAATAGAAACTCCTATATAGGTGTAATTCGCTTTTAGATTATGGAACGGCAAGTTGTTGAATGCAGGACGAGTTTTGATGCGTGCCCCCTCTGTGGGTCAAGGCTCGTGAAGAAGTACAACTGCAACCCCAGGAAGATTGTAACACTTGAGGGAGAAATCTACGTCCTGGAGAGGGTGCTCATGTGCAGCAACCCCGAGTGCGCGGCTAGGGACTGGAGCTTCCATTCAGAGGAGCTGCAAGCGA
>JAUQZE010000016.1 GCA_030587365.1 Candidatus Freyarchaeota archaeon | reverse complement strand
ACAACAATTATTCCTACACAAACCATGGAGGACACCTCCTATACACGTTGCGTCGGCTCCACGCGGCACGCATCCATACGCTCTCACCACACACGGGGTGGAGCATTTTGGTAGCCGCTCAAGATACAGGCCCAGTCAAGCCCTCGACCTCATACGGGTCATGCTCAGGACGGGCCAGCCGATGCATGTCCTCCACCAACTCATCAAGCCTAGAAGAAGTTTTTCATACCGTCAAGCCCTATGTTTACGCAGCCTACGGCGTCTCTGTGGGCCTCTAACCCGCAGCTGAGACACTTGAACAGTCGTCCTCTTCTCACCACGTGTTTCGAACCACATCTCGGACACTCTGATGAAGTCCCTCTCTCATCAACAGTTACTAAGCGGATTCCGTACTCCTCAGCCTTCTCCCTTATCCTCCTCAAAATGTAGCCAACAGACCAGAAGTTGTGGATCATGGAGTTGGATTTGCGGGAGAAGTCTGCCGACTTCCTTATATCTCTCAGGTCTCCGCATACAATCTCGAAAACCCCTTTCCACCAGCACCTGTAGACGAAGTCTGAAACCATCTTGTTCACCCAGTCCCTGAACCTTCTCCGCCTCTTCTGATACAATGATTTCAGTTGCTGTGACTTACTCCGGTTGTTCACTTCCTTGAGCACCGACTGGTGTTCCGCGATTCTCCGCGTCCAGTACCACCAATCCGAGAGCGTGGAATTCGCCCGGTAGCCAAACACCTCCCCATCCCCGTTCGCACTCGCCGCCCCCATCGCCATTATTGGGACTTTTACTCCCAGATCCACGTACGCCTCTTTCTTCTCTTCTTCTTTTGGCTGGTGTAGGGGTTCGACCTCTACTGGCATGTGGGCGTACCATTTCTCCGAGAGTTTGTCATAGTTTATTTCGAGTCTGCCCTGTTTGCCGCCTTTCCACCTGTTTCTGCCCTTCCATTGGATTTTTAGTCCGAAAGGGAGTTTCAGGATCTTTTCTTCCAAGTGGTAGCTGTCGCATCTTACGATGATTCTTAGGGGTCTTTTTCCGGTTTCTCGATCCTTCCAATACCCGGGAAGTTTGGGCTTCCTCTCCAGTTTTCCCTTTTTCCAATTCTTGAGGAGTGCCCAGTACGATTTTCAGGCTTCGTTGTTCTTAATTATGATTTGTTGGGCTGTGGCGGAGCCGACCAGCCCCTTGTACTTGTAGTATTGTTCGTCGGTGTCCCAGTCGAATTCTCCCGAGAAGAAGGATTGTCGGCGTTTGTGGTTTATTTCGTTGTACATTTTGGAGCAGTTGTTGGCTAGGTTTAGCAGTCTCTGCTTCTGCTCCTTTGTTTTTAGAACCAGCCGGAAGGTGTTGGTCCTCTTCAAATGCACAACTCCTCATCCTTCGTAATGAGTTCTATGCAGCAGGCAGTCTTAAAACCCCAGTTTATCATCCGCATACCCTTTTCACTCAATCTTTTTTCCTCTTTTTTCGCTATTTAAACTCCCCAAATTCATCTCTGCCCTGAAGGGCAGGGGCTTTCTTGCTGATTCTCTGTAAACCTAAATTTTAAAAGTTTTTCAGACCACTGGAAGAGCATGTTACTTGAAACTATAGAAATAGAACCCAAAATTTTCTTTGTAAGGGGCAAACAACGGGCGATTTTTCCCTTTTCCAATTCGCTTATTGTAAAGGGCAGGGTTATTTTGGATTTGGGAGTTGGAATTGAAATTGTCAGGGAATTGGTAGACAAGGTTGAATTTGCGGCTTTGACTCATACTCATCCCGATCACTGTGCGGGAGCTTGGATTTTTAACGAGAAGGGTAAAAGGGTTCTGTCGCCTGAGGGTTATGAAACAAATCTGGAATCACTTGCAAACAGATTCATTGATGAAAGTTTGAGGGATGATTGGAAGCGTTTTGTGAAAAATAGTATTGGGATACGGGATTTCAAAGCGGACCACTACTCCGATGGTGACATCATACTTAAAGAGCCCGAAGTAAAAGCCATACATATCCCCGGACACACCGAAGACCTGCACATCTTTCTCATAGACGATAGAATAGTTTTCGGCTCTGACATTGATTTAACTTCCTTCGGTCCATGGTACGGGCACCGGGAAAGCAACATAAAAGAATTCATGAAATCTATTGAGAAAGTAATTAATTTAGACGCCGAGATATTTGTATCAGGACACGAGGAACCAGTTTTTGGAAGAGAAAAAATAAATGAGAAGCTGCGGAGCTACCTTGAAATCTTTGAGAAAAGAAACAAAGTTCTGCTGAAATTACTCAGCACTCCAAGAACCTTAGAAGATTTGGTAGAGTTATCACCCTTCTATAAGAAAAAGCCCTACGAAAAGAATATTCTGGATTACTGGGAGGCTCAGATGATTAAAAAACACCTAGATATACTAATCGAGAGGGGAGACGCCACTAAATTAAAGGAAAATTTCATGAGAACGAACTGTCTCTAAAAGTAAAACAACTAAATAATTTCTATGAATTTTTAGGAGGGTTAACGAAGATGTCGAAGTCAAGACTATTAACACGGGAAAATACCACTCTTTTAATAATCGATGTTCAAGAAAAATTGTACGCTGTAATGCAAAACAAGGAAAAAATGGCTGAGAACATTTTGAAACTTATCGACTTCGCAAAAATAGTTAGGTTGCCCATAATTCTAACCGAACAGTACCCAAAGGGTCTAGGCCGAACAATCAAACAGATAAAAGATAAAATTCCCGAAATTATGCCCATCGAGAAAACAGCTTTCAGCTGCTTCGGAGGCAAAGGCTTCAAAGAACAACTTGAAAAAAACAAAATATCCACACTAATCATTACCGGGATCGAATCTCATGTGTGCGTGAACCAGACCGCTTTAGAGGCTCGAGATTATGATATTAGAGTTTGTGTAATCTCTGACGCCATTTCTTCCCGTACACTCGAGAACTGGCAGGTGGGTTTGGAAAGAATGAGGGATAACGGAGTCATAATCTCATCTACGGAGATGCTGATTTACGAGTTGTTGAAGGACGCCCAAACCAGAGAGTTTAAGGAATCGCAATCATTGCTAAAATAATACTTCTTTAAACTTTTTGAAAAAGGCTGACTTTTTGCTAAAATTTATGCGTATAAATTCACTATTTTGTAAATTTTAAATCAAAATAATAAAAAAATTCCTTTTTGAAATTTAAATAAATATGAGAAAATATTTTTATAACACAAAAAAATAACCACACAGTGCCTATTAGAAAAATTCCGAGGTTGGAAAGTGAAAGAATACAAAATTACTGATTTCAAAATGTTTGAAAAAGCTCCATATGAAAAACCGGACTTCAAAGCGGTTATAGAACTACATATGAGGGGGCCGAAAGAAAGAGAAAGGTTGTATGGTCCAGCATTCACCGCCGAATTCATAAAGTACACTTTACAGGCGGTAGCTAAACAAACCGGAGAAGAACCACCCGAAGACATAAAAACACTGGACCAGCTGAAAGAGTATCTAATCTCAAAATCGGAAAAACTACCTACACCCCCCTACTACATAATCATTTGGGCCCAATATGTAACTGATAAAAAGTTCGAAGGCTCTCTGGCAGCTGGAACTCGAATTATGTATAAGGGCCTTACCCAAAAGATAGCTGAATCGAACGGTGACACGAGACTACCTAAAAATGTTGACATATATCAGATCCTATTTAAGCTTCGCCAGCTTGCAGTTGATATGAAGATTGCTCCCATCGAATTTGGATACAAGGATAATGGAGATGGAACCATATATGTAATTAACGGCGGTTGTTACTTTTTTGAGGGATGCCAAATGTCTCTGGAGCATGGCTTGTTAAAACAGTCAAACGGCAGGATTTCATGTGGCGTCGTAACTATTATATGCCAGTATCTAAAAATGGCTACAAACATTGAATGGGACTATGATCTCTTGAAATTTGATAAACAAAACTGCATAGCAAAATGTTTCACACTCTAACCCTTCAAACAAATAAAAAGTCCTCGGAAAAATTCACACCAAACCAAAAACAAAAACGACATTATAACATAAATCCCCATTTTTACTCACGCTCTAACTTTCTTTAAGAAATATCTAAGAATTCTCAGAGATTATCTCTTCTCGATAACTAATTAAAAATACAGGAATCAAGAAAGGGTAATCTTTTTGATTAAAAATTTTAAAAATATTAACTATTTAGTAAATTTTTATTAATAAAATGTAATAAAAGAACTCATTTTACAATTAAAATCATAAAAAAAGTACTCACTTTATAATTTAAATAATTTAAAAATATTTTTATACTGCGAAAATATTAACTATATATCAATAATTAAATCAACGACACGTGAGGTTTTGGAAGGTGACGGAAACTAATCTTTCTGAATTTAAAATGTTTGAAAAAGCCCCCTATGAAGAGCCCGATCCCCGAATATTAACAGAACTAATTATTAACGGGATACGCGGAGAAGAAAAGATATACGGTCCTGTATTCACCGCCAGAGTGATAAAACACGCCCTAAATTTTATGACTCAAAAAGGAGAGAAAGCCCCCGAAGACATCAAAACCCTAGAACAGCTGAAAGAGTATCTATTCTCAAAATCTGATAAATACCCTCCCCACGGCGTAGCCATGTATGCCCAAGTTAAGGCTGAAAACGCGTTTCAGGGCCAAACCGGAGCCGGAACGCGGGTTGAAATGATGAGCATGACCAAAAGGGCGATGGAAATCTCGGGAACGAAAGTGGAAAGAAATCTCGACATGGACGCTATAATGCTAAGAGTTCGCCAAGCAGGAGTTGCAATGAAATCGATTGCCTCTGAAATGGGATACCGAAAAAATGAAGATGGAAGTGTAGATTTAATCTATCTAATGTGCCCATTTTTGGATGTGTGCCAATTAGTTTTCAACGAGGGCTTGCTAAAACGCCCAGACGGCAGAACGAGATGTGGAGTACTCGGCGAATTTGGTTGCCAGTTACTTAAACTATATACGAGTTACGAGTGGGATTATGAACGCTTAGAAGCATATAAACCACACTGTATAGTGAAATTATATATGATCTAATCATTCATTTGGTGAGAGACTTTCAGAGAAATTTCCACGCAGACAAAAATAATATTTAATTCACTTTCCTATTTTTTTAATCTCTCTTTTGTTAAGAAATATCATTATTACAGTCTACTGTGTTTGCCGACATTCTATGAATAGGTGTTGGTCTACTCGCTAGAGTTTTTATAAAAAAGTAAGCGGAAATCATTGAGTCTTCATTTTTATTTAAAAATTTACGAAAAATTATAGTATCTGGTAAATGTTAAATTCCCGAAATAACAAAATAGTATAACTTTTATAATTTAAATAATAATATGCAAATATTTTTATGTTGAAAAGATATACGTATATTAATGTATTTTAAATTAAATATCATATTCCATAATATAATAAAATAACTTATAAAAAATATTTATATTTTAAATTATATTATTTTAATACAGAAAAGAATGAAGTAAACACCGCAACGACAACAAACGTAATATAAAGTGAGCGTGAGAAAAGTGTCGGACTTTATTTCTGATTTCAAAATGTTTGAGAGGACTCCGTATGAACAACCCGATACCCGGGCCATCACAGAATTAGTTATGAGGGGTGTAAAGGAAGAAGAAAAAGTGTATGGTCCCGTGTTCACCATCAAGGTCATAGGCTACGCTTTACGTTTGGTATCTAAATATTCCGGAGAAGCCCCACCCGAAGACATCAAAACCCTAGACCAGTTGACAGAGTATCTCCTCTCAAAAAAGGATAAATTCCCACCCCACTGGGCAGTGCTATGGGCCCAGTTTGTAACTGAAAAAAAGCTCGAAGGAGCTCGGGGAGCGGGAACCCGATTCATGAATATGGGTATTACCCAAAGGGTATTGGAATCGGACGGCGACGTGAGACTTAAAAAAATTGACATAGACTACGTCCTAAAAACGCTCCACAAGACCATAGTGGGTATGAAAGTCGCCCCCCTCGAAATGGGATACAAGAAAAACGAAGATGAAAGCATAGACATACTCTACCGAAATTGTTACTTCTTGGATGCATGCAAATTAGCTTTAGACGAGGGCTTATTAAAACGGCAAGACGGCAGAATGGTATGCAGTATCTTTGCTCTCGTATGCCATTATCTCAAAATTGGTACGGGTTACGAGTGGGACTATATTATCTCCAAATTTGAAAAACCAAACTGCATAGCGAAATGCTTTATGATCTAATCACTCATGCGAGTGAGAGGTCTTCACAGAAATTTCTACACCGAGGCCAAAAACGATATTACCCTAAATTATTTTTTATTTATTGCTTCTTTTTGTTATAGACCATTTTTACCCGTGTGGTAAATAAACGCTTGGTTGAAAAATCTTTTTCGATGGCTAGAGTCCAACCACACTCCCTTTATCGGGACTGTGGCCACGGTTCTTTCACAGGTTTTTCCAAGATCGCTCGGCTGAGAGCCGTTAAACACAGGGTGTTTTTTCAAGATGCATTTTAACCCTGCATTGTTTGGTTCAACGCTCTAGCGAGATTGTGGTTTTCTTGTTTGATTTAGTATGCAGAAAGAATTATGTTTTCATAATGAAATTACAAAAAGTAACTACTTCTTGTGAAATATTCAATATATATTAAAAAAATATTATTAATAACATTTTTATATTGCGAAAAACTTAACTATAACATGACGATTATTAGTGCAGAAGCGAGGTGTTGGAAAGTGGCAGACTTGATTTCTGGTTTTAAAATGTTTGGGAAGGCTCCATATGAACAAGTCGATTCCAGAGTCTTTACAGAAGTAATTATTGATGGAATAAGAAATGAGGAAAAAATATACGGTCCCGTTTTTACCGCTACGCTCATAAAATACGCTTTACGGGCGGTAGCTAAACTAACCGGAGAAGAACCATCCAAAGAAATCAAAACTCTAGACGAGTTGGCAGAATATCTAATCTCAAAATCGGATAAATACCCTCCCTACTACATAGTGATTTGGGCCCAGTTTGTAACTGAAAAAAAGTTAGAAGGCCATCTGGGAGCGGGAGAACGGGTTATGGATATTGGTATTTCCAAAAGGGTGATGGCATCGGACGGTGACCTGAGAAGTGAACTGATAAAAGGTGATTTAGGCAATGTCATATTAAAGTTTTACCAGACTGTAGTTGAGCTTAAGATTGCTCCCCTTGAAATGGGATATAAGAAAAATGAAGATGGAACCGTAGACGTACTCCACCGGGATTGTTTCTTGCTGGATGGATGCCAATTATCTTTGAATGCGAGCTTATCAAAAAGGCCAGACGGCAGGCAGGTATGTGGTTTCGCTGCATCTGCATGCCAGTATCTCCGGAAGGCTACGGGCCATGATTGGGACTATACTGTCCTAGTATTTGATAAACCACATTGCATAGCGAAGTGTTACACACTCTAATCATTCATTAGGGCTAGAAGCTCTTAGAGAAAAAATTTTTCATATTTTCTAATATACAGGATTTTTATGGCTGACTTTCTGACACTCTTTTTCCCTTTTTATGAAACCCTCTGAACTCTCGAAAAAGGTCCTTATTTTTTCTGGGACCAGTGAAAGAGCTGGTGTCAGTTTTTGCGACTCAGGAAAACATGTTCAGGAACCATAATTCTCCATTTCTGCTAAACCGCCCCTAGAGAACCCGATGCGGGCAGAGGCGAAAACCCTCCCAAAATGAAAAGAAATAATTATGTAACATAGATATATAATGGTAACATTTTAATACAAGAACTATATTATATTACTATAGATATAAATTTTATTTTAAGAAAAATATCAGGCGAGGTGTGGAAAGTGACGAAATTAGAAATGTCTTATTTCAAAATGTTTGAGAGGGCTCCTTATGAACTACATGATCCCATAGCCTTTACGGAACTAATTGTTAGTGGGATAAGAGGAGAGGAAAAAATATACGGTCCCATTTTTACCGCCAGAATCATAAAATACGTCTTACATTTGATATCTAGACAATCTGGAGAAGATCCACCCGAAAATATCAAAACCCTAGACCAGATGACAAAGTATCTGTTCTCAAAAAAGGATAAAATATCAGTACCCCCCTGCTACGCGGTAATTTGGGCCCAGTTTGTAACTCAAAAAAAGTTAGAAGGCCATCTGGGAGCAGGAGAACGGGTTATGGATCTGAATATTTTCAAATGGGTAATGGAAAGCTCAAGCGGTGAAGTGAGAAAAGTTGATAGCAATAAAAATATAGACAATGTCCTACCAGAGCTTCGTCGGCCCTTAGTTAATCTGAAAATTGCCCCCCTTGAAATGGGGTACAAGAAAAACGAAGATGGAAGCATAGATATGCTCTATCGAGATTGTTACTTACAGGACGGATGCAAATTCACTTTGGATGCGGGCTTATCAAAACGGCCAGACGGCAGGCAGGTGTGCGGTTTCTCCGCGTATGTATGTCAGTATCTTAAAATGGCTTCGGGTCATGAGTGGGACTACACTGTCCTAGAATTTGAAAAACCAAATTGTATAGCGAAATGTTTTATGGTCTGATCATTTATGCGCCTGAGCGGTCTTCAAAGAAATTTCCACATGAAAACCAAAAACGATATTTTGCCTCAAATTCCTTTTCGTAATTATTAACCTCTCTTTTTGTTTAAAAATATCTGAGCAGAAATGTAGACGATACTTGCATTTCTCCTCATGGTGAAGGGGGATTGGTGCAATTATCCGTTATTTATGCTAGGGCAATAATAAAATTATGTAGTAAGAATTAAATTTCCATAATAAAATTACAAAAAACTAACCCACATTTTTTCGCGAAATGTTAATTATGTATCACAAAAATATTAAAAAGATTTTTATATTACAAAAAACTTACCTATATTATAATAATTAGAATAGTGCCAATGCGAGGTGTTGGAAAGTGTCGGAATTAAAAATCTCTGGTTTTACAATGCTTGAGAAGGCTCTAGGACAGCCGGATCCCAAAGTCTTAATGGATTTATTTATTCATGGGCTAAGAGAACAAGAAAAAATATATGGCCCTGTATTAACCATCAGAGTGATAAAGTACGCTTTGCAGTTTGTAGCCCAAAAATTTGGAGAGGAACCACCCCAAAATATCAAAGGCCTAGACCAGCTGGCAGAATATATACTCTCAATATCCGATAAACACCCCACTTCCTACAACGCAATTATGTATGCCGAGTTCAAGACTGAAAAAGAACTCCAAGGTCAAATCGGAGCCGGAACCCGTGTTGGGGTGATGGGTACGGCTAGAAGTATAATGAAAAACCCAAGCTTTAAAGAGAGAGGTGTTGATGTAGACGACGCTATATCAAAGTTCCGCCGTACCACGCTTGACCTGAACTTTGCCGCCCGTGAATTCGGGTATAAGAAGAATGAAGATGGAAGCGTAGACGTACTATGGTCAACGTGTTTCCTTGTGGAAGGATGTCAAATGTCTTTGGAGGATGGCTTGTTAAAACGGCCAGACCTCAGGATGAAGTGTATTGTGGGTGCATTTTTGTGTCAGTTTCTTAAAACGGTCACGGGTTATGAATGGGACCACGACGTCATAGAATCTTATAAACCGCATTGTATAACTAGGTGTTATATGCTCTAATCATTCATAAGGAGAGAGAGGCTTTAAGAGAAATTTCCACTCGGAAACCAAAAATAATATTTTATTTTGAATTCCTTTTTAATAATTTCTTTACTTCTAATAAAATACCAAAACAATCCTTTTCACGTTTTATGCAAAGCTTTATAATGGTGGTTAATAAAATCTTACAAAATTATAGATTATTAGTTGAGGAGAAGTTTATTTATGAGGCATATGAGTGTGGATAGGAATAGTGGTTTTTGGAACGAACCCGAAGAAACCATGAGTAAGGAGCATAAAAAGAGACTAGATAATAAGAATCTGGTAGCCATATTCAAGCACGCCTACAATAATTCTCCCTTCTATAAAAAATTGTACAAGAACGCGGGTTTGACTACCGCAGACATCAAATCAGTGGACGACCTTCCGAAAATTCCCCTCATAACTAAACCTGAACTGCAAGAGGCGCAAAAAAAGGATCCGCCGTTTGGAGGACTCCTAGCCACACCTCTTAACAAGCTCTCAGAGATATTCATTTCACCCGGACCAATATATGAGGGAGGCATGCCGGAAGAGGACGAGAAATTATTAGACGCAGGAGCAAAAGCCGCCTACTCATGCGGTATAAGACCCGGAGATATCGTACAGAACACATTCCTCTACCACCTAGTTCCCGCCGGACTGGGAATGCACCTAGCACTGAGACGCTTAGGATGCGCGGTGGTACCAGTGGGCATCGGTCAAACAGTATATCAAGCCATAATCATGAAGGATCTCGGCTGTACAGCTTACACCGGAACACCCTCATTCCTAGCGATGATCGGAGAGGAAGCCAAGAAAGGGGGAATCGACCCACTAAAGGATCTTAAACTAGAGGTCGGTTTTTTCACGGCTGAGCCGCTTCCCGATATTTTGAGAAAGCATTTAGAGAACACCTTTGGTATAATGGCACGCCAGATGTATGGAACAGCGGATGTGGGGGGAATCTCTAGGGAGTGCCCCGAGGTTTCGGGTATGCACTTGGAAGAAACGCTAATCGTTGAACTCATTGATCCCAAAACACTAGAGCCTGTAGCACCGGGAGAAGAGGGAGATGTGACTGTAACCCTTCCCCACAAGTACGCCAGCCCATTTATACGCTTCAGAACTGGCGATGGCTCCGTGCTTTCAGAGGAGAAGTGTGGGTGTGGAAGAACCTCACCAAAGCTCATGAGGATACTTGGTAGAGT
Organism: Candidatus Freyarchaeota archaeon; assembly: GCA_030587365.1. Classification (GTDB taxonomy): domain Archaea; phylum Asgardarchaeota; class Jordiarchaeia; order Jordiarchaeales; family Jordiarchaeaceae; genus Jordiarchaeum. The sequence goes on along the minus strand of JAUQZE010000016.1, from coordinate 22,023 downwards.
GGACCAGTTGGTTAAAGTTAAGGGAATGTTCGTTCACCCTATCAACATAAAAACCACCATACAAAAACACCCCGAACTCGGAAACTATGAAGCTACCGTTGACAGACCAGAGCTTTCAGATGTTCTAACCATAAAAATCGAATTCGAAGGAACAGGAAAAACACTGCCAAAAAACATAAACGAAGCAAAAAAGGTACTGGTGGATGAATTTAAGGAAAACATTCGCGTGAAAGCTGAGGTCGAACTTGTGCCAAAAGGATCAATAAAAGAAACCAAAGAAAAAATCATAGACCTGAGAAAATTAGACTAAACATCCTTTCAATATAACTCTAACTGGAGCTAATCCGTCTCCAGCACTTCTTTTCTTATAATAGAAATTTACATTCAAGATTCTGTTTATCTTTATGGCCTTTTTTGGTTGAACAATTTATAGAGCTAAAGGATACTAAAGATTTAATTACCGCTTAAAACTACTCGAAATAACAGAGTGTATTCCCATTTTCCCTGAGTCGAAATATGCGTCTTAGATGGTGAATATCTATGAGCAAAACCAGCAGGGACCTTAGTCCCATCTTTAAGCCCAAATCAGTTGCTTTAATCGGAGCCACAAGTAATCCTTTAAAATACGGCTGTATAATAGTCGCCAATATTTTGGCCAATGAGTACAAGGGGAGAATCTACCCCATTAATCCCAGCGAGGAAAACGTTTGGGGCTTGAAGGTCTACCCGCATATCAGCGACGTACCCGAAGAAGTGGACCTTGTTGACATCGCCAGACCAGCTGAAGCGGTTCCAGAGCATATAGAGGAGTGTGTAGAGAGCAACGTAAAATCCGCCATAGTCATCTCTGGAGGCTTCAAAGAGACCGGGAAAGAGGGAGAAAAGCGCGAAAAAGAAATAGCGAGAATCGCCCGTAAGGGCGGAATGCTACTTGTGGGACCCAACACTATGGGGATTTACAGTGCCTCGGTTAGCCTATCCGCTCTTATGCCCCCAATCCTTCCCAAACCCGGTGATATATCCCTCATTTCGCAGAGCGGAAACATAGGAACCAATCTTCTGGCATTAGGTAGCGCTCAGGGAATAGGCTTCAACAAGTTTGTCAGCAGCGGAAACGAAGCGGACATCACCATTCTAGAATACATGGAATACTTCGCCCAAGACCCCGCATCAAAAATAATACTCCTATACACGGAGGGTCTGCGCGAAGGCAGGAATTTCGTAGACGTGGTAAAGAGAATCACAGAAGAAAAACCGGTTATTATTTTCAAGTCTGCGGTGTCAAAGGCAGGCGCGAGCGCCGCGAAATCACACTGCGGAGCACTAGCAGGTTCTTCCAAAATATATGAAGCCGCCATAAAACAGTCCGGAGCAATAAGAGCTTCCACAGTAAACGGAATGCTGGACCTAGCAGTAGGCTTCCTGTACTTACCATTGCCCAAGGGAAACAGAGTGGGAATAGTCACCTGGGGCGGCGGATACGGCGTCATCGCCTCGGATTCCTGTGAATTAGCGGGCTTAGAGGTACCTGCCCTACCTCAAGAAACCATTCAGAAAATTGACCAATTGCTCCCCTCCTACTGGAGTAGAGGCAACCCAGTAGATCTCGTGGGGCTCATAAACAGAGATATTCAGCCAAAATGCTTAGACGAAGTGACAAAAGCGGAAAACATCGACATGATTATCGCCGCCGGATTCATTTTGAGCAGAAGCATTGGGTCAGCCATCTACAAACTCTTAGGTAGAGAAGAGGAGGATGCAGATGCAACCTGGGCCGAAAGCAGTAGCCAAAAAATTGTGGAAGACATAAGAACCCTGGTGGATAAGTACCATAAACCCATAGTAGCAGTGACCCTTACCACAGACCCCACAACACTAAAGAAGGTTTTAGAAAAAAGAATTCCCGCCTACTCCACACTGGAAACAGCGGCAGAAGTATTAGCCAAGATGTACGAGTATAAAAAAAATCTAAACCTAAAAAAAGAAAAAGAGCAAAAAGCACAACTACAAGCTTAAAGCCCAAAATGCTTAGCACCTTATAAAAAAGGCATCTTAAAGTTTATTTCAATAATACTTATATATACAAAGAGCGGGATTGAACATACTATCCAAATAAATTGAATAGGTCATAATGGCTGAAAAATCCCAAGAATTTTAAGGAGAAAAATTCTGAAGGAGGTGAAAAAATGTCAAAGGGAGCATTACTGACTGGTGTTGCTGGAGGAATAATTGGAGCCATAACCACAGGACTCGGAATCGCATGGATGCTAATTAGCCTTGCAATAGCTTCAGACCTCTGGATACTCTTATTTGGCCCGACGCTTTTTTACGTTGCGCTTAGTATTCTGACTGGTGCACTAATAGTAGTTACCTGCATTCTAACTGGGATAGGTTTCTACGGCGTAGGTCAAATCGGTGGAGGAGCCATGGGAACCGCAGCTATGATAATCGGTATAGTATTAGGTTCAGCTTCGGGAATACTCCTAGTCTTAGGACTAGTCGTCGCAGGCATTCTAGCTGCAATTTCTACAATTACTCTAATGGTCACCTTTATCATTTTTGGTACCGCTAGTATTTCTATGCGTGAATCTACTATGAACCCGTCAGCTTCGTTAGCCGCAGGTATCATAAGCATTATTGGAGGCGTCTTCGTTTTTATCTTTGGCATAATAGGTTACGGTTTAATGTTTGTATCTTTTATAATTTGGGCGATCGTGTTCTACTCCTCTAGGGAGGCTTAACCCCCACCTATTTTTTAACATTATCCACTTATTTAACTCCTTTTTTTCTCCTTTTTCATAAGAGATGCATAGCTTGACCAAGCATTCGTTTTCACTTCTTTTTTAGTTCATTACCAAGCCATTCAAGATAGTCTTTGCTACCGCTAATAATAGGAACAGCGATTATCTCCGGAGTTTCGTACGGGTGTATCTCCTTAATCGCTTTTTCAAGTTCATTGTAAAGGTTTTTCTTACTTTTTATAAAACACAGCCATTCTTCCGCGGTCTCAATATTATTCTTCCACCAATAAGTGCTAACTATTGGTCCAATTATCTGGACACACCCCGCCAGTCTCTTCTCCACCAATGCTCTGGCAATCTTCTCAGCGTCTTCCTTTTTCCCCACGGTCGTAAAGACTTGAATATATTCCTCCATCATAACTCCTCCCATTTCTTAAGAGCATTTAGTGCCCTATACGTTGCCCATTTACTCTCTTTACCTTTTTCCTCTATTTTCGTGTACATATTTGAAACAATACTGTCAAGTTTCCAGCGCCCATTACCCAATTGTTTGGATTTTAGGAGCTCCACAGCATCATTCATCCGATGGTCTTTCACCCCCAGTTCCAAAAGAACATCGAGTATCTCTAGGAAGTCTGAGTAGATGAAGCTTGGAAAAGTGATTTCATCTATCCTATTTCTAAGCAGCTTCTCTGGATTATGGCTGGACTTGTAAACGTGATGTTTGAGAAAGAATTCGCTGCCCCTTTCTATGTACTCTTTAACCCTGCGGTCCCATTTCTCTTTAGGGTAGGCTGCTACGGCTTTGAGTCCCTTACTGCAGCCGGCGTAGCAGGAGTGGTTTCCACTGCAGCGATCTCTACTTCCCCGATACGGCCATTCCTTAGGTGTTTTGAAAACCCCGTCATCAAAACGTTGACAATCAAATAGTATTTGTAGAGCCTTTTCCAATCTCGGATCCTCCGTGTATCCCAGCTTTAATAGAGAATAGGACATATTTCCATGAAAGCATGGCGCAAGTATATTGGCTCCCATTATTGTAAAAAGTCCATCATTATTATAGCAGGTTTTAAGCACATATTCACAGGTTTTTTTTATTCTAGTATCACTACCATCGGCACCAAGTTCAGCGAATAATAATAACTGCCAAATCGTAGCTCTATATTTCGGTAAATAGCCGAAACGCTCTACATCCTCGCCATAAAGCAACTTTCCCCAAAACGTCCCAGGACCAGGACGTTTCGAGTACTTTTCAATAATCTCCCTGCTAGGGAAATGCCCCTCCTCATTCTGATGTGATAAGATGCTTGGTATAACACCTTCATGCATAATGAGTTCTTTTGCTTCCCGAACCTCCGAACTGCTCTCAGATTTCCCCAGAAGATTTTTTAGTGTATAATATCTAACGGAAGGATTACTCCTATCAGTTAACCAGTCTAAAACTTCGCGAGAGATTTTCATAAATTTGGATTAACTAAAAGCAAATTTAACCATTTTGCCGATAATTGAAATTAGGACTCTGACCAATAGGGTAAAGTTGCCTTTATCCTCTAATTTTTAATCATCAAGTATAATTTCAATGTTTCATCCTAAAAAATAAATGAACATATCAATTGAGAAGGAGGTAACTGGTTTTAATTTGTTATAATCCTCAAGAATTCTACCTCCTATCACCCTCATGGATTATGCCGCTTCAAATACATTTTAATATTTAAAAGAAGACTACACCTAGTAAAATTCACATGGAGGAAATCTAATGGGTGTTTACAGACCAAGTGGCGTAACCGCACTAGCCATAATCTTCATAATTTTAGCGGTGGCTGGAATTATAGCGGGAATAGCACTCGAAGCAATATTTGTCCCCATGTATCAAAACATGATAATCAGTAATGAGATCAATGATTTTGTCTCATTCTTTATTCTATACAATACGTACCCGTTTCCAATAGAAATGTCATTCCTCTTATTAGCCTCTATGTTTACGAGTATGATTTCACTTATGACGACTATGCTACCTCTTATTAACATACTGCATTGGGCGGTTGTGGCTGCACTGATTAGTTCAGTAGCATATTTTATTGCTAGTTTTGGTTTGCTCTCCATGAAGAAGTGGGGTTACTACCTCGCATTAATACTAGGAATACTCAGCCTGCCTTCAGTAATCGGAATAGTGATAGTTGTGTACCTGTTAGTGAGCGACATAAAATACGAGTTTGAATAGGGTAAATCTGTCCCTTCATTATTCTTCAATAATTGAAATGTTTCAAGTACTTTCATAATCCGCCTTTCACTGCGATTATTGTTTTTTATTTATCAATAACCTTAAATTATGCTTTCAAAGGATTTATTGACATACACGTTTTTAGTAGAGGAGTTGAGGACGGACATGAGTAAAGAAGTATGGTTTGGTTATCAATTCACACCTGAAGGTACTAATTTTGAGGCGATGAAAAACGCCTGTTTAGTAGCCGAAAAAGTTTTCTCAAAACTAAAATAACCCTACCCAGAAGATTGGGATATCTAGATAAAGATGGAAATAATTATTTACTCAAAGGGGAAATATACGGCCATGGCGCAGGATAAAGAAAGGGCAAAACATCCGATACGGTTATACTTGGTAGTGGTGTTTCTGTTATTCTTCTCAGTTTCAATAGGCTTGACTCTTTTATTCAAATTGCCTTGGTATTTTTATTATGATACTCTTTGGGGCTGGTATTCTCCAAGTCCTCCCCTCTGGGGTATGCCCTATTATTTTCCACTTTTTACCCCTTGGGGTGTAGGAATAGGCATAATTCTATTGGTTATCGGATTTTCTATTATATTTAGTGCGCTGAGAGTTCTTAGAATCTCAAGAGCTTTTGGTGAAGAGATATATAAATCAAAAAAAGAAAGCAAGTTAATCACAACTGGAATCTATGCTTATACCCGAAACCCGGTGTATCTGGGGTCAACCATCATGTTTTTCGGATGGTTGTTAGTCACCCTGTTCACCTTTCTCTTGATTGTTACATTAATGTTCATGCTTCTTTTCTACTTCGCAGCAGGATGGGAAGAAAAAGAATTGGAAGAAAGATTCGGCGAGGAATATCGACGATACAAAGAAACTGTACCCTTATTCATACCCTACCCTAAAAAAAGATTAAGAAGAAAAAAGCGATGAAAAATATTTTGACAAACTTTGTTTAAAAACGAATAGAGTTGCTCTACAAAAATCACATTGCCTTTTTGTAAAGTTACTTTATCTCATCGGCTGTAACAGGAAGGGATAACCATACGCCTGTAAATAACTCTTTTTATAATCTAGTTTAATCACTCCTATTTCTGATGCCAGCTTCTTTTTAAATCTTCCATCAACCTTCACAAAGGTACTTGAAGTGGCATTTAATGTAGGCTTGCTTTGAACGCAAAATTTAATATGTAGAATAGCACATATATGTGCATAAAATTGGGGTAGGAGATGGAAGTTGGCTAGAGCAACATTCTTAGCGGGTATTACTGGAGGAATCGTTGGTTCTATCGCTGCTATCATAGGTGTTATTTGGTGCATATACAGTACCCTCTTTCTGATGAATTATTCTCACTACACTGTGGACATTGCAATGTACGCTTATTACTTCGGTGCCATAATCCCCATCATGGGGTATTATGTAATTTTCGCAGCCAGTGGCATGTATGCTATATTACCTATACATTCTATTAATGCATCGTTATCGATGTGGACAATGATTTTGGGTATATTTCTCGTTGCGAGCAGTATCCTCATAGGTATAGGTTTCTTCGGCATGTACCGAGCTAGTGGAAACTCTATGGGTGTGGTGGGACTTATCACCAGCATTGCGGGAAGCTCTGTAGGATCCCTGCTCATTTATCTTGGAGTTATATCTCAACAACTCCAAACGCCTTACTCTATAACGTATGGCATTATCATCTTTATTATATTTCCAATTGTATTCTTCGTTCAACCCATATATATTCCAAACTTACTCTATCTCTGGCTCGGACTAACGGTACTCGGTGTTACCTTTATTCTGCTCGGTGTTTGCACAATATCTTTAAGTAAACACACAGGAAACGTCTCGGCTTCCAAAGCTGCAGGAGCCTTAAGTATTGTAGGAGGCATCCTCTTATTCCCCTACATCTTAGTGTGGCTCAGACTATACGATACGGTCGGATCCGCAACAGCACTCATCGGTTTCCTAGTGATATTAATAACCTTTATACTTTGGGCAGCGGTTTACTATTCTTCCAGAAAAATGTAACCCAAAAAATTTTAATTAAAACCCTCCTCTTTTTTTATTTTTCAGGACTCACATAAATATTTCAAGATTCTTTCCTAACGCTCAATTGTTCGGAGAACATGCTCCTATGATAGATAAAAATAAATGTTTAACACTACTTACTGTTGTTAAATACGGGCTGCCCTTTCTACTATTGATTTTAGTTAAAAATTACTTGAAAAATACATGGTGAAAATAAAATGTCTAAGAAGCTACCCAGAAATCGAAATACCCCAAAGGAACATTTTTCAACATTGCTACTCTGTGTCATTGTCGCTTGTGTCACCGCATATTTAATTTTGGTACTTATTGCTGATGGCAACTATAGCGTCTACTATTTGTGGTAGGACTTCACGAGGAAAACTATGTCCCATTCTATCCAAAATCAATAATTCTGCTCCAGGTATCGTTGATGCAATTTCTTTACCTGCCTCAATAGGGTTAAAAGGATCTTCCCTTCCATGAATAACAAGAGTAGGCGCTTGTATTGTAGAGATTTTAGGCTGAATATTACCGGGTACAGCCATTGCTACTAATTGACGCGCTATTCCTTCAGGATAATAATTTCGACCATACTCTTTTGCTCTATACTCTCTGTCTTGATCCTCATCAAAATCAAATGTACCATGAACAAGACGGTCTCGCTTGATCATTTCTTCAATGTATGCCTCGCGCTCTGAAGGAACGGGTGCAAAGAATTGAGCCATGATTTCTGGCTTCGCTTGTGGTAGAGTAGGATTTCCAGTCGTGCTCATAATTATCGTGAGAGATAGCACTCGAGAGGGATGTCTATACGCTAAAATTTGTGCAATCATACCACCCATGGAAGCGCCGCAGATGTTTGCTCTATCTATATTTAGAGCGTCCAAGACACCAATAGCATCATCCGCCATGTCCTCTAAAGTATATGGAACTTCAGGTATTTCTCCCCGAGCATAGGCAGCATTAATCTCCGCAAAGTTTGGTATCCCTGCATTTTTAAATTTTGTTGACAAGCCTATATCTCTGTTATCAAATCTTATAACAAAAAAGCCATGATTTACAAGACTTTCGCAAAACTCATCCGACCAAGCAATTAACTGGCTACCCAATCCCGCTATTAACAATAAGGGTTTCGAATTTGGATCCCCAATTGTTTCATATTCAATTTCTATTCGATTTACATTCGCTCTTGGCATAGAATATAATCCTCATTTTTATTAATAATCAATTGGTATATGCTATTCAATAATAAAAATATTTTTAACATAAGCAATACCCTTCAGAGAAGTATTGCTTCCACTAAAGTTTCTGCATCTTTAGGAGAAGTCCTCGTAAGAATTATTTCTAAAACTTGAATCATTGCCCACTTTGATTGCTCAACATTAATCTTAAAAAAACCCTAAAAAGACAGTCATGTCATCATAAGCGACTTTTACGAGGGAAAACCAGAAAACGACCTGACAAAAGCGTTAAGACACATCCTAGAAGGAGGAACCAAAATCCTCGGCATCGCTGCTCTAGGCTCAGACGCACAACCATACTACAATAAAAAATACGCTAAGAAACTGACCAAAATAGGAATAGACATCATCGCCTCAACTCCAGAAAGCTTACCCGAAATTATTGCCAAACTCATGAAATCCTAAAAACCTAACATAATATAATCTAATATACTAACCTTCCAAATACTTTTGATTAAAAATATTAAACATTCCAATATTATAAAAAGGGTTGAAAATTGCATTGAATCCTCTAAGCTTATCAAAATATTTGACAAAAAGATTTTTCTTCATCAATCCTAACCTTATCATCCAAATTAAGTGTAAATTGTGTCCGCTGCTTATGTTGCTCCTTAAAGGAAAGATAAATAAACAAAATTAAATAAAAAATTACAAGTGGTTAAAATGATAAAAAGTTTGGAGATTAGGAATTTTAAATCAATAAAATATCTGGAATTGAATTGCAAGAGGATAAATATCTTTATAGGAGAGCCTAATACTGGAAAATCCAATATTTTAGAGAGTTTAGGCATATTCTCCTTCGGAGCCTATGCGCATTATGCGCTTAGTGGTATTATGGATTTTGTAAGATTAGAGAGAATGAGCAACTTGTTTTACGATGAAAATTTAGATGAAAAAATCGAAATAAAATGTGACGACAAAAAATTTGAGATGGAATTTAAGGATAGTAGATTCCAAGGAGTATTCCGCGATGGAAATAAAGACATAGGTAAAGTTGATTATGATTATTTTGGTGCCGGCGCAGTACCTCACTTCAAATTTGTTTCTCCCTTTAAGTTTTATAGATTTAGTATTAGAAAAAAATTTGGAATAAAAGAGTCTGAGTTTCTTTTACCACCTTCGGGGGATAATCTTTTATCGGTTCTTATGGCCCACAAAGAGTTGAAATCCACTGTTAGCCAGATTTTCGAGCCATTTGGTTTTAAATTGGTTTTCAAACCTCAGGAGGACAAGATAGAAGTATTAAAGCAACAGGAAGATGTCTTCATCTCTTATCCATACTCCTTAGTTTCAGATACACTTCAAAGAATCATTTTTTACCTTTTAGCAGTTAACTCCAACAACAGTTCCGTATTAGTCTTTGAAGAGCCAGAAGCACATGCTTTTCCCTATTACACTAAGTTTCTTGCCGAGAAAATCGCTTTAGATAAAAATAATAATCAATATTTTATTTCAACCCACAACCCCTATTTTCTAATTTCAGTGATAGAGAAGTCTCCTAAAGCAGATATTGGGATATTTATAACATACTTTAAAGACTATCAAACACGAGTCAAACTTTTGAGCGAAGAAGATATTGAAGAAACAATGGACCTGGGAATAGATGTCTTCTTCAATATTGAAAGATTCTTGGAGGGGGACTGATGATCTATGTCGAATGCAAACCAGACTTTATTTTGGTAAAATCGTTATTAAAAATTTCAAAGAAGGAAATTATCCACGCAGGCAACAAACCGGAGGTTTGCAAAAGATTAGAGAAGCGAGAAAATTGCATAGGACTGGTAGATGAAGATCCTGCAAGTTCACAACCATCGTATGTGAAAAAAATTAACGCAGAAATCTTATCGGAACACGGTCTGAAGATACTGAACGATAAAAGAGGCAATCATTTGGTTGTTCTATGTCCAAGGCTAGAAGAATGGTTGTTAGAGGCCTCAAAACGAGCCAATGTACAAATAAGAAATTATGATTTACCAAACGATGCTACAAAGCTACACGAAATAATAAATATTAATTTTGACAAACTTCAAAGACTGATAGATGATTTAAAAAAATATGATAGAATGAAAATTTTGAAAAGATCCCTCCAATCAAAGTAGGCCCATTATTAAAAAGCGGAATCTTCCCGCTAAAGATTCCTATCCCCTTCGCTTCCACGACATGTGAAAAGTCTGGTTATTGTAAAATCACTTCTGCTTTTCCCTCGGTTACCTTCTTTCCTTCTTGGTTTTCTACCCATACTTCGCATTCAACTGTTTTTTCTCCCTTTTTACGATACTTTTGTTTCACCACTCCTCTGTTCACTATTTCGTCTTCTACGTATATTGGAGATTTGTACCTGATTTCCAGGCTCTTGACACAGCATGGGTCCTTCAGCCAGTCGGTAAACATCTTTGGAAGGAAGGAGTAGGTGTAAACCCCTGCAACCACTATGGTTCGGAATCCCAGACTTTTAGCATAGTTCTCGTCGAAGTGTAGGGGATTTATCTCATTAATTAGTTTGGAGTAGTTCAAATAGGTTTTCTTGTCCATCCTTACTCTGAGCGGAGGGACTTCATCTCCCTTGTGAATATTCTCAAATCTCACCTTTTCTTCACTTTTCAACAAACCTGTTTGCTCCTAGGTTTTCATATTCTCAGAAAGAATGTATGCTTATCGTAAGCTAGTTCTTCTCCATCCTCGCTGGAAACAACAGCTCTAAAAGTCCACACGTAATGGTCTCCCGTACTTCCACTCTTTTTATCAAGACTCACATTCTCCAAACGCATAACATAGGTTTCCCCCACCAGCAGAGGCTTATTGTAAACCACCTCGGACCCCGAGTGTATAACGCCTCTAATCAAGCCGGTGAAAAACTTATCAGCCCCTTTTATAAAAACCTCGTTCACAATCGGGATAAATAAGGTCATAAGATAGGATTGGGGAACAATCGCTTCCGGATAACCCGCCATTTTCGCTTTATCATCATCAAAATAAACCGGGTTACACTCACCTACCGTCTCGCAGTACTGCTTAATAGTGGAAGCATTGGGTTTAACTCTTATTGGTTCTATTCCTCCAAGGATTTCATCAATAATGTCTTGGAGGGTTTTCAGCTCTTCAATTTCTCCTTCAGCCACCATTTTTCACCTATATCATATAAATCAGGTTCACATAAATATTTAATACCTCCGCTAGGAGTTATCAGAACCCTTCCTGAAGTCAACTCCACAAGCAGATCCTTAACTCTTATTGAACTCCCCAATGAATCCAATATCCTTCTTAGTATTTCTTTCCTCTCTTATACCATAATGGATGCTTCCAGCTCGTAATCGATTTAAATGAACATAATAAGACTGTAATATTTGAGCTTCACAGAAAAAAATCAAAATATAGGAAAATTGAAAAATAACTTCACGTTTCATATCTTATGCAAGCCAAAACGTTTACTTTTAAAGACCAGGACGGTGTCAAAATTTTCGTCTACAAATGGCTGCCCGACCGCAAAGTAAAAACCAAAGCCGTAGTCCAAATCTCCCACGGCGCCGCAGAACACGCTGCAAGATATGCCCACGTTGCAGAAGCCCTCACAAAAGCAGGATACACAGTATACGCCGACGACCACCGCGGACACGGAAAAACAGCCCAAAAAACAAGCAATCTAGGAAAACTGAAACCTGGCGACGGAGAACGAATGGTACGAAACCTAAAAGAACTAACGGACATCATCAAAAAAGAAAACCCAGGTCTCCCCGTTTTTCTCCTAGGACACTCGATGGGTTCTTTTATGGCTCAGCTTTACATTGAAAATTGGGGCAACGAGCTCAAAGGAGCACTCCTAACCGGAACCACCGGAGAACCACTAAAGCTACCCGCTGGAGTTGACATGGGAAGCATTCAACGCAAAATTGAGGAAAAAGGACTCGACGCCCCCGCAGAAGAATTCGCCGAATTCATCAAAGCATCCAACGAACCATTCAAGCCCGCGAAAACCGGATTCGAATGGCTCACTCGAGACGAAGCCGAAGTCCAAAAATACGTAAACGATCCCTTATGCGGTTTCCCCTTATCATATGGTTTCGTAATAGAACTAGTAAAGGGCATGTTCACAGTCTGGGACCCGAAAAACTTACAAAAAATTCCCAAGAATCTACCCATCTACATCTTTGTCGGTAGCATGGACCCCGCATCTGGAATGGGGAAAGGAGCTGAAGTACTGTATAAAAACTACCAAAAACTGGGCATAAAAGATGTTAAGTTCAAAGTGTATCCCGGCGGTCGCCACGAATTGTTCAACGAAACCAACCGACAAGAAGTTATCCAAGATGTCATCGCTTGGCTAGACACCCATCTCTAACTTTTTTTTTATTCCAATTCACCTTTTTTGTGAAATGACAAATAAACTGATTAAGATGAACCATAGTATCTGTCGCATCACCGCACGTAGCCCTTAATCCTCGCTGCTGTGGAAGCCTTTGCAAGAGATCCAGTTCTGTTTCGAAATTGAGATGTACATATGATTATAAGTAGTCTTGTGCAGGTTAAAATGTCGAGTTTTCAACTAATCTCTAGCCAACTCTATGCTGACGTGAAAGTTAATAAACGAGTTCGATTTGTAGTAAAAGCATGTAGAAGCGGTTCAATTTTTTATCCTCAATAGGTGAAGAGAATGCGTAATCTGAAAGAAAAGCTAAGGAGAGAAGATGTCGGTCCTATCATTCGTAGATTATTCATTAACACATTGTTTGATTCAACCTTTATGTTGCTTGGTATAGTCGTCGGGGTAGCTTTTGCCGCTGAGGCAAGTCTTGGAGTCGTCCTAGTCACTATGGTAACGAGCAGTCTTGCCCTTGGTATTTCAACAGGAGTAAGCGTGTACGAAGCTGAGAGTCTTGAGCGAGAAAGAAAGATTACTAAACTAGAGAGCGCATTGTTCAGGGATTTGAAGGGCACAAAGATTGAAAAAACGGCTAGATCCATCGTAATACTGATATCGCTTATTAATTTCTCAACCCCTCTTGTTTCATGTGCAGTGGCGATAACACCCTTCATCCTTACTGCTCTGAATATTCTAGAGGTTCATATAGCATCCTGGCTTTCTGCCACATTAGTCTTAAGCACACTGTTCTGTGCGGGGATCTATCTGGGAAAACTTGGAAAAAGGAACCCTTGGATAAAAGGGGTGAGAATGGTGATTTTCGGATTAATCGCTTTCACCATTGGATTCCTTCTGAACGCCCTAATTTAGGTAGGTTCCAACAACAGATAATGCAACTCTATTAAGAAACTGGTTTTTGCGGTATTGGCTTCGTTTTCGCCACACTAATTTCATCCACGCCTTTTATTGATATGCCATTTTCGTGCATAACCTTCGATATTCCATCATACTCAATGTTAGGGCCTTTTATAGTTAGTTTTATTGTTTCGGTCATCGCGTCGACATCTGTGACCACTATATCACATTCTTCAACGCCGCTTATGGAACAAATTGCTTGAGACAATTCGACAAGCGGTGTCTCGCGAGGTTTAAGAGCTTCTATAAGAACTCTCCGAATATGAACCGCCATACAAATCCCAATAATAGATGGAAAAAAGGCTTTAAATTTCTTTCCCCAAAAAATACTACCCTATCCCCACTAAAATAAATAAACCAGAAACCAGCAACAAAAAAGAGAGTGGAACTGCAAAGTTACACTAGGCAAACCTAAAGCACATTACCCGCCTGTTAAAACATATTCAATTCTCTTACAATTAACCAGCAGCAACAGTTAACGTATGGCGGATAAGTAGTGGTGATTCTTTTCCCTTGACACTCGTGAAGCTAGCGTGCATCCACCAGTAATTCGTTTAGCTTTTTCTGAATATCCTTCAGATAATCCACTTTTTTAAAATCGAATATGTTCTTTGTGTAAATCACCTCGTCTTCCGATGTCTTAATGATATGGTAGACTCTCAGATTCGTCAATCTCACAAGCCGAATCAGCCACTCACAAATAGCTGTGAGACGTTCGACATCCACTTTTCCTTTATCGTCCTCAAAAGAAAGATCAAAATAATAATGGTAATCCTTCCCACTTGGAAGAAGCGAAACTCTAAAAATTTTTTTCTCCTCCTCGTATCTCAGATTCACCGTTTGAATAGACTGAAGCTCTTCCTTTAGAACCACCGGATCCTTGGGATTATTCCAAAAAGCCAGAATAACAGCAATACCGGTAGGATCAAGGTCGTAGTCGAAAAACGTGGAAATATTCTCCGGCTTTATAGGCAAACTGGACTCATCAAATTTCTTATCCAAATCTTTCCCAACCATAAGACACCACCATAAACACAAATTAATTAAAAACAATCCATAGAGCAAAAATGAAGCAATAACTTAAAAATATTTCAAATTAAAAGTTTAAAAAGATATGGTTACAGCCAGTTCACCTGCATAGGAGAGAAACATTACAAAAAAACTTTCAATCCTCGTTGCTTTAGGAACTTCTTTTGCAAGTTCAAAAGTTTCCATTTGGAAACTAAACAGTGAGGTCTTTGTCAAGTCTAATAAATTCTGAAACCTCTACATTTAAAATTATTTTTAAACAAGTTCTCTTTAGGAAAAAGTATGTCGTCGATTCAAAGAGCAGATGGTGAAAGAAAATGAAAGGAAAAGTCTTCGACTCTGTTTCAAAGGAAATGATGGGCAAGGAAATTACTTTGTTAGGTTTGGTTGTTAACTGCAAAGCGGGGCCGTGTCTAAAGGTAAAAAATGATATCATATACGTCCCAGAATTGGAATACAGAGCTTCTGAAATTATGGGGAAAAAAGTTTCCGTAACCGGCACACTCCTAGAGAAAAAACTTATTCCCGACCCGGAAATTGATGAAAGCGGAGCAATAAGCACCGGCGCGTACGGAGACCAGTTAGTCTTGGAGAACATATCAAAAGTTAAAATATTATAATCCTTTTTTAAAAAGTGAATGCAGCAGAGTTTCAACTTACATAGGTCTTCATAGGTATGAATCAGCATACCTGCTGTAGGCGATAAGTCTGAGGCTGCTTTAACGATTTGGAGCTTTATGAGAGGGACGGAACCGAATAAATCTACATAGCCCACAAAGAGAAAAGAAATAGATATATATTTATTCATGGACTTATAACTCTGAGGAGCGTTCTCTTGGAACGGCGAAAAATTCTCCTTAAGAACATGGGGCTAGGAAAAAAACATGACAGAGTTCGATGGTTCGTATGAAAAATTGAAAAAGGAAATGTTGGATATCATCGAAAAAGTCAGAGCTTTAAGGATAAAGCCATCTGACGCTGGAATTCAAACTGCGGGTAGACCTGTAGGAAGAGTGCATGAGGAAACAACGCAGACCATTGACGCCCAGCCCACAAGAACACCTAAGCCAGAAACCCCAATGAGTTCAAGGTCAATGCAGACTATTCCCACCGTAAAAGTAAAATCTACAACCGATACGAAAACGGTTTCCTCAAAAGAGTCCAAAAAAAACGAAATACTAGAGCAAATTCTTGTGCCCCAACAGAAGCAGATACCGCCAAGCAAGGAAACCGAAGCAAAGAAGTCTCAAGTCTTCTCTGTGGGAATTGAATCGTTTTATTCGAAGGATGTTGAGATAGAACCTAAAGTTGCAGAGAAACTGAAAAAAATTTGGGAGTCATTTATACCCAGGGAAACAATTTGTCCTTATTGCAGAAAGCCTGTACTGAGTATTGATGGTGCATGTCCCCACTGTGGAGCAGTAAACCTTTAGTGGTCATGGCGATTATCCCAATTCAATTCACTATAGGAGTTACGCTGTTGAGGTTGTTTTGTAGGCTAATTGCGCCTGTGGCGGTATCAAACTCTCCTTTTTTGCCTTGAGTTGGTAAAAGCCAGAATTTTTGATGCCCAACTTTCAAAGAAAGTTCGAAAAAAGGCTGAAATAGAAAAAGAAGGCTAACTCGGTCAATTCCCTCGCCAACCCCACACACATACCCACTCAACTGCGTAAGTCCTATCACTACTGAAATTTGATAATTGCCAGCAATGTTTAACCAACATTTTTTAAGCAACTTATTTTTTGGATCCTTTTAGCACATAGATATCGTTTTTATAAAATATT
Source organism: Candidatus Freyarchaeota archaeon (assembly GCA_030587365.1). GTDB lineage: Archaea > Asgardarchaeota > Jordiarchaeia > Jordiarchaeales > Jordiarchaeaceae > Jordiarchaeum. Next base: position 5,697 of record JAUQZE010000016.1, on the reverse strand, counting down.
CCGCGTCCCGCAAAAGCCATTCTATCCTTCTTTACTATAATCGTTACTGAGGAACTTCTTTTAAGCCTTATTTTTTTCTTGAGGCTACGAATCATCCAATAGCCTTTCAATCCTAGTTACTGAGGAACTTCTTTTGCAGGCTGTTTCCTTCTTAGGGTGTTCCGCCGCTAGTGGTTAATATTATTATATTTTGAGTTTTTTGTTTTTCCCTATGTTTGTAGACTTCCTTGCAGGTTTTTAGGGTGTACTAGGTGTTTTTGATGCTTTCTTCTGCCCTTTTTTGGTGATGGTTGTTCTGAGGTTTGCGTGTGACTTCTAATCTTCTGGCTTCTTGTAATACTCGTTGAAAAACCTTTGGCTTGTGCTGTAAGCTTTTTCAGCGTTTTGGAGGGCTTCCTCGGCGTCTGTTTTGGTGAAGAGTTCGCTTGCGGTTTTTCCTTCTCTTTCGATGCCGTATACGCTTGGTCCTCTTTTCTGGTAGAGGTCTCTTGAAATCTGCCTCATTTGAGGTATCTCTTTTCTGAACCATTCAGGGAAGCTGTTTCTGTAGTATTCGAGGATGTCGCCCACATCGTGTACCTTGGGATAGTCTATTCCTATGATTCTTAGGCATGCTTTGATAGATAGTTCTACGCATTCTTGGGAGTACCGTACTACGTCTGGGTAGTCGCCTCTTTTGAGTGCAGCTCTGGCGTCTGTGAGTCTGGCTTTTGCGCGTTGGAGGAAGTCTTCGGCCATTTTGTCGGTTCTCAAATTTTGAGCACCTCTCCTCTTTCCACTTTGTCTTTGAGTTGCCAGAACCAGTCTCCTTTTGGTGTGGTGATTTTTTTGGCTCCCATTTCTTCCAGTTTTTTTCTCAGTTTTGAGAGAGTGTTTCTCATGAAATCTTTTCTGTCGTATATTATCACGGAGTCTGTGATCATGTCTAGGTAGACTGGCTGGTTTATGGAGGCTTCCTCCGGTGTTAATATAATGGCTTCGATGTTGGCGAATATTCCGCTGTGCTCCCATAGGTTGAGCTTGATTTGTGTAAGTTTTTCGATGATTTGTGAGGTTTCCTTTACACGCTGGCTGTAGTTTTCGGGCAGGTCTTTTACCACTATGAGGAAGTCTAGGTCGCTGTTTTTTCTGGCTTCTCCGCGGGCAACGGAGCCGAAGAGCACCACGGAGTAGACTCGACTGTTATACTTTTTTAAGACTCCGCAGGCGAATTCTCGAATGAGAGGAATGTACTCCCTCTGTTTCACCCGTTCTATTTCCCTTAGGACCATTTCCTTATTGTCCATGCTTGAACCTCTCCTACCGAGATATGAGGTTGCTTTTGATTAAAAATAAGCGACTCGTTAATCCCTCTACGAAAAGCTTCCTTCAGTGGATTCATTTTACCAATCTTTTATCGCAGCGCAGGTATAAATCTCTATCTTGATCCTCTCCACGACCGAAGTTAGGGCGATTCTGCATTCCTTAAGAGCTCGGTTGGCATTTGATGTTGCGGTTTTGCTTTGGAATATTCTATTTTTTGTGTGGCTCCCATTCCCGTGGTTCTTTTGGCTCCGGTGTTGGCTGTGGTTGCGTACCGTGTGAGTATGTTTATCCAGGGTGCGTATTCTTCTGTGCTGTTTAGGAGGTATTCCAGTATTCCTGTGAATCCTGCGAGTTTCACCTGTTTTCCTACGTCTATTTCCACGGTTTGTAGGCGGTATTTGCGTATGTAGACATTTTTTTCAATCCAGTCGTGCAGCTGCTGGGTGTCCACCTGTACTTGTGGTGGGGCGTTCTGGTTCCATAGGCGGGCCAGGTTTCCGTACACGTACCTCGGATCCGGGAAGAGCATGGGGAAGTCTCTCCCTATTATTGGGAGCTGGGTGGGGGACTGGAATCTTATGGTTACTACCGTTTCAGGTTGAGCGGTTTTCACCAGTTCTTCGTGTGTTGTCCTCTTGACCTCTATTCTCACGGGTGTGAAAGGGGTTTCTGCGAGTTTTATTTCCGGCCTGCCTTCTAGGATTTTTTGGAAGGCTTTTTCTCCTACGTGGTCTTGTAGGAATCCCGCGTGGAATCTTACGTGTTCTCCGGGCTGTATCCACCAGAGGTTTTCGCGTATGGTTCTCTGGTGGGCTACGGGCGTGGCGGGTGTGACGCTGTAGGGTCTCTGCTGGTGGGGTTCGTGGAGCTTTTGGGCGAGATCAGGGTCAGCGTTTTTGATCAGGTTCAGTAGGGCTCCTCTTATGAGGTGTCCGGTGAATGGTTTTACTCTTCCGGAGTCTGTGGCCACCATTTCAATCCAGAGGTCGATTATGTTCCTTCTCCCTCCTTGGTTTATTTTTTGTAGAACTTTTTTTGGGGATGTATTATTTTCTTGTCTTGTATTTTCTTTTGTTTTCTTTTCTTTTTATTTTTTCGTTTATTTTTTGGTTTTTTGTTTTGCATTTTTTTGACTGTATGATTAACTGAACTGTTAATTCTCAGACTGTTCAGTGAAAAAATATTATATAATTAATCGTTACGTAGTTTTGTAGTGATATAGATGGATAAGTACTCAACTATATCAGTTCCAACCGAAATCAAAAAAATTCTGGAGGAGGCTAAGGGCGAAGAAGAGTGGGGCGAATTCCTCCTCGAGCTTTACATGGAAGCCAAGAGGCTGAAAGCCAAACAGGCATTCAAGAAACTGGCGGAAAAACTCACAGAGGAGGAACTGGAAAGCATACTCGAATCGAGTAAAGAGTTCAGGGAAGAGTTCAAGCTGAAATGAGCTTCTCGATACAGAAACAATAGTCGAACTACTGCGAAAGAGAGAACACGAATTCGGAGCCATATCCATCATAACCCTAATGGAAGTTCTGAGAGGAGTCGAAGCACAAAAGAGAACCAAAGTCAAAGAACTCCTAGAAGAAAGCTTCTTAATCGTAAACCTAAACAACAAGATTATCGAAACCTACTGCCACCTATATCAAAAAATAAAGGAAAGTGGAACACTCATACCAGACTCAGACCTCCTCATAGCTGCAACCGCTATAGCTCAAGATCTAACCTCGAAACCAGAAATCACCACTTCCAAAGGCTTAAGGAACTAGGACTGAAAACAGAATAGTACCTCAAAACAGAATCCTAATAACCAAAGTAGAGAGACGAAAACTACAACAGTCTATCTTTCAATCCTCGTTACTGAGGAACTTCTTTTGCAAGTCTCCAAGTCCTCAGCCAATTCAATGTAATTATTAATTCTTTCAATCCTCGTTACTGAGGAACTTCTTTTGCAAGCAACATTAACAGACTCACTATGCAGAGGAATAGTTGTTAACTTTCAATCCTCGTTACTGAGGAACTTCTTTTGCAAGTATATTAGGAATCCTAATATTGGGAACAGGAATACTATGCTTTCAATCCTCGTTACTGAGGAACTTCTTTTGCAAGTATTAAGTTTAGAGTGTTGTATCCGTATTGTAGTGTTCTTTCAATCCTCGTTACTGAGGAACTTCTTTTGCAAGTGGATTTACCCCCGAAATAAAACCAAAAAAAGAAATTAGACTTTCAATCCTCGTTACTGAGGAACTTCTTTTGCAAGTAATTATTTGAAATAGTATCAGAGAAATATTAACTAAACTTTCAATCCTCGTTACTGAGGAACTTCTTTTGCAAGATTAAAATAATAATTTATCCTTTTTAAAATTTTAAAAACTTTCAATCCTCGTTACTGAGGAACTTCTTTTGCAAGTAAAACAATTTTTGACCGAAAAGGGATTTTCTAGAACTTTCTTTCAATCCTCGTTACTGAGGAACTTCTTTTGCAAGAATTTTGTTGGTTCGATATCTTTGATTATCGCGGGAATCTTTCAATCCTCGTTACTGAGGAACTTCTTTTGCAAGAAATTCTGCAACATCTGACATAACTATCTGAAAATAAAACTTTCAATCCTCGTTACTGAGGAACTTCTTTTGCAAGAAAATTAAAAAGTATATCTCCCGAAAAACTACTATTTACTTTCAATCCTCGTTACTGAGGAACTTCTTTTGCAAGCGGCATATTCACCCTCTATTTCCTTATCCAAATCAAAATCTTTCAATCCTCGTTACTGAGGAACTTCTTTTGCAAGGAAAAAACTCAGCAAGTGGACGCATACTTCTATGCTACCTTTCAATCCTCGTTACTGAGGAACTTCTTTTGCAAGTTTATATTCGCCAGATCTGGAGGCGCCTCCGCGATCTCCTTTCAATCCTCGTTACTGAGGAACTTCTTTTGCAAGCACTATCATAATATTTGATAAGTTCTATCAATTTACCAACTTTCAATCCTCGTTACTGAGGAACTTCTTTTGCAAGTATGAAAAAGACCAATTTAAAATAAGCAAAGATGAAAGTACTTTCAATCCTCGTTACTGAGGAACTTCTTTTGCAAGTCTCTACCCAAAAATTACAGTAATCTACTATCGTTGTCTTTCAATCCTCGTTACTGAGGAACTTCTTTTGCAAGTTTTTCACCTACTTAGCAAGAAATATTCGCTGATAGAACTTTCAATCCTCGTTACTGAGGAACTTCTTTTGCAAGCATTAAACAACGGAATGTAATCATGCTCGGTTTCAACTTTCAATCCTCGTTACTGAGGAACTTCTTTTGCAAGTTTTTCACCTACTTAGCAAGAAATATTCGCTGATAGAACTTTCAATCCTCGTTACTGAGGAACTTCTTTTGCAAGTAAAGATAAACTACATTGTACAGCTTGTGAAAAATCTCCTTTCAATCCTCGTTACTGAGGAACTTCTTTTGCAAGTAATGCAACCAACCTATACAATACTACCGATTTGTTCTTTCAATCCTCGTTACTGAGGAACTTCTTTTGCAAGAACTAAAAGTTATCTTAAAAACGTATCCGAAAAGATTAAGCTTTCAATCCTCGTTACTGAGGAACTTCTTTTGCAAGTATTAATGCAACTAACCTGTATAACACTACCGATTTGTTCTTTCAATCCTCGTTACTGAGGAACTTCTTTTGCAAGGCGGTGTGGGAGAAGGTGTCGAGGGAACTATTGAGGGCTTTCAATCCTCGTTACTGAGGAACTTCTTTTGCAAGATGTCCTACTTCTCGCCGCATGATACTCTGAGCCACCAGGCTTTCAATCCTCGTTACTGAGGAACTTCTTTTGCAAGAGCGTTCCTACAGTTTGGTATTCCTTCCTAGAAGCTAGCTTTCAATCCTCGTTACTGAGGAACTTCTTTTGCAAGACTTTAATAAATTCTGAATTAAAGTATATTTTAAGATACTTTCAATCCTCGTTACTGAGGAACTTCTTTTGCAAGGGTTATATTATATTATTTATTTTTAGATTTAGAGTCTTATAAAGGCTTCTTTTGGGAGGGCTCACTCGAACACTAGGAAAAATGCATATCCTTTATAAATCTGTTCGAGTAACCGAGGAGGTAGCTTACCCATATGTTCAATGGAAACTCCTATATAGGTGTAATTCGCTTTTAGATTATGGAACGGCAAGTTGTTGAATGCAGGACGAGTTTTGATGCGTGCCCCCTCTGTGGGTCAAGGCTCGTGAAGAAGTACAACTGCAACCCCAGGAAGATTGTAACACTTGAGGGAGAAATCTACGTCCTGGAGAGGGTGCTCATGTGCAGCAACCCCGAGTGCGCGGCTAGGGACTGGAGCTTCCATTCAGAGGAGCTGCAAGCGATGGCCTTCTGGCGCA
>JAUQZE010000049.1 GCA_030587365.1 Candidatus Freyarchaeota archaeon | reverse complement strand
AGAAGACCCCCTGCACAAGGGACGGTATCTCCTCTCTCTGTTTAATCTCTTCCACAACTGGCTTCCGAACCAGGGGCACCACCTCTACGGCGCCAGCCCGGCTCAGCTCCACCCCCAGATTTCCCTCACGAAACAGGAAGCGTTGGAGGCTTTTGAGGAACTCTACCTAAAGCCTAAGGGGATGTCTTTTAATATCAGCGATTGGCAAATACTACAAGGAAACACCTAGTCCACTTATTTATGCTACAGTACAATGCTTGATTACTATTTGCTTGATTATTCCCTCTATTGGTCTACTTATCAAGATGGGTATTTCTCCTATCTTGCTGAGGATAAGTTTATTATTCTCTATCCGGAACCCAGACTGCTCAAAGATCATGCTGTGGAGTTTCTTGTGTCTGAGCTTCCCCACCTTTTTCCCTTTTTCTTTAGAGCTGAAAGAACTTTGAGATTATCTCTGATTTGGTGAATCACATTCTGGAGGACTATACTGTGGACTTCCTTTAGCTTTGGATATTTTTCTTTAAGCTGAGGCAGAATATTGTCTTTCCACGTATGATTGCTGAGACACCAATTATATACAAAACTGCAACTGTCAAGACTAGCAAACAGTTTATCTTCTGCTTCTTTGCTTGGATACAATTTGTATCTGGTTACTGTAATCATTTTATGCTCTACGCCTCGATAATTTTTGTATTGTTTCGCAATAAATACTCAGCGAAAATTCTAAAGTGGCGATTCATTCCCTCGGTTAAAACTGGGGGCTTTCTCGCCGATATTTTTGTAAAATTTTCAAAAAAACAAATCTGAACTTAGGAAATGCAGTAAAGCATATAACTCGAACAGTCTACTGGCAAGCTAGCCAGCAAATGAACTATGGCGCGATAAGAATCGCAATGATGACGATTTAGGTTATACCCTTATTGCTCCCAAGTAATGGGAGAACGGTAAAATTTAATAAATAATAAACTGGTAAAAATAGCTGCTTAGTGGGATGGGTTATGAGCGCATTAATAGAGGATTTTGAGGCGCTATTAAAAGAAGTTGAAAAAAGTGATTATGTGAAGTATGCTGGTATTTTAGGTTTAAACGGGAACCTGATAGTTTCACATTTTCCTGATAATATGATTGATATGGTGCAGTCTCTAATCCTTTATTTAAGCGTGATAAACATCCACACTTTAATTGCCCAAATTCACGACAGCAACATTGGAATCTCCCGCTTTCAGGATTTCTTTTTGGTTATCATTAACCAAGGAGATGTCTACGAATTACAAAAAGTTTTAGAGAGCTCAGCTAAGAAGTTCCAAAAATGTTTGGATAAAATAGCGGCAAAAGAACAAGAAACCAATATAAAGGTCTATTCTGGACCATTGAAAACGCCTCTAAAGCAAAGTATGCCGACATATGAACCGCTCCTAGATACGCTCCAACAAAGTGAAATGACTGTTTTTTCAATACCGGTAAAGAAAATATTCACACTAGAGTTTCTTAATAACAAACTATCCGAAGATTTAACCTCCAAATATGGAGGCTGGGTTGTAGACTTGTTTTTAATGATAGATGGTGAAAAGAACATTGGTCAAATAACAAAAGTTCTAAAAAGAGACATAGGTGAGGTAATAATGGTTATAGAAGAATTAATAAAAAACCGAGCGGTAGCCATTAAGCGTTTGAAACTCAATAACCTATAATAAGCAGCAAATTCTCAATAATTCTCCTCATCTTTTCCCAAATTGAATTCTCAGTTGAAGTGAACTACCCTACCCTGGAGGGATAGGGCTTCCTGCTTCAACGATGAGGCTTGCAGGAATAACCTGTAGGGGTCTTATCTCCGCAGGCTCTCCGGGTCGTCCCAACCCTGAATACAGTATGTTCAGAGAAGCGTTATAATCCCTATCCCGCTCAATACCACAGTAGGGACACCGGTGTGTTCTCTCATCCAACGCTTTTGGAACCTTCCGCCCGCAGTTTGAGCAGTTCTGCGTGGTTCCCCCGGGTTTTCTCCTCGCCACCATCCTACCAGCGCTCTCAGCCTTGTAGGACAGAAACTGGAAGAACTTCCCCCAGGAGGCGTCCAGTATCTTCTGGGCCAGGTTGCGGTTCCTTGCCAGGCTCTGGATTCTTAAATCCTCCACAAAAACGGTGTCGTAGTTGTTTGCGTAGAAGCGGGAGAGCTTGTGCAGAAAATCGTCCCTCTGGTTCACCAGCATCTCGTAAGCGCAAGCCAGCCTGATCCTCGCCTTCTCCCTGTTCTCCGAACCCCTCCTTTTCTTCGAGAGTTTCCTCTGAAGAACCCTTATCCTCTCTAGGGTTTTCTCGTAGAAGCGGGGGTTCTCAACCTGCCTTCCATCACTGTCGGTGAGGAAGTGTTTCACCCCAACGTCTATTCCCACCGCCCTCCCCATAGAGGGCAAGAACTGGGGCTCCTTGTTTTTTTCTACTTGAAGGTTGGCGAACCACTTGCCGGACTTCTCCCTCTTTATGATCACTCCCTTAATCTGGCCTTCTATTGGTCTGTGGGTTTTTATGGGGATTTCTCCGACCTTTGATAGGATGAGCTTGTTTCCCGCGATTCTGAAGCCGGACTGGTTGAAATTTAGGGTCTTATACCAGCCCGCTCCTTTGAACCGCAGTCTGCCTGTTTTCTTCCCGTTCTGTTTAAGTTGGGATAAGGCTTTTATGTTTGACCAGAGCTGATAGTTCACCATTTGCAGCACTTTGGAGTACACATTGCTCAGTTCGGGGTTCTCAGTTTTCTTCAGCTCCGCGATTAGGGCTTGGGTGTCTCTCTGTGTTATCTTTCTGCCTTCTCTCCTAGCCTTATCGAGTTCTTCAAGCAGCTGGTTGTAGAGCTGCCTGCATAGTTCCATCTGTTCGTTCAGCTTTTTCTGGATGGTTTTTGAGGGATACAGCCTGAACTGGTAACTTCTCCAAGCCATGCTATTTTTCTACCACTGCCAACATAAATATTTATGGGCTTCCATTCATCCCTAGTCTGAAAGTCTGTGGGCTTCCCGCCGAAGAAGTTAAAAACTAACACCCTTTTGATACTATTGAAAATAAAGTATCTGTTTTTGAAACTAGGAAGTTTTTTATTCTATAAATGCATTTATTCCTTAAAGGAAGAGTCAGGTGTAAAAATTGTCCGAAGATGTTACTTCAAAGTTTATCTTTCAATTCAAAAATATCTCCACGAAATTAGATAGTTCTCTCAACGTTATGCAACAGAATTACGATCTTTTATCGGGATTGATGGACAATGTGGAAAAAAGCATTAAACAAATAAATGAAACGCTTGAAAATTTGGCTCGAACAATAGGAAATGAAGAAGAAATCTTCGCGGATCAAGTTGGTACGCTTCTAAACACTTTCAACTTTGAGATAGGAAATTTAAGCGAACTCCTTAACCTTGAGACATTCGCCAAATCCAAAGAAGCCATGGAAGAGCTTCTAAAGCTCGTATATAGCGAATTAGATCCTCAGAAGCTACGCCCAATGATGAGGGAACTTGTTCAGGCTTCACTTAAGATTCTGACAGCGGCTACGGGTGCTCAGCAACCAGAAATGGAGTCAACGACAGATGAGGGAGGTTATTAAAGATGTCATCAGAAGCAATCATACCCCTAGTCACCCAGGCGCTAAATGATATATACTCAAAGATAGAAAATGTAACCACTCTAATCGAAAACTACACTAACAAAATTCAGAAATTTACGGAATTCTTCTCTCAAAACATAACAAACATGATCCAAGCATTAGTGGAACTAACAAACACCGTTCGTTCAGAAAGAACAAAAACCATACAACGCATGAACGAATCAACCACTAACGTTCTCAACGAGCTACGCAAAATTCAGCAGATAAATATCGAGCAAACGCGTGAAGAAACCATTAAGGCCCACAGAACAAGTCTTGGAACAGTACAGGATGCCGTCTGGAGCGTTCAAATGCTAATCATCCTAAACAGATTCTTAGACGCAGTACAATACCTACAAGGAGAAATAGACGCTCAAGTAAAATCCCCGCAGCAACAACAATACGAGAGAGAAAAACCCGAAACCAAATGGTAACCTCAAAAAGAATTTTCCCAAATTTAACACCAATAAAAAATTCAAAAAAACCAAAAAATCTGTTTTTTTGAGTTCCTAACTTCCCTTAACTCCTTCTTTGTTTCGTTGCCAACCTCGATGAGGGGGAAAAAAATTATAGGAATACAAAATCCTCTTTGGATTCTTAAAGGCTGAAGCTGAAAATAAAGATAATTAAAAATTTTTGCTACGCCTTAGGCTTATCAGTAACCTCTACCAAACAGGTCTGAAGGTCTGACCAATCGCTCTTCTTCTTTCTTCGGCTCTCTTTCCTCCTCCCTATAATCCACTTTATCTCTTGACCGGTCCCTAAATCCTTTATCTTCTCTTTCTCTTTCCTTTTCCTTTCTTTGAACCCTTGGGGCAGGCTTTTCCTCTTTCCCTTTCTCTTCTACTGGCTTTTTCTCAGTCAGTGGTTCACCTCTTATCTGGGCTGCGAGTCCCTCCACCTTTTCGACCATGTTCTGAAGAACCATTATTTCCATTCCTTTTTGCATATCGTTTACTGCTTTGCTTAGGGTTTCTTCCAGTTTCTCTGAGCCGGAAACTCCAATGCTTCCAATGCGATCAGAGAGTCTTTTTTCTGTTTCTGCCAACCTTCTCTCTATTGTGCCTAATCTATCATTGAGGGTCTTTTCTATCCTGAGCATTGTATTAACGTTGTCCTCCATTATATTAACCATCATACGGAGCATGGATATTTCTTCTTCTCTAGTTCCACCGGCGGGTAGGGCTGCAGTAGCGGGGGCTGTTTTAGCCTTTGGGTTGGAGGGGGATGAGCTGCTTTCTGACTTTGGGTTTTGGGCTGTTTGTTTTTTATTTTCGCTCAAATTTTACACCTCTCGCTTGTTTAATATTAGTTCTTAAAACCACTTAAAAGTTTTGAGTGCATTGTTACTTTATTGAACATTTAATTACAAAAATGAGTTTAATATGTTTCTCTTTTGATAATATTATTTGATATAATTTAATTTCACCGAATATTTATCTAATATCACTTAATAGTGTTTATTAATATTTGATGAAGATTGCGCAGTATTTCGCCTGAATGTATCATTATGCTTTCTATTACGAGACGCACTGTCCTGTCGGGATAGCTGAGTATTCTGTTTAGAAGATTCTCAATTTCCTTTCGTATCAAGCCTTCCCCTCTCAGAATGGACTGCGCCTTGTCAACATTTTTTGTTAGAAAGGTTTCGATAGTCTTGCTCATAGCTTCTTTGATGGGGATTAGTACTTTTAGTAACTGCTTGGTTTGGTCTGAGGGAAGTGTTTGCTGGCTCAGAGAGTGGGCTATGTATGAAAGATAATTTGCTATGTTTTCCAGATTTGATATATACACTGAGATGTTGAGGAGTTCTTTTACGTTTTGGGACGGCCCACTATGAGCTTGTCTGCGGTATCTCTGACAATACCTGTGAACGTTATCGTGGGCGAGTTCCACGGCCTCCGCTTTTGCTGGGTCAAAGGATTCTACTGACTCTACTACATCATCCATGAGATGGAATACCGAGTTGCTAATTGTCTCAAGAATAGACTTGTGGCTCATCTCCATGATGTCTTGGAGTGAGATGTTCATAGGTGTTTTAACTGTTACCTCGTATCCCGGGAGTGACACAATTAATTCCTGAATCTTTCGAAACTGTTCGGCTGTTGCCGGTGTTTCCATCTCAAGGTTAATCATTCTGGCTCCACTGGCGTAGAGTGACTCTATTAGATAGAGTACCTCCTCTATGTTACTGATTTTTTTAATTTTAATGGTATACTCTTCTCTACTCAAAGTGGAACCCGCCAGCCGTATTTTTTGGTTCTCTTAAGCCTTCTATATTATAAAAGTAAATAGTTTTTGAAATTAAGTTCGCATATGTTTTTTATGTTATCATATGTTGCACAGCTTAAAAAGTTTGATTAATGTGGCAAAAATATACCAAAAAACATAATACCTATTACTATATTTGCTTCGTATGGGGATAAGAAAATGTCTGACGAAGAACTTGAAGCCATTAAGCGAAGAAAGATGATGGAATTAATGCAAAAGAATCTGGCGCAAAAACAACAAAAAGAGAAACAAGAAAGTGCTCAGAGTGAACAAGCAGAAAGGAAAGAGATGGTCTTAAGATATGTACTGCTTCCCGACGCCCTAAACTATCTTGAAAACTTGAGAAACACTAAACCCAAAATTGCGGAACAAATAGAGGATGCCATAATCGTTCTGGTAGCGCAGAAAAAGATACAGAGAAAACTCGACAAAATTGATATAATGAGAGTCGAGCGAAAACTGGAGGGCGTAGAACCCCGCATAATGTTTAAGGCAAGGGGAGAAGAACAACCCATCGACATAGAGGAGAAACTAAAAGGCCTAAATAAGGACTAATCCTAATCTTTCATTATACCCGCTTTTCGTAATAAATCTTTTACAGCTTCCGTAATCTCATAATGCTTCAAGTCTTCGAACCTTACGTACTTTGCTTCTAAAGCATCCGTACTCGCCTTAAGCTCGCCTTCTATTGGTTCAGCGCGAAAATCCACAATAACAAATTGGTACTGGACGCGCCCTTCATCGTCATAAACTATTCTATTCAGAACCTCCAGAAGTTCTTTTACTTCCACCACAATACCCGTTTCTTCAAGCGACTCTCTGGCACAAGCTTCTCTCAGCCTCTCCCCATTATTAACCAACCCTCCAGGAATAGACCACAATCCATAATCCGGTTTGCTCCCCCGCCTAACAAGCACCACCCTTCCATCAGAAACAATAACACTACCAACCCCCAATAAAGGCCTATTAGGATACTTCCTAGACATTCAAACCGCCTCGGTGGAAATAAAGGAATACATTGTTGAATTTTCCAATCCTACTTTTATTTCTTTTCAATAACATAACCGATTTAAAAATCCGATTTTCGCTAAACTAAATTCAAAACAATAACGGGATTCTATGCTTCTCCTTCTATTTCTTTTTTAAGCCTATCCAAAAATTTCTCCATAAACTCATGACGCTGAACAGAGATATTATACGCGCTCGTGGTATACATTTCATCCTTCAACCGAAGTAGCTTATCATGAAAATGCTCGACCGATTCCTTTAAACTTCGCCCATTTTTGCCTCCAAACATGAAGGCTCTGGCAATTCCAATAGCACCCATTGCATCAAGTCGATCCGAATCTTGCAGTATCTTTTCCTCAATTTCCTGAGCTTCTCCTCCCTCGCTAAATCTGTGTGTTATGATTACTTTGCACACCTTTTCGATTTTTGTTTCTGGAAAATCTGTCTGCTTCAAAATATTTCTGGCGATTTCCGCACCCTTTACTGAGTGGGAAACACCCGAAGTCTCTTCAAGGGGGCGGGCTATATCGTGTAGGAGAGAGGCGGCTTTGAGAACCTCAACATCTGCTCCTTCAAGCTCTGCCAGCTTCACACAAAGATTGTAAACTCTAAGAGTGTGCTCGTAATCATGGCCGTCTTCCCCCGATAATCTCTTTTTAACAGTGTTCGTAACAGCTTCTTCCCAGTTCATACGAGACCCACACAAAGTCCTTTAAGGAAACAATCATTCTGAAAATATATTTAGCTACCTGAAAAACTTCCCTAAAATATTATTTTATATGAATCTATTTATTCTCGACAGAGTATTTCTTCCAATCGCCATTACCCCAAAACAGGGCTCAAGATAAACCATACCCCAAGAATAACAAGAGCCGCACCACAGATTGCGATTATTATTTCGTATTTCCGTTGGTTCAGTAAAACCCTACCTTTAGCAACCATAAAAGAAACCATTGTATACCAACTTAGGTCGCTTGAGAAATGGCCAATTGCTAAGAAAATCCAACTTAGCGCCACAGAACCTATAATCAAATATCCCAAATCGAATCCACTTAGGAAAAACACGCCAGCGTAACTTCCAAGCATCCAGTATAAGGGGTTGCTCATGGTGATCCCTGCGAGTGTCGGGGCGTACTGGAAAATAGCTGCACCAACCGTGATCCACCAGATCCAGTAGAACGGGTTTGAGGCCGTGGCTGTTAAACCCAAGACCACAGAATTATTTAGTATCCTTTGCCTCCAATTTTTTTCATCAAAATTATTAGTTGGATTTACCAGTTCCGCGGTATCCTTCGTCTCCTTTTCTCTAATTGTATTTAGGGGGTACTTGACCTTTTTCCTCCATGCGGAGAATATGGTATGCCCCCCAAGTATAATTAAGCCGATGCCTCCGATAATAGCTATGGCTATTTTAAGCCAATCTTGGTTCAAAAATGTGTCTAATCCTAAGCATAATAAAAGAATTAAGGGCGCTTCCAAAATTAAGTGGCCAAAAACCGTGAGTCCTCCTTTTCTAAAACCTCCCTCGAGGGATTTATTTATAGTAACAACTAATAAAGGTCCCGGAGTGAGGGCTCCGGAGAGGCCTATGATAAAACTCATACTAAATAATAACAAAAGTTCCAGAAGCAATTATCCGCACTACTTTTTTGGAAAACGTGAAAAATAGGTAAGAATATAAGCTTTTCGAAAAACAAGAAGGTGCTACAGAAAATCTACCGCATTCAATGTTTTAATCGCAGTGACTGATCTTAGGTTTTAGTCTACTCCATCGACGATCCACAGTTTGGACAGAAAAGGATGTCCTTAGGTATCTGTTTTCCACAGTATGTGCAGTAAACTGTGTTAGGCGGCAGCACCGTGGTTTTTGTGGGTTTTACCGGTTTAGGTTTGGTACTTTTTGCTGGAATAGTTGATACCTTTGGTTTCATTTTAACGGGGGTTTCTACCCTGGTCGGCGCAGAGGGAGCTTCTTTTTTGGGTGTTTCTTCTTTAAAAGCCCAAACTAGAATTATTACACTGATAACAAAAACAGCAAATGCAACGCCCAACATCGCAATATTTTGGTATGCAAAAGCGAATAGGATTGCGAATATGCCGAGTGCATCTAATACTATACTGAATACTATCAGTAGTGAATTGGCCATTATTAACACCTATAACTTATGATTATTTACATGGATTTAAGATTCTTTCGCTTTGAGCAAGGAGTACTATTTCGGAAACGCGGTTGGAAGAAGGAAAATTTCGAATTTATTCGTGTAAGAAACATTAAATAATTCTGAAAGGTATATCTTAAATTAAAGTCATTTCATGTAGTGAGGGTTAACTATGACGCGTAGAGAAGCAGCACCTAGCACCGCCGAAGCCCTAAAAAAAGCTGTTGTTTCTGTGTTCGGACACACTTCAAATAATACGGGTTCTTTTGGTTCTCTCGCTGGACCGGAATCTGTTTCACTCGCCAGAGCTAAAACGTTGGCGTCACATATTGGAGAATTAATACATAAACTGAACCACTTAATCGGGGAAGAGAGTGGGGTTGAACTTCGAGTAGTCGAGTTTGAACTTTCACGGATGGTTAAGGGTGGCACACTACCTGAAGTGTTGTTATTAAACGTAGGGTCTTATGGAGAAAATTCAAACTTCCTGGTTCTTTTGGAACAGGAAAAAGGCTTGGTGGACGTTTTTCGATCAATCGAACTGGCTGATGAATTAAACAAGAAGCTAAGTGACGTAGAGGAAGCATGCTCCGTATCTGGTTTAAAACTTAAATCAGAGGGAGCTAGCGTTTTGGAAAAATTTGTTGATCGTTTCGCAAAACGTATTCACGGTGAAGTTACCCAGAAGAAGTATCGTGAAAAGTATGGTAGAGACTTTATCAGACATCTTGGAATTGACATTGACACCGTGGTCACCGGAAACTTCGAGATTGATTACTCTTTAAGGCCCCCGGGTTTTAATGCTACTGTTGACAATGTGAATATTCAAGATCTCTCAGCCCCAGAGGAGGTTCTACTTGAGCATCTTCAAAGTATGATATTTACAAAGACCGCTATTAAAACTTTGACAGGTGATGTAGGAGCTCTAGGAAGAGAAATTCTTTCACTGATTAACGACTACACCATTGAAGTTGTGGAAAAAAGTGTTGTGGAGGCCCTGTTTAACGGCTTTGGTGGAAGGCTGGAAAATGTATCCGCACAGCAACCCACATGGCTTCTAGAATCGGAGAAAAAGTTCCTCGCGGAGTGTAAAGAAATTCTTGATAGGTTTGAAGAGAAAGGGAACACAGTTATTCAGAGCGGAACCAAATCAAGAATGGCTGGTCATATAGAAAGCTTTGAAAAGATAATAGGTAAAGACGAGGATAACACAAACCCCCTCATGAATTCGTTGGGTAGCGCTTTTCAGGAATATCTCAAATCAGAATATGGGGGAGAGGATAGAGAGTTCTGGGCATGGGAGTTCAGAGGTGATTTGGCATACTTTATGACACACGCGAGGAGAGCACTCGGCGTTTTTAATCACGCTCTATCCGCTTTTCTAGCAACCCGATGTGAAAAGGAGTTGGCAGAGCAAATCTTCCAAATATTTTTTGAGAGTTTAAAGAAGGATGAAATACAAACAGGACTCATAAGAAAATACATAGACGAGTTCAAGGTATTTTTTAAAAATGAGATAGAGGGTAAATATGCACTGATCGGACCAACAAACTGGACAGTAGAAGGCCTTAGAAACTCAGTTAAAAGTGATATCCTTGATTCCGCGCTGAGATTCGGGTATAGAGAAAGTATAACCCCGCCTACACAACTTTTAGAAATTGCATTTAATACTACCATGAAAAAAGTGGGACCTGATGAACAGGCGTTTTTGAAAAAGGCTAAAGATCTTACGATTAACAGAATAACTGAAATGGTCCCCGGCCTTGCGGATTATATATTGGGCTACGATGTACTTCCCAAATTCTTAAAAAAGAGGCAGGATAAACTTTCAAGCGATGAATTTTCTGATGCTTTTTCAAGTTATATTGAACCCGAGTTTGAAGAGTTTCCCCAGTGGAAAGAGTTAGCACAAGCGTGGATCGCCAAATTTAAAGAAGAAATAAAAGAAAAAACATTAACACCTTTCAAATTAATAAAGAGCTTTATAAATTTCATTAGTGATCAGAGAGAAAAGGGAAGCGGTGAGTACGCGCCTCTTAACCTTTTAAGAGAAGTGAATCAGAGTATACAGTATGAAATTAAGCAGTGGAACGATAAGATAGAAGAAGTAAGAAGCAGGATTTACAGTACCGAACAGCAGGTTAAGGTTGTAAAAAGCGATATAGACGCTAAAGTCAATATTAGAAGGAAGATGGAAGAGGAAATAAAAGTAAAGCGGGAAACACCACAAAGGCTCCGTGAGGAGGTAGAAGCTAAAAAACTATTAATTGATAAAATAGAAGCAGAGATACAAAGACTCAGAAACTTGAAAATCGCTGGTGTGGGAGGAGGTAGAAGCGAAGGGGAGTTGAAAATCCAAACCAGCAATATTCGTTCTTCCGTGGAAAAACTAAATGCCGAAATTGAGAAAATGGCTAAGGATGTACAAATCTTACAGAATCAATTAAAGCAATTAAATGAGGAACTAAGTGGCCTTGAACCAGCTTATAATCAACTATTAACAGATTTAAAATCGCTAGAAGATGAAATTAGTGAATATAATGCCGAAATAGCTCGGCGTGAAAGATTAATGCAAGCTGTAAACACTCTTATGAACACTTATTCGGATATGTTGAATTTAAGCAAAGACACCTCTAGGCTCTTTAAAACCGGAATAAGATTTTTTATGGACTCAATGAGGCCTTTAGAAATCCAATCTAGAACGCCGACTGTTTTTATTGAAGGGTTGCTTGATTACATAGAATATACATATCTGAAAGCTTTCAGTAGCCTTTTACCCCAACCTACAAGATTATACCTTAGGAATAAGGATGATCCGAGCTTGGAGTATCTTGTTCTATACGACTACGCCACTCCTGGCCGAATCAGACTTTCGATTGGAAATAATTGGCTAAAGACTCATGGAAAAATGGAAGAGTGATAGAATGTCTGATTGGTTAACTTCGCAGCGAATGGTGTTACGGGAAGTAGCTCAAGAATTTATTGTGAGGCAAGCCTTAGCTATACGCTTAAAATCCGAACCGGAGCAGAAACATTTGACGTCGATAGTGGGAGAGAGAGCCAATTTCTCCAATTTCGTTAAGGCCGCAGCCGTATCTTATATTTACCACTATCGTGGCATACACACGATTGATCTGGCCTCAGGTGAGGGCGCTGCGCCTGAAGAACAGGCAGGAGTAGCTAAAAAACAGTTGGACCAACTTTATAACGAAGTTGATATCCTTTTGGCCGACTCATTTCAAAAAGAACAGGAGCTACTCAGGCGGCAAATAGAAATTCAATCAGAAGCCGCAAAAATAAGGCTTAAGGGTGAATCTAAAAACAAACTTCAGAAACTAATTCAAGACAAATTGATTGAAATATACACAAAGTACCCTAAAACACATTTTATTGACTTTTTAGGAAACATAACCTATTTCACCCCACCGATTAGGGTAGAGAAGATAAAACTGGCGTATGGTTTCAAACCCAAACCTATGGAGCTTGAAGAAGATATCAAAGGTTCTCATGATGAAGAGTGCACCGAAATATCAACTTACAAAGAATTAAAAGGTAAACTAGAAGGTATGATTAACCTCGAAAGCCTAACAACTGACGTTGAGAACCTGGAAAATACTTCTTCAATAGTAACAGAAAACTTGGTAAAAAATATACCACAAAAAGAATTAGAACTAAAAGCTTACATCGATGTTTGCAAATTGAAACTGGAACTTTTAAAACTATTCGACGATTATGACACCAAAAAAACAACACTAAACGACCTATATGCGATGGGTAGTAGCCTCATTATGAACGAGGTAATAAAAAAGGCCGCCGAACCTGTTATGCTAGAATCATTCCTTATGTACATGTTGGATGAAACTCGGGAAGATATTCAACACCGAATGAAACAACAAGGGTTCGACGATTGGTACTCTCTATGCTCTTCACTCACGCTACCCGTTGATAAACTAACCCAAAAGCTGGAAGAGATTAACATTAGTGCCGAAGATTTCAAGTATACTATTGAGAGAATCAACCGTCTTCTTAGAATACGAAACACGCTGGTCAAAAATGTAATACCCCGCCTCAGAGGTCAGGGTTACAACATACAAGAGGGAAAGATTTCCTTATGGACCTACACCAAGCCTGCCAGCGAGATGACTGGCATAGATGACCTTGTACTAAAAGAGCTTAAGAAATATATGACGCTCCCTCCCCCTGAGGAACTAAAAGAACTTCTTGAAGCCGAGCAAAAGGTTAACCAGATTCTCAGTAGCTTGAACATCGGAAGCATAAGAGAATTGACCGCAATGAGCCAGATACAGGAGTTCGTCCGGCGAGTTAATGATGATGCCTATTACAAACTAATTTCGGACTCTTTCACACATTTGAGCCGCATAGTCGAAATCTACGAGAGACTAAGAAAAGATATTGAGCGATTCGGGATTATCTACAAAATCTTTGTAGATGAACCTGAACCTAACCTCAAAACCTCAAAAGAGGAGCTTTTCTTTGATTTGATTATGATTCGTCAAAAAGAGTTTGAGGATATATTCCCCCATCTGGACTCTTCGCAGATAAATGGTTTCATATGGGCTCGTATCGGCAGCAAGTCTCTTAAAGACTCAATCGAAGAACTAAAAAGTTCTCCAAGCCCCACCTTTCTAGGGGTGGTTGAGAAACCTCTTAAAATGGAAAAAGTTTCTCCGGTAAGTTATGCTACTGCTTTTGACATAACACAGCGCTACTTCACGATACAGGAAGAGAGAAGGAAACGTATAGGTGTGGCAAGGGAGAAAGAGGAAAAGAAAAAGGAACTTGCTAGAATAGAAAGATTCGAAAAAGTCGAGCCAATAGGTCTCATCGAGAAAAAGATAAATGTTGCCATGAGAGCAATTAGCGGTGTAGAGCTGCCCCAATTAGCTTGGAGCGAAGCCGACAATCATAGGACCGCAGCGATGATAATCTTCTATTTGCGTACAGAAACTGGAAAAACCGTGTGCCCTGTCTGTAGTAGAGAGTTGGGTGACACTTATTGTAAGGTTCATGGAACGGTTACTCCCATAAAGCTGGGAAACCTAGAAGCTCTCGCCAAATTCTACTACCTATCTATAAACACAATACACACAAGCTTTGAACGAGAAGAAGTTGAAAAAATAACTTACGATAATGCGTTGAAATCCGTCAAAAACCTGCTAGCTGATCTACAGAGGGAAGGTAAATTATCCTCAAAAATCAAACCCAGCACCCTCATGGAAGGCGATATAGAAAGATACCTAGCACCGGCAATAGCAGAACAAATCGGAAAAGAGTACAATAAAGTTTTAGGCTACTCAAGAAAAATCAAAACCTAATCAGCTACTCACATATTTCCTCTTTTTCCTAGTTTAATAACAAAAGAGAGGGGAATCCCACCAATTACCTTTTGCTATTCTTTAGCTCCAAGAAGAAAGCTTAAAAGTTGTGCCTATGTTAGTAAAAAATACACGCAACTAATAACTAGGCCCATGATGGGTCAAGAACCCACTTCTAAAGATGGTGGGCTTTCTTGCGGAGGATTGTGATTCAATTGAAATTGCTTATC
This sequence comes from Candidatus Freyarchaeota archaeon, assembly GCA_030587365.1. Lineage (GTDB taxonomy): Archaea > Asgardarchaeota > Jordiarchaeia > Jordiarchaeales > Jordiarchaeaceae > Jordiarchaeum. The sequence continues at coordinate 21,422 of JAUQZE010000049.1, read as the reverse complement.
AGTCCAAGGGATGAGGAAGAAGCTCTAGAAGCTATAGTGGGTGGGGCTGACATTATAGATGTAAAGAATCCTTCAGAAGGTTCTCTAGGAGCCAATTTTCCTTGGATAATTCGACGAATAAGAGAATTAACCCCAAGAGAACTAGAAGTCAGCGCCGCCATCGGAGACTTTCCCAACAAACCCGGAACAGCGTCCCTAGCAGCTCTGGGGGCAGCCGTGAGTGGGGTGGATTATGTAAAGGTGGGAATATACTGTGTTAATGTTTATCAGGACGCCCTCTACCTAGCAAAACAAGTTGTTCGAAGCGTTAAGGACTACAATCCGAGAATCAAGGTTGTGATAGCAGGATACGCAGATGCGTATAGAATAAACTCTATAGACCCCTCTCTGATTCCCCAAGTAACTATGGAAGCAGGGGCCGATGTTGCAATGGTTGATACGGCAATTAAAGACGGCGTGGGTTTGTTTGATTTATGGTCCTGGGATAAGATTGAGAACTTTGTTAAAGACGCACACAATAGAAATGTTCTAGTTGCCCTAGCAGGCTCAATAAAAAAAGAAGACCTCCCCCTAATCCGCGACTTAAGTGCAGATGTGGTGGGCATAAGAGGCGCGGCGTGCGAAAAATCAAACAGACGAGGAAAAATCATTAGGGAGAGAGTTCAAGAACTAATAAGTATCTTACACGGTGTTGCACAGTCAAAAATTCTATAAGAACATCGATAACACCGAGGTTATTAGTAAATCATTCTGAATCACTCTTTTTTATAGGAAAAATCACCAAATATCAGCTCCTCTTCCAATACTGGAAATATAAACAAAGGTTTTTTAACTTCTTTAACCTTAGAATTATACATAGCTAAAGCCCAAGTGAGGCGGTTCATTGAAAATCTTGGTCACTGGCAGTTATCATTCTGGAAAATCTACCATAATACGAAGTCTAACTCAAGGTAAAAGCATCAGTATAGACAAAAAAAACACAACAGTGGCACTTGACTACGGGATAGCGAATATTGAAGACCTGAGAATTAATCTGTTTGGAACCCCTGGTTTAAAACACTTCAAAATCCTCCGCCAAATCTTATCCAAAGGAGCTGACGGTGTTCTCTTTATGGTTGACAGTCAGGATAAAAACTCAGACCAGGAGGCAAAAGCAATATGGCAGGAAGTCCAGGAATTTCTACCCGGCGTCCCGATAACGATTGCGGCGAATAAACAGGATCTCCCCAATGCCCGTAAAGTGGCGCAAATAAGAGAAGATTTAGAAATACCGCCGGATGTTTATATTATCCCAATGAGCGCAAAAACTGGTCAAAACGTTGAAAACGCCCTACGGGTCTTACTGCTGGTCACCGTCCAGAAAGAGCTAAATCTTCTAAAGATAATGATGCGGCATGATGGGGAAGTCAGAGGAATCCAATTCCTATTGGATGACTTGAACATAGAGATGAGGGCTCTCCGCCAACACTTAAACTGGCTAGAACTAAGAGGCTATGTGGAGGTCGACTGGCGTACCTCAATTTACTGGCTAACCCCCGCGATTAAAAAAGTCATAGACCAACCCAAACTCATATTGAAAGAGTTCAGCGTCTAAAAATTTAGAAAAAAAGAGATCAGATTAAAGCCATTTCGTTCACGTTTAGGCGAGGTTAATTCGTCGTCTTCCGCTTGTTGAGCTGTATATAGTAGTTCCCTTAACTTTTCTGTTGTTTAAAGCTTGAGTTACTCGCTCAGGGTGTCTTCCATTAAGAACCAGGCACTCTAATCCATATTTGGAAACCAAACTTGGAAATGTTTTATCAACACTTGTGCACATGTTTTTATAAGAAAGCTCCTCCGCCGAAATCTCATGTATCAGCTCCGCATTAGGGCTGGATTTGGGGTCCGAAGTAAATACTCCGTCAACATCGGTAAGAATGAACACCCTTTTGGTACTAGTGATGTGCGCGATGTAAGCTGCTATAGAATCAGAAGTTACATCCCAAGAATGAGGCAGCGGATCATTATCAAACATTACCTTAGAGGGTATCAAAACAGGAATCAATCCGCGGCTTATTTGCCTAGCTTCCTCTATCTCATCAACAACCCTAATATTTGGATGAAAATCAGAAAAGAAGAAACCCATCTGGTCCATAGCGAGGATAGCCATCCAGTGAGCAGCATCATCGGAAATATTGAATTTATAAGAAATCCTACGAACCATGTCCGCAAAAGGTCCACCCCCGGGAACCACAAGTAATTCATAGTTCTTAGAAATTGCCGCAAGTTCCTCGAATAGTTTCCTTAGACTCAATTTGCTTCTGGAAAGACTCCCTCCAACTTTAACAATAAAGTCGAACGATTCCATATTTATCTTCCTATATTTTCACTATATGCATCGCCAATAATATAAATTTCACACACTTGACAACACTTTGAATTTTTAATAATTTTAAACGATTCTCAAAGACGTTAGACAAAAATATAAATAATTTCACTCTTCAATAGCTTGAACTGTGGTGAGCACCATTGCGGTACGTAGAACCAGTTTTCCGACCTCCGTCAGAGGGACCAAGCCTACTTTTACAAGCAACTATAGGCTGCTCAAACAACACATGCACATTCTGCGGTTCCAACCTAATAAAAAAATTCGGCGTCCGCCCCTTGGAGGAAATTGAAGAAGATATACTCGAAGCCAGGTCACTCTATGGTGAAGGAATTCGGAGAGTATTCCTCCTAGACGGCAACGCTCTGTGCATGAAAACCGAAGACCTACTGGAACTACTAAACCTACTATACGCTGTATTCCCCCACCTAGAGAGAGTAGGGTTATACGCTTGTGCAGCAGATGCCCTCAGAAAATCCGAAGAAGATCTACGAGAACTCTACAAAGCAGGTTTAAAAATCGCATATCTAGGCTTAGAATCTGGTGACGACGTAATTCTGGAAAGGGTACTCAAAGGAATAAACGCAGAACAAACCATTGAAGGCTGCAAAAAGATAATGAATGCAGGAATGATACTGTCGGTAACCATAATACTAGGCTTGGGGGGACACGAGAGATGGCGGGAAAATGCAATAGAAACCGCAAAAACGCTTAATCGCATCAACCCACCATACATTGGAGCACTAACGCTCATGGTGGTCCCTGGAACACCGCTACACAGAGAAGTACTCGAAGGGAAATTCCAAGTCCTAAACTCTCAAGGGGTACTCCAAGAGATGCGTCTACTGGTCGAAAACCTTGAACTCACTAACTGTGTTTTTAGAAGCAACCATGCTTCAAATTATTTACCCCTCGGTGGGACCCTCCCCCACGACAAAAAAGACATACTAAAGGTAATCGACCTAGCACTGAAAAAGGCTAGCAGAATACCCCTACGCACAGAAAAACACAGACGCCTATAGAAAATTTTTTCTGCCACTCTCTCTGAGCTGCCCTAATGCTGTAAGCTCGCGAGATTATCTAGAGCCTTTTTACCAATTTATTTTTGGTTTTGTAAGAAACACACTTTATATTTTTAGTCCTACTCGGTCTCGGCTTGACAAATTCTTTCTATTGATTTGTGTTTATCTAGTAGCGAAACCTGAGTTTGTTTAGGAATTTTCAAGAAAAAGGCTGATGGGAACTCTCTTTATGTTATTGATCATTTTTTGCCCTTTTCAAGGATTGCCTTCAGGATTTTTAATAATTGGAGGTCTCCCACAACCTTGTCTTTTTCATTTATTACCGGCACATCAATGAGATCTAGGCTTATCATTTTGTCTAATGCGATGTTGACATTGTCGTTTAGTTTAACTGCTGCGTCTTTGGTTTCCTTGCGTATCATTCCTTCAGCCGTTTTGGATAATACTCGGATTGATTCTGATATGTCGTCTACATTTTTAGCTTGAGGTACTCCCGCCATAAACTTCGCCCAAGTTATGAGGTCGTGTCTGGTGATTACTCCTATAAGTTGTGTCTTTTCGTCGACTATAAATATTCCGCGGAGTTCGGGTTTTTTCACAAAGCTTTTGATTACATCCTCTATTGGTGTGTCCTTACCAACAATTAGGGAATGCATCTCCGAACTATAAACATCTTTGACTCGAAGAGATATCATGACATCCTCTCCAATGTATTCATAAATTATTATTAATATAAAAAGTTGCTGAATTTGAAATGCAATATCTAAGATATTCAACTCTTATTCTCTTTTAATTCTGGCTTGACATTATTTGTTTTTAGTTTCTTGTCTCTTAAAAACATTGATGTCTATAGAAACTCCTCTAAATATCTAATAAAATCTGTATGTTCCTCCAAGAATGCCAAGTTTTATTTCATAAATATTCAAACAATCATTTGGAAAGAAAAAGACAAAACTATTATTTAAAAAGATAAGAGTGCTTACCGCTTAAGCCACTCGTTTATAACCTGTCTGCTGGAAAGCATATTTGATTCAAGCCATGTTCGTGAGTTACCTGAGCATAAAAATTCAACAATTATATAAATTTATTTAATGGTGCCGTAAAACATTAGAAAAAAGTCTACCATATGTTATTTAAGAGGCGGTTTGAAAATGGGTGAGAAATCGGAATCAGGATCTTGGGTTCTTACAGTTTTATCAACCTTAGTAGGCGTCTTATTCTTTGCTGCCTTAGTATTGGCCTTTTTATATAACCCCTTATACTTTACTTATATCAACCAGATACAATCATTTGAATGGATAAGCTGGGTCTACCCTGCTCCATTCGAGCTGATAAGATACGCTGCATGGACAACATGGTTATATAATCCTGCAGCCTTCGAGCTGATAAGGTACGCTGCATGGACGATATGGGCATACATCCCTGCAGCCCCGGCATTATCATTAATCGTTGGACTTGTACTATTATGTGTCAGCGGTATTCTAAGCCAGCTTCCTATACTTACTTTTATGGAGAAGGGCGGAGTTCCAGAGGGAAAAAGCTTTTTTCATACTACAAAGTTCGTTGACAGCGGAATCTATGCCATTATTCGACATCCACAATACACGGGCGGAGCAATACTGTGCCTTATACCAATTTTCCTTGGCTTGCATTGGTTAGTAACGCTTATCGCAATTGCCTCTGCACCAATATGGTACTTGTTCGCAAGAATAGAAGATAAGACCAACGTTGAAAAGTTTGGCGAGGCATATGAACGCTATAAGCAATCTGTGCCGGCGATGAATTTCTTGCTCGGGGCTATACGGCTGCGGCGACGCAAAAGGAGAGAACAAAAACAATAGCTAAAGTGTTTTGAGAGGAGCCGCCTTCGCCCCAAAATTAAAGAAGGAAAAAAGAATTCCAAGAAAGCCAAAAATAACCGCTTTACGCCTAACCGCGTCCACTGAGGTTAAAACTACTATCTTCCGAATCTCAGATTAACTCCCGCCTTCGACAATCTAAAGATTGTACTAGGATAAGGATCCACAACCTCCTCCTCCAAGTTTCTGGCCAATTCCTGACTAATCCCCGCCAGCTTCTCTAACAATTGCTCCCTCTCTCTGGAAGGCATAATCCGAGGATCAGTCATAGCCGCACAGTGAAAATTTACCCCGTGATCCCAAAGGTTTTGAATCGCTTTGAAGGGAAGTTCAAAACTTTCAGCCTTCGCACCTGTTCTCCAAGAGAAGCCCTCCGGGTTACCCGCCTTCAGAGAAACCCGCAGGTAAACCTTCTTAAACTTGCTAAGCTGCTCAACATAATCCTCGTCCACTCCCAGAATCGTCCCGTTGGTCTCCAGAATAAAAAGCGGAAATTCGGAATCCTCCACAAGTCCCAAAAGCTCAATCAGATGGCGCTTGCCTAAAGTGGGCTCTGCTCCAGAAATCCTAAATTTATTAACACCCTTCCTCTGAGCCGCCTTAGCCAATCTCTCAAAAGCCTCCTCAGGAGAATAAAAACTCCCATACTTCTCCGGAAAATCACGAGACTCATCACTCCAACAGTAAAAACACCTGAAATTACAACCCACCGTATAGCCGGTCGAAATTCCACGGTACACCCTTACGACATAGAAATCCGTGTATTTCCTCTTGTTATCCCTGGAGACTATCTGTTCCGTTTTCCTAGCGAGTTCTACGGGGTCAAAGGGAACAAAATCCTTTGTTATATACCGGGGATAAACATAATCTCCACTCATTGTCTACCCTCAACCCTTCCATTTTAACCATATAAAAAATAAACTTGGAACCTTATTAATCAAACCGCGTAACAATAGGGCGTTTCCCAAATTTGCATAGTTTTTGAAATAAAATATGTTGCAAGGGGTTTTTGCAACTCGTTTACTTCTTATCCTTCTTACTTTAAATGAAAAGATTTGTAGATTTAGAGACTTTCCCAAGCTATCATTACCTAACTCCTTAGGGTAACTTGAGGAAAATTTTTTGAAGCAAGTTAGTATCCTTTTAATTACTGAAGGTGATTTGATTGGTGGGATTGTTCGATTCAATAAAAATCAATTCTTTGGAGATCAAAAACAGAATATTGATGGCGCCCATGGCTACGGGGTTAGCCGGAGAACAAAAAGGAGAGGTTACCGATAAATTAATTAAACATTATGCCGACCGGGCGGAAAAAACTGGAATAATAATCACGGAGCACAATTATATTGAACCGGTTGGGAGACTCCATAAGGGCCAGATGGGAATATACAGCGATAGTCTCACCCCTGGACTGAAGAAACTCGTAAAAGCGGTACAAGACTGCGGCACACCCATAGGTATTCAAATAAGTCATGCGGGAGGAGTAGCATCTTCCAGTCTCGTGGGACAACCTCCAGTAGCCCCCTCATCTATTCCCGGAGGGAAAGAAACTCCTCGAGAGTTGACCGAGAGTCAGATAGAGGGTCTCGTGGAAAAGTTTGGTCAGGCTGCGGAAAGAGCCTTGACTGCGGGATTCGATCTCATAGAGATTCATGGGGCTCACGGTTTCCTTTTGAACCAGTTTTTTTCACCTATAACAAACAAGAGAAAGGACAACTACGGCGGCTCCCTCAAGAATAGAATAAGATTTCCCCTACAGGTAGCAAAAAGAATCAGAGAGATTGTAGGAAATGATTTCCCCTTAGAATACCGTCTGGGGTCTGTTGATCTCACTCCGGGAGGCATAACCCTCGAAGACAGCGAAGTGTTTGCTAAGGAGCTGGTTTGGGCAGGAATCAATTCGATAAATGTTTCTGGTGGACTATGCGGAGCGTCGCCTCCGAGTCTTAGTGGGGAAGGATTCTTCATACCCCAAGCTGAGGCAATCAAGAAAGCTGGCAAAGCCATCGTAATAGGTGGGGGTGGCATAACTACTCCAGAATTCGCAGACAAGGTAATTAAAGAAAAAAGAGTGGACATGGTTTTCATTGGAAGAGCATTCCTAAAAGACCCGAAATGGGCGGCAAACGCCGCAAAGAAGCTGAAAAAAGAGTAAAAAGAAAACATATTTAGAAAAACTGCCCCATTTTAAACTAGCAAAAAAAGTAAACCTTGGAATATGTCTACCAAATTAATTTTTTTAAAAAACTTGGAGGAATTACGATTTGAAGTTAGAGAATAAAGTGGCGATAATAACGGGCGCTTCTACTGGAATTGGTCGCTCGACGGCAGTGCTATTTGCGAAGGAAGGCGCCAAAACCGTACTGGCGGATATTAAAGTGGCGGAAGCAAACGAAACCGTTAAGCTTGTACAAGAAGCTGGTGGGGAAACAATATTCGTCCAAACCGACGTTTCCAAGGAAGCCGATGTCAAGAAAATGGTTGAAAAAACCATGAAAAAATACGGAAGGATAGACATACTGGTTAACAATGCGGGTGTAGTTCTCGTGAAGCCCGCTGAAGATACAACAGAGGAAGACGTGGACAGGGTTATCAGCGTGAACTTCAAGGGCACATTTTTCGGCTGCAAACACACAATTCCCATAATGAAAAAACAGGGAGGCGGAGTCATAGTAAACATAGCCTCGGTTTCCGGACACATTGGACAGGTAAACCACGCCGTTTACGGAGGAACCAAGGGTGGAGTAATAGCAATGTCCCGAGCCCTAGGCGTAGAACTCGCACCCTTCAAAATACGCGTAAACAGCATAAGCCCAGGAGCCGTAGACACACCCATGCTTAGAGGCGACGTAAAAACAGAAGCCGCACGCAGAGGAGTAAACGAAGAAGAGGTAAAAAGAGAATTCGAGGAGCAGGGCGTACTTAAGAGATGGGCGACACCCGAAGAAATAGCAAAGGGCATACTCTACCTAGCATCAGATGACTCAACCTACATCACGGGAGGAGATATCCTAATAGACGGAGGATGGACCGCCCAATAAAAATGGAAGTGCTTAGAATAATTATCAAGAATAATAAAATTTTGTGGTGTTGTAAATGCAAGGAACAGATCTGCTTAGACTGGTTGAATTAAAGCAGTTTTCATCTGGTGAGAAACTAGTTATCACTGTTACGCTGGCGCACTCGTGGATTTATACCGATGTTAAAAACTATCCGGCGGCTCCTAAAGAAATTGTAGATATGGCTTGCAAATGCTGTGAGGCTGGTGCAAGCATTGTTCACATTCATACACCTAAGGGCAAAGCCAAAGAAATAGTGGATTCGATTAGAGAAAAGTGTGATATAATAATTCAACTGGGGATGTCCAGCGACCCTATAGACAAGAGAAAGGAACTATTTGACAGCCGACCTGATATGCTATCAGTAATCCTGAATCACCACGATGAGTGTTTCTCAGAGGTTGAAGTAAACCAATTACACTCCCGAAAAGAGTTGGAGGAATACTGCAAAATTTTCCGCGAAACCGGTATAAAGCCGGAGTTCGAAAACTGGCACTACGGCTCCGTCTGGAACCTGAACCACTTAATAAAGAAAAACCTGCTTGAAAAACCCTACTATCAAACCCTATTCTTCGGGTGGCCGGGAGGAACCTGGTCACCGCCTATCCCCGAAGAGTTTTTCCACAGAATAAGGTATCTTCCAGAGGGAAGCGTATACGCCGTGAGTATCATGGGATCGGAACAAAGCGTAATAGTGCCACTATCCATAGCCGTGGGAGGACACGTAAGAGTGGGAACAGAGGACTATCCCTTCCTCAGTGAGACTGTTCCCGCAAAGAGCAATGTGGAAATCGTTCAGAAAACCGTAAAACTAAGCAGAGAAATAGGCAGAGAGGTAGCAGACCCATCCGAAGCAAGAAAAATTTTGGGTATTTAAAACACTCTCCTCATCCCCATTACCGTTCATAAAAAGGAGGGTTGAAAAAGAAATGAAATTGGTTTCCTTTTCTCAAAACGGAGTTTTAAAGATTGGAGGTCTTTTCCAAGAGAACAAAATTATAGACCTAGTCTCCGCTTGCAACCTGTATAAATCAGAGGAAAAGGATCTAGCATTCGAAATGCCTGGTGACATGATTGAACTTCTAAATACTGGTGAAGTTGGAATAGAGGCGACGCGGAAAATCTTCGAGTTTATCAAAAGACAGTATAAGAGTGAACCCGAAAAACTCGATGATACCGTGTACGATATTGAAAGAGTTAAGATAAAATCTCCCATACTAAATCCAAGAAAAATAATCTGTTTGGGACTAAACTACTCTGACCATGCAGAAGAGGGAGGCCTAAAACCACCGGATCGACCAATCCTATTCTCAAAGCCACCAACCGCAATAATTGGACATGAAGAGCCCGTAATCTATCCCAAAATCTCAGATAAGATCGATTATGAGGTTGAACTAGCAGTTATTATTGGTAAGAAGGGGAGGGAAATTCCAGAGAAAAAAGCCTATGATTACGTAGCCGGATACGCCGTGTTTAACGATGTTTCCGCAAGAGATATCCAGTTTGGTGATGGTCAATGGTTCCGAGGAAAAAGCTTTGACACCTTCGCCCCCCTGGGTCCTTGCCTCACACTTAAGGAACAGATACCCGCCCCCCAAAACCTAAAAATGCAAATGAAGGTTAATGGAGAAATCAGGCAGGACAGCTCTACAAAAAACATGTTCTTCAAAATTCCATACCTAATATCATTCATCTCCGATGTCATGACGCTCGAACCAGGCGACATCATTGCCACAGGAACTCCCTCGGGGGTGGGAATATACGCCAAGCCCGAACCCCGACTGTTAAAAGTGGGCGACGTTATGGAAGCCTCTATCGAAAAAATAGGAGTTCTGAGGAATCCTGTAGTGTAACACTTAACTACCGAGAACTCCTTTTCATTCTCTATCTAGACTTATTATCAAAAAACATGTTTAATAATTTAGGTAATAACCCTTTTTTATACTATGAAGATTTTCATGTCTAATTGGGATATCCTCTCGCAGCCGGAGCTAGTAATAACGTAAGTGTCCTCATTACCTACCAGTCCCACATTTGAATGTAGACTCCACGCCTCGATGTCCACAACAGCATTCTCCACAAATTTTCTCGGGGATACGCCTCTCATAGGATCTAACCAGTGAAACTCCTCCGTCTGAAGACCTATGCTGTGTAAAGTTATAAAAACAGGATCCTTGCGTCCTTGCGCTTGCCATGCATCTTGGGCTGCCTTACTAACCTCTTTAGGATCAGCACCAGACTTAATAGCATCAACACAAGCCTTCTGTACCTCAACAGCCGCGTCAAAGGCTTCTTGAATTCCCGAAGGCACCTCTCCCAAGAAGGCATGCCGACTGACATCCGAATTATACCCTCTATAAATCGCCCCGATGTCGAAACGGGTAATGTCTCCCGGTTTCATTTTAACTCCGGTTCCTGGAGCTTCTGGGTCACTGTTGCCAATAGCCAGAGTAACGTGATCCACTCCGGCGGCTCCTTCCTCAATAACTATGGATTTCGCTATCTTGAGGAAATCGAAATCGCTAACTCCCTCAGCAACATTTTCAACCATGACTTCAATTGCCTTCTCCGCAATTCTGGTTGACTCCTTAATTCTCTTTATTTCTTCTTTGGATTTGCTGATTCTCATGTCCATGAAAAGATCATCGGAAACTCTGAATTTAGCGTCTGGGAAAGCTTTTCTCAGCTTTTCATACTGGTAGTAAGGCATCAATGGCTCGATACCAATAACGCCTCTCTCAAATCCATGCTTCTTGATAAGAGGAATAATGGTATCCATGGCGTGTTCAGGGGTCAGGATGCCTTGAACCTCCTCGATCCAGCTAAGAGTTGCGTTATAGAGGGCCCATGTGACCATGCTCTCACTGCCATCTTTATAGACGGCCACAATGGTGGGGTATTGATTGGAGAGCGCGAAAAGAATAGGATTGTTCTCCGCTGCTCTGACCGGCAAACCGCAGGTGTAAAAAACGTTTTCCGGACTAGAAGCTATAAGAACATCAACAGCTTTTTCCCCTAACACTCGAGAAGCCTTCTCCTTACTAAATCCAATAGGCTTAGGTCGGCTCATAAACTTCATCTTTCCTTCTAAACAATTTAAAGCTTTCTTCAACTCCCAAATATTCTTGCAGTTTATTCAAAATCAAATCATCGAGAAACGGTACACCGTATCTTCCATAATTTCCCCATAATCCTTCAGACTACGTGTCTTTTAATTCTACCAGTTCTTTTAGTAATAATCTCACGTCCATTACGGAATTCAAATTGAACCTAGCTTTTGATGTTCCCAAACCAACTTTGATAGTGTATGCTGATTCAGGAAGAGCGGCAAAAGTGTCTTCATCCGTCATATCATCACCTATCGCAAGCATAAAGTCCCATTTTCCCTTCGACACCCAATGCGACGCGGCAAGCCCCTTATCTACACCCGCGTTTTTAATCTCAAGTACTTTATTTCCTTCCAAAACTCCAAGGTTAAGATTGGCAGCAAGTTTCAAGAGAGTATCCTTTAATACCCTCACATTCATTGCGCTCAGTTCAGGATCCGCCGTTCGGTAGTGCCAAACTAGGGAAAACTCCTTTTCTTCAATAAAAGAGCCGGGCGTTTTATCCGCGTAGGATTCAAGGATTGGTCGTATTTCTTTCTTCCAATCGTTTCTCAAGGGCTTTATGATTTCCCACATCCCTCCCTTACCCTTTACCCAAACCCCATGCTCAGCAGTTAATCCCACATTTAGGCTGCCAAACCATCTATCTAATGTTTCTCTTTCTCGTCCGCTTATAATTATCACTTCATTTTTATGCTCTTGAGTTAGTGCTCTAAGTAAGGTTAGGAGTTCATCATCAGGCTTTGCCTCTTTGGGTTTTGGCGCGAATGGAATAAGAGTTCCGTCATAGTCCAATAAAATTAAACGCTTACCGCTTCGGAGATAATAATCGATTAGCTTTTTCTTCATGTCATATGTGAGTATTTTTGAACCGAGTTTCCTCTGAAGATCTTTAATGTTGTTCAATCCGTTCATAAATTCATTCACCCATCGCGTCAAGTCATAACGCTGTAATCTTCCTTGCATTATTCTGTTACGCTCTATTTGTTCTTCTTTCGGCATCTCAAGTGCTTCTTTTAAGACTTCTGCAACTTCCTCTTTATTATTTGGATTTACTATAATCGCTTCCCCTAACTCCTTCGCAGCTCCCACCATCTCGCTGACAATTAGAACCCCCTTACCATCAGCTTTAGTTGCGATAAATTCTTTGGATATTAAGTTCATTCCATCTCTCAGAGGGGTCACGAGGGCAACATCGGCAATACGATAGAGACTGACTAGGGTTTGAAAAGGTAAAAAACGGTACAGGTACCAGACGGGCATCCAACCAATAGTTCCATGCATACCGTTAATTCTACCAACAAGTTCATCCACCTGTTTTTTTAACGTAATATAGTGCTCCATCTCGGTACGTGAAGGCACCGCAACCATGATAAGAGTTACTTTTTCCCTGTACTCTGGATAACTCGTCAAAAATGTGTCAAATGCTTCCAATCGTTGTGGTATACCCTTCGTGTAATCTAAACGGTCAATTGATAAAATTATACTACGTTCCCCCACCTTTTTACGAATTCTATCAATTTCTTCTTGCACCTTTGGATCACTTTCAATCCTGGCAAATTTCTCGTACTCTATTCCCATAGGGAAAGTTTCTACCCTCACCAAGCGATTATCTAAATTAATCTGACCCAGTGTATTTTCATAACCTAATATACGGCGAACACAACCAAGAAAGTACCTTACATAATCGTATGTGTGAAAACCTATAAGATCCGCACCCAAAAGCCCTTCCATAACTTCTTTACGCCATGGAAGAAGATAAAACATTTCGAAGGCCGGAAACGGTATATGGAGGAAGAATCCTATTGTTGCATCCGGCAATTTCTCTCTTATAAGCTTCGGAAGAAGCATCAAATGATAATCATGAACCCAGATAGTATCCTCTGGTTCAGCAATTTTAACAATCACATCACAAAAAGCTTCATTAACTCTATTATACGACTCCCAGAAACTTTTATTATATAATACATGCTCTGGGAAGTAATGGAAAAGAGGCCAGATGGTTTCATTACAAAAACCATGATAATAATCTTCAACATCCCTTTCAGATAAAAAAACGGGAGATAAATTCTTAGAAGCTAACTTTTCAAGGATTTCCTCCTTTTCCTCCCCCTCAAATTTATCTAGAATAACACCCGCCCATCCTACCCACAGGCTCTTTTGTGACTTGTGGACCGGGCTCAATCCAGTAGTTAAACCTCCTATACTGGACTGAAAACTCAGTTTTCCCCCTCTCTTTACTACACTTATCGGCAATCTGTTTGAAACTATCAGCAACCTTCCCAAATCAGACCACTCCACACAATTCTATTGAATTATGCTCTATATAAACAAAATCACCTTTAGTGTGTTTTCGAAGTCTTGCGGAACCAGAATTTGTCTCGTGGCCTACACGTCAACTAGAAAAACCCTGGTAGATGAAGGTTTATTTACAATCAGTAGCTAGCTAGCCATACCTCTCTTCTTTCCATGGATCACCGTGGTTGTGGTATCCGCTTGATTCCCAGAAGCCCCTCTTATCCTTTTCCATAAACTCAACACCCACAACCCATTTGGCGCTTTTCCAGAAATAAAGCCTTGGAACTACAAGCCTTACCGGATAGCCATGCTGTGGTGTCAACATCTCATTATTGTGTTTAACAGCGAATAAGACATCTGGTTGAAAGAAATCATCAAGAGATAGATTTGTTGTGAAATCTCCGACCGAATGCACCATAACGAATTTAGCTTTTGGACGTATGTCAACAAGTTCTTTTATAACGCTTGTACTTACACCCTCCCAGAGATTATCAAGTTTTGACCAACTGGTAACACAGTGAACATCAGAAAACACTTTAATCTTTGGAAGCGATATGAATTTGTCAAAATTAAGCTCTCTTTCTTCTTTCACTAAACCCCAAATTCTAAACGTCCACTTAGAAACATCAATATTGGGTACTCCTCCGTATTGAAGAACTGGCCATTTTTCCGTAACTCTTTGACCCGGAGGAACTCTATTCTTCCTTTCAGTATCTGGACTTCTAATTATCTTTTCATTTTTCATAAACCATACCCTCAACCAAACAAAACGTATTTGTTCTCCTCTTTATTCTACAATCAAATTTAAGCTTTAAAAACTTGCCTTAGAAAACTTCAGCATATTATGTCGTTTACACCACTTTTCTGAAACCCTCATATTGCGTCATACCCACAATTCCCGGTGACATGGTATAGCATCTAGCCAAGGATACGTATTTCTCTGGAAGTCTTCCTGAGAAAGGCACTAAAATACACTTCAGGGGGTAAACTCCTCGAAAAGCTTCCATAGGGTCCGTTGCATAGGTAGACTCCGCTTTAAACAGGCTAATCTCTTTCTCATCATCCCTAATCTCCTTGAATGATCGAACCTTACCATCCCCCGCCACAATCAAACCCTTTTCCCCATCTGATAAAGCTACCCAATCATTAACCAGGGGATGAAACTTCCTGTCGTCTCTAATTTCCAACGGGACAAGGTGGCCTCCTAAATCTCTCCAAAGCTTCCTCGGTCTATCTATACCTGGTCTTATATTCAGAGGTTCAATCCGTCCAATGTGGTTACCCTTTACGTCAATCTGAGACTCCACCTCCAACAGAGGTAACCCCCTATAAACCCTGAATCTCGTGGATATACTAGAACTGTTGGTAAGCATTCGAGTATATTTAACCTCAGCAAAAACGCCCCTATCTCCCCTATTTGATACCTCTACTGAAGGAGAGGCTTCCAAAGAATTCTCATCAAGAAAAGAAGCTACAGGCTCCAAGAAGGGACGCCCCTCCTCACCGTAAACCAAACCTTTAGACTTATCAATTATTCGCAAAGGAACTCCATTCTCAAACTGCAACTCAATTAACTCATTACCCAAAACTTTTTCAGAGACAGAGAACGCCTCGCCACCCCCAACTTTGGGTTCACCCTTAACGATTTGAACGTTGACAATCTCCTCCGGCTTCAAGCCGCCAACAAGAACTAGGTTCCCCTCATTCAGTGTCCCATCGTAATGGAGCTTGAAACTGGTGAAATCTGAAGGAACCGTTTTTCCATTAACTTGTAAAACAACCTCCTCCATCCTCAAAACCCGATCCTCCAACCTAATCCCTATATTTAATGGCATCTTAAGAACCTCATACGGATGATAATTAAAAACTAAGTATTTTTTGATAGAATTCTCTGAGAAATCAAAACTCATTCTAGAAAAAACCTTTTCACTAGCAACCGCACCAGCGATATTAGCGACCTCAGAAGCGTAACGATACTCGTATTCTCCCTGAAGCCTCTTATAAGCACAGGGATCCCAACCCAACTTATCAGAGTTCTGACCCAAAAGAAGCCACCTCTTTGCCTCCTCCAATTCACTCCGCTCCCTGCCTACATCAATCCCTTCACTTTCAACCCTGTTTATCCAGAACTCCGCTTTACGAATATCCTGTCTGACATTTTCATTCAAAGTCCATAAATGCTGATCCCAAGGATCCCTAACCCAAAGCATATGATCATAAGGACCAGGAACCCACGTCAAATCATGAACAGCTAATCGCTTTCCTACTTTAGCATCTCGTACAAAATCGCTACAGAGCGTATACTTCACATAGTTTAGCTTCTCAAGCTCCCTTATGTAACCCTCCAGAACATCTGTCCGCAACACTTCAGCATCTTCCATAATAACAACCAGAATGTCGCCAAACTCGCTGTCCTTCATATCTTTAATCTTAGCAACAGGATCCTCAACAACACCGGTAACAAACATAACACAAGGAATAGTAGTAGTACCATCAAAGGCCACCAACTCATGCATCCTATAATCAAGATCAGAAACATCCTTCAAACAATTACGTACTGCAGACATCTGAATCACAAAATACTCCACACCGTTCCTCCGGAGAAGAATAGGCAGAGCAGAATGATAAGCGCATTCCTGCGAAAAATACCCCCCAGAAACACGCTTAAACGTCTTACGCAAATTCTCCACAGCAAGTCTATGCTGAAAATCAAACTCCTCCCCCGTATGCATAGAAGCAAGACTAAAACTCCAGGTATCCAACAAAATTTCAAACTGTCCCTTCTCAACACCCTTCCTAAGACGAGTAATAACATCCGGTGCTACTCGCTTAAGGAAATCGATAGACCGGCTAGCCTCAATATCCCAGCCCGCCTTAATCCTCGGAAAACGGTCAAAAAAATCTAACAAAGCCCGATAGATGTTCGAAAAACGCCGGATTACCTCCTCATCCGTGTACTCCGCGTAGAACATGTTCAGATGAAAATGAAAATTCACATATACAGTCACAAACACTCCCTTCTTCCTAAAAATAGGTTAACTATGGTAGAACATAGAAATTAATTTTCCTGTTGGTTAATATGATACAAATTATACAGGTATTACAAGAATAATACTAAGTTTAAAAATAATAAATAATACCATTATTTTACAGCATTTTGCATGGTGGGTGGTCCAACGCAACATGCAAAGGTCTCTTTTATCGGGCTTCCAGCCGTGGGGAAAACCAGCATTGTTACGTTGCTAAGCGATAATAAGGTTGTGGAGAATTACCAACAGACCATCGGTTTGAACTTTGGTTTTCTCTCTGTTGGCGACTACGAGGTCAGCCTTTTCGACATCGCAGGACAGGATAGGTTCCAATTTTTATGGAGAGGTTTAACACGTGGTTCCAAAGTAATTTTTATAGTGACCGATTCGACTCGTATAAACCTTTTGAAAACCAAGGAGATAGTTCAAAAATATGCAAACGTTCCAGGCACAACCTTCAAGATCATAGCGAATAAACAGGATCTCCCAGGCGCTCTAAATCCAAAGGAGGTAGAGGACTTCCTAGGGTTAAAAACATATGGGATGGTGGCTATAGATCTCAAACGAAAGCTAGCAATGTCAAAAATATTGAGGGAAGCAATTGAGGAGAACATACTAAAAGAGAGCAACAACTAGCCCATATTTTGACTCTAAACCATTTTTATTCCATGAAAAACAGGAATAACCGAGTTCATTACATTTTGTTTTTTAACGGTGCTTCTATTTTTGGTATTTGGGAATTTTTTTGTAGAAAAAGTTATAATTTAGTATTAGTCAGATTAGAATCATATATTTTTCATAAAAGGTGATTTGTACGACGCGTAAGAAAACTGGTTCGACTAGTCTTCCGTTAACTATTGGTGGCATACTCTTACTAGCTATGTTAATCATCACTGCTGTAAGTATATTCGGCGCGGCCTTACTTTACACCAGATTCCCTTTGAAACCTTACCCAATCCACTTGTTCGATGTTACTAACCTAGTACCCAGAATTTGGATACCCCTTCCTAATTATGGGTATAGCATATTTCAGGAGTTCATTAGTGATCTCGGTGTCGGTCCTTCCTCCTTCCTCTTTAATACTGGTATGATCATCTCGGGTGCTCTCGCTATTCCCGTGTTTCCTATGTTGCTTAGGCCCCTGGGAAGCACCCAGACGGCAAAGATAGGGGTTGTTATGGGGATTATTGCGGGTATAGGCTTGATTGGTGTTGGTGCCTTTCCGGAGACTACTGGATTCTATCATGTGCTTTTCGCTGTCATATTCTTCTTTTCAATTTTCATAGCGATTGGGGTTCTAAGCTACGCTAATAATTCAGCCAAGTTCTTCTCAAAGTATGTTCAATGGTTGGGTTATATCTCTTTTCTGGGCGGTCTGATTTGCAGTATTCTTGTTTCAATTTTTGGACCCCCTCCTGAATGGGTTCTAATCTTTTTAGTGTTGATATGGGCTTTACCGCTGGGCATAGACATGTTAGCTAAAAGGAAGTCACTCTAAGTAGTCTATAGCGTAGACCCCAATAGAGGCACACACAAGAATGGTGTCTGTCGATCCGAAACGAAAGCATTTATGTCTCAAGTATTGAAGGAAAAAATTGAGAAGAGGATGCTTAGAAAACAGCAACTATCCCAAGAATTCCCTCAAAATTCCTTTTTTTATTCATGTGGTTCTCAAATTCTATGAGACTTTGAAATAATTGGACTTGTTATTCTATCTTCGTTGCAAAGTGTTTACTCCAAAAGAACAATGCTTTGATTCTTAACGCTCCATTAATTAGCTGCAACCATCTTTTCAAAAGAGACAGCGTTTTCTTTAACGAATACATTTTTGGGCACTAAAAATTATAATTATAATAAAAACTTTACTAAATATTATCCCAAAAATTTCAGAGGAGAAAAATATTGAAGCAGGTAAGAATCGGAGTATTGGGATGCGGTACAGCCGCGCATTTTCACGCTGCAGCCTTCAGGTCTTCACAGAAGATTAAAATGATGTCCGCCTTTGACGCGAACTATGAAAACGCCAAAAAATTAGCGGATATCTACAATCTAACCGTGAGCAAGACTTATCAAGACATGCTGAAAAACGATGAAATCGACGCTGTCCTCATAACACTACCCCACCATTTACACACCGAGCCCACAGTAGCTGCCGCCGAAGCCGGCAAGCACATTCTCTGCGAGAAACCCATGGCACCAACGCTCGAGGAATGCGACAAGATGATAAAGGCAGCAAAGAAGGCGGGAGTCAAACTGATGATAGCTGAAAACCACCGCTTTCTACCAGCCCACGGGCTCATCAAAAAAACACTTGACGACGGATTAATAGGAAAACCCCTTCTCGTAAGAGGCTACGAGGGAGTTGATGAGACTCCTGACCTCTCAAAGCCCGAGCACTGGAAAGGTTCACCAGAAAAAGCAGGCGGCGGAGTCTTGATGGATGCGGCGGTACACAAATTCGCAATTTTAAACTGGATGCTAGGAGACATGGCATCCGCGTATTGCTGGCTCGCCAAACAGGTCATAAAACTCGAGAACAAAGCCGAGGACAACGCCATGACCTTCCTAAAATTTGAAAGCGGATGCATCGGCGAAATCGTCGTAAGCGACACAGTATTTAGTCCTCCAAATAACAGACTTGAATTTTATGGAACAGAAGGAACCATTCTGGAGGATCACTCCTGGAAAAAGCCGGTACAGATCTTCTCAACAGCGAAGGAAGCTGGTGAAAATAGGCACCAGTGGTTTAGCCCCGAAGTAGAGCATGATACATTTCCAGGATATTACATAATTTCTTTCCATAAAGAGGATGAGCATTTCGCGGAATGTGTGCTTGAGGACAAAGAGCCGGTCTTCACTCCCGAAGAAGCGAAAAACGCCGTGGCGGTGGTTCTTCTGTGTTACCTGTCTGCGAAAACGGGAAAAATAGCAATATGGTCAGATTTGGAAAAAGTGGCATCAACCAAGGGAACCCGCAGCATAATTAAGGGTTTGGAAAAAGTCGCCATATAAAAGTGTTTATTATCCTTTTTTAAGAATCTTTGAGGGTAAGAGCTAACGTGTCTTTAAGGCTTTTCAAATGATGTTGCTAGACCCTTTTAGGGTTCCAGTTTTCTTAGGAGGTCGCCGATTAGTTGAATTAGTAGGTTGATTATAAATCCCTGATTTACCACGTATCCTTCAGCTGTGCGTGTTATAAAACCTGTTTCTTCCAGCCTCCGTGCAGCGTTGGTAGCTGCCTGTTTCGAAATTCCCAGCTCATCTTTTATCTCGCTGGCGGGGATCGGTTCACTCTTAACACGTTTAAGCATAAGTTCCAGGATAGAGTACATGGTTTTAGCCCTTGGATCTAATAGTCGCTTTATCAGGTCCTTGTAATCTCCTTCGATTATTTCGACTTCCTCCACTGGTTCCTCCTTTTCCATTTTTAAACCTCCAAATCGAGCAATTTTTCGGTGCCGTCTTTTTATTGGTTAACTTTTTCTCCTATGTTATCGTTATCTGTATGAGTGGCTTGTTCCCCTGGTTTAAGTATTTTTCTTTGATCTCGCTGAAAAGCTGCTCGTTGCAGTACCTCACGAGGAGTATGTTTAGCAGGTTTTCCAGCCCCTGAGTGCTCCAGTGCATCCACTTGTTCTTAACCCTCTTCGCTATCTCCCCCATCAGCCTCTCGATGAGGTTGTTCGTGTACGGTGCCTCTATCCCCTTCGCAGCCAGTCTGGCGAAGGTTACCATGTAGTTCGCGGAGTTCCTCAAGAACTTCGCCGCGCCCATAAGACCGTCTTCAAACAGTTCCTTTGCCAGCTCCTTAAGGTCGGCGAGCGTCTTTTTAATCCTCCACCGCAACCTTTCGATGTCCCCGTCCTTCAGGTGCTTGAGCGCCGAGTTTCGGCAGGTGTGCAGTATCGCCTTCAGCCTCCTGAGGATTTCTCTCCGCTCATTCTTGGGTAGGCCGGCTTTCCACAGGTGCATGCTCACCTCTCTCACCGAGTGGTTTACGCAGAGCTGGTAGTTCAGGGCTTTGTCTAGGAGGGCGCTTCTCAGGGGTTTGTCCGCGTCCGCTACCAGGATCTCGGCCTGGGTTTTGACCTGTTTTGCGGTTTCCCTCCATTCCCGGTTCACTGTGAGTCCCAAGAGGCTTTTCTCGCCCGTTTTCGCGTCTTTTCCCAGTATAACGTTGATTTCGTTCTTCTTTTTCTGGTTTAGTCCGTGGGCCTTGGTGCCGTCTGCGTAGAGCAGGTCGGTTTTCGGTTTTTCCGTTTTTCTGCGTTCCTGATCTACGAAGGCTCCTACCTGTTGGACGTAGGAGTGTATTCTGCTCTTGGGGACCTCGGCTTTGGTGAGGTTCCTTATGACTGTTTGGGCGTCTCTGTAGGTGAGCAGGGTTGCGCTCTCGGCGCATTCGAAGATCAGGTCGTCAACGACTCTCTTCCTGGGCTCTAATCCTAGGTAGAGGAGGAACGGTCTCAGTATGGATCCGTTCTCCAGCGACCTCACCTTGACCAGCTTGAACACTATTGTGCCGTGCCTGGTCACCAGTGTTCTCTTGGCGGTTCCTGCTCTTCGGAACTTCCTGTCCTGGTTTCTGGCGTATTTCCCGCCGCACAGCTCATCTATTAGCTGGTCTTGAGCCTCCTCCAGTACTGCTCTGAGGACTTCTCTGTTCAGGTTGGCTTCGTCCAG
>JAUQZE010000013.1 GCA_030587365.1 Candidatus Freyarchaeota archaeon | reverse complement strand
CAGTTCCGCAGTAACGCGGATTGAAAGTTTTAAATCTGTAACACAAAAAACATAAGAACAATAATACTTGCAAAAGCAGTTCCGCAGTAACGCGGATTGAAAGGTAATAATTTGAAGTATGATAAATAAGTATATTGTGTCTTGCAAAAGCAGTTCCGCAGTAACGCGGATTGAAAGTTTTCCTTATCTTCTAACACCAATTTCGTTTCAATTTTCCTTGCAAAAGCAGTTCCGCAGTAACGCGGATTGAAAGACAAATTCTTGAATAGAATCTTTATAATTTATTCCATCTTGCAAAAGCAGTTCCGCAGTAACGCGGATTGAAAGATAATATAAGAGAATTCCATTGATGAACCTGGCGGTCCCTTGCAAAACAAGTTCCGCAGCAACGCGGATTGAAAGTTTAAAAGAAAGTCGGAACCGATCATCTGGCTGCTTTTTAGCTTTGGATTTTTGTATTGAGTAAATTTTTTTAAGCTGTGCGATTTGTGGTTTAATACTTCTTCATGTGTATTCTCGCGTCGCTAAAAGTTATGATGGGACTAGTTTTTTTCTTGGTGAGTGGTTCTGGTTATTTATTGGTGCTAATTGGATGCCTCTCTTCGTGTTATTCCGTTTGTTCTCTTGGTGTGAGCTGTCTATAAGGAAGGGGTTGAGGGGGTCTGGGGTGTTTTAGGAAAGTATTTTTAGGATATTTACCGTAGGAGTTGTTTATGTTTAAGTGTGTTTTTTTCGATGTGGGTGGTACTCTTGTGGATGTTAAAGATTTTTTTAGGGGGCGGCATATTGAGGCTGATAGGGAGATACTTGAGCAATTCGGGTTTAAAAGGACTGGAGAAGAGGTTATGGTTGCTGTTGAAAAGGCTAGGATGGCTAAGGAATCCTTGAACTTGAGGGGGGCTGTGTGTTTTTTCCAGGTTCTCTGTCAAAATTTGGGGATTAAGGTTTCGAATGGGGTTGCTTTGGAAATGGATTATCTGTTCATTGAAAAATTTTCAAGGGACGTGGAACTGTTGGATTCGGTTAGGTTTACTTTGGCTGAGTTGGGGAGACGCGGTTTTAGGATGGCGATAATTTCAAATTTCGATGAAAAATTTGTGAGGAATGTGCTTAGATTCTTTGAGATTGGAGAATACTTTGAATTGGTGGTGGGGAGGGACACTACGGGTTTGAAAAAGGGGGAGCTTGAACCATTTAGATACGCGTTGGAAAAACTGGGGCTCAAACCGTGTGAAGTGGTAATGGTTGGAGACGATGAATATCAAGACATACTTCCCGCCAAAAAACTCGGCATAAAAACAGTAAAGGTAGAAATAGGTGAGGGGGCGAATGTGTCCAAAGAATTGAAGGAAAAATCTTATGCAGATTTTGCTATAAAAAAACTAAGCGCCCTACTGGAGATACTCTTATAGGAAAATGTGATGGCACTCGCCTCAGGCAAGCCATTTCGCAGTGATCAAAAAAGGCGCCCCCACTGCTTCTTCGAAAATTATTTGTGACCTTTTTTCGAACATAGCTGGTTACAATTCTTTCAACGAGAAACAAACTCATGGTTGACATTTTCTCCTTGCCAAGCAGTAATCTGGAAGATATCTACACTGGTATTCAGTATTCTTTGCAGTTTTTCATCTATTAACTCTTTGCATAGATCCCCCCCTTAGATTTTATCCATGTAAGTTTCTTTTTCTTCTCGTATATGTAAATTAGTGGAATTGTAATTATACGCTAATTTATAGTGGCGACATTTGGAAGTGGATACTTTTATGGTGGATACTTGATAACAGTGAAAAAACGCGCAACCTCAGCCTGATTGGCGATGCGTCAGCCGTCACAATTGCAGGTGCCGCAGTTGCAGGCATAGTTGCGTATCTCATAAAGCGCAGAGGAACAGATTCAGAGCCGAAAGGAATCAGCTCATCCGAGAAAATGGGAGTAACTTGGGAAGGCTTGACAACTCACTTCTCTCCTTTTTATTCCGAGTTTGTGGCCGGGTTATCTTCGTCCCGCATTGGGGAAAGAACCGCATTTAGCATCGCCTCGAGAACCAGAATTTGCGGTGCTGAGGAAATTTCACTGTTCCGATATTAATTCCTCATAATTTTTCCCCGGTTAACACATCACTCGACACTTTGCGGTAAGACCTATGTTTCTTAGTCTTCTTTTTCTGTTGGGGTTAATATTTCCTTCTGTAGGTCTTCTTTTGATATGAGCCAGGTGAGTTCTTTTTCATCTTCGTACACGTAGATCAGGGGGATTTTGTATTTTATCGCGAGTTTGTAGTAGGCTATGGTTGCGGGTTTGGTTAGGGAGGTGCAGTCCATTATCAAAATATAATTTCTCACTAGGTCGGTGAGATCTGGCTCGATCTTTGATTCGAGGGTTTCAACCACTGTTATTTCTTTATCCTTTAAGAGGTGCCAGTTGATGTTGCTGAGGGCGACTTCTTCCCACTCTGGAATGCATTTGTGTGTGGTGAAAACGGTGACTCTGTCAAATTTGAGGTTTTTCTTGGCGAGGAGTTTGAGGGCTGTCTGGGTTTCGGTCTCACTCCTCCCCTTCCTCTCTCCCAGAAGTCCGAGGTAGGCGTAAGGGATGTTAGGAGAATCGAAGATGTAGCACAGGGGGGTCTTGTACTTTAATTCTACGCCATATTCGCGGGTTGTAATCTCTTTTCCCTCAAGATCTTTTAGGATACCGAGAAGGGTGGTGGGCGGCATTTGTGCTCTTCTTGCAAGTTCCCTAATTCCAATGGGCTTGCCGGCGATCGCTAACTCTTTGAGAGCACGTTTCATTTTCTCGTTTTCAAAAGCGGTCTGATAATCTATTTTTCGGGGAGTAACTTCCTCTTGATAAAGTTCCTCTATTAATTCTTCCTTTGATAGGACCCAGGTGAGTTCCTTTTTATCCTCGTACACGTAGACAAGGGGGATTTTGTGTTTCGTCGCCAGCTTATAGTAGGCTATGGTTGCGGGCTTGGTCAAGGCGGTGCAGTCCATTATCAAAATATAATTTCTCACCAGGTCGGTGAGGTTCGCCTCGACCTTTGATTCAACGGTTTCAATTCTTTTTATTTCCTCGTTTTTTATAAGGTTCCATTCAACGTTATCTGGAGCAACTTCTTTCCACTCGTTTTCACACTTTTTTGTGGTAACAACCATAACCCTCTCAAACTTGAGATTCTTCCTGGCGAGGAGTTTGAGGGCGGTTTCGGTTTCGGTCTCATCCCTCCCCTTCCTCTCCCCCAAAAGGCCGAGGTAAGCGTAGGGGATACCGGGAGAATCAAAAATGTAGCACAGGGGGGTCTTGCGCTCCAACCTAATCGTGTCACCCTCACAGGTAATAATCTTATTCAGTTTAAGAATCGTTAAATGGTGCTCAAAAGTATTATTGGGTACTCCTGTTTTCTCTCTAAGCTCTGTGAATTGAATCTCCCCGCCAGCTTTCGCTAACCCCTCTAAAATTGCCCTCCTATTTCTTTGTTTTAGAGCAGACTTGTAATCTATAACTTGCATGGTTTCCATCCCCTTAATTTACTTGGTTCAAACCTCCACGTAACATAAACTATAATCTAAAAAAATTCTGAGAAAATAAATATTACCTGTACATTGTTCGAAAAACATATCCTGGCATACGCCCTTTGCTCACGATTATTAAAAATAATTCAATCCTGAATATATATGTATTGTGTGAAAAATACCAGAATGAAAAGAGAGTGAGAGCGATGCGAAAAGAGAAAAAAGCATACCAGAGTCTACGAAGATGGAAGAAAAGAGCGAGAAAAAATCTACAAACCCAAATAGTACTGTACCAACCAGCAACGGAATAAACCTAGCGGAAGTGAAAGAGGAGTCCATGAGGCAGGGTTTAAAAAATTGCTACTTGTTTCTCCTGTACGGATTCGGAGCTTCCCTAAAATTTATGCGGTAAAGGTTTCAACCTCTTTCAAAAGCTTGAGAATTGCACAAAAATAGGAAAAAATAAACCAAAGGTACGAAAAGTGGGTAATATAGTTTTTATCAATAAAATAGTCCTATTTTACAAATACTAACTTCCTTTTTTCTTTGCACACAAAATCTGCAAAGAAACTTAATGAATCTTTGTGGCGTGTCGAATCTGTTTTCAGAGTTGTTTAATCGCAGCTTTAAGGTCTTGTAGCGTCTGTTCCAGTGTCTTGTTTTCTAGGGCTTGGAAGCCGCCAACCGTTTTGTGGCCGCCCGAGCTGTAGCCGCTGTTTCTTAGGTATTCGTAGATTTTTGTGAGGTTCATGTTTTTCTTGGTGGCTATGGTTCCGCCCTTCACTCTTTGCCCTTCCATTCCTACGGAGATCACTATGGGTGTCTTCTCTTCTAGAGTGAGCATGGCGTCCTTGGAGGCTCCTCTCTCCCAGCGGTCGTTGAACTGGAATGTGAAATATTCTGACTCCGGGGTTAATTTTTCGCTCTTTTCTAGGAGCTCTTTTGTCTTCTCCTCCACTCTCTGATACTCTGCGTATCCTTTTTTCGCCCATTCCCGGAGTTCTTTCCAGTTTCCTTTTTTGACCATTTCTGCGACCTGCTGGCGAGGGAAGCCCTGAGGGTCTACGCGGTAGGCTTTCCAGATTACAGTACTCAGTTTCGAGTCGAGGGCGGCTGAGTCCACTCCCTCTACGGCGGTTCTCCACTCTTCGGGGAATTCCAGTTGCCAGTGGTCCGCGATGAGGGAGGAGACTGCTTTGTATTCTGGCTCTAGAATCCACTCATTGCCCATTTCATCCATGCCTTGGCGTGGCTGAGTTCCGTGATGGTCGATTATTAGAGAGTTTCGCAGGCTTTTTACGCGGGAGGGTATGATCTCTATGCAGGCTGCGTTTTCAATGGTTAAATCCGCCAGCTCTAGGGGGAACTCTAGGGGTACACTGATGATTCGTGAGAGTAGTCCTGCTCCCACCACTCCATCCCAGTCTCCATGGGCTACAATTTTCAATATGTCAGGTTTCATCTTTGTGCAGCTCTCGTTTTTTGTTAAATTTGTCATTTAGGATTTATGATAAGAATAGCGATTATCTCTATCTCTAACCAAG
The DNA here is from genome assembly GCA_030587365.1 of Candidatus Freyarchaeota archaeon. Classification (GTDB taxonomy): domain Archaea; phylum Asgardarchaeota; class Jordiarchaeia; order Jordiarchaeales; family Jordiarchaeaceae; genus Jordiarchaeum. The sequence continues at coordinate 53,567 of JAUQZE010000013.1, read as the reverse complement.
AAACTCTGCTCCGTGTAACTTTTAATTTGTTGGGGTAGGTGTTGCTTTTAGGTGAATACTAAAATTTTTTACGCGGACAGGTGAGTTTTAGTTTTACCGTTTCCAGTCTTGAATCAGTTTATAACGATTCAGACAATGACACTTAAAGGTTTGTAATTCTTCTAAAGCGACTTAGATTCTCTTCTTTTCCTGATACTAAGTCGTACTTTATTTATTTTGTTAGAACAATGTCCAAAAAACATTAAATTATTCGCGATTCTACGGCGTATTCAGAACGATTGCTCCAGGATGAACAATGTTCAAAAAAAATTGAATTACCCTTAATTCGATAATATATATTCAGAAGGTTTGCTTCGGATTGTCCGATGAATTTGGGGTCGGGGAGGTTGCGACCCATGATAAAAGAACTTCGGAGCGTGATGATAGGGATTGCGAGGGATAAATGTGAGAAGTGTTGGGATAAGTAGGGGAGCCTTAAAAATGGCGGTTTTGGCGGCAATTCTCCTAGCAACAACTTTCCTGGTGGTTACCTTCATTCAAAGCCAAAACCCAAATAGTGAAAGGAGGAAAGTATATGAGGGTATACTTGAGTAAAATTTTTGACCATTTTAAAAGGCCGGGGGAGAAGACTGTAGAAGAAATTTTGGAAAATATTGGTGTATTTGAGTCCGATGAAAGCTACGAGAAATTGAAAACTTGTTTACACAATTTAATGGGGAGAAAATCGAGAGAGATTTCTTTTTCTGACTTCTTCGGGGAGCTTTCCAGAGAACTTTGCAAGAAAATTAAAAAGGAACTAAGTAAAAATACCGAAGAAGTGAGGGAAAAAGTTCGCAATGAAACACTTCAGGAATTGAAGGGACAAATAACTCGAACAAAGGAACAATTGACAAGTGAGGTAATAACGGAGGCGTTTTCACAAGAGATATTGACAATAATCGATCGACCCACCTACTTGATTCTGAAACTTTTATATGAGGAAGAGAAAAGCCACGAATCGCTGAGAAGGACTCTGAATTTGGGAAACAGCGAATTAATGCGGAGAATAAATTATCTCGAAGATATAGGGTTTGTAAAACTTTGCTATTCCAACAACTGCGTAAATTACAACCTGTCTGACACCGCAAAAACAATCCTCGAGAGAAGAGGAGCTGAGTTCGAAAGACTGATTGACTTGCTGGTAGACGACAAAGCACATCAACTCTCACTAGAAGCCGTGGGTGGGGACAAAAAGATAGCGGAAAAATTTGAGAGCTGGCTGAGAAGCACAAGGGGGAGAGCACACTTTAGCGTAATTCAAAAATTACACAAAGAATACCGGAATCCAAAAAGAGTTAGTCAAGTATTTTTCGGCAAGGAGGAGATGGGTGTCACTCAAGAAAAACACATACGAATCAAAATAGTTGATCACCGGGCAGCCGGTGAACGCCTCCTACTAGAAGTAGAAAAATTCCAAAAAATGGCAAATCACTATTCCAAAACTACCAATGACTTTATTAAAAGTAGAGAACGACCCCCAAAATAAACGTATCAGATGCAGCATGATTAAATTGAAATTAAATTTTGTTTACCGACTTGCGAGTTCTTTTGTATCCCAGTAAACGTAGATCAAGGGAACCTTGTGCCTATCTGCCAGTTTATAGTAAGCTATTGTCGTGGGGAAGGTGGCGGCTGTGCAGTCCATTATTAAAACATAATTCCTCACTAAATCGGGGAGTTTTGCTTCGACCCTTGATTCAACGCCCTCAACTCTTTTTATTTCTTCGTCATTTACTAGGTACCATTCAACACCAATAGGAGCGACATCTTCCCAATCATTTTCGCACTCTTTTATGATAACAATCATAACTCTCTCGAACGTGAAACCCTCCTTTTCAAGGAATTTGATGGCTGTTTCTGTTTCAATCTCAATTCTACCTTTTCTCTCTCCCAAAAGGCCGAGGTAGGCGTAAGGCGTTTTGGGGTATCGAAGATGTAGCATAGGGGGGTCTTGTACTTCAACCTGATCCTGTCTCTTTCATCAGCTATAATCTTATTCCGCTTAAGAACCGTTAATTGGTGATTAAAATTGCTCTTGGGTATTCCCGTGCTCCTGATAAGCTCGGTGGGCTGAATCTCCCCACCCGTATGTGCCAAACTTTCTAAAATGGATTCTCCTATTCTTATGTTTTAGGGCAGTCTTGTAGTCTATAATTTGCGTATTTCCTCTCCCCTTTAGTTTATTTATTCAAGTTTCTACAAAGATGGAAGTGGGGTTCCAGTAAAAATGCCAGAAGAATTAATCATATTCGAACATTGTTCAAGAAAGAGATATATCCTAATATTGGCCTTTATTTCTGTAAATCATTGAAGTTATATGAACTTTGGAAGATATATAGATTTTGTGAAGTAAAGGGGAGAAAAAAGATATGGACAGATTCAGAGCTGGCAAAATTATTACACTGCTACTAATACTAGTACTAATTCTCCCAATCGGAATACCATTGATAATGGCTGCGATGCAAACGCAAAACCAGCTGGAAAACATAAAAAACCAGGCAATAATAAGCACGTATAATTTGGCATTTAACATTCAACCAGTCATTCCTACCGAGAGTGAGACCACAAATTTATTAGATATCACTGCAAAAGCCGATGATTTCCGTGTGGTCAAAACCAAAGTATTAGAATCGGGTGATAACCTTATTCATGGCTTCATATATTATGATGGCTATTTGTGGGCGTCTACGCGTACCTCACCTTGTAGAATACTAAAGATAGATCCAGACACCTTAGACTATGAGAGAATTATACTAGATGCTGGACTCGATGATGGAGAGGACATAACAGCGGCGGCTGGCTATATCTGGGTGATACTTTACACCAGCCCGTCTAAGATAATAAGGGTGGATCCAAATACACTGGAGTGGGAGGTTGCAGTACAATTTAAAAGTGATGAGCTTTCATACGGAGGCTCACTCGAATATGCCTTTGGCTACCTTTGGGCGGGGGGAGATTATGGCAAAATTGCTAGGATCGACTTGGATGACGTGACTTATCAGGTCTACGATTATTCTGCTGTTGTTGGTGATTCTCAATTCCATGCCTTGGCGAGTGGTGGGGATTACCTCTGGGGTTCGTGTCCTCTCTACTCATGGTGGTTGGGATACTATGCGGACATAGTTGTGAGAATCAATCCAAACAACCCTACAGATTATATTTCACTTTATATAAGTACACCAATGAGTGACGACATAGCTTATCTAGGTGGTTACCTGTACATTGGGAGTGAGGAATCTCCCTCTTATGTCTACAAAATTAGTGATAGCCTAACCTATAGTAGTGCAAAAGCTAGTGACACAGTCTGCTACGGCATTTTCACTCACCATGGTTACATCTACGGAGCATGCGTCGGTACACCTGGCAAAGTAATCGAATTAGACTCCGACTTAAATATCAAAGCAACTTATGAGCTACCCACAGGTTTTAATGATGCAAATGAAATCGCCTTTGATACTCGTGGAAATATGTACGTTACCTGCTGGGAAAGCCCAGCCAAAATAGTGGTTGGGGTTTTTTCACAAAGAATGATTAGACCAGTTGAAGGAAAAATAACCTCACCATATGGGTGGAGAAATAATCCATTTACCGGAGTACAGGAATTCCATAAAGGAATAGACATTGATCGGTCTGCTGATCTAAAACCCGTTAAGACGCCTGTAAACGGTAGGGTTGAACGCTTGGGATTTAACGACCCATTAGCAGGAAACTGGGTAGTGATACGTCATGAAAGCGTGATTAAGCGGGATGGTCAGATAAAGGGACCTATTTTCACAAAATATTTCCATCTAGGCGAAATCTATGTGACGGTAGGACAGGAACTAAACCAAGGAGACCTAATCGGAACTGTGGGACAAACAGGCTTAGTTACAGGTCCACACCTACACTTTGAAGTGTGGGAAGGCGACTCTCATGTTGATCCATGCCTCTACGTAGACTATCCCAAAACTGGCATTATCGTTACCGCTCACAGTCCAGTTGATATTATTCTTCGTGATCCCGATGGACTAATTGTAAGCAAAGATTCAATTGAAATCGTGGAAATAGCTAGTTATCTGGAAAGTGATCTCGGTGAACGGATATGGATCACCGATCGAAAAATAGGAGATTATTTGATTAATGTAATACCTCACTCAGACGCATCTCCAACGGACACCTACACCCTTGAAGTAACAGCGGATAATATAACTATTGTCTTAGCCGACGGCGTTCAAGTTGCCGATATTCCAGATCAGCCATATATTATCAGGTCAACTGAGACGGGAATAATTCCTATTACACCATCACCCCCACCACAATGGAACCCCATTCCATTAATACTTTTGTCTCTGTATCCCACTGGCATACCATTGTACTACTTCGCTCTTATTAGCATTGTGTCAATCGCCATCATTGCAGGTATAGCTTTGTATCTCAAAAAGTTTAGAGGATTCAGCGCGGTTCCCAGATAAATGGGGAATAACTTAAAGGCTAGTCAACTCACTTCTCTCTTTTCTTTTTTATTCCGAGTCTGTGGTTGAGTTTATCTCTGTCCTGAGCAGGACAAGGCACTGCATTTAATATCCCCTCACCAACCGAAATTTGTGATTTAGAGAAAAATTAATTGTTCCGACCCCAACAATCCCAACTTCCTTTACATACGACCCAGATCTAGTTTCTCAAGGTTCATTTTGCGAGAAAATCCAAGACTTTTACAATCTTTTTTATGAGTTTTCACTAACCTAAGCTCCTTTAACTAGGAATTTTTCACCATGAAAAATTTTTAAAAAATATAAACAGTATAATTGCAGTTAAGCAAAACAAGAGACCTTAATCAATCTTTATGAACCCTATTAGATTCCATAAAATATCTCACAAGTTTCTTTAAGAATCTCTACGGGCGCCCTAATTCTCTCAAGCTCTCCCTCTCTATTCTCGCAGGTTTCAATCCTTTCTATAGGAAGTAATTTTCTTTCAATCCGCGTTACTGCGGAACCTGTTTTGCAAGGCCCGAAGGATATGATGCTTCACGTTTCTGCATTTCACTTTCAATCCTCGTTACTGAGGAACTGCTTTTGTAGTGCGAGGAATGAGGTATCGAACTCACACAAATAGTTCCAAATTATGTATAATTGTGCAAAAAAGGACAAATTTATATCTTAACGTTACATATTGTAACATGGTGTGTCAAAATGCCGAAAAAGAAGAACGCATCGGTAAGAGTCCCAGTCCAGATCCCAAAAGAAGAGTACAAAGAGATGGAAAAATTAAGAGATGAAGTCGGCATCCCAGTCGCCCAGCAGATAAAGCTTCTGCTCCACGGCTACCGCATCGTGAAAGCCGAAGAAGCACTAAAAAAAGATCTAAAAGAATCAAAGAGCTAAGTAAGTCTGTTTTCTCTCCATCTTCCCTCTTCCTTTTGATTCTATTTTTCATTCCCGTCACACTGGCAATATAAAAAACAGCACATATCAGCAAATCACTTTGTTTTTGTCCCAGAGAAAGGGAAAAACGGAAAACTAAAATAATTAGAAAACACACAGGCACAGAGTAACTTGCATGTTCTCTGTTTATTGGTTTGTGGAAAGGAATCGCCATAAGCCTCCCTTCGCAATTCCCAGCTATAGGAAAAATGTTAAGGAAAAACAATTTCGCGTACCACACATATAGAACACGTCCCCTTACATTGCGTCAAACGCATAATCAAAGGGTAAAATAAGATAGAAGGAATGAAAATGGAAGCATTTGAACTTATAATTACAATTATAACAGCGGCAATCTCAGGCATTATCGCGTAGGGGGTCAATGAGCTGTTGCATTGAGCACTTGCTATTACGACCAGAAAAAGACAGACTATAAAGCAATTCAAAGGGTTGATAAACCAGTTCTGTTGGATATTCGAAAGCTACGAAGAGTTAGTGCATTATATGCTTCCCTGTTCATACAATTTGAGGGAGGATCTGACGGAAAGCTATCAACAGTTGATAGACTTTTATAATGACAACAGAACCATTCTCGTAAACGAAAAAGCAATAAAAGATTCCCTAGAACAAGTAGTCGCCTTTGCCAGCATGTTCAGCGATAAAAATGTCTTACTAGGGCAACTACCAGAAAAGTGTGACACTGGTATAAAAGAAACAAAATACGAGGAACAAAGATAATCGAAAAAATACAAGCCCCTCTATCAAAAGTTTAATTATCTCTTTTTCTCCACTTTTTTTGGCTCAAAAACTATTTAGATGTAGTGTACAAGTACTCACACCAGAGGAGTTTCTGGAGAAATATAAACCAATTTCATAGCTCCGACTGGGTTCCGGGTTCTATTTTGAAACAAAGATTAAGGCAGTGTTCTTAGATAAGATTTTTGCAGTTAGCTTAGCGGTATAGAATCGCCCGGTTTTTGCCTTCTTTTTTTGGTTATTTATTTCACTTTTGTCTGCGGCGTATCCTACTGAAGGGGCTCAAGTGCATCTTATTTTCAGTATAATCGAGTGGAGGTTTTGATTAAGTCTCTTGGCGTATTATGTAAAAGCGAGTTTTTCTTCATAATTTCTGCTGAGCTTGTTTTAACTTCAAAGGATAACTTTCTTAGCTATTGTCGAATATTTGTTTAGAAGAAGCTGAATCGAAACTAATCTGCAAGGATTCTCTGGATGCATTCACTAGAATCCGCAACCCGGATTTTATCTCTTTCGCATCATTTCCGCAACTTAGAGAATTTCTTTATCGCCCTCATGATTATGTCCAGGTCTTTTAAGGGGTCTCCCGATAATTGGGATTTCATAATTTTTCCGTCGGCATCGTGGAAATGGTGGGGATATGATTTTATGGATATGTGGTGTGGCGCGTTGTCCCAGCCTATTATTCGCTTGTTTTCCTTAATCAGTGTGTAGCTGTACTTTCCGAGAGTTTGGTTGTAATACACGTCAAGAATGTATTCACCAATTATGTACGCTCTGACTTTGGTTCTTAAAAATTCAACACGCGTTACAATTGTGTAGTATACTAATCTTCGGGCAATTTCTCTAAGCGCTTCCGTACTCATTTCAGCTCATCTATGAGTTTTCTTAGTTTTTCAATTTCTTCCGTAGCGTTTCTCCACTCTATGCTGTCTTCCCATATCTCGTGATTGTTTGGGGGAACACCTTCCCTCTCAATCCTTTTCTCCAATTCGTCTAAGGAGCGCCCATATTTTTTCTTAAACCTGCCTGCAACTGTCTTGTAGTATTCGAACTCGCTGTGAAGTCTTCTCACAATTTCGTCGCAAACTTCGCGTCTTATTGAAATCATAAGTTTATTTTCCCTCCTGCCATTTTTAAGGCTTTTCAGCCGCATTTATCATGCCTTCGCCAGCGTCTTTAATAATTTTAAGAAGTCCTCTGCCTATTTCTTCACCCTTATGGAGGGGGATAACGTGATTCTTCCTTCTGGGTTTTTTAGGATAGCGTGGCTTTCCTTCTGCCTTACGATTTCGAATCCTACTTTTTTTAAGGGCGTGGATTATTTTTTCTGCGGGTAGGGGTTTAAGGCTTATTTTCGATAACCGCTATAAACTGGATTCCAACCAGTTCTCACTTTTAAATTTCCTCAACTATTTTACTTTCCGCCTCGATGTAGAGTTCGATGGCCTCTTTCGCCCTCAGCATCAACTCGTCCAGAGTTCTTGCTTGGGTATGGCAACCAGACAGCTCTGGAACCGAAGCTACGAGGTAGCCGTCCTCATCCCTCTCAACAACGGCGAAAACAAGTTTCTGCAACTACACCACACTCCAAAATCACATCTGCGTAAATAACATCACATCTGCATAAAAATATTATCACGTAGAATTCGTATATCCGCACAATGGACACGAAAACACACTGATGCAATCCTCGATACTGAGGAACTGCTTTTGCGAGAATGGTAGTGAAAACTTTGCAGACATAATCCCTTGTGTTTAGGTGACAGTAGTACGTCTAAATAAAGCGATAGGGCTGTGCTTTAACTGGTTAGAATTCGCTCATCTCTATGTTTCTTTCTTGGAGTTTCGCAGCTAGAACCCTCAAGAACTCTTTAATTTCCTCAAGGTCGTGGTGTAGCATACCATATACCAAGTTCAAGTCAAGCTTGGTGTATACGTGCGCTAAAACGTGTCTAAAACGGGCCATGGCAATGAGACTCTTGGCTAGCTCCTCCGGTATCAGCCCTTCCTCTCTGAGGACTAAACGCGTCGGCGTAGCTTTCAGGTGCCCTAAGAGTTAGCTTCGAGATCGTTTTGAGGGCTATGTCTATGCAGCCCTGTACAGCCAAGTAAAGATACCACAGGACGCCTCCGAGCAAAATGGTGTCTCCCGCTATTTCTTCCACGCTCTTCTCTCTGAGTTCTTCCAAGACCTTAACAGCGTCGGCAACCGTTTCAAAGAGCATCCAAGACCCTCCTCAACCTCTCCTCCCTCATACTGTTGAGAGTCTCTCTCAACTCCAGCGCCAAGACAAGGGTGTCATAAACAAAGGTCTCATGAATCTTTTTATCCTTGACGGATAACAGTTTTCCCTCCCTGACAACATTGTATCTGAATAGCGGAGCAGCATCATTCAACACTCTAACATCAAACTCAACATCCACATCCACAGGCAACTCGGCAAGCAGCTCCATAAACCCCTCATGACCACTATCCCTTAAAAAAACAGCTATATCCAAGTCGCTAAACCTAGTAACTCTCCCCCTAGCGTAGGATCCATAAACATAGGCGAAGACAACATTATCATTCTCTTCCAAACGCTCTCTGACTCTATCAATAATACTCATCAACAAGACCACCGCTCCAAAAACAGAAGCCAACACCACTAAACCCTAAACAGTCAAAACAGCCAACCCGAACCGCAGCCTGCCTACCAGACACTGAAACCATACTAAAAGTTACACAACGAACTATAAAAACTTCTCCCCAAAACAAACGAATCAAAACATACACTTATTTTCAAGATTAAAAAATAAAAATAAGCACCCTCTACATTTTCATATCACGCTCTAACTATTTTATCGCCGTTTTGGAATCACTCCAACTTGTTGCATCAAACCTAATTGGTCAGAATTCGCCCATTCTTCAACGGTTTTGTCACGTACTATTAATCTTTCAATCCGCGTTACTGCGGAACTTGTTTTGCAAGCTGGATATTGCGTAAAATGTAAGGCAAAGAAGGAAATGAACTTTCAATCCGCGTTACTGCGGGACTTCTTTTGCAAGGGTTATATTATTTTACTATTTTTTGTTTTGGAGTCTTATAAAGCCTTCTTTCCGAGGAGTTCACTTGAACACACAAAAAATTTATCCCATTACAATCCATGAAAAACTGGTCACCCGCCGCCAGCATTCAAAACCTGGTAGAAGAACTACTACAAATCTCAGAACAAGTGACCAGCGGCGTATACAACTCCCAGGAGAAAGTAGGAGAAAGGACGTGTATCCTAATAAGTTTCAAGATATGTCCCTACTGTGGGAGAAGAAACAGCGAAAACGCGAACTACTGCGTCTACTGCGGCTCCAACATCGCCCCTCCAGAATAGGGCTGGGAAAAAATAAGATAGCGAAGGTGGTATAGATATCCAAGATCCGGTCTTAACCTATGGAATCGCCTTTAAGGGGGATTAAATAAATATGACAAAATTTTCAGAGGTAGAGAAGAAGTGTGCCCTGTGTCGGGAGGAAAGTACGCAGAGGATATTTACTTCGACAAACGCCTTTGGATCTCTGGACTTGGACATGAGGCCACCTGAAATGGAACGGTCTACCATCAATCTCTGGATAGAGACCTGCCCGTCGTGCGGCTACTGTGTCTCAGATATATCCAAACGGATTGAAAAAGCGTCCGAAGTGGTCCGCGGCAATACTTATCAGCAACAACTCAATAACCCGGAATTTCCTAAACTGGCGAACAAGTTTCTCTGTTTCTCGCTGATTCTGGAAAGCGTTGACAATTACGCAGGTGCAGGATGGTCCAGCGTTTACGCCGCCTGGGCGTGTGATGATGCCGGCTCCTCCGCTCTAAAAGAAGCCTCAAAAAATGGTAGTATCGAACGATTTACAAACGCCGCTAAAAAGTGTCGCATCAGAGCGGCAACCTTATTCCAGAAGGCTAGGGAAAATGATCAGAGTTTTGCTGAGGAGGTCGGCGTTGAGGAGGCTTTGATGGTTGACTTGCCAAGGCGTGCAGGTCGGTTTGAGTCGGCTCTCAGAATCTGTGAGGAGGGATTGAAGAAAAAGCCAAAGAAAAATAATCTTTGATATTTTACGGTTTCAGAAGAGGCTCATCGCCAAGTCGGATGACTCCTGCCATGCTGTCGAAGAGGCGAGAAGAAAGAATGTTCCGTTTTCAGACTTGGAACCTCATGAAAAAATTAGTAGGCTGCTTAGTAAATACGCTAAACTTCATGGGCTTGGCAGGTTTAATGAAGCTTTAAGATATTTCGACAAGGCTATCGAAATAGCTAAAGAAATAGACGCAGAAAAATAGGAGAAATAGTAATCTTATCAGGACAACCTTAAGAGCCAGAAAGATAGGCTAGATTCGTGAACTGATCGACAAAAATAGACGACGTTAAAAAACATTACGGAGAGAGACGGTGGGAAAAAGCGGTTCCGCAAAAAGTAAAATGTCATCTCTGCAAATCGTATAAATTAAAGAATCCCCATTTAAATATCAAATCCACACTTTTGGAAAAGCATCTGCCATTTTATTCTTCACCTTTAAAAACTAAGTATTGTAATAGTCTATGTGGAAAAATAAGCCCTAAAAACTCAAATTATAAGTTTGAGCTTATTCATCTATCTATCTCCTCAACCAGTTTACAGATTTTTGCCCATCCTTCTGGCTCGAATGTTTGATTGGATAACCGCCTTTATTTCCATCTTCAATCACTCAGGACTTGCCTCATACCACTGCAAAGACTACCACCACATTTGCGGCTTGAATTTTGTCCTAGCATTCGGGTCCCGTCGATCTGTTATTTCCCCCCACTATTAACATAAACCTCTGTCGACCCATCCAGCAGGTCTTTTACTTTATCACGAGGCAACATCCAACCCCCCCACATTTTTCGTGCCCTAGGATATACCATAACCCAGAGGAAATATATTCTTTATTTGAACATTATTCAAACACAGTTAATATCTAGAACCCCCCGGAATTACCTCACTATTCTATTCTAAGAACAAATCAAACAAGCTAAGGAACTCACACGACCCCCTTCTCCGCGGAAACCTCCAAGCAGAAGTTTAGAACGAGTGCCAGTCATTCATAGTAGATTGATTGATTCCGCCCGCCCCATCCAATCACGCTCTATAACCGAATCCAAAACATACTTCCAATATATACAGTTGTAACCGCAAACAGAGTATAAACACACCACCACGGCCAAACAGTCAAATAATCAAAACTTCAAAAAAACCAAAACAAAATTTTTCCTTCAGAAATAAAAAAGTATCGACAAAATAACAAAAATATAAACAAAAAGACAAACAAATAAAACCCGAACACCACATCACTTCCATCAGAAATTAAGGAGAACCTAAAACTGTGAAAAGCGCTCATAACCCCCCGAAAACAAAAAGAGCACAGAAAAAACCCGAAAAAGCCACTATTCCAAAAAATTTTTTCGCAAAAAAAGAAAAAAAGAATATTAGGATTCGGAACGCTGGAAGCAGGTTTCCCAACGTCGAACCGATGCAGAGAAAACATAAAATATAGTCAGAAAAGCCAAAGGGGGCGTAAGAATCCTTCCCCGCTACTCGAACACATTTATAAAGGATCATCATTTTTTCTAGTGTTCGAGTGAACCCCCCGAAAAGAAGCCTTTATAAGCCTCCAAAACAAAAAATAAGTAAAATAGTATAACCCTTGCAAAAGCAGTTCCGCAGTAACGCGGATTGAAAGTTCAATACTTTCTGGTAGGTTTCATGGGTCATGATTCCCTTGCAAAAGCAGTTCCGCAGTAACGCGGATTGAAAGAACAGTACCAGGACACAGAAACCCTCGCCGAAACTATCTTGCAAAAGCAGTTCCGCAGTAACGCGGATTGAAAGTTGTAAAACATGACACCGAAACCGACGAACTAATAATACTTGCAAAAGCAGTTCCGCAGTAACGCGGATTGAAAGTCTATTCCCTTGTAGAGTATTGCTGAGAACATCCCCGCCTTGCAAAAGCAGTTCCGCAGTAACGCGGATTGAAAGGCATTAAAAAGGCTTTGGTTGCGGCATGCTTGGTGTTGCTTGCAAAAGCAGTTCCGCAGTAACGCGGATTGAAAGCCCAACCAGCCTTACAGACCACCCCCCAGATCTCCAAGCTTGCAAAAGCAGTTCCGCAGTAACGCGGATTGAAAGATCAACATGTTTTTTGGCCACCTAACGCGATTCTGGGACTTGCAAAAGCAGTTCCGCAGTAACGCGGATTGAAAGAGGAGCCTTGCCCGCTCCTCTGGGCTTAATTTGTCTAACTTGCAAAAGCAGTTCCGCAGTAACGCGGATTGAAAGGTTTGAGGTGATATCCCAGTAGGGCGGAAAGTACTCTCTTGCAAAAGCAGTTCCGCAGTAACGCGGATTGAAAGATTTGGGCGCGGGATAGGCTTACGGTTTTGAATTTGGTTCTTGCAAAAGCAGTTCCGCAGTAACGCGGATTGAAAGTTTGCTCGGTCTTGTCTTTCGCCATATTCTCAATCCTACCTTGCAAAAGCAGTTCCGCAGTAACGCGGATTGAAAGTCGCCGATTCTCGGTCGGCTGACAGTCGTTCGAATCGCTTGCAAAAGCAGTTCCGCAGTAACGCGGATTGAAAGACCGGACCACGAAGAGCAAGTACGTGATGCTCCTGAGCCTTGCAAAAGCAGTTCCGCAGTAACGCGGATTGAAAGTTTTCTCTTTATAATTCACTAGAGAGGCCTGATCCAACTTGCAAAAGCAGTTCCGCAGTAACGCGGATTGAAAGCTTAAACCAGAATTCCTGATAGTATTGATAACCCACTTCTTGCAAAAGCAGTTCCGCAGTAACGCGGATTGAAAGTTCAGCGAAGTCTTCCATAACTTCCATAACATCCATTACTTGCAAAAGCAGTTCCGCAGTAACGCGGATTGAAAGCCCACCTCACCAAACCGTTTACTATGAAATCGGCAAGAGCTTGCAAAAGCAGTTCCGCAGTAACGCGGATTGAAAGCCTCACCCATGCCGATATATCCGCAGTCCTCCAGTACTTGCAAAAGCAGTTCCGCAGTAACGCGGATTGAAAGATATGTTTCTTCTCGCTCTGGGGGAAAATGATTCCTTTCTTGCAAAAGCAGTTCCGCAGTAACGCGGATTGAAAGATTCTGTGTTTTAACCGCTCTATTTCTGCTTGTAGCATCTTGCAAAAGCAGTTCCGCAGTAACGCGGATTGAAAGTTCCTCCTCGCTGCTGCTCTTCCACGACTTTATCATGAACTTGCAAAAGCAGTTCCGCAGTAACGCGGATTGAAAGGCTATAATTTTTGTATATCTCTATGGAAAACTATGGTATCTTGCAAAAGCAGTTCCGCAGTAACGCGGATTGAAAGAAGTGTCCTTTTCCCCGAGTGTAGACGGTTCTCTTTTTCTTGCAAAAGCAGTTCCGCAGTAACGCGGATTGAAAGTTTATACCAGTACCACTAGAAGGCGTTAAACTCTTCATCTTGCAAAAGCAGTTCCGCAGTAACGCGGATTGAAAGTTGCTATTTCCACAGGCACATTAAAAGCCTTTATATGCTTGCAAAAGCAGTTCCGCAGTAACGCGGATTGAAAGCCCCAAAGGGTGAAGCGAAACCCGAACCGCCCTACGACTTGCAAAAGCAGTTCCGCAGTAACGCGGATTGAAAGCCCCCTCTCTTTTAAAGCATAATACATAGCTTGTGGACTTGCAAAAGCAGTTCCGCAGTAACGCGGATTGAAAGCCCGGTATTTTATTGGGAAACCCAACTTTGTCATCTCCTTGCAAAAGCAGTTCCGCAGTAACGCGGATTGAAAGCCTCTTCAAGTGTCAATCTCACATCGTTCTTCCTTAATCTTGCAAAAGCAGTTCCGCAGTAACGCGGATTGAAAGTTCGGGAGCCTAAAGATAATAGGTCTCCAATTAAAATACTTGCAAAAGCAGTTCCGCAGTAACGCGGATTGAAAGGCTTTTGTCAATTTTCTTCTTTTCTTAACCATTCTCTACTTGCAAAAGCAGTTCCGCAGTAACGCGGATTGAAAGAACAATATGCATTTTTCCGCCAATCCTTCGATTAATTTCTTGCAAAAGCAGTTCCGCAGTAACGCGGATTGAAAGCCTGATTCTCAGACAAGTGGATCATAGAGTAGACCAGCTTGCAAAAGCAGTTCCGCAGTAACGCGGATTGAAAGTCCCAGTTGAAACTTTCTCCCTTCTTTACATGGATCTTGCAAAAGCAGTTCCGCAGTAACGCGGATTGAAAGGTTCGGATGACAATCATATCTCCTCTCTCCGCCATTCTTCTTGCAAAAGCAGTTCCGCAGTAACGCGGATTGAAAGATATGTCCGCGTTCCTTATTCTTGCGGTAACAATATCCCTTGCAAAAGCAGTTCCGCAGCAACGCGGATTGAAAGCATAATTTTTACTCCTGTTCCCATAAAACAGTGAATATCTTGCAAAAGCAGTTCCGCAGTAACGCGGATTGAAAGCACGTCTTTGGTACGAGGATCCGGGCGGAAGTATTTGCTTGCAAAAGCAGTTCCGCAGTAACGCGGATTGAAAGTTTTTTATTCTCCTACTTTCAAGGTTTTAACAAGCTCAACTTGCAAAAGCAGTTCCGCAGTAACGCGGATTGAAAGTTTTTTATTCTCCTACTTTCAAGGTTTTAACAAGCTCAACTTGCAAAAGCAGTTCCGCAGTAACGCGGATTGAAAGTACCACGCTTTACAATTGGCTCTGGCTTGCTCCCGGTGCTTGCAAAAGCAGTTCCGCAGTAACGCGGATTGAAAGTCATCAGGAAGGATTTGACCATGAAGAACTCATGGCTTGCAAAAGCAGTTCCGCAGTAACGCGGATTGAAAGAAACTTATCCCTCCACCCACAAAAGGTAACCACATAACCTTGCAAAAGCAGTTCCGCAGTAACGCGGATTGAAAGTAATTTGCCGTTTCTCTTTTTAAGATAGTTAAAAGATAACTTGCAAAAGCAGTTCCGCAGTAACGCGGATTGAAAGATATCTGTGGAAGATATTATGAAGGAAAAAAGTTTAGCTTGCAAAAGCAGTTCCGCAGTAACGCGGATTGAAAGATTTCTATGACTGCCATATTCAATTTTTCCTCCTTTGTCTTGCAAAAGCAGTTCCGCAGTAACGCGGATTGAAAGTTCTCCACCAAAGCTTAGGATACATTTTCTTGAAAGCTACTTGCAAAAGCAGTTCCGCAGTAACGCGGATTGAAAGATAACCACATTTTGGACATTTAGCCTCAGTATATTCTGCTTGCAAAAGCAGTTCCGCAGTAACGCGGATTGAAAGTAAGTTTTTCTAAGTCCTCTGACATTTTGTCTATACCCCTTGCAAAAGCAGTTCCGCAGTAACGCGGATTGAAAGTCCTTTTTTATTAGTTTTACTGGCTTCATTGATGTTGGCTTGCAAAAGCAGTTCCGCAGTAACGCGGATTGAAAGCTGAAGATTATATGCCACTATATTATCTGTAATAATAACTTGCAAAAGCAGTTCCGCAGTAACGCGGATTGAAAGGCACAATAGTGGAAGATACAAAAGTTTGGAATCCAAAACTTGCAAAAGCAGTTCCGCAGTAACGCGGATTGAAAGAGTTCTTCTTGTGGTTGATATTTTTGAAGATATTCTGCTTGCAAAAGCAGTTCCGCAGTAACGCGGATTGAAAGTCCACCAGCCCGCAACTTGATAGTTCCGCCGCGGCTGCTTGCAAAAGCAGTTCCGCAGTAACGCGGATTGAAAGTTATGAATAATTCATCTATGTTCCAATAATTGTCTGGTAGCTTGCAAAAGCAGTTCCGCAGTAACGCGGATTGAAAGCTCCTCGTATCTCGGTCTCTCGAGGTCCAGTATCCCTCTTGCAAAAGCAGTTCCGCAGTAACGCGGATTGAAAGTTCCTAGTGAAAGTTTTTTACACTTTCACCAACTTCTTGCAAAAGCAGTTCCGCAGTAACGCGGATTGAAAGTGATATCCCCGTAAAACATCATTGCAAAGCCAAGAGCCACTTGCAAAAGCAGTTCCGCAGTAACGCGGATTGAAAGTTTGACAATTTTTGTATCAATTCTGAGGGCTCTGGCTACTTGCAAAACAAGTTCCGCAGCAACGCGGATTGAAAGTCTGGTGTCTGAATATATACTCAGGCCTCTGTAATTTATCTTGCAAAACAAGTTCCGCAGCAACGCGGATTGAAAGTTTTGATATACCGGATGACCAGGAACGTTTTCGAAAATACTTGCAAAACAAGTTCCGCAGCAACGCGGATTGAAAGTTTCCCATCTTGAAGATGTGCACCTTAGTTAACCATTCCTTGCAAAAGCAGTTCCGCAGCAACGCGGATTGAAAGTCCAACCTTTTCACCTCCTTATCTAGTTATCTCACCTCTTGCAAAACAAGTTCCGCAGCAACGCGGATTGAAAGTTCTTAGGATAAACTGTAAAATCAATTCCTTGAAGGTCCTTGCAAAAGAAATTCCGCAGCAACGCGGATTGAAAGATGGTTAAGAAAGAACCATAAAGCTTCTCTTTGTTATCTTGCAAAACAAGTGCCGCAGTAACGCGGATTGAAAGACTATTTCTTGTCTAATATCATTATTGAGAACGTCAATTGCAAAACAAGTGCCGCAGTAACGCGGATTGAAAGGAGATTGAACGCCTGGTTGAAGAGAGTTTGGATTTTTAATTGCAAAAAAAATTCCGCAGAAACGAGGATTGAAAGTTATATCACTTGTGTTCTGCATTCATACATCTCCTTAACTTGCAAAATACCGTTACAAAATTACGTCTGCAAAAGAAGTTATCCCATAAGTTCTCCTTTTTTCTCGTACATGTTTAGTTTATTTGATTCAACCCTCCACAAGAATAAAACTATAGTTCCAAAGTGCTAAAAGAATTAGTCAATCCGAACAATGTTCGAGATAGAAATATATCCTAATAAGTGAAGTTATTTTGTTAATATAGACCATTAAAATTATATGAGGCATTTAGATTTTACGGGGCAAAGGGAGATGAAAAAAGATATGGACAGATCCAGAGCCAGTAAAACTTGTACTGCTACTGTTAACTGTAATAATTCTTCCAATCGGCATACCAACCTTGCAACCCAAATGCTTTGGGAATGCTTCCCCCCAATTTTTATAAACTATTTGGAGAAGGACTGTGTTGAGTTCTAAAGACATTGAGCGTTGTGAAAGTGAGCTTGAGGACGCCGAAAACACGGCGCGCATAGGAAACTTCGGTAAGGCCGCCAAGAAGTATTTAGACGTGGTTGAGATGTGTAGGAAGGTTGAGTGGAACGATGAAGCTGCGAAAGCATTTTTCCTCAGCTATCTCTACCCCTGCAACCAAGACGTGAAGGATAGAAAAGACCTGCTCGAAACAGGTTCTCTCACAAATTTTTTTAATAACGCTTCAACACTTCCCCTCATGAAGGTTGTGGCGTACATGCCCGGGGGGCTCTACGGCGAGTTTGACACCACCAGAATCCTGACAGAAGCTAAGGGAACCCTCTATATGAACGCTGGTCTGAAAGCTGGAAGTGTTGAGGAAGCTGCGAAGCTTCTCGAAAAGGCTTCCGAGTGCTTCCTCGAAATAGGAGGGGCTCCACTCTTCTTCTCAAGATACATTTCCTGCCTCAAAAGAAGAACCACGGGAAACCACGCCGCCCTAGAGTGTGAAGGCCAAATTGAATACATTAACGGAAGGGGCTTCGTGGAAGTTGAACCACCGAAGGCGGTTGAGTACCTCATGGCAGCCGCTAAGGCCTTCAGAGCAGCCAAGCTACGTGAGGTCTGGCAGGAAGTTAACAAGATAATTAGCGGACTTAGGGCGACAAGAAAGTGCTGGATGTGTGGTAGGGAAGTCCAAGGCGCGAACCACTTTAACTTGGTGAAGGCTGATGTTGGACGTTACTTCGAGAAGATTCTAGTGGACAGGAAGGAAGATCTAAGAGTTATAGAGGGACTTTTGAGCATAGCTCTCTGTAGGCCCTGCTACACCTCGATATACTATGAGGCTGATAGAATTGCTAAAATGTACTACGATATGGCTATGCGGGCCATAGCTGAGCTTGCAGCGGAAGTGAGAATTTTGGCAGCGGAAGTGAGAAGGCTAGCCGCCTACGCTCATTCCCATTAGTAAGTAGCCCCACATAAAGCCAAAGGAGGAATGAGAATGTTAACTAAGTATTATGTGTGTGGAAACTGTGGCGCACCGCTTGATGTTTCTGAGGGGAAAGCGGTTGTAAAGTGTGTATACTGCAGCTATGTTAATGAGACCGCAAGTATTGAGGACGAAATGCGAAGGCTAATGGATGATGTGAGAGGGTGGCTGAGTAACATTGGTGTTATTGGGGGAGCTGCGGTTGACGCGGAAATGAGGGCTCTATACTTTGATGACAGGATATTTCCAAGCCTCGCTGTTGAGTTCACAAACGTTGTGGGAGACTTCGTTGAGCCCCTTAACTTTCCCCTTCTCTACACATCATTTTACGACACCGTCCCAGACCTGCAGCTCGATTTTAAATGGGATACCAGAATGGGGAAGCCTCTACAAGAACTTGCTTACAAGCTTTCCCTCCCAGACGTTAAAAGCTTCGCTACAACACCCAAGTCTGCAGAGAAACTTAAGGCTCTTGAGTTCCGTGCTTGGACGATTCCCCTTCTCCTAAATGTATTAGAGTTTAGTATGAGAAACGACGCCGATGGTTACGTTATGGCAATGAAGAACTGCGAGAGGCTTAAAGAGAAAGCCGAGGAAATAATGAATGTTTCTGAGGGGGATAAAAAAATTTACCACGAGATTCTGGCCGAGAGATACAACATTGCCACTCAGTATCTAAAGGAACTCGCCCACAAGACCGTGGAGAAGAGCACCATCTCCGAGGACTCTCTCAAGAAGACATGTGGCAACTTGGACGAACTCACAAACCGCCTAATGAAACTTAAGGGAGCACCTAGAGTCGACAGGATAATAGTTGAAGAAGGGCTCAAAAAGGACGAGGAATCCTACCGCACATTCTCCTCGCTTCTCCACCTAAACACCCTCTCAGAAAAACCCTTCAACGAATTCATGAAATCCTTTGAGAGATTAGTTAAAAGCACCATCATAAACCCCCGCGAAGAAGTTTTAAACAGAATGCCCGAAGGCTTGGACATAAGCTGGTTCACAGAAACCCTAGAGCTACCGAAACTAAGCTGGTTCATAGAAACCCTAAAAGCAATCCTCACAAAGCGGAGTGTGAAGACTTACGGTCTCCAAGAAGCTGAAAACTGGGCAGACAAAAACGTTAAGAAACCCTACAGACTCTACCTCTACCCCTTCTACATCGTGAAAGTTGCAACAATACTCAAGAGAGGAATGCTCTTCTGGAAAAAGGGAGAGGAAAACGCCTTCTACAGCCTCTGCGACGCAGCCTACAACCTCAGCAACCAGCTCTTCCTAGAAGCAGACTACCCCTCAGTCCTAACCCCGGGATTCAGCAAAGCAATAAACACAAAGCTGGGAAAAGAAATCGAGAACCTAAAAGAACTTCCAAAAAAAGCCCCTCCAAAAAGTGTAGTAATAATACCCCCAACGGTCACCCCAAGCGACGCCGAAAACCTTTACCAGCAAGCCTTCACATTCAGAGAGGAAAGATTACTACTAATGAAAGAAACAGGGCAAACCTTCAAAGTGCCAAAATCTTACGGAGAGAAAGGATTCGATCCAGGAAAAGTCAAAGCAATACAGCCAAAAACAGTAGAACTCATACACATCCCCCTCGCCATAGGAGAAAGGAAGGCGGCACTAATGGGAGAAAGATTCGACCTCGACCAACTACCCCATAGACAAAAACTAGCAGAAGAAATGCAACTCTTACTGGAAGCCTTATAACCACAGCCCAAAGCCAATCAAAATATGAAACACAAAATACACCCAAATGGGGAAGTCGACTCCAACGGGGCCTTTTCTAAAGGTCCTTCCCCTATTTAAAGGCAATCTGACATACTCGCGCAGCTAAAGCCTGTGAGGGTTCTACACTTCTACTGCCTATCTTAGGGTTAGAATTGAGGCGTGTGCCACCGTTCCGTTAATGGCTTCCGCACCTTTTTGGTGAGAGGGCCCCATTATTTTTGTTTTTCACTTTCAGTATTTTCAATCCCGCGCAGTTTATCCCACAGCTAAGGCGGCGGGAACTTCTTGCTCAAATCTTCTGTAAAATCCGATGTTTTTATCCAGCTTCTATTTTAGGACTCTAATCCAAAGGTAACCCCTTTTTGGAAGCTTTCTTTTCTTGGGGTTTAACCTGTTTTGAAGGTCGCCATTTGAGTTCAATACTTAAAGATGCGTTCTCACAAGGATCTGGTATTGTGTTTAAAAATAAAGAGGTGTTTTGGGGGGCATTTGTTACTTAATTATCTTTTTACTATTCGTTTCGCCAACTTGTAATTAGCCCAGATTAGGAGTATAGTGATGATGGTCCCGACGGTTACAATGAGGGCCATTGTACCGTATATACCAGACATGTTGAATTGTAAGGGTAAAATTCACATTCCTCCTTTTTTATTTTCGAAGTCTTTGCTGGCACAGTTTACACAGCGTCTACTGTGAGTGGTGCGGTTTTGTAACTTTTACTCGCCCTTTTACGCCTGGAAATGAGATTTTTCCACGCCTAACGCCGATTTAAGGATTAGATCAAAACAATTTCCATACAACCTGAACCTGCTCACGATAGGTAAAGCATAGTTAATATTGCCTCTTTGCTTTACAAAAGTTATGTATCCTCCAAAAATTCGTAGTTTATTTTTTAAAGTTAGAACAAATGCTAGCGCATGTCTCTGTCTCAAACGATGTTCAAGAATTTCCTCTGAAAAAATCTTTTTCTTTACTACAAATTGGACAAATTGGGGGACGGTTTTAGGACCATTCCCTTTTTCTTTCCCCCACTGAAATCTGCAATGGAATTTAGTGGATTTGTTTGGTGTTATATCCTTTTTTGGAGTTGTTTTAATGCGTTTTCGAGGTCTTTTAGTGTCTGTTCTAGGGTCTTGTCTTTTAGGGGTTGGAAGCCGACGATTGCTTCGTGGCCACCTGATTTGTACTCTTGACTATTTAGGTGTTCGTCGATTTTTGTGAGGTCGATGTTTTTGTTGGTGGCTATTGTTCCCTTTTTTACTGTTTGTTTTTCCATTCCTATGGAGACTGCGATGGATGCCTTTTCTTTTAGCATGAGTATTGCGTCTTTGGAAGCTCCTCTTTCCCAGCGGTCGTCGGATTTGTAGGTAAAGTATGCCGTGTCCGCTGTTAGTTTTTGGCTCTTTTCTACGAGTTCTTTTGCTTTTTCTTGCACTTTTTGGTACTCTGCCTGTTGTTTTTCTGCCCATTCCTGGATTTCTTTCCAGTTTCCTTTCTTGACCATTTCCGCGACCTGTTGGTGCGGGAATCCTTGGGTGTCTGTACGGTAGGCTCTCCAGAGCGTGGCGGCCAGTTCCGAATTAAGGTTAGCGGTGTCCACTTCCTCTACGGCGGTTCTCCACTCTTCGGGGAATTCCAGCTGCCAGTAGTCTGCGATGAGTGAGGAGACTGCCTTGTATTCTGGTTCTAGAATCCACTCATTTCCCTGTTTGTCTGGACCTTGGCGTGGCTGGGTTCCGTGATGGTCGACTATCAGCGAGTTTCGTAGGCTCTTTACGCGGCCAGGTGTGATCTCTATGCAGGCTGCGTTTTCAATGGTTAAATCTTTTAGATCTGTGGGGAACTCTAGGGGCAAGTCGTAGATGCGTGAGAGGAGTCCGGCTCCCACCACTCCGTCCCAGTCCCAGTGGGCTACTATTCTGTTTATTTCGGGTTTCAAGATTGTTTACTCTCCTTTTGTTTATCCTGATTTGGATTACTCAGAAGTTTCTCTCAAATATGTTTTGAGTTCTTCTTGCAGTCTTGGGAATTGTAATTCCTTCATAGTCTTTTCAAAATCGGGGATTTCCTCTTTCAGGAGGCTCTCGGTTAGTTTTTTTAATTGTTCAAAGGAGGTTTCAAATGTGGGTGTTAGGCCGTGAGCTAGAATTGATTGATTTCTCATCTGCTGGACACAATCAAGGAGTTTGTTTCGCAAATCACTCTTTCCCGGATCACCGTCTAATGAATTTAAGACAATGTACGAGCCCCTGAGTCCCAATCTTATTTTTCCACTCTCATCCTTCATCAGGCTTAACGCGTCGGCGAGTTTCCCGTCGTAGGATTTAATCTTATCCAGGTCCACGTCTGATGTTTTTATTCCGTACTTTTCCAATTTGTACTGGGCAAGCATCTCTATTAGACGGTACACCCGCGCGGCTGCGTCATCAAACTCTGCTTCTCTTGATCTTCTTAGAGCATTGCTAAACATATCAACTACCGCGGGATACGTTAACCCCCCTATTTTTTCCATTGAGTCCAGTACGCTGAGAGCACCCAAATTGATGTCGATACTACTACGAAGCTCCTCAAGAGCATTGGAGGGGGAAAACCTGCAAAATTCTTGGAGGGCGTTCCGAACATTCTCCAAGGAGCGAACCGCAACCCCGTAATGGAATCGGTCCCAGAGTCCGTAGGCTCTAGCTAAATCTCGAAAGATGGAGGCCAATTCTTTCTTTTTCCCTCCTCCAAGGTTTCTCTGAGCCTCATCAAAGACTTCCATAGCGGTCCGCCACCGATGACCGTTAAAGAGCTCCAGTCCCCGTTCAATCTGTTTGGAAGCAAAGAACTCGTAAGGATTATAAGTCTGATAAATTACCTCTGAACCAGAAAGAACCCGACCCTGTTCATCACGCCTCTCTCCCCCCACGTACAACATATTGCTATAATATTTAACAGCAGCCATGCCTAATCCCACAGACATCACCTTAGTTCCCCCCGTAATATCGCTGAGGATATCCTTCGCTGAGAACCCTCTCCTAAAGAGTTCATCGAAAGCCTGCTCCGACACATTTAAACAGTGGCTAAAATCCTCCTTTTTCCCAATCTGATAGTAATTGTACTCATATAGTTTATCCCTAGCACCAGTCTTGTCCAAGACCTCACTAAGGTGCATGAGCATATCCTTAGTGGACAAAAAACACACATAGTCGGGGCGAAAATTCTTAACAGTCTTTATAAGCGGCTCGGTACTGGTTCCCAGAGTGAGTATCATGGCACACCTTTTACGAGCCTCATCAAATTTCTGCTCGAATTTTTGAACAACTGGTTCAACCACCTCATCCGCATCCTCAAACTCCGCAGTATTACCATTCCAACTCTCCAATGTCTCCCGATACCTACTTAAAAAGCCGCCCAGCAACTCAGAGACAAGGGCATCAATATCCGATTTGGGCAAAGAATACACAGTCAAGACACAAACAATCACTTCACCCTCCTCCTTGATATGAAAAGTTAGGTCACCCTCGGCCCTGATTTCAGTAACCCCCGCCCCCACAGCCTCCCGCAAGAAACTTTGAATAGCTGAAAGAGCCATAGAAAACAAATCCCCCTCAACCCTAACCCTCCCATACCGCTTAAAGTAAAGGT
The DNA here is from genome assembly GCA_030587365.1 of Candidatus Freyarchaeota archaeon. GTDB lineage: Archaea > Asgardarchaeota > Jordiarchaeia > Jordiarchaeales > Jordiarchaeaceae > Jordiarchaeum. The sequence goes on along the minus strand of JAUQZE010000013.1, from coordinate 29,821 downwards.
TCAAACCAGCCCGGTTCGAAAACATAACCATACCCAACAAAATAGGCTCACCTCTCACAAACCAGCTTATAGTGACCGAAAAGGACCCATAACCGCTAATAGCTTTTCTAAAGCGATTTAAATCCTTTTCCCTCGCTAACCACTAAAAAATCACACCTTATTTACTTTACTCGAACAATGTTCTAGAAAACTAAATTACCCTCAGTTAAGTGGCGCCCCCAAAAAATAACTGACCCAGATTCTAAAACAATCAATACAGAGTAATGCTTTCAATCCGCGTTACTGCGGAACTTGTTTTGCAAGCTTTTCAACCGCTGAACTGGGCGCGATGGAAGACAGAACTTTCAATCCGCGTTACTGCGGAACTTGTTCTGCAATTATCAGATTGGAAATATGAAAGGGATTCAACCTGACGACTTTCAATCCGCGTTGCTGCGGAACTTGTTCTGCAATGGTTATATTATTTTACTTATTTCTTGTTTTGGAGTCTTATAAAGGCTTCTTTTCGAATGGTTCACTCGAACACTGGAAAAATTGTGTCTCCTTTATAAATCTGTTCGAGTGGACGGGAAGCTCTCGTAAGTCTTCTCCGGCTATTTGGAGCACTCTTAATGTATCCATTAGAATGCTTCGATGTTTGGAAACATGCTTCCAGCGTTCAGAGTCCTGATGATTCTTTTTTCTGTTTTTGTGGTTTTAATAATACCTTCGATTGAACTTCCATGTAACTTGCTTTTGTTAATGATTGTGAGTTGTGTTTAAGAGAAGAAGACAAAAACCGGAAACCAATAGAGGATCGTGGAAGAAACCGGGAAACTGTATCATGAGAGTGTTAGCTTATATGGTTGCACTGTCCTTGTTTAGAAAATAAACATACCTAATGGATAATGTATCGCTTCTTGGATGGCGAGTTTGATTATTTTTACCGATTATCTCTTTGTTGGTTTCTTCTAGCAGTTTTTTAATTTCTTTTTCTAGGTTTGTTTTTAACGCATCTTTTCTTCTGATGTTTCCGTGGACTTTTGTTTCTTTACTGCGTGATCTTATGAATGGTTTTGGCGTGTTTCCTGTGTATTGAAGGTTCTTTTTTCGCTGTTCCTGATGTCGAACAGTGGTTTCGAGGTTTCTTCACGTGTTTTTTGCGTGTACCGTTGTTTTTTGTTTCGCAGGCATTCTTTTCTTTCCTTCGCAGTTGTTTGGTTCGTAAAAGGCGCGTATGTGGAGGGTGTGAGTTACCAAGAATTGATATTTTTTGAACATTGTTCGAATTAACTTAATATACTTACTATGTGAGTTTTCTTCAACACGCCTAAAAGGTTGCATGTGGAGCAAGGTTTTGACTGGGAATATTGCGTGAAATCTCAATTTTCATCTCACAGTTGGTTTAAAACATCTAGATTTATAAGGGTGAAGAACAAAAATAAAAATACACTCTAAACGCAAGTCGGGATTCGTCCTAAACGAGTATAACACACTTATCCCTAATAAAAGGCCGAGCAGAGCAGGGAAACAAGAACTATGCGAGGATTTCGGAAATGAGTGAATTCTCAGGAATTCTTTACAAAATTAAAGATAAGCTGGTCAATGGTTTCAAAAATAGAGACTATATCCTTGCTGGCACCAGAATTTTAAGCGTAAACCTCTACGACCATTTAATCCTAAAAGAGGGAATAGTGGTTGCCACGTTAAAGGAGCTCCTGATGGTAGGAAAAGCTACTGAAGAAATATGTGTAGCATAGAATTAGAGAAGAGAAGTCGATTTATGTTATTTGAGGCTTAAGGGGTGAGGTGGAAAAATTATGGTTACCTCCATATTGCTTGTGGATCCGATAACGTTCAAGATTAAAAGAATAGAAGACCCTAACGTGTGGCAAAACTATACGAACAAATTCCTAAATACGGTAACAAGTAGGGTAAAGGATAGTTTGGGTGGTAAAAGTCCAACAGAGAAGTTGAAGATAATAAATGATAATGTTTTTGAACTCTTGGATTCTGGTGAGAGTGAATGGGAGAAAATCCCCTCAGATAGGGACTTTCCCGGCTTCTTTTCAAGTATGGCTGATAATGCGATTGCCACTTCTGCTGTGGGTGTGGCCATCGCAGTGGAACTATTTAATAAAGTTGACCTGGCAAGTGAATATAGCGGTAAAGAGATGGCGGAGCTTCTGGGGAATAGGAAGGGAATAATAGAGGTTGTTAGAACACTATGTCTGCTCCACGATGCGGGGAAACCATCAGATTATCCCGCGGAAAAAACCAAGGAAGCTGTTTGGCAGTTCCTTACTAACCTTGGTTTCAAGGAATTAGCATCCGAGTTAGCTGAATCAGCGTCAAGGCATTACTATGAAGGGGGAGGAACGTTTTCTCCGAAAACGAAGGTTGAGTGGATAGTGGCTTATGCTAAAAGAGTTGCTGAACAGGATAGAACATTCACCGGTAGGCTTCTTAGTGTGGTTGGTCAGCCACTTAGGTGGTTGCATGATCAAGTTGAAGCTTCAGATAAAGAAAAAGTTAAGCAATTAGCCGATGTGGTTGAAAAGCTTGGTGACAGAAATATAAAAAATAAAACTGATGAATGGGAAAAGGTCAAGGAAATTCTACCATTAGATTATGACTACATAGAGAAACAAAACAAAGAGTTAATGAACCCTAGTGAAAAGTTAGGTGTTGACATCAAGCTGGCATTGATTCTTCTTGAGGGTGCTGGAATACAGGGATACGTTACTAAATCTAGTTCGGCTCGCCACCTGGTTGGACGAGGCTCTTTGGTTGAGGTGGCAACCAGATTAGCAGCAAAAGAGTTAGAGGATATGCTGGCTCCGGAGTCTATTATTTACGTCACCAGTGGAAGTATGTTCGCTTTGGTTCCTCCCTCGGAACTACCTAAAATTGTAGACGCATTAAATAAAAAGTTTGAAGAAGTAGTCGAGGGGGGGATTAGTTTAAAGTGCTGTAAATCAGCAGAGGGAATCAGTTTCAATCTTTTTGAATTGAAAACTGGTCCAAAATTTACTTGGGCTAATTGGGAGAAGGAGTCGAATTTGTCAAGGATAGGGAGAAGGAATTTCGGGGAATTTTACACGATTTTGAATAATACGATATCTGTTCTTGACGGAAAAGTTGGGGAGTGTGACCAGTCAATTCCCGCTGGAGAAATTTGTTCGATCTGCTTTGAGGAGAGAGCAGTTCCTGAAAACGATCCAAAAATTGTAAGGGTGAGAAAACGTCTACCGGAGGATGAGCGTGAAGGTTACAAATCTGGAGTTGTATGTTTAAATGTTGACCAACATAGGATGAATTTGAAGGATAATCTCACAAATTTACTGATGCTTAAATTCAATGGAAGGGCTAGTGTTACACTTCCTATAGATAAAAGTGCACCCGAGGAAGTTACAAATTCTCCAATCTGTAAAATTACCTCTGGGTTAAAGAAGTTTCTTGAAGGAACCCTTAATAGTGAGAAGTATGAGAACCTTATAGCCGAATTTGCTGGGAAATCTGTAATATTTGAAAGCGTTAAATCATGGAGCCTTATTGGTCGTCAATCTGAGTATGCATTGAAACGTAAAACTGTTTCCAAAAATGAGGAGGAAAAGGGAGCGGTTTTCGATATCGCCTTCATAATGGGTGACGGCGATAACTTTGGTTTACTTAAATCCGCAATGAATAACTTAACTCTATATCGCAAGGTTTCAAAGATATTTTATGATGTTATACAGAACTCTATAGCCAGAGCCCTAAGCGAGGTTATATTGCACCAATTAAAACTTTACGCAGAAAGTTATCGTGGCTCCAACCTTACCCTTAATAAATCTATGACCCTTCCAGGCACCTTTACTCTTGAGTTACCCTTCGACTTTGTCTATTATGGTGGAGACGACTTTCTGTTTGTTCTGGATGCTGGATTCATCTTTATTTTCCTCAAAGCATTTAGGGAGGCAGTCTTAGATAGCCTTGGGTCACGCAAGCAGAACTACGATAAGCCGGAGGATGGAAATCTTTCCATATTCCCCTTAGGTATCTCGTTCAGTGTAGTTGTAGCACCCAATAAGGCACCAATTCACGGGACTCTGAGTGCATTAAAAACACTTGAAATCAAGGCAAAAGAGTTTAGTAAAAGGAGGCAGAGAATAGAGAATAATAAACTGGCTTTTGGCGGCGAAATATCAGTTGCTCTTGAACGCTTCACTACGATTCCATCTAAAGAATTTGTGAATGAGAATTATAACCCCAAAAATTTTGGAGAAATAACGAAAATTTGTAACACCGCATGGCCTCTTTTAGGCGGGGAAATCTTCTCAGACAACACCTCGAAAGAAAATACTACTATTCCCTTAATCAAACTTGTGAAAATGCTTCAAGAAAAGAAGCTCAAGGCTAATAATGTAGCTGTATTTGCTAGAGTCGAAATCGCTAATGAGAGGGAGTTAAAACTTCGAATAAAATACAAAGCTGCACGTATGAAGGAGAAAAGTCCTGAACAGGAGGGCTACAAACTCTTGGCGGATAACCTTACGCTTAAGGAAGATGATTGTGTAAAATTCCGGCACAGAGATATAGCTAATGTTATGAGGATAATTTATGATAACCCTCTCTTATTGCCGATGGAGGGAGATAGCTTAGAGGGTGATTGAATGGTCTGGAAGGATGATATAGAAGTTTCCCTAACTATAAGTAAAGGTTTCAGAATCGGCTCTGGGAGAGCCGGATTAGAGGTTGACCTACCGGTTGTAAAAGAGAGTCTACCTAACGGAGCTACTTCCTACTATACTTCCAATCTATCAAGTACCTTTCGCGGCTTGCTCAGGCAATCGGTCCATAGGATGATCCAATCGACTGGTCTGAGCCATATAGCCAGCCACGAGGAGGATTTATTCGGAACCTGGGTCACTGAAATAGGTGGTAGGCAAAGGGAGGGAAAAATTCAAATTAAATTGGTGCCCTCCTCAGAAACTTTTGAAACCAATAGTCGAACTGGCATAAGAATCGATGAAGTATTCGGTTCTGTAGCTCCCAAAGCATTGTTTACTTATGAAGTCTTGGAGGGTAATCACAAACAATTGACTTTGAAGTTTAGGCTCATCTGCAATTTCCCCCTTGACGATGATGAGGCAGCAATACTGCTTGCTGGTTTAAACGGTTTACTCTACGATTCCATTGGAGGTTTCGCATCAAGAGGACTAGGCCTAATTGAGAGAGTCGAGATTGACCAAAAATTTAGGGATTTCGCTGACCAGCATCTAAAAAATAAAATATCCAAAGTAATAGGTGATTAACAGTGGGTGTAGGACTAATAGAAGTTGAGACCAAAAGTCCCATAGTGATTGTATCTAAGAAAGGTAAGGGAGGCTTCCTTGAGACAACGGAGCACATTCCAAGCTCAACTATTCTTGGAGGTGTGGCCAGGAAAATTGTTATAGACAACTATTCGAACGGTTTTGGAAACTGCGCGAAATTAAACGGCCCTAACAAATCACCCAAGTGTGAAACCTGTAATGTTAAAGAAAAATGCGTGTACAATTCCGTTTGGAATGAGAAAAAACTAAAGCTTAGCTACTGTTTTCCCTTCGAACAAAAAACTCTGAGCGAACCATGTCCAATCCCTAGTCTGCAAACCCTATTTAAATCAAGAGAAGGCAAATCAAGAGAAGAGGAGGTATTTGTGGATGGGCTTATACTCATGGCTCTCCACAGGCTATCTTTACGAAAAGTGGCTAAAGAGGAAACTCTTCTAGAAAGATTAGAAACTGGGGTTAGATCATTTAAGAAGGAAGATGCATCTGTTTATCTTCAAAATGGCAAGATAAAAAAATTAGATGTTAAAATCAACGATTCTCCCCACGTAGCTATAAACCACCAATTCAACGCATCGGAAAAAGGATACCTATACAGTTATAATATGGTAAGTAGAGGAGAAAAATTTACCGCGCTAGCCATAGGCGACCAAAAATTAATTGAAGCTCTTAAGGGTAAACCGATATCTATAGGAACCGGAAAATCGCGGGGAAACGGCATTGTTGAACTACGCGTCGTCGAAAACAAATCATTAGAAGACTACATTAAGTTGAGAGCAAAATCCATCAAAAGTGGGTTTGAAGAGATTGGAAAAAGGGTAAATAAATTTCTGGAGAAACCACGGGAAGATTTGCTTTTTGGAACATTCACCGGATTATCCCCGTTACCCCTCAAAAATGGGAATCAACCCTTCGAAGCAGTTGCACGGAGAATAGGCGTTCCCAGTGACCAAATTGTTCATCTATCCTATAAAAGGGGTGTTCATATAAGATACGAATTTGATGGTGGAGAGAGTCCTGGACCAACCTTCATTCTATCCTCTGTTATTAATCCAGGCTACGCGGGGGTTTTCTCCATAAAAGGAGATTTAGAAGATGTTTCTCAAAACCTAGCCGAACGTGAAGTTAATTTGAACGATTATCATCCTTGGTTTGGCTGGGTGGCTATAAACCATCTAATACACTTGTTAAATATCAAGGATCAAGTTGGAGGTGAGTAATGAACTATGGAAAAAAAGGATACCACTAAATATGTTGAAGACGTTGGGAAAGTCTTTAAGAATATTGAAGACCACGTAAAGCAAGGTGGTGGCGAAGGAGGAAAAGGAAGCGTTACAATGGGTACTGTGAGAAAAACCTTGGAGTTAGCTAAGACTGTGAAAAGCTACCTTGAATTTAAAATGAGGTTTGGGTACATGGTTGCTAGAAATATACCAGAAAAAGGAAAATCCCACCTTGGAACATTTTATAAAAACTTGACCGAAATCTCCGAAGGAAAAGACCTTGAGTACCTTAAAACATTAATGGAGTATGTGGTCATGAGTTATACTGTTTTATCTAAAAAACTTGAATGAGGAAGAATATTGGAGGTGAAAGTTAGTTGAGCGGTGGACAGATTAGTCTTCATGGCAAGCTTAAGAGGCGAGTAGTGGTTGGTTGTGTAATCGATACTAATGAACCTCTTCACGTGGGGATTGGAAAAGAGACTCTAAGCGTTTCAGAAGTTGATTTGCCAACAATGGTTAACAAAAAAGATGAGCCCATAATCCCCGGTTCAAGTATAAAAGGAGCTCTTAGGGCTTACGTGACACGGATACTATCCTCGTTGGACATATCCACTGGTAATACACATTTTGGCGTTAAGAAGATTAAGGCTAACGAGGATGAGATAAACGATTTTCAAACAGAAGAGTCTCCTGAAATAAAAGAGAAAAAATTTAGTGAGAATCTTGGGGTTATTGACAAATTGTTTGGGGCATCTGGTTTCGCTTCTCCACTTAGGCTGACTGACGCGACATTAACAGGTGACACTAAATTAATTAAGCGAACTCATGTTAAAATTGATAACGATTTGGATAGAGCAGAGGAAGGAGCCTTATTCGACATTCAAGCAGTTCCTGAGAATCGTAATTTCAACTTTAAGCTGATTTTCGATGAGTTTAACGATTCTATCACAGAAGATGTTAGCAAAGTCTTCTATAAAATGATCCTTAAACAAATTGGAGATGGTCTTGAGATATTTCTGGGTGGAATGAGGTCAAGAGGCTATGGCTTATGTACTATTAAGGCTAAGCAAGTTTTATCCTATAACCCTGAAGAGCTAGCTCTAGGTAAAACACCAGAACCTATTACCAATATCTCTCAATTCATAAATGATGCCCTTAAAAGGTAATGTAGCGACCGAAATATTGGAGAGTGGTAGATAAAGATGAGTGAACCTAAATGTTTTGGAAAATATGTTCTTCTCAGCCAAATGGACGCAAAGATAGTTGCGAAGACACCATTAAGGGTCGGGAAGGGAAAGGAAATGGAAGTAGCCGAGTCGGATCTTCCGATAATTAAGAACTCAGAAGAAATACCAATGATACCCGGATCCACCCTTAAAGGGTTCTTTAGAGCTAACGCAGAACGAATATTAATGAATATTGTACCAAAACAAGCAGAATTAATGACAAGAAGAATATTTGGTTCCAAAGAAAAAAAGGAATCCGCTTCAGCAATATTCTTCTACGATTTAAAAGCAAAAGCCTCTAATTATAAACTTGAAAACAGAAAACATATCAAAATAAATCCTGAGACATGTGGTGTTGATAACCTCTTTGAAGCAGAGTGCGTCATGGATGGTGGAGTATTCGAGGGACAACTAGCGACAACAAGAAATCTTTCACCAACATACATAGGCATTATACAACCAGTAATAGAACTAGCTTCATTAGGCATTAGCCGCTTAGGAGGATTCAAAAGCAGAGGCTACGGTTCAGTAGACATCACAATAAACAAATTAACTCTAATTATACCGGGAAAATCCAAAGAAATGATAAAAAAGGGAGAAGAAATCCATCCAACCATAGGAACAACGAAACCCACCTACATCGAAGCAAAAGATGGTAACGAGGTAACACTTAGAGAAATAGACAAAGTCACCTTCAAAGCAAGAGTCGAGGACGCACCAAGCTATCTCGGAACAAAGATAATAATAGATAGCGAAACAGAAGCAAATAAATTACTCTCATCACTAGCCAATCAACTTCAGAAATATCTCACAGGAGTAACTCAGTAGAAACGGAGGAAAGATTAGACTTGAGTAGGCAAAAACGTGGCGTGGGAGGACCAGTTTCTCCCTACTATGACTTTATTAAAGTTGACTCAACAAGAAGAGGAAAAATATCAGATAAGCTCTTCACAAACAGAATGGAGCTTAAAAACACTTACCTATTAGAGCTTCAACTCACCACTATCAGCGATGTACACGTTAGCACAGGAGTAAAAGAACTTGAAGAAAACGGAGTACCTGAAATAATCATGTTGCAATACGTAAATAACACCGAAGGCAAACCCGCCATCCCCGGCTCATCGTTTAAAGGTGTGGTCTCAACAAATTACCTCGCACTCACAGGTTCCATAGAACTCACAAGCGAATTATTCGGATCAGACAGACCCGCAGCAATCTCAAAAGTGTTCTTCGAAGACACCGTACCACCCAAATCCATAGAGTTGAAACTGGTTAAAGTACAGAGAGAATGGAAACCAAGAATACTGGTACCTAAAAGTGTTAAGGTTTATACCGCTAAGGCTCCACCAACCGTACACTATGGATCAATGCAGTGTATCCCCAAGGGAACATTGCTCGCGACAACGATACGCGGAGTCGGTATAAAGGACTTTGAGCTGGGCGGATTACTAATGTCCCTAGGATTAAACCTCAAAAACAACGAAGTCACCACAGAAGCAATTAAATTAGGTTACGGCAAGCCCCAAGGATTCGGACAGCTTAAACTTATCCCAGAAAACTCAAAAATCCAATCAGTAGAGTTCAAAGGGCTCACAAAAGACATAAAGTCGCAAGGCACCCTCAAAGAATCCAATACTGTAAACGGCTATATCAAAGCATTTATGAATGAGATCAATAAAAGAGACCCAAAAAGGAATTTGGACCAAACTTTCCAAAAAATCTTCAAGGGGATCTAAAAAATGAGTAAAAAAGACGTTACAGATAAAATAATTAACAAAGCAAAAACCTTCCTAAGTGGAATCCACAATTACCCATGCAGCCCAGACATCAAAGACCGATTAGGAAAAATTGTATCAAACATGGCAAGGACAGTCGGATACCGAATCGCAAACGATCCGACGTACAAGAATCTAGAAAGTTCCCCAATTAAACAAGAGTTAAAAAAGCAAATAATTTCAGAAATGGTAAACCAAAGAGTCTATGAAAGGGTGAAAGACAAGAAAGAACCACTAAAAGTCGCTGAAAAATTATCCCAAGACATAATGAATGAACTAAAATCTTTAGAATGGTCCACCGACAAATCCAAGCTGTTCATGGAAGCAATGTGCATAATCTATGAAACTGGAGAGAAAGGAATCAAAGTAATCTAAAGAGAGAGAATCAAACACAATTCCAATTCAAGCAACTTTAAATACTTATAAACTCTCAAAACAAAAAACAAACAAATGAACATAAACTCTTGCAAAACAAGTCCCGCAGTAACGCGGATTGAAAGTCCCCATCCGGGCACCCTGTAATTACATACGGATAGGGTGATTGCAAAAGCAGTTCCTCAGTAACGCGGATTGAAAGTCTTTTTCCGGGGTAATCTTGCCAACAGAAACATAGTAACTTGCAAAAGAAGTTCCGCAGTAACGCGGATTGAAGTTAGAAGCCCCCTTTATGCACTAAAAATAGTACTGTCGACCTAGAGTATTTTTTAGATTGAATTCTAATGTTTAGGAGAATTTTTATCGGAAATAATCAGTGCTATTTAGTATACTAACTATTCCAGAATTTCACAATACTTGGTAAACTGCACTAAGACTACTGTAGATGAACTCGTACAGTTCTGGTTAGGTGGTGGCACTGAAAAATTTTGTCTACTCTTTTCTATTCTCTTAATTCTTTGATTAGGGCCTTTTTTTGATGCAAACCGAATCTTCCCACCAGTATGCACTAGCTCTCCTTAAATAGCCCTCATATTTTTTTCTTCCAAGAACAAGTTATAATTCTCACGGCTTTTTCCCTGTTCATTTGATTTAAACCTCCACAAAGGCGAAACCGTGAGTCACGTAAAGGTTCCAAAAATTGATATTTTTCGATTATTGTTCATAATAATTTAATATATCTCATTACGCTGGTTTTTCTCAACACGATTAAATTATTTAAAAAGAGAATAGGGTTCGATTTCGGGGAGAACCTACGAACTAAAGCTTATCTCACAGTTTCTCTAAAATGTTTAACCTTATAAATGTGAAAAAACAAATAAAAATATACTCCCAATACGAAGCAGGATTCATACCCAGAGGAGTATAACATGCTTATACCTTGAAGCCAGACAGGGCAAGGAAATAAGAACTATGCGATGATCTTAAATGGGCGGAACAATTTCTGGAATTCTTTCCAAAATTATAGCGCTCCACAAAAGTAATGCGGGTTTTTATTTTTGGTGTACGAGGAGGTTCTCTATGGGTGTGAGGGCACACACGCTTGTGACGCGTTCGGGTGGTGTGTTGCGCCCAAACCAGCTTATGGCCGTTGCGAGCTGGTGTGGGGTTGCGAAGTACCGGTTGTTCAGCAGCTTCTTTCTCTCAAAGTTCCACCACTGGTCCTGGGGGTTGAGGTCGGGGGAGTGGGTTGGCAGAAACCTCAACTCTAGCCGAGGGTGTTTCTGGAGGAAGCGTTCCACCTTCTCGGATTTATGCACCCGCAGGTTATCGGCGTAAACCCATATCCCTCCCTCAGGATACTCCCGGGTTATCCTCCTAAGGAACCGGACGAATGCCGGGGCTTTGGCTTCCTTCTTGGTGGTCATCTGAACGACTCTCCCCTCGAGGGGGTTCACGGCCCCGAAGCAGTTCATCCTCCTCCTATCGGTCTGGGGGGCTTTGACCACCAGCCTCTCCCCAAAAGTCCACCCGTAACCCTTTCTCGGGGAACACTTCACCGACATCTCGTCCTGGAAGAGGACGACGACCGAATCGGGCTTGGAAGCCAGGTCTTGGAGGAAACGCTGGGCGAAGTTCTCCCTCTCGCCCTCGTCAGCCTCCGCGTACTCGATCTCCGCCTTCACGTAGTGCGCCCCCATACTTCTCAGGCACCGCCTTATGGTCTCCTGGGAAACATTCTTTCCCCTCGTGGAGAGGAGGTACAGGCGCAGCTCCTTGCAGTCCCAGAAGCTCGCGTTAACCCCGTGTCTCTTTGGATCGTTCTCCTCTACGAGTTTCTTGATCTCCTTTTTATCCTTCTCCGCTAGTTTTGGTGGTCTTCCTTCTTTGGGCTGGTCGGCGAGGTTCCTTTCAGCCTGCCATCTCTCTATCCAGCGGTAGATGGTAGCCTCATCCACGCAGAATATCTCCGCCACCGAGGAGACCGCGTAACCCCGGCTCAGGGCGTGCAAAGCCAGGTAGCGCACCTTCTCCCTGGCGTCCTTACACTTCCTCGCCAACACCCGTAGGAGCCACTCATCACCCTGAAGAACCACAGTCATCGCCAAAGCAAGTATATAACCAGAAAAAGATTTGACTCTTTCGCTCGCAACTCAAATAGTCGCAAAACTTTTGAGGAGCGCTATAACAATGATCTCATTAATTGTTTCAAAAATAGAGACTGGATACTTCTTGGCACCAGAATTGCAAGTGTAAGCCTTTATGACCGTTTAATCCTCAGAGCGAGGATAGCGGTTGGCATGGTAAAGGAGCTTCTGATAAGAGGGAAGACCCTTGAGGAAATATACGGGAAAAATATATCCGAAGAGGAATGGTTTCCGTTATTCGAATCGCCTTCTCGCTTCGTAATTGGGGGAATGGACTCGGAGAGGATAACTTAGGGTGGATAAATTATGAATGTTATGAAAGAGAAGGATTTAGAGGATTTAACTCGTCGGTATTGGAAGGAAGGGTGGAATGTGGAAAGATATATCCAAGAGCTTTTGCCCGAAGAATTAGAGTATTTAAGAAAACCAGACAGAATAATCACCAAACCTGCGGAAATTCTTGTCCAACTGGTAGGATTTTCTTGGGATCCGCTTTTAATTTCTCTTTGTTTATATAAACCAGAAAAATTAGTTCTTATTTTAAACGAAAGGTATGGTAAACAGGATGGGGCGGCAAGAGGAGACAAGTACAAAGAGCTTGTAAGTGAATTAATAAAAAATGAGTTAATTACAGAAAAAGAAAGACCTGAGATTGCACCTAGTCCATGGAAAACAGTGAAAGACACACCGCAGGATGTTTTTAAGTTTCTTGAGAAACATGTTTTACCACTTCTCAATGAAGGTAAACGGGTTGTTGTGGATATCACGGGTGCTAAAAAGAGTATGGTTTCGGGTGCGTATCTTTTTGCTGCTTATACAAACGCATCGGTGTGTTATGTAGACTTTGATAAGTTTAGCGAGGAGAAAGGGAGACCCTATGGGTATACGTGCAGAATCAGTGAATTAGAGAATCCTATGGAACTCTTCAAACTTGGGGAGTGGGATATAGTTAGTCAATTATATAATAGTTATGCGTTCTGGAGAGCCAAGGAGCTTATAGAGGAAATAAAGAGGGGTGTGGAGTCCTTTTTAGAAAAAAGAGAATTAAATTGTATAGAGCTTCTTAAGGAGTGGTTGGAATTCTATCGATTATGGGATGATGGGGATTACAAAGGTAGTTGGCTCAAGTTTAAGGAGATAAGAAGGAAAATACCAGCTGCGGAATGTCCAACTGCTGTGGAAAAGTTGGGTGAAATCTGGCCAGATAAAGGGAGTATTCAGTCTTTAAAGGGTGGTATTAACTCGTTAAAGAGCATAGATAACTTGGAGGAATCGATCTATCTTAAAGATGAAGAAGTGCTCATTTATGCTCATGACGAACTTGCAAAAATTGGAAGGCTTATTGAGTATGGGGAGGATTATCGCTCAGCACTGCTTCGCGCTTCTGGATTGAATGAGTTTTTACTGAAGGCAAGAGTCATTAGGTTGTGGATGTATAACAAGTTTGTTGTCGAAAAGGATAATAAAGTAATAAATAGAGGTGAATTTGAAGCAGCAGATAAACTTTTATGGGATAACGAGATACTTAAATTTTCAGCTGCACTTTATCTGCTTAATTCTCTTCGATGGCGGCCAGAACGACCTATATATTGTATGAGGCTTTCTCAACGGGGAACCGAGGGTGAGATTCGGGCCCATCGGTCAGAGGATGCAACTCAACTTGAAGAATTTTGGAAAGAGATTGAAAATTCTGCGGGGATGAGATTACCTAATGATGTTTTCGATCTCAGGAATGATGCAATTCACTTTTGTTTGAGTGTTCCTAGGGAAATGGCTGAAGTAGCCGTGAAGATGGCGGAGAAAAATCTGGAAGATTTTGAAGTAAAATGGGTTAAAAAAACTTTTACTAGTGGAAAATTTGAAGCGATGGACTGGGATAAGTTATGCGATGTATGCGGAATAGATTTCTTACCGAGACGTAGGTAGAATAAAGACGAGTAAAACAGAGACAGATGATAAGCACCTTTTTTATATAAGAAGAAAAATGGAAGTTGCTGTTTAGGTTGTTAAAATCTTGAGAGGTTGTTGATGGTAACTAAATATTTGATATGTTCAGTAAAGGGAAACAGTCCCTTAATTTATTTAAAAGTTGGAAACGAGGAAATTACATCTGAGAGGTGCATCTTATACTGCATTGGATTTGCCTAGAAACTAGATTTAGTAATATCAAGTGGTGTAGAGGTAAGATGTTTACGTGAAATGTTGGGAGGAATAGTTTACTCTAGAATATTACAGGTAGGAGTGTGCCATACCCTAGTCTTGAAGCTTCCCCCAAGTCGGATTCCCAGTAAAGTTCATCTAGGTTGAAGGAGCCTTCTAAAAATATTACTGAGCCAGCTTTAAGTGAACTGTAAATTGGTTTCCTTTTTTGATGATAAATGCTGAATCCTGCCCCCAGAATGTCAGTTTCACCGTAATTTGCTACGAGAGTGCTATTTAATTTTTCAGCCCACTCATTGATGTATTTATCCACGGTTTTGTTTCCCTTAAACAGCGCGGGTGTTGCTAGATAGCATGCTAAGTGTCCTTTATGTTTAGTTTTTTCATTCCATAGTGTTTTTCTAATTTCCTCTAAGATTATTGCGGTTTTTGAAACGTTAAGTAGGGCTACTCTTCCCTCTCCGCCTAGTTTTGTGGGTTTATTGTTGGTGGGCGTTAATTTGGTGGTATTTTTTACATCGCCAATAATTTCTATGGCTACTTCCATTGCGTTAATTGTTTTCTCTTCTTTTTTAGGGTAATCAATGTACTGAGCAGAGTAGAGCAGCCCGAGTTCCTCGTTTGCCATTTTAATTGATTTAGATCTTTGAACTAGGCCTACTCCAACTCTTTCATTTTTGATACTTTTATAAGCTGGTTTGGATTTTTTTCCAAATGACATAATATCGTACAGTTTATCTAGGGAATCAACTTTGTAATTTAGCTTCCCGTATATCTTGGTGCACTTTTCTTTTACTTCATTAAGTTTAAGAAAACCGCCACCTACTCTATCATCCACCATTATTTCGCCTTTTGATAAGATCAATGGTCCCTTTATTCTTATGTTGCTTCCTAGCACATCTAGGGATTGTTCTACCCAGTCTTGTATTTGAAAGTTTTTTACTTTGGATGCTCCAATGTTTAGGGTATGTGTAGCAATTGCGCCTGCAATTGTTGAGGGGGAGGGAATATCTAAGCTGGAAGCATGGCTCTGAGCGCCTCTGGCGGAAGGATCAAATTCGCCGGGGCCGCGGAACATCATGGGTTCAATTATTCTGAAGGCTAAACTCAAAGTCTCTGATGAGTTCATAGGGCAACACCTTTAACTCCTGACTTATAAATAATTAAAGCCTTTATAAAATCGTTAATGAAGCACTTTTTATTTTGGTCATCTGACTTCAAAAAGTAAGTCAAATTGTATTTTTCTTTTAGGCTTTTCACATAGGGTGACCACTTTTTTGCTACTCGGTCTGCTTTTTTCGGAGTGTTTCTTTCAAAGATATATTCCAAAAACTTTTCTACAATCTTTTCTACAACTAGAGGGTCACTTTTAATCAGTTTGATAAGCATTTCCGAATTATTTTCCAAGTCGTACAATAATGATGTTGAAAACACTTCATCATCAATCTGTTTAATAATTGAGTTAATCTCTTTTGCTGATTCAGCTAGTTCTCTTTTTTGATCCATTTTTATCAAACTGGGTCCCAATGGTAATAGTGAGGTTATCCCGCCGCCTCGGGGTGAGAAAGTTAATGCAAGGGTATCTTTTTCCATGCCTAACTTCGGCCATTTTGCTTCCTTAGCCAAATCCTCCAAGAATATGCTGTTATTACGAACTATGGAATATAGCGGAAACATATAGTGGGCGAAATAAACTGAGGAGCTTCTACCTGCAGAAACAAGTGAGGGCATCCAAAAGCTTTCTAAAACATCAAAACCAGGTATAGACGAAGGTAAACTAAATCTCTTCCGAAGCTCGCATAGTGCCTCTAGAGATTCGACTACTGGCATTACTGCAACGATATCATCTCCACCAGCATAAACCACTAACCCAGTATGCGCCTCAGCTATCTCAGAATCACGGATAGCACTTCTCATTAGAGCTCTGCTCAAAGATGTGTGGTATGAAGGGCTAATTAGTATTTCATTTTTAGACTTCAACTCGTTTAAGAAACCAGCTAACTCTTCTATTTTATTTTCAGCGTTTTTTATTCCTTCCTTATTTAAAAGTTGTTTAGCTTCATCTTTTCTATTCTCGAGGATGTACTCAATTACTTTTTTAGAATCCCCCTCTGGTGCGTTGCATAAATAGTCATTAACAGTAATTCTAAATGCCTCCTTTATCTTACCAGTGATTATTTTACCCATATTGTCTCCGTCACAATTAATTAAGGCATAGTAGGATTGTAGCGGACTTACATCTGGTTTATATTGTTTGGTTTCTTCGTTTATAGTACGTATAAAATTCATCCATCTACTGACTGAGTCTCTATCTTTGAGGATTGTTTGCTCAGCATCTATTGATATTATAACTTCAAGGTCTTCTCTAAGCTCTTTTTTGAACTCTCCAATCTCACTCAGTAGTTTCTCCTCAGCTTTTAAGAGAGGTTTTTTCTTTTGGCTTTCGAGCTTTCCAAGTAGTTTGTCTGTCTTTTGTATTATGCTTTCTACTAATTTGTTGTTTAGTTTTATTCTGTCAGCTTTATCAACTAGAGTTCTCCTAAACGTAGCAATAGCTATATCAGCCACAGATGGAAATCTAATCTCCCACTTTTGCTTTGAAGTTTTTCCCCCGATTAGTTTAGAAAACACTGACTCGCGTATATCATCTATGCTTATTATTCTTTTAATAAGGCAGTAGGGGCATAATCTTTCTCCCGGACCAAAAATGGGTCTGATTTCTTTTGCTTCAATTTTCATCTCTTCAAGAGTTTTATCATATTCGTCCTTCTCTTTGGCAGCAGATTCCTTTTCTTTAGTAGCAGGCTTCCAGTCGGCTGGCATTATGACTATCGCTGGTAGGTTTCCACAAACTGTACAGTAATCAAAACCTCTCCCCGTCTCTTTGGGCCAAGCTTTTAAGGGTTGAGAAGTCATATCGAAGAGCAGTAAACTTTCTTCTGGTCTGCCTTTAAGTAACTTCCTCTGCCATTGTTCGTATTCCAGTAGTCGGAACATGTAGTGGTAAATCTCATACTCATCTTGCTCAGTCCTTAACTGGTAGAATTTCTCAGTGTTTAAAGCGATAACCCTAATCGGTAGTGGTGAAGTCTTATCAAATCCGTACTTTCTGCATTCTTCAAGAAGATTATAAAGATGGCTTAGGAAAACATTAAAACCATTCCCGCTTTCCTTTTTCTTACAAAAATCTGACACTGAGTCAAAAATCTTTTTCCAAATTTCCCCATATTTTCTTTTAACAAATTCTTCTAAATCACCCAGTGAATTTATATTTTCGTCTTTAAACTCCTTAAATTCTTTTAAAATGTTGATACTCGGTAAGATTAGTGATGCGGTTGCCGGAATCACAGCAAATTTGGGAAAAGTATGCTCATCTGTATCATAACCAGTTATCCCCTTAGCGAGATCTTTAACCCTGCTCACCACATTATCATCAACATTACCGCTTAGCTCAGAAAGCAGAGAATGATAATAAAACTGATTATCCCTACATGTTGGAATTAAAAGAACATCAGGACCTAGGGGCTTCACAAAAATCCAGAACAAATACCAAGCCAGCGCCGAAACCAAGTAACTAGAAACCCACAAATCCCTAAGCTTCCTAGAGCTAGAGATAAATCTTTGAATCCCTGCCAAGTCAATAAATAACAGTATACCATCAACCTTCTCCGTACCATTAAATAACCAATTGATAATGGAAGCAGTCGCATACGAGTGGTCAAAAACACTATGCGTAGGAACCCTAGTATCAGCTGGACCCACAGGAAGACCGTTAACAATCCATAAAGGTTCATAACACGCATAAAGCAAATGGTACGCTATACCAACGTCAGTAACATTCTTCAACATGCCTTTTATCGAAGAAATGTAACCACTGAGAATGCGAGATTCAGGAACTCGACTAATATCTTGCGAGAAAAGAGGATTAAAAATGTTCTTAATTTTAACCTCCGAAACTCCTAAAACACCGTAATCCTCACCCACCAATTTGCCCAATAACCACTTATCTACATTGTCAGCTAAAACATCAGATTTTTTAACTTTACTGTCTGTTAAATATTTTTTAACATCCCCTAGGCTAGTCCCGCTCAGTGCCTCCCCGACTATCCTAAATGCCTCCTCGTGAAAATTAAAATTTGGGGTCCCAAACTTGCCCGCTACCATCCACGCCTTAGTAGGAGGATCGTGAAGTAGAGCGGCAGCTTTCAAGCAGAAAAATTCTTCCTTATTCATCTTTTTAGTCACCCCTTTACAGATTCATAACTTATAACCTCGAAGGTGGAGTACCCAACCGAAGTCTTAGCCCCTACACCCCTGCTGAAAGCATAAAGCACAGCAGAATCCAAAAGACCAAGTTCTTCCTTTTTAGGGGTTGTTTTTTCGGTAATATCTGCGTTCTCGGAGTTTCCTACTCTAATTTCTCTCTTTTTATCCTCTTTTCCTCTCGACCTCTTAAGCAATAAGTAAAACTGGAAGACCGTTCCAGGTGCTATACTAAGATACACTATGGGGATTGGTTGAACGTCGAGTTCTGTTTTAACTTGTTCATTATAATGGGGAGACATCACATCAGGATAAACAACGTAGCCCTTCTCACCTGCCGCGACAGGATAAGCATCCGTAAATCCTACAAGTCCAGCTCCTTCATTCGATCCCCCGAATAGCCGTCTACACTGCTTCTCAGCTTCAGCTTTAGTTTCAGCGATATTCTTTTTAGATCTTATAAGTAGAAGCTCGAACAGAGCATTGCTAACAGCACCCTTCAAAGTGGATCCGGGGATGTAAGGAAAATTCATAATAGGGTCAAGTGTTAAGCCAACTTCAAACAACACTTTTCCAAAAGTTGAAGAAACACCAACCAATCCCCTTGAAATCGCTCTAATTCTAACTTTTCTTAGCTCATACATATTATGCTTTAGAGCACTTTCTATCTCGTTCAGTAAACTCGTTATCCTAGCATTAGGTAAATTAACACCTTTAACGATTCCTTCTAATGCTTCTCTCTTTCTATCACTGATGTTTGCACCCTTCCCCTTCTCTAGCATAAACTCTCGCCCACATAGAGCAACGTAGCTCCAAAAATTAGCCTTTTTAATAGCGTCTAACCTTATCATCTTAAACATCCTCTAATTATTTCCTTAATAAAATCGTATGCTGCATCAAAACACTTTTGGTAAATACTCACAGTATCTCCTGGAGTAACCTTAACCACCCTAGAGGGAGTCTCTATACCTCCCCTGATAATATCATTGTAAACATCAGTCTTTATGACCGATTTCACTACACCTATGACTCCGCTAATGTGACGTCTATCAACATGAATTCCTGTGTGTTCTATCTTGGATAATTGCTGGGCATACTCACTTGTTAAGAACCCGTATATTACTATGCAATATTCTCCGCTGTCAAGTTTTAGAACCGTGAACCCTATGGGTGACTGTCTACGTGTTTCTTCACTTTTATCAAAAGTGTATCCAGTTAGCTTATGTACCTTCTTCCCTTTCTCTTCGTATGGTGGACTTTGATAACGAGGTAGACCCAAAATCCACGTATGAAAATTTTTTCCCACACTCCTTGGTGGCATACCCTTTACATTTTTCCATTCAGTCTTCATTGTAGATTTACCAATACATTCTAAAATTTGGCTAATATCTTTATTTCCCGGAACAAGAATTGTTTCCATACGAAAGATTGGTGGGCTACAATCTGGTAAAAGTACTGAGTAAGGAGGAATGTTGTCTATCGAAACCCCTTTAATTTCCGCTCCGTATCCCTTATAAGATGAGGCGTATTCTAAAGATTTTTTGATGAGTTCTTTTATTTTTGATGTTATTTCCTCACCGGTCTTATATAATTCCAATAAAATCTTCTTAAGCTCATTCAGATCTTTATCATTCTTAAAACGGGGGCCTGGTAGCAAATTAATAATCTTTAGTTTTCCAAATCCCCTATTGACAATTGAACCTATACCACTGAAAAATAAGGATATCAATAGAGAGGATAAACCAAACATGGCTTCCTCCTTAGTGAGTTCTTTAATTCTTCTTGCTCTCAATATTATACTAGTTTGGGTGTAATAATATCTCTCTCTTCTTTGTTCTTCTCCCATACTCACAAGTTTAATCCTTGGAACATTTCTCATCAAATCAGACTTTAAGTAGGATATTCCCTTTTCATCAACAATGAGTTGAATAGTGAATTTTGAGCTACTGTCTGTACTGCCAAATAAATCAGAGATTTCCTTATCCAGTTCGTATAAATTTTTGGGCAAATTTTGATTAGCAGAGATTTTGGCACCACCGAGTATGGTCCTAGCCCACCATCTCCACAAGCCTTTTAGAGCCTGTGTTCGCGGTCTTTCAGTTAGTCCAAGTTCTGGACTGTAAGGTCGAGAGTTGTATCCACCGGTTCTGATTGGCGTAACGCTGGCAATCTTTATTTCGGCTATCAAATCCTCAGCCGAGATATGCCTTTGTAGTTCAGACCACGCACTCATATTATTCAACCTCAAAAATCGCTTCAGAAAGTTTCTTTAATTGAACCACAAAAGGCCTAATGATCCTACTTGCGATTCTTTCTTTCCCCGCTCTTATTGATCCAAGTGCATCTACTGGTTTACTCAAATGATCCTCTTCGATTAATCCTAACTCGTTTAATCTTTTTAACACGAAATAAAGATATATCCCGTAACCCTTCTCGGTTTCCTTACCTTCGCTTAACTTTCCTTTGTTCATAAGTATATCCTTAACCTTTTGATATATCTCATTGCCCGCCTTTCCGTAGCAGAAGCTTAAAGCAGGTGTAAATCCAACATCTTCTATTAATCCGGGTAGCTCTCTGCATCTACTCCTAAATTTTTTCCCTATCTCACTCTTGCTTACGTCTTCCTTATCTATGCACTGCAGCAATAGTTTAAACATGTCTATGGCACTTAAAATAGGATCTTCAGTCGCTTTCCCGGAAATTGTACTTGCATTCAAGCTTCTTTTCCCCCTTTGGAAAGTAATTCAAGCTTCACAATGCCCTTCCCCACAGTTTCGTCTCCACCGATAATCAAGTACCATCCTATCCTTTCTAACAAATAGTGTATTGTGTCTCTTGTACCTTTTTGTAGTTTATCTTTTGGAATGTTGCTGGTCTCTAGCTTGTCTAAACTGGTTCTCGGTTTGGAATATAATAGAGCGGTGATGAGCTTTGTTTCCCAAGGTATATATTCCTCCGTCCATAGTGCGCCTCCCTTAACTTTCTTAGTTTCTTTTTCTAGAGCCGTACGCGTAACCCTAACTAGAGACTTCTCCATAGCCCTCAAAGCATTATCATTGCTAAGCAGTATTAATCTTCCCTCTTCTATCTCCAGAATTTTTTCAAGTTCGCTCATTTTATTATTCAGATTATCATCTTTCTTGTAGTTAACTATTACCTCTTCATTTATTATGATCCTATTTTGTATAGTTTCGTTTTTAAGGTGGTCATTCTTGGACATATAGCATACATCATTGCTTACATCTAATTTAGACAGTTCTTCAACAATTTTGAATCTAGCTTCGGCGCCTGTTAGTTTTAAGTACTCGTAGAAGCGTTTTAACTGTACGGGGGAAGTTGCATAAGCATAAACTCCCTCCAGACTTCTAACTGGAAAAGTTATGGTGAACACATCGAGTATCGCTACGGCGGAATTGAACTTTTCTTCACCCTCTTCAACTTCTGGTCCAAAGAGCGCTCTAATAACTGGCTGATTAAATTGCCAAAGAGTACTTTTCAAAGCACCCTTGAGGCTAGAGGAATAGATTATTGGAAAACCCAAGTTATCTTTCTGGACTGGTAAATCAACCATTTCCCCGCCTCTACCAACTCCGGGGTGAAGATTCGTTACAGCTCTTATCAAAATCAGATCCGCATTCTCATAAGGACTAACAATAATGCTTTTTGAACTCATAATTTAACCTCCATAAAAGATACGAAACATCAATCTACCTTAACCTCTCTACCTCCTAGTTTTTCTTCAATACCATCCACACTCATTAATCCACTCAAAATAGACTTGCCTTCCCAGTTTTTCAACGCATTACTTAAAAGGCTTATTCCGACAGTAACTCCATGCACCCTCCTCATTATTGACACCTTAATTCAAGATTTTTGTTTAATCACCCTAATAAGTTTTGCTATAATCATACACTTTTTTGTCTCTTGCTTAAGCAAAGACCACTCCAACAAGCAAATTATACTCCTCCATTCTCTCTACATAAAACAGCAACTTCCTAAAAGGTTGGTCCACAACCTACTATTTTAATTATCCTAGAACATTGTTCAAATAAAATGCAAAAAGTATTAAAACCAGACACCAAAAAATAACAAGCAATAACTAAAACAAACAATCGTCGAACACAAGAAAAAAGGTAGAAAACACAATCTCCTCCACAGAAAAAAGGATCC
The DNA here is from genome assembly GCA_030587365.1 of Candidatus Freyarchaeota archaeon. GTDB lineage: Archaea > Asgardarchaeota > Jordiarchaeia > Jordiarchaeales > Jordiarchaeaceae > Jordiarchaeum. Next base: position 7,185 of record JAUQZE010000013.1, on the reverse strand, counting down.
AAGAAAAACTAGAAGCTGAACCTATCAACACCAAAGAGGTCATCGTCTACTATAGGAATACTGTAATTAAGACACATACCGGAAAATACGTACTCAAAGGAGATAAAGACCTCATGAAAACAGTATACGAACAGGGCTAGGAAGGGTGGAATCAATTTTGGGCATCTTCTTACAAAGATATTTAAGGGTCAAAAATTAAGTATATTTCGATTTAGTATTATTTTTGAGGAGTTTGGGATTTATGAGGGTCTGGATTACAACGATAGGAGAGAGCAGATTTGCAGTGATCAATCCCGTGTGGGCTGCGTGTGTTTATGGAAAAGAAAGTTTTATTCCTGAGAGAGTGCATCTCTTTAAAAATAGAAGGGTTGAACATAACGTTGCACCGGTGAAGGAGTGGATTACTAGAATTCTGAAACCTTATGGTATTGATGCTGGTAAGGAGGATTTTTTCCAGGTGCATGATGCTGATGAGGATGATATAGATGGCTTTGCTGTGGCATTCAGAGGTGTCGTGGAGGCAGAGGCAGGGGTGGGTAATGAGGTTGCCATCGACATAACTCCGGGCAGGAAATTTATGAGTGCGTACGCTATGCTGGTTGGAAAGGAATGTAAAGTACGTAAAATATACTACCTGCATCTCTACAACATTTCCGATTACCGAGATAAAGCCTTCATTTTAATTCCCCTCGATCAGCAAAATCTAATTAACCTTTTAGAATATAAGGGGGGATCGCGTTGACAGAGTTTGTTATCAAATTGGAAAACCTGTTTTTGCTCTTAAATGGCTTGTATCTGAATGGTGCTCATAGATTCAGTGTGAGGTCTCTTCTACTGAATCGGGACTTGTTTCATGTGGAGCTTAGCAATTTTAGAAGGGTTTCTAAAGTTAGTAAATTAATTCCAGAAGACATTTATCACCAGCTGAGAAATAGGTGCGGAGAGGTTATTGGCGAAATCCCTGGTTACGATGAATATCAAGATATTTTCCTCGCCTCGGGTGTACACAAACCCGATAATTGGGACCAAACAAGAGAAGAGATAGTTGAAAAGTTGAGCTGGGATTCTCTAAAGAGCAATAAGCGTGTTTTCGTCTCCTTCGATACTAATGCGTTAAGAAGAAGGTACTACACGCTAATTTCAAACTTTATAAAAAGTGAAAACACTGATAGGGAAAAAGATAAACAACTAAAAGCATCATTCGTCATCTCAAAGGGAGTAAAAGCAGAATTAGAACACTTTGACAATAAGTATGGTGAATCCGATATTTCCCTAATGTTTAGAACACTTAATGAAAAAGGGTTTAGTGTAAACCGCGAGATACTGGCTCAGTTTTTTAACCAGTTGAAACTGAAAGACAGACTCTGCATTCAAGGATACGTGGAATACCTCAAAATGTCAAATCTGCCAAACTGCGAAGAGGTGGAAGGGGAAAAGACAGATATAAAAATACTTGATTCGCTTGAAGAATTTCGCAAAAAGAAAGACGTAGAACTATTAGTATTCGGCCAGGATTACTCATTCAATCTAAGGGCTATAGGGCGTAAACTAAATTTAGGAGAGCTTAAGCGTCCAATAAACACTCCAGAATCCGTGGAAGTGGGCTGGGAACAAATCGCACAACTCCTCTACACCGCAGCCATAACCTGCGGAGCAATCGGCATAGATGGTGGAGCAATAAAGGCAAAAATATTCGGCATCTGGATGGGAAAAGGAAGGGAAGTAACTGTTTGGAACGAGGAGAAATTGAAAATCATTACAGAAAGCACTAAACTCAAAGAATTCCTAGAAACAAACCAAAAAATACTACAAAACAAAACCTAAAAAACCAAAAAATAGAACCTAACAGCAAAAACAGAAAAAAGAAAAACAGAAAGCCCCTATAAAAACAGAATTAAAACAGAGTAATATAAACCCCAGCAATAAATCACAGTCCACAAAGGAAACTGAAGAATCATTAACAGGTTTAACAACACCCGAGATTCAAAACTTTAAACTCCCCTTTAGCCCCTGGTTACTCCAAGCTCAACCGAAGATTTAAAAAGAAGTTTAGCAAGAATAATAATAAAATCAACAAAAAAGTACTTCGACCTCCCGGGAAAATTGCAGCGAGAAGGGTCGAAGATAGGAACCCCCAAAAAGAAGCCCTAAAAATCCTCCAATTGCCAAAAGAAGCGAAAAAACAGAGGGTTTGAAGCCTACCTATAAGGGATTGAAACATTTTTAGAACATCTAATACCATTCGTCTTCCTCTTGTTTGAAGCCTACCTATAAGGGATTGAAACTCGTAATAGCCCTTGGCTATCCTCTTCATTCCTTTAGTTTGAAGCCTACCTATAAGGGATTGAAACCTTAGAGCTTTTTTTGGCTTTTTTGAAACTTTTTTCGTTTGAAGCCTACCTATAAGGGATTGAAACTATATATGTCCCGCCCAGATGCTCTTCCTCTTTAGTGTTTGAAGCCTACCTATAAGGGATTGAAACCGGAGGAGTGAAAAGCAAGTTAATTTTCATAGAAAGTTTGAAGCCTACCTATAAGGGATTGAAACCTCCGGCCTGACTACTTATCGCCAATTCTTTTGCCTGGTTTGAAGCCTACCTATAAGGGATTGAAACGGGATTAAATATATTATAAACGGTGTAAAGCCACCTTGTTTGAAGCCTACCTATAAGGGATTGAAACTTAGTCACAATCGCTAAAATACCAACCGTTCCTTTAACGTTTGAAGCCTACCTATAAGGGATTGAAACTTCTCTAGCAGTATTTTATGTCCTTCCACTTCTACCGTTTGAAGCCTACCTATAAGGGATTGAAACAATGTCAGCGGGGAGTTCCCCTGCTTTTATTTCTTCGTTTGAAGCCTACCTATAAGGGATTGAAACTATAGTATAGGTACGCTAGGCTCTCTACCGATACTATTTTGTAAGTCAATGGACATTGAGGGGGGGTTGAAGTTCAGGAGTTTAGAATAAAAAAGAGATGTTTCTCGGCGTCGAGGATTTTTATTGTTTTCAGTGTTGGAATACTAAGTCGCAGAACAAGATGGATTGAGGAAGGAGCTTTTATCTGGGAATTAGAAGGGGGCGGTTTGTCTAGTGGTCGATACTTATATTGGCTTATACACCGTAGTCCGCAAAAGCTGTTTGGGCTTCGTGAACGTTTTCAAAATGGTTCGCAACTTTTGCTGTTTACCCTTTCTCTCTTAGAAGTCCTCAGAATTTCGATAATTCTCACGCTCATAAACTTGGAGGGGGCTGAGTTAGTCTTCTTCAAATATTTTCTTTAAATGAGGTCTGGTGTGCTGTAAGGTTCACTCAAAGAATGAAAAGAAGATATTAGATGTTTCCCATTTATTTATTTGAGCATGTTTATGAGGGGGGCGTGTTTTGCCGTGTTTGGGTCTTATTGTGTTAGGTCGAGAGGGGAATCGTATCTTTGTAGGTTCCCAAATTTTTTTCAATAGAACATTGTTCAAATAAAATTGAAATAGTTATTAGTGAACAATTACTTGTGGAAAATTCTTGATTAATGGTCTGGTGGGCGATTCACTTTGGAGCCTACCTTTAGGGGATTGAAACATGTACAGAGATGGTAGTTTGATTAAATAAAAATATTGTAGGAGGAATAAAAGAATGAAGTTTGAGCTTAGTAATGGACACAATATTGAGTTGGTAAGTGAAGGCAATGAGGAAAGGGTTCTATTTGATGGCAAAGAAGTGGCGAAGAAATTGATACCCTCTGCTGCGTTTTCTCTTTCGAGATCCTACGATTTTAAGATTGAGGTTTCGAGAGAGGGCAAGAAAATTAAATATGACAAGTACCAGCTTAAAATCTTCGGAAAGGTGAAGGGAGTAATGAAACAGATGTTTCATCCCTTCAAGATGCCAGAGATAGAGTGGCGTGCTCAAGTGTTTTGTAACGGGAAAAAGGTTTATTCTGGTTGAGCCGCGAAAGTAATTATAAATGAGGAGCAATCCTCTTTTTTATTTCAGATGTATTAAACATAAATATAATATTGTAATATGATACCTTTATTCTCCCTTTGCTTGTTCGGAGCCTACCTATAAAAGGGACTGAAACTAAAGTATTGTGTCCCAAAACAAAAGTTGTTGAAATGTTTGGAGCTTATGAGGGATTGAAACCTAATTAAAAGTGAACTTAATTAATATTATTTGTTTTATAAAAACTTGACAAAATTTGTGAAGAGTTTATTATAAAATAAAATGGTGACTGATAATTCAGTCTTGTTTACAATCAAAAATGAATTATTAAAGAGGGTGAAATTATGCCAAAAAAAGAGCATATTGATAAATATACGGATCGAACTAGTTATAACAGAGATGGTGCAGAATACAGAGAATATGAACACAAACACGAGAGCGGACGAAGTTCATTTGAGATCTACACTGACAAGGGTAAAGTTGGGTGGTCAGAACAAGAACTCGGAGAATCTCGTATGGAAGCCAGAGATAGAGCTTGGGATAGAGCAACAGGAAAAAGAAAAGATTGATATAGGAGATTAATAAAAAGAGGTGGGAGTTTTTACTCTTTTTTTGCAGGTCTATTTTCTCCTCTTTTTGGCAAATCTAGGCAGTCTCTTAAAATCGGGCGTTTTTAAAACCAACTTGCCAAAAAACAAATGAACTAACTTGACCAAAATGCCGCATTCAACAGTTTCAGAATTAATAGGTCTAAATAAGTGCAAGTCATATAGTTGTTTATGCCGGAACGCTTGTGCAGCCCGAGTCAAACAGACACTCGTTCCAAAATATACAGGTTTATATAACATTATACCCTACAATCATTTGATACTCGATACCTGAAAAACCATAAGCCCAGGTGACAAAGAACGCTAAAAACCTACACACTCCACCACGACAAAGAAAAGGAACTGTTAGACCTGCTCTACGCCTACCGCCAGCTACTAAACCAACTCCTCAACGACATCTACAACACCATCCGCTGGACAGCACAACCCATCAAAGGAAAAAAACAGCAACGCCTCCTCCCAACATACCGAAAGGACACACAGTCCAGACACGAACTCCGAACCCACTACCTCGCCACATGGCAGTTTTCCGCCCACTGGGTCGACTCGGCGATAAAAACCGCCTACGCCATAATGAACTCCTGGAAAAAGAACTACCTGAAGGGAGAACGGAGCCGAAACTGCCCCCAAGCCAAACGGCTTTTCGCCCGCGCCAAACAAACACTACTAAGGCTAGACGGCGACACACTGCGGATAAGCGTAAAACCCCGACAGTTCACAGCAATCGACCTGTCAAAACGCTACTTCAAACTGCCCAAAACAGTGTCCGCCACCGCCCTCGGAGAACCAATCATCACACCCGATACCATCCACCTCCCCGTCCACCTTCCTCTCCCCGCTCACCACTCGCCAGAAAAAAAGCCGGAGCCGGAGAAAAGGGTTAAAAAAATGGCCTGGGACTCCAACACGCGCTCCCTAGACGGATTCTCACCAGCCACAGGATGGGTGAAGATAGACACCCGACCCCTGGCCACAGTACACATAGCGGCTTTTGAAAAGCGCCGCAACGTGCAACGGAAAGCCTCACGCTCCAAGAAAGCAGGGCGAGTGCTCCAGAAATACCGCCAAAGAGAAAGGCATCGTGCCAAAAAGCACCAGCTCGAAATTACGCGGGCGATAAAGCCCCTGGCGGAAACACACGGGTTTGAAAAACTCCACAAACGAAGTATGTACCGGCGGTCGCGAGTGTGGAACCGCCGGATTATGCGTACCGACTGGCGTGGCATCAGACGGCTGGTTGAAGGAGAGGAGTTACCGCCGCAAGGCACCTCGAAAACCTGTTCCCTATGCGGGTGGCGAAACAAAGACCTAAGGGGAACACGGTTCGTGTGCCAACAGTGCGGTTTGACTATTGATCGGCAGCTCAACGCTGCTATTAACCTGTACCTGAAGATGGAGGGCGTTCCCCACCACCCGACCACCTTCTTCCGCTCGATCGTGAGACCGCTCGTACGGTCGGTGAAGAAGCGAAGAAGAGGTGGAGTGATGATGACGGCGGTGGGTGGGTACGTCCAGACCGGGGCTGAGCGGAAAGCGGCCGATGAACTCGTGAGACCGCCGAGTGAAGCGTTGAAGCCCCAGATATACATAGCATACGATAGGTGTACTGATACTTACCTACCTATGCCTATGTAAATCGAAACCCTAAAATTAAGAAAGTTTGGAGCCTACCCATAAGGGATTGAAATATGAATATGTTCCAAGATTACAAATGGCTTTCGCCAAAAATTAAAAGAGCGCAGGCGATAATAAAGCCCATGCTAAAAATACTTCAGGAGGAGGGAAAAGAATTGAAGGTTTTAGATGTGGGGTGCGGCGACGGTACGGTTTCAGAAGAAATAATTAAATTAGGAAACGAAGTTTGGGGAATTGATAAGAATCCAGAAGCGCTTAAAGAGGCGGGAAAAAGAGGGGTAAAAGTTTTTGAAGGTGATTTAGAAAAGAGTTTACCTTTTGAAAATAATTTTTTTGATGTTATTTGGTGTCTAAGAACTATTGAGCACGTTTATTATACTGAACATCTTTTAAGCGAATGTCATCGTATTTTAAAACCTAATGGAATTTTAATTATTACTGCTCAAAACATTGCCTCCTTTACTAATAGAATAAGGGTTCTTTTTGGATTTTATCCTCTTTGGGTAGCTCCGAGCGAAAATTATCCCTGGGAGAGACATTCTCACCCACGATTTGTTGACCATATGAGATGTTTTACAAAATCTATGTTTAAAGAAGTTTTAAAAAGAGCTGGATTTGGGATTGAGAAAATCACGGCAGATTTTGTTTGTTTTAATTTTGGAAATATAATTTTTCCTCCTTGGTCAGAATTTTTAGGAAAAATTTTTCCATCTTTTGGCGAAACATTAATTGCCAAAGCGAGAAAGGTTGTGTAGTAGCAAAATTAAGTAGACTTGGATGTTTCTTAATTGGTTAAACGGTGATTGAAATGAAACAATCCAAGCCTACGAGTAGTAATAATAGTGACCAGTCCTTTTTGCTTTTTCGGAAGCGTCTGGTGGGGATCACCTCCGCAGACCTTGAAGGGCTCTCGGAATACGCCCAAAAGAACCTGGAGATCATACGATGCTGGCGCCTCAACCCCCTGAAAAGCATCCTTGAGGAATACCAGATCTCGAAGA
>JAUQZE010000008.1 GCA_030587365.1 Candidatus Freyarchaeota archaeon | reverse complement strand
AGCCCACACCCTCCTACAGCTCAGCCCGAGGGACGGCGGTTCCATAGGATGGATGAGAGCCGGCCTTAAGACGGTTGGCTCCCGCTGCCGGTACGCCGCACTGGAGGTCTTAAGATCCTTCATCGACCTAGTGGTGAAACTCGCCCAGAGGGTCAGAACAGCTGACCAGATATTGCAGTTCACTCTATCAGACATGAAGGGCCTCAAAACTCTATACCAGATGGAGATAACCTAAAATTTGCCAAAGTTTAGTTATATAAATGAATGAATAAAGAATTTATAAATTTCTGACGCCGAATTATTAACTATAATAGGAGATGGTTGGTATGGCGTTTAAAGCAGCTTTCCTCGCTCATGCTCCGGATGCTGATTCGCAGAAGCACCGCTGTATGATTGAAACAGGTAAGTATAAACTCTTCGTAGTGGTGGTCAAGAACCAAAATGAGGCGCTTAAAGAGTGTAAAAGCCTCGTTGAAAAGGAGGGTATTCACGCAATCATGCTCTGCCCCGGATTTACACATAAAGACATTGCTAAAATCGTGGAAACGGTTGGAGAAAAGGTCAGCGTTAACGTAGCTAGGGGAGACGGACCAAGCACTAGGATTGCAATAGAAGTAATGCAAAGAGAGGGCTGGTTTCCAGGAAAATGAAAAAGAAAATGTGAAAACCGAATCAAGAAAGTAAAACAATCTAATTAAGCATACCCTTTTTTCTTAAGGATCAAAGGCTTTCCTCTGAAATCCAATAAGTTTTCCCCTATTTTAACACTCGGAAGAGAAATTTAGACTTGTTTCTACTTTACTTAATACTTATGCTTTCATTGTCAGTGGTTAGCGTTGCGTTCATGGTTTTGCTAATGTTGTGGTGCTTAAGAGTTTGGAGACGGGAGAGATGGATATAACTGTAAAAATTATAATTTTTACAAAAAATATAAGTATTATTATTTCATATTCTAGTTGGTGGCTGTGTATGTCTACTATTCAGGTTGATGAGGAGACGAAGAGGAAACTTTTGGAGATTGCTGGTCGGCTTCAGGTTGAGCTTGAGAGAAATGTCACCTTTAATGACGCTATCAAGTTTCTCATAGACGAGTTTGAGGGGAAGAAAGACTTCAGCGCTCTGCGACCATTCTTCGGAATTCTGAAAAAGAGTCCGGAAGAGGTGAGGAGGATTCTAGCTGAACTCAGAGCCGAGGAGGAGAAAAGACTTGAAAAGTTTACAGGGCAATCTAGCGATTGATACAAGTGCCTGGGTGGAATACTTCCTAAAAACGGTGCTTGGAGAGAGCCTTTAATACGTTTTTCTTATTTTGGTACTATCTCGAATCCTAGGTTCACTTTCACAAAATCAGCATCGCCGGTGAAAACCTTGGTTATTTTCAACTCTTGCATTAAACCAAAGGATGTTAAATCTGTAAATGAAATATTTGGTTTATCTTTAAGTTTTTTCCTTAGCTGCCAGGCGATTCTAAATCTTTCCTCCGATATTCTTTCTAACTTTAACTGGTCGTTTTTTATCATCGAGTGTAGTGCCTCTATAAATCGTACTGCGGTAACGAAAACAACGTTTCTGAAGAGAGCTGTTATCACTTCATCAAGCACGTAATCAGAGGTAACCATTATGCAGTTCTCTCTTCTCATTTCTTTATATTCTCTAAAAGCACTTTTATGATTTGAATCCTTCCGATTCGCCAAAGCCAACCAGGCCCATGTATCCACGAAAACTAGTTTAGCCATAGACATACTTGTCATGCCTTTCCGCCAAGTCAGACGGCCCCTCACAAATCCCTATCACGTCTGCTAAGAAATCTTTCTTCTCTTTTTTCCTCTCCCCCGTTTTCCTCTTCTTTTCTAGGTGCTCAATGAAATCTATGACCTCTTTAAGACTGTCTTCAGGCAGCGATCTAACCTTCTGTATTAGATTATCCCTATCCATATTTTTTCACCACACATTCTTCTCATCGAGAGCTAAATAAATTTTCCTTTACCAGTGCTGGGAGAAGTAGATTCTTTAGGTTTTCGGGAAATATTTTTGAGGTTTTAATATGTTTCGTCATGTATCCCTGTTAGGAAATATTGTGTGGTCTTTACTTTTCGTTTCCTGTTTTATTTTATAATTATGTGAGAATTGGGATTGTTATAGTGAGTGTAGGAATTCCTCTAATCTTTTCACGCCTTCCAGTATGTCTTTCATGGATGTGGCGTAGCTTATTCTAACGTGTCCTTCTCCATTGCTTCCGAAAACGCTTCCCGGGGTTAGACTTACTCCCTTGCTTTCCAGTAGTTTTTCTGCGAACTGTGAACTGTTTTTGGAGTATTCTTTAATGTCTGGAAAAGCGTAGAATGCTCCCTTGGGCATTTTGCACGTGACTCCGTCTATCTGGTTTAGGGCTTTTACTATGGTTTTTCTTCTCTTATCGTACTCTTTCCGCATTTCTTCAACACACTCTTGGGATCCTCTGAGTGCCTCTACTGCTGCCTTCTGCGCGAAGCTTGTGGCGCAGGTAGTTGAATTCTGTTGTATCTTTGACATTTCATCAACTATTTTGGGGGGAGCTACAATGTATCCCAGTCTCCACCCGGTCATGGAGTAGGTTTTTGAGAATCCGTGAATGTACACCGTTCGGTCTTGCAGTTCTGGAAAGCTTAAGATACTCGTGTTCTTGTAATCGTCGTATGTTAGGGCGTCGTATATTTCATCTGAGAAGACGATTAGTTTTTTGTCAGCCGCTATGTCTGCGATCGTCTTCATTTCTTTTTTTGTTAGGGCTCCGCCGGTGGGGTTGTTGGGTGAATTTATGAATATCGCCCTAGTTTTGGATGTTATGGCTTCCTTGATTGCCTCCTCATTTATTGAGTAGTCTTCCTCGAATAGCACTTCTTTGGGGACCCCTTCAGCCATTTTTACGATGTCCTTGTAGCTGGGCCAGACCGGCACTGGTATCAGAACCTCGTCTCCCGGATTTATTAGGGTTAGGACAGCGCAGAGTATAGCGTGCTTGGCTCCGGGTGTTATGATAACCTGGTTGGATTTAATGTCGGCTCCGGTTCTTCTCCTGATGTCCCATGCTATGGCTTCTCTTAGTTCGGGTATTCCTTTGCTGCTGGTGTATTTTGTGAATCCTTCGTTTAGTGCTTTTATGGCGGCGTTTTTGATGTGTTGGGGTGTGTCGAAGTCTGGTTCTCCTACTTCAAAGTGTATGATTTTTTGTCCTTTTTGTTCGAGTTCTTTGGCGATTTCGAGCATTCGAATGGTTCCGGAGGATGGGATTTTTTCCATGCGTTTGGCGGTTTTCATAACTGGTTCCGCTCCTCAGATAATCAATTGCCTTTTCATTTTAAACATTTTGTATGTGTTGCTTTCGAGCTGCGGTACACTTGTGCTGTTTGGAAAATATGGTGACTGTGGACCGTGTCTGTTTTTAGTTTTTTTATGTATATCCGCATTTTAGTGTTTCATTGTAGATGTATTCTGCGGTCATTATTATGCTGTAATTTGGGAATTCACTTAATCGTTCTTTTTTTATTTTTCCTTTTATAGTAACTCTATCATTTGCGCGTAAGATGATTTGAAATAACTTTGGATCTAAACTAATTTTTGCTAAATGGTAGAAATAGACACCGATTTCATTTGGGATTCCTTCGATTTCTTCATCTATTTTGACGCTGAAACTGATTACTACTGGTCCTTTTCCTACTCCAAACAGGGGGGTCGAAGTCACTGTGCCGTGAATGGTTCCCTCAAATATTGTGCCCGTTTTTTCCTTTTTCTCCATGGTATCAAGCTCCACATTTTCGTTAAACTTAATTTATTTATGAATTCAAATTGACTCAATAAATAATTTCGCTAATTGGTTCTGATGCCAGATATAGTTGATGGGCGAGTCTAATGAATTTTTTGTTTTTCTGAATCTGGTTCTTAATGAGACTGGTGCTCGGTTTTCACGAATAAATAAGGTTTGCAAAAATGGGGGAATGTGTTAGTGTTTGAAGATGATTTTTTCTCTGGTCTTCAGGTAACCCGTTTCTCTGGTTTTTCCTGTTTTTGGTTACGTGCTTCTTTTCTTTTCCTTTTTCTTGTGTTTAGGTTTTTGATATTAGTATGTCTTTACCTTCTACTTTGACTTTGTATGAGGGTTCGTCTTTAATCTTTGGGGGTGTGGAGCCTTTAGGGCCTGCTACGGCTTTTCCTGTGGTTACGTCGAATTTCGCTCCGTGCCTGGGGCAGGTTACTACGTTGCCTGATAATGTTCCTTTGGAGAGGTCTCCTTTAAAATGTGTGCACTTGCCCCCTATGGCGTAGTATTTTCCGTTCACATTCGCAATCATGATTTCACTTTTTTCAAGCTTCACCATCTTCATTTTCCCGGTGGGAATTTCCGAGGTTTCAGCAACTTTTACAAAACTCATACATTATTCCTCCCAAAACTATTTTGTGAAGTTAGTAATAGTAACGGATTGAATGTTTAAAAAAATTGTTACATGAATATATCCTATTTTTCCAATTTTTAATAATTAACTGTAAATGTTTTAATTTTTGCAAAAGAATTAATTATTGTTGTTTAGTAGTTTAGCTGGTGGTCGTCGGTGTCTGCAATCCGAGTTGATGAAGAAACCAGAAGAAAACTTTTGGAGATTGCTGGTCGGCTTCAGGCTGATCTTAAGCAAAATGTCACCTTTAATGACGCTATCAAGTTTCTCATCGACGAGTACGAGGGGAAGAAGAACTTCAGTGCCTTAAGACCATTCTTTGGCGTCTTAAAAAAGAGTCCGGATGAGGTGAGGAGACTTCTTGCCGAACTCAGAGCCGAGGAGGATAAGCGGCTTGAAAAGTTTACGGGTCAGCCTGGCGGTTGACACACATGTGTGTTTTAGTCAAATCACGCGAGTGCTTTTCAGGGTAATGTGTATAAATTATTTTTTTTAAAAATCGAGTGTTGTGGTGTGGGGGTGCGGCTAGTTTATAGGTAATGAGCTGGGGCGAAGAGTATGGTTGCGTTGTTGACTTTGATTTTTCCCCAATAGTCTCTTGTGATGATGAGGCTTCTTTTTGTTTCGTAGGATTTGATGAAGTTTCTGAGGCTTCTTGAAACTTTGGGTGTTTTGAAGCTTTGGTATTTGGCTTCTATGGGGATTATGTCGTCTTTTATTCTGAGCACGAAGTCGACTTCTGCCTTGGCTATGGTTCTCCAATAGTTTATGGTCGCCTCTTGGAAAATGTTTCTCAGGCTTAGGAAAACGTGATTTTCTATTAGTGCTCCGCTGTCGGTTCTGTTTTCTAGGGGGTTGAAATTGTCTATTATGTAGTTCCTTAAGCCTGTGTCAAAGAAGTATACTTTGGGGACTTTTTTGAGTTCTGTTATGGGGTTTCTGTAGAATGGTTGTATCAGGTTTACTATGTAGGTTTCTGAGAGTACTGAAATCATTCTCATGAGTTCTTTGTAATAGGTTTGGCGGGTTGTGCAGATTTCGTTGTAATTTATCATGTTTCCAACCAGTGCCGCCAAGGCTCTCACAACACGCCTGTACTTGAGGGCGTCGGTGAATTTGAGAAATTCCACTACGTCCCTTGAGACGTAGGTATCGTAAATGTTCTTTAGTATGATTCTTCTTGTCTCGAAATCCTCCGCTTTTATCACAGCCGGATAGCCGCCAAAGATTACGTACTGTTCAAAGAACGGCTTGAATTCCTTAAGGAAAATATCTTCTTCCTCCTCGACCTCGGTTTCTCCTCCTTCTCCTAGCAGGAATTCTTTAATCCTTTTGTTTTTCTCCTCATAGATTTTTGCCAGCCTAGAGTCTTTTGCAACCAGAAACTCGTGGAAACTGAACTGGAACAATTCAAAGAAGAATACTCTTCCCACAAGAAATTTTGCCATGGCGCCGCTAAGCTCTAGGGAGGAGCTGCCGGTAACGATGAACTTAACATTCTCGAAAGTATCGTACAGCAATTTAAGCTTCTTGCCGGGATCCTTTACGTAATGGTACTCGTCCATCAAAAAACAGTACCTACCATCCTTTAATAAAAAGCTTTTAACATACCTCTTAGGATCTGCTTCAAAAGCATCGAGCACATCGGGATCCTCAAAATTCAAAAAAACAACGTTTATTCCCTCTTTCTTTAAGGTGTCTTCCAGAATCCTTAGCAGAGTTGTTTTGCCGCTTTGCCTCGGACCCCTAATCGCATACGCTTCTCTTCTTTCCATCCATTTCCGAAGATTAGCTTCTAGGTCTCTCGGAAAAGTTTTTTCCATGTCAACATTAGTATTTTTAACAATTTTTAAATTTTACTAATATTATTTTTAACAATATTTCAATTTCACTAATGGTCTTCCTACAAATTTTGAATTCCGCAAGCAAAGGAGGGTGTCAAAGATGAATAAAACGGTAAGCCCCTTTGCAAAATGCCCAAATTGCAGCCTTGAAATGGAGGTTAAGAGTTCAACCGAGTGGAGGTTGTCGGTCTAAGGAGATTGCGACGTTTGCGGGATTTATTTCATAACCTCATCCTTTGTTCCTGTAAAAGGGTCTTTGATGTGTGCGACGACTATAATAATTTTTATATTTTGGATTGGCTTGTTTTCATTTATGATAATCGATTTTAGTGCTCATTATATGGGGTCCGTAGCTAAAATGGTAGCGGCGGCAGGCAACCAATTTTGGTATCCTCCTGAGAGCGATGATGTGGAAAAAAGGCTGAAGATTATGGGTAAATACGGGGTGGATATGCAGGTTTTGAGTCAGGCGACGCCGATTCTTTCCGGTATTGGATCGAGGGAAGCTGCTGAAATCTGCAAAGCCTCAAACGATAGCATTCATGAGTTGTGTGAGGAGTATCCTGACAAATTTGTTGGATTAGCTATCGTTTCTCTTCTGGATGTTGAGGGTGCTTTGGAGGAGTTGGATCGAGCCGTCAAGGATCTGGGTCTCAGAGGGGTCACCATCGCGACTAACCAGAATGGTACGGGACTGGACTCGCCTAGTTATGCACCCTTTTACGATCGCGTCACAAAATACGACATCCCCATATTTCTGCATCCAACTAACTGGAGTTCCTATGCTTTAATTGAAGGCGTGGAGGGCTTCGGTCTGATGATTATAATAGGCTGGCCATTCGACACCACTCAGGCATTATGCCGTCTGATATTCGGCAAAGTTCTGGAAAATTATCCTTCACTCAAAATTGTTACGCATCATCTGGGCGGTTTCTTTCCTTACAGCAGGGTGGAGACTTTCTTTGAAGGGCCTTCCATGGAAATATTGGGACTGAAGAAACCCTTGGCGGAGTACTTGAAGCAGATCTACGGAGACACGGCTCTGAGCGGGATGGGCAAGTTAAGAAAGGAAATACTGTCCTGTGGTTACGCGTTCTTCGGTTCTCAGCGCATTGTTTTCGGAACGGATTATCCATTCGGAGCCGAGAGTGGGGAGAGTTTTGTGAGAGATAACCTGAAACCGATAAAAGACCTCAAAATTTCAGAGGAGGATAAAAGCAGAATATTTGAAAAGAATGCCAAGAGACTTTTAAAAATAAATTGAAGCATACTTATGAAGAAGCAGGACAGAATCGCGAATGTAGCCAGCGATGTGGTTCCATTCCCACAAGACCTTAAAGCCTTGCGGGGGAATAACCCTTGCCCAGGTCTCTAATATCAGCTTTTAATAGGCTTTAAAAATTACTTAGCAGACTGGGAACCTTTTTTATAGGTGTTTCTTATTTTATTAAGGATGGTGATGGTTGTGACTGTGAGTGTTGAAGAGATTTCGGCGGCTTTGGGCTTGAGTAAGGAAGAGTTGATCAGGAGGGGTGTTAGAGCGTACCTTGAGCTTGAGTTGAGGCGGCTCAATTCTGAGATAATGGCCCTGTATCGCCGATATAACGTTAAGTCACTTAAAGAGTTGGATGAGAAAATTAGTAGGGGAGAGCTTAGCGAAACTGACACCTTCGACGATTTCACAAGGCTAGATTTCCTTGAGGCAAAGAGAGACGAAGTGGAAAAGTTTCTGAGGAGTTAAGGAAGAAAAAAAGAGAGAATAACCCTACGAGCGTAAGGTTTAAGGCTTAAGGGTAGATATGGTACATGTGGTACTTATGACCATTTTGAAGATTAACCTCCCAGCAAGAATAAATGAATCATTCAGACGGATAGTGTCGAGAAGACGGGGCGCTCAGAAGGGTGTTCTGAAAAACGCTACGCTCACAGCAATTTCAAGGTATATCGGCTCGGATCCTGAAATAGCACTAATTGCCACAGAATACTTTTTATCGGTTGAAACACCCATACAGCTCGCTCCCAAGGTTTTAGATGTAATCTTTCCTAGCAGTGAGGTTCTTTTCAGTATCCGTTTGGATTTGAAAGAAGTTGAGGAAAAACTGGGAAAAGTAGAAGCAACCTACAAAGACGAGGGTTACACAGTTTTCAGGTGGAAGCCAGCCAATACTGACTCATTGTGTTCCCTTAAGAGCTTCAGGGCGGAGTGGGATGAGAAAGAGTTAGTTTTTGAGGACGGATGCCTATCTCTCACAACAGGGAGCTTAAAGGAGTCTCTCAGCGTCGCAGAAAAAGTGGCGGAGGTTGTCGGGCTACAGATGCCCCAAACACCCGTACTCCAAAAATTAGAAATCTACAAGTGGAGTGACGTAGAAGGACAGGAGGTAATCATCAAATGACCAAACCCTTTGTGAAAGATGCGGTGGGACACTTTAGAAACCTCTTAATCCACTCAACCAGAGAGTATGAGCCGTCAACCGAGCACATCTTGAAAAGGCTTCTTAAACCCCTATGCCTAGACCTAGACGACATCGCTAAAAAAGGTACAGCTAAGGACGCTTGGGAAACACTAATGAACTTCCAGAAAGAGTGCACCAAAGTAAAAACTTAACTTATTGCAGTAGTGCTTTGATATTAAACCAATAGAAATTGTTGAGGAAACCTAGCTTCATCCTCCTAGATTTTATAAATTTTAATGTTCGATTCGATGAATTTATGCGAATTTTTTTAGAAAAATGGATTTTTATGTATGTTTCTCAAGTATTTTTGTATAAAGTTTCTTTTTTTGATGTTTTATTGCGGTTTTCTCAAAATTGAACAAAAAGTTTAATAAACAATTTTGGCGCCATAATATTCAGTGAGCACCAATGACAATGGCTGAAGTGTGGAATTGTAAAATGGAGTTAGAAACTGAAACCAAGAAAATGCAGGCTGTTGCATTAAAAAAGGAACTCAAAAAAATGGGGTTCACTAACGAGCAACAGGTAAAACAATTGTGGGAAGAATGCATATCAAAAACTCCTGCCCTTAACGGGAACTTCAACTGCAACATAAGAGTTAAGTTCCTAAACGTTTATTGCGTAACCGAAATAGAACTCGAACCCAAGCATTAAAAATCACTTCCCTAGCTGGGGAAAGTCAAATTTTATCAGAACGAAAATCAGCCCCGTATATATTTCACTCTTTTTTGAGTATGTCTAGAAAATCGAAGAACTTTTTCCTATTGTCATTGATTTAGATGGTTCGCTTTTCAGGCTCGCCCAATACTATACTTTTGGATTCACCCCTCTTCTCAAAAAAGATAAAAGTGTATCCTATTTTTAGTATCATGGTTTTTTAATCGAGGTGCAGAGTGATTCTGATGATTAGACTGGTCATTTTCGATGCTGACGAGACCCTATGGGCGTCTCATGGATACTGGGCGAGTCTGCTTGTCCCTCCCTTAAAAAGGGTCAATGAAGACGAGATAAGAGACTCTGAAGGAAAAAGCATAACCCTGTTCGAAGGCGTAAGGCAACTATTAAAAACTCTCAAAGACAGAGGAATCTTGATTTCACTTGTTAGCTTAAATGACCGTGAACCAAACCGGGTCGCTGAATGTTTGGAACTTTTTGAATTAAACCACTACTTCGTTTACCCGCAGGTTAATTGGGACGATAAGGGTCAAAACATCAAAAAAGTTCTGGACCTCCTGCGAAAAAATAAGGGAACAATAATCAATTGCAATGAAGTACTCTTCGTGGATGACCACCTATCCAACATAAATAAGGCAACGGCTGCGTGCCCGGGAATAAATGCCATCCATCTCGGCAGCAACATATCCAAAGTTACGGAAATAATAAAATTCTTATAAAAAACACAGAAACGAATTCGCAGAATTCTTATGGTAAAATGGATTAAAATCGTTTATTCGCTGCCCAGATTCCATCAATTTTTTTGACGAAAACTTAATATGCTTTTCAATTGGAGCGTTCCCTGTCTGGAATTGAACATATAATTCAAGAACCCGTTAAACCTATTTTCAACATAAATGTTAAGGAAGTTTGGG
This sequence comes from Candidatus Freyarchaeota archaeon, assembly GCA_030587365.1. Lineage (GTDB taxonomy): Archaea > Asgardarchaeota > Jordiarchaeia > Jordiarchaeales > Jordiarchaeaceae > Jordiarchaeum. Next base: position 10,743 of record JAUQZE010000008.1, on the reverse strand, counting down.
TAATGGGGCCGCTTGATGGTATAAGGGTTTTGGACCTGGCGCGTCTTTTACCAGGAGATTATTGTACACTGCTTCTAGCTGATCTTGGAGCGGAAGTGCTCAAGGTTGAAGATCCATTTCTTGGAGACTATGTTCGTTGGTATCCTCCCATAGTGGGGCAGGAGAGCGCAATGCACCACCTTTTAAACCGAAACAAGAAGAGTATTACCCTCAACCTCAAGAATGATAAGGCGAGAGAAATTCTATACAAACTAGCCGCCGAGTATGACATTCTTATTGAGAGCTTCAGGCCGGGAGTGGCAAAAAAACTCGGCATCGACTACGAAACGCTGGAGGAATTAAATCCCAGATTGGTATATCTTTCGCTCACCGGTTTTGGTCAGGATGGACCCTATAGAGATCTGCCGGGGCACGACGTAAATTATATTGGACTCGCTGGAATATTGGGAATCACTGGTGAGCGTAACGGGCCTCCGGTAATACCCGGTGTTCAGATTGCAGATCTCTCAGGCGGTATGTTTGCAGCTTTCTCGGTTCTCTCTGGAATAATCTCTCGTGATAGAACTGGCAGAGGGCAGTACATAGATTTTGCTATGCTTGATGGTGTGATTTCATGGCTCACGGTTCACGCTGCGACGTACTTCGTAGAAAACGTTAATCCGAAAAGAGGTGAGATGCTTCTATCCGGAGCATTGCCGATTTACAACATTTACAAAACTAAGGACGGCAAATACCTCTCTTTAGGCTGCCTGGAGGACAAATTCTGGAAAAACCTGTTTAAAGCCATTGGAAGAGAGGATCTCTCAAATATCGATGAGTCCTTCCGGGAAATGCGCCTCGACAAATTAGACAACGTTACAGAGGAGTTGAGAAAAATTTTCCTCACAAAAACCAGAGACGAGTGGGTAAAACTTCTCTGGGAGCACGATGTTTGCGCGGGCCCTGTTAATACTTTTGAGGAGACCTTTAAAGATCCACAAGTTAAAGCGAGAAAGATGATTATAGAGCTTGACCACCCGGAAGTAGGCAAGCTGAAACAGACCGGCATTCCTGTCAAATTCTCAAAGACTCCTGGAGAAATCCGAGTACGCGCACCCCACATAGGAGAACACAACGAAGAAATCCTCCTAAACCTAGGCTACAGTAAAGAGGAAATAAAAAAGTTAAAAAAAGAACAGGCCATCTAGTCTAACTCTAGCAACCAAATTTCAAAGTATTCAATTTGTTTTCCTTCCTCCGACTTAAGAATAAGTCTTGAGTATTGTATCACATTTCATAAATTTAACATTTATAACACATGATTAATGCTTTAATGCTAATAATACATTTTGACGGAGGCTTGGTTTTGAGTTCAATAATCGAGCAACTTCATCCGCTTTTCAATGCGAGATCAACTGCTATTATCGGGCTGTCAAAAAGAATTATGAGCGTTGGTAGCATAGTCGCTCAGAACATAATCGATGGGGGATACACCGGAAAATTTTACGCTGTGAATCCCAATTCAGAAAAAGTCTACCACGATATGAAGGCTTATCCCTCACTGAAGGAGATACCGGAGGAGGTTGATTTAGCCGTTATAGTGACACCCGCAAATTCTGTAGCAGAAGTAATGCAGGATTGCGTTGACAATAATGTTAAGGCTGGTATTCTAATTACTGCGGGATTCTCTGAGGTAAGGACACGTGAAGGAAAAGAACTTGAGGACGAAATAGTGAGAACCGCTAGGAAAGGCAGGCTACGCTTCACGGGAGGCAACTGTAACGGGGTGAGCAGTGTTTCAGTAAGCATGCACACTCTCCTCTCCCCCCTGAGACCAAACTTCGGAAATGTGGGAATAATCACCCAGGGCGGCTCCCCGGGTGTAGCTATGATGGGCTGGACAAAAAGGTACAGAATCGGAGTAAGCCGATACACAAATGCGGGAAATCAAGCGGATATCAAGATACCTGAGCTGCTCGAGTATTACACTCACGACCCCCAAACCGAGGTTATAATGATGTACTTGGAAGGCATTACAGAGGGACGCGGCTTCATAAATTCTGCCAAAATAGCTACCAAGAAAAAACCCCTACTACTCTACAAGTCGGGAATAAGCGAATTAGGTAAAAAGGCAGCCATGGCACATGTGGGAGCTCTTGCAGGGTCGAATGAAATATGCGAAGCCGTATTCCGCCAAACAGGTATTATCCGAGCGAAAAGCATCGACCAAATGGTGGGAATAGCCGCCGCCTTCAGTACGCAACCCCTGCCCAAGGGGAGAAAAGTAGGCATCCTAACCATAGGAGGAGGCTGGGGAGTAGTAACCAGCGATTACCTAGGAGAAGCGGGAATAGAGATTCCACCCCTCCTAGAAAACGAAGTTAAACACCTAGATCAGTATTTACCTCCACACTGGAGTAGAGGGAACCCCATTGACACCACCGATGGAGCCTTTGAATCCAAAGTTCTCGGCGAAATCACGGAAACACTTCTGAAAAAAGAAAATATAGACGGCGTAATCCTAATAGGACCGGGCATAAGAGAAGCTTTCGCTAAACACCACTACCTCCCCGAACTATTTGAGTTCGTATCTCAAGAAGAAATTCAAACCGCAAAAGAACTAGAAAAATTACTGGACAAGTACCAGAAACCCATACTAGCAGTAAAAATATACGCTTTAGAAGACAGCCCAGCGGTAGAAGAATTAAAGCAGAGAGGAATCCCCGTCTATGAAACCCCACAGGATGTCGCAGCAGCCTACACTTCACTAGTAAAATACTACGATTATCAAAAAAATAACCTCAAGGGATGATTTTTTATTAGTACATATTTAGTTGCATGGGCAAAAGTCGGATAATTGGGATCCAAACGCTGAAAAAATGACTGTTTCGACTCCTTTGTGAACAGTCGCCGCTTAAGAAAAACAGCCAAAACTAAGCAAGTCTTGGAATATTTTGAAAAATCATAAATAGGGAATTATATGTAGGTGGTTACGGTGATGGAGGATGTTGGTTAAATTCGAGGTTTATAATGATGGTGAATACTGGTGTGCTCGTGGCATTGGGGTGGATATTTTCACTCAAGGTAAGACACTGGATGAGCTAATGGGAAATGTAAAGGAGGCTGTTGAACTTCATTTTGATGAAGTGTTATCCTCGGGGGAGGACATACAGATATTGTCGATATTCGAGTTTGTGGTGCATTCACTTGTTGAAGCTGCTGGTAGTTAGCGAAGACAAACTAGTAAAACCGTTAAGGAAAATGGGATACGAAGTAATCCCGAAAAGAAGCAACCATATAGTAAGAGAGTTTTCCTTGAACTAACCTACTTTTATTATATTTTTATATATGAGAAGGTGAGTCTGAGCTTCAGGACAGTTATTATTTTCTTGCTTTTTTCTGGACGGGTGTTTGCTTCAATTTTTTCTTTAGGGCTTCTATGGCTCCTCCTTCTTTTATGATTTCCATGAGGAAATCTGGGAGTTTTGTTCCCTGGAGCTCTTCGTGGGTTCTGGGGTTCCTCACTATTCCTTTTTCGAGCTCGATTTCTATGGTGTCTCCTTCTTGGAATTTTTGTGCGGCGTCTTTGCACTCTATGAGCGGTATTCCGAGGTTTATGGCGTTTCTGTAGAATATTCTTGCGAAGAAATCTGCAACTATGGCGCTTACCCCGAGTCTTTTTAGAACGTAGGGTGCTTCCTCTCGGCTTGAGCCGCAGCCGAAGTTTTTGCCCGCGACGATAATGTCTCCCGGTTTCACGTTTTTCGCGAATTCGGGGTTAACCATCTCCATGGCGTGGCTTGCCAGTTTGTCCGGGTCTCTTATGGTTAGGTAGGGTCCGGCAATAATTATGTCTGTATCAATATTGTCTCCAAATTTCCAAACCTTTCCGCGCATAACAGTATTCATAAACATTCTCTCCATTATTTTTCGTTTGTAAAATATTGCTTTCAGATTTAATTTTTCCTTTGTTATGCTTGTTTAACTTTTCTGGGGTCGGTTATTTCACCCTTGACTGCTGAAGCGGCAACTGTTAGGGGGGATGCTAAGTAAACTTTGCTGTCTTTGCTTCCCATTCTTCCAATAAAGTTTCTGTTAGAAGAGGATATGCAGGCCTCTCCCGGTCCCAGCAAACCGGAGCTTCCTCCTATGCACGGTCCACAGTGAGGGTTGCAGATCACGCATCCTGCTTCTAGGAATATGTCGAGGAGTCCTTCATGCATTGCTTGGGTGTAGACCTCTTTGGAGGCGGGAATTACTATGCCTCTTACGCCTCTGGGAATTTTTTTGCCTTTCACAATTTTTGCTGCTGCCCTCAAGTCCTCTATTCTGCCGTTTGTGCATGAACCTAAGAATGCTTGGTCTATTTTTATTCCCTCGACTTCTGAGACTGGAACCGCGTCGCCGGGGCTTGGCGGTCTTGCCACCTGCGGTTCAAGGTTGGAAATGTCCATTTTTATGACTTCCTCGAATTCGGCGTCTGGATCGTTTCTCACTACTTGGAATTTTTCATTTGTTCGAGACTTTACCCACTCGATGGTTTTCTCGTCGGGTTCGATTATTCCAGCCTTGGCTCCTGCTTCTATGGCCATGTTGCTTAGAGTGAATCTGCCGTCAACACTCAGCTCTCGGACAGCCTCACCAGCGTACTCCATGGTTTTGTAGGTAGCTCCTTCCACTCCAATGTCTCCAATTATTCTGAGAATGATGTCTTTGCCCATAATGAATTTTGGAATTTTGCCCGAAACCTCAAACTTTATGGTGGCTGGAACCTTAAACCATAATTCGCCAGTGGCGAGAACCACCGCCATTTCGGTTGAGCCTATACCAGTGCTGAAGGCACCAAGGGCACCATAAGTCGTGGTATGGGAGTCACTTCCCACAATGAGGTCACCTGGCTTTACGAACCCCTTCTGAGGGAACACCACATGGCAGATTCCCTCACGCATCCCTAACCAGTTCTCAATATGGTACTTGTCCACGAATTCCAAACACTTCTGATGGATAATAGCCTCATCCACTGTTGCGGCAGGAGTCCAGTGATCTATTAACGCTACTACCTTGTCCGCGTCCCACACACGATTCAAGCCCAGCTCATCATAAATTTGGGCGATACGCAGTCCGGTCAATCCCTTAGTCTAATCTAGCCTAGGGCTGATTTCCGAGCATCTCGTGTACCATGACGCGGTCAATCTTGGCGTTAACAATGTCTCCGGGCTTAACCTTTTTGTTGCCAGAGTGGCTAGCCAAAATCTTCTCCGAAATTGTCATTCCCATAAATCAAATCCTCCAAAAGTTAGCAACCAATTACCTACTCTTATCATAATTTTGTTTTGAGAACAATTAACTTAGTCCCGCCTGCTTTTTAATTTTTCATCATCCCTCACAAATTTTAAGACTTTTCAATTTTCTCTACTATAGCGTCTCCAACCTCAGAAGTCGTACTTGGAGTTACACCACTATACTTTCCGTAGCACAAATCCGGTGTTCTAATATTCTCCTCACTCAGAACGCTGGAGACGGCTTCTTCGATTTTAGCGGCTGTTCTTTCACATGCTTTATCGCCGTGCTTTAGAGCCAACCATTCGAGCATCATTTTGCCGGAAAGAATGGAGCCTATTGGATTCGCTTTCCTTTGACCCGCAATATCGGGAGCACTGCCGTGAACCGGCTCAAACAACCCGTATCTCTCACCAACATTCGCGCTAGGAGCCATACCCATTCCCCCAATTAGTACCGAGGAAAGATCGGAGAGTATATCGCCCTGGAAATTTGATGTCACCACCACATCATAGTGTTCAGGGGCTCTAATCATCCACTGGGTCATAGCGTCCACGTACACGTAGTCCCTCTGAACCTTCCCGTAACCCTCTGCTATTTCGTCGTAAATTTTTCTGAAGAATCTACATCCGTCCAACACGTTACTCTTATCCACACAGGTCACACGCTTCTTACCATCACCGGGGGCACCATTACGCCTCATACACAATTCAAATGCGTAACGAACAATCCGTTCAGTACCCTTTCGAGTAATCACCCTGACATCCACAGCAAGTTCATCAACTCCTCCCCTGCTTAGCATACCCCTAATAGGTACGTACAGCCCCTCAGTATTCTCTCTGACCACCATGAAGTCCACATCTTTAGGACCCTTGTCCAAAATTCGAGACTCAACTCCATCAAACAACTTAGCGGGTCTTAAATTAGCATAGAGATCCAAATCGAACCTTAAACCCAGCAAAATATCTATACCCGCAAGAACACCATTAGGCTTAACCGCACCAGGATACCCAATTGCCCCGAAAAGAACTGCGTCAGAACTTTTGCAGGCCTCCCAAGCCTCATCAGGCCACTCCTTTCCACTCTCCAAGTAGTACTTACCGCCGCAGGGAAACTCTACAAAATCGAAATCAAAACCGGTAACAGTGTCTCTAGCCGCCTTCAGAACCTTTACGGTTTCTGGAACAACTTCCCTACCTACTCCATCACCAGGAAAAACCACAATCTTGTAAGTCAGGGTCAAAAGCATTCCTCCGTAAGAAGGGGAGCAAATACGTTAACATATAAGTATTATGTTCAACTGATTTTAACCATAATTCTAAAAACAGTAAACGTTCACAGACTATTTCTAACAGAAAGGCTGAACATTACTTAACTAGTTAATTAGCATTATTTTTTTGGGGGAGGGTGTATCCTTCCAGTTTATTTCCTTCGATTACATTAGCCAAGCGCAGTACGTTAATCGCTCTGCGGGTCTCAAAACTGTTAACATTCTCAATCTTCCTGCTGCAGGACTCCCAAATCTTCAATTCGTCAACTCTGCCATTTTCAGACAGAAGTTCAGCGATACACCACATGCAAAGTAGCACGTTTTCAAAAGATTTGATCCTTTGAGCGATCTCGACCCCCTTTCGGGTAAGCTTGTGGTAAATGTGGAAAATATTCTCGGGAGGAGGCTGGGGGCCCGCGTATTCTACAAACCCCAATCTCATGAGTTCTGACATCCGTGAATAAATGGAACTCTCCTTCTGCCCCTTAACGCGCGCAATATCAGCAGGAATAACCGCCTTCTCACCCATAATTTTAACAATCTTTTTCAGGTAACCGGGCAGCTGGTCAAAATCCAACTCAACATCGTTCCTGAGTTTGTAGTGAATCTTAACCGTTTTCACAAATCCCATTTCTCGGAGCTTCTCCAACTGGGACCAACCCGTGCGTCTACTCACACCCAAAAAACGCGTTATCTGATTGTTAGTCTTGGGAGTCTCCAAAGCCAACAAGTAGCGCAACTTACCATACAATTTTAAACAATCAATATCACCAAACAAGTCCATAGCCAGAAAACCCAGTGGAGTCAAAACAAAATTGCCATTATCAGTCCCAATAAATCCCGATTTGGTAAGGGGATCCAGATACCTTTTCTTAAACTTGGAAGCAAAATCGCGCTCAAAACCGAGCCGCTCCATTAAAGAGTCAAAATTCAACCTCTTATTCTCAAAGAGCAAATTCATCAACGCTTGGCGATTCTTACTTGCCAATACCCCTATAGCCAGTTCAGCCCCAGCCCGTTCAACATCCAACAAAATCACCATACCAAATAAATAGGAAAATTACTAAAGAAAAATAATAAAGAAAGGAAAAAAGTGGGGAAATAGCTCAACTAACCAAGGAATCCAAAAGCTCAATCAGCTCATACAATTCTAACTTGCTGCCGGTCTCTTTGATGCCATCCCTAAGGTTGAGGAAACAGAACGGACACGAAGTAACTATTGCTTCAGCTCCCGTCGCTTCAGCTTCCTTAATTCTCTCCTTCACCGTATCAATGGCTAGCTCTGGGTACTGGGTTTTGACACCTCCACCCGCACCACAGCACCAAGTGTTTTCTTTGATTCTGTACATTTCTACGAACTTCACGCCTGGAATTTGGCTAAGCACATATCTTGGGAGCTCATACCACGCTTCCTTCTCTTTCTCTATTGCTCTAGTATCCATGAACCAGTTCTTGCTCTCCTCTAGGCGTCTCTTTTCTATGTCATCTGCAATGTGTCTCGTGAGGTGGCAGGGGTCATGCCACGTGACTTTCTTATTGAACTCTTTTGTTATTTTGAGTTTTCCCTGTTTCATCAAGTCCGCTATGTACTCTAGCGTGTGTACGGGTTTGAACGGTAGCGGTTTTCCCGAGTATTTTGGATAGTCTACCTTAAATGTTCTGTAACACCCCGCGCAGCTAAACACTACTGTTTTGTATTGCTTGAATGTTTCAATATTTTGACGCATAACTCTTAATGCTTCATCTATCTGTCCAGTTCTAAACAACGGTGAGCCACAGCATACCTCATCTTCTAATACTGCTAACGGTTCCCCAATTTTTCTAAACAGACGCTCCGTAGCTTCAGCAACATTCTTGATTCTATACGCTCCGGTACATCCCACGAAGTAGGCGGTTTTAGCGGTTTTAGTTTTCTTTCCCTTGAACCAACTGGTTCTTTCTGCGTGCGGTTCGTTGTACGGGTTGTTCTTCTCTTTAATGTTTTTGCCTAGCCCTGCGGTTTTTGGTCCGAGGGGTATGCCCTTTTCTACCAGCGTAGCTCTTAGGGCTTCAATCACATCGACGGTAGGAATCTTGTTTTCACATTGTGCTGCACAGTTTCCACACGTAGTGCATTGAAATATGATGTCTCTCATCGCTTCGTCTGGCACAAGGTCTTCTTCCAAAACAGCTCTCGCCATCCACATTTTCCCAGAGTTGTAAAAGCCTTCCCACTCCTTACTTCTTCCAGCAGGACACCCTAACACTATACCTTCGTAGAGAGTGCCTTCATGCTCACCTATACCTGCTCTGTCCGGTTCACCCGAATACGCAAACCTACAAGCTCCACAGTGAATACATCGGTAGATTTGTTTTTTCATTTTATCTAATCTTTCCATTTTATTAACCTCCTAAGGAATCGCGAGTCTTCCAGGATGCATGATGTAGTTTGGATCCCATATCGCCCTTATCTTCTTGAGAATTTTATGATAAGTCTCTGCTCTGCCATACATCATTGGGGCATGCACGTATGGATCCGGCCTGTACTCCACCCAACCTTTCTCCATGAATATCTCAGTAGTTTCACGGTTTAAATCTTGGACTTTATCCACATCGTCTGGTTTAGTGGCATCGTAGCATACTATTGGCATACATATAGCTTGCCGGCAGTGGTCTATGCTCGCTATCCACATAACCGGTGGAAACCCATGTTCAACCATTTTCTCGTTGTAGATTTCAGCGAACTCAGCGCAGTCTTTCCAAGGCGTGTACCACGTGATAAACAGAAACCCCGCATTCCACAGGGAGTACGGAACAGCTATCTTATTGGGCTTCTTTAATCTACTTGCTATCTGTTTGGGGTGAAGCTTCTGTTCTGGTAGACTATGACCAGTTTTCGCCTCATAGCCTTTCATGATTTCATTAATTCTCTTGGTTACAAAGTCTAATTCCTCTTGGCTATGCGCCCACACCTCGAAGTTCATCCACCACTCGGAAAAGCCCGCCTTCTTGTAAAACTCAAAGTCCGTAGGAACCTTATCTTGAGGCCACCTAGCCATGACCAAAGGCCAATTTCCTCCTTGGACCATAACGCAGTGGTCTGCTATGCCCATCTCATACTTGGATACTTCCAGTGTAGCATCCTGCATATCATAGGGATTGTCCATCCCGTATACCACTACTGTTTTATAGTGTGGATGGGGCACAATTTTTACTGCGGCTTTGGTGACGACTCCCATTGTACCTTGTGCTCCCAGGAATAATCCCCCAATGTCTGGTCCGATTCCCCACTTGTAGAAGGGTTTTGCTCCGGGTAAGGCCCAGCTTCCCGTGTAAATTATGTCACCTGTGGGTACTACTACTTCGGTTGACAGTATCATGTCTGCCTGAGGACCGTATCTTCCTGTTACCATGCTGAATCCTCTTTCAAGAGCGTCTCCCATGACTGTTGCTGCGGGTGGTGCGCCGTCCGGGACTGGTGGTGCCCATTCTGGGTAGTTTTTTCTGAAGTATGCCCAGACTGTTCCGCTTCGTACTCCGGGTTCGACGACCATGTATCTGGCGTCCGTGTCTACTTCTAGTATTCGGTCCATTCTTGAGAGGTCGAGTAGTATTCCGCTGGGTGTTATAAGTGGTGAGGCGAATCCTCCGCTTAGTCCTCCGGCTACTGGTGTTACTGGGGTTTTGTTTTCGTTGGCTAGCATGAGTACTTTTTGTATTTCTTCCACATTTTTTGGGCGTACTATTACTTCCGCGGGTGTGGATTCGAGGCCCATTATTCCCTTTGAAACATAGGCGTAGCGCATTGGAACGCTGTCGTTGACGTATTCTTTTCCGACGATGTTTTCTAATGCTTCAACTATTTTCTTTGTTACTGGTTTATAACTCATTATTTTTCCTCCACGCTTGTTTGTTTCTTAGCGGGAAACGGTTTACTTTTTACTGATACTATTTATTAATATTTTGCCAAGGTGCTACGTTTGTGTAGTAGCAAAATTAAGTAGACTTGGATGTTTCTTAATTGGTTAAACGGTGATTGAAATGAAACAATCCAAGCCTACGAGTAGTAATAATAGTGACCAGTCCTTTTTGCTTTTTCGGAAGCGTCTGGTGGGGATCACCTCCGCAGACCTTGAAGGGCTCTCGGAATACGCCCAAAAGAACCTGGAGATCATACGATGCTGGCGCCTCAACCCCCTGAAAAGCATCCTTGAGGAATACCAGATCTCGAAGAG
>JAUQZE010000004.1 GCA_030587365.1 Candidatus Freyarchaeota archaeon | reverse complement strand
CAGTGGTTCAGAGCCGACTGGTCGTTGTGCCCGGTGAAGCTCTCGTTTATGCCGGTGATCGTCCGGTTATTGCAGACTATGAGTCCGGTTAGGTACTGTGCGAAGTGCTTCAGCTGGGGTTTGTTGAAGACTCCCTCCAGCCGAGGCAGAAAGTTCTCAACAATGCAGGGATGACATGTAATAGGCAACATAATTAACACCTAAAGATGGTAAGGTCAGAGAAAAAATTAAAATTTGCCAAAGTTTAGTTATTAAATTAATATAAGGATATATTTTTATTAATATGTTCATTTATTTTGGAATATGGTTTATAAGAAAAGTTTATATAAATCGTTAAGATAAAAAAACATAAATGTCGTCAAAGGGAGAAATGCGAAATGTCTGAGATCACGTCTCACCTCAAAAAAATGGAAGAAGTTGCTACAAGCAGCGAAGATGTAGCAGCCGAACTGGAAGGATGGGAGCGAGTCATCCAATTTCAAGGAGAAGGTGTGGATCCCTTCTATATCCTCATAAAAGATGGTAAACTCTCAGTTTCTGAAGGCACATACGACAGCCCAGACTTGACAATGGAAGCAAATTATGATACAATGTTAGGCATGTTAACTGGAGAAATTGACGCTACTTCTGCCTATATGAGTGGAGACCTAAAAGTTATAGGCGCGCTTCCAGACGCTGTAAAATTTAGAACAGTAGTAGAGATAATCAGAGACGAGATGGAGTGATTATTTCTACCTCCTCTACTTTTAAGCATAGCTTTTCCTTAAAAATAAAAGATTCCAAAAAAAGAAATTCGTTATCGTATCTCTCTACCAAAAAAGCCAGAAATCTAAATCAGTTTTTAAAAAATCCTCGGGTATACAGATTCAATAAATATTAATAACAAAAGGTTAATAACGTGAAAAACAAATATTTCACGGGTAAGTAAGAGAGAGGTATGAGGGCTTTAATAATGTCTGTGGATGAACTGACTCTGGCGGAAATTGTGGAACTCAAAGGGGGAAGAATACCATTACCAAAAAAGTTTATAGAGGTAATTGGTAAACCATTCGCCATCATGATAGTATCCCGATCTAATGGTGAAATCCGACTGATTCCTACCGACACTTCTGAAGTGGTCAAACTCTCCATAGAAATTGATAAGCTTTCTCAGAGATTTCTTAGAGACCTTGGGTTGATTATAGTAAAGGATAAAATAGAGTTTCTTCACACCACTGGTCTTTGCCGAAAGGGGAAGCAATGTTTTTACGAAGGTTATATAGAAAAGGAAAAATTATCGATAAAAATTGAGGAATTAAAATTCCAAGTTTCTCAAATAGAGGGCGTCACGAATGTGGATGTAAGCATAATAAAATTATGAATTTCTAAATATTGATGTAATTTATATAAAATTATCTTCAAAATGCAGTCAAAATTTTGAGAATTCTTCAAAAAGTACTAAAATAGCTTACTGTTTTACCATAATATTTATAAGGAGAAAAGTGTTGTATTATTTTGTGCGGGGGACATAGCCGAAAGACATATAAATACAAAAAACTTAAATACCATCCTTTAATCCGAACAACTTTCATTAAAAGTCCCCTGAAGCAAAACCCAAAAGGAATAAGAGTAAAAAATTAAAGAAAAAATCGTAAAAATTTACCGATTTATCACAGAATAGATGAATCATATTATCGAGATGAGTAAAACCAAGATTTTGTTTGAAAAAATTATTTGTTGTTAGTTTTTGAGGATTAAAGTTCAACTAGAATACATCCTCAATATTTTGTTTATAAACTTTATAATTTGAGGTGAAAATATTTGTCAAAAACCGAAGGAAAGGAAGAATCATACAAAGAGGTTACACAGTGCCCAGAATGCGGCAGCAAGAGAATTCTCAGAGACTACACTAGAGGCGACACCATCTGTGGTGATTGCGGTCTAATAATCAACGATTTGATGATAGACAGCGGCCCAGAATGGCGAGCCTTCACAGCAGAAGAGAAGAGAGACCGAAGCAGAGTAGGTTCCCCTATGACCTATCGAATGCCGGATAAGGGACTCAGCACTACAATCAGTAGAAGTGACCGAGACGCCTACGGCAGAAAACTTTCACCTAAGCGAAGAGCTCAGATTTACAGATTACGAAAATGGCAGATAAGAACCAGAGTACACAGCTCAATAGCAAGAAACCTAGCTCAAGCAATGCCAGAACTAAACCGAATCGCAAGCCAAATCGGCATCCCAAGGGACATCCGTGAAACCGCAGCGGTAGTATACCGAAGAGCCCTAGAAAAAGGACTCGTTAGAGGAAGATCCATAGAATCAATGGTTGCAGCAGCAGTTTACCTCGCATGCAGACTCCATAAGATTCCACGCCCTCTGGACGAAGTTGAGAGTGTGGCGCGAGTCAACAGGAAAGAACTGGCACACTGCGTAAGACTCATACTCCGAGGATTAGATCTCAAAATCCCTAGACCAAGCGCAACAGACTTCATTTCAAGATTCGCGAATGAACTAAGTATGTCAGGGGAAAGCCAGAAACGCGCATTGCAAGTAATTGAAAGAGCGAGCGAAATAGGAATAACCGGGGGAAAAGACCCCACGGGACTAGCGGCAGCGGCTTTATACATAGCGGGAATTTTGGCGGGTGAAAGAAGAGCCCAAAGAGAAATCGCTGAAGTAGCACACGTAACAGAGGTAACAATAAGAAACAGATACAAAGAAATCGTCCGAAAACTAAAAATGGATCTTGAAGTTTAGGAGAGTCGCTCAAAACTCTCTACTCTTTATTTATCCTTTATTTGACCATTACTCCGAAACTGAATTCTTAATTGATTATTCAAATCTAATCCTTGCCGAAAAGTAGTTTCGTAAACATTTTTACTTTTCTTTATTTTTTATAAAACATGTTTCAGAACCAGTACACTCTTTTTACATAAATTTTAGCAAGAAAGCCCCAATCGTTAAAGGATGGGGATGAATTGTGTGAGGTTTAAATACTGAAAAAAAGGAAAGAGCCTAATAAGGCTTGCTCACCCGCGAAGGGTGCGGAAACCAGTAACAGGGCGATGACACCTCCCTCACTTCTAACCATAGAAGCGTAGAACCCCTAACCTTCCAAGGTTAGGAGTATGTCAGTAGCAGTAAACCCGAAATTATCATTATGGGAATCGACCAATAGGAGCATTAGCTCAGAAAAAGAACTTATTTAAAGCCAGCTAATTATGTCGGAGATTTGCCTGTGGGTGGTTCAACTGCTTTGTCAAATTCTTCCTCGTATTTCTTAATTAGAGAAGCCATCCTCATCAAGACAACGCCAGCCTTTTGATCGGTAAAAACGGCCAAAACCATTCTCTCAGAGACACGCATAATTAAGAGAGTCCTCTCATCGATATTCACAGTTATGTTAGAGCCCACACCTAGAGCAGGGAAGCTGGGAATAAACATATTCAACCGCTCCTGTATATCCGGGGCGGTATCCGAATAAAGTAACCTGCCATCAAGAGTGAACAAAGCCAGCCCCCTAGCGGTGATAGCCCCAAGTATTCTAAGTTCATTTCTAATTTCATTAACTAGGCTCTTTACTACGCTCTCTTGTACCATAAGAACACCAAGACATTTGTTCCATTATTATTAAAAAGGAGAATATTAAATATTTGCTTTACGTATTTATCAACCCTAAAATTATAGAGAGTAAAAAGCGCCTAAAAACAAAAAGAAGTAAAATAAAAAGAAGTCAACGAGTCAAAATATGTACACAACTAACCGAACCAGTATTATCACGGCCAACGCCTATATTGTGGCAGATCCCGATTGTTGCATCAGCTACCTGAATCTTACCTGCCTCACCTCTAAGCTGCTCGTAAATCTCAGCGATTTGAGCTACTCCTGTGGCGCCAATGGGGTGACCTTTTGCAAGAAGACCTCCACTCGGATTCATGGGCTTTTCTCCATCTAATGCGGTTACTCCCTCTTGAATTAGTTTGTGCCCCTGACCTTTTTCACAGAAGCCAAGATCCTCGTAGTTTAGAATCTCGGTAACCGAAAAGCAATCGTGTATTTCTCCTACATCTATATCCTTGGGTTGGAGACCCGCCATTTCGTAGGCCTGTCTACTAGCCTCTTTGCTCGCTGGAAAACCAGCCAGAGACTCGTCTTCCCCCAGCATCCAACTATCCACGGACAAACCGCTACCCGCCACGTAGATCGGGGTATCGGTGTATTTTTTGGCCAGCTCAGCCTTACAAACTATGACAGCAGCGGCGCCGTCGGTTGTTGGGCAGCAATCAAATAGTCCAAGGGGCCATGATATTATGGGTGCTTTCATTACTTGTTCTAGCGTTACTTCTTTTTTGAAGTGGGCGTGGGGATATAGTGCTCCATTGTGACGGTTTTTTACGGATACCAGTGCGAAGTCTTCTTTTTTGGATCCGTACTGATGCATGTGACGTGTGCCTCTTAGGGCGAAGAAGGAGGGCATGGTTCGTGCTCTTCTCATCCAGATATCTTTGATTGCTGCTAGTTTTATTAGTCCTCCTTTTTCATCATGCATTTTTTCGTATCCTATAACTATTGCCTTGTCATATACTCCTGCAGCTATAGCGAAGCATGCGTGGCGAAATGCGTCGTTACCTGTGGCGCAGGCATTTTCTACTCGTGATACCGGGATATTGAATAGTCCTGTGGGGTGGGCTAGTGTTACTCCTGTGAATCTTCCTCTGAGAGTTCCTAGCCAGGCTGCTTGTATTTCTTGGGGTTCGATTCCTTTGTCTACGCTTTGTAGTGCGTTTATGTAGGCTTCTTCCATCATCATGTCTGGGCTTTTATCGTATAGTACTCCGAAGTCTATTAGTCCTGCTCCAACTACCGCGACTTTATTTTTCATTTCGGTTCTTCTCCTTTTTTTACCGGTTTTACCTTGAAGGATTGTACGCGGTATCCGTCCTCTTGGAATATTTCTCGGTAGTCCAGTTCCACTTCCATTCCGACTTTCATTTGGTCGGGTTTGCAATCGGATACCATGGCGTATATTCTTCCTCCGCCGTCCATTTCCACTATTGCTAGGGGAATTGGGGGTTCGAATTCTGCGGGTAGTGCATGGGCTACGGTGTAGGTCAGTACCCTACCCTTTGGCCCTAGTGTGATGGTTTCGAATTCTGAAGGGGCTTTTTTACACTGGGGGCATACTCTTCTTTTTTCGGGATAGCTCACGAAGCCGCAGTTTTTGCATTTATACGCTTCCATCCTATTATTCTGCCTATAATCTCTCCATAAGGGGGGTGTTATCATTCTAGACATCTCCCAATTCTTCTATTATTCAGTCCGGGATATTATTCTGTTTTGCCTGAGGTGTGTGAAATAGTCTATGTACTCTTTGTTTTCCTTAAAACTTTTAACGGGAGTCGAATTTTCGCGTTTATCATATATTTTTTCATTTACTTTAAAGCTGAGGGCGGCACTGGAACCAGAGCCGTAGGAAACAGCTAATATTCTCTGTCCTGGTTCCGCTTGGTCCAGAATTGCGGATAACCCTATGAGGATAGATGCTGAACCAGTGTCACCGAAGTTTTCCAGAGTCATACCGGCTTTGAGCTGTTCTGGTGTAAAGCCCAAGCTTTTTGAAGCTTCGGATATCAGTCTACTCTCTTGTTGTTGAAGTACCACGTGGTTGAAACTTTGTGCCGAGTCTCCAAGTTTTTCCAAAAGTCCTTTTGCAGCCTTTACCACATGTTCCACGTATCCGTATCTCCTTACGAAGCCAGTATCGCCGTATAACGGGTATCCTGATTCAACATTTTTCCATTTATCGGCGAAGCCGGTTGTATAGAAAAAGCTGTCTTCGTATTCAGCTATCACACCGTTACCACTTAGTATACAAGCAGCGGCTCCAGATCCAGCGGTGTATTCAAAACTAGTTCCGGGCGCTCCTACAAGGACATCACTTCCTACAATCAAAATGTTTTCAAGTCTTTCTGATTTTACGGCGTCCAAACCAGCTTGCAGTGCGGCTGTACTTGCTCTGGTTGAAGCACCAAAATCCACAGCTTCAACATTTTCCGGTAGGCCGAGGGCGTTCACCAAGGGAGCAGCCAATGACGCTTCGGTATAGGGACTGGATACAGTTCCCAAGTATAATGCGTTGATGTCGCTAGGTTTTATATCCGCGTGTTTTATGGCATTTATACAAGCGTTGTAAGCTAGTGTCAATACGTTTTCATCAAAATAGGCTACAGACTTTTCTCCGGAAGGCTGTGCATCCTCTTTCCAAGCGGTTGCGATTTCTTTTAGTTTTACCCGGTATAAGGGAATATAAACTCCATATCCGCTTATTCCCAACAATGTTTTGTACCTTCCCAAATTTTTGTAATATTAAATATCATAAAGATATCGGTCGACTGATTTAAAAACGCTTCCGCAATCTCGGAAAAAGAAGGAAGAACTTTTTTGCATAAGAGGTTTAAAGTGTTTTTTGTGCTGCTTCAGCCATTTCTTGTAGCACCGCTTTGGGATCCTTTGCTTTTACTACACCGGAGGCTAAGAGAACACCCCTTGTGTTTAGCTTGATTGCTGCAGTTACATCTTCTCCAGTGCTTATTCCCGCTCCGCAAAGAGGAATAACACGGGGGTTAATTTTTTGCATTAGTTCAACCGCTTTGGTTACTACTTCTGGTTTTGCTGTAGAGACCGAAATTCCTGTTCCTATGAGATCGGGCGGCTCGTACGCGCAAAAGTCGGGGGAAAGAGCACAGATTGATGCACTAACTTCAGGGTTGTTAGAACAGGCTATAGTTTTGAGTTTTGCTTCTTTCGCCCTTCGTATAGCTTCATCAATGTCTGCTAGTATGAGTCTGTGTTCGCTGTGGTTTATAAGAGTCCCTACAGCTCCGGCTTCAGCTACCGCCTCTGGTAGAATGTAACCAGTGTGAGAACCAGCAGTAAAAGGATCTATGTGTTGTGCAAAAACTGGGACTTCTACTTGACTTGCGATTAGTTGAATATCGGTGTGTTGTGGAGCGATAATGATGCATATTCCAGTGTCATTTGATATCTCTTCTGCGGCTTTGGCGATTTTAAGTCCCTTTTTACCGACGCTTTCCGAATACGTCTTAAAGTTTATTGCAATGACAGGAAGGGTAATCTTCATCAATTCTTTCCTCCAAATAACGTTGTTCTTAATGTGACAATATTTTTTATATAATTTTTTGCATTTAGCATTCTATTACTGTGTTTGCAGGCAAATATTTTGCTACATTTTTGTCCCGTTTAACACCCAAACTCATGGCAACAGGGTCGCATTTTGTTCTCAGCAGAAAAAAGACGTCCAAAGGGTGTTTTATGTGATGTCCGGTCATGGTTTCAAAGTAGCCCATTCCCTTCGCGATTATCAAGTCTGAGTTCTGGTAATGATTCAAAAACGTCTCGGAACACTCGTCAAGTATTAGACCCACGGAATCCGTACCTGTTGTTATTAGTTCCTTCGCTGTTTTAACCATGTTTACCGCCTGGGCGTCCTCCAGAGTAGCGTCGTTCAAAACAGGTTTCTCCTTAACTGCGACTGTGACCTCTGCTCCAAGTTTTCTTAACTCTTTTACAAGAAGAACGTCGAATGCTATTTCACCCGCATTATCCGTCAAATATAGGATTCTGGTTCCAGGTTTAACTTTCTCAAATAGTATTGGTATATCATCGATAGCTAATTCCTCTTCCGCCTTCTCCGAGAGTTCGGATATTTCTTCAAGATTAAATATGTGGCCCAGAACATCGAACTCGATTATGTTTCCAACTATAGCCGCTACGCAGGCTAGTCTAAATCTTTTATAGTTGTCCTCTTCTCCTTCAATGATTTTTTCGAGGTTGGAACGCAACTCTAGGGCTATTTCATTAGATTTTATCTTCTGCTCATTGTAAGGGTCCGGAGAACCAGTTATTGTTTTTATTAAACGATCTCTGAGTGTACCAATATATGCGGGTACTAGGTGCATCGGATTATTTTGTTCATTTATTATATTGTTAACTAGCTGTAATACTTCTTTCATTGCTTTAAACTGAACATCAGTATCGTTGGTTGAGTATTGTATTTCTCGGAAAGCACGGGTGAGGAGGCAAAGGATACAAACTGGTTTAATATTCATACTATACCCCTTTAAACTTGCAACTATAAGTGGTAAGAATTTTCAGTACTGGAATTCAAAGAATTCTCTTCCGTTTTTATACAAGAATTTTGTAATTGAGCGGTTATTTGACGCCGGCTTAAAGCAAGTTTAATTACATTGTCTCTATCGGAAGTTTGTTTAGAACTTGGTTACCTTCTTCTGTTATTAGTATGGTATTTTCTATTTTTAGACCACCGAATTCTGGTATGTAGATTGCTGGTTCTAGATTCAGAATTAGTCCCTCTCTAATTTTATCTGTGTTGTTTAGTGAGATTATGGGAGGCTCATACTGGTCTAAGCCTATCCCGTGTCCAATAGGGTGGATAAAGAACGGTTCATAACCCTTTTCTTTTATTACATTTCTAGCCACTTGGTCTAATTGGCCTAGGGGGAGCCCCGGTTTAGCGTATTGCAGAGAGTTATTGAAGGCTTGTTTTACAACCTCAAAAATTTCTTTATGCTTTTTGTGAGGACTGCCTGTGAAAATTGTTCTTGCCACATCTGCGCAATACTCGTTATAGGAAGCAGCCACGTTTATCATTACGAGTTCATTTTCTTCGATTTTTTTATTTCCCGCAATTGCATAGGGATAAGCGGATTTCGAGCCAGATACCACCATGCTCTCAAATAGAGCTTTCTGAGAACCTGCCCTACGTAGAGCACTCTCCACCTCTACAGCAACCTGTATTTCTGTTGTTCCAGGGCTGATAATTTCTATAGCGGTTCTCAATCCTTTCTCAGCTATCTCCATCGCTCTCTGAATGTTTTCGATTTCCGTAATATCTTTATACATGCGCATTTCCCAGACACTTTTTGAAATGTCTTTGAATCCTACCTTAGGCAATTTTTTCTTTAGACTCTCGAATGTTGAGACTGAGAGTTGGGAAAGTTCAACACCTATTATACTCTCCGTCAAACCTTTCTCCTCAATTATAGCACTAATTGAATCGATGACGCTATCCACCTTCTCATTTTTCTCATCGGTCTTGAGAGGGTATGGGTAATAACATCGAACATCATTAATCCATGAAGACTCTGCTGCTCTATCCAATTCTATACGTGAAACAGTAAGAGTTGCTTCATTATCTCCGGAAAATATAACTGCGCTGGGAACATCAAGTGAATGGCTGTAAAATCCAGTTAAATAATAAATATTTTTGGGTTCCAATAGTAGCAGAGCGCTTATCCCTTCACCGACAAGTATTCTCTTGGCCTTATCAAAACGTGTGGAATATACTCTCATAGACAACCACGAACCTCGATATGTGATTTTCTAGTTAACAGTTAAATCCGTACGTAATGTTCAAAAACCTTACGGCTATTATTCAAACAATTTTTTAAAATTATATTTATTAATAAAAATAAAAATTAATAACATATTACGACCACATAGCGCTTCAAGCTTAATTTAGCAATAATGAGATTTAAGGGGGAAGAATCCTACAAAGTTTTGGGTTGAATAACAGGAGTGCAGAGGAACTATTCTTCCTCAAAGAATATTGGCGCCTTCGTGTAAATACTATTTAAACCCACATAACTCATTCCCTCATTAGTACAGGTGACCTTCTTAGGAAAATCTCTCATAAGATTTTAATAAAAACACTTATATCTAAATGCAAAAAAGGCATAACTACTAAACTTTTGGAATTGGATAAAAACCGATAAATCTCTAAGTAATGATTCGCAAAAATGGTTGGTTCTTTCAGAATAAAAAAACTCGTTTGAGCCTTAATGGAGGGAAAACAAAATAGGCAAGATGGTAGTTTTAACCATAAAAATTCCCGAGCATATCTTAGAAGAGTTGAATAAAAGAATTGGTCGTGGTAAACGTTCCGCATTTATAAAGGAGGCCATAATAGAAAAGCTGGGACAAGTACCTGACGATAAAGAAAAAGATTTGAAAAACGAAATCAACCAACTTAGAACCAGAGTCATAAAACTTGAGAGCGTTATTAAAAAAGAAGAGCCGATTAATGACACTGAATTGGATAAAGAGAACATAAAACAACTCCTTAATCAATCATGCAACGATGAAACAGACAGACTAATAATAAGTAACCTCTTAGAATTCGGTGGCGCCACCACCAAAGAGTTAGAAGCGGTAACCAGCCTCAAGCGGCGGCAGATTCTCACCCGAATTAAAAATATAGCGATTAGAACAGAACAAAAATTTGGAAAAAAGATAATCCAGTTCAAAGGCACAAAGAATAAAGGAAAAAAACAAGCCTGGTGGATCGAAACAAACCAAGTGGCTGAATTGAGTAACCAAAATATCTAAAAATATCAAATTTAGTTCTTCACTTATAACCAAACTGAACCAAAACGCGGGCCTGTAGTCTAGTGGATAGGGCGCCGGCCTCCGGATAAACGTAATGTTTGGAAGAAAGCCGGATAACAGGAGTTCAAAAATGTACCCCAAATGGAGTACTTGAAATTCTCCTCAGGCCCGCCAATCCCTCCGAATTTAAAAAATGGATAAAAGCATAATGGAATATCTTTTATTGTAAATCGCAGTTTTAGTAGATAGAGTAAATCTGAGAGTAGTTGGTAGACTTTATGCTCACAGAAACTAGAGAAAAAATTATAGAAGCAATATACAGTACGCTCGGATCACTAGGAATTGAGAATGTAGTCTCAACTGAAGAAATCGGTTTAAGTCTAGAACAGCCTCCAGATCCAAAACTAGGGAACCTATCATCCTCGATAGCTTTTCGCGTCTCAAAAAGCCTCAAGCGTAAACCGATAGAACTCGCCCAGCAGGTAGCAGAACAATTAAAAGCTCAAGAACTGCCTCTTGTCGAGAGAATAGAGGTTGCACACCCCGGCTACATTAACTTTTACTTCGACGATTTAAAACTCGCAGAGATGACCATAAAAAAGGTTTTTACCGAGGGGCAGACCTACGGGCAAATGAATTTGGGAAAGGGTGACAAGGTTTTAGTTGAACACACGGCAGTTAATCCAACAAAACCTTTACATATAGGTCACCTGAGGAACGCCGTCTTGGGCGATGTGGTAGCAAACCTGCATAAAAATTCTGGATGGAAAGTTGAGGTGGAGAATTTCATAGATGATTTGGGAAGGCAGGTGGGAGTGCTGGTCTGGGCTTTTCTTAACAATATACACTTAGAGGTGCCCAGGGAAAAGGACACCAAACTAGACTTTTGGTACGGATTAATATACGCCAGAGCCGCGCAACTTCTTAAAGAAAAACCGGAACTGGAAAAAGGTGTAGACGAAGTAATGCGGGATATGGAAAAGGGGGGAAACGAAATCGCGGATTTCAGCCGACACTTATCCGAGATGTGTGTTGAGTCAAACCTTGAGACAACAACCAGAGCAAATATCCCATACAACCTACTGGTTTGGGAAAGCGATATCGCAAGGTCTAAAATATGGGCGGAGACACTCAAAAAACTAGAAAAATCCGAAAACTTCGTCTGGGAAACCGAGGGAGAGTATAAAGGCTGCTTTGTAGCGAAATTCAGTCGACTAGAAGAGTTCCAGGACAAAACAAACCCAGACAAGGTAATAATACGCTCAAACCAAGTACCCACCTACATAGCACACGACATAGCCTACCAGCTATGGAAATTCGGAAAACTCCGCACAAAAATGAAATACCGCCCATGGAACACCCAATTCAACCAACAGATACTATGGACCACATCCCCCACACTAAGCAACGCCAGCGACGAATTCGCCAACGCGAAAAAGGTAATAAACGTGATAGGATACGAACAGGAATACTTACAACAAGGCCTCAAAGCAAGCATTAAACTCCTTGGTTACGAGGAGGAAGCAAAAAACTCAATCCACCTATCCTACAAACATGTCAAACTCGCAGAGGAGAGATTCAGCGGGCGAGAAGGAAATTGGGTTGGGTATCACGCAGATGCAGTAATCAATCAAACCTCCATCCGAGCATACACCCAAGTAAGCGAAAACCAACCGGATATTTCCGAACTCGAAAAGAGAGAACTAGCAGAGACAATAGCCATAGGAGCAGTAAGATTCTGGCTAATAAAGTTCAGCACCGAGCAAACCATAGTATTCGACTTCGACAAAGTGACAAACTTCGACGGCGAAACCGGCCCCTACATACAATACGCAGGAGTCAGAGCCAGAAGCATACTAGAAAAGGCGGGCATAACACCAAAACCAAAAATAAAACCCGAAAAGCTAACCGATGAAAGAGAGAAGACTCTAATACAGCACATAGCGCAGTTCCCCGAAATAATAAAAGCAGCAACTGAGCAACTCAAACCCCACCTCCTAGCCGAATACACCTATCAACTCGCCCTAAAATTCAGCAAATTCTACGAATCCCAACCCGTCCTCACAGCGGAAGACGAAGAAACAAAAAACGCCAGACTGGCACTAGTCTACATAACAAAACAAACCATAGAGAACGCACTAAACTTACTAGGAATACAAGTACCCGCAAAAATGTAGAAAAGGTGTTTGGCGGGCTCAGCGGGATTTGAATTCGCGAATCCACCACAAGGATGGATTTCCCACGATCACAGGCTCCGCAGGCATACGCACCAATTAACCATGGTTCTGCGCCCTTTCAGGAACCTATCCTGACTAGGCCATGAGCCCGCAAAGTACTAATCGTATTAGGTGTTAGATAGAATAAAAATTTTATGTTTTGGAGCGGTTTCACGATTTAATTTGAGATTGATGTCCTTTTTTCGCCGAGATTCTAAATTCTTTCTGAAAAGGGGGGTTTTTAAGAAGACTTGGGAAAATTATTGTGAACCTGACGACACTCAAATTTATGCGCAGATTCAGTGTATGGAAGAGAGATTATGCAGCGTAGTCAACTTGTGGAAAAATTGCTGGAAGATGTGGAGAGGAATAAGGGTAACTGGAATTCTAAGGGTGTAGCAATACTAGATGTGGATAGTTCCATTATTGGTTTTAAGGGTGATGTCCCAAAGGAGTGCATCGAATACTACCTCAAGTTTCCCATTTCGGAGATGCATGAGGGGGACAGCATACACAACAGGAACAGTTTCCTCATGAGAGTCACGGAAAAAACGGCGGTGCTGGTAGTTCTTAGTGATGAGCATTTTGCGAGGCTGGCGGCAATAAATCTGCGGGGGAGAATATCAGCCCTCCATGATTTCTACTTACTGGATTTGGATGGTGGAGATAGAGAGAGAATACTCAGAGGTAAAATCATCGAGGGAGAAACTTCAATTCTTGATGAATTGATGGAAAAAATAAAATGCGGAGAATTGGCAGCAGATATAGCAATAAACGACTGGCTGAATACTTTCATAAACAAAATCAGGAGCACCACCGAAGTTAGAATATAAAAGATAACTTGGAAGCCCCACGGGTCATGTTAGTATAGCTTCTTGCCATTTTTTATTCTAGTTTTAACTCTAGATTAAGCTTCGAAAATATTTTTTATAAACTTAAATATAAGAATGCAGGACTAGAGTCAATGAGACTCTAATTTCTTCCGGCTTTGGAAAAGCGGAGTCTCCTTAAAGGGTGGTTTTATGAAGTTAGGGCTAATTTCCCATAAGGCTTTCGAAGAGTTGCATATTCCCGAGGCAACCAGACCATGGATGGAAGCATTTGAGAACCCGAATCGCATAAAGCTTACCCGCGAATATTTGCACAATTCTGGTCTGCTGGAGAACCCGAATTTGAAAAGTTTTGATTGTAAACCCGCTACTAGAGAGGATATTACACGTGTACATAATCCCTACCTTTTTGATGTAGTTAATGAACTATCCAGCCTAGGTAGTGGAGAAGTGGGTTCCTCAAGCTTCGTAGTTAAGGATACATTTAAGGCGGCCTGCTTATCGGCTGGAGGCGCCATATCAGCGGTAGAGGAGGTCAACAAAAACAGTATAGAAACAGCCTTCGCTCTTATCCGCCCACCCGGACACCACGCGGGAATAGGGCACTCGGAGGGAATGTGTTACTTCAACAACTGCGCAATAGCGGTAAGATGGTTACAAGAAAAGAAAAAAGTGAGGCGTATTCTCATTCTGGACCTCGACGCACATGCCTGCGATGGAACATCCCAGATATTCTACACCGACCCCACCGTTTTTTGTTTATCTTTTCATGAGTACGGTATGGAAGCAATAGAAAGAGGATGGCTGGAGGAAATCGGCAGCGGGGAAGGGGAGGGATACAACATTAACGTGCCACTACCCTACGGAACCTGGGGAAACGCTTACCGATGGGCTTTCGAGCAAATCTTTCCCGATATACTCCGAGACTTCAAACCCGAAATGCTGATAGTTTCCTTCGGCTTCGACACACACTACAGCGACCCCGTAGGAAACATGAACCTACAGGCAGAAGATTACGCTCAACTAACCCGGATAATCCTCCAGTTGGGAAAAGAGGTATGCGGAGGAAAAATAACCTTCATACTGGAAGGAGGATACAGCCTCCTAGCGCTACCCCTAAGCATCGGAACAGTCATATCAACAATACTAGACACAGAAATAAAATACTTTGACAAAATCCCTGAACCGGAAAAGATACCTAAAATAGTTAAAGACGTTACAGAGGAAATCCAAAACATAAAAAAACAATACCTCTAAAAACGTTCTGTCAATGCCTCGCTTCATTTGCAAGTTTTTGTTTGGCTGAGTGCCTAATGTGTTAATAGAAATTCCCTTCTCGCTTCATTAAAGATTTTGTATACTTCGTAAAGATCGGGGCCACACGAAATATGAAGGATACATCCGAGATAAAAGCAGTTATATAAACAATTTAAAGGACACCGCATCAATTAACCTGAACTAGGTGAACTGTCAACATGGGTCTTAGTCCAACATACAAGTGATAAACGGTATACGCACTCTAAACAGTGACGAAAATTGCCACTATTAGAGGGAAAGCTAGGCGCTTTTAGATTTGACGCTATTCTTGCTAACTTATTGTTTTGCTTTGTCCGCCTACCGATCTCTTGTAAATAAATAGGTAGTTAATAATAAGGGCGAAACTCTCAAGAAATAAGAATGCTGTTATCAGAGCAACCTCTTGGCGTATGAAGTAGAATCCTGAAAGCGAAAAAAATAATATTGATACAAAGAGTATCGCAAAAATAGTGCACTTTAAAACTACTGTTCTTTTCCCCTCCTTTGTACTCCACATCTTGAATCCCTTTACTGCTTCCCCCACAGTTTCGTAACCAAGTCTACTTGGAGTCGTAAAAAATATAACAATGGAGCCGATCGGAAAAATCAACGTAAAAGGCACCAGCAGAAGTAATTCTAGCGTTAACCTGCGGATGGGATTCATAGGAACCACTAGCCAGCCTTCCCAAATCAGACCAAGGGGAGTGTAACTAGTCGAAAGCAAAAAGCCAAAGGGTGGGGGCACCAGACTAAAAAAATGGACAAGACCAGGGGCAGGGTCACCTTTTGAAAATAGAAGAGATACATCAAGACACAACCGCTGGAAACATAAACTAGGAAAAGGATTATCAAAACTTTTTTCAATACACCATCCAGAGTTTTTATTCTCATATTATCCCATCCAAAAATTTATTTTTCATAAACCCATTAAAAAAGGTGGGAAGGCTAGGTGTCTTTCGGTTTGACGCTGCCCTGTTTGGCTTGCAGTTTTTGGTCTCGTATTCGCTGATAACGCGGCGTGATAACCAGAAAGTTAATTAAACCAGTAATACCAAAAAACAGTAGAAGTGCTACAATTAGACCGGTGTCCTGACGTATTACATAGAATACTGAAAGCAACGAGAGTAGTATTATCAAACAATATATCGCGCCCCCGATCATCATAGAGACCACTGTTCTTTTCCCCTCTTTCGTACTCCATATCAAAGCCTTGAACCCCTTTACCGCTTCTCCCACAGTTTCGTAGCCAATTCTACCCAGAGGCGTAAAAAGCCAAAGGGGTGTGAGCAGAAAAATCACAAGGAGGGGCACCAGCAGAAGCAGCTCCAGCGTTAACCTGAGGGCGGGATTCGTGGAAACCACCAACCAGCCTTCCCAAATCAGCCCAAGAGGAGTATAACTCATCGAAAGCAAAAAGCCAAAATGCAGGGTCACCTTTTCAAAAAAGAAGAAATACAGTAAAACACAACCGCTGGAAACGAAAACTAGGATAAGGATTATCAAAACTTTTTTTAACAAGCTATCTAGAGTTTTTGTTCTCATTTTACTCCATCCTTACACTTATTTTTCATTCAATCCCATTAAAAAAGGGGGAAGACCTAAATCCTCCCCATGAGGACTAGGCTTTTGAGGAGCACTCTTTAGTTTTTAGAGACGTATACTCGTATTTCAAAGTTCCTGAGAGCTATATTGGTGGAGGCGGCGGCCAATTTGGCGGGAAGGGACTCAGCCAAACCCAAGTATTGAAGCCAAAAGTGCCACCCCAGACAGTAACGAAATTGTTGAGCGCATACCATAGTGGGGTATACTTGTCAACCATTACGGAATAGGGCCAAAGTAATTTGTACCACCAACTATTATCTGCGCGAATGTAGAACGGAGTGATATACGGTAGCAAATCATAGCATGAGGGGTAGGCTCCCGTTGGAGGACTAATTGGGTCGTGGAAATACGTAACCTCTCTAAAACCGAAATATGGATTAATGGCAAAATTATAAGCTTCGGTACTAACAAAATTGTTCCAATAGTAGTCCACAAAAACATAAAATATAGGCCAAGCAACTGCAAGTGCAACTGCAAGTGCAACACAGGCTGCGCCAGCAGCGGCCAAAACTGCCGCCGTTATTCCCGCAGCTCCTTGAGAAGCCGCGTATATTGCTGCACCAATTAAATCGTTAATACCAACTGCTGCGGTATACCAATCTGGAGTCACCTGCCCTAGGGTGTTGTCATATACCCAATAAGCATACGCTCCTTGTTCATCGACAGTAAATGCTGTGTAAAGATAGAAGT
Source organism: Candidatus Freyarchaeota archaeon (assembly GCA_030587365.1). Classification (GTDB taxonomy): domain Archaea; phylum Asgardarchaeota; class Jordiarchaeia; order Jordiarchaeales; family Jordiarchaeaceae; genus Jordiarchaeum. Next base: position 66,855 of record JAUQZE010000004.1, on the reverse strand, counting down.
CATAGCCGTAGAGTATCACTGTGCCCCACCATCCGACGTAGAAGGGCCACCAAAACACCCATACCATGCATGGCCACAGCAAGGGTACCCATTGGATACCCATGTATGGGTCGATGATTTCTTTTCCATCGTAGCTGTAAACGTATACTTTGACTACTTTTTGAATGGTGCCGTTTACGTTCATAGCGTATTCCCTGTTCACGACAAAGTATTCTAAACCGTTGATTGTTTGAGTCGTATTCCATTCTCTCAAGATTTCGCCCTTTTCCACAACGAGGTTTACGTTTTGGAATGACCTTTCGAATTCCAAAACCTGTTCATTCGTTTGAAGCTGGTTCTCTCTGGAGAGCATCTTATCGTACTGTGCGAAGCGTTCTGCGCAGTCTGGCCTTTCAGACAGGAACTGGAAGAACATCTCTCTGACTGATTCATTGCTTGGCGGTGTAACGAAGGGTTTTAGTTCTCCACTCAGCATTTTCTCCAACTGCCACTTCATGAAGGCTCGGCTCGTAACGTTCTCTATGCTCTGCTTCGCAGCTTTAATTTGGTCCGAAGTTAAATTTTCTATGTTCAGGTCGGTAGAGAAATTTAGACTGGCGGAGATGTCTAGGTCAGAGCTTTGAATTTTCTGCAACTCCAATCTCATGAGGGCTTGGTTCATAACATCCTGAATGCTACTCAGACTGACAGAAAGGTCTTGACCAGAGCTTTGAGTAGGGAAATTAAGATTGGCGGAGAGGTCCAGACCAGACCTTTGGGGGTTCTGTTCGATGGAGTTTAGGGCGTAAATTAGTCCGAGAGAGGAGTAACTGTTATTCGCAAATGCTCCCGGTGCAAGCGTCAGAAAAGTTCCCAGGCTGAGGGTAAGCACTATGAGAAAACTTGCTGCAAGTATCTTTAACTTGCCTTTCATTCTCATCCTCCCAAATTCTTTAGCCATATTTTATGGAAAAACTTGTATATATATATCGGAAATTCGGAGAAAGTATAACGGCGTTATTGGATTTAGTTTCTGGTTTCTGTGGTTATTTTAATTTAGCAAAGGTCTCACAATGTCAGTGAAAAGCTAAGGTTTTCGTGCTGCTAGGAAAATGTATGCAACTGTAAATTTTGTAAAAGACAAAACATCAGGTAGTACCATTTTTTCATTCTCTTTGGCACTCTATGGTCACATATAGTCCATATTGGAGCAGAAGAAAAACGCAAGAGTCAACTCAGTTCAACCCAAGTTCACAGTAAATCATAAGCAAATCACAAAACAAAAAATTTCAAACAAAACGAGTATTACACTAGAAACATTCAGAAAAGAAGGCTTAAAAAAGGTTCAGAGGTCATGTGAGATTCTTAATTCTCTTTATGATTTTTTGAGTAACAAGCCGCGAATTCTCCAGTAAGGTTTCAATCTCCTTTTTCGTGGCGTTTTCCGTATGAACACCTGCCGTTACTGTAACTACTCTATTAGTTTCCCTAGCTATACTATCCGCAGCCTCACGAGCCACAATATCATCCTTATGGCTGAGAAGAGTAATCACGGAAGAAGTCGAAGATATAACACCCGGCTTATCTCTACTCGGGCGGGGCTCCGCCACAGCCAAGGCACCCACATGCGGTTTCTTCCCTCCGCCAATTCCAACTACCAAATCATCTCCCATAAGAAAGAAAGACGCCCAGACACGGCATCTACCTTTGCCTTCCTCCTCATAAAAAACCCTAGACTCCATGACGCTGCCTCTAAAAAATTTAAAAAGGTTTTTAGCTTTCTTCTTCAACAAAGATTGCCAACTCGGGGCAATAGAGTTCGCATACTTTGCACCCCCTACAGCCTTTTGTATTGATAGGTATTGGGGGATAATATCCCTGCTCATTTTGTTTTTTCGATTTTTCAAATACATTGCGTGGGCAGTAGTATACGCATAATCCACATAGCTCGCAGCCTTTGCAAAGCTTTGGGTCAATGTGGATTGCTTTTACGCTTTTTTTTGTCTCCTGATTTTCTTCTTCTCCCATGTCTAATCGTCCCTTTCTTGCTCATGGACGGTTTTTCGTCCAATTTTTCTGTTAGTTTTGGGGTAGTTCTGGTTTTCGTATTTTCCGTGCCCCGAATTTCTACTTTTAGTTTAGGGAATATTTCTTTGACTAACTCGAGAATTTCTGTGGCTGCTTTTTCAGATTTCGGCGTCTTGGTACTGGTGAATAGTACTTGATTCCAGTTGGGAAATAGTGAGAGAACACCTACGAATTGGTTGTTTCTGATTAAAAAATATTCGCAGCAGTGCTGTCTTACCTTAAAGCCTTTTTCAACTAGAAGGCTTCTTAAATCTTGGAGTTTTTTCGTAGTAATCACGTACACTGTAGGGTCTCCAATTTTTAATATTCTTTTAATATTGTTGTTTTAAACATCTGGTTGGTCGCGTATTTAAGTTTTTTAAAGTTTAATAATAGGAATCTGTCATCAATAATTTAAAAAGATTAAAAAAATACAGATAATAAAGAATCAAAAAACTCTATGAGCGCTCAGGAAGCTTTTAGGCTGGTGGATATGATAAGCAACAAAACCAAAAAGACGTTGGAGGACATCGGGCTCACCAAGTATGAGATTGAGGTCTATTTAACTCTTGTGAATTCTGGCTCACTTACGGCGATTGAATTGAGCAAGAAAAGTGGGGTGCCTTATTCTAGAATCTACGAGGTGGCGGAAAGACTTGAGAAGAAGGGTTGGGTGAAATCGGACAGAGGGAGACCCAACAGGTACATGCCCAGACCCCCGCTGGAGGCGATGAGGAATCTTAAGCTTCAAATGCAGAAGGAGTTAGAGGAGAACGAGGAGCAGATTGTTAGTGAGCTTCAACCGCTTTATGAGAAAAGCGGGGAGTCTGAACGACCGGACATTTGGATAATTCATGGAGAGGAGAACCTCTTAGAAAAAATCAGGGAGATGGTGGAGAAAACAAAGAAGAACATACTAATCGCTTTTCCGAAAATAACGGATGAAAATATTGATACTCTGCAACAGATTTTGGATAAACTAAGGGGCAAAGATGTGGAAACCAAATTTATGACTTCGGATGTTGATGACACGATTTTGGACAAATTGTTTAAATACTCTAGAGAGATAAGAACCAGAGACGTATTATATGGCGGCGGTATAATAATAGATAAACGTGAGGCAATCATTATATTCCCAGAAATCACCCCGAAAGGGGAAATTATTTTCACAATGGGAATATGGTCGGACCATCTGGGACTCGCCGCATTAGCAACCGATTATTTTGAATACCTCTGGAATACATCCAAGTTGAATAAAAAATGAAGTATGGAGGCTTACTGATTGTTTAGAAAGCCGATAATAGGCCGCTACTTATCTTATCATAGACACGAAAATCCGAGCCCTGCAGTAATAGCCTTTAGAGAGTGGATTTACCGAACCATAGGACACCCCTACCTACTCGACATAGTAAGGGCTGAGAGGGTTTTTAAGGCACTAGACCCCAAACCCAGGCAGAAAGTTTTGGACGTGGGATGTGGTTGGGGTGTCTGGAGCGTGGCACTAATGGAAAACGGTTTAAAGATGGTTGCCGTGGATCTGCCCAACGAGGATTTCTTTGAGGCTCATAAATCTGCCCAAATAAACGATCTACCTATAGACTTCCTAATCGCGGATGGCCAAGCCCTTCCCTTCAGGAAAGATATCTTTGACGGCGTTATAATGCTGGATGTTTTGGAGCATATTCCCGACGACACGAAGGCGATGCAAGAGTCAAAAAGAGTAATAAAGGAAGACGGGGCTGTTGTCGGAACTGTTCCCACCATCGAGAAAGAGAAGATAATCATAAAGGAAAAAACGGTAAAAAATGAGTTGACAAGAGAGGATGTAAACCTCGGACACCACAGAAGATACACTCTAAAGAGAATATTGAAGCTAGTCAAGAGTGTAGGCATGAAAGCCGCTGCCTATGGTTACTACAATCAACAGTTCGGCGAAGTTGCCGAGGAAATAAGAGAATTCCTCAGGCGCCACAAGATTCCAGATTACCTAATATTTCCCTTCCTCTACCCAATAGCCAAGATAGACGATTACATTATAGCAGAAGGAGTGAAAGGCAGCGGGTGCTATTTCAAAGCCATTAAGACTAGAAAAAGCAAGGATGCTTAGATTCTAAATTTTTGCATGTGAGTCTTTACAGGAGCCCCTTTTTATCCATGTTATTAGTTGGAAACATGCTTTTTCATAATACTGATGGAATTTCTATAATTATTTATAAGTAGTTTCAGGTAGGCTTCGGTTTTCTTGGCGTTTTCAACTTCGCCCTTAGTATCCAAATTCGTGTTAACTTGTTTTATGGCTCTTTCCATGCATTGAACAGATTCTTCAAGCTCTTGAACGGCTTTGCCAAATTTTTTATCAAGAACCGCGACAATGGAGTTAAAAAAGGAGATTTTAGCTTTCAGGAGATTTACTCCCCCGCCTAACACTGAAACCAGATCCTGATCTTTAGCTTCTGATACCTTTTTCAGGGCGGCTTCCAGTTCGGGCAAAAGTGGGTTAATATGTTTCAAAGATTCTGAGAAAGTCTCCTTTATTTTCTGTGTATCATGCTCTGAAGAGGTATCTAAAACCATTTTTCCAAACTGAATCTTATTAAGCGATGTCTTGTCCACAAAACTAAACAGCGAATCATTAATTTCCATCTTAAAAAGTCGATTTGAAACCTCTATGATACATCTCTGAGACTTGAAAAAAATCCGGATCGCTTCCATTAGGGGGGAATAATAGCTATTCGCGTTTCTTGTTTTATTTTCATAATGCTCCTCAAGTTCTTTTGAAAGGGAGATAATCTCCCTCGTTACCTCTACTCCCTTAACGTAGTTGAAAACATCATCCTCATACAATTCCCGATAAGTGTTAACATGATTCTCGTACTTCTTAAGCTTGCCATAACTCAAAACAATCACCATATTGATAATTGTATTAAGCCAGTTTAGAAAAGGTTTTAATCGATTTGAAAAAGATGAAGAGGTTAATAAAGCCTCCCCTAGGGTTAAGGGAAGGAACTTCTAAACAAAGCTCTGTACCTCAAGGCAGTAGTCTGTTAATGAATCTTGGAAATAGTGTAGCATCACGAATGTGCTCTAGGCGTAAAATCCATTCTATAGTCCGCTCAATGCCCAATCCGTAGCCGCCGTGGGGAACAGAACCATACTTCCTAAAGTCCGTGTACCAGCGATAATCATCCAGATTTGCATTTATCTCCCGCAGCCGCGAAATAATTTTGTCATAATCGTCCTCTCTCATTCCGCCGCCGATAATCTCACCCACCGTAGGAACCAACAAATCTACAGCTTGAGCCAAGCTTTCATCAGACTCCTTTCTCTTAAAGTAAAAGGCCTTCTGAACAGAGGGAAATTCTGTGAGGAAAACAGGCTCTCCAAAATGGTCGACCAGCAGTCTCTCCTTAGACTCCTCTATATCCATTCCAGGCTCAATACTGACACCCCTAGACTTGAAGAAATCTAAAGCCTCAGCGTAGGTCATCCTTCTAAAAGGCTGCCTAGGCACCTTAAGGTCGGTGACGCCGAACAGCTCCAAAGTTTTGTAATCTTCCTCCAAGGTTCTCTTAACGATGTGTATGATAGTGTCCTCAGCGAACCTAATCAAGTCCCCAAAATCGATAAATGCTAGTTCCGGCTCGAAATGGTAGTACTCTAAAAGATGTCTCCTAGTTCTATGGTGCTCAGCTCGAAAGGATTTTTGAATACAGTAAACGTCACCAAGAGCTGGGAGGACCGCCTCCAAATAAAGCTGTGAAGACTGTGTAAGATAGGCGGTATCATCAAAGTATTTCACGGGGAAAAGCGTAGCCCCACCCTCACAAGCCGCCTTTGTTAATACGGGAGGAATAACCTCTGTTAAATCTCTTTCGACACAAAATTCTCTCAAATATCTAAGTAATTTATCAGTATAGCGCAGCACAGCTGAAGCTTTTTCACCCCGGACAACAAGATGCCTCTTATCTAGCAATAGTTCAACCGAAGAGTCTGGCTGAATCTCCTCCTCTATTGTTGGCTGTGAGGGAGAAACCACCTTAACACCGTTCGCCCTTATCTCATAACCATAAGGAGACCTCTTGTCTTCCGATACTTCTCCCGTGATAATTACTGAGGCTTCTCTATAACTATTAAATACCTCGTTGTAGCCTTGAATGTTATCTCTCAATACCACTTGAACGAAACCAGTTCCATCTCTTACCACCAAAAACAGCATATGCTTTCCATGTTCTCTTTTCAGGTGCATCCAACCACGTATTTGAACATTTTCACCTACATGGTTTTTTATATCGGAGACGCGTACAACCTTTTCCATAGAAATCATCTGTTTGAAATTTCTAAGAACAAGCCTTTTTAAGTTTAATTAATGAATTAAGATTTCATACAAAAATCATATTCGAACTTTACTAATTTGGATACCTTTTCACAGGGGAGCCGCGCAATTAGAGCAGAATTTGGCGCTTGGAGGTGAAGCTTTACCGCACTTGGAACAAAACTTCCAACCGCAATTTGAACAAATGACTGCCCTGTTGGATTTTTTGCCACAATTTGGACATTTGAATCCTTGAGAGGGAGGCTGCATTTTTACCGAAGACTTGGGGATAACATCTGAGTATAACTCTTTTATCCACTTTGTGATCTGGCTAAGGTCGGGTGAAGATAATGCAAGGTTTTTCCCACCGGTAATGTCGGCGGCTTCTTTAAACAGGTCGTGGTGCGCGCTTTTGCCTATGCTGACACAGTTGAGGTGAATATCTTTTCTTTCGCCAAGCAGATCTTTAACGGTCTGTAGAAATTTTTCGGGAGTGTCTCCAGATTTCTCATAGGGCGCGGCGTCTGAGATGAGGACGAAGATTACTGGCTTCACTTGGTTTTGGTCAATCATCATTTCCGCTAGCTCCACTCCCCTCTCGACAGCCCCGCTAAGGTTGGTTCCCCCTTTACAGTTCAGTCCATAGTCCAGCATGGCAATGATAGCTTCGGGGGCATCCTCTTCTGTGGTTTCGAAAATGGCTAATTCTCGATTCTCACGGTCTGGCCAAACGTCGTCGTTAAAAAAGAAAACCGAGAAGAGGTTTCCGATTTTACGTCTAAGCATGTCATCAAAGGTGAGAATACCCGCAGTCACGGCCCCAACGCATCTCTTAACTAGTTTATCTGGAACATTCAGCATCTCTTTTAAGCGGTTAACACTTTCCGAGGAGAGGGGAACATAATATTTTTCCAAGATTTTTGATACACTTTCTTCCCCGGGCGCCCAAACATTCGATGAGACGCGTACATCATTATACCTGATCATGCTGAAACTGTTATCCATTCCTATGACGATGTTTTTCCCCTTAACTTGAGTCATCAGGAACCCTCTTTCAAAACACTTTAGATATTAAAACAACCAGACGCCAATTACTTATTAACAAACCTTAGGCTAAAAACCATTCCCTCTAAGCAAACACAATAAACGAAATTAATAACAATAAAATATCCAAGAGCAAACTTTAACGAGCAATTAAAACAGGTCTCTTGCTCCAGCGTATAATCCTTATTGCATGACTGCCTACCACTACTCTTTGAACCCCGGTACTTCCACGGGTACCAACAACTATCAAGTCTACCCCTTCTCTCTCAGCTTGGTCACAAACTAATTCTGCGGGGTCGCCCTCCAAAATATATTTGGTGACTTTTATATTTTTACTTTTGGCCTTTTTCTCCGCTTCGTCCACGAATTGTTTTGCCTTTAACTTCATCTTCTCTTTGATTTCTTGTATACTTTCTTTTGCGTAGGGTTCCAAGCGTTCCAGTTGAGCCTTTTCCACAACGCTTAGAACAATGAGTTCAGCTCGGAAAGCCTCCGCAAGCGCAATAGAGTAATCCACAGCCTTTTCGGCATGCTTCGAACCATCTGTTGCTACTAAAATCTTCTTAAACATGGCCAGACACCGATTATGAAATATACTATTAATCTACTTTAAAACTTAAAAATGTTAATAAATTTGAATCTAAAAAAGCTTCTTAGGAATTTAATTTAGGCAGTATTTTCTTTTATTCTGGTCGGGTACTTAGTGTATAACTTACAAAAACAAAATGAATTTAAATTCTTGAACCATACCGTTCTCCCAGTCTCTATGGAGTTGTTTGTTTTGTCTCAGGGAAATAGAACCAAGGAATTACAAGAGGAGATTCTAAAACTTAAGAAGGGTGAGAACATATTTCTTCCCGCTCATAACTATCAGAGGCCCGAGATTCAAGAAATTGCAGACGTTCTCGGCGACAGTCTCGAATTGGCAAGGTTGGCTCAAAAAGAGATCAAAGCAGACACAATCGTTTTCTGCGGAGTCGACTTTATGGCGGAAACAATGTCAATTCTCAATCCAGACGCCGAGATTTACGTCCCTGAGCCGAAAGCCAGATGTCCCATGGCAATGATGTGCCCAAAAAATATCCTCATAAAGGCGAAAGCAGAACATCCAGACCTGCCGGTCGTATTATATGTAAACACCCTTGCGGAGGCGAAGGCAGAAGCCGATGTTATTTGCACATCGGCAAACGCGGCGAAAGTGGTAAAAGCCTTGGGTGCAGAAAAGGTTCTCTTCGGACCAGATAAAAATCTTGCAGACTACGTGGAAAAAAAGACCGGGGTTAAGACCATTCCGGTACCGGAGGACGGATACTGTATTGTGCACGTAAGATTCGCACCGGAAATGATTCTGGAACTGAAAAGGAAGCACCCTAATGCGGTTGCACTTGTTCACCCTGAGTGTGAAATGGAGGTTCAGAACGTAGCGGACATAGTTGGATCCACAAGTTTCATGTTCAACTATGTTAAAGAATCAAAAGAGAAGGAATTCATCATTGGAACGGAGATAGGTCTAATAGAACGCATGAAAAGAGAAATCGATGGAAATAAAATTTTAATCCCCGCATCAGAAAAAGCCATCTGCAGGAACATGAAGTTAAACACTCTAGAAAAAATACGAGACGTAATCATTAATAAACCCAAAGAGAACATGGTAAAGGTTCCCGAAAAGGTGGCGGAGAAGGCAAGAGGCGCCCTTGAAAAAATGTTCCAACTGACCAAATAGTTCTGCTTATTCCCCGCATTTTGAATGTTAAAAATCCAACCAAAAATAGTTAAACTCAACCACCGTGGACCGCCGAAAGAAGGAACACGGCATCTCCGTCTTGTAATTTTGTATCCAATCCCTGGAGCACATCTATGTCTTTTTTGTTTACCAGAATGATTATGCCTGAATTCAACTCGCCTTCATGATCCAAAATAGCATTAAAAAGCTTCTCATCCACTTTACGTATCGAATTAAGAAGAGAACGAACCGTCGCCCCCTCTTCTATGTTTAAAGACATTTTACTCTTTTTTGCGGTGTATTTAAGGGACGACATAGCCCGAACCATAATCTTCATAGATTCACCCACAAACAATGCTCTAAACGGCGAGAATGTAAAAAAGTTTCGAGCTTATTTTATCAATGAAACCTGCTTATTGGTTTAGGTCTTTAATTTTAAAGTATTTTTTCATGGAGTACATCGGCGTTTTTCAAAAGTTTCTTTCAGTAAAAAGGGATTGGGATTAGAAAAAGAAAGTTTGATAGAGAACTGAATGTTAATCAAAATAGGTGCATTTCCTCATTGCTTGATGGGCTCAGTGCAGGTCAGTTCTATCATCTATGTTTCTTATCCGTATTCCGTCTTTTTAGTATTTCTGTCATCTCAAGGCTTTGCTATTTCTTAATTTTGCTTTTTATCCAGTAAGGTGCTGCTTGAACTAGTATTCGGGTATAGGATTTTCTTCCAAGTAAAAGGTCGCCCACCAGTTTTTGCATACTCTTATCGGACATAATCCCGCCTCCCACCTTTGAGGACTGCCCCTTTAAGAAATAGTTTTGGAGCCAAACTCCCCATTTCAACTCGCTGCCAATTTGTTTTTTTAACTTTTTCTGATAAACCGACAAAACTTTCTCGCCAAAGTCACTTTTTTGAAACGCGTTATTGATAACTTCGGCGGCTGTTTCTCCGCTCTTCATAGAGTAATACATGCCCTCACCGGTGATTGGAGATACCGTTCCTGCCGCATCTCCCAAAAGGACGATTCTGTCTGAATAGATTTTAGAGGTTAGACCTGAAAGCGGAACTAGGGCAGCGTCAAACCTGATTACTTTTGCACCTTCTAATTTCTTGGAGGCGATGGGATGCTTCTTAACAAAATTTTCGAGGTAGGTTTTCAGGTTTTCTTTAACTTTTGACAGAAGCGCCCCCACACCCACAGCTACACAGTCTCTCTTTGGGAATATCCAAGCGTAGCCGAAGGGAGATACATCGCCACCGTAGTAGAACTCATTTCTTCTTCCAAATCTTTCGTCTATTGATTCGGGATTCATACTCATCAAATACTGTACACAGAAACCTAGAGACGATCGGTCCTCCGTCGGATTCAATAAATTTTTGATAAGAGAATTGGCGCCATCTGCTCCTACAACCATTTTCGTTTGTAAAGTTTCAGATGCCGATAGCTCCACGTAGTCCTGTAGCACCTTTAATTTTTTAACACGCTCTTTTGATCTCACCTCCGCACCGGCAGAAATCGCTCTCTGAGCTAAATATCTACCGAGTTTTGAGCGGTGAACATTACCCCCGACTCTTTCATCGTAGTCTATTGTAAAAGATTCCCCCTCTCGGTAGGCCACTCCAACTCCCCAAATCTCCCTTTCCAAGATACTATCATCCAAAGCAAACTCACGTAATGCTCTCTCTGTTAGCATACCTCCACAAGGTTTGTCCATGTTGGGTTCGGCTCTATCGTCTAAAACAAGTACATTGAGACCGTACGAAGCCAGTTTTTCTGAACAAATAAGCCCCGCAGGTCCTCCACCCGCAATAATTATATCCCACACTATTTTCAATCCTCCAAAAACCTGCCTTTACAAACTATAATAACCTCATGGAGCCCGCTTGTATCCAAATAACTTACTCCCTAAATATTTTCCTTGATACTTTTGACAGTGTTGAGGGCGATTTTTATGGTATCGTCTAGTCCCTGTAATAACTCTGATACGAACTTGTCGATTTCTAAGAAGCTTTTTCCCGTTATGGGTTTATCACTTACGGCCATAATCGCTGCGGTCTTCATGTTGTAGATTTTCCCTAGAGTGAAGATTGCTGAGCACTCCATGTCTATTCCTATGCATCCCTTTTCAACCGCTTTTTTGTATAATTCAGGCGTTTGTCGAAATAAGGCATCTGTGGTCCAAACTGGGCCTACATGGACATTCTTTCCATACTCTTTGGATTTTTGGATCAGCAGATTTGTTAATTCGGAGTTGGCTTCTACCTTCTCGCCTTCCATATAATGTGGAGTGGTGCCGTCTCCTTTGAAGGCTGAATCCGCGATAACTATATCGCCAATTTCAATATTGTCCCTTAGACTGCCTAGGAAGTCTACTCTAATCGCGGTCTTCACATCAGCACTGTGTAACGCTTCAAGAACAATAGCAGCCGAAGGACAACCTATTCCAGTAGAAACCACGGAAACACTTAATGAATCCACTTTTCCCAAGTGTGTTTGACCCTTGGTCTCGGGGTTTTTTATGAATCCTAAGATTCTGTTGGTGCACGTCGGAGTCGCTGGAAGCAACACCGTTTTCGCAACTGCGTTCGGTCCGCAGCCGAGTAAGAAGTATACGATTCGAGAATCTTTAGACAACAGCCTCATCCCTATAGATTTAGCTATAGCTTCAATGCTATATTTTAAATTTTTGAGCTTCATAGTTTAATACTCCTCCTATTAAAAGATATACTTTTAGTAAATAAGAGTTGTAAGAGCACCATTCTTCTTAGACAAGTTTAAAAAAAATAAAGAAAAGAAAGGTTGGAGTTAGAGAGTCTTTCGATTTTTGGAGTTCTATAGTATTAGTAACAGCCACCACAATTCTTCCCAATAATTAAAGACAAGAAACTGGTTCAATAGTCGTTTAGCCTCTGAGGGTTGCGGCCACCGACCCACAAAAGCAGCGTAAACTGGATCAGTCATTAGCCCGTATATGAGTAAACCCGCTAAGAGTAAAATCACTGAGATAATGACGAAGAGGGCAAATGGTGACTCTTTTATTGAAACTCTGCCCCTACTAGCCAAAAGAAATCCGATTGTTATACTTATTGATAGTACTATTGCTGGAAGCACGAATTGTCCTTCTATGACCGCCTGAACTATGAGAAAACCTAAGATGCCCGCCGCGACAATAATTGCTGCATAGTCGCCTCTTCCCAAAGGCTTGTGCTCTCCAGTCCAGATTTCGAGTACCATACCGGAAACTAATAAGAGAAGTAAACCCGTGTAAACCAATTGATGGCCAAGAATCTCGTCGAAATAGTATATTTTAGAATAGAGTGCCCAGAAGTATATCTGTGCGGGTATATTGCTCATCGGAAATACGAGGGAGGCTAGGTAGATAAATGGTAGATTTTCCGCGATAAGCACTTCTATGTTATTCGCGGTAAAGTGCATACCGTGCCCTTCAAAGAAGATGAAGAAGGATAGTACCATGAATGCTTGAAGCAGGAGCATTCTTTTATTGGAAATCCCCTTAACTTTCTCGGTGGCAATAACCTTGTAGAAGACCATAGCTAATAATGCAAAGAAAGGAGCCTGTACGATTACATCCCAGAATTCACCCAATGGAAGCATTGTAGGGAGGAAGTAAACTAGGAAAATCAGTATCGAAAACACGAGGATTGTTTTAGCTACCCTATTCACTTTCTAGTCCTCCGCAACAATCCCTTCTGGTAACGTTATAGTGAAGTGGGGATTAAATGTAATAAGCGTTTCGCTAGTTTATTCATTTAAAACCTAAAAGTTTGTACGAAGAATAATTAACACACCAAATCGCCAGATATCTCAAAACTTGTTTTTAAAACCCTGTATACTTGTTTAACTTCCGCAACTTAGTAGTTCTCTGGAAAAGGGGGCGCTTTTATGGTAAATTTTATTAGAGTATAGACTTGATAAGTCTTGGATTCTAAACCACACGCCCCCGCCGTTGAGGTGTGTTAAAAAAATAGAGTAACAGGAATCAAGAAAAACTCCGTTATATGCAAAGACTTCAAATTGTTAAGAAGGAGGATACAGGAAGCATGACAAGTGCTAGTACTAAAACCGAATCCTCTATCATAGGAAGTGGCAAGGTTAATCCAAGCAAAGCCGACCAGTCTTTTATAAAAGGCTTGGAAAAACTCCCCGGCGGAGAAGCCCTAAGAAAATGCTATCAGTGCGGAGTCTGCATTTCGTCTTGCCCTATCGCAAGGTATTTGAGTGAGTATAAACCAGCCCAGATTGTTAGAATGGCTGTTTACGGGCTGAAGGACCAGTTATTCGCCAGTAGAAACATATGGCTTTGTAGTACGTGCTACGCCTGCCTCGAAAGGTGTCCAGAGGGAGTGAGACCAGCGGATATCATAAGAGCCATCGCCAACCTCGCCTTTCAGGAGGGTATAATACACATTGCTTTCAAAGAAGCCGCTACAACAATCTTGAACACGGGCAGAATGTTTGAAGTACCCGAAATAAGAAAGAAGAAAAGGGAGAAGGTCGGTTTACCTAAGCTTCCAGAGGTAAACATTGACGAAGTTAAAAAGCTTCTAAAAAGCACCGGATTAGATGAACGTTTATCCCATGTTAAAAAAACTCTAGGAAGCTCTGAACAAGCAAAAAGCGAGTAAAAATGTTTCAAAAAAGGTTATGCCGAGGTTAAAGGAATGAAGTATGCTTTTTTCCCCGGATGCTTATCACCTTCGCGTATACCCAGTTATGAACTTGCAACTAGAAAGATTGCGGAAAAACTAGGTATAGAACTTGTCGATTTAGAAGGCGCCAACTGTTGCGGTTACTACCTCATGGCTTTAGACCATCTTTCCGCCATGGCCTTGGGTGTGAGAAATCTCTCATTAGCCGAAAGTTTAGGATTAAACCTTTTAACCATATGCACGGGTTGCTTTAGCACCCTAACCGAGGTTAATAATATCTTTAAAGAAAATGAAGAAGAAAGGGCTGAGGTAAACAAACTCCTGAAAAGCATCGGAAGAGAATACAAGGGAAAAGTGGAGGTAAAACATCTAGCCAAAGCGCTACTTGAGGACGTAGGATTAGAGAAAATTAAGGAGAGCATCATACGTCCACTTGAGGGACTAAAAGTAGTCATACACCCAGGCTGCCACCTAGTTAGACCCTCAGACCATCTTCATTTTGGTAACCCAGAAGACCCAGATGTGTTGAGGGATTTGATAAGGGTTACCGGCGCTGAAGTAGTAGAGTATCCTGATGAAATGGCGTGTTGCGGATTTGTCATCTTTGGCGTTGATAGAGACGCCTCACTAAGGATAGCCGGAGACAAGTTAAGATCAATAAAGTCTTCAGAAGCGGATATGATAGTTACCTTCTGCGGTTTTTGCACCCTAATGTTTGACAGAAATCAACCAATTATTGAAAAGTTTCTCAGCGAGGAGTATAATATCCCTGTTCTCCTCTATCCCCAGCTACTTGGCTTAGCCATGGGTCTTAAACCAGAGGAAGTCGGAATCGATGAAAACAGAGTAAAACCAAAAGCAATGCTCGAACAGTTAAAGGAGGAATAGAAAAAAATGGTATCAGCTTCAGAATCCTTTCTGGCAGATGTTGTAAAATACTGCTATCAATGTGGAAAATGCGTCGGGGTCTGTCCGGTATCGGCGTTGAAGGATTTCAATCCTAGACTTATGATTCATGAAATTCTTTTAAACGGCCCCGAATGCTTAGTTAGAAGCGAGGATATTTGGAGCTGCATTACTTGTGATCAATGCTCCTCGTGGTGTCCCATGGCCATAGTATTTTCACGCTTCGTTAGAGGCGCAAGAATAGAGAGTTTTAAGAGAGGAATATGCGGCGAAGAAGCTCATACTGGGATCCTCTCAATGATTACCAGAATTATGGCTAATTCTAATTTAACCCCTAACATTCTCGGGGTCTGGTTTCCCTCAAAACTAAAGATACAAGACAGGGGTGAGTACGCCTACTTTGTGGGTTGCCTCCCCATCTTCGACCAGGTTTTTGGAAACTTGGGGGTAAAATACTCAGACACCGCTGTAGCGGCGGTGGCAATTCTTAACAAGTTGGGTATAACTCCTGCAGTAGTGAAGGATGGAAAATGTTGCGGGCATGATCGACTATGGTCAGGGGATGTTGATACATTCAGGAAGCTGGCGGAGTATAATATCAAGGCTATCGATCAGACAGAAGCTTCAACACTCATTACAACATGCGCTGAGTGTTATAGGACATTCAAACTAGACTATACCGAGTATTTTGGAAAACTACCCTTCGAAGTAGTGCACACTTCTGAGTTTTTAGCGGATCAAATAGGCAAAGGGAAATTGGATCATCCCGCGGCAGAAGAGAGGAAGGTTACCTACCACGATCCGTGCCGCCTCGGAAGGCAGACAAGGGTGTTCGATGCACCAAGAACTGTAATAAAGAGTGTACCCGAATTGAAATTTGTTGAGATGGAGAGAAACAGAGAGGATTCTTTGTGCTGCGGCACGAGTAGTTTTCTCTCGTGTAATGATTATGCGAAGGCAATAAGAATGGACCGGATGAATGAAGCTGAAAGAACGGGAGCAGATATTCTTGTTACCACATGTCCCAAATGTCAGATACACTTCAACTGTTTAAAAACCGAAGTACAGTTCGCCGATTCTAAAACAAAGAGATACAACTTTGAAGTTTCCGACTTAACAACCCTGATGGCCAAGTCTCTCAAACTAATTTAGAGGTGTTAATATGGAGAAAAATGAGGAAATTGTTGGCTCTGTTATGATTATTGGTGGAGGAATCGCAGGAATCCAAGCCTCCCTCGACCTAACAGATTTGGGCTATAAGGTTTACCTTGTGGAAAAAACTCCAAGTATCGGAGGGAGGATGGCCCAATTAGACAAAACATTCCCAACTAATGATTGCTCACTCTGCATTTTGGCTCCCAAGATGGTAGAAGTTGGACGGAACCCGAATGTTGAATTGCTCACATACTCCGAGATAAAGGGGGTATCGGGTAAAGCAGGAAACTTCAAGGTACAGGTTTTACGCAAACCCCGATACATAGATGAAACCAAGTGTAAAGCATGTGGATCCTGTGCAGAAAAATGCCCCAAGAAGGTAAAGAGCGAGTATAATATGGGATTGGGACAAACAAAGGCCATATATAACCCCTTTGCCCAAGCTGTGCCAAACACCTACCTCATAAACGCCGACGAGTGCATTTACTTCCAGCGGGGAAAGTGCCGCAGCTGTGAGAAATTCTGCCAGGCGGGAGCGATAAACTTTGACCAGAAGGAAAGGATAGAGGAGATAAACGTAGGAGCCATTATTGTCGCAACGGGTTTCGACCAGTTCGACATGACTCTGAAAAAGGAGTACGGGTACGGAAGGTTCCCAAACGTTATTTCAGCTCTTGAGTTTGAAAGGCTAATGTGCGCATCCGGTCCAACCGGGGGACACATAGTAAGACCCTCAGATCATGAACCTCCTAAAAAAATCGCTTGGATTCAGTGTGTGGGTTCCAGAGACACTAAGGCGAAGCCTTACTGCAGCAGTGTGTGCTGCATGTACGCGACAAAAGAGGCTATAATAACCAAGGAGCACGACCCTCATCTGGACTGCTACATTTTCTACATTGACATTAGAGCCTACGGTAAGGGCTTTCAAGACTTTGTGAACCGGGCGAAGGAAGAATACAATGTTAAATATGTTCGTGGGAAGGTCTCCCAGATAATTGAGGATCCAAAAACCAATAATCTAAAGCTCCGCTACGAAGATATGGAAAAAATGGAATTCGGAGAGATGGAGGCAGGACTGGTTGTTCTATCAGCGGCTCTTGTTCCCTCAGCGGGAACCAAAGAACTAGCGGAAATACTTGGACTAAATCTGGACCAGAACCAATTCATAAGAGAGAAAGATGAGTTTTCACCGGTCGAAACTAATGTACCCGGTGTCTTCATCTGTGGATATGTTCAGGGACCAAGGGATATACCAGAGTCCGTGGCTCAGGCTAGCGCAGCGGCAGCTAAAGCATCAGAGCTACTTGCACCAGCAAGAGGAACACTACTAAAAAGTAAGAAGATAGTGTCCGAGAAGAAGATCAGTGAGGAGCCAAGAATAGGAGTTATGATCTGCCACTGCGGAACCAACATAGGGGGATTTCTAGATTGCAAAGAGGTCGCCGATTATGCAAAAACACTTCCGGGGGTAGTCTACGCTGAAGACAATATGTACACCTGCTCCAGTGACACCCAGGATAAAATAAAACGACTTATCGCAGAATACGACCTCAACAGATTCGTTGTAGCCTCATGCACTCCTAGAACCCACGAGCCGCTCTTCATGAAGACCTGCGAGGAGGCGGGACTTAATCCCTTTTTATTTGAGATGGCGAACATCCGAGACCAATGCAGCTGGGTTCACATGCAAGAATACGATAAAGGGACTCAGAAGGCTAAGGACTTGGTCAGGATGGCGGTGGAAAAGGCCAGGATGCTAAAGCCACTATACCGTGAAACCGTGGGAGTTGAAAGATCAGCCCTTGTAATAGGCGGCGGTATCGCCGGGATGAGCGCAGCCCTGAGTATTGCTAAACAAGGTTTTAGAGTCTACCTTATTGAGAAGGAGAAAGAATTAGGCGGTAAGCTGAGGAGCCTAGGTAAGCTTTTCCTGTCAGGAAAAGAGGCTAAGGAACTCATTCAGGAGAAAATAGGTGAAATAAGTGAAAACAAGAACATAACCGTTTATACCAGTGCAAAACTGAAAAACATAGAGGGGTACATAGGAAACTTCAAAGCCACAATCGAAAACGGTGAAGGAGCAAAGGATATCCAAGTAGGCGTCATAGTAGTAGCGGTAGGCGCAGAATCGTTTAAACCGGTTGGAATGTATAACTATGGAAACAGCAACAGAATAATAACCCAGCTGGAACTAGAAGAGAAAACGAAAGAGGGAACGCTCGACCCCGGAAAAAACATAGTCTTCATCCAGTGCGTCGGCTCCAGAGAAAAGAAAGGAAGAACATACTGCTCAAGAGTGTGCTGCTCAACCTCAATTAAACAAGCACTCACACTCAAGGAAACCAATCCCGAAAGAAACATATACGTACTCTACAGGGACATCGTAACCCCCGGAAAAGAATACGAAGACTTTTACCGCAAGGCGATGGGAGAAGGTATTCTATTCATTCGTTACTCAGAAGACCAGAAACCTGAAGTTAAATTATCAAAAGAGGGCAAACCCCTAGTTGAAGTTTACGATCTCCTCCTACAGAAGAATGTGGAAATAGAGGCAGACCTTGTAGTCTTAGCTACTCCAATGGTACCAATAGAGAATAAAGAAGAACTATCCTCGATGCTAAAGGTGCCTCTGAGTCAACACGGCTTCTTCCTAGAGGCGCATGTGAAGCTTAGACCCTTAGACTTCGCAACAGACGGAATATTTCTCTGTGGAGCCGCAAGCACACCATCCACAGTCCCAGAATCAATAGACCAAGCAGAGGGAGCCGCGTCCAGAGCCGCAACAATTCTAGCCAAGGGCAGTGTTGAAACAGTAGGCATAACCTCATGCGTTGATGAGGAACTTTGCATAGGCTGTGGTCGTTGCGCTGCTATCTGTCCTTACAAAGCAATTCAGATGGCAACCTGTGAAGAACAACTGGGGGAGATGAAAATCCAAACCAGAAAAGCTCGTGTTATAGAT
The DNA here is from genome assembly GCA_030587365.1 of Candidatus Freyarchaeota archaeon. Lineage (GTDB taxonomy): Archaea > Asgardarchaeota > Jordiarchaeia > Jordiarchaeales > Jordiarchaeaceae > Jordiarchaeum. Next base: position 48,038 of record JAUQZE010000004.1, on the reverse strand, counting down.
GCGGTATGTAAGGGTTGCGGCGCTTGTGTTCCAGAATGCCCAACAGGTGCTGCTAATCAAAAACGTTTCGAGAGAAAGCAGGTACTCAAAATGATTGAAAGCGCTGTGCAATAGGTAAGAGGTGTAAATATTTTGGATAAGACACAGAAAGAAGGATTTGAGCCGAGAATAGTTGCATTCTGCTGCAATGCCGTGTAGGTTTAGCTACCCGGCGCAGATTTGGTGCAGCTATGCTGGCGCGGATTTGGCTGGGGTTAGCCGATTTCAGTATCCCCCCACAATAAGGATAGTTAAAGTGATGTGTTCTGGCAGAATTGAACCGGATTTCATACTTAAAGCATTTGAAGCTGGTGCAGATGGAGTGCTGGTTTCGGGTTGCCATATTGGAGACTGCCACTACATTGATGGAAACGTGAGCGCGGAGAAGAGGGTTAAAGCAACTTCAAAAATATTGGATCTAATCGGTTTGGGTTCGGATAGACTGAGACTGGAATGGATCTCTGCCTCCGAGGGTATGAAATTTGCAGAAGTTATCCGAAGTTTCACAGAAAAAATTAGGGAACTGGGCCCTAGCCCCCTGCGCGAAAATTGAAAGACAATACATCCATCTTTCGCAATAGGTTGTTGGCGCTAAATTTATTAAACTTTGCTCAATTGGTGTTTCGGAATTGTGATACGTGCCTATGGCGCGAAAACGGCATTACGCTTACACATTTGAAAAAGCACAGATGGTGCTGGTAGAATGAGTAAGAAAATAGAGCTGAGCGAGGAAGAACAAAACCTCGTAAAAGAAGTAATGGAAGAATTGGGCTTGAAAGGCGGCAAGGACAAGCGACTAGTATCAACAATTGGCAAAAGAACAAACTTCGACAAGAGAAGAATGATAGTTACTATCAAACGAGCGATAATTGGAAGCGAAGCACACGAGCACGAGTAGCCCAATTCTAGAATAGGAGGTGGTCACCAAAGATGAGTGATAGTGAGAAAAAAGCATCGGAACCTGCTATCGGTGTCTACGTTTGCGAGTGAGGCGTTAATATAAAAAGCGTTGTTAACTGTGAAGCGGTAGCGGAATTTGCAAGTAAACTTCCGAATGTGAAAACAGCGAAGACCTATTCGTTCTTCTGCTCCGACCCGGGACAAAAAATAATAAAAGAGGACATTGAAAAGCTTGGAATAAACAGAGTTGTGGTAGCATCCTGTACCCCCAAGACACATGAACCGACCTACAGAGCACTCTTACAAAGTGCTGGTATCAGCCCCTACTATTTCCAAATGGTGAATCTCCGAGAGCATTGCTCATGGGTTCATTACAATAATCCCGAAGAAGCCACGGAGAAAGCAAAATACCTAGTCGCAGCGGGAGTAGCTAGAGCCCGTCTCTTAGAGGACGTACCTCAGAGAATAGTAAAAGTGGAACCAGCAGTATTGGTGGTAGGAGCGGGTATAGCGGGAATAAGCGCGGCAATCACCGTTGCAAACCATGGATTAAAGGTCTACCTTGTGGAAAGAAAGCCTACTATAGGCGGAGTGATGGCCCAGCTTGATAGAACATTCGCCACAGACGATTGTGCAATCTGAATATTGGCTCCAAAAATGGTTGAAGCCGCTAAACACCCAAACATTAAACTGTTAGCCTACACCGAGGTAAAGAACCTCACGGGAAGCCCAGGCGATTTCAAGGTAACCCTACTCAAGAAACCAAGATACGTAGACGAAAGCAAGTGCACGGGATGCGGCGTATGCTCCGAAAAATGCACCGTAGATGTCCCCGACGATTTCAACTACGGACTCGGAAAAAGAAAAGCCATATACATACCCTTCTCCCAGGCGGTACCGAAGATCGCCGTAATCTCTATGGAGGATTGCATTCAGTGTAAATCATGCGAACGTCAATGTTTGGCGGGAGCCATTAACTACGAACAGAAACCCGAAGAAATCGAGGTTAAGGTTGGGGCGATAATAGTTGCCACAGGGGTAGACATGTACGATGTTGCTAAGCGGGGAGAGTACGGTTACGGTATCTATGAAAACGTTATTACACAGGTTGAACTGGAGCGCATGCTGAGTCCCACGGGACCCACTAATGGGCATGTAACCAGAGTTTCTGATAAAAAGATACCAAAGCGGATCGCAATGATTCAGTGTGTAGGGTCAAGGGACGTGAAAACCAATCCTTACTGCTCCGAAGTCTGCTGTATGGTGGCGATGAAGAACGCAAAGCTGATAAAGCAACACGACCCAGACGCGGAGATAACGATTTACTACATGGACCTGAGGACAGTAGACGAAGGACACGAAGAGTACTACAGGGGAGTCAGAGGACACGGAGTGAACTTCGTTAGGGGCAACGTAGCAAGAGTTAGAGAAGACCCAGAAACCAAAAATCTCCTGCTCAGAGTTGAAGACACCCTAACTGGTGAGATAAAAACGGCTGAAGCTGATATATTAGTTCTTTCAACCGCGGTGGTGCCCTCAAAAGCAGGAATAGAAACTGGAGCAATTCTGGGCATTGACAGAGCGGCAAGTGGATTCCTGAAGCCAATACACGCCGGGCTTAACCCACAAGAAACGAAAACCCGTGCTATTTACATATGTGGCACAGCACAAGGACCCAAGGACATATCCTACTCAGTTTCCTCAGCTAAAGCCGCAGCCTCAGCCGCGACAGCATGGTGTCTGGCTGGGGAAGCAGCACTTGAGCTGATAACTCCAATAGTTAATGAGGAACTGTGCATTGGTTGCAAGAGATGTCAAAGGAATTGTCCCTACGGAGCTATTAAAGTGGTAGATGGCATCGCAAGAGTGGATGAAACGAGCTGCAAGGGTTGTGGAATCTGTGTAGCTTCTTGTCCCGCACATGCCTTGGATCTCAGATATTATCGCGATGAACAAATACGAGAAGAGGTAGCAGCGACTGTAAAATCTTAGAGTCCTTATGCCTATGATTCCATCAGCGAAAGACCTGACTGGTGGATGAAAGCTCTGGTAAGCGACCAGGAGGACTAAAAACAATTATTTAAAAAAAAGGAGTGTGTGTTGGAGGAAAACAGTTGACCCATCAAGTTGTGATGTTTGCGTGTTGGAAATGAGGTTATGGAGTAGCTGATCTGACAGGTGTTTCCAGAGTCTCATACGACACCTCTGTTAGAATCGTGCGTTTAAGGTGCACTGGACGAATCGACAGCTCACTGTTGCTTGAGCCAATTTGCAAAGGCGCAGACGGCGTTATGGTCGTGGGATGACACGTCGGTGAGTGCGACTTTGAACAGGGAAATATCATGGCGGAAAAACACGTCAACTTTGTTAAAAGAATATTGGAGAGACGTGGACTCGGCGGAGATCGAGTAAACATGTACCACTGTTCAGCAGCCGAAGTAAGCCGATTCAAGGAATCCGTTGACGACATGATGAAGAAACTTGAGAAACTTGGACCCAACCCAATACGTGAAAAATAATGATTCCGGTTACCCCTGAATGATCCCGAACTGGTAAATCTTGGAGGGTTCGGGAGACGATCCTCATAAGCGGAGGATTAGGTAACCATAAGGCAGGCCGTTTGAATGGAGGCAACAAATTGGTAAATAAACTGAAGAATGATTTGAATGCGACATTAGATGCATTAAACAGTTTCAGGATACGCGCTCTGTTCGGAGGAGAAAAAGAAATCCTTGAGTGTGGCAAATTAACACGCGAGGAGTGGGAAAAGCTACTAGACTATCTCGTAGACGATGAAACAGAGCGAAGAAAAGTTCTAATAGCTCTAAAAAGTTTGGGGAATGCAACTTTATCCCAACTAGAACAGGAAGTGGGAATCTCCAATTTTAATCTACGAAAGCATCTCCGACTTTTGGAGTATGAAGGGTTAGTTGAAAGGGGCATTGGGGAAAATGCTAATTCTGCACCAATTTATAAACCTGTTTTAAAGCCCGAACTATCAAGAACTCCATTTGAAAAAATTAAGTTTATTGTGGATGGAAAGCTCTGTGTGGATTGTGGAGCTTGCGTAAGTTTTTGTCCCGTTAATGCGATAACGATTGTAGATGAGGCTCCAGTAATTGATGAGAACAAGTGCATTGGATGCGGCGTCTGCAATGTAGCCTGCCCCCGAACTTTCCTTTATCTGGACCTTATAAGAGAGTATGTAAAGGGGGCGTCCTCTAATCTAGAGCAGGAGCCAATAGCATCCTATAAAAACGCGTTATCAGCCCAAACTAAAAAAGAAGAAATAAAAAAAGTCTGCCAAGACGGAGGCATAGTAACATCACTCCTAACTTACCTTTTTGATCATAAGTTGATAGATGGTGTTTTAGCGGTTAAAAAGACGGGAGAAAACTGGACATCGGAACCCGTAGTCATAACAAACAAAGAGGAACTGCTTCAAACAGCAGGTACAAAGTATGTGATTACCCCTACGCTTATAGGGCTCGAAAAAGCCAAAAAAATGGGGCTCAAAAAAATTGCTGTGGCGGGAACTCCCTGCCAAATTCAAGCGGTTAGAAAATCCCAAGTCTTTTCAGACAATTTCCAAGAACTTATGGGAGACATTGCTCTTATAATAGGCATATTCTGTATGGAAAACTTTGCCTATCAGAATTTGAAGAAAATTTCTGAGGATTACTGCAAGGTTAGCCTAGAAAACGCCCGCAAAATGGATATCAGCAAGGGACAATTCTCAGTACACACCAAAACGGGTGAACGGACATCAGTACCAGTTAAAGAGGTAACAAGCCTAGCAAGAGAAGCCTGCCACGTATGCCCAGACCTTACAAACGAACTCGCAGATATATCAGTGGGCTCCATCGGATCACCACCCGGTTGGTCAACTGTCCTCATTAGAACAGAAAGGGGAAAGGAAGTTTTCCAAAAGGCTCAAGAAGAGGGATACCTAACCTCAAAGCCCTTAGACGAAACTGAAACAGGATTACCCATGGTGATAAAACTAGCAAAAGGAAAAAGAAAAAGAAACTTGGAAAAACTAGAGTCCAAGAGAGCAGAGGGAAATTATGCTACCTACTTCTAAGTCTATCCTTCAATAATGAGAGATAATTCAGAAAACTCGCTTGTCATCTATTTATTTTAGCTCCAGTTCAAATTCGCAGTGGTCATCTCCCTTCGCTATGCACTTTGTTTCTCTGCCCTTCCACTCCTTCTTCGTAGCTACCTGGAGAATTCCGGCTAGACCCCCTGCAACAAAAGCGCATACCGGATGATCTGAACGACTGTATGATAGGGCAATAGTAGAAATCCCGGCAATTTTTAGTCTGCCTTCATCAATACTTCCTTCAATTGATAGAAGTCTGCCCCATCCCGCGACCGTGTTATATTTTAAAACTTCTTCGAATAACTTTTTATTGTTTATTCCACGTTCAGATCCGATTAAATTGGCTGCGCCTATTCCCACATGCAGACCCAAATCGTAAAGTATTCGTTGATATTCTTCATGGCTATGAAGTTTTTTCAAGGTTTCAAGAAATAGTAATAAAGTTTGTATTGGTGTGATAATGTGGTTCCAGCCGAGTACCGAAACTTGTCCTAATTCACTAAACGACATGCTTTCTTTCAACTCATCAAACGAGTAATACAATGGGAATATTGTGATGAAATTATCACGGGTGAAAAAATATGCGAATCTCTGATTCAGAACTTTATGAGCTTCCCTCACTAAGGGAGTTCTTGAAGTATATACGTATGATTGTTTTTTGTCATCAATTGTTTCAAAACCAAAATTTACTGAGTAATCAACAACGTGATTTAATGTATTAGTAACTTGTAGTTCATGGATGTCACGATTCGCTACGCCTAAAAAAATATCTCCTTCTCTCTTAGTATCAATAGTTAGTTTTCTGATCATCTTTAAAACCGTTTTTGGATCGAAGTCAACAATCGAAGAACTTACATTTAAATAGACAACAATAATTGGTGTTTCTGGAAACTCCTGTTTGATTTGATTTTTTGCTACGTTTATTTCATAAACTATTCTATTTGGATCATTTGCTATTCCTCTAACATTTTTAAAATTGTTATAGTTTGCGTTGAGTCTATTCTCACCTGAAACCAAATCTAGGTAATAGAACCTGCCTTCTCGTACAGCCTTTTGAAACGCTACATTGTTTTCATCGGAATAACTATTCTTAATCTCTTTTGAAACCTTATCGAAGGGTAAATTGGTATGAACAGTAATAACTGCTCCACCCCCCTTCATAAAATTCAGGCAAATTAAACCTGCGAGCCTCTCGGCATCGTTTAGTGTAAAAGAATCTGATGCTACCAAAATTGACAAACCATCATAAAGGCGCCCTAAAGTTTTATCAACGTAATCGATTCCAGTTCTACGAATCTTCAACACTAATCCCTTCTCTTAAACCAGAGAAGAACGAGTGATATAAATATTATCTTTTTTTCTATAAGTAGAGATATTGGAGAGAACGCCAAATTTGTGAAAGAGGCTTATTTTTCAACTTTTGCTTCAAATTCACATAGCTCATCGCCTGTTGCCATACATTTTGTTTCCCTACAAGTCCACTTGTTCCCTGTAACGCCTTCTAAAACACCTGATACAATGCCCTCAAATATTGCACAAACTTTATGATCTGATTTTCCATAGTTATACGCGAAGGTTTGAAAAGAAGATATTTTGAGTCTACCCAACTCAAGACTTCCCACCTTTTCGATTAGTCTTCCCCACCCTCGAATTAGCAAATAGTTTATTGCTTCTTTCAGTAATTCATTTCCCTGCAGGCTATATTTTGATCTAAAGAAGTTTGTGATTTCTAAACCCACCGTTTTACCGAAATTTTTCGCAAATTCATTATATTCGTTTATTCCCAAATTTTTCTCAAGCTCTTTAAGCAACAGTAAGAAAGTGTTCAGAGGTGTAATCAAATATTCCATATTATAGATTGAAACTTCTCCTCTCTCAAGATAGGAAATATTTCTCTTCAACTTATCAAAAACGGGAGCCAGAGAGGGAATCGTTGAGAAATTAGTTCCAGACAGGGTATAAGCGTATCTTTGTTGTAAATTTGTTACGTTTGGTTCTAAAATGGGAGATTTCAATACTCGCACGTATGGTTGTTTTACTCCTCCTTTTTCTTCGGAACTAAGTTCTACTACAAAATCCGCAAAGTGCATTAAAGTGTTTATTATGCGGGGATCATGCAGGTCGCGATTAACTAGGCCAGTAATAAGGTATCCTTTTTGCTTTGCACTTGTTGACAGCTTTCTAAACATTTTTAAAACGGATTCTGAGCCAAAATCAATAATAGAGGAACTAAAATTATTGTACCAAACCATAACTGGAGCATCTGGAAAACTTTTTTTGATTTCATCCCCTAAAAAAAGGATTTCGTATATTATCCTATTCGGGTCGTTGTTAATTTTAATTACACCCTTAAAATTACTCAGATCCTCCTGAAAAGCTTCCTCTGAAGCAATATCTATATAGTAACACCTGCCTTCCTCTGCACCTTTCTCTATAAAAGGAAGTTCTTCCATCATAGACCTACTTTTAATATCAACATAGATCATAGAAAAGGGCAGGCTTGTATTTGCTACGATGCAACCTCCCCCTTGTTTAATGAAGTTAACAATAATTAAACCGCAGAGAGTTATCGTGTCATTGAGAGTTAAAGAATCGCATACGAACAATATTGAAGTACCTTCATCTAGATTGCCCAGAGCCTCGTCTATAAAATCTATTAAAGTTTTTTCGATCTTCAAACTTGTCCCTCATTCTAAGTTTTGATCCGTTCATGAATAAAGTTCAGTGATTTTCTACAAGTTCCAATTCAAATTTACACGGTTTGTCTCCCTTAGCAATACATTCTTTTTCTATACAGGTCCAATTCAGTGAAGTGAGTTCTTCCAAGATTCCTTGTAGAATGCCTTCTTCCAAAACGCAAACTGGATGATCGGATTCTCCATAATTAGCCGCAAATACAGAAAACCCTTCTACTCTTATCCTCTTGGAGTTAGTATTTCCCTCCAAAATGTTAAACTTACCCCAACCAGTAATTGAGAGGTGATTTAGTGCAGCTTTAAAAAGTTCTTCGGTAGTTGGCTGAAATTGGGAGGATAACGCTTTTGCAATATGTGATCCTATCGATCTACCTACCGTTTTAATTGTTTTAGTGTATTCGCTTTTCCCAAGTTTTTTTTCAACTTCTTTTAAGAGATGTACGAAATCCCTCATCCCAGTGATAATGTAATTTGTGTCATGGGCGGTGATCTCCCCCCTCTCGAGATAGGAAATACTTTCCTTTAACTCTTCAAAGGAGGTGGGAAGAGAAGGAATCGTATAAAAGTTATCTTCTGAAAGTTCATAAGCGAATTTTTTGTAAAGTTTTCTTCCAATGTCCTTCAACAGGGGAGTTCTATTTACAGACACGTAGGGTTGCTTTTTACCGCCAAGTATATCTATTCCGAATTCAAGTACATAGTCAGCAAGGTGGGTAAAGGAGTTAGTTACATTCGGCTCTTGCATTTCTCGATTCAAAATACCAAGAAAGAAATCACGCCCACTTTTAACATTTAATATCACTTTTCTTATCGTATTTAATGCGGCTTTTGAACCAAAATCCACAGCCAAGGAACTGATATTTGTTTGTAAAATTAGAATGGGGATATCTGAAAAGTTTTTTCTGATTTGATTCTTTGCATTTAAAATTTCATACATTATTCTGTCGGGATCATTTGCAACAGTATTTATAAACTCCGAGTGATTAAAATGCAGAGTACTAACGGCGTCTTCTATTACAATATTAAGATAATGCAATCTACCCTCATTCATCGCCTTCTCAAGAGTAAGCTTATTCTCAGGGGAGTGAAAATATAATGTTTCATTTACTGCCAAAGAGAAGGGAAGGTTTTCATAAATAAGAACGCACCCCCCACCCTTTTCCAAAATGTTCAATGCTATTAAACTCCCAAGCTTCTGAGCATCATTTGCTGTAGTCGAGTCTGCGGAAAATATCATTGGTAAACCATCATAAAGAGCACCGAGGGATTGATCCACAAATTCTATTCCAGTATTTCGAATTTTCAATTCCACATCTCCTTGGAAGAGCTAATAAAAAACAATTGAAAGTTGATTTAAAAATTAATGTTTGTTTAGAATTACATCCGAGTCAATTCAAACTCGCAGTAATCATCGCCCATAACCATGCACTTTGTTTCTTTACAAATCCATTTTCTTCCCGTAATTTCTTTGACCACTCCTAGGAAACCTCCCTCATATAAAACATCCACCGGCTGGTTCGATTTGCCCCAAAATTCAGCTAAAGAGGAACGAATTCTGATTTTTATCTTACCAGATTCAAGAGTTCCCTCAATGCCTAATAATTTACCATAGCCTCTAGCACCAACGTAGCTAATGGTTGAAAGTAAAAGGCGATCCTCTTTTAATTTGAATTCCGATTCAACAGCTCTAACGTTTTTGGTTCCGGAATCTGCACCGAGTTCTAAAACAACTTTTCTATATGTCTCATAACCAAGATTTCTTTCTAAACTTTTTAGAAGGTTCACTAGAAAGTAGATAGGAAGTACAAGGTTTTTGGTTCCTAATATTGAAACCTCTCCCTTCTGATAAAAAACCTGTCCGTTTTCTAATTCATCTAGGTAGAAAGAGATGGGTGAAAAGGTTTCAAACTTGTTGCCAGAAATGTGATATGCAAGTTTTTTGTGTAGAATTCTTTTAACAAATCCAACCATCGGTGTTTTGGAGACTTGAAAATAAGGGCGCGGAGAATTATCCTTTAATTCTAATCCAAACTCCACGGCATAGTTCGAAAAGTGTTTTAGAGTATTTGTTATTTCTGGTTCGTGAATATCTCTATTCATCACCCCGATGAAGATGTTACCATCCTGCTTTATATTCGCAATCAGTTTTTTTAACATCTTTAAAACAGCCTTTGAATCGAAATCAACTATAGTAGAGCTTATATTATGATACAAGAAAATAATTTTAGTATCAGGAAACTTCCTCTTTGTTCTGTCTATTGCCTGGCTAGCTTCATACAATATTCTATCTATATCGTTTCTAACCAGTTTAACACCGCTTAAATCTTCAGTGGTTTTATCGGATTGACTTTTATCAGATGTAAGGTCTAGATAGGTGAAACGTCCTTCATCCATTGCTTTTATTAAAAGAGGGAACTTGTCAGGCAGAAAAACGTGTTTAAATTTTTTTGAGGCTAAAAAGTAGGGTTCGTCTGTTTGAATTGCAACACAGGCCATTCCCTGGTCTATCAGGTTAAAGGTAACTAGCATGCTAAGCAGCAGTGCGTCGTTTAGTGTGGAAGAGTCCGCGGTAAAAAGCAGTACCTGCCCCTCGGAAAGTTCACCTAAAGAAAAGTCTATAAACGGTATCCTAGTTTCCTTTATCTCCAAATTGTCACTCCCTCGGATATTTTATGTCTAAAGATTATGAAAATGGTAAATATTGATATCATTATTTTATTAAAGGCATTTTCTTAGGATGCAAGGCATTATAGTTTAATGAATTCACTAGTATAATTAGCAGTATACTTATAAAAAATTTTTTATATAAACTATCGAGGAGATAAGAGAAGTAATCTAATCTATTGTTGAATTAGTTAGATTTTTGGATTTAGGTAGAACGGGCCATCTTGATTCTCTTATTTACAGTATTTCCTTCGTTATCTTCGAAAGACAATTGGAAACTTTGAACATTTTTTTCATGAAATTCATAGTTTAATTCTACCTCTTTTCCAATGGGCAATTCTTTGATTCCCAGCATGTGAGGTGCTATTTCGAATAGCTCCTCTTTTATCCCAACAACTTTTATGGTAACACCCTTGAGTTTCTGTTTTGTGTTATTTGTTATAAGCATGCTTAATTGATCTTTTTCTTTTTGTTTCACTGAAACTTCTAATGATTGCGGCAGTACATTCCCTTTTAGAATACTTCGTGCTTTTGATTCTTCAAACAACCCCTCCTCTCCTAGGGGGGGTAATACAATGTTAATTGGTATCTGGAATTTAATACTTTCACCGGTAACCTTCGTACATATGATGTCAAGATACCAGTAGGAATAAACTCCGAGCGTCTGGGACCATTGGGTTCTTTCGGTGGGCTCCCAGAAATAGTTGTAGCTGTGCTCGGCGTACTGAGGTATCCTGATAGATAGGTAACCCTGTGTGGGGTTCTTTTCCTCAACAGTGGTTAAAATCTCTGGAGGGTTCTTTTTAATGTGAACGCAAACCTTTGCATATTTTGGACAAGAACAATTAATGTTTGAGTCATTAACCAGATTTACTGTTAATAGTTTTAACCCTTCAGTTTTGTAATTCAGTTTAATTATCTCACCAGGTTGAACTGTATCCTTTTCTACGCTGAAGCTCATTCCCTTAATGGTGAGAGAAACAGGATTAGGTTCAAAGTTCTGTTCCAATCTTATCTTAATAGGTCTTTCTGAGGAGATTTTAAATTCTTCACCGTGTTTATCTGGTTTTCCCACCGAGACTGTTGCTCTGATAAGGTAGTGTATGTTTTTTCGTATTAGGGTGGGGACCGCTCTTCTGCTCACGGAGAGCTCACGTTCTCGAATGTATGTTCCATTTTCAAGAGATCCCTCACAGAATATTTCACCTGTGGATAAGGGGAGTTCGTTTCCACAAGGTAAGTTAGTGAGGAGCGTTACCCCGCCCCACCAAACCTTTGTATCATTGGCAAGGTCAAACTTTGTTAAGGTTCTTACGGAAGAACCCGCCGCTGCTGCATCCTTTGCACGCAACTCTATTGACATTGTAACTACCTTAAAGTATTGGATTATTAATTAATTTTTTATTAACTCTCGGCATGGGCTCTAACTACAAGGTCGGCAAACATTGACATGTCAGAGAGCAGTGATTCTATTTTTTCCTGCGCGCTCTTGTCTAGCTCTTGGGTTTTCATTATCAATACTGCTATTATGAATTTGAATACGTGTAAGGTAATCTCTTTGTCTCCTTCTAGTCCCCGTCCAGTAAATTCCGCGGATTCGGACATAAAGAGGTTTTCCCTCAAATTGTTACACGCACTTATGAAATCTCTCAAGTCGCCTCTCAGCTGTAATCCTGTGCTAACTCCCTGAACGTTGTGCACAATCACGTTACCAGCGGTGTCGCTAATAATAATTCTGGCAGGAATTTCACTCAGCTGTTTCTGAGCAGTCTCAACATGTTTTTCAAGAGACTTGTAACTCGCGACTAATATGTCTCGAAATATTTCGGCGAGTCTTTCCTGCTCATAAATGGAGGTAACATGATAAACAGGATTCCATTTAGAGAACAGATCCAAGAATGCACCCTTAGCCTTCTCCAAATTAGTATCCAGAAGTTCCTTCACGTAGTCTTCCAGATCATATTTGTGGAAGAAAATGTGCACTGCAGGTTTAATATTATGCTTCTTAAACAGATTCATTACGTCGGTGAAGTACTTTTTTGCCTCCTCGAATTTTTCAGGCTCGTGAAGATCTATAACGGGAATTAGTACATCTGTTCCAGAAAATACCTTGGGATCACTCATATAGGATTCCCGGTACTGTTCCTGACCTCCAAAATCAAATATCGAAACCTCCAAGCCAAGGAAAGGATGTCTCCTTATCTCATACATGATAGTCGGAGCCGCACCCTTGGTTTGTTCCGGTTTCTTGCCCGCGAATGTAGTCAGGTATACAGATGTTTTTCCACTACCACTCAAGCCTACCAGCGAAATTTTCATAGTCTTTACCTCCTCACAAAACTAGAATCAAATTCATATTTAACGTTTATTCCTCCGATTTTTTGCCCTCAATTTCCTTAACACTAAACTTTTGCGATAGAATAGTGCCCTGCCTGTCGGAAATAGTTAACAGGTATTCTTTATCATCCTTAGCCCTAGGATAGGCGAATTCAAGCTCTTCAAAGGGATACCATGTTTCAATACTCGTTTCCCAAGCGTTAGTCTCGAATAAATCTTCCAAGTTGGCAATCCTCACTTTCACATCGTTTATGGGTTTCCCCGAATTATTTGATAAAGTTAATTGAAGCATTGTATTGCCATCGACGAACTGAGCCTCTGAAACCTTTAGCTGCTTTTGAAGAGCGCGTTCAATTACGCCTTCCTTTGCTTTAGTCTTCTCTTCAGCTAAAGGTATGGCTCCTTTCCGCTCCGCAGGTTCTGGAATCCCCGCAGTTGTTGGAACATACTTCAGAACGTATGTGTGACGCCGTTTCTCTGTATACATTTGCACCTTCTTTAACCTTGCAAGGTTCAAAACTTTTTGAAGACCTTCCCGGTCTAAAGGTTGTAAAGTCAAGTAGCCGTTTTCCATAGCATCCTCCAGAAGTTCATTAGCTACACCCGTCCGAACTAGTATTGTTGAGTATCCCTCAGGAGAACCTACGCTACCAACGGATATGTCCGCCTGTTCTGAGGTAAGATCCCTACAGTAGTGACAACTAGTTGAACGATACCTGTCCAGTTCTTTGACAGGCCAAGAATTGGTCTTATCATTATCATAGATTATATTAAATTTTCCAGCTGCGATACCCATTTTACGGATAGAGCTTAGAGGTATTCCTTGTTCTTCCTCAAAGAATTCTTTAAGCCCCTCATGAGAGAAGGAGTCCATACAAAACAATCCGACTTTGAGTATCTTCGCCTTCATAAATAAGTGGAGTATACCAAAGGGTTGTGTCTGCATCTTGGCGACAGCTTCTATATTGCAGGGAGTACCAACAAAAGCTATGGAACGATACCCCTTATCTATCGCCTCCACTAGGGCTTCAACGGTTTGACTGTGAGAGTACACACTGCCCGAAGATTTCAGAAGCTCCTCAGAGCTAGTAACTATCTTCGCGACAGGCTTCCACGGTTCCTTCTCACTTTTTTGCGTCACTATTGCTGCATCTATTAAGCCATTATCCATAGCATACAGTAAAAGAGAAGTTACAACTCCACCGTCTTGACCCTTAACTTTATCTAATGCAGACTTACCAATAAAAGCCGCAACATAGTCTCCAATCAAGGATTTTATCGAGGTTATAGTTCTTGGACACGCGCGATAACATATTCCACATGCGGTACATTTCCCGACTAGCTTCGGCATCTCATCCTCCATTACAAGGGCTTTTTCGGGACAGATTGAAACGCAAGTGCAACAAGCAGTACAAACTCCGCTTCTAACTACTTCCTGGTTTAAACGCCCGAAGTTTTCAAGCTTTTTTACTTTTAAAAGCCTTTCAGGAAATGTATAACTTACGTAGCCTTTTTCCTCCTCGTTTAACATTTTTGTCTCTCCTTCAACTCGTTTTCTACGGTTTTTCGAGCGCAGATTTATTCGCCTAACAATAATCCATCGAGGCATGATTATATTTAAACTAATTCTCAAATATAAGATGGAAATTATTATTATCAAGTATATAAATTTTTTAGAAGACCCCGATTTACGCTGTAAAACCCTGTTAACTTCAGTACCACTTATTTTTTTCGTACTTAATACCTTTTCGATTATGCAAAAAGTTGAAAAAAGTGGTTTGTATACGACGGAAATCGTCTAAATTCGGGGTAATTTTTCCTTTTTAGATGAATGTTAGAAGCTACTCTTCTTTGGACGGCCAAGCGAAAACAGCCACCGCCGCGCAGATGAGGAAAGGAATTAATAAAAGCATAGTTCTCGGAGAAAAGAGGGAGTTCTCTGTAGGGATCATTGTCACCGCCAGGATTATGGGGGTTACGGCTGGTGTTTGAACGATTACGCTTTGGGCGTCTGAGAAGGTTTGATAGCCCTGCGAATCTGTTGCTCTGGCATAAAATACCATGCTGTGATTGTCGAAATAGGAGGAACCTATATCGAAGCTGTAAGTGTTATTAAGCATTGGCACCGAGTCGACGATTACTTTATGAAAATCAGTCACGACGAGTTCTAATCTAATTACCCCCTGAGGGTCGCTGCAAGTTACCTTGACTGTAAACTGGTCTCCGGGGTTAATTTTACTGGGGGCATCTATAACAAAGGTTGTGGGTTGGTCTGTTGTCGGGCCCACCGCTAGAACGGTTGTATTGTACAGAAAGTTGGGCTTGGTCACTATGATACTATAATTTCCGGTCTGGGGTGCGGGGATTCTTATCCTGCCCGCCGAGTCGGTGAGATAAGTGTGGTAGTAATTCGTTCCCTGGATGCAAACTAAGGCATTATCCACTGGAACTCCTTCATCACTCTGAACGCTGATCTGCATCAACTTTCCAGGAATTGTGGATTCGGGTAAAATAATACTCATATTTTTCGGTGTACTAGTCCAGATTGGAAGTTCTGGGTCTCCTAGGAGAATGTATTCTAAGAATTCTTGTCGATACTCAGGGTTTTGAGCCAGATTTAGTAAACCAACATCTTGATAGTATTGATATTTACTCTGATATAATGCATACCCTGGGCGCTGAGAAAATAAACCATCGCTAGTTTTGAGAAGTGTTTCAAAGAACAAGGCGTCTAAAAGGGAATCAGACATGTCATTAATGTTATCCCCGCCAAAGCTTGTTCTAGTAGCCCCAATATACGATATCGCACCGCCAATTGGATTTTTTAACATGGCTTCTCCTATACTATCTACCGCATAATCCAGATGTGCTGTTGAACAAGCTGAAGCAAAAACTATAGGCAATTCATAATCATTACTAGAACTCGCAGCATCCGTAGAAGTATAATAACTAACGCCGCCTAGATATGTTGAAACTGATGTTGGGGAACCGTGAGAGCACAAATTAACTATTGCACTCCCATAATTTATGGCATTAGTAAAGTTAGCCAGAGTTAGATTATTATAATTTCTAACATTGTCCCAAAATAGTTTAGTAAAAGTCATATTTAGTTCTGGAGGGATAACATAATCACTGATATAATTTTTGATTCTCCACCCCTGAACATCACTACCTTGGAGTATTTCGCCTCCTGCGAAAACTGCTCTTTGCATCCAGTTCCCTATTATATTTTCTATATCTCTTTCGTAGGTGAGTGTCTTGTTTATCATGTCTCCAAGTTCGGTCGGGTTTGAGGCGGGCAATCTTCCAACGTATAGTTCAGGAATCCAATCTATTTCTCCAAACTCTCCATATTTCCCATTTCCATTATTATCAAAGCTCCCATTCAAAGCCGCATAATAATAATCGCTGGGAGCTATGGGATCCAATGGATCAGCTTCTATCCAAAAATATCTTATGGGGATTTCACTTGTGTCTCCCGCCAATAGAACCCAATGAATATTCCATTTGTCATACGCGTCTTTCAGAAAGTTACGTATTTTTGTTTGGTTGTCATTTCCGGGGTAGTTGTCGTAGATGTAGGTTGTGTTGAATATGGTTGTGGGTATTCCTTTTTGTGTTTTCCATTCTGCGAATTGTGTTAGATTGGTGTTGTTTGCCCAGTCTGGCGTTGTTATTATTACGTATTGTGTGGTGTTTGTTTTCAGAATTATTGGTGTGGGGATGTTTTGTATTTGTATTGCTTGTTGGTTCTGTGAAATGAACATTGGCACCCAAGAATTAGGGGTAGGGAGAAATAGGAGGGGGACTGCTATGGTTATTAGAACTATTAGTAAAGCGATTTTTATGAGCGAAGTTTTCAAGCCGATCACTCTGTTCTCTCTAAAATTAGTGATGCATTACAGTTAATTTAATTTTTTGTTATAATCATTTGAAGGATCTTTCAAAGTTTTGAGAGGATATTGTGTTTTTGGTTTTTTGATTATTTGGTTTTCACTGCATTTCTTTTATTGAGATTCTTTTTACTAGTAGTTTTTCGGTTCTGTCTTCGATTTTTAGGATGTATTCGCCGTCGTTGTCGACTCGGGGGTACTGGAATACTAGTTCTTCGTAGGGGAACCAGATTTCAACCATTGTGTCCCAGGAGTATGTTTCGAAAAATTCTTCGATGTGTGCGATGGATATTTTTATGTTATCTAGGCTTTTTTCGGATTTGTTTTTGACGGTTATTTTCAGTTTTTTCTTACTGTCGGTAAATTCTACACCTACCAGTTCCACGGGGCTTTCAGGGATGTGTTCAATTGCTCTCGTCTCTATAGCGCTCTTTCCGGATAAGGGAACAGCCCTTGCCTGTGGACCGGTGACGCCGTACATACTGCTGAGAAGGAAGTATACTAGGTTTCTCTGTTTCTCCACGTCACTCTGTAGAGCATCCATTAATTCAGCGGATACTATCGGTGTGGAAATTTCACATATTTTTGAGAGAGTGTTTTCTACTTCCTCCCCGTCTTTGATAATTTTGTGATCTTCATCGTTTTTTATGGGTTTGCAGCAGGCTAGGTCTTTCTCTATGAGGACATAGAGTTTGTCCTGCACACTCTTCTTGATTTTTTGGAGCAAAACGCTGAGTAGCATATCTCCTAATGGTTTGGCTATACCGACAGGTACGCTAACTATGAGAACGAAGACCTCTTCTGTTTCTGGGGACATGCCCGCTCTTTGTTTTTCTCTAGCCGATTTAGCCTTGAACTTTGTGGCAGCGTACACCTTTCCCCCAAATTCTAGATCTACTCGATTCAGTCCTTCTTCTTTGAAATCTTCGGCGCCAAGCCACCATACAGGATGTTTTTGAATTACCCTAAGTGTTTCCACATCATTCTTCAGGTTCTCTGGGCATGTAAACAATGCGAGGTGTCCTCTGGCCTCATGAAAGTAACATAGGTAAATTCCTATCAAACCCTCGAACATATTGGTATGTTGTTCTTCCTTCTTTTTTTCAAGTCCGAGGCCATTGGTTTCGTTACTATCCAGATTTTTAGACATTTTTAATGCACCAGAGACAAGTAAAATAATAATAGTGGATTCATTTTTTGTATTATCCGCTTAGCATCTTTCTCGATTTTCAAGAAGGGAGGTCTTGATTATCATTTTAGGTCATTTGTTTTTTGACTGGTTTTTCCGTTGATTCTTTTGGTTGTAACTCGATTTCGTAGTATCTTGTGTATTTCTTGAATCTGTTGACCCATCTTTTACTGATAACCCCTATGATTTTGCCTTTATTGTTAACCACTCCGACCCGCTTCACCTTGGTTTTATCAAATAGACTTTTTAATTCATCGATCGAAGCGTTGGGACCCACTGTTATAATGTCCCTGACCATTACGTCTCCTGCTTTGTAAAGCCTTGGATCCTTCTCTTTAGCTACCAGTCGGAAAATAATGCCATCAGTTATTATTCCAACAACCCTATCATTGTCATCTCTTACAAATACCGAGCTAATCCAATTATCCACCATCAGCTGCGCTACTTTGGGAAGGGGGTCGGAAATGTGGCAGGTTACCACTTCGCGGCTCATAGCATTGACTATTGAAAACTTCTCCTTATCATCAGTCGACAACCTAAGACCACCAGAACCTTAATGAATCCTATGAATACAGCTATAAATTGTACTTTTATCCTTTTCTTTTTCCAAATTTTATCTTACGGATGCGTTTACATGCTTTCCATTCTTTTCAGCTATGTAGTTCGAAAACATATTCGCACGGGTTTTGTAAACAATGAGAAGATAAATGTTTATCAATTCGTATACCGTCTTTAGGACGAAGACTTGTAGATAGAGTTAAAATCAGTTTAAGCTTGTAAAATTAATTAAAACCGGGTTTTAGAGGTGAAGTAATGGTATTTAAACACCAGTACATACCAGCAACCGAAGATGACAAAAAGGCTATGTTAGAGGAGCTTGGAATCGAAAGTGTAGAGGAGTTATACAAGGATATTCCGCGAAAAACAAGGTTGAATAAGAGACTCAATCTCCCTGAATCACAAGTAGAAGTTGATTTGAATCGAACTGTTGAAAAATTAATGAATAGGAATGTTACTCATAAGGACATTCCAGTTTTTTTGGGTTCGGGTGTGTGGCTCCATTACGTGCCAGCGGTTGTGAAGTCGCTTACTTTTCTTCCCGAGTTTCAAACTTCTTACACCCCTTATCAGTCGGAGGTGTCTCAGGGAATTCTTCAGGCACTATTTGAGTATCAGAGCATGATATGTGAAATAACGGGTATGGACATAGCTAATGCTTCAATGTATGATTGGGCGTCTGCACTTGGTGAAGCTGCACTAATGGCGGGGAGAGTGACAAAGAGGGAAGAGTTTCTAGTTCCGAGAATAATCCATCCCGAAAGAAGAGCCGCCCTCGAAACATACACCCATAACATAATGAATGTTAGAGAGGTCCCCTATGTTAGGGAAACTGGGATTATTGATATTAACGCCTTGGAGAGTATGGTTTCTAAAAAAACTGCGGGAATATATGTTGAGAACCCCAACTATCTCGGAGTTATGGAGTTTGAAGTTGCCGAAATAGGGAGAATCGCCCATGAAAACGAAGCACTGTTCGTGGTGGGGGTCGATCCAACCTCTCTGGGTGTTCTAGCATCACCCGGACAGTACGGAGCAGACATTGTGATAGGTGAGGGACAACCGCTTGGTATTGATCCATGCTTTGGGGGACCCCTGATTGGCTTATTCGCCTGCCGAGAGGATAAGACGTTAATGAGGAATATGCCTGGGAGGCTTATCGGCATGACCGAAGATGCCCAGGGAAATCGTTGTTATACGATAACACTGCAAACCAGAGAGCAGCACATTCGTAGGGAAAAAGCTACGAGTAACATCTGCTCTAATGAGGCACTCTGCGCGGTTCAGGTAGCAATATATCTCGCCTGTGTGGGACCGAGTGAATTGGCTCAACTTGGGGAAACTTGTATGGCCAACGCGAAGTACGTGATGCGGAGGATAAACGAAATAGAGGGATTTATAGCACCCCTGTTTGAGTCGACTCATTTTAAGGAATTTACAGTTAATTCCCAGAAATCTGTAGAAGAGGTTCATAAAAAGCTGTTGGATAGGGGAGTTCACGGAGGTAAAATTATTAAAAGCGAGTTTCCGGAGTTAGGTGAAACCAGTCTATATTGCGTAACAGAGATTCATACCGTTGAAGACATGGACAAATTAGTTGAAGCGTTAACAGATATCTCTTGCAACTCCGGCTAGGGAGCTAAAATTAACGACTACGTACAGTTAGAGGAGGCTGAGAAATGACTGAGGTATTTAATCAGGCTGTTTGGAAAGAAAAAGAAAAAGTCTTGGAACCGCTCATCTTTGAAATAAGCGTACCAGAGAGAGTAGGGCACATCTTACCAAAAACATGCGAGAAAGTTACGAGAGAAGTTGGAGACGTGTTGAAGACCATACCCGAAAAAATCAAGAGAAAAACCTCTATCGGTCTACCAGAGGTATCAGAGCCACAACTAACGAGGCACTATCTCCATCTCGCCCAGATGAATTACGCCGTCGACTTGGGCTTTTATCCTTTAGGTTCGTGCACAATGAAATACAATCCCAAGATAAACGAAGAGATAGCTAGAATGGACAAGATTTCAAGACTTCACCCATACCAAGATGTTTCCACAGTCCAGGGTGCCTTGGAGTTGCTCTACCGTCTGGAAAAAATGCTCGCAGAGATTTCGGGAATGGCACGAGTTACCCCACAGCCGTCAGCAGGAGCCCATGGAGAATTTACTGGTCTTTGTATTATGAGAAAATACCATGAGGAGAAAGGAGAATTAGAGAGTAGAAGAGAGATAATTGTGCCTGATTCAGCCCATGGAACCAACCCCGCAAGCGCGAGTATGGCAGGCTTTAACGTTGTGACCATCCCATCATCCACAGACGGATGTGTCGACCTGGAAGCGTTAAGAGGCGCGGCCGGAGAACAAACGGCGGGTCTAATACTTACCAACCCAAACACACTAGGCATATTCGAAGAGGATATACTAACTATTTCGGACATTATTCATAATACTGGCGGTCTCCTGTATTATGATGGAGCTAACCTGAATGGAGTTCTTAATAAGGTTAGACCGGGAGACATGGGATTCGACATTGTTCACTTCAACCTTCACAAAACCTTTTCAACACCCCACGGAGGAGGGGGCCCCGGCGCAGGGCCTGTGGGAGTAAAAGATAAACTAGTCCCGTACCTACCAGTACCAACGGTCGAGTATGATGAGGAGAGAGGCGTATACTACCTAGACCATAACAGGCCGAAGTCGGTGGGGAAGGTGAAGGGATTCTTCGGGAATTTCGGAGTCATTGTTAAGGCCTACTCTTATATTCTTTCACTTGGAGCCGAGGGGTTGAATGAGGTTGCTGAGGTTGCAGTTCTTAATGCTAATTACTTGGCAAAAAAAATTGAAGAAATACGAGGGTTCAGTCTTCCTTACGCCTCAGATAAACCCCGCAAGCATGAGTGTGTGATAAGCGCCGCGCAGCTAAAGGCTGAAACGGGCGTCACCGCCCTCGATGTGGCAAAGAGAATTCTGGATTTCGGAATACACGCCCCAGTTGTTTATTTTCCACAGATAGTTGAAGAGGCTCTAATGATAGAACCAACAGAAACCGAAACCAAAGAAACTCTTGATAGATTCGTATCAATAATTAAGAGAATATCTGATGAGGCCTACAATTCACCAGAAAAGGTTTTGAACGCTCCACACCATACCTCGGTAGGGAGGGTGGATGAAGTCAAGGCAGCAAGAAAACCAATCCTCAGTTGGAAAATGTATCAAAAAGAAGTATAATGGTACTCCTACTATTGACGGCATACGCACATAATGATTTAAGACTGCTTTACGCTCCCGCTTTTTAGCTCCCGGAGTAACTTCATCAGGTCCACTACTCTGGCTAGTCTGGCTTTTTCTTTTATCATTACTTCTACCTTTGTACCGGGTTCGGAGAACTCTGGATTCACGTATCCAATTCCTATGCCCATTTTTCCATGGGTTATTGATATGCTACCGCTCGTGATTATACCTATTTCCTCTCCCTCGTGAACAATCTTGTAGTGAGGCCGAGGAATACCCCTCTCATCCATAGCTATTCCAACCCTTATCCGAGAGGGGGGGAGGTCTTTAAGCTTCATCAGTTTTCTTTTTCCCACATAATTTTCCTTTTCAAGATTTACGAATGCTTCGAGTTTTGCTTCAAAGGGATTTGTGTTCTCGTCCATGTCGTTTCCATAGAGAGGCAAACCAGCCTCCAGCCTCAAACTGTCTCTGGCTCCTAACCCGCAGGGTAAAATTTCAAACTCTCTCCCCGCCCCCAGAATACTATTCCAGAGATCAAAGGCTTTCCGGGGATTGTTTAGGGGTACATTGTTCTGAATAATTTCAAAACCATCTTCACCAGTGTATCCGGTTCTCGAAACTATACAGGGTTGATTTGAAACCTCAGTACTAATGAAATTAAAACGCTTCAATTTATTTAGGTCTGGGTCAACCAGTTTCTGTAAAGTTTTTTGTGCGGCGGGACCCTGAACAGCGAACATTGGTGTTAGTTCAGAAATATCATTTATGTTTACGTTGAAGCCCTCAGATTTTTTAAGTAGCCAATTAAAATCTTTTTCACTGTTCCCAGCGTTTACCACTAAAAGGCTTCTCTCTTCATCAAAATAGTTTGTGATTATATCGTCAATTATTCCCCCGTTCTCGTTAAGTAGAAGACCATACCTGCAGGCACCCTCACTCAGTCCTTTCAAACTTCTTGATGTAACATACTCTAGAAAATTAATTGAATCAGAGCCTAAAACCTCGAATCTACCCATATGGGTTACGTCAAAAACACCAACACTGTTCCTAACCGCCAAATGTTCCTTTATGATACCATATTGCTTGTATTCTAAAGGCATTTCGAAGCCAGAAAAGCTGGTCATGTATGCTCTTTCAACATGCCAGTCATAGAGATGGGTTCTTCTCAGATTTCCTTCTTCTCTCATAAAACCACCTTTAGAAAAATTGAACTATTCTTTCACTATTTTAATATTATCTCACGGAGATAAGTTATGTATTCTATGATAAAGGATTAAAGTTATTCCAACATTTAAAACTTAAAAATCAAGAAATACATAAGTTGAGCTGCGTAAAATATCTGTTGAGTGATATTATTTATCTCATCTAAAAAGGGGTTGTTGAAGTGAACTTTTTGGAAATGGGCAAGTTCTATGAAAAGCTTGGAAAGAAGAGTGCATCCCTTCTGAAAAAAGACTACAAGAATGCGGGCTACTGGTACAGTAGTGCGGCTGATTGCTATAAGGTGGAGGGAGATGAGGAAAAATTTCGCCGCCTAAAAGATTTAGCGCTCAAATGTTTCTTGAGCTATTTGGAGGAATCCCGAAAAAATAACATAGTAACCGATACTGGTCAGGTTTACCTGTGGATTTCTTACATTTACCGATCATTAGGGAACCTAAATGAATTTCACAACTTTGTAATTGAAGCGGCTAAAGCTTTTACCCTAACAGCTAGGAACCTAGCCAAGAATGATAAAGCAGCTCTCCCAGCCATCATCAGTTACTATAATTCCGCTAACTGTTACCGATTAGTCGGAGATAAGAGCACCGCCAAGAAGAATTATAAGAATGCATTAAACATTTACCATCGAAGGGGAAGGGGAGGGGATAAAGGAATCGAATTCTCTCCTGTACTGCTAGCCACGTGCCATTACAGAATGGACGAACCTGAAAGTGCAATCGAAATTTTGGAACGGGAGTTAAAAAAGGAACACAGTTCTCCTCTAGTATTCTCCAACATTCACTTAATTCTGGGATGCTACTACCTAGAAAATAGGGACAAAAAAAATGCGAAGAAACACTTCCAAGAGGCAAAAATTCCTTTTGATATTGAAAAGTTATCGGCTGCGGAACTAGTTACACAAGCTCTCTGCCAGTTGATGTTGAACAATCCGGAAAACGCCATTGGACTAGCGGAATTATCTGTGAAGATTTCATCCAAAACTCGCAAGTACAATCTAAGACAGCTGATACAAGAAATTGCAGGAATAGTACTATACCTTGCTGGTGGCCAAGACTTAATAGTTGAAAAAATTATGGAAAGCCTAGCTTGGCAACACCTCGACCTTCCGCTCTACGATGCCTTAAACATAATTACTAAAAATCGAATCAGCAAACATTAACCACATCCAACCAAACATTTCTAGGTTAAGTGTATTTAAGCGTAGTATCTTGTTGTTTGCTGGCTGAAATTTTTAACAATTTCAATTTTCATATCGGAAGCGTCCATCTCCGGTGTCGGATAAGTTATGTATGGGAAGAAATAGCTGATGCCCTTATCCCCCATCTGAGTTGCAGGATGATCCTTTCCTAAGAGTTCCCTGCATATCTCAACCGTTAGGTAACGGACAGTGTTTTCATCAAGCACACCTAAACTGTGAAGATACTCATGAAGCAAAAGATGAAAAACGTAGGCATTGTAATAATCGGGTGATTGTTCCTTTACCCGTCTAAGGGGGGTTTTATTTAGAACAATTAATTCAGAACCCACTGGATGGAAGGCGCCCACAAGATAACTTCCCTGAGCACCCAAATCGGTTAGTCCTAGCATTATGGCTCTACGTGCCTTGTACTTGGACATAACCGCGTACTCAACTAGGCTGAAGATCTCGGTAAAGGATTTAGAATTATTCAACCTGTTCACGAATTCTTCCTGTTTTACCAAAAAACCAAGTTCCTCCATTAAAAGCTATTTATAACAATTCAAACATCCGAGTCTAATTAAACAATTCAAATTTCCACTTATATTGACTAAGTTTTAATTATAAGAGAAAAAGAAATTTAATTTACAGCGAATTCCTAATTTGTCTGACAAAAAGACACATTAACTAATAGGTGTGAATAAGTTTTAAAAAAAGCAATAAGCTTTCTTTGTTTTAAGGATTTCACTCAAAATACTACAATTATAGGAGTAAAAATGTCAACTATGAGTCTTTAGCATAATTTGGAGTGTGAAGATATGGAAGATAAATTGCGTAAAGAACTTAAAAGAAAATACGAAAGAGGCCCAAATCTAATAGGACGTTTAGTAGCATACTTGGCCGCTGCCTCAATAATTGCTATAATTCCTATTATAGGTATATCATACCTGCTT
This sequence comes from Candidatus Freyarchaeota archaeon, assembly GCA_030587365.1. GTDB lineage: Archaea > Asgardarchaeota > Jordiarchaeia > Jordiarchaeales > Jordiarchaeaceae > Jordiarchaeum. Next base: position 23,073 of record JAUQZE010000004.1, on the reverse strand, counting down.
TTAGAAGTTATCCCAGCACTTATTAAAATCGATATTCCCTGGTATCTAATAATCTCACTGGCCCCGGTCTACGTCGTCCTAGCAAGATGGATTTTTAACGGGGCTCTCATCGCCATTGCACGATTAACGTTAAAACCAGTGGAAGAGGGAGAATACGAAATGGACATGAAAAATAAGAACATTAGAAACTGGTCAATCAGCGGTCTAGGAACCTCACTCGCCCTACACTATATCGGCCTTCAGCCCTTCGGGATGCCCGGACTTGGTAGTTACGTCCTAAATATGCTTGGAGCAAAAATGGGCTATGGAACAATAGCATCACTTATCACTGAGCCATACCTGATAGAATTCGGTGACGGAACCTTGGCAGGCGGAGGGACAGTTGTCTCGGGACATGCTTTTGCTGAGGGTAGACTAATAATAGGAAAAATTAAACTGGGGAAAAATGTAACGATCGGCGCTAATTCTGTTCTGTTCCCCGGTGTAGAGGTCGGTGATAACAGCATCGTAGCCACACTGTCGACAGTAACACACAAAACAAAAATTCCACCAAACCAGATATGGGCCGGAAACCCCGCAAGGCAGATAGGCGTGGTAACCAAAGACAAAAAAATAAAGATGCTAAAGAAGGAAAAGGATTAATCCTTTCCCACATTACCTTTCTTTATTGAATCAGCAACATATGGAGTCTGTTTTCACGTCCATCCTTTTTATTATTCACTTATAAGTTGTGAAACTAGACAAATGTGTTTAATTTTAATCGAAAACTAGTCAATACTTTACCATAAAGAATTTAACCAGATAAGTAAATAGTCCTTAACATTGGTGTATGCTTAATGCCAGATTCGAAGGTAATAATTTTAGACTCGACACTACGTGAGGGAGAACAAACTCCCGGAGTTTCGTTTAGAGTAGATGAGAAATTAGATATTGCAAAGAAGCTGGACGAAATAGGAGTAGGAATGATTGAGGCGGGCTCCCCGATTGTATCAGAGGGAGTGAAAGAAGCCGTAAAAAAAATAGGAAAAGAGAATCTAAAAGCCGAGGTAATAAGCCACATAAGACCATTAAAGAACGACATAGACTTATCCTTGGAGTGCGACGTAGACAGAGTCGCCATTTTCATTGGTACATCAAAGAGCCATCGTGAAGCCAAGTTGAAGATGAGTAAGGAGCAGATCGAGGAAAAGGTTTTGGAAGCAATCAGCTACGCCAGGGATCACGGCTTAAAGGTACGTTTCACTCCAGAGGACGCCACCCGAACCGAGACAGACTACCTTCTGCGTATCTGTAGAAAGGCCTCTGAGGCGGGAGCCGACCGGATAAGCGTAGCGGACACAGTAGGCATCATGACACCGAATCAGATGTACGACTTGGTCTCAAAGATCCACGGAAAGGTAAAAGCAGAATTAGACCTACACTGCCATAATGACTTAGGGCTAGCCGTGGCGAATTCTTTAGCGGGAGTACAGGCCGGAGCTACAGCGGTGCATACAACGGTGAATGGACTGGGAGAGAGAACCGGAATCGCTCCTCTTTCCGAGGTAGCCGTCGCACTGAAGGTACTCTTAAACATTGACTCTGGAATCAAATTCGAACTCCTCTCCGAATTATCCAGCATGGTTGAGAGGTACAGTGGTGTTTACATTTCCCCGACCACGCCCATCATAGGTTCAAACGCCTTTTCACACAAGGCAGGAATCCACACCTCTGCGGTGCTTGTAAATCCACAAACCTACGAAGCGTTCGACCCAGCTCTGATAGGTAGAGGGAGAAAAATAATTGTGGATAAATATGCAGGTAGACACGCTGTGAAGGCTTTGCTAGATGAAATGGGTATAAACGTTAACGACGACCAACTAAATCAAATAACCAAGGAGTTAAAGAATCTCGCGGACAAAAAGAAGCGTATAGAGGACTCGGACATCATAGCATTATCAGAAAAAGTTTTGGGACACAAAGTAAGTGGAGAAGCTCCAGAACTGCTTACCGGAATAGTCTCCATCAAAACAGAACCCCATATCTACACCACAAATATTATCAGAAGAATAGTAGGTATCAACGGAGTTTCCGAAGCTTTTGAAACCAGTGGAGATTACGATATAATCACCTACGTTCAAGCAAAAGACGTAGCAGCACTAAACGAATGCCTAGAAGCTATTAGAAACACAAAAGGAGTAGAAGCCACAACCACAAGGGTAGTACTAAAGCGATTCCAAGGAAACGGAAAACTGAAAGAAGAAAGCAAAAAACCATGGAAACTCTTCGGCTGAAAAACACCCACAGAAAATCCGGCTAAAGATATCATGAGAAAACGCCAAGCTATAATAGAGAAACGTCAAGTCAAAAAAATACTAGAGATTAACTTTTTTATATTTAGAAAGACAAAAGAGATAAATACCCCTTTGTGTCACATTGCCCTATCCTATTGGAGGTATATTAACGATGGGGTATTACCTTCCGATTAAATAAGGAAAATGGTTCTAAATCCGAAAAGACTTTTGAGTTGACATACCTTTACCCCAAGGAATACCTTAATTTTTCAGCGAGGCGATAAACAATGCAGAGGCGAATAGGCATCAACGCATCTAAATGCAGTACATGTAGAATCTGCGAAATTTTCTGCGCGGCAGTGAATACAGGAACCGCGAACCCAAAGAAGGCTCACATAAGAGTGGTAAACATGTTTCCTACACCCAAAATTGAGTTTCTCGAGAGCTGCAATCTGTGTGAATCATTAGACGTTGAAATTCCGATTTGTGTAAAGTACTGCAATAGAAACGCACTAGTGTTAAAGGAGGAAGGCTGAATGCAACTTGGAGGATACACTGATAGAAACTTACTAATAGACATCTCAAACAAGAGCTTCAAAACAATCGATTGGCTTAAACAGAAAAACGACTGGCTAAAATTTGTTGGAGGAAGAGGATTCGGCGCAAAAATAATATGGGAAAGCACAAACGCTGACACCGATCCTCTCAGTCCAGATAGCATAATAACCCTTAACACTGGTCCACTCACAGGTCTACCCATCCCCGGAGCGGGTAGAATATCCATGTGCGCAATCAGTCCTCTAACAGGAATTTGGGCGGATAGTAGTGTCGGAGGAGCTGCAGGAGCAGAAATCAAACAATGTGGATACGACTCTGTTATCATAAAGGGCAGAAACAAGCACCCAATTTATCTGCACATTCATGATGAAGGTGTAGATTTTGAGAATGCTAAACACTTGTGGGGTAAGGGAAGTTTTGAAACAGAAACCATAATCAAAGATGAATTAAACAACGACGCAAGAGTTCTAACCATAGGCCCAGCTGGAGAAAACCTTGTACTTTTTGCATGCATCACAACGGACTACGGGCGTCAGGCGGGAAGAACAGGAATGGGAACAATCCTCGGATCAAAGAACATAAAAGCCATCGCCATAAATGGAACAAAAGACATACCTGTTACGGATTTAAAAAAGGTTGTCGAAATCACAGATGAAGCAATAGAATTCCTGTTAAAAAACGACCCAGAACGCTACAATATTTTCACCCGCCACGGCACAACCATGTCCCTAGACTGGGCCCAAGAGGTCGCCTGTTTACCAACCCGTAACTTTCAAGAGAACGTTTTTGAACAATCAGAAAACATAAACGCGGAAAGCATGGAAGAAAAAATCAAAATAGCGGACAGAGGCTGCTACTGCTGCCCACTCGCCTGCGGAAAATTGACAAAAACCAAGGTCAACGGAGAACAGGTTTACGTTGAAGGACCAGAATACGAGACCCTCGCTCTCCTCGGATCAAACTTGGGACTCGGAAACCTAGAGGCAATAGCAGCGGCGAACTACCTTTGCGACTACTACGGATTGGACACCATCTCAACAGGCGGCGTCATTGGATTCGCCATCGAGTGCGCACAGCGTGGGTTAATTTCTCTGGACGGTTTAAAAGCCGAGTGGGGCAACACGGAAACCATATTCAACCTGATAGAAAAAATATCGTATCGCAAAGGCTTGGGAAAAATATTGGCTCATGGAGTGAAAAAAGCCGCGGAGACTTTCGGTAACGGCTGCCAATCCCTGACCATGCACGTAAAGGGACTAGAACAATCGGGCTATGAAACAAGGTCCCTACCGGGCATGTCCCTAGCGTACGGCACTTCCGATATGGGCGCCCATCATAGCCGGTCCACGATCGTAGGTTGGGAGACAAGAACAGACCGCTTTGGAATAACTAAGGAGAAAGTGGAAACGCAGATATTACTCCAACATCAGCGCAGCCTATTCGATGCGTTGGGAACATGTCGATTTCAATGGTGTGAGTGTAAACTTCCCTTTGAATTCTATCCAAGATACTATGTTGCAACCACAGGAATAGACGCGGATCAGGATGAGTTGCTTCTCGGTTCAGAACGAATATTTAATCTCACACGAATGATTAACATTAGACGGGGTGTCTCAAGGAAGGACGATTATCCACCAGAAAGAGTGTTCAAGGAACCATTGCCGAGCGGCTCATACAAGGGTAAAAAGATGGAGAGAGAAGACTACGACCGGCTCCTAGAAATGTATTACGAACTGCGGGGATGGGATAAGAACGGAATTCCCACCAAAGAAAAACTAGCAGCACTAGGGCTTCGATAGTATCTCCATTTATATATGGACCTTGACAGCAGCTCTTGACATTTTTCTTTTACGGGTAAAAACTCATCTTGAAAACTAAAAAAGAATAGAGGTGTTTTCAGTGTTATTCCAGTTTTTTCGCTCGCACTAGATTCTCCCGTAGGGGTCTTGAGAGTTCTTCTATGTATCCTTCCATAGCGCTTACAACAGCCACCGCTTGCTTAGCTCTTGGTGATATCGGGGCGAAGAGAATCTCCTCCCTGTCTCGTATCAACCCGATGAGGTTTTCTGTCTCCGAAATCTTTACCGTGATATTGGATCTTGCAGAGAGTTTTTTGAGAGTGTTTGGGTTTCCTGTAGCTGAGAGATCCACTTTAACTCTCGGATTTATGGAAGAGATCGCTTCCGCGTCTTTTTCGTCTAGGTTTGGTATAACAAGCAATATGTTTGTCTTGGCGTTCACCATGGATTTCCTAATAAACCCTTTTATGTTGTCCCATCCTGAAATAACTCCGGTACCCACGACTTCAGAGAAGGCTAGATCCTTAACCTGTTTTAAAGCTGAGAGTGACTTTTGTTTAGCATCTGCAATCTGACTTCCAACCTCTGTTTTCACTGGCTTAATAACGCGGTCAACACTCCCAACGAATCCGGCCGTTTGCTCCTTTATGGTGTTTGAAACCCCCGAAAGAAAACTCTCTACTCTTCCCTTAGTGGTGGTAACGACGGCTTTTCTCTTTCCACCTTCCTTAGCCACTTGGTCTTGTGTAATCTTTGAGGCGTTAAGTAGACCTTTAGATATATTACTGCGCGTGGCATCCAGGGTGGAGTGTATATCAGACTTCAACTTATCGAAATTATCGCTTACCTCTCGGGTTGTTCCATCCACCGAGTTGATTACTTGTGATTCAAAACTTGTTGAAAAGCTACCAAGACCGGATTCAATAGACCCTCGAAGCTTTGCTATATCCTTATCTGTATTATCAGAGGATGAATCTATAACCCCATCGGCCTTCGTCTTTACGTGTTCAAAAGATTGCAAAACATTCGATTCTGTGTCACTCAAAGAACCTTCCAACTGTTCCTTCACGGATAACACATGTTTATTCAAGGTCTCCAGCTGATTAGCCACATCAGAAAGAAAGCTTTCGATACTACTTCTAGCACGTACAAGCGAATCCTGTGAAGAGGAAGAGGAAGCATCAATACTTGAACCTATTTCGTTTTTCAATCCACTTATACTTTTCTGGAAATTTTTCAAACTCTCATTTAAGGTAGTCGAAACTCTCGTGTTCAGATCCTTCGTCCTCTCGCCGAGTAACGTCTGCAAACCGCTTTTAAGCTTTAAATTTTTGGAAGCAAAATTAGTGCTAACGCTATCTAAATCCTCACCGACCTTTTCATTTAGCTTTGAGAGCGCCGTAGAAAAGTTTTTTTCCTCAGTCGAAAAACCACCAGAAATGCTTCCAATAATTGTCTTAAGTACAGTCTCATCGGAAGTGAGTAACTCCTCGAAGTTTTTAAGTAACTCCATTTTGTAATTGTTGAACATGCTTCCCAAATCAGCGGCGAGCTTCTCAAGGTGTTCTTTGGTCTCTTGATTCACCCCAGTTAACTTATCGCCAATAAAGCTTGTTAAATTATCGAGCTGCCGTGAAATTTCCTCGGAGTTCTTTTCTAGCCGTATCCTTAATTCGTCTAAACTTTTTTTAAGAGTCTGCACCACCGCAACATCGGACATTAAATTCCTCCAAAAAACCTGTGTTGCATACCTTTAAAACAGCCATCTTCTCCTCAAAGGAGAATTGACATTGCTCAATTATTTATTTTGACATTTTTAGGTAATAAGTCCATTGCAGTTCACATAGGTGGAAGAAGTTCTAAATGCTAAAAATAGTTTTAATTTTTATATAGTCTTTTTAAATAAACAATTTATTTTTAGACAAATAAGTAGTTATGTCAATTTTTTTTCTCCATAGGAACCAAATCAATGAAATGCTCCATTAGAAAATATCCCAGAACTACCTTCACGAAACCAGGGTTAAGCCTTAACCCCTGGGCAATCTCTTTCACGGTTCTTTTTCCGTCATTCGCAAAAAGAATCTCCACTCCCTTAATACCGTATATTTTTTGGATTTTTTCAAGCTGGTAAACTCCCTTAATAAGAGCCTCCCATGTCCTCGGTGAAATTTGATACACTTCATCCTCACGAACCTTGACCTTAAAGCTGATTAGTCCCTTAATCACAAGACTCCGAATCTCTCCAAAATCTCACTAACGCTGTAACCGCTCCTATTAGCGATCTCCTGCAGGTTGGTCTCCGGGTCTTCTTCCAAGATTTTTAAAACAGCTGACATTTTTGGAGTCACCTCAACACTTTTGCTGAGTCTTGTGAGAAGCTCCGGAATATACTGGGGTAAAATGGATTGCGCGGGAAAGGCTCTAAAGACATCATTTCTAAAATCCTCGAAAACACCAAGTTCACCCTTCCATCCTACAATCTTTGTTGAAAATCTTTTTTCAAACTCCGCTACCAGATGCTTAAGCTTCATTCTCACTTCTGGAGTTTCCGTCTCAGCGATAAGCAAACCATAAACATTATTCCCCCGCTCTACCAATAATTTAAAACTGCCCCGATCAATAGTTTTCAACCACTCATCCCCCATCTTGGGTAAGAGTTCCTCAGAAAAAGAAACTATAGCAGAAATAAAACCAGACAATCTATCCGGATCCACTTCAACGCCACTAAACTTTTGGTAGTACATACACTTTCCAGAATCTCTCTCAATGAAATACAAAGAATAAATATCAGAATCATAAGTCATCTAAAAGCCCCCACTAAAAATGATTCCGTGAAATGTGTCCCTCGAACTATTTTCCGTCCCACCTTTTAATGCAAACCTCCTCAATTCGCCGTTTTATAGGCTGAATTTCCAAGTAGGTATTTTCATGGAAACTTTTCTTAAAAGTAAATTAATAAATTTATCGTAAAAAATACAGTTTCTAAATCATATAAAATCAAAAATCAAATTATCATCAATAGGGTAAAACGCTCAAAAATTATAACACAAACTGAAAAAGTACCAAAAAATTCGAAAGCCAGACAAATTGTTCTCTATTGGACATTCTCAAAAAGTTTATAATTATTTTAAATCTCAAGTCACTCGAAAATAAGAGCAGATTCAGGTGGGGAACCGTTGACTGTGCTGGTTCGAAATTATATAAGTAAGGATAATGAACAAACTATGAAACTTATGGAGAAACTGAGTAACTCTATCGGTGTAGGCTTTGATGCTCGAAAATGGAAAGACTCTGATAAACTACGATTATTTAGTCCCGGACTCCAGAGACAGACCCTTATTGCAGAAGAGAATAATAAAATAATAGGCATGGGAATGATCGAGGCAAGGTTAGAACCCTCAGGAATAATGGTGGGCTACCTGTACAACTGGATAGTAGATCCCGACCATCAAGGAAAGGGAGTAGGCAGAATTCTCGCAGATAAGGCGCTGGAAGTTTTAGAAAAAATAGGCGTGGACAAAATCCGAATAAACGTTGGTATGAAGGATAAAGACCGAATATCAAAGTTGGTCTGCCCCATGGGCTTCGATCCGGTTTTTATAACATTCGAAATGGAAGCAAAAAAGAAAATGGAAGCAAAAAAGAAAAAAGAGAAAATTAAAAGCTAACTCAACACACCAAGGTTCCTCAGATAAAAACCGCAGATTACTATCCTTTTTTGGTATTGTATCTCCTAAGAACATTTACCACTCATAAGAAGTAATCCTTGAAAGCGCAAATAAAATGCGTGATAATAAATCAGCCACATAAAAACTAGCGAAAGAACGCTATTCAGCGAGATTTAAAACTGCTAAAACCCTCCAACAATAATACTTATAACCCTCCTAAATGAATAATCGAGAAAGAAACTTATTTTTTAACCCCCTTTCAAAGGTGATTAAATGTGCCAATGGTGCTACAAACACGGAGCAGGGAATAAATGGTATCTAAACTCGAAAAACTACCTGCGTGAAACAGCAGAAGAAGTGAATGCTCAGCAATACCTGGAAATGCTCTGGAAAAACTTTGAAAAAGTCTACATACAGAAAATCTTCGGAATATCCTCAAAAGGAGTAGGCTACAAGCTAAAAAACCCCCTACTAGGTAGACTTTTAAAATGGTACATCAACAGGTGGTTGCACAAGGAAAAAAACCAAGACCCCCTGAGAGCCGAAGGGCATTTCGGCCAAGTGGTTCCACTGGAGGACGCTAAAAAAATTCTGGAAATAGCCGAACCCATAGCAAGAATAAACTGCGCCTGCCGATGGATGCAGCGAGGAATAAAAGACGACTGCTGCCTAGCCTTCGGAGTCCTCACAGAAGTAGCAGCCAAACTCCCCAGATACGTCCCAGAACACGGAGTAAAAAAACTCACAATAGACAAGGCGCAGAAATTCGTAGAAGAAATGAATAAGAGAGGAAGAGTAAACACCATCTGGTTCGGACCCATACCACACATAGGCGCCCTATGTAACTGCGACTACCCACAATGCACAGGAATACGTATAAGAAGAGACTACGAAATCCTAACCCTACACAAATCCGAATACGTTGTGAGAGTAGACCCCAACAAATGCACCAGCTGCAGAAAATGCGCCACGCGCTGCCAATTCGGAGCATTAACCTTCCCCGACTCCATAGGGCGACCCTACATCGATATGTGGAAATGTTTCGGATGCGGACTATGCGCCACCACCTGCCCCGAAGAAGCAATAACTCTGGTCGACCGAGAAACGATACCAATGCTCAAGGAGGCCTACTAAAATGAAAACAAAAATAAAAATAGACCAAGCAAAATGCACCAAGCCCGAAGAATGCAGAAAATGCCTCCAAGCCTGTCCCCCAGCAATATTCATGATATACTCACCAGAAAAATACAGCAACGACCCCAAAGAATGGAAAGTAGACGTAATATTCACCGACCTATGCACCAAATGCTACGAATGCATAAACGTCTGCCCCAAGGACGCAATAGAAATAAGATAAGAAAAAGAAATTGCAGAATTTTTCCCGCCTCCTAAACGTGAACTCGTACTACAAGCTTCCAAGCAACGCTTGTTACCTCATCTTCAACACTAAAATTAAAAGCGTATTTATGATGCTTTTTTATCGCTTATTTTCATATATACCTAGCAATATCTAAAAGCATTCAAAATGCTTTAAATTAAGTACGACCTACTTTTTGGTGGGTGAACACTTGTGAAAGTTAGTTTAATGCAAAACCCCTGGTATGGTGATAATACCCTAGAATTAGAGCTTCCCGCCGATTGGGATGTGACCATATGCGGCATGGGCGGCGAGAAAAAACCCGCTTTGAAAAAAGATCAAATCATTTCAGCTCTGAGGAACCCCATTGGAACGAAACCCTTAAGCAAACTAGCAGAGGGGAAAAAGGATGTCGTAGTAGTATTTGATGACATGACCCGGCCTACGAAAATATCCGAAATAGCCCCCCTCGTTATTGAAGAACTGAAAAAAGGAGGCATCGGAGAGGATCACATAAGGTTCATCTGTGCTAACGGAGCTCACGGAACCTACGACAGGGAGGACTTCTCAAAGAAGCTGGGAGAAAAAATTGTAGAAGGATACTCTGTTTTCAACCATAACCCTTACAGCAACCTGAGCTATTTAGGGCATACTAAGCACGGGACACCAGTGGAGGTAAACGCCGAAGTCATGGGTTGTGACCTCAAGATTGGCATTGGAGGCATAGTGCCCCACCCACAATTTGGCTTTGGAGGGGGCGCAAAGATCGTTCTGCCAGGAATTTCTAGCATAAGAACCATATCCTTCAATCACGGTGACTTGGGCGGTTGGTCCGCGGCCCAAAACTTCAGAGATTTGCACCCTACCTGCCAGCTGGTATACGGGAGGCTGAACGCGGAGAACATTCTGAGGCAAGATTCTGAGGAGGTGGCTAGAATGGCTGGTATGGATATGGTTGTGAATGTCCTGTTCGATTTCAAGAGGAACTCAACAAATATCTTCGCAGGAGATGTCGTGGAAGCCCAGAGGAAAGGCGTGGAGGAAGCGATGACCCACTACCGAGCGCAGATACCTCAGACCCCAGACCTAGTGATTTCCAACGCCTACTCTAAGGCCAGCGAGTCAGCCATAGCCAGTTGGCCGTCTGTAGTAATGAAAGAGGGAGGAACACTGGTGATCGTGTACAACACACCCACAGGGCAAGTATCACACTATGTACATGGAAGATGGGGAATTAATAGAGTCGGAGGAAACCTGTGGTTGCCACCCCCCGGAATACTAAACAGAGTTGGAAAAATAATAATATTGTCACAGTACCCCGAGAAACAACCCTGGCTGGAAATGACCCCTCCAGAGAAGACCATCAAACTTAGAACCTGGGAGGAAACCCTTGAAGAGATAAAAAACACCTATGAAGGAAAACCCAGAGTAGCAGTTTTCCCAGACGCAACCATCCAAAAACCCTTCTAAGACACCATCTCTACCAACCCCTCTTTTTTTTAAACCGGTAATCAACAAACCTTTTAAGGGTGGAGTCGCAGCCAAAAGGGTCGCTTATATAAGACCTAACACTTTCGTGCGTAACTTATTTTAATATCCAAACATTTCTGGTTTCTAATCTATGGTGGTGATTAGAATATCGCGCTTAACAGGCTCACACCGCATAACCCTAGACCAAGAAGGAGAAACCCTCCTATTAATGGGAAATGAGGCTGTGGCAAGAGGAGCATTTGAAGCCGGCGTAGGATACGTATCAACCTACCCCGGAACACCCGTGAGTGAGATTGGCAACATCTTCAGCGAAATAGCTCCAAAAATCCCGGGACTCTACTTCCAATTAAGCGTAAATGAAGCCACAGCAGTCCAAGGGGCAGCTGGAGCCAGCTAGTCCGGAGTCAAAGCCTTAATGGTGTGCAAACACGTAGGACTAAACGTGGCGAGCGACTCCTTCATAACCATATGCTACAATGGATGCAACAGCGCCTACGGGGAAGGTGGGCTAATCCTAGTAAGTGGAGACGACCCTGGAGCCCTGGGGAGCCAAAACGAACAAAACAACAGATTCTACGGACCGCTCTTCAACGCCCCAATAATAGAACCCTCAACACCCCAAGAAGCAAAAGACTACATAATAGAAGCATACCAACTCTCAAACCAACACGACATACCCATAATATACAGGTTAACCACCAGAATAGCCCACAGCAGAGGAAAAGTAACCTACGGACCAATACTCGAAAAACCAAAAGAAAAAGGATACTTCCAAAAAGATATCCCAAAATATTGCTCACTCCCACCACACGCCAACCGCAACAAAGCCCGCCTCATAGAAAGAATAAACAACATAGAAAAAGAATCCGCAAAAAGCAAACTAAACAAAACCCTACCCGGAAAAGCACAAACAGGCATAGTAACCAGCGGAGCCCCATACGGATACACAATAGAAGCCCTAAACCTACTAGAAGCAAAAGACACACCAGTACTAAAACTCGGAATAACCTACCCCGTATCTCGGGAGCTTTTCACAAGCTTCGCTCAAAACCACGACCTAGAAAAAATCATAGTAGTAGAAGAAATGGAAAGCTTCTTAGAAACCCAACTCAAAAAATTGGCACACGAACAAAAACTCCCCGTAGAAATAATCGGAAAAGAAATCTACCCCCCATACGGAGAACTCTCAACAGGAGACGTAGCCCTAGGACTCACAAAAATACTAGGAAAAGAACCCAAAATAAACATTCAAAACATTCTCCAAAAATATCAGGAAACGTCAAAAATAATCCCAGCAAGAACACCCACATTCTGTCCCGGATGCCCAGAGCGAGCCGCCCTTGCGGCTATTCGACGGGTTACTAAGGATCAGGCGATTTATGGTGGGGATATTGGTTGTTATGTTATGTCTTTCTTTCCTCCTCTGGGTGTTACTGATTGGATTGTGTGCATGGCTGGTGGTTTGGGTATTGCTAACGGCATGAGTTTTAAGACCGACCAGGATATTATTGCTTTGATGGGTGACTCCACATTTTACCACACAGGGATCCCTGCGCTTGTCAACAGTGTGTACAACGACGCTAATGTCTTGCTTTTAATCTTTGATAATTCATGCACAGCTATGACTGAACATCAGCCTCACCCTGGAGCTGGCATAAGAGGTATGGGCGAGAAGTCTCCGCCGATTCCTATTGAGGATGTAGCTAAAGCCCTAGGCGTTAAGTATGTTAGAGTGGTTGATCCCTTTGAGGTTAATCATACTATAAATGTGCTGACGGATGCTTTGAAGCAAAGAGGGCCTAAGGTTGTTATTTCTAGGCGTGAATGTATGCTTCTGTACCAGAGACGTTTGAAGAAAGAGAAGCCTATTGAGGGACCTATAAAAAAAGAAATTTACTGGGTTATCCCTGGGCGCTGCCAACTATGCTTAGAATGCGTCAAAACCCTTGGTTGTACCGCGTTCCGAAGGTTCGTAGACGAGGAGTACGACGAGGAAACAATGTACATAGACCAAAGTAAGTGCACAAAATGTGGAGTATGTAAGGCCCTATGTTTACATTGTGCGATTGCTCGTACTTCTATAATACAATATCCCTAGTTTCCTGATGGATTGGGCAAGGGAAGTTAGAGGAAAATAGTTTTTTTAAATAACCTTATTTTAATTATGGTGTTAGGTCAGAAAACAAGAATTTATATTATACCACTTGGTAATTTTTATTATGAACTATAGGAGAATGAAACTAAATGTCGGTTAAACCAGGTATGAGTGCGAAAGAAGTTGCGATTTTACACTATAAACTAATGATGGAGAATAACAAAAAGGAATGGCTAAAAACTATTAGAAAAAGGCTTCGTGATCAAGCTGAAAAATACGGTTCCAGTCCTTACTTTTGGTGGGATACTGGGCGAAAGAGAGTCGATGAACAAAAAATGTCTTACACGTTTAAAAATGAGGACACCAAATCCAAAACAGAAAGACGTGTAAAATTCTTTTTCAACCGTCTAGACAAAGACGGAAAACCAAGCGGTACTGGACAAGTTCCAATTATTCTTGTTAAAGACGAAGAAGACAAAGACGAATGGCGCGTTGATGTATCCAGTTGGTAACCTTTCACCTCCTTTTTTTCAAAAATTAATATTCTATACTATTTTAAAAACCATAAAAATAAAAAATAAATCATTTAATACCCCTATTTAGCTCTTCTTAAAAACTCCAAGAAACTAAAAGGAATTTCCGGTACTTACGGTTGACCTTAATTTCTTGTGTTTGATTATATTTTTGTGTGGCGAATTGGAAAATGATATAAAGAAATGTTTAAAGAAACGCAGTAAGTGGTATTTTTGCCTAACGCTGCCATAAATACAGTAATTTTGGAACATAGGAAAAACATTTTCCGTGGTGATTTGTGTAATTCCCACAAAAAGGAGGCTGGCTCGAGTGGAATCAAGGATTATGGAGCTGCTTTCTAAGCGTCGAAGAGTGGAGTTGTCTGATCCGAACTTTACTCATGCTGCAGTATTTCTTCTTCTTTTTGAGAGGGATAGCGCGTACTATATTATTTTTACAAAGAGGAGCAATGAACTTAAATTTCATAAGGGGCAGATATCGTTTCCAGGTGGGGGATTCGACGAGGAGGATGTAAATTTGTTGAATACGGCGTTTCGAGAAACTTTTGAGGAGATAGGGTTGACTAGGGAAGACATTGAGGTTTTAGGAGAGCTTGATGATATTGTTACGTTTACTAGTAGGTATATTGTCACCCCATTTGTTGGTTTTTTGAAGCATCCACCTGATGGGCGCCTCAAAATCAATAAGTATGAAATTGAGAAGGTTATTGAGGTTCCCTTATCCGCGTTACTTGATGATAGGAATTTCCGTGAGGAGTTACATGAATACTTCGGAAAGAAGGTTCCAGTTTGTTTCTACGATTATAATGGGTGTGTCATTTGGGGCGCTACGGCTATGATATTAAAACAGTTTCTGGGTCTGCTCACGGCAAAGGAATAATACGTAATCTATACCTTTTTTAAAAATTCTTGGTTTTTTAGATTAGTTAGTCTCTTGGTGTGGATTTTTGGGTGGTGATTCTTCTATCTTTGGGTACATAGTTTTTGATTGTTCCGTTTTTGAGTTTACCGCAGCCGAGATAGTAGTTTTTCCACTTTAGTATTACGTAGCCTTGGGCTTTCGATTCAACTTTGAGGTTCTCTCCTTTCATCCATTTGACTGCTTTATCGTGATCGATTTCTATTATGTTCTTTTTTGCTTTTTTGCCTATTAGCTGGGAGCCTTCGATTGATAGTCTTATTTCTCCTCCTTCATCGAGTTTTCCGAAGTATACTCCGTAGTGGATGATTTCTATAGGTTGTTTTTCTAGGTTTGTATACTCTCTGTATGCATAGACTTTTCTTTTGCCCGCTTCTTGGAGTTTAAAATTTATTTTAGCCCCAAACTGTTCTTCTATCATTTCGGATATTTTTTGGGTGGCTTCTATTTCGGGCATCTCTTAGCTCTCCTTGACTATTTTTGCTACGAAAAAACCTTCTGTGTCGTTGTCCTGAGGATGAATTCTGAGACATTTTTTAACTTGGTTGTTGAATTTCTTTCCTCTAAATTCGGTGAATGGCTTTGTTTTTCTTACGGGTAATTTTATCTCGTCAACTTTAGCGTTTGTTTTTGATATGAGGTAATCGACGACTTCCTCGTTTTCGACTGGATCCAGAGTGCAGGTGGAGTAAACCATAATTCCCCCATTTTTCAAAGCCTTGTAGCCTGCTAGAACAATTTCCTTCTGGAGCCGGGATAGAGATTCAACTCTACTTATGTTCCAGAGTTTTAGATATTTGAAATTCTTTCTTATCATCCCAACATTGGAGCAGGGAGTATCTAGAAGTACTCGGTCAAACCTGTTCTCAAATCTATTAAAGTATCTTCCATCCTTCATCATAACCCACGCGTTTAAAATTCCACATCTTTGAATTTTCTGTATTAGAATATTCACTCTTTTCCCCT
The DNA here is from genome assembly GCA_030587365.1 of Candidatus Freyarchaeota archaeon. Classification (GTDB taxonomy): domain Archaea; phylum Asgardarchaeota; class Jordiarchaeia; order Jordiarchaeales; family Jordiarchaeaceae; genus Jordiarchaeum. Next base: position 7,414 of record JAUQZE010000004.1, on the reverse strand, counting down.
TAATATCGTTCGCAATCAAGCATCCCTCGTTCTTCATATACATTCCAATATGAACTGTTTTACCTCCGGGGGCTGCAGCCATATCAAGCACAAAGTGTCCCGGCTTCACGTCAAGCACAACAGGAGGAATCATAGAGGACGCCTCCTGAAAAAATATGAAACCAAGCAGGTACTCAATCGTATTACTTATCCTAGCCTCAGCACCAGCCTCCTTAGGATAAACAAAAAATCCCTCACCACACCAGGGCACCGGCTCAAGATCAAAATCTTTACTAAGGTTATCCGCCACATCTTTAAAACTTACTTTGAGAGTATTCATCACGATACTCTTCTTGGAAGGCTTCACTAAATATTTCAAAAACTCCATTGAATTATCGATTGTTCTGTACCTTTCAAAAAATTCAGGGTTTAATTCTCTCAACTCACCCAAAATATCTTTAGAGTGTTTCTGATGGAAAGCCAATGATTTTGGTTGCGGAGATGAACGTTCTTCCCACGACATTTGAATGACCATCCAACCGGGAAAGTTTCCTATGACAGGGCAAGTTCCTTGCAATGAAGCTTTTTAGAAGGAAACGAGTCGTTAAGCATACTCATAATAGACTTGTTCACCCTTAATAGGAATTGAAACTGAACGCAGTTACAAACTCCCATCTTTAAAGGGCGGAGTGGTTGATTATAATTAACCGATAGGATAAAAGTTGTAACAAATATATGAACATATGTAACCGAATTTGATATATTTTCGAAATTTGAGATTCCTCCGTGGGGAGAGCTTGCAATCCGGCTATAACCCCAAAACACATAATTATTATATTTACATCGAGTATATGTCTAGAAAAATTATGAATCCACTTCGGCGTTTCTTTGGGTGGTTTTGTTGCGGAAGGTTAACGTGGTAATCGCGGGTACTGGTGGTCAGGGCGTAATTACACTCCGTAGGATAATCGAGTTCGCGGCCTTCAAGGACGGGGTGGATATGATACTTGGAACGGAGAAATTGGGCCTCAGTCAAAGAGAGGGAGCTCTTGATTGTTGCTGCAGATTTTTGATAAAGGAGCCGGATGAGGTGGTTGATGAGAGAGAATCTCTTCTTTCTCCAACGGTGTGTTACGGTGATGCGGATGTTTTGATTGGCTTGGAGCCTGCTGAGACATTAAGGAATGCGAAGTTTGCCTCCGAGAAGACGATTATTATTGTTAATGAGCACACCATTCCTCCCGTGACTGTGTGGGCTGAGATGGCGACTTATCCTGAGTTGGAGGATATTCTTTCCTCTCTGAGAGGGTTTTCCGATAAAGTGATTTCTCTTAACGCTACTAAGATTGCTGAGGAGGAGGTTGGTGATGCTCAGAAGGCTAACATAGTACTTTTGGGCGTGGCTCTGGCGTTAGAGATTCTTCCTGTTAGTTACGAGTCTGTGAAGCAGACGATAGAGGAGGAGATGAGGGATGTGGAGGTGAACTTGAAAGCCTTGAACGTCGGGTATAAATGGGTTAGAAAATAATTAGAAACTATCTTAGAATGTTTTTTTTAATAACTTTCTTGTTACTGTTTGCTCTAGTAGAAAGAGATTTAGGTTCGGATTCCTATCTTTAACTTAAGCAGATAATAAGATGCGGTTCGAGTGAAAGGTAATGTCAGATCAAGTTACTGAACTTACAGAAGAGGAAAAACAGGCTCTGGCTTTGATTGCTCAGTTTTCTATAGGCGAGCGCCAGAAAACAATTACAGGGAGATTACAGAAGGTTTACAGGATTTGGACTAGTGGGAAAGCCAAAATGACCCCCGAAGAAACAATCAACAGCCTGGTTAAAAAGGGACTGGTCAATCGAACGGAAACGAACTGGATATCTGCAACCGAAGAGGGAAAAAAGTTAACCAAAAAACTAACTATTTAAAACTTTTAATCATTAATTCGCCCTCTCCCATTTCCCATTTTCTTTTATTCTTTCATAAATACTGTTGAAATTAGTCAATTTTTATTTTTTCCTTTAAATATTTCCATGAGTAGATGGGTCCGTACTCTTTTTCGGATTCTTTATCGAATTCTCCAGTTATTAGGGGTTCCGAGTTTAGGCAAGTTATCCTGAGCGTTGTTGCTGGTTCCATTGAAAAATAAGGATAAAATTCTATGAAGGTTGAAGAATCCCGATACGCACTTAACGGTTTGAACTTCTCAAAATTGGGGGCGGATAAGGCTTCAAGGAATTTTTCTGTGAGCATCTGGTTTTCTTCCTTTGGAATAATATAATATGAAAACGATGGAAGAGCGCATGATATCACGACTTTCATTCTGTTGGTCAGGTATTCGAAAATCCTTCTTCTTATTTGAAAACTCATCAAAGGTGCTTCATCGACAGTTTGGAAATTGAAGTAACCCGCAGTTTCGGTTTCTTTTTTGAGTGAAGATATTCCCCGGCTTACAAAGAGAACGATTCCCCCCAAGCAGTGGGAGGAATCCGTGCAGAAGGTATCGAATTTCCCCTGTAAGATGGAAGGCAGGGGAAACATAAGATTATGTTTTAGCGTTTCTATATTTAGATCATTTTCTTCTGATAACTTATCAATTAATCCTAAAATCCTCTCATCCACATCTAGAACAGTTATTCGATTGGCATCTCCCAGAAGAGCCGTAAACACGCTTAATAAATCATCATCGCCTACGAAAATAACATCCTTGCCCTCCACATCGTTAAAAGACTGCATCAAAGTGAACTTTCTGAGAAGAGTTTCAATATTAATAAACAATTGAGCGTACTCCGATATTAGCTCGAGGTTACGCTCCTCCAGAATTCGATTAAGTAAATCACCTTTCGGAAGCACCTCTTTCAAAACGTGATATTGCAGCCCGGTAAAGGATTTCAAATTCCAATTCGGAATCACCTTAAGCTTGAATAATCCTGTACCTGCATCATAGGAAAGCAATTCTTTATAATGCAAATATCCCAGCGCCGCCATTACTGAAGCTACCTGCATTTTAGATGTGATATTTCCTAGTGTGTTTCCATTAACAAGTTGAAAAATTATTCTTGAAATCTCATAGGAGGTAAAGTTGGGATCCAATGGATTCTTCTTTTTACACTCCTTTACCATTGAGCCCAAAAATTTTTTATTTATTTCAAAATTTGGCATGATTAATCACCTGGAATCGTTTAAGGTCTGTTAAAAAGCGGGAAATCCTTCTCGGTAATTATTCTCCATTCTTGATTCATTTTATCAAGAACATCCTTTGAGAAGGAGCGAAACATGGCAAAAAACAGTTCCGGGGTTAACCATTCTAACAAAAGTCCTCTCTCACTAATACGCTCAGCTATTTGGCTAATATCCAACTCTGAAGGATCATATTTTTTGGATGCAATAACTCTCCCCCAAAAATCGATGTAAGGAGGAATCCATATTCTGAAAGGTCTAACTATGGGAAAAACATCTCTCAAGGTTGCAATAACCCTATAAAATATTTCCTCGCAGGAGTCCGGAGACTCGGCATGGGTTAGGAAAACTCCATCCTCCCTCAAACAATCATACAATTTACCAAAAAATCTCCTTGTGAAAACCGTGCATGCAGATTCTGTTGGATCCGAAATATCATTGATTATCACATCAAATTTATCCTTACACTTTTCCACAAAGTCCCTGCCATCCAAGTATTTTATTGTTACGCGTTTGTCGGAAAAACCCACGGAGATCCCTGGAAAATATTCCTTCGCAACTTGGACAACCTCCCCATCGATTTCCACAACGGTGACAGATTCCACGTTGTGCTTTACCACCTCTGTTGTGGAGCCTCCATCTCCTCCTCCTACTATGAGCACATTCTTGGGATGGGGGTGTAGAAGTAATGCGGGGTGGGTCATGCTTTCGTGGATGTAGGAGTTGAATTTTGTTGATAGCTGAATCTCTCCATTCAAAATGAGCAGTCTTCCATAAACCTTAGAATCAACTACCTCAATTCGCTGATATTCTGACTGAGCGCTATAAACCGGTTTAACCTTTACTAGGTGCTGAATGTTATCTGTGTGCCAATTAGCAAACCACAGGGTTAGGTTTTCGTCACTCATAGACTATACTCTTCTCAGGTTCCTTGTGCTCATTGAACCTTCCCCTTTTAATCACCATCTCTGTATGATACGACGGTTTGAGCATTGATACTATGCAGTCGTACGCGGTTCTGCACTGTAACGGTTCTCCACAGGTAAAGACATCTACCGCTACGTATCCACTTTCAGGCCAGGTATGAATTGATAAGTGAGATTCACTTATCATTATAAAACCACTGACACCCTGAGGTTTAAACTTGTGGAACTTTGAGTTTAATATAGTTAGTCCAGCCTTCTTAGCTGCTTCTATGAGCACCTTCTTAATTAATTTTAGATCGTCGATCTTTTCCGAAGTTAAGAATAATTCACCGATGATGTGGAAAGCTAGGGCTTCTTCCATTTAGTTTATCACTCCCTAAAGTTTCAAACCAACTCCTTTTATAGCTTTGTTAAACTCCAAAGTACTTTTCACTGGCTCTGAAAAGAGAACCATTATAGAAAGTGAATTCATATAATCGGAAACCAAGTTTATGCTTCATCCTTTGCTTGTGTCCTACGCGCTGTCGGTTTTCAATCATTTTCGGATTTAAAGTAACTTGAGTTGTGATACGTGTCTACAACGCATATCAATACGAATCTAAAATAAATATTTATCTCTTTTTTTAAAAAAAGAATTTGAACAGTGATAAGTAAGGATGGATAGCACTACAATGTAAAAAATTTTTATCAGCGAAAAATAGAAGCACATTTAGATATCTGTTACCAAAATTTTTGTTCAGTAAACATTTTTCGTTCACTGAAAATGTGCGTTTTTCTTAACTTTTTTCCAGTTCCTCTTTTAGGAGCCCAAATACCTCACTTTTTAGTTGTTTTAATTTTGACTCCGTCCGCGCTTCTGCGGTAACACGGATTAATGGTTGAGTGTTTGAAGGTCTGACTATCGCCCAGCCTTCCTTCTGATCTATTCTCACGCCATCCATCAAGTTGAGTTTATATCCTCTCTTTTCTAGTTTTTCTTTGGTTCTTTCTATGACTTGGAATTTTTTCTCGTCGGGGCACTTGATGGTTTCTTCTATCATGGGGTATTGCGGAATTTCGTCTGCGAGTTCTGATAATGGTTTGTTTTGTTTGGAAATGATCTCTGCCAAAAGTAGACTGGATTGAATTCCATCATCAAAAGGATAGAATAGGTTTGAATAAAAGTGTCCTGAGGGTTCGATACCGAACACTGCGTGGTGTTTTTCAATTGCATCCGTCATAAAAACATCCCCTACCCTCTCATAAATCACTTCTCCTCCTAAGGCCTCTACCTGTTCTTGCACAATCATGGAGCTCGCAACGTTAGCTACTATCTTACCCTTTTTCTTGGAAAGGACATCCCTTATGAAGAGCACGCCTGCCACCTCGGGTCTCACTATTCGTCCCTTGTCATCAACAAAAACCGCTCTGTCTGCATCCCCATCGTAAGCTACTCCTAGATCCGCGCCGTGATCCGCAGTAATTTTTTGTAAATCGTCAATATTTCCCTCGCGGGGGTAGGGGTCTCTACCAGGGAAGGTTCCGTCAATCTGCGAATTTATTGTAAAAACCTTACAGCCAGCCTTTCTGAAGAGCTGGGGCGCCGCTATGGAGGCCGTACCCGCACCGGGGTCAAGAACCACTCTTAATTGTCTCTCTAATGATATTTTCTCTAACAAATATTTAGTGTACTCCGAAATGACCACTTGCGTACTGATGCTCGTAAATTCTCCTAGTTTATTCCATGGTTTTTTGAGGAAGTTGCCTTCAAGATAAATTTTCTTGATTTTATCATTCTCTTCGGAGAAACCAGTACCATCGTTGCGTCTAAAGCGTAAACCAGTAAATTCTGGTGGATTATGAGATGCGGTAACCATCAATCCTGCTTTCGGTTTATGTTTCCATGTAGAGAAATTTAACAGAGGGATGGGAAGTAGACCCAGTGATGCAACATCACAACCGGTGGAGCAAATCCCAGAAACGGCAGCGTTTTCCACTATCTTTGAACTTGTTCTTACATCTCTTCCAGTAAAAACAAGGCCTTGCCCGCCTAGGTACGTTCCAAAAGCAAGTCCTATTCTCACTATGCTCTCCGCATCTATTTCCTCATTAAAAACTGCCCTTATATCGTAAGCACGGAAAACATTTTCAGACATTTCGTTCCCTCAGAAACCGTAAAGTTTTCTCTTATAAGTAACATATTAAGCTAAGAGTTCGTAATTATATTTAACTCTTATTTTTTACTGCAGGTAGATAATTACATTCGTATTAGGATTCCGATTTTTAAGAAAATTCAAGTTTACTATTTCTTGACATTCTCCTTGACTAAAGTTGGGAGATTCTTGATTCATTGACAGGAACTTGTTCTGAGAGGCTCAGAATAGAGGTTCTTATCTCTGCAAGCGTGTTCAGGTTCTCGGTGTTGAGAACCGTAGGTTCGGGTGTGCCCCACCCTACCTTTTCTAAACCTTTAAGCTTAATGTTCTGTGCAGCATTATAATCTCTTGGCATAATAGATCCACAATACGGACACAAATGCATTCTTACGGAGAGGTCTTTGGCTACCTTTTCTCCGCAAATGCAACAATCTTGGGTGGTCCCTTTAGGGGATACCTTTACTGCGAACTTACCAGCATTCTCAGCTTTGTACGTTACGCATTTTACAAATTTACCCCATGAAGCGTCAAGTATGGATTTGGTTAGCCCTCTCCCTGAAATTTGAACCAGTTTGGTTATATTCAAATCTTCAAGAGCTACTAGATCATAATTGTTAACGTAATACCTGCTTATTTTGTGCAGGAAATCATTTCTCCTGTTCTCAATTTTTTCATGAACCTTAGCCACAATTACCTTCTGCTTTCTCCTATTATGGCTTCCCTTCTTTTTCCGCGACAGCTTCTGCTGCTGCTTCGCCAATCGTTTCTCCGCCTTCTTAACATTCTTCGGATTCTCTATAACGAGACCATCACTATCCGTTGAAAAATTTCTCACATTAAGGTCTATTCCCACAGCCTTTTTCCCAACAGTCCTTTTAGGCACGATTCTATTACTTGAAACAACGCATGCAAACCATTTATGAGTCTTATTATGCTTGATTACTATTGTGTAGTAGCAAAATTAAGTAGACTTGGATGTTTCTTAATTGGTTAAACGGTGATTGAAATGAAACAATCCAAGCCTACGAGTAGTAATAATAGTGACCAGTCCTTTTTGCTTTTTCGGAAGCGTCTGGTGGGGATCACCTCCGCAGACCTTGAAGGGCTCTCGGAATACGCCCAAAAGAACCTGGAGATCATACGATGCTGGCGCCTCAACCCCCTGAAAAGCATCCTTGAGGAATACCAGATCTCGAAGAG
>JAUQZE010000048.1 GCA_030587365.1 Candidatus Freyarchaeota archaeon | reverse complement strand
CTCACCACCTCCAGCATCAAAAGGCAACCCAAGATTTGTGTGCATCCCTACCAGCTCCTTCGGGTGAGGTACACCAACAGGAACGGAAAAACGAGCCTGAGAAACCTCCTAGTCCTCTCGGTTAATGGTGGCAAATTGTCCGCCTACTGTTTTCTGAGGGGTGAGGTGAGAACCTTCCTCAGATCGAGGATGGAAATCCTACACGCCCAAAACATTCCGCTCAGCTCATAAAAAACATAATTATTACATCCTGCCCAAATCGCTGGAGAACGCCTTAGGATTTGGCTTCAGGTTGGCTTCTGCACGTATTTTTTAGCCTCCCTTATTATTCCTTCTTCTGCCAAAAGGAGCCTTTTTAGGGCTTATTTCTTGTTGAAGCCTAACCCTTTCAGGAACCTTTGGCTTGTCTCTCGAATCGCTTAAATCCCAAAAATGCACCACATAATTTTTATGCCCGTAAAAGAGAATATGTAAAGAGGAGATGAGCTAGTGAAAGTAGATGTTGTTGTCTGTACGTACAATAGTGAGAAATATTTGGAAGAATGTCTCAAATCTATAAAAAAGTATATTCCTGTTAATAGGTTAATAGTTGTTGACCATTTCAGTAAAGACAGTACGCCTATTATTGCTGAAGACTACGCAGACTTGATTCTCTGGGAAAATCAGTCACTAGGATTTGCACGACAGCTTGGAATCAGTAAAGTTACAACTCCCTACTTTCTCTTCGTAGATAGCGATGTTGTGATTAAGGGTAACAAATGGTTGGAGCAGGCTTATGATTATTTATGTTCCTTTGATGATTTGGCTGCCGTGGTTCTAGATATACCCTCCTCATATGCTGAAGGAGAAAAAATAAAGACGTTTTGGAATAAGTTTGGAAGAATAAACACGAACTTCTTTTGCATTAATACTTTAATTAGAACAAAAGCAGTCAGAGGAATAAAAATTCCTTTCATAAATTCTGGTGAGGATAAATATATTGGTGATTGGCTCATTCAAAACGGCTGGAAATATCTTTTATTGAAGAACGATGAGTGTTTTCATTTCGTAGACTATTCAGACAGAAAGAGTCAGTGGTCGGGTGCCGGGGATCGTGTATATTATGGATTGAGAATATTACCTAAAGTTTTTGTAAAGCTTTTAATGTCGCCAATAAGAGGACTACTGCCTTCTTTAATTTTCAAAGATATTAAGATATTTGTCTGGAATACGAGATACTTAACGAATTATCTTAAAGGATTTTTAAACTTTTCAAAGTACAGAGTTCTTAAAAGAAAAGGAAGGAATGAACTAAAATGTTAGAAGAACTATCTATGTTTCATTTAGGCTTGAGCAAGAAAAAACGTTTGCCTACACTTTTGTATGATGGTTATGCTGTTTATCCACACCAAATGCTTCGATTCTTGTGGGACTCCAGAAAGTTCCTTAGAAAAGGCTACTACGACAAAGAAAGAGGGGAACTACATTTCCACATTGGTTCACTTAATATGGTTTTGCCTGCGAGCAGGTACTATCTGTTCATAGGTGAGCATAGAGATTGGGAGAGAAATTATCTTCATTTCGACGTAAAGGGTAAGACTGTTTTGGATGTGGGGGCCGGAGCTGGAGAGACTGCTATGTTCTTTTACTTAAATGGAGCAAGAAGAGTAGATTGTGTTGAAATAGATCCAAAACTAGGGCGTTACCTCAAAATAAACAAACAGCTAAACGACTGGGATATTAATATTTGGATTATGGGCTTCAAGGAGTTACTGAGAGAAATCCCTTGCCTCTTTGATAATTACGATGTGGTGAAAATAGACATTGAGGGGGATGAATCAGTTTTGCTAGAGAATATGTACAATTTGCCTGATACTATAATTGAGTACCATTCAGATAAGTTGAGAACTGACCTCGAAAGAACATACTGTTCAACAACAAAAGAAAAATGGTTGAATTTAGGATACGCGTTCATTAAAAGTAATAAAAAGAAGGAGGCTTGAAATGAAATGAGTGAGAATAAAGGATTGTTTTATTCATTAGAAAAACATCACCATCAATCAAAAACAGTAGGTATGCGAGCAATACACTTCTACGTAGAGAAACAATCGCTCTGCAAGAAGGCAAGGCTCTACTCTGGGATGAAAAGAATAGATACTCCTGAAAATTATCTTCCCTAGAAGCCTGGTTCTCCTAAACTTTATATGAAATGTCTTTCTAAACTTCCCGATTCTGAACGCCGTGAAGTTCGTTTGAGAAGTTTATTTAATATGCATATAATGAAATGTTCCGCTAAGGAACATTGAGGTTATCGAAATGTTACCATTATTCGTAAACTGTCAAAACTGCAGGCATTACCGTGGCTTACCCAAACCTAAAAAGAGAAGACTTATCTAACTCCTCATGTTTCTATTAAATCACAATCCCTTTTATTAAGATAGGGTGCTGAACCATCAGGTAAATAGACTATAATTTTGTTTCTAAAAAGCCGCCTCATAAATTTTTAAAACATACTCATCTTTTCTTCTTCTCTTTTCTTAGCAATTATTATGAATTTTTTACTCATACTTGTCTAACTCTCCTTTTTCAATGCTCGCCTTTTTCCCATTATCCATCCAGTTAATATTCTAACATTAATTCTCCAAAAATGGTAAATTGTTTTTAATGAATGAGTATAGAACGAGGCAAGGACGGCAGTGAAAAATCTGGTGGTTACTCTCATAAGCATTTTATAGAAGGGTTCAAATTTGAGAATTCTCTGTGCCACCCCGCTCAAAAGACTGTCCTTCTCCTTGTAGAAGTGTTTCGCACCGATAAATTTAGAATGAACCCATTTCCCTCTTTTTACGATATACCGATAAAAAAGCTCATCTTCGCAGAAAAAGAGTGGTGGGGGATTATATCCTATCATAGCAGACCTCTTAAACAAAACATTACCGATAGTTGGAGTAAATCTTTTATCCAAACTCCGAAATCGGCGTGATATAAAGTCCATTATAACATAATCATAATTAATGGTTAGATAGGGACTGGATACAGCAACTACACCCTTTTGAAGGGCAAGTATCCATAATTTTTCAAACCAATTTTCGGGAATCTCCACATCATCATCGAACATAGCAATCCACTCAGTCTTACACTTCTTTATACCATTCACTCTTGCTCTGGATAGAGGTTTAGAAGTCTCTATTATAACGTCATTCACCCATGAAGCGTGACGCAAAACCTTCATTAATTTTGGGCGAATTTTTTTCTCATCTAGAGTAGGTATTAAAATATCTATCTTTCCATTTTTCTTATTCCTCCTTCTAGGCAATTTTTAACACTTCTCCCATACTTCTTTTAGTTTATTGTTTCAATAAAACCTAATCTTAATCCACATTCTCCCACATCTAAGACATCACATATACACACATCATTATAGAAGGACAAAGGCCTATCATGCTTTTATCAAATTAAGATAAATAATTATACTTTCTTGAGTTATAACCTACATTCCGCACCTTTGGTTTATTTTTTTCTATTTTTGCGCAATTCGCAAGTCTGTGAAGAAGGTGGGAACCTTTTCCGCATAAATTTCGGGTGAACTCCGAACCGGTGCAGGAGACGCAAGCAGTAATTGGAGAAAACGAAAAAATACCAAAATATTCGCGAAGGGTGCGGAAAGTGGGTTATAATTATTTAAAGAGTAATACTCCTATTATAGGAAACAATATTCTTGAATATTATTATTCATATTCGTTCAAGACTGGTGAACTTATTTTGTACGTTCCTCCAATAGCTATTCGGAGGAGATTAATTCTTTCTATGTTTTTGTACTTCGTGAGCAATAAGATGTACTTTTCTGATTGAATAGAGCCCAGGTTTATCTAGGACGAATCTGAAGGGCGGCAGCAGTTCTTCCAGTGACCTTATCCCACAAGCTCTCTAAAAGTATTCGCAAAAATTATATGTTTATTTTCTAGTCTGAGCGAAATAAAAAAGATATTAATATGTATTAAATTTGGTACACATTGTGCTCTGGACGATTTTTTGTTATGTTGGTGCTGTAGGGAAAGACTAAAAACGCTTTGAATACATGTTAGGTATAGTTTGTAACAACGGTGGGTGTACAAATTTGAAAGTCTTAGTAATCGGTTTGGACGGTGCAACTTGGAACATAATTTTACCTTTGGTTGAACAAGGACAGTTACCAACTTTTAGAAAGCTTATGGAAAAAGGTGTTTGGGGAGATTTGCAGAGTACGTATCCATTTACGACTTCGCCAGCTTGGAAATCTTATTCCACGGGCAAAAATCCCGGAAAGTTAGGCCTGTACAGTTGGTGCGGATTCGATATCAAAAATCTCGAATTAACCGTGATGGCTTCTGATCCTTTTCGAAGTAAGGAAATTTGGGACTATTTAGGCGAGTATGGTTTAAATTCCGGTATCATAAATCTTCCCCTTTTATGCCCTCCAAGAAGGATTAGAGGCTTTATAGTTTCCGGTTTCCCCATGTCTGATTCTGCAGATTACACCTTTCCAAAAGATCTGAAAAAGTTTTTAGTCGAAGAGTATGATTATAAGATAAATCCTAGCGAAATTACTCTTAATCCCGAGTATCAATTAGCTAGAAAAGAGGGGTTAGCTTTAGAGGTAGAGGAACTTATTAGAAAAAGGTTTGAAGTAACGAGATATCTACTTCGAAGTTACTCGCCTGATTTTATTCACACAACCATCTTTTACACCGATGCCATACAACACTTTTTCTGGAAAAACATGGAACAAAGAGAGGAAAGATTTGGTGGAGTTATTGAAAAAATTTGGAAATTAATCGATGCAGAAATTGGAAAACTACTTGACCAGCTTGAGGAAGACACCAACATTATAGTAATGTCGGACCACGGCTTCGTTGGCTTAAAAGCAACATTCTCACTGAATAGGTGGCTCTGGGAGAAAGGATACCTGAACCTCTCCATTTTTAATATAATATTAACCAACCTCTGGTTATACAACAAGAAAACATCACAGATAATCCGTCAGTTAGGTTTAGATAAACTAGTGAGGCGACTAATACCAAAGGAAAAGTTAATGAGTCTCCAGCAGAGGATACTCCCGCCAGAAGTTCCTAGTCCTTACCTGATAAGGCAAGTAGACTGGAGTACAACCAAGGCAATCCTTGTGGGAGAATGCGGTGTGTTCCTAAATCCAGAACTTGACCCAAAAGAGTACGAAACTCTAAGAACACAACTAATCAAAGAAATAAAAATGATAAAGGATCCAAAAACGGGGCAAAATCTGGTAACCGATGTCAAAAGAAAGGAGGAACTATACAATGGAGAACATCTGGAGTTTGCACCAGACCTTGTGGTAATACCGAACGAGGGTTACAGGATAAGTGATAGTCTACTAAGAAGCATCTGGGACTACTCAAAAAACGTTTGGTCAGCATATCACAAACTTCAAGGCATATTTATAGCGCACGGTCCCGACATCAAAGAGGGATGCAATGTAAAGGACGCAAAAATTTACGACCTCGCTCCCACAATACTTTACACATTTCACGTACCGATTCCCAAGGATATAGATGGCAGAGTTTTGACTGAAATATTCCGGGAGGGCTCAGAGTTAACCAAAAAAGAGATTGGGTACCAAGATGTAGAAATAGAAAAAATCCTCATAAAGAAAAAAATCAGAAAATTAAAGGAACTAAAAAAGATATAAACCAAATAGCAACCTCTCCAAATCCATTAAATGAACTTGCTCAATGACCACTTCACCAAAACATCTTTTTAAAATGTATTTATAGACTTTTTGAAAATTTTAAATAGACTAAGGCATTAGTCTTAATTAAATATAATTAATTAAATGGTGTTCAAATTGCCTGAAAAGGATAAGAAATTTACAACGGTTTCTATACCCACACCACTCTTTAAGAAGATAAAAGAGAGAATTAAAGACACCGGCTTTACATCGGTTTCAAGCTACGTCACATATGTGCTTCGTGAGATCGTAGCAGAAGAGGAAGAAGAAGGGGAGCCTTTCAGCAAAGAGGATGAGGAGAGGATAAAGCAAAGGCTAAGAGCCCTAGGATATCTGGGGTAAACCGTATACTATTCAGAAGGTTTTATAGATGCCGAAACCTCATGGTGGAAAACTCATAAACAGGGAAATAGCGGAACGTGAAAAAGAAAAATTCTTGGAACAAGCAAGCGAACTTCCAACACTAAACGTAGAAGAGGGACTAGCTAAGGATTTGGAAAACATCGCCAAAGGGGTCTTTAGTCCCCTAGAAGGCTTTCTTTTGGAGGAAGACTATTTCAACGTTCTGAACGATAAAAGATTAGCCAATGATTTACCTTGGACACTGCCCATAATCCTAGACGCTCCAAGTAATTTTGAAAAAAGAAACGATGACACAATCACCCTCTCATACGAAAACAGGCCTCTAGCACTAATGCATGTGGAAGAGGTATACGGATATAACAAAAGGGAATTTGCCCAGAAAGTTTACGGAACCCTAGACAACATCCATCCCGGTGTTGCCAAGTTAAAGGATATGGGAGACCTACTTTTAGGAGGAAAGATCGACCTAATAAACGAGATGAAAACTCCATTCTCAAAATATAACCTAAGACCAGTAGAAACTAGGATACTATTTAAGGAGAAAGGGTGGAGAACCATAGTCGGATTTCAAACCAGAAACGCTCCCCATCAGGGACACGAATACGTACAAAAAACCGCTCTAACTTTCGTTGACGGAGTATTCATCAATCCTGTCATCGGAAAAAAGAAAAAGGGTGACTTCAGAGACGAAGTCATACTGGAAGCCTATGATGCTCTAATAAAACATTATTATCTAAAAGATCGTGCAGTTATAAGCATCCTACCCTTTGAAATGAGATATGCCGGGCCCCGAGAAGCAATATTCCACGCCATTGTACGAAAAAACTTCGGATGCACCCACTTCATAGTGGGAAGAGACCACGCGGGAGTGGGCGACTTCTACCCACCCTACGCCGCACAAGACATATTCGATGAATTTCCCGACTTGGGAATAATCCCTCTTTTCTTCAAGGAGTTCTACTACTGTAAAAAGTGCGGCGGTGTTGTTAACGAGAAAACCTGCCCCCACGAGGAAGAGCAATGCATAAAATTCAGCGGAACAAAGATACGCGAGTTGTTCATAAGAGGGCAGCGTCCTCCAGAGGAAATGATGCGTCCCGAGGTAACTAACATAATTCTGCGGTCGGGAAATCCCTTCGTGGAGTGAAGACCAGATGTATTCATCTGAACGCGGTGAACTTGAGATTGAGCGAGTTAAAAACTATAAAAAGGGATTAATAATTCATCACTGGGACATAGACGGCATATCCTCAGCAACATTATTTCTAGAATATCTTGGGAAAATGAAGAAAGAATTGATTATTGAAAATTACACACCAACTATTGGAAACTATGTTCTAGAAGACTATGAAATAAACAGAATAAGCTCACACAACTACCATTTCATAATAATAGCTGACATAAACTTTCCAAAAAACAACATCCTAAAACTAAAAAACGCTTCAAAAGCGGAAATATTTTACTTTGATCACCACATCCAAGAAAAAATAGAAGAGGTTTACCACTTCAACCCCATAATTGAGGGAATAAATGGTGAAAAATATCCCTCGGCATCCTGGTTTGTCAACAATTATCTGGGCAACCCGGTAAGTATTACTGCGGTTCTCGGCGCTGTAGGCGATCACGAAACCAAACTCAAGAACATAAAAGACATCTACAAAGTGGTAAAAGACTTCATCGAAAAGTTGGGAATTTCTTTTGACGATCTCCTCAGAATGGCTGAACTAATAGACTCCAATTACAAAGTGGGAGACAGAAACGGTGTACTCGAAGCCCCTTACTTGTTATTAAAAAACGATCCAAAGGCAATCTTAGAACACTCGACATGGAAGAAAAATCTTGAAAAACTGAGAGAAGACGTAGAGAAAGAAACCAGTAAACCGCCAACCCGCATAGAGGGTAAAATTCTAATCTGGGAAATAAACACACCCTACAACACCACCTCTACCATCACAAAGAGGCTCGCTTGGAAGAACAACGACAACATAGTGGTAATCGTGAACAGAGGCTGGTTTAAGGATCGGGATCAAGTATATATAAGAAACGGGAATAACCTCTTCGATTCCAACGAAATAATAAATTTCGCCAAAGGTTTAGGTTACAGCGCAGGCGGTAAAAAAGAGGTGGTTGCAGCAGTTGTGCCTAGGAACGAAACGAAAAAATTTCTAGAACTGGTATTACCGAGGTTAGGAGCGAATCTATAGAAATGTCAAAGAAAGTATTGATTATAGGATTGGACTGTGCGGCACCAGAACTGATTTTCGAAAAATTTCTGGACGAACTACCTAACATTAAGAAAATGATCCGCCACGGTGTCTACGGCAAACTAAAGTCCTGCATACCTGCAATAACGATTCCCGCATGGATGGTTATGATGACAAGCAGAGATCCCGGAACACTCGGCTTATACGGGTTTAGACACAAAAAGAGCTACTCATACGAGACATGGATAGCAAACTCCAAATCCATAAAACACAAAACCATCTGGGACATCCTATCGGAAAAAGGACTCAAATCTTGTGTAGTAGGAGTACCCCCAAGCTACCCCCCCAAGCCAGTTAATGGGTGCATTATCTCCTGCTTCATAACTCCAGACGCCACTAAGGATTACACCTATCCCAAAGAATTAAAGAATGAACTGGAAGAACAGTTCCGAGAGTACATATTCGATGTAGAGTTCAGAACAGAGGAAAGAGACAAAGTCTTAGAACAAATATACGAAATGACTAAACAACACTTCAAAGTGATAAACTACCTAATACAAAAAAAGGAGTGGGATCTCTTCGCTTTCGTAGAAATCGGTTTAGACAGAATACATCACGCCTTCTGGAAATTTTTCGACAAAGAACACCCAAAATACGTTCCCAATAACAAATACGAAAACGTAGTCAAAGAATACTACAAATACCTAGACAAAGAGATAGGCGCCCTACTAGAACTCATAGACAAGGATGCAATAGTAATAGTAGTTTCAGACCACGGCGCCAAAGGAATGAAGGGAGCCTTCTGCATCAACCAGTGGCTGATGAAAGAAGGATACCTGAAAACAAAAGGCAAACTGGAGAGAGGTATAGCTCTAGAGGAATCCCAGATTGACTGGGGCAAAACCAAAGCCTGGGGGTGGGGCGGCTACTACGCTAGAATATTCATAAACGTCGAAGGAAGAGAGCCCCAAGGAACCGTTACTCCCGAAGACTACGAAAAAACCCTAGACGAATTAGCGGAAAAATTAAAGCAGATTCATGGACCCAATGGGGAAACGTTTAATAATAAAGTATACAGGCCGGAAGAAATCTACGAAGAACTCAACGGAGATTCCCCCGATTTAATAGTCTACCTCGACGACCTATACTGGAGATCCGCGGGAACAATCGGGTACGACACCCTATACCTTTCAGAAAACGACACTGGACCAGATGATGCGGTACACTCCGAGTATGGACTATTCATACTCTATGATCCAACAAAAGAATCTGGCTCAGAACTTCAAAACCTTAATATTCTCGATGTAGCCCCCACAGTTCTAAGCATACTAAATGTAACAGTTCCAAAAGAAATGCGAGGCAAAGCGATAACCTGGTGATCTGCATGAGGGAAGGTTTCGGAGTCTGGCTCACTGGATTACCCGCATCGGGAAAAACTACAATAGCGCGAGCCCTAGAAAAGGCTCTAAGGAAAAAAGGCTTAAATGTAGAAGTTCTTGACGGGGACGAGGTTAGAAAAAATCTGAGCCCAGACCTAGGGTTCACCAAAGAGGATCGAGAAACCCACGCCAAAAGAGTAGCCTACGTAACCAAACTCTTGGTAAGAAACGGAGTAGCAGTAATAGTAGGCTTAATCTCGCCCTTCAGAAACTTCCGTGAAAACGCCAGAAACCAAATAGGAAACTTCGTTGAGGTCTGGGTAAAATGCCCCCTAGAAGAATGCATAAGACGAGACCCCAAAGGCCTCTATAAAAAGGCGATAAATGGCGAAATAAACGACCTAACCGGAATCCAGGACACCTATGAAGAACCGTTAAACCCCGAGGTCATGGTAGACACATCCAAGGAAAGCGTAGAAGAAAGTGTAAACAAAATACTCAAAAAACTGGAGGATTTGGGATACGTTCCCCAAACAGGAACAAATTAACAGAAAAACCTTCGCTCCAACTCGTAGGCAAAGACAGCTGCTTTGGGGTGCTTAGCGAGGTTAGGAAGACAATCTCTGTCCTCAGTCAAATAGTGCCTACCGCAAATGTTTTAGACGTTTAAATCAAACCTCTGATAAAAACAGAAGCGGGTTAAAAAATGACCAGCATGGAGATCATAATAATAGGAAACGAGGTGCTCGCAGGAAGAATCCAAGACACCAACAGCTACTATATTTGCAACCAGGCAACCGCGCTGGGTATCGAAGTAACACGCATAACCACAATACCCGACAATCTGGAAACAATAACATCAACACTGAGAGAATCAATCAGCAGGAAACCGGATTTCATAATAACCACCGGAGGACTAGGATCAACATACGACGACATGACACTAAAAGCCGTAGCAAAAGCCCTAAACCAACCCCTAGAGATAAACCAAGAACTCCTAAAAGACCTAGAAAAGAAATTCGACCTCATATTCCAGATGGGAAGAGCAAAACACAAAGAAATGACCGAAGAAAGGAAAAAACTAGCCTACGTGCCCAGAGGCAGCCAGATATTCCTAAACCCCGTCGGGCTAGCACCAGCAACGCTAGTACAAATCAAAGAAACAAAAATAATAAGCCTACCTGGATTCCCCCAAGAAGTAAAAGTCCTCTTCGAAAAACACCTAACCCCCCTACTTAAAGAAAAAGTCAAAAACCAATACGCGGAAGAACACATCATAACAGAAGGACTAATAGAATCAGACCTCTCCCCCCTAATAGATCAGATAAGAGAAAAACATCCCCAAGTATGGATAAAAAGCCAACCCCAGCGAGACAAGAGAATAACAGCAGAGCTATACCTAACAACACATGGAGAAAACGCCAGCATAACTGTAAAAACCGCCAAAAAAGAACTAGAAGAAAAAATAATAAAATCCCAAGGAAAAATAATCGAAGAAACCAAACCCGCAAAAAATAATCGAATCCGACAAGCCGAAACTCCCTAAAAAGACAAAACAAATAAAAACAACTCATTAGACAAACATAAAATTTTATTAAAACCCTAAAACAAAGCAAACCCCTACAAATACGATACTCACAATCCTCAGGAAGCTCTCCCAAAACCAAAAAAACACGAGCCTACCGACACTAATAGCAACGATTCTAATACTCTATCCAACGACCAACTATGCATTACCCCTACTTCCTATGGAGAACCCTATCAAAATATGAAAAACACTCTATTTTATTGAACACCCCCTTCTCCTATCCTCCTGATGAGATTATACTGGTATTATGATTTCAGAGATGGGCGTACCGTTAAACAGATCTAATCTTCCTCGCCCGATTTTTAAGCGATTTTATTATTAAAAACATCCGTACTTTTTTGTATCTATTAGGAATTCCTTTCCAGAATACTTTGACAGAGTTCTGTAAGATGCCTTAAAACTAATTTATAAAAAGTATAGACTCCGTGTTCTATACGAAGAAGGAATTAAGAAGAAAATTCCTGAATGAGAGAATCGCGGAAAAATATATTAGTAAGCACTACTATACGTAGTTTACAGTATATTAGTAGAAGGCCAAACGAAGTCAGAAGAAGGCGTTACCATTTAGACTAAAATACTAGTTAACTTAACCCCCAGAATAATATACCTATTACTTTGTGCCAACTGAAGAGGATCTCCTACCGGGAATACTTAGGAGATACCTTTCATAGAGACATTGAATGCATAATTTTTGTCCTAAAGCAGATTGCCATTAAAAATTTAAAATTAAATGAGGAAGAGAGTGTAATTTATAAGTTGTTAAAAATAAATGAATAAGGAAAGTTTCATAATTAGAAATTGTTATTTTGGAAAAGGTTGCGATGAAAATTATTTTAGGACTTGCGTATCAGAATGAAGAAAACCATGGTAATTGGTTTGGACGGAGCAACTTGGGACGTATTAATGCCTTTAATTAAGGAGAATAAGTTACCCAATTTCAAAAAGCTTATAGAAAATGGTGCTTATGGCTCATTGGAATCAACGATACCACCAATTACAAGTCCAGCATGGATTTCACTTGCTACTGGCAAAAATCCGGGGAAACTTGGGGTTTACGATTTATTAAACAAAGAAGGTGAGGAATTAGGGCTTAAACCCGTGTTTTCGGGATGCTACAGAGGACAAGCTGTATGGGACTATTTGAGTATGAATGGTTACAAAGTGGGGATGGCTTCATACCCGATAACTTACCCTCCCTACAGAATTAACGGTTTTATGATTTCAGGCGTGGGTTCTCCCATTGACTCAAAAATCACATATCCTAAAGAGCTTGAAGAGGAGCTTGATAAAATTTTTGGGGGGTACGCACCTATAATACAATTTGGAAAACCAAAATACGACAACATGGAACTTTTTCTTAGAGATTTGAATATTACAACGGATAAACAATTTGGGATTGTTTTGCATCTTTTAAAAACAAAGGACTGGCAATTTTTTATATACGTTTGCTCAGCTACGGACTGGATTCAGCATAAAATGTGGAAGCACATAGACGAAAGCCATCCTCTGTACGACCAAGATACATCTCTAAAATATGCGGAAGAATTCGAAAAGTTCTTCCAAAAAATTGATGGTTTTCTCAGTCAGTTAATGAATTTCGAAGCAAACCTTCTAATTGTTTCAGATCATGGCTTTGGCCCACTAGATCAGTTTTTTAACTTGACTAAATGGCTTGAGAAAAAAGGCTATCTGGTAAAGAAAAAGACTACAGTTGGATCAAAAGTAAAAAGAAAATTATTCCAATTAATGCTTCTAATAAATAGATGGTTTAAAATAGTGAGATTCATTCCAAATAAACTGATAATTAAAGGTTACAAAAGTATGCTTCCCGGCTATGAAGATCTTATAGATTACGACAGGTCAGCAGCATATTGTCTAGGTCATAGCATTAACTTAGGTGGAATCTACATTAATTCAAAAATAAAGAATTCAGAGAGATTTAAGGCGATAAAAATGAAAATTATGAATGACCTGCAAGGGCTGAGCAATGACATCAAAAAACATGTAAAAGTCACCATTTATGAACCCGAAAAAATTTACAATGGAGACAAAATACACCTTGCACCCGACATAATGTTCACTATAAACGACTGGCGCTGTGCGATTTTAGAGGAGAATTTTGATAGATCTTTATTTGAGGATTACAGGAGCCCAAATAGACTTTCTGGCACTCATAGGCTAAACGGCATCTTCCTTGCACACGGTAAAGACATCAAAAAAGGCTGCAAAATAGAAAATGCTAAAATCTACGATATAGCTCCAACAATACTCCACATCTTCGACTTACCAATGCAGAACGACCTGGATGGCAGAGTACTAATGGAGATATTCGAACCGGATTCGGAACCAGCCAAGAGAAAACCTATTTACGTATATTCATGCAACTACAACAAATCAGAAGAGGAGAAAATAAAAGCCAAAATCAAAAAGTTGAAGCGGGAAGGAAAGATATAACAGAACACGCAATCTTTATTTTATTATCAAGTGGAAGAGTTCCGGTCTCTAAGAACTTATTAGACGAATATTCTTCAATAACGAGGAGAAAGCAATAGGACTTGCTCTATTACTAGAGCTTTATCCGCTCCGAAAAATTTTCTATAAGCTAACTTTTCATATATAGCATATTTAGAAATAATTTTTGAGAAGGTTTTATGGATGTAAAACAAGCAATAAATGAGAGAAGGGCGTATCGCTCATTGAAGCCCCTAAAAATAACAGAACAGTTGGTCAAGGATCTGGCTGAAAGCGCTCAACTTACTCCTTCTTGTTTTAATAAGAGAGAACGTGAAAAAGAGACTCAAGTGGTACTGAAAGATAGCACTGAAGCTCATAAAAATACGTGAGAGGGAATGGTCGAAGAAAATAAACAAGTATAGAATACAATACTGATGCAAGTTTTAAGTGGATCTACTAGGTTTAGCAGGGAAAAGAAAAAGAAGAAGTGGTGAGTGAAGAAATAAGAGACAAGATGAGGTTGATTTTGAGAGAGAAAAAAGGAAAGGGAAAGAAAAACAATTGGAAGGACTAGAGTGTCAAGTGGTTCTTCAGAAACAGGTAGGAGCTGAGGGCGTTAACTCTCCCGAAACCGAACAGAATATCCCATCCCGGGGGGCCGAGGTCGTATTCTTGTGCTCCCGATATGAGCGCCCAGCGAATCATGGCAGCCCTAAGAACTGGTGGAATTCCTTCTTCGTTACACTGCTGGACGAGGAGTAGTGCTGCTCCTGAAACTAATCCTGTGGCACTACTTGTGTACAGGATCGGAGCTGAAATATCGGGTTTCAGAAAATACCAGTGGGGAGAGGGACCCGTAGGGCTTATGGGAGACCAAGAGCGGTCAAAATAATCATTAGTTGCCGCTACAGTTATTCCCCAGTCAGCTATTGCGGGTGTCATCAATGCTCCCATAATACGTTCCCTTTTAAAATCCCTTGAGCCTGCTCCTGTTATCACGACAATGCCGTTGAGGAAGGCTCTGTCCACAGCCTCCGTTAGGGATCCATAGAGTTGATCACTGTTGCCTACGGCGAGGTTAATCACAGAGATATTGAATCTATCCTTGTTACTAATGCACCAGTATATTGCCTCAGTAATGTAGGTATAAGTCGTATAGTAGATCTGTCCATTATCTGATTTAACCTTAAGATCTATGATGTTTGCTTCAGGTGCTATGCCTTTAGCTCCTGCCATCAAAGCTGCGATATGAGTTGCATGGCTTGGGAAACTCTCAGGGGTAATATCTCCAACTATTAGGGGATCCCCCTCCTGTCTTGTGAGGAAGTTCACCTGGTAGATTATTCTGCTCGCCGTTTTGCCCTTTATATCTTCCAGATAGTCATTTATCCCTGAGTCAATGATAGCTACTGTTGTTCCCCGACCCGTTAAATTCAATGCATGAAGTATATCCGCATCCACATAGAAGTAATCTATATAGTGGTTTTCGATATCTGGAGGACTTGAACCCTCATTGTAAAGTAGGTAGCTTAATGTGTAGTTCACAACCAATTCTCTAAGCGTCTGCAGGAAGTTTGGACCCGTTGTTGTGGCATTTACGTTTCCGTGAATAGCATAGTAGCACTTATCCTCATAGACATCAATATCGTTGAACTGGAAGATGTAAGAATCGTTGAGGTTTTTTAGGCTGTCCATGCTCTCATTTGAAATTGGACTTCTAAATCTCAGTATGACGGGAACTAATCCCGTAGGCGATGAAAGGTTCAAGAGGCGAGGGTCAATTTTGTCGTCGGGGTTTAGTTTCTGCTGAGCCACAGGCATCTGTTGAGCCGTAGGTTGAGGCGTGGAGGCAACCATGCCGCCCGTAAATATTAAGTAAGCAAGTAGTGACCCTGCGACTATGAGCAGGACAGCAGTTTTTGAAGACTTGAACATTCCTCGGATAGAGTCAAGTATGCTCCACTGTGAAGCCACAGGTATTGCGGTTACTGCTAGAACCACCGCAAGTCCAGCGTAGATGGATGGTGGGATTGTTGGAGTGAGGGGTTGTTCATATCTGCTCAGAACACTATAACTTAAACTAGGGAAGAAGTACATGTACACTACGAAGCCCGTAAGGGCAATCATTTTCAGCTTTGAAACGCGGAGGTAGACCAGCATACCGATCATAAAAATTATTAGTGAGATATAAGTAAAGAAGTTGAGGTTCAGGGGGAAGATTGAGTCAATTTTTCCCAAGTTGAAGGAAGCGAGAAGTGAGGAATTGAAAACGCTCTGTTCTATCCATATCTGGATTGGGGTGAAGTTTAATGGAGCGGCGGTCATCAATAGGGTGGCGCCGACTACGATCCAACGCTTATGAATTTGAGGGGGGTTCCCTTTGAAAGCTATTATTGCACAGCCGAGAGCCGCTGTGAATATACCGAGAGTCTCGAAGGCGTCGACAGTTTTAAAGAGGTATTGTTGCGTGTAGAAATAGAAATTGCCCAGGAAAGGGTAGAAGGAGTAATTTGAGCCTTTCAGGAGAACTGAGGCAGCCATGACGGTTCCGAGAGCAAAGTTACATATCCCAGTGGACAGGTAGAAATGCTCGCTAGGTTTCTCAGTCGTATCCCTCCTAAGGAGGAAATCTGCAGCCGTAACAAGGGTGAGCGTAGTGAAGATTGAGAATAGAATAAGGTACTGAGTCATATCCGTGTAAAAGTTCTCAAGGTAGACCGAAACGCCGAAACCGGGGCCCTCTAAGGAGGTGTATCCGCTCGTTCTCTGCACAAGAATCAGGAACGCTAAAGTAAAAAGCCCAGCCTTACTAATCTGGGCCACCCATGCTTCCCGAATCTTCTTTCCCTCAAGTAAAAGCACCAGCGAAGTGAAAAACAGCAGGTCGCCAGCTAGAAAGATGGCAAAACCGGCGGAACTCCAGACAATCCGCCCCGAAAAAGAAACGTACGAAAACGCGGGTACCGTAACCGTTGGCTGCAGATCACTGAGCGAGAGGCCAGCCAAAGCCACAAGTATTCCCAGAAAACAGAAGAGTCTCCTCTTTTCTGAAAGCAAGGAAATCATTCTAGGTACACCTCTCAAAGATTGGGTCAATTACCCTTAAAAAAATTACGCTACCAAGCTGGTGCTGTAAAAATTGGTTTTAAAGAAAAGTTTTTATAATTTTTGATTAGAAGCGTTGGTATTTGATTTTTTGAAGGCATGAAAAGGCTTTTACCATGTTTTTTGCTGTCTTACTACTTTTAGAGGTTATTCGGGCAACATTTGAAGAGTCTATGGGCAAAATATTGATTCGGTTAACAATTATTTTGAGACAGCTATTTAAGGAAGCTACGGAATCACAGGATAGCTTTTTTCACCACAAAACATTTATTTATATTCCCTAAATCTTTTATCTTCAGTTTTGCACATGGCGGTTCTTTAATGATTAAGAATGTAAGACTTCGAGATGTAATTCCTTTCTATGCTTCGGTTTGGAGAGCTCGTGGCTTTGTTTCTCCGCTTGAGGTAGATTTTAAACCCACATTGCAGTGTAATCTCAGGTGTAAGATGTGTCCTCAACGTGCAATCTCTGATCAGGAGAGGAAAAAGTCCATTGGGGAAGAACTCTCCACGGAGAAGTACTTCGCTCTGATCGATGAGCTTGCAAAAATGGGCACGAGACGGATTCACATCGTCGGCGGGGGTGAGCCTCTTCTCAGAAAAGATACACTCGATCTTATGAGAAGGGTTAAGGAGCATGGACTGGAGGGTATTCTTACAACCAATGGAATACTCCTAGATGAGCAGAAGATACGAGAGCTTGTTAGACTGAACTGGGATTTAGTAATGTTTTCTGTCGACGGTCCTAACCCTGAAGTTTATGAGGATATTAGAGGGGTGCCTGGTGCTTTCAAGAAGGTTGTCTCCACTATGAAGAAGCTATCTCAACTTCGGGCGGTACACGGCCAGGTGAATCCCCTCATTCAAATACACTGCGTTATCATGAATACGAACTACGCTCTTCTTAAAGACATGGTTGAACTAGCCCGCGAGGTAAGTGCAGATATTGTCACATTTGTTAAGTGCCGTCCTCAGGGCCCCTCCCTACCAGTTAGTAAGGAAGACTTACCTGAAACCTTCCGACACTTGAAAGAGGCGATTAAGAGAGCTACGAAGTATGGAATTACAATAAACGCTAGTGAACTGCTTCTTGTGTGGTCGAAAAAACCCAAGAATACCATTTGCTTCCGACCCTGGATTTCTCCAGACATCTGGCATAACGGAAATGTGACACCCTGCTGTTACAGTAGAGAAGTTATGGGTAACATTAGAAACAGGAGCTTTAGGGAAGTTTGGGACGGAGAGAAATTTAACAACCTCCGCAAGATTTTCTTACAAGGCAACTTCCCTGACTTCTGTAAAGACTGCAACTGGCCCGAACTTCTACAATACACTGTTCCCTTAGGCAAGTGGCTTCATACACCCAAGACGCTCGTAACACTTCCCAAGTTTGGACACTGGAGGATTGAGAGAAAGCTGGAATATTTTGCAACGGGTGAGAACCAAAAAATTAATATTGTAAAACGAAGTTAGTTTATAACTCAATAATTGTGAAAAACTGTTGTTGGTGTAGGTTATGAATCAGGATATGGGCATGGAGCCTAGTTCTAAACTTGTGAGAGTTTCTAACATTTTAGAGAATAAAGCTTACCACTTAGTTGTCTTAGCTGTTATAATCTATACCATCACGTTTTCTTACTTCACCATCTTGAAGTATTTCTGTTTTCAGACTTATGCGGCTGACCTTGGACTATACGAACAGAGTTTGTGGTCAACGCTGAATGGTTTTTTCCTTTATGATACGGTTGAGTTTGGTATTCATTTTAGGTCGCACTTCGACCCAATACTCCTACTCCTCCTCCCCATCTACAAAATCTACCCAAGCCCACTGACACTACTCGTTCTCCAATCTCTGTTCCTAGCACTTGGTGCCTTTCCTGTCTACCGGCTGGCTGAGTACGAGTTAAAAAGCAGACAATCTGGGCTTGTTTTCGCCCTCCTATACCTGATTTACCCCCCACTGCAAGGGATTAACTGGTACGATTTCCACCCAGAATGTCTAGCCCCCGTTCTTCTAATATCCGCCTTCTACTATATGAAGAAGAATACGAAGACAAAGAAGGATTATCTGATATACTTTGCTCTCTTAGTTCTCGCACTATCAACCAAGGAACTTATCGCCCTTATAGTCGCTTTCATGGGGCTCTACGGATTCTGGGTAAACAGGAGGAAAATTATAAGCTGTTTAAGGTCAAGCCCAAGGACGCTTCTAACCGATAAGGCTGTGGTAGTGTCCACCCTAACCATACTATTGGGGATTGGGTGGTACATTCTTGCGGGAAAAGTTATTGCAATGTACAATATTTTTTACGGCTTTCAGGAGTTTGCTTGGTGGACTTACCTTGGCCTCGGCGTCGGTCTTCCAGGTATACTAATTAGCGTGATCACGCGGCCGCTCTACGTGTGGCAGATCATGTTCATCATACCATTTTCAGCAGTGAATAAGGCTTTCTACCTATTTGTGTTGCTTGGCCCCCTAGCCTTCCTTTCTCTTCTGAATCCTATGTCTCTTCTTATTTCCACGCCGTGGCTCTTCGCATCACTCCTTTCCCCGCTTTATAACCACTACGTACCAGTGGGAACCCAGTACCCAGCACTCCTCATGCCTTTTATTTTCATATCAGCGATCTACGGGGCCAAGGCCTTACAGCCAGCGGTTAGAAGAATGTTTTCCTACCTAGACAAAGAGAAGCCGAATTCCAGACTACACGAAAGAATAATGCTTAAAACTGTGAGAAAATTCGTTGAGAAACCCATTCTGGTAATCCTCATTATATTGATTACTACCAGTGTGCTTTTCTTCGTTGCCTACACACCAATAAACTCAGCACCAAGGTTTACGGCACATAACCAAGTTCTCGAAGCAGTCGCTCAGACAATTCCCCCCGGCACTTTAGTAGCAACACAGAATGACATATTCCCTCATCTCTCACATAACCTGTTAGCATTCTCTACATACTACAAAGAAATACCGTTTGAATTCATACTTGTGGACACCTTATCCCCTTGGTATTATGCCCCGCCCTTCAAAATGTCAGACGTACCCCTAACCTCCGTCTCCTTTAGCAGTGCTGTTCCAGACCTCATCTCCAGCGGAGAATACGGAATAGTTATCTCAATAAACGGAATAATGCTACTCGCATGGGGGTATAGCGGGCCTCCGTTAATACAAATCTGACGCTCCTCTAAGCAACCGCCTTAATAGATGTTCCTTTAGTTACAGGTGATAGTGTCTCTTTCCTTTCCATCTACTCACATTAATTTGCGATGTGGATGCCAATTGAGGTAACTAAGCCTCTTGGAGGGGAAGCAACAAAATTTAAAAAAACAATTCTGAGTGAGATTATTATGGACAAATATACGCAAGAAACTAAAATCTGGTTGGATGAGCGGTTTAAAAAGTGTGATGAACATGGTATTTATTTCGCTCACCAGCCCATCTATGGTTTTCGAAAGGGCAGTTATAAAGCAGGTCTCTTCTACGAATATTTTCGTATTTATCAAATAATGAAGGCATTATCACATCTAGAGTTTAATTCGTTACTGGATGTTGGAGGGGCTGAAGGTTATAAAGCTCATATTGCAAGAGAGATATTTGGTGTAGAAGTAAAAAATTGCGATCTTTCTGAAGAAGCGTGTAAGAGAGCTAAGGAGATTTTCCAAATAGACTCGGACCCTGCTGATATCCATAGACTGCCATATAAAGATAAGCAGTTTGATGTTGTTATCTGCAGTGAAGTTTTAGAACATATAACAGATGTTCGTAAAGCCCTACACGAACTTCTGAGAGTTGCCAGTGGGGCGGTTGTAATTACAGTACCACATGAGCCAAAAAAGGTTATTGAAGATAATATTAGAAAGAAGCTCCCTCATAGTCATGTTCATAATTTCATCCACAATAGTTTTGATTTTTTAAAAACAAAAGTTTATCATATTTTTAGCAAAAGAATGATTAGTCCGTTATTACTGATTCCTGGTATTTTAATAGAAGCAATGCCTGCAGAATATACTGCAAGTATCCCAAAGCGTTTCATATATACTTATAACGCTTGTTTGCCCATTTTAAGAAGACTCTTTCCAACCAAAGTGGCGACTTTTCTAATCTCTTTCCTAGTCAGATTGGATGAGTTTATCTGCAAGTTTTTACCCTTATATCATTCTATTCTAATTATTATTTTGAAAAATGAAGGGATACTACATAAAAGAAAAATTCAAAATGTTTCAGTAAATCGAATAATAAATATGAAAATTCCCTATTATTATATGCAAAAATGATTAGATTGAACTTCTTTCAACACTGGCTGCGAGTTCAGCAGTCCAACAAAGTAGAAGGGAGATGCTTTTAAAATTAGTCAAGGTGCTCAAATAAGGGGACAGTTACGGCTGGATTAAGTGCTTTTACGTGGGGCTTTGAATTAATGGTCTCCACCACCACTCGTTTTCCCGATACCAGTTTATGGTGGCTTTCAGGACGGTTTCAAAATCGTGTCTGGGCTTCCAGCCCAGTTTTCTTATCTTACTGCAGTCGAGCGAATAGCGCCAGTCATGTCCTTTCCTGTCCTTCACAAATTGTATCAAACTCTTCGGCTTTTTCAGGCTTTCAAGAATAAGGTGAGTGATTTCTAGGTTGGTTTTCTCGTTTCCTCCTCCGATGTTGTAGATTTCACCCCTTTTCCCCTTCTGGAAGGCAAGTTCTATGGCTTCACAGTTATCTTGAACGTATATCCAGTCTCTGATGTTTCCACCGTCTCCATATAGGGGTAGAGGCCTGTCTAGTAGAGCGTTTATTATAAAAAGTGGTACAAGCTTTTCAGGGTACTGGAAGGGGCCGAAATTGTTAGAACTTCTGGTTATTATCACAGGTAGATCATACGTCTTGTAGTAAGCTCTGACTAGCATATCTGCGCTGGCCTTACTCGCCGAGTAGGGTGAGGAGGGGTCTAAGGGGTCTGCCTCTTTAAATGAGTCTTTCTCTATGCTGCCGTAAACTTCATCTGTTGATATCTGGACGAGGGCGGCATCTGTTCTTCTGGAGTACTCTAGAAGGTTGTGGGTGCCGAGGATGTCTGTTCTTATGAAGAGGCCGGCGTCCATTATCGAACGGTCAACATGAGTCTCTGCAGCAAAGTTGAAGATAACATCACAGCGCCCCGCTCTCTCGATGTCCTCCCTAACGCAAATGTCACCCTTAATGAACTCTATTCCTTCCAGCACATCCTGCAGGTTCTCCAGCCTACCCGCATAAGTTAACTTATCTAGGACAACAAGCTCGTAGTCATACTTCTCAAGCATATAGCGGACAAAATTACTACCTATGAAACCCGCACCACCAGTAATCATAACCCTCAACAAGACCACTTCCAAAACTACTCTCATCGAAGAGATCCGATCAGGGAGGCAACACCCTACGAGTTGGAATCGTCTCAGTGGATATAACTGCGGAAGACTATGCTAATGTGGATAGGAATTATTATCCGACTTTCCAATCTATACAGAGGGTGTGCATTTATTCCTAGCCTTAGGGGCTATTTTAAAAAAGCTTCAGTAAACCTTAAATACGTTTCCACGAGTGGAAGGTTTTCAGAAACTGTGGAAGTATGGAAAAATGATGAAGGAATACTCTTTGGCAAGAATGGATGGACAGCGTGTGCTAGTTACAGGTGGGCTTGGCTTCGTGGGCAGCAATCTGGCCCAAAAGCTCGTTGAACTCGGAGCAGAGGTGACAATTTATGATGCTATGATTGAGACATCTGGTGCAAATATGGCAAACATAAGGGAAATCCAAGACAGGGTTGAGGTGGTTATCGGAGACATACGCGACTTCAACCTTTTAAGGGAGCACATTAAAGACAAAGAAGTCATTTTTAATAACGCCGCTCAGTCCAGCCACCTAGACTCTATGGAGGATCCCCTCCTCGACATTGATATCAACTGCAGGGGTATTATGAATGTTCTGAAGGCCTGCAGGAAGTACAACGATAGTGTAAAAATCGTGTACTCAGGCACCAGAGGGCAGTTGGGGAGGCTTATTCGCTCTCCAGCCGATGAAACTCATCCTGAGAACCCAACCGACATTTATGGAGTTAACAAGTTAGCTGCTGAGAAGTATCACATGGTTTACCACAGTGCCTACGGGATGCACACAACATGCATCAGGTTAAACAATGGTTATGGGCCGAGGTCTCAGATGAAGCATGCTAAGTTCGGGATACTCAACTGGTTCATCCGTAGAGCTATGCTAAATGAGGTTATAACGGTGTACGGTGAGGGGAAACAGACACGCGACTACAACTACATCGACGATATGGTTGACGCCCTAATACTTGCCACTCAAAGCGAAAAATCCGACGGAGAGTTCTTCCTAATCGGCTCGGGAAAGGAAATCTCGATAATCGACCTCATTAAGCTCATAATTAAAACAGTTGGACACGGAAGCTACGAGCACGTTCCATGGCCTGAAGAAAGCAAGAAAATCGAGATTGGTAACTTTTTTGTAACTTACGAAAAAATACACAGAACACTAGGTTGGCATCCCACAACGGGCATAGAGGAAGGTCTCAAAAAAACAGTTAACTTCTACAGGGAGAGACTGCAGGATTACATCTAACAGATCCTCCAAGAGGAATTTTTAGGTTAAATGTACTCGTTTAACCGTTCCCTGTAAAATTCTACCGTTCTTTCCAGCCCTTCTTCTAGGCTGATTTTGGGGTACCAATCGAGTAGTCTGTTAATCTTGCTGTAGTTGACTACGAAGTCGCCTATGTCTAGTTTCTTGTTGATTTCCTTTGGGAAGGGAGCGTGTTCGTAACTTCCTTTTCCAACGATTTTTATGACCAACTTCACTATGTCAACGAGTGAGATTCCCCTGTTTGTGCCGAGCATGAAGACCTCCCCGTTTGCCTTATCGCTCTGCGCGGCAAGTAAGAAAGCGTCAACAACGTTTTCAACATAGTTGTAGTCTCTCAACTGTTCGCCCTTCCCGTAAATAACTATCGGCTCCTCAAGCATCGCCTTTCCTATGAAGAAGTTCAAGACACCCCACTCACCATGCTTCATCTGCTGTCTCGGTCCAAACACATTGGTTATCCGGATGGATGAGACGGGGATTCCGTAAACCTTGTAGTAGACCAAGCAGTACTTCTCAGCGGCTAGCTTGTTTACAGCATAAATATCAACGGGGTCTTCCCTATGGGTTTC
Source organism: Candidatus Freyarchaeota archaeon (assembly GCA_030587365.1). Taxonomy (GTDB): domain Archaea; phylum Asgardarchaeota; class Jordiarchaeia; order Jordiarchaeales; family Jordiarchaeaceae; genus Jordiarchaeum. The sequence goes on along the minus strand of JAUQZE010000048.1, from coordinate 12,752 downwards.
ATCAACAGGGTTGGAAATAGGTTTCCCCACTTCTCCCCGTGTTCCAGAGAAAAGAATTTTAGCAGTATCATTGAAAATTCTGCAGGACTCAAGCACGTTTATTGTGCCTTTGCAATTCACATCTATGTCGAGATGTGGGTCGGACATGGACTTGAAGTGGCTTATCTGGCCAGCGAAGTGGAATATGTAGTCTTGGTTCTTTACACACTCCTTAACCTTTTCCAAGTCAAGGATGTCACCTAGCACAATTTTTAGTTTGTCTCTTATCTCCTTGACATTCTTTATTTTATCTAGGGTGCGTGTGTATACTGTGACGTTTGCACCGAGGTCGATAAGCTTGTGTGCGAGGTTGCTTCCCAAGAAGCCCAGACCCCCCGTTATTAAAACATTTTCTCCAGTCATGTTCCTGATTTCGTAGTCCTTCACAGGTATTTCCCCCCGAATTTTTCCACAATGTCTAAGATGTAGTTCATTCTAGCTTCATCTATTCCTGGGTGTAGTCCAATGAAGAAGGTTCCAGACATTACCTTATCAGAGTTTTTGAGGTCTCCGACCACTCGGCAGTCGATGTCTCGGTAGGCGGGTTGCCGAATGATATTCCCTGCAAATAGCATCCTCGTCGCGATTTTATGTCTCTCAAACCACTCTACGGCGTCTTTCCTATTGAAAGGAGCCGGGTCCCGCACTGTTAGGGGGAAAGCAAACCAGCAGGGATCCGCCCCCTTAATCGACTTTGGAAGAATGAAGTAGTCCTCATACTCTAGAAATGCGTTAAATAGAATTTTAAAGTTCTCTTTCCTCCTCCTTATGAATTCGGGTAACCTTTTCAATTGCTGAAGACCGAATGCCGCTTGGAGTTCTAAGGGCTTCAAGTTATACCCAATGTTAATATAAACGTATTTCTTGTCGTAGTCGGGAAGTATATCCCCCTTAAACCTTAGGGGACAACTCGCATTAGGGTCTAGAGCTATTCTGCACACAGGGCATACACAAGCCCTGCCCCAATCCCTCATTGACCTGACGGTTATGCTCAGTTCAGAGTCGTTTGAAACTACAGCACCTCCCTCGCCCATGGTCATGTGGTGAGCGGGGTAAAACGAAAAGGTTCCCATGTTGCCAAAAGTGGAAACGTATTTGCCGTTAAATTTTGAGCCCAGGGCGTCGCAAGCGTCCTCAATAACGAACAGGTTATTGTCCTCAGCAAAGTCCATTATAGCACTCATATCGTTGGGGTTGCCCAGTGTGTGAGGTATCATTATGAGACGAGTTTTCTCTGAAACAGCTTTCTCCAAATCATCGGGATTAATGTTGTAGGTCTCTGAGTCAACATCAAGCAAGACCGGTTTCAAACAGTTCTGAACCAATGGGTTGAAGGTGGTTGGAAAGGTCACAGCAGGGGTTATTACCTCACACCCTCTCTCCAGCTTTAGTGAGGAAACAGCCAGAAGGTTTGCAGAAGAACCTGAGTTAGTTAAAACCGTATTTTTTGTTTCCAGAAACTTTGAAAACTCCTCCTCAAAACACGCAGCCATCTTACCGACACCCAGCCACCCATCCAGAACTGTCTCCAGCGCTGCAAACACCTCTCTGTGGTCAAAAATTGCACTCGAGTAGTGAATCATAGTCTCTCCGGGGATAAACACATCCCCAGCCGACTTCTCATAGAAATCCTTGAGTGTCTGAAACAGACGCTCCCTAATCTCGTTCTCTGACTTCTGTCCCTTGACTTTGTTCAATACACAACACTCCTTTCATTAACGTTAATCGGTTCGTATGATAAATCTGACACCCGCCTCAATATATATTATTATTCCATACCAGCAGCGGTTCCACGCAAGATTAGGTGCAATCTACTACGTTTGGCTAGTTCAGTTTTTCAATGGGAAGTCGTGGGGGTGATGAACTCCTCCGTTCTTACTATTCCCCCTAGAGCGTTGTGTCCCTAACAGATTTACTGTTACTGCGTCAGCGGGTGCCTTGTTGCATAATTGGTTAATTTTCTGTTCACCTTATTTAGAAAGTAAACATTCCATAAGTATATATTCAAGCTTATTTTATAAAGTCTAGCTTTCATAGGGTAATACGATGAACAAAGGCAAAATTATGTAAAAAGATATCAGCGAGTGAAGATTTATAATTCCTCAAGGATATTAGTAACTTCGAGCACGAAGGTTGAAGGTGTAAGTGTCTATGAAGGGGTTGCTGCTGGCTGGTGGTCATGGAACCCGTTTGAGGCCTCTAACATACACGGGGAACAAACACATGCTACCTATAGCTAACAAGCCGATTATCCTTTATGGTCTTGAGCATCTGAGAAACTCGGGAATAAGAGATATTGGAATAATTCTGGGACCTATAAAGGAAGGGGTAAAAGAGCTAATCGGGGACGGCTCCGAATTTGGAGTTAAGGTGACCTATATTGAGCAGGGTGAACCGAAGGGAATAGCGCACGCTGTATCAATCTCAAAAGACTTCGTTGGCGACGAGCCGTTCGTAACATACCTCGGAGACAACCTCCTTAAAGACGGGATAGACAGCCTCGTGGAGGACTTTGAGAAAAACAAACCAGAAACTGTTATCGCTCTTTCCAAAGTGAAGAACCCTCAGAGGTTTGGGGTTGTAGAGCTGAGGGATGGGGAGGTTATTAAACTGGTTGAAAAGCCGAAGGAGCCCAAAAGCGACCTAGCACTGGTTGGCGTCTACCTATTCAAACCCTCAATTTTCGACGCTATAGATAAGATAAAGCCTTCGTGGAGGAACGAGTTGGAGATTACTGACGCAATACAAAAACTGGTGGATTCTGGCTATAAGATACATGCCCACATAGTTTCAGGCTGGTGGAAGGACACAGGGAGACCCGAAGACCTACTGGAGGCAAACCGGCTTGTGCTAACAGATCTTGAACCGTTGAACCTAGGTGAGGTTGAGGAAGGTTCTGTGATACAGGGAGATGTTCAAATCGGTAGAGGAACGATTATCCACAGCGGTTGCTGCATAAGAGGTCCGGTAGTCATTGGGGAGAACTGTGAGATTGGGCCGAAAACCTACATTGGTCCGTACACATCTATTGGGAACTCCGTGATGATTAGAGGTGGGGAAATAGAGTATTCGATAGTTATGTCGGAAACAAAGATAATCTGCGAGAAAAGGATAACTGACAGCCTGATAAGTAGAAACGTAACAATTGTCTCCGCAGACGATAGTATTCCGAAGTCTCAGAAATTAATAGTGGGTGACCGCTCTAGCCTGAGCTTATAACCATTAATTTCTACTCGAATTGAGGGACACCCATTTTAGTGAACATCTGTATTTTAGCACTCCTTTTCAGCATTTTTTTTTGGATTTCCTTGTCGCTTCTCTCACGTATACTTTGGATGCTTTCGTGCAGGCGCCAAGTGTCCCTAAGGTTCTTTATGTTCCAAAGAAGCGCACTTATCATTTGGCGCGCCACTTTGAATCTTCCACTCAACAGGTAAAGCTCGGTCTCAGCAAAATATATTGCAAGAAGTCTGGGTACTATCTTTACGAGAGAGGATGAACTATAATTTTTAAGAACCGCTCTTAACGTGTTTCTTTCCGCGAAATATCTCCTCTTAGCTGAGGTTCTATACCTGTCTCCACCCCTCCCGCTTGTTGCGATTTCACTTACCTTTGTACTAGGGAGCGAGTATCCGCCCTTGTGGTAAAGGACTGAAAAGGGGTTAACCACAACCCTGTATCCAGCTAGGTGAGCACGCCAGCACAGATCCACGTCCTCGGCAAGGAAGAAGAACTTCGGGTCAAACAAGCCTATCTTTTCAACCACTTCACGTTTTATTAAAAGACTTGCGCCGCAGACAAAGAAGGTGTCACTCACCGTATCATACTGGTTATTATCCTCTTCACCTATTCCTTGGTTAATTGTTGCACCGTATATGTCGCACAGCGCCCCCACAACCTGTATTATGTTCCTGTTTTCCATATCAAGTATTTTAGAACCACAGATACCTATGCTTGGATCTGACTCCGCAAGCCTTACCAATTCCCTTAGCCAGTTTGGGGTTACCTCAGTGTCATTATTCAGGAGTACAATGTATTCCCCCGTAGCGTACCTCAACCCCCTGTTATTCCCTTCAGCGAAGGCCAGGTTTCTTTCATTCTCTACAATCCTAACCCATGGGTAGTTGTCCCTAACAAATTCCACACTGTTATCCGTTGAGGCGTTATCCACGAGTATAACCTCGTAGTTGTCGTAGTCAATTTTGGAGAGGAATTTCAGACACCTGTCAAGAACCTCAACACCATTAAAATGAACAATTATTATACTCACCCTTGGATTTGCCTTGACTTTCTTTCTAGGTTTAGATGATTCGACCATATTCATTCCCTTTCCAAAGAGACAACATTATGCTATTAGGGTTTCTATAGGAATCATACGCTGTTCGGATAAAAGGTTTTTTATTATTTAGTACTTCGGAAACTTTGGAGGTAGCTAGGTAGAGGAGTGTGGATGCGAGGAGGAGGAGCCAGCGGGGGGTGTGTTGCTACGATTTTAGATACTTTTTTAACCGTATGAGTCCTCGAGAAACTCGGGGATGCTGCTCCCATCTTGTTCATTGTTTTGTTCATAAATTTAAAAAGAGTAACATCCCCAAATAAAACTAAGTTTCCGAAGTACTATATTAACATAAAGCATAATAAGCTTAGATGTTTTTACCATCTTTCTTTGTTCCCACAGCAAGAAGATTATCTCTTGAACTGGTGATCTTGGAAAGAAGACGCCCCAGTTTCGCTACTAGAGAACTTGAGGCGTCATTCATACGGTTTAGAAAGTCGTTGAATCCATTGAATTCTTCCTTCAAGTAGCTCGTTCTCAGACTTTTTGAGAACCTTGCGGGAAGGTGTGAAGCTAGCAGTAGGGCTATCGAGCCTATGCCACCAGTGCGGCCAACTTTTCTAGTAAACTTCACTTTGATCTCCGCATCTTCGAAAACTCGCACTAAATCCTCCTGCTTATAGTCTCTCTCCACCTCCCCTCCCCAGAGCCAGCTCCTTCCAAAAAGCCTGCTGTACATCTTGGCTAGTCGGTACCCTATATTCCACCAGTATGGGACGCTGATCATAATGAGCTGTCCGATTCTCCTCATTTCTGAAAGTATTTCTACGCATCTTTTGTGGTCGAAGTGCTCTAAAACACCATCATTTTGGACAAGGTCAAAAGCGTTGTTCCTGAAGGGTAAGTTAAAGATATCGCCTCTAATTATCTCAGCTTCAAGACCAAGAGCATGGTAAAAGTCTCGGGATATTTGTATCGCCTCCAAACTGTTGTCCAGAAGCACGACTCTGCTACCCTCAACTGATGCTATAATACTCGTAGCGCCAGTTCCACTTCCAGCGTCCAGCACTGTTCCAACATTGAACCTTCTCAGAATGAAGGTCTCAAAGGCAAAAAATTCCTGTAACCAAGCAAGTCGAAGAGGACCCAAAGGCGTTCTTCTCAGACCCTTCCACAAGTCTCCCCAACTGCTTTCAGCGTCGCACATAACTGTTGAACGCCTCCACAAGTCTCTTTGCCGAAGCCTTCACTTCAAAATTCTCTAAGCAGTGCTTCCTGCAATTACTGCGAAGCTTTTTATCGTATCCATTTTCCCAGATGTCCGCAGCCTTCCTATACAGTTCGGGGGGTGTGTTCACCAGCCACCCTGTTTCGCCGTCTGTTACAATCTCACCGGGCCCCTGCCAATTATATGTCAGGACGGGGGTTCCACAGGACATGCTTTCAGCGGGGATGTAGCCAAATTGTTCAAGGAGCGTAGGGTACAGGGTGAAGTAGGCGTTTGAGTAGAGTTCAACAAGCTTATCGTTGGGAACGTAGCCAAGGTTCACACAGCCCTCAATGGGTTCGCTGCCACATTTCACTACCTTGATGGTCTTAGCAATTTGCTTCACTTCGGAGAAGTCAATGTCCCTCCTTCCTCCCACAACCAGCACATATTTCCCCATGCTAGTCTTTGAGGGTGTTGGTTTAAACTCTTCAACATCGACTGGAGGATAGATTACATCGTTCACTCTGCAACCAACCATGTAGGTTAACAGGTTCGCAAGCCATTTACAATTTGTAAATAAGAGATCAAAATTTCCCACTGACCAAAATTCCCTAATGAGATGTGGAGAGAGCATAGATACACCGTCAAGAAGTATGTTTGTGAATCTTCCGAACTGCATTCTCACAGGCTTAAGAAAGGAATACAGGTGCGGTGTCCCAACACACCACCAGCCGATGGCACTAAAAATACCCTTCCTTCTCGCCTTCAACATGGCACCGAATCCACTTTCATGTGTGAGGAGAGCAAGATCACAGTCTTTCAAAAGCTTACTGTTTTTCTTAAATAGGTTGTAAAATTTCCTTGACAGGAAATTGATTAGAATATCTGCAATTGTAGCATACCTTGTCTTCTCCAAGGGCATATCGCTCAGCTTCGAGTAGAGAACATTGCAATGTCCTTTAAACCTCTCTAAGTTATCTCTTGACACGTAGATACTTGCTACCGTAACCTCATGTCCTAACCTCGTTAACCCCTTAACGAGATTTTCCAGATGCCTCTCACATCCCGTATAAATATTCAAGAAGGAGTGAACCATGCACAGCTTCATGTAATTCACCAATCAAATTGTCTAAACAAGCAAGCTAATTGCAGCCGTTATTTAGTAGCGATATTCGATTACTATGAATCTGTAAGCGTGAATGACTGCACTACAGATTAAGCCCTTTTGCACAACGGAACTTTACGCTATTGATATAAAAAATTTATGCAAGTTTCACATAGAGCCGTAACCGTAAAGGGGAAACACTGTAGCTACACGGCGTGATCCTAATTCGCCTTTTAAATTACCGTGGGAGTTACGAGCAATTTGGCTTCTTATGTTCGTTATTGTTGTGACTTTAGATGGTTAAATTGAATGCTTTTTTGCAACAATTACGATGCCTCTGCAAAGCAAGTTTAGCTTTGACAGCACTTTTACCAAGAATTTTGTTAACGGATTAGGTAGGGAATTTAGACCCTTTATAGATAAGATGGGATATAGTATGAGGGGTGCTATTGTATCAAGTCTTAGAACGTCGAGACCGCATGAGGAGAATAGATCGATGCTTTCTTCCTCATTTAGTTCAAATAAATGCTCATCGCCAAAATGGGAATCGGTCAGCTCTTCTCCCTTCTGATATTTTTCCCTAAATTCTTTAAAGGACCGGCTGTTATGGATAAAACTGAATCTCTTCACTGTAGATAGAACTAGGAAACCGTTCTTCCGCAAGACGCGTCTTATCTCTTGGAGTGCTTTCTCTGGTTCTTTTAAGTGCTCTATGGTTTCAAGGAGAAGAACACAATCAAAAGCGTCGCTTGGTACAGGCAAATTTGAAGATGTTCCTACCACGAAGTTAACGTTATCCATTACCCCTGGCTTTTTCTTTTTCAGTTTCCATCTGGCATACTTCACGAAATTGGGTTCCAATTCAAGCCCCAACATGATATACCCTTCGGAAGCTAAACCTAAAGAAAAGTTTCCATGAGAGCTGCCAATATCGATTATTTTGCTCTTCTTAGGGACGTAGCGTTTAACAAGCTCAACCACCTTTGCATAGCGTTCCTGATACCTATAGCAGTTCCAAGTTTTCTTGTTACTGAACAATACCTCTATTTCATGAGTGTAAAGTGTCTGTAAATCGCTCTCGGTAACGCTCTCCTTAAGCAATATGTGCATGACTACCACCAAATTCTATAGAACGGTTCCTTTACAACTATCTTGACAAAGGAATTAGGATAAATGGTACCAAAATTTAGTTAATGTAGCTTACTGATTTTCTTCTATGGTTTTAATTATTTTTAACCATTCCTGGCCAATTTTCTTTGCGTCGAAGTCGAGCGCCCTCTGCCTGCACTTTTCTCGCATCTCTGATGGATACTCTTTTCGCCAAAGATCTGTGGCTAATTTAACAAGTTCCCCCTCACTTTTTGCAAGCCAACCTGTTTCACCATTAATAATAGTTTCCCCAGGGCCCTGAAACGCATAGGTTAGGACTGGCGTCCCACAGGCCATACTCTCTACAGGTATGTAGCCGAATTCCTCGTTGGTAAATGGAAAGATTGTAAACAGAGCATTGGAATAAAGTCTAACAAGTTCCTCATCGCTCACATAGCCCAAAACCTCAACATTAGGATGATTCAGAAGATTTCTTGGGACGTATGATAACTTCGACCCGAAGGTCTTTATCTTAACACCCTTATCCGCTGCTTTCTGAATCGCGGAGAACTTAGTCTCTTTGCCAAAATAGGTCACAGCGTACTTCTCAGACGAATCATCACACAGGGGCTTAAACTCCTCACAATCTATGGGAACGTATATTACATCGTTAACCCTGACACTAAACTTCCTGTATTGGCTGGCGCAGTAGTTTGAGGCGGCTATCACCATATCTGAGTTTCTGGCCATAAGTCTGATGTTTTTTCTATCTGCGTAAAAGAAGGCTGGTCTCAAAACTTTGTACGCGGACCTGAAATTCCACGGCATCTCGCCCCTAATATTGTCAAGTGCGGATGTTGCGGGGCCCAATACGAACCATACGTCGGAGGGAACCATTATTGTGTTAGAGAAGTTCAGCAAAATCCCCTCCTCTCTCTTGAACTTCCTAGAATTCAGGGATAGGGAGATCTCCTTAATCCATGCCTCAATCCAAACGAGGGAAGATTCCCTAAAGAGAAATCTAACTCCAAAGCTTACGGGTTTAATTCCAAGGGATTTAAGCTTCCTATAAATACTTGCAGACATTGAGGTAGAAATCAGAGAGACCTCGTATTTTTTAGTCAACTCCCTTGATATAAGTAACGCGGGACGAGCAGGCCCAAAATCGTTCAGAAGTGGATCAGTAAGAATATGAATAGTCATCGTACCACATCGCTGAGATCGGAACAAAACAATTCCAAGGTTATATACTTATAGTTGTTTACGTTAATGAGCACTAGATTAAATACTTTTTGAATCCTTAGGGAAAATTAGAAAGGGTGGTGGGGGAGTTTTCCTCACTTCTATGCATCCTCTCCAAACTTGTACAAGTCGTGTTAGCCCCCAAAAAGTTTGTTTTTCCAAAACTCTACGGTTCGTTTTAGTCCGTCCTTGAGTTTGACCTTTGGCTCCCATCCGAGAGTTTTCTTCGCTTTCGTGTAGTCACCTATAAGCTCCATAATGTCAAGTGGCCTGGGAGGTATAGTGTTCCAAATCACTTCTCCCTCAAAGCCAGTTAATTCACTAATAATTTCAATAAGTTGTCTTATTGAAACTCCACTACCCGTAGAGAAGTTGAAAACCTCACCTATAGCCTTATCGTTTTCGAGGCATGTTAGATATGCGTTCGCATGGTCATCAACGTAGAGCAAGTCTCTGACAGGTTTGGGGTCACCGAGCCTGACAGTTTCACTCTGAAGCATCTGAACAATTGTACGTTCTACTACGAAGTGGGTGTTGTTCTTTCTCCCGTAGGTGTTGAAGGGTCTGAGTATCGTCATAGGAAACTTGTATGCGTCCCTCATGTATATTAAGTATTTTTCACACGCGTGCTTGGTGACAGCGTAGGGACTATTGGGATTCTGCGGGGTGTCCTCCTTCCTCGGATTCGGACCATTACCATAAGTCTCGGAAGTTGAAGCAAAAAGGAAGTGTCTGAAGTGAGGCACCTCACGTAAGCACGCCTCTAATAGATTCACCGTACCAGTGAAGTTAGCCTCAATAACCTCCTGCGGGTGGTCATAACTGTAGGCCACCGGGCTTATTGCAGCCAGGTGAATCACAACCTCCGGCTGAATCTCACTGATAAGCTTCTTAATTGTTGAGTACTCCCTCAAATCTCCGAAAAGAGTTATAACGTTTCTCATTTGACCCAGAACGTAGCGCCCAGTAACGTATCTCTCAAGCAAATAAACATCATAATTTCGCTCAACAAGCAAAGGAGTGAGATGACTGCCAATAAAACCAGTACCACCTGTCAACAAAACTTTAGTATTCTGCAATTTCTACCACCACGAACAACCTTCATGCCCCTTATTAATATAATCTTTTCCATATTCTTCTATTTTCAATCTTCAACAATAGATAGACTAGAATGTATGAAATACTTATCTTATTTAAATATATATTCCCAAGTAGGTTTGGGGCAAAATTAGTTTAACTCTTTTTTCTATAGGGCTTGGCCTTTAACCAGAGGGTAGAACGATACGCTTTATCCTTTCGGCGTTACACCGTTAATAAAATCTACTACTACTTTTATGTCTTGAAGCCTTTCAAATAAGAGTGAAAACAGATGTGGTTGCATAAACAACAGATAAATTTAAATCAATAAAATTTCAATCCTATCCTTTAGCATAAATAATCTCACAATAATAACTCTTAAACGGGGGCATTGGCAATGAATAAGAATTCTGTTTCCACACCTAGTCGTGGTTCAGTGCCTGAGGAAATACGAGTTTTTCGGAAAAGTGGAAGCACTAGGGAGCGAAAGCTTTCAATAGTCATTCCAACGTACAATGAGGTTGGGAACATTGGGGCTTTAATTCAGTGCGTCCTAGAGGTGTTTCAGAGGGGTGGGGTAGACGGGGAGCTAATCGTTGTTGATGATAGTAGCCCCGATGGAACAGGGGAAATCGTTAAAGATTATGCTCAGAAATTCGAAAACGTGACTCTTGTTTCGAGGAGGGAGAAAAACGGTTACGGGAATGCTTGTAAGGACGGCATCAGGTTCACGTCTGGGAGGTTCATTATGGGAATGGATGCCGACTTTTCACATGACCCAGAGATAATTCTAAGCATGTACTAAGCCGTGAGGAACTGTGATATTGTTATAGGTTCACGCTACACTGCTGGCGGCAGCATAATAGATTGGAGTTTCTTCAGACGTCTGGTAAGCAGAACAGTCAACCTGCTTGTAAACATCCTCTTCAGGCTCGGAGTACACGACAACACCTCGGGTTTCCGTGCATACAAGAGGGAGGCGCTAATGAAAATTCTACCATACGTAAACTGCTTAGGCTACGATTTCCTCGTGGAACTGCTCATCAGGTCGCGGCAACTCGGCTTAACCATAAAAGAGATACCAATCGCCTTCAAGGACAGAAGCAGGGGAAAGTCCGAACTCAGCATGAAACAGTACGCCCTCTTCCTTCGACTACTACTCAACGAACTAAAAAGGCAAACCACCAACACGAAGTTTTCGTAGGGCAAAACCTGGAGCATAAAATCTATAGTACGGCTAATGCCCATATATCTTTCAAAAATATTGAAATCCCTCTGATCAACCTTAAAGACGCAAATAATAACTAAACTTTGGCAAATTTTTAGTCTTACGCTTCCTGATTGCTTTTTTCATGTTTAAAATATGCTGATTTTCAGCAGGTTTTTCACATTAATATGCAAATCAAAAATTGGAACTTGCAAAATTTGCCAAAGTTCAGTAATAAGTTTATTACCCGAAGACAGATCTGGAATCAAAAAACCTTAAAAGAACCTTACGGAGGAGGGCCTAAATCTAGGTTACAAGGAAAATTTCGGATGAACGAATATAAAAATTCGTGCAAAAAGAAAGGTCTGAGTTCCTCCTTCCATTTTTGGGGAGGGAGGCTGCCAATACTACAAAGATACCAAAGGCAAAAATGTTTAATCAAATTATATTATAAAATACGCTATCAATGCGGTGTTACTTTTTTACCCAAATTCATTACCCTCTTATTAGCCTTGTTTTCACTCGGGACTTTTTCTGGTAATCTAAACAACAAGTCTAGACCGGTAAAACCGGCGATTAGTAACAGGGCGCTTGTGATCATCCCTCCGTTCTCACACAGGGAACGCAAGGCTCCAAAAACAGGAACCCAACCAAAAAAGAAACTACTACCAGTATTAATGTAAGGGATGGTAACCCAAAGAATGATGCAGGTTATAACAGTAAATGAAGAAAGAGCAGCAATCAGAATACCGAGCTCCCATCTCCACCACCTCACATTACCATTAATACTTCGCAGTGTTGGGGCAATGGCGACCGCTAAGGGAGCCAGCGTGAGAAAAAGAAGCAAAATTACAAGTCGTAAACCTAGCGGAAGTTCTGGATACTCTAAAGACACTGAAAAGGTTATTGGGTAGCCCCACCAGTAGACACCATTCGCATTCATGATCTTCATTATTAACAGAAACATTGATATTAACGAAAAAACAAAAAGCAGCTTTCTTCTTCGGGCGGGAAATTTTTCAATAAATTGATACGCCCTTCTAAATGGTTTGAGTGTTAGAATCTCCTCTTTGAATAGGGCTTGGAATACAAAAATACACGAAAGCGAAAACAAAAATCCCCCCGCAATCGCTAACCCCCCGATTTGCCCGTAACCCGAATAGTTTTGGTTTACATAGTAAAAAAAGCTACTTTGTAAAAATATATACGCAAAGGGTATGAAATTAATAAGCAACATTATGATTTTCTCGATTTTGCCTGTGGGGAACATAATTAGTAGGAAGGGCAAAATCCATATGAAATAATTTGGACTAATTCTAGGAAACGATAAGAAGTAAATCAAGTAAACAGCTGAAGCGCATAAGGTTAGAGGCTTTATTTCTAAGGACAGCTTCTTATTAAAGAATTCTGTTTTCCACAAAAACCAGAAAAATAATAAATACAAAATCCCAAAAAGTACTAATTCAGTTCCTCCCCTAGTGCCCATATAAAAGAAATACGTAGAAAA
>JAUQZE010000044.1 GCA_030587365.1 Candidatus Freyarchaeota archaeon | reverse complement strand
GACTAATTCTAGGAAACGATAAGAAGTAAATCAAGTAAACAGCTGAAGCGCATAAGGTTAGAGGCTTTATTTCTAAGGACAGCTTCTTATTAAAGAATTCTGTTTTCCACAAAAACCAGAAAAATAATAAATACAAAATCCCAAAAAGTACTAATTCAGTTCCTCCCCTAGTGCCCATATAAAAGAAATACGTAGAAAATCTGTACAACAGAGCCCTATACGTCATATTCGGATCGAATAATTGATAAATATCAGCTGTAAAAGAATGAGAAATGAATCCTAAGTTCGAGGGGAAAAAGCCAAAACTATAAAGGTGAAATGTGGTATTATACTGAATAGTAATTGAAGGCAAAACAGAAAATGCTGCGGGGATGGAGAAGGCCAAAAGAAACTTGAGAATCTCCCCCTTCCCCTCCCTCCATAAAAAGAAAATAAACAAGGGTAACAGGACTATAGGATGTTGCTTTACTCCAAAGCCGACGCCGAGTTCAACCGCACTTAGTAGATGTCTTCCCTCGGTAAAATGATAAACACTGAGCAAAGCGAAAACAGTAGCCACCGAATCGAACATGCCCCAAACAGAACTTATGAATAACGACATAGGGTTAAACCAGTAAAACAAAGCAACGGGAAGTGCATACCGATCTTTTCCAAGCTTTTTCATAATCAAAAACAAAACATAAGCAATAAACAGGTCAGAAATATTCGAAGGCAACTTAATGAAAAATTTCTCAAGCAACGTAAAAGGCTGACCAAAAAAGAAAACATCATCAGTGAACAAATAAGCAGGAAAATAAAAACCCACCAATATCGCGTAGGAGTAGAATGGGTAAGACCAATAATTAAATAAAGCCTCTCCCTGATAAAACGCCCTCACAATATTAACAAAAACCGACATATCGAAAGAATGCGCGAAAAAAGGAGAGATTAGAAGGCGGACAGCTAGACCAAGCAAGATATAACGTTGCGTCAGAAAAACTTTGAAGGTGTTCCACGGGGACGATAACATCATTTCAACCACATAAGTAGATTTTAAAACAAATTCCTTAATGTGGCAGAATGCAGATTGTATTTTGACCAATAGATAGTTACTTAACTTAAATCTTACGGTACTGAGCCGCAGTTTAAGCCTCAATCGATTGGAGGCTATTAGATATCTAGAGCAGCCTATTCCCAAATGTAAACAGGACACCCTAAACTTGGCTTTTAGCATACTACCCGCCTCTAGCTGCCATCCTCTGACAGCAACTACTCGAGGGGTGCATCTTGAAGCTAAGTGATTCTTTCTGAAGCTACTGCATGAAGACGAGGGGTTGTGGTAAGCACTAAAACCATAACGACGCCTCTCAAGAAGGACTTATAACCCTAGGGCTATGAGGTTGACTGAGGCTACCATACAAGCTACGAAGATTGTGAGCCCAGTCTCCAGCATTTGTAGTCAGATCCGGGGCATAAGCTCATAGTATCTCTGAAGCAGACCTCTATGTTCTACCTAGGCCTTGCAGTAGTCCGTAAGCTAGCACATCTACTGGATAAACTGCAAAACTAAGTTATTAGACCTATAGAATTTACAAATATCATATATAATATTCCTAAGAATCACTGAAGTCATGAGTTAAGCATCACCAAAAGGTCTTCTACTTTGAATCCTTTGTTAAGGTATACAAAAGGTGCTAATATCTAATGGTTGGCTTCTTTGTGGGCGATATGCTGAGATGGCAAAATAATCGCTACAAAATAGCAATACCATTAATGGCAAATTATGTGTTCAATAGGTAATCGTTTTTTTCCAGGATTTTTTCCACCGAACTAGATAGCAACATTTAAGTTAATACTAAGTTAGTCATTTTATGTTCTTCTCTACATTCACTTAATATTTTTATTTTTTGGTTGATTTAACTATTAAAATCATGCATCCTTCACGAAGTACCTAACAAGGTGTCAATATGACAGAGTGGGATAACTATTGGAAAAAATATTCAACATCTAAGGCGGAAAAATGGTTGATTTTGGAAAGAGATAAGATAATAAACAGTTATTTAGGCAAGCTAGGTTCATCAAGAAAAGAAGTCATTGAAATAGGATGCGGTTATGGCTCCAACATAAAATTGATAAAAAATAATAGAAATAATGTAGAATGTTATGCTCTGGATAATAGCAATGTTGCCATTGAGTTGATAGGAAAAGAGATCCCAAATGCCTTTTTGTCTGATTGTAGAAAAACGCCTTTTGTGGATAATAAATTTGATCTCATCTTCAGTGCGGGATTAATGGAACACCTTAGGGATGAAAAACCTTTTTTGAAAGAAATGAAGAGAATTTTAAAAGATAACGGTTATATGATTACTTTTGTTCCAGCAAGGTTTTCTTTATGGAAACTTTATCAATTATTACATTTTGGGTCGTGGAGGCACGGATATGAGAAATCTTATACTTACGATGGCTTGAAGTCGCTGTTTGTCAAAAATGGGTTTAGCGTAATAGAAATGTTGGGAATTGATCCTTTTGGTATAAATGCATTTATAATGAAATTGTTTAATACCACATTTTCACCGATTTTTAAAAGATCGTTTCTAAAAAGTGGATATTTAGAACTCTGTGTGATTGCTAAAACTGCTAAGGAACATTAACACATTAAGATGTCAATCGTTTGGTTTATTCCTACGGATAACCCTGTTACAAAAAAAGCTGTTTTAATTTATTAATAAAGAAACAAGTTTTATATAATTACTAAACTTTGGCAAATTTTTAGTCTTACGCTTCCTGATTGCTTTTTTCATGTTTAAAATATGCTGATTTTCAGCAGGTTTTTCACATTAATATGCAAATCAAAAATTGGAACTTGCAAAATTTGCCAAAGTTCAGTAATTATATAACTAACCTTTTATCTCAATAAAATTTGAAGACGTCGTGTCAGAGACCCATGGTTTGGATATCAAATCCAGAGCAATAGCAGACGAAATAAGAATAAGGCCTGTTGTTATTATTCCCCCGTGCTCACACAAAACTCTCAGAGTTCCAAAAAGGGGAAGCCCACCAAAAAAGAACCCCTTTCCGGAAGCAACATAGGGAAGCGTAGCATCGAGTATAACACAACCCAAGATGATTAAAAGCGAAATTGATATTAACAAAATTGCTAGTTTCCAATATCTCCATCTACTTTTATCCGGTACCAAAGTACTGGCGCGCAAAGATGTTGAAAGAGAAAGCGATAAAGGTAATATATTAAAGAGGAGGAGGTAACCAAACAAAAGCTTCGATTGTTGTGTAGGATCTCGCTCTATGGGGGTAAAAAGTGTTACAGGGTATCCCGACCAGTAAAGCCCATTAAGGTTTAGAATAGAAACTATCATTAAGAATGCGTATATCAGTGTTAGACTTAGAAGAACCGTCTTTCTTCTCTCTGAAAGCTGGTTAAAAAACTGGTCGACTTTTTTAAATGGTTGATAAATATTGACAGCATCTCTGAATAATGAAACGAATATTAAAACACAGGTCAAAGAAAACAGAAACCCCGCAGCCACCATATTTGCCCAACCAACACCGTATGGCTGCGGCATTGTATATTCAGATAATACTCTTATACTATATGTGTAGTTCTCATTCAAATAATAGAAAATACTGTCACGCGAGAAGCTTTGTACAAAAGGTATAAAGTTGAAAGTTAACAGTAAGAACCTATTTAGATCTCTAAAGGAAAAAAAGATTAGTAAGAAGGGGAGAGCCCAAAGAGCATAGTACATGTTTATTCGTCCGTATGAGAGGTATAATATCATATAAACCGCTATTGCACATGCAGTGAGGTACTCTAATCTAGACTGGGAATAAATCTCAAAAAGTCCTTTACGCCAAACGAGAAAAATAAAAAGTAAAAATAATCCCCCAAAAATAGCTATTTCAATTAGAGTACTGTAAAGTAGTATTTCAGAAAACCCACATCTTAAAAGAAGAGCACGATAAGTCATATTCGGATCAGTCAATTGTGAAATATCTCTTGCCCAGGAAGTTGCCAAGTTTGAGGAAGAAAATCTAAAAGCCCAGTAGTGAGTAAGGGGATCATAATAGATTATAGCGGGCAGTATTATGGATAAAACGGCAGGACCCCCAAAATATAAAAGAAACTTTGGAATTTCCCTTTTTGCCTCTTTCCACATAAATAGTAGAAAGACAGGAATTAAAACCGCTGGATGAAACTTAATCCCAAATCCTATACCAAGCTCTAAACCGCTAAGAGCATACCTCTTATGCAAAAAGTGGTAAAAGCCAAGAAGAGAAAAAAGGATCGAAATAGAGTCAAAAGTACCATAGACTGAACTCGTGAAAATTGAAAGAGGATTTAACAAGTAAAATAAGGCAATAAACAAAGCATACTTCTCTTTTCCATTTTCCGACAAAATGCGGTACAGTATATATGCGATGAGTAGATCAGAAATAATGAAAGGTAGTTTAACAAAGAATTTCTCGGATACTGAGACAGACTGCCCAAATAAGTAAAAACTGTCACTTATCAAATCTGCTGGAAAATAGGAAATTAACAAGATTAAATAATAAAATAGAGGGTAAGCCCAGTTGGTAAAATAGGTAATAGTCCAAGAAGAATAATAAGCTCTTGCCGTGGACACAAAAAGGTTAACGTCAAAGCTATGCATGAAGAAGGGAGCTAGAATAAGTCTTACTGCTAATCCCAAAATAACGAATTTATTTTTTAAAAAACTCCCAAATTCGTACATTATACTTTGTTTTATGGTTATGGTGCTCAACTTTTCAACCCGTGCTGCTACTTTTTTGGACCATTTTCCCTATTAATATAAAACATATGTTTTTATTACAATCGGACTATACGCTCATAAATAAGAATTTTGTGGCTGACCCCTTTTGTCGGAGTTTGTTCTAAGGCTTTGGAAGCGTCCCGGCACACCGCCAGCAGAACCAAAAAATAACCATCGCCAGTACATCTTAAGCCTCCACAGGCTTCTTTCGCCTTGTTCCTGCACACCATGAAGGCTATCAGGTGGACTCTCAAGTTGTCCTTACACACCCCTATGGCATGCCAGCCACACCCTGACCAGAGACCCTTGGTTCTCACACCCATTCACGTGAGCCTCCCCCTCGGGCATACTCGTCTAATGAGTGGTTAACCGTTTCATGCCTGTAGCCCGCCGCACTCAAACCCGAGTAGGAGGTGAAACCGTCAGTGTAAACTGTGGAATCCTTAGAGACCCGCCGCCCTATGATCTTATCCGCAGTGTCGCCGCTCATGTCACTTGAGGGCACATAATCCTCCCCTCCACCTCTCTCAACCAGGATGAAAATCGGAGGCTTATCCTCGCTCCACATTCCCTGTCCACGCCTCTTATAAGCCCCTACACCTGGGCTCTCGACCAAACCGCTTGATACGCTGGCTGTTGTTCCTTCCTTTTGAGACCCGCAGTTACGTAGAGTTCGTCACATTCAACAGTCCCGCTCATCTTTACGGGTTGCAACTCCTCACCTATGCGAAGTATGAGTTTTCTAAGCCCTAAAGATGGTCATGTAGCTTCTGCCCAGGAGTCATCTTAAGGCTCAGAGCGGAGTTGTGTAGGGCTTGAGAAGAGGAAGATTAGTATGAACCATTCCCTTAGGCTCAGCCGGGAATGCTGGATTATGGTTCCGGTCTTGTCGTTGAAGGTTCTCTCACATGTTTTGCACTTGTAGCGTTTGAGCCTCTGTCCGTAGTTTCCATGTCCCTTCAGCCTTCTTGAGCCGCATCTTGGGCAGTGTATGCCGTTTTTCCTCCGGATCTCCTTGAAGAGTTTGGAGCAGGTCTCTTCGCTTGAAAGAAGATCTAAAACGTTCATAAAGGAGCATTATAAAGCCAGCCACAAAAATCTTATTTAAGAGCGATTTTATAGTATTTTGAATGTTGTATAGTAAAGCCACTTTTCTAGGAAGATTAGAATTGCTAGTAGTATTTCGGTTATTAAAGGAGGTATAGCCTTGAGGCGGGTGATTTTTTTGGAGGGGTTAAACATGTACAGCGTTAAACTGGGATAGCCAATGCTTATTTCCATGTTTTTTGCTAGTTTTTGGGCATCGCCTAGTTTTTCGTCAATCTTGCTTAGATTTTTTAGAATGTCTTGAATCTTATTCTCGATCACCGCTTTCAGGAGGTTAGTTATTATTGTTTTGGCCTTATTTAGGGTCATCTTCTCCCTCTGTAGCAGTGCGAGAAACAGCGTTGTCAGAGAGTGTTCAAGTTTTAATTCCTCTATTTCCTCGATGCCTTTAGACAGAGCGTGGTTAAGTAAAATGTATAGCATGAAGCGTACCAGTTCTATTTTTTTAGCATCTTCTTTTTCGGAGCCTCCTTCGATGCTATTGATTATGTTTAGACAGGTTTGAGCTAGGATTACTTCATCATCAAGCAGGGGATGAACCAAGTACATAATTCCCAAGGCAGAGACGATTATCAGGGCGTACATTGCAAGGCTTAAGAATATTAAGATGTATTGCTGTAGAATCCTATACCATATCAGAAAGGCTAGGGCTACCAATGCAATTAGAGTTAGATACTGCAGTATAAGTGCGATTAAGGTAATTTTCTTGTTGGTTTTCCATAGTTGGATTATCTCTGTATGGTTTGTTTTCACTCCCGTTTTTAGGGTGGCTTTGGTTAATTTTTGAGAGATTAGGATAGAGATGAATGCTGTTGCGGATACTACGACGATGAAAATTAGAGCTTTAGCTAAGAAGCCTACTGGGAACAAAATATTGTAATTTACGTAAACCAAGTAGAATAACTCATCGTAGGGATTGAAGAAAATAAACCAC
Source organism: Candidatus Freyarchaeota archaeon (assembly GCA_030587365.1). Lineage (GTDB taxonomy): Archaea > Asgardarchaeota > Jordiarchaeia > Jordiarchaeales > Jordiarchaeaceae > Jordiarchaeum. Next base: position 8,039 of record JAUQZE010000044.1, on the reverse strand, counting down.
AGGAATAGGGGTTTAAACGCGTAGTTGGTCGTAGGGTAGAATACCAGAAGCGCCGCAATTAATGCGAGAAGACTCACGTACTTCAAGTCTACGCGAAGTCTACTGAGAACTGTAAATACCGAATTCATGCGGTCTTTTTTGATTCAGGTCTATAATAAACTTTTGCATTTGATTGGAAGGTTGTTTTTATGTTAGGTTAGCTTATTTTTTCCAAGTTTTTCCACCGAACTCAGTAACAAGGGTGTGTCCAAGCATTCACTATACGTACACCCACTAAATTCGATGTTTAGAAAATTCCCTTTGTAAAATAAGGGAAGATATGAAAATTTAATTTGATTTTATTTTACAAAGTATATTCCTAAACAATTCACTTTTTCAACCATCGACAATTCTAAAGGAGTCAGCCTGTAAAGTTCTGAGGTCAAAATAATTGTCTTATTACTCGTATCGAAAGTACGTCCAAAAGAATCAGGATGACCACTAAGAAGATCGGTTAAGTTACCAAAATACATTGAATCAAAACCGATATACGCTCTAGCAAAACCCTTAATATTGGAGCCCCAGCTGTCCCCCAAAGGTTCAGCCGGAGGGTCATAAACCACCACTATAATATTCTTGTTATTATAACCATAAACCCAGTAAATCCAATAAACCTGCATCATAGCCAAACCATTCGGCCTCTGCAAATAAATCCAATCAAAAGACTCTGGAAGAGTACTGGAGAACACTAACAAACAAAACAAAATGGGAACGACTATATACAAAAGAGCTCCCCCCTTCTTCCACCTGAACTTCTTATGAAGAAAACCGTCCGCCCTACCAATCAAATCATAAGCACCAAAAGCAGCCAAAACACCAACCGGATAAAGAATGTAAAATCTATATGATTCAGAATATCCAGTAACAAATATTAGCAACGATAAGACGAACACCCAAGCAATAATCAGGTTCGTAAAATTTGTATTTTTTGTGAAAACGGAGTATAATCCGTAAATAGCAGGAATCAGCAAAAAAGGCGATTCTTTCATTGAAACCCAATACCAGTTAGTAGCGGGAAAATTAAAGAAACTAAGCTGAGAAGTAGGTATAACAGTAGGTCTTATTGAAACCATTATTAAACCAATGACTATCGAAGGAAGTGTAATTAGAGCCATGGCGTAAAGATTTTTTCGAAAATTTTTCCGCCGCCTCAAAACTTGAATAAAGGCGAAAGAAGCCAGTATCGCTAGGAAAATTATCCAAGTCCACACATGCGTAAGCACCAACGCAAAAGAAAAAATACAACCCAACAACAGATTCTTTTTACTCGCATTCTTCATAGCTTTCATAAGAACGGTTAGAAACAACAACACAATAATAAGACTTAAAAAAGTATTGTATAGATCAAAAGAGATTCTCACCATAAAATAAGAGAGCGGAGCAAGCAACATCGCCAGACTCGCAACCATCTTATCATTAGTACCTACAAGCACAAATTTATAGATCGCAAAAGCGTAAAGAATCGCAAAAATGATTGGAATAATCATTAAAGTAATCTCTTTACAACCAACCACCAAATTAACAGAATACAACACCAAAAAAAATAGCGGACGGCCTCGCAAAGGGAATCCTAGAATGCGACCCAACGATGAAAAGGCTCCGGAAAAATCCATATCTATACTTCTCCATGATTCGAGATACCAAGCAACATCCCACCCCTGAGGAATAGGATAAACAAAATATCTGTAAGAATAAAGAACCAAAATAAGAATCAAAGACAAAACACAAAAAACACGGGGAACAACATCCTCACCAAATAGAAACCTATTCCGGAACACGCTTCTCAGAACTGATTTTTCCAAGAGGCCCTTTCTAGTCTTCATAACAGTAAAAATCAAAGGCACCCAAATCCAAGACATCCAAAAGAAGAAAAAAAGAAGAGGACTCAACACAGACCTGTACAAAAAAACATCGAAAAAAGCGTAAAGTTCCCCCACGAACGACATGTAATTTGATACAAACATAGGATTTGTCATAATGAAAAGGGTAAATGGGCTGTACGCATACTTTGCTACCAACATTACAACAACTATTAAAATAAATACCTGAGCAACCCTACTTCCACAGAGTAATCTAAAGATACTTTTACCAGTAAACGATAAGCCTTTTTGAATCCACATTACAGGATAATGAGAGTTTAACATAACAATACACAACCAATAATTATGCAAATTTTAGAATCTATTTATTACTCTTTAACATGTATTAAACCAGAACATTTTAATCGATATTAACCCTGAACACCACTAATTACCACGCTGATAGGCAGGTTTAAAGTAAAGTATTCATTCTGAAATATATAAATATTTGATTGTGTTTCATTTTTGTCTAAAGTTCACCTTGTAGCCATGATTTTCACTTCGCCTTTAATAAACCTTAGGTTCTCGGCTTTTGTGATCTTCTGCTTAAACCTCTGATACCTCACCTCTGAAGTGTACCTCACCAAGATGACGCCTAAGATGGCCTCCAGCCCCCTTGCAGTCCACCTCATCCACTTATGCTCGCATCTCTTAGATCTCCTCCATAAGACGTTCAACCATGTTGGAGTTCCAAGGCACCTTTACCCCTTTCACAGGTAACGCTTGAGTGCCTGCCCGTAATTCCCGTGTCCCTTCAGCCTTCTCAAGCCGTACTGGGGCAGTGGACACCGTTTCGCCACCGGATCGCCTTGAAAAGCTTGAAGCAGGTCTCCTCGCTGGAAAGAAGATCTAAAACGTTCATAAAGGAGCATTATAAAGCCAGCCACAAAAATCTTATTTAAGAGCGAAGGCTAAATATAGACAAAACGCTTTAAGAAAGAGTATAAAAAATATTTTTCGAGGGTAGTATAAGAATTGAGGCTTTTGGTGATAAACTGGAGGGACATAAAGAATCCAGAGGCAGGTGGAGCAGAAATTCACTTACATGAGATTTTTAAAAGGCTAGCTCGGGATGGGCATCATGTTACTCTAGTAGCCTCACAGTATAAGGGTTGCAAAAGAGAGGAATCCATCGATGGAATTAGAGTAATTAGAATAGGGACGAAATTCACATTTCCTTTGTTTGTATTTTTTTATTACATTACCAAATTAAGAAGGTATAATTTTGATCTTATAATAGATGATGTTAGCAAGGTACCAATTTTTAGTCCCTTATATGTTAAGAAACCATTATTTACAATCATACATCATATACACGGGAAAACTTTGTTTAAGGAATTACCCTTCTTCCTCGCTGCTTTTGCGTTTCTTTGTGAAAATTTAATACCTTTATTTTACAAAAAAATCCCAATTATTACTGTTTCTGAAAGTACAAAAAAGGAACTAATTCTTAAGGGATTATCAAAGAATAAAATTGAAATTATTTACAATGGTGTGAACCATAACTTATTTGTACCCGGAAATAAATCGAAAAAACCTTTAATAATCTATGTGGGTAGAGTGAAAAAATATAAACAGTTAGAGGACTTAATCAGAGCCTTTAAGATTTTAAAGAATAATGGAAAAGACCCCGAGTTGATAATAGCGGGAAAGGGAGATTACCACGAGGAGCTAAAAGACCTTGTTAAAAAACTGAATTTAAACTCAGACTCGGTCAAGATTTATAAAAACGTTACGGAGCAAGAGAAGGTAAGTATACTACAAAAAGGCTGGGTCTATGTTATCACTTCGATGAAAGAAGGATGGGGGCTTTCGATAATCGAAGCCAATTCTTGTGGAACCCCTTCCATAGCCTATAAAGTCCAAGGACTCCAAGACGCTGTAAAAAGCGGTCAAACTGGCTTACTAGTAAAAAACGGAGATGTAAAAGAACTCGCAAATACTATTGATAAGGTTCTATCCGACATAGAACTAAGAAAAAAGTTAACAGATAACTCCATAATGTGGGCCAGAAACTTTGATTGGGATAAATCAAGCAAAAAATTTTTACATCTAGCTAGCAACATCACACTCTGAAATTATCTCAGGCAGCCTTTTATCGGTTCATGAGAACAAGTTGGTAATTTTCCTTCATATGATTTAGGTTTATTAGATTCCTGTTGCTCCATTTAGACCTTACTTGAGAGCTTTGCTCATCTTTCCCCCCTCGCAAATATTATTGAGATATCTTTATCTCTTAAACCAGCCAATATCCTCATCTTAAAAGACCGGGGCTTTCTTGCTAATCTTCTGCAATAAATTATAATTCCCTATTTTTTAAATACTTCTATCGAACCCAGTCTGAAAACCGGATTAAAACCAGCTGTTCTAATAAAGAAGTCATAGTTCCATTGCGTTATCACAAAAGTAGTGTTATACAGGCTTGCCATCTCTAGCGCCCGTAACAAACCAGTATAAAAACCCCCATATTGATAAATTGGTCTGAAGTGAACATTCAACTCGGCCCAACCAAATAAGTTTTCGTGGCCGATAAGACACGAGTTCAGGGGCATGTTCCAGTTCAACCACACGATAGCCAGTACCGCATCATCACACTCTGAAAGAGGCAACAAGTTCCACTGCATGGTCGTGGGGAAGCAAATCTGAGTGACAGTACCCGTGAAATAAAGAAAGGGGCGCTCGGAAGGTAAAACCATGAACGAAAACGACAAAATCGAAACCAACACAACAAACACCAAAATCACCCTTTTTCTATACAACTTGAATCTCCCCACCAAGAACGATAGATTCGGATAAACTGGGATTTTTTCTGGTTGATACACTTTTTTATAGCATTTCTTGTGGGGCTGAAAAAGTGATGTAGGAGAAATACGAGTATAAATGGTACGAAGCCGGATAGACTTGTTCTAATAAACTACCTCATGTTTTTCCTCACCATAGCAACCCTCACAGCAAACCTTCTCACACACGATTCAACAACCCTCACCATAACCACCATCGCCCTCCTCACCATCTACAACACCCCCCTCCTCGTCGAGAACACACGCACCCTGAAGCTTCTGGCGGCGAAACCGAAACCACCCAGACAGGTTCAAGACACCCTCAAGCTGCTGGTAGAGCTGCTGAGGGAGTTCTTCAAAAGCATCCCGCTCAGAGAGGGAAGCACCGCTCCAGAGAGGATGGCGTGCCTAGCGCGGGGAATCACCAAGGAGGGGTACATGAACACAGCCATGGGGGAGGCGAAAGAGGAATCCCCGGAGGTCACGCTGGAGAAGGTTCACTACCGAATCGGAAAACTGACAACCAAGAAACTGACCGACGCAATGAACACGAAGCTCGCCAGAGCAGCGCTGTGGGAGAAGAAAACAATGTTTTCCCAAAGGAGCCAGTGCACACGGCACTAGACCTCCTAGAGATAGAAATCCACGGCGCAAAAATGAGGAAGAAGCTCAGAGACTGGATCTTCCAGAGGAAGGAGAAACACTTCTTCCGCTTCCTCATAGCCTCATCCGTGGGGCGGGAGGGAAAAAGACTGGCGCTGGCAATCCTCCCCATGAAGAACACAAAGAAACCGCAGCAGCACAAACAGGTGAGAGAAGCCCTAAGAAGGGCTGAGAGACTCCTAAGGGTAAAACTCGTCCTCGGCGACAGCGCATTCGCCAACGTCAAAACCATGTCGCTTGAGGAGTGGGCGAGCCGCAGCTTCGCCGTGAGAATAAAAAGAACGGAAAGAGTCAAGAAATTCCTGGCAGACACCTTCAGGGTCGACCAGCCCCTAAAAATAATCGGCGAGGCGAAGAACACCATAGACCAGCTGCCCTCCTCCTCCGCCGCCGAGGAAGCAGGGATACTCGGAGGGTGGGCGAAGCACGCAAAGAGCATCCTTGAATGGTGCCGCGTTCTTGGGGGGCTAAGGAGAATGGAGGTGGAGGGAGCGGAGGACCTGTGCAAACGTATGAGAAAATGGCTCAGAAGCTGCAAGCCAACGGTGGGAAGAATCAAAATAAGGGGCAAGAACTCAAGAAAGGAGGTCGAGGTGACGGTAGCGGAAGCCCAAGGAATCATACTTCAAGAAGACGCAAGCCGTACTCAGAAAGAGGAAAACAAAGAGGGAGAGAAGAGAGGAGAAAAATGCTATGGACAGAACGCTGGAGCGAAAGACGCGGAGCGAGACCATCTATTGGTGGGACGCTTTTACAGGAGTCTTCACCAACGCGGTAGGGGACAGCAGGGAGCCGTTGGCGCTGCTATCCCTCTTCATGAGGGAGAGAAACCAAATAGAAACTACATTCAGAGACCGAAAACCTCTCCAGCTTAAGAGCAAGAGCCCCAGCAAGTCCGCTTCTTCACCTTTACCCTCTCCTAGTTCTCCACAACCTCTGGCTCATAGTTAACGCCGCAATGCTTGAAGAGGTAGAAATCGATGATCTGCCGTCCAAAGAGCGTAAGAAGGTTGAGGGGGGAGAAGTATGGTGCGTCATCATCACCAGAGAGCAATTTAAGGAGCACCTTGAGGAGGCATTCGCTGCACTCAAGCCACCTAAGATGATTGGCGAGCCGCCACCCCGCGCTAGATAGATCCTAGATCAGACAGCCTGCAATAATTCAAGAAAAAGCAACAAGCACCCGCCGCTCCAACCTCGAAAGGAGATGGAAGTCCTCCAGACTACGGGGAACTTGAAAAATCAGAACACTTTTGAGAAAAAACCAAGAAGGATAAGAAAAACGACTGTAAACCCCCAAAAATTCGTTTGAATCTATCGACTAGGATCGAGGCTTGGTGCACGATGAAGTTGCTGCTATTGCGTGCAACGGAGGCTACTCGGAAATTCTTGGTATCCGGGGGCTCCCCTTTTTGGAGAGCTTGAAAACCAACCTACTATGTCTCCATGTGAAGATATGTTAAGTTTTGGTAACCAAGGCTTAAATCTAGGTAACAAGGAAAATTTCGAATGAACGGATATAAAAAATTCGTACAAAAAGAAAGGTCTAAGTTCCCACTTCCATTTTGGAAGCCGGCTGCCAATACTACATAGATACAAAGGTAAAAACGTTTAATCAAAATTATTTAATCAAATTATATTATAAAATACGCTATCAATGCGGTGTTACTTTTTTACCCAACTTTGTTATCCTCTTATTAGCCTCGTTTTCATTTGTGCCTTGTTTTGGTAATCTAAACAATAGGTCTAGGCCGGTAACGCAGGCGATTAGTAACAGGGCGCTTGTGATTATCCCTCCATTCTCACACAATGAACGTAGGGCTCCAAAAACAGGAACCCAACCAAAAAAGAAACTACTACTAGTATTAATGTAGGGGATGGTAGTCCAAAGAATTATACAGGTTATAACAGTAAATGAAGAAAGAGCAGCGATCAGAATACCGAGCTCCCATCTCCACCGTCTCACATTTCCATTAACACTTTGCAGTGTTGGGGCAATGGCGACCGCTAGGGGCGCTAGCGTGAGAAAAAGAAGCAAAATTACTAGTTGTAAACCTAGCGGAAGTTCAGGGTACTCTAAAGACACTGAAAAGGTTATTGGGTAGCCCCACCAGTAGACACCATTCGCGTTCACGGTAATCAATATTACAAGAAACATTGATATTAGCGAAGAAACAAAAAGCAGCTTTCTTCTTCGGGCGGGAAATTTTTCAAAAAACTGATACACCCTTCTAAATGGTTTGAGTGTTAGAATCTCCTCTTTGAATAGGGCTTGGAATACAAAAATACACGAAAGCGAAAACAAAAATCCCCCCGCAATCGCTAGCCCCATGCTTTGCCCGTAAACCGAATAGTTTTGGTTTACATAGTAGAAAAAGCTACTTTGTAAAAATATATACGCAAAGGGTATGAAATTAATAAGCAACAACATGATCCTCTCAAGTTTGCCTGTGGGGAACATAATTAGTAGGAAGGGCAAAATCCATATGAAATAATTTGGACTAATTCTAGGAAACGATAAGAAGTAAATCAAGTAAACAGCTGAAGCGCATAAGGTTAGAGGCTTTATTTCTAAGGACAGCTTCTTATTAAAGAATTCTGTTTTCCACAAAAACCAGAAAAATAATAAATACAAAATCCCAAAAAGTACTAATTCAGTTCCTCCCCTAGTGCCCATATAAAAGAAATACGTAGAAAA
>JAUQZE010000018.1 GCA_030587365.1 Candidatus Freyarchaeota archaeon | reverse complement strand
CTCACCACCTCCAGCATCAAAAGGCAACCCAAGATTTGTGTGCATCCCTACCAGCTCCTTCGGGTGAGGTACACCAACAGGAACGGAAAAACGAGCCTGAGAAACCTCCTAGTCCTCTCGGTTAATGGTGGCAAATTGTCCGCCTACTGTTTTCTGAGGGGTGAGGTGAGAACCTTCCTCAGATCGAGGATGGAAATCCTACACGCCCAAAACATTCCGCTCAGCTCATAAAAAACATAATTATTACATCCTGCCACAAGAGCCATTTAGAAAAATTTAAGTATTTGTATGAATCGCATTCCTATAAGTCTTAAGCGGCCTTGGTCTAGTGGCTAGGATTCCAGCCTGCCACACCCTACCCCAAGGTAGGCGGGCGAAGCTGGTGGCCCGGGTTCGAAATAATTAAAACTTATGTTTCTTTTACGAAATTCCCGGAGGCCGCATCCCTATTATTTTTGAGCTGTATTTGTTAGGACGCTTTAACATATATGCTAGTTTGCTATGAAAAAGTTTTTCATAATTTGTCTAAAACGCGGAACGCGTATGATGGTTTGCTATGAAAATTTTCATATTTTGTCAAAGACGGAGTGTATGTAGGTTTATTTTGTATTTAGATTCTTATCTAGGACTGCTTCTTCGTAGCAGTATAGGGCTCTTGAGACGACTATCCATGTGTCTAGGGTTTCGGGGGAGATTGAAATCTTTTTATCGGATAGCTTTAATGTTTCTGGGGAGAAGTCTCCATGAGGAAAACCACCTATTATTATCAGTGGATTTTCTTGCTTTGCGCACTCATTCATAACTGGTTTTAGTTTTAAAAGGGTTCCTTTTTCGGTGAAGAGCAATGTTTCAGATGGTTTTAAATTTTTTATTAGGGTTTCTAGAGTCATTTTTTCTAAGGTTAAAAGCGGCGGTCCCTCTGGGGGAACTTTTCCGAGGTCATATAGTTGCTCCATGAGACCTATGAATCGATTATAATTTTTGGGGAGTCTAGTTTCGGAGGCTATTCTGATTACCATGTCTTGGATGGTATGAACGAATATTTGGAGAAAGCCGTATTTGTTTAAGGGTGTTCCCAATGCGGCGAGTAGTGAGAGGTGTATGATGTCTGGGCGTCCCCTTTTTTCGCGGTTTGGTAGGTTTTGTACGATTCGGCTGTGTAAGGAGATGTCTAGTATTGTTTTGTTCTTTTCTTCCCCCTTTTTGCTTGGGGTTTTAGTTAGACCGTATCTCCCAATTTTGGGTGGAATAGTTTCTAAGGAGGATTCGGCCAAGATTAGTGTTAGCATTTTTCCCACTTTAGTTGAAGAGTTATCTTTAAAACTTGCGTATATATTTTTTTCATTTGGTTGAATGTGTTAATAAATGATGTTCGTTAAATTCGTTGTTACAAGGTTATTATGTTTAATTGTGCTAGATATTGTTCTAACTGCTTATGTTTGGTGAAACTTTTGATTTCTAGGTCAAAGAGGCTCAAAAGGATAGAGGTTGAGAGGATTTCTAGGGAGAGGATAGAATACTTGATGCATCTGGCGGATGAGGTGTTTTTACGGGATCCGGAGAGAGCGCAACGGTACGTGAATCTGAGTAGGAGGATTAGCATGAGAAATAGAATCAGGCTTTCCAGAGTATGGCGTAGGAGGATTTGTCGTAATTGTAAGGCTTTTCTTTGGCCTGGTGTTAATTGTAGAGTTAGATTGAGGACGAGACGCCAACCTCATGTGGTGATAACCTGTTTTAACTGTGGGCACCATACGCGTCATAATATTTAGGGGTTCTAGAGGCATGAAAAAAAAGTATAGCGAGATAATCAAGGAACTGAGAAGCGAGCCAGCGACGCTCATCTTGGGTAAAAAGGGTATAACAGAGGAGTTCATTGAGGAGGTTAAAAGGCAGTTAAAAAGAAAAAGAGTAATAAAGATTAGAACGCTAAAGAGTGTACTTGCTGAACAAAGCATGGATGAGCTTGCCTCAGCGATAGCGATAAAAGCAAAGTCCCAGCTTTTAGAAGCCAGAGGATACACCATGCTGCTTGCCAGGAAGCATTTTTAATTAATACGTCACGTTTATATAATCTTCGGAAAAGATGTTTATAGCTTGGTATTACTATATGTTACCGCCCTATTGAATGGTGAAATACGAATGTCGACAGTCTACGATGTACCCGCATGGGAACTTGTCCAAGAAGTGGCGGAAATTCTCAAGAAGGAGCATCCAGATGTGACGCCGCCACCATATTCCCAGTTTTGGAAGACCGGCATATATAAAGAGAGAGCGCCGGAACGTCCGGACTGGTGGTATATTCGATGCGCATCAATACTTAGAAAAGTGTATTTGACTGGCCCTGTGGGAATCTCAAGGCTGAGAACAGTCTATGGTGGAAGAAACAGAAGGGATGTTAAATTAGCACACTTTGCGAAAGGCAGCGGCTCAATAATAAGAAAAGCATTCCAACAACTTCATAAAGCAGGTTTACTTGAAATAGTTGAAGGAAAAGGAAGAAGAATTAGTGGGAAAGGAAAATCACTCCTAGATAGAGCTTCCCATCAAGTTAATCTCAAATTAGAAAAAGGAGCATCTTAAAAATTGTATTAAGGATGTGGCTTCTTTGTCAGAAGATGAAATAGAAGAAATTAGAAAACGTAGAATGTTACAACTCCAGCAGCAAATAGCTGAGGCTCAGAGGCAGGAAAGAGCTCAAAGAGAATATGAAACGCAGAAGCAGGCAGCCCTCAGACAAATACTGACACCGGAAGCCAGAAGCAGACTCACTAATCTCAAAATGGTTAAACCAGAATTCGCTGACCAAATTGAAGTCCAACTCATTCAGCTAGCACAAGCAGGAAGAATTAATGCTCCACTAACCGATGAACAACTAAAAACGATTCTTAAACAGTTACAGGAAAAAAAGAGAGAAACAAAAGTAAAATACAGATAAGGAGAAAACTCATCATGGCCAGAAATAAGCCCCTAGCAAAAAAGCTCAGACTGGGAAAAGCAGGAAAACAAAACACTTCTGTCCCGACTTGGATTATCGTTAAGACGAGGGGTCGGGTGAGAACCCATCCGAAGCGCAGACATTGGCGATCCAGTCATCTTCAGAGGTGAAAAGAATGCCTGAAAAGAAGACTCCTGAAAAGAAAGCTTCCAAAGAAAAAGCTTCCAAAGAGAAGATCCCCGAAGAGAAGGAGAGGGCTCCTGAAGAGAGAGCTCCTAGTGCAGAAAAAAAGATTGTAGAGGAACGTGTTTACACTGTTCCGCTGAAAGCCGCGAGATATGTTCCTCCGAAGCGTAGAGCTAGTAAGGCAGTAAGAATTTTGAGGAAGTTTATTGGGAGACACCTTAAGGTAGAGAACATTATTATTCTTCCAGAGGTAAATGAGAAAATATGGGAGAGGGGTATAGAGAAGCCTCCACGTAAGATTAGAGTTAAGGCTTCCAAGGATGAAGAGGGTGTAGTTGAAGTAGCTCTTGCTGTTGAGGAGTAGGTGGGGTAGACCCTATTTGGTTATTCTCAGGAGTAGCTTTTTTGGCGATTCTAACATAGGTGTTTTTTTATTGGTAACTGAAAACTATGCTATTTTACCAAAAAGTAGACCGATAACTAATAAGAGCAAGATTGAAAGAGCTCTTAAAGTGGAAATTGTTGAAACAAATATAGGGCAGAGTTTCATTATCGGTGTTTTGGCAGCTGGAAATTCTAGGGGATTAGTGGTTCCAGATTTTACAACCGATGAAGAAATTGAAAATATTAAACAGTGTCTTGATATTAACATTGATAGAGTACCGGGGAAAATAAATGCCTTGGGAAACACGATTCTTGTGAATGATAATGCGGCTTTGGTTCATCCAAGGTTTAGTGAGGAAGCCATAAAGATTATAAAGAAAAACCTAAATGTTGATGTTTACCGAGGAAATATCGCGGAGTCTCCCTTGGTTAGCTCAGTAGCGGTTGCAACAAACAGTGGAATTTTAACTCATCCCTTGACAGACGATAAAACTTTAGAATGGCTGAGCGAAAAGTTCAATACACCTGCAAGTGTAGGAACAATTAATTGCGGTAGCCCGTATATAAAAGTTGGTCTGGTAGCAAACACTAAGGGAGCCTTAGCGGGTAAAGAAACCACAGGTCCTGAACTATTTCAAATAGGACAAGCGTTAAATCTTGAATAGTATAGTACAGGAGAGGTAAAGATGTCGAAGCAGCCTGTTAAAGTAAAATTATTCAGAGTAAAAGGGACGTTTATCGGAAAGAAAGAGAAATTTACGTTTATCAAAGAGATTAGAGCACTGAATGAAGAAGAAGCGAAAGAAATCGTATATTCAGAAATCGGAAGTAAACACAAAGTCACGAGAAAACACATTCAATTTGAAGAGGTAAAAACCATAGATCCGAAAGAAACCAAAGACCCAATTATAAGATATCTTTCAGGTTTGGAGAGGTAAATAATATGTCAGAGGATGAACGCAATCTGGAAAAAATACTTGTAGAATTGAACGCTTATGAACAACAAGCGCAAATCCTGCAGAGGAGAATAGACCTGATAAACACATCACTACAGGAAATAGCCTTAACCAGTGAATCTCTGGATGAGCTTAAAAATATCGAAGAGGAAAATGAAGTTCTTATGCCCCTGGGATCAGGTATCTATGTTAAAGCGAGAATAATTGAAAGAAAAAAAGTGATATTCAGCCTTGGAGCGGATATAGTTGCAGACAAAGATATTACGGGGGCACAGCTCAGCCTAGATCAGAGATCTATGGCTCTTCAAAATGCGCTGCAGAGTACGGGGCAACAGTTACAGCAGATGGCTAATAGGATGAATGAATTAAATAGAACAGCGCAAGCTCTTGCTAGCAAAATTAAACGCTAAGCGAAAATAAAAAAAAGGATTAATTTTAAAATAAGACTCTAAATTATCTAATTCTTTTATCCATTTATTCTGCGGGGAGCCACCAGTGTTTGATAAGTTAAAGGCAAGTTTGGGTAAAGTTGTTGAAAAGCTGAGTACAAAGGAGTTAAGCGAGAAAAGCTTGGATGAAGTTTTGTGGGATTTACAGTTAACCCTCATACAAAACGATGTATCGGTAAAAGTTGCAGAACTAATAGCAAATGATGTAAAAAAAGAGTTAGTAGGGGAAAGGGTCGGCAGATTCGAAAACCCCCGTGAGAGAGTGAACGCAGCACTGGAAAAAGCAATTTATAATGTTCTCACCAGTAAACAAAACATTGACATTTTCCTAATGGCAAAAGAAAAAAAAGCAGAAAAAAAACCACTCACAATAATCGCAGTAGGAATTAATGGTACTGGTAAGACTACAACAATAGCTAAGCTGGCTTACGCCTTTCAGAAAAGGGGTTTCAATTGTGTTTTAGCCGCAGCGGACACTTACAGAGCGGGTAGCATTGAACAAATAGAGAAGCATGCCAAAAATCTCGGTATCAGAGTAATAAAACATGATTATCGTTCCGACGCCGCGGCTGTCGCGTTTGACGCAGTGAAACATGCAGAGGCCCGAAATATTAATGTTGTTTTAATTGACACGGCGGGGAGAATACAAACCAACGTGAATCTGCTGGATGAGATGAAAAAGATTGTGCGTGTAGCTAATCCAGATATAAAAATATTCATCGGAGACGCCCTGACGGGAAACGACGCAGTGGACCAAGCGGAGAAGTTTAATGAAGCAATTCAATTCGATGCTTCCATACTGGCTAAGGTTGACGCTGACACAAAAGGCGGCGTAGCGCTTTCAGTGGCTTACGCTACTAAAAAGCCTATAATCTTTGTGGGAACCGGACAAAGATATAGTGACTTGGAACCCTTTAACCCAGAGTGGTTTACAAACAAAATTTTGGGAAAATAGGGGAACCGTTTTGGTTAGACATTTTCTTACTTTGAACGATTTTTCTTCCGAGGAGATTCGTAGACTCATAAGTACTGCGGAAAAACTCAAGGTAGGAAAGGAAAAGTCCAAAATTCTTAAAGATAAAAACATCGCCGCAATATTTGAGAAGCCCTCCACTAGAACCCGTGTGTCATTTGAGGTCGCGGTTAGCCAGTTGGGAGGGAACTTTATTTTTTTAAGAGGCGACGAACTCCAAATCAGCAGAGGCGAACCTGTTAAGGATACCGCTCGAGTTTTAGGCCGCTACGTGGATGGCATAGTAGCGAGAGTCTATAAACACGATGACTTGGTGGAACTAGCAAAATATTCAGGTATACCGGTAATAAACGCGTTAAGCAACCTTTACCATCCCTGCCAAGTACTAGCCGACCTTCTGACCATTAAAGAAAAGAAGAAAAAGTTGGAAGGATTGAAACTGGCGTATATAGGCGATGGAAACAACGTTTGCAACTCTCTCTTAATCGGCTGCACAAAAATCGGCTTAAATATTAGTATCGGATCGCCCAAAAGATATGAGCCTAAGAAGGAAATAGTAGAAAAGGCCAAAAGGAATGCTGAAAAATCAGGAGCTGAGGTTGAAATAATTAACTCACCACAAGAAGCAGTGAGGAACGCAGATATAGTCTATACCGACGTATTCTTAAGCATGGGCGATGAAATAGAAAGGGAGGAGAGAATGAAAACATTTCTTCCAGATTTTCAAGTTAACGCCAAACTACTGGAAAACACTTCACCCGAAGCTATAGTTATGCATTGCTTACCCGCACACAGAGGACAAGAAATAACTGATGATGTCCTAGAAGGAAAACAGTCAGTTGTTTGGAACCAGGCGGAAAACAGGTTACACGCACAGAAAGCTATTTTCATCCACTTGTTTTAAAAATCGGGAGAATCAGAACAATAAACCCTAAAATTAATCATAGGCCACTTTGGGCGACCTGAATTAATACTTTTAAAATGTTTTAAGTTTATTATACATACCGCTAGCCACCTTAGGAGTGATATTGTTAGCACTGTTTGAGTAACCCATACGCTTTTTGAGAAATTTTAGCAAAGAATTTTATCGTCATACAAAGTATTTATCAAGTACTAAGGGGTAAGAACATCTTTCGTTTTCAAAGTTTCAATACCATTATTTTCTGCAAATTGAATTATTCGTGACCTCTCCTCTGATTTTACACCCTTCCAATCTATAATGAAAAGTTTCAATTTTCCAAGAGTCCTGCTGACAATTTGTTTAAGCATAAGCTCATCCAAGAGAGGAACCGCGTACTTTGATGCTATGTGTCCCACGGCTATGTCTGAATTTAAATTAATTTCAGAAAATTTTGGGGCGTAGTGGCCGCCTCCAAAACCTGCCGCTACACGCCAATCTTTACTCTCCAAGTGTAGAACATCAATTATCGCTTGAGCGACAGCCAAACCCGCATTCTCGTCCTTCCACTGTTTTTCAGAGCTACCGATTTCAATAAAAAATGAGGAACACAAAGGTGTCGGACCGTGATGCGTCTGCTCCTGAGAAACCTCGTAGTTTAATCCTAATTTATTTTTCATCTCAGATAATTTTAATAAAGCGGCTTTCAAGTGGTGAGGGGGGGCTATTGATAAGGTTCTCGGTAACCCTCCATACTTCGCTTCGCCAAAGTTACCTGAGATATGCACCGTTAGGGTTCGTTCTCCAGTAGCACTACTATGCCTGCTCGCGAAAATTATTAGCTCAGGGAGGTAAAATTTTTCCAAATCGTTGCAGTACAAAATGTCTTCCTGACGGTGCACCAGAAGCACTTCTTTCTCAGCGATTTTCCCAACCCATCTCCTATCTTCTCTCTCTTTTGCTTCAGCTTCAGTGAAATCAATTATCTCCCTAAGCCTTTCAGAAATATTCATCCCTGCGGCGTCCAGAACAGAACAGACAATAAGTATCAAAAAGTTCCCAACTAGTGATTTTGATTAACTAAAGATAATTGTTGATTATTAAAGCGTTGTGAAAGTAATTGTCACTTTTTCATGAGTTAAGGTTATTTTTTTCTTTACCGATAAGTTTAGAAGTATTTAGCTTTTCCTGAATTCTCCTGCTTTCAATTATTTTGGCAGAAGGTATTCAGAGCGCTATGTTAATGATACGTGGATATTATCAATAGTTTTTATTTCAGAGTGTATGAAATTTTTAATGTGCAGAGAGTGAAGGATATGAGTCCAGTTTCTGAGGGAGACACCAATAACCAGTGTTATAAGGATTTATTCAAATCCGAGACGGTTAATCAACAACTCTATGAAATACTTAACCGTAATAAGGCAAAGGTGCAGGTCTTTGGTGTTGGAGGAGCTGGTAACAATGCAGTCACCCATCTAATGGAGAGTAGCGTTGAAGGCGTCGAAACTATAGCGGTCAACACGGATGCGCAGGATCTACTCTGTACAAATGCGGATTGCAAGTTGCTGATAGGTAAAAAACTCACCGGTGGACTTGGCGCGGGAAACAATCCAGAAGTCGGTATGGCGGCTGCTCAAGAGAGTTTGGAGGAGATCGAAAAGGCGGTTTCGGCAGATATGGTTTTCATCACATGTGGATTAGGTGGAGGAACCGGAACCGGAGCTGCACCCATAATTGCCGAGACAGCCCGTAAATCGGGAGCCCTCACCATTTCGTTCTGCTTTTTACCATTTCTAATAGAAGGGAAAAAACGCTGGCAAAGTGCAGTTACAGGACTAAAAAAACTTTACAGAGCCTCTGATACCGTGATAATCATACCCAACGAAAGACTATTAGAAGTTTCAACCAACCTCTCCCTCACCGAAGCATTTAAACTCGCAGATGAAATCCTAACAAAAGGCATCAAATCCATGGCTGAACTGGTCACCAAGCCTGGCCTTGTAAACGTCGACCTTGCCGATGTCAAAACAGTTATTAAAAATAGTGGAATTGCATTTATAGGCGTTGGAGAGTCAAACGGCAATAACAGGGCGAGCAAAGCGGTTGAAAACGCATTAAAAAACCCCATTATGGACATCGATATTCAGAACGCAAGAGCAACACTAATAAACATATGCGGCGACCAAAGTCTAACACTGGGGGAAGCAGAATTAGTTGTAAGAAAAGTTTCGGAAAGATTAAATCAAGACTCGGAAATCATCTGGGGCGCTGTCATTAACCCAAATTTAAAAGACACAATACGCGCAACAGTAGTTATCGGCTCTGTATCCTTTCCCTACGTTGAACAACTAATTAAAAACTTCGAAGGTTAAAAATCGGAGAATAGACAAGACAACGGCGGAGATTGCAGATAGGACAATGGAAAAGGCACCACCCTCAGTGGAGAGAACAGTTGTTTCAAATTTTTTACGATTCATCAGGTTTTCTTACTGTTGATGTGTTTTAGGTGTTTGTTACATTCACAATTCTTTGAGAAAAATCCTCATAACCCAGCGAGAGAGGGGAAAAGCTATCAGTAGTGACCAAAAATAACATCTACGCGTTATGAAACTCAATTAAGTTTAAAAGATATTAAGCTAAATTCCTATCTAGCTAATGCTAATTAAATCAAAGACCATCAGCGTATAGAACAGATCTGGAGGCCTAACAAAATGGGCATAATAAGTTTCATTAAAAGGTCAAGACGCATATTTAAACTCGCCAGATACCCCACCCGCAAGGAAATGTGGGCAATAATCAGGGTTTGCATTCTAGGCATCATTTTAATAGGAGTACTCGCATTCGTAATCACGATAATATTTGTAAACATCCCCCTCATACATCCTTCTACTACTATTGCTGGATAATATTATTTGAGGAATAAACAATGGAAGACAAGGGCTCTAAAGGAAAAACTAAAAAAACAAGCATATTCGCACTAAGAACAACAATATCACAAGAGAAAAGCGTAGCCACACTAATAGAAAAAAGAGTACATGGCAACCCCCAAGCAGACATTAAGGTAATACTAGTACCCGAATCACTCAACGGCTACATTTTCATAGAAGCCCCAAGCCAGAGAGAAGTCAACAGAATAATAACAGGCATACCCCACGTCAGAGGAAGAGTGGTAGGCAAAATAAACATCGAGGAACTAGATAGTTTCCTAATCCCAAAACCCTCAACCGAAGGAATCAATAAAGGAGACACAGTGGAGATAATCGGAGGACCCTTCAAAGGCGAAAAAGCCAAAGTAACACGAATAGACCCAGACAAAGGAGACGTAGTCCTAGAACTAATCGAAACCGCGTTTCTTATACCCGTTAAAGTTCATGCTGATTACATTAAGCTGGTGGAGAAGGGTGAGGCTGAGGGTGAAGAGTAGAGGTTGTAGTTAGCTCGTTGTTGCTGCTTCCTTGCTTTTTTCGATGATGTAGCATAATATGATTAAGCTCGCTGAGGAAAACAAATTCGCGGTGTAGAATGTTCTTGCGGAATGTAGGGTGATGGTGTCGAAAATTGACTCTTCCAAATTTCTGGTAGCTTGTTTAAATTTTTCAGGAATTCTTTCGTTAATCCAAGTGCCATTACAGATTGCTCTGCTACCCTTTTCTTTGTCTCCGATAAGTTTTAGCAGAGGTTTCACGGCTCTTTCGTCCCCTACATCATTTAGGATGCTGATAGCCAGTCCACGTATTCCATGTTGTTCTGTGAGGGTTTTGATTATGTCTTCAACAATATAGATTCCATGTGATTTTTTCAGGTGTCTTAGAGCAATGTCATCAACACCACTATCGGAATTTTTTAGGGCTTTGAGTAGCGCTCGGGCTGCAGCCTCGCTTTTTATCCTCCCTAGGTTTTCAGCAGCCTTCCTACTAACGTAATAGTCCTTATCACCCAGAGCCTTGATTAGCGGTTCTACTGCTTGCCCGCCATCTATTTTGAGATTGCCTTTTCTGCTGCTTTTCGTACAAGGGTATTCGTGTCGTTGAGTAAGCCTCTTAGGGTTTCCAACACATTTTCTCTGGGAAAGAGGCTGAGTGCTTGGACTGCTGCTTCTCTAATCCCGCTGTCCTTGTCGTTGAGATAATTTTTCAGGGTGTTAACAATGGCTGGGTCTTTCAGATAGCCCAGCGAGAGGATGGCGAGTCTGCGGATGTGCCATTTCTCACTATTCAACAACTTGAGGAATAGCTCTATGGGCTTCGCATCCTTTATGGATTCGGCTTCCACTGAATTTTTGAGCGCTTCGGCTATTTTGTCTAGGGAAGAATCTTTCACTCCGAGTATCGCAAGTGCCTCTAGTGCTGCTTCTCTGACGCTCTGGTCTTCGTCTCCTAGCGCGTTTACTAGTGGATCTGAGAAGGGGTTTTCTTCGGGGTCAGGCCAACGCTCAGGTTCGAGTTCGAGTTCCGAGTAGAACACCCCCATTGTTTCGGCAACAGCTTTTCTGACTTTTGGACTGGGGTCTCCGATCGCTTTTATAAGGGCCTCCATGGCTTCATCAGATGAATATTCATACATCTGGTGTCTTAACATTTCGGCTGAGAATTCTCTTATCCACTCGTTCGGGTTGTTTGTCAGCTCTTCCGCAAAAAGATATTCGAATTGGTTGTATATTCGGATGATTCTGGACGCTGTCTTTTGGCGGATGTCGTCATCCTCTTGGCTTGCAGCCTCAATGGCATGCTTCAAGAGTTCTTCTGAGGGTTCTACCCATTTTAGTACGTCTGCGAGTTCTTCCCTTGCGCCTCTCTTGATGTTAGGGTTCTCGCTCTCAAGCAGAGGGTAGAGGCGGGGGATTTTCATAAGTCTTGAGAAATTTTTCACAGCCTTTTTAGCAACTTCTCGAATTTCGGTGTCCTCTTCTCCCATGGCTTCAACAAAAAAATCCCAGTACTTTTCTTCATCTAATTTATTGGTTTCGTAGTATTCTTCATCGTAGAGTCTCTCAGTGTAACTCGTTTTTTGCTGGGCATCCGCAAAAACTTGCATCGCTCTTAACCTAACCTTTTTCTCTCCGTTCTTCATATAGTTGAAAAGTTCCTTTACGGCGTCTTTAAAAAAGTCACCTAGCCACTTGTAGTCCCATATACTAATATTTGGATTATCTCCTATTTTTTGCATGACCCTTTCGTAATCTACAGGGTTGAATCTCTGGTAGTCATAGTGGAAGTCAGCAGTCGAATAACCTTCTTTTTTTGCATAGTTATTGATTATTTGTTCTATAAGGTTAATCCGCTCAAACTCATCCATGCCACTCTTGTTCTTTAGAGTTTGATCAAGAGATTCCGTCCCCTTTTTCTCAATCTTTGCAAGGGCTATTGAGGCCGCCATTCGAACCTCACCAATACCATCCCTTAGAGCTTGCTCTAATGGTTTGATCGCTTGCTTATCTTTTATCTCTCCTAGTATCTGTGTCGCTCCCCATCGTACATGCCAATCTTTATCCTCTAGAGCTTTCATCAGGGGCTCAACCGCTGATTCGCCCATTTTTGCAAGAGCCCATATCGCTTTATCCCGAACATCAAAAGATTCATCTTTTAGGGCTTGAATAAGTGGTTCTACTCCTCTCTTATCTCCTATTTTACCAAGTGCGTATGCTGCTCCCCGTCGAATAAGCCAATTTTTATCCTTTAGAAAATGTATGATGAGTTCTACTGATGATTCGCCGACTTCTGTTACTTTGTCCCATTCCTCCTTTCCAATTAGGAAAAGAACCTTTTCAGTATCGTCCCTGGGATACCATCCAATTATTTTAAGAGCTTCCCCTGCTCCACTTCGAACACGCCAATTTTCATCTCTCAGAGTTCGTACAAGGGGTTCTACTGCGGATTCTCCTAACCACCCGAGAACCCTTACTATTTCCTCAGGATACCAGTCGTGTCTTACTCTTTCTTCTGATGCTTGTAAACATTCGTTCCTCAGTGCCTGTATGAGGATGTCAACCGTCTGCCCATTTTTTATCTTTCCTAGAGCCTTAGCAGCCGCCCGTTGTTCACTCCAACCACCATTTCTTAGAACCGCTATTAGTGGTTCTACCGCTCTCTTATCTCCTATCTCTCCGAGAATCTTTACTAATCTGATTCTAATACCTACGCTGTCATCTTTTAGTGCCTGTATGAGTGGCTCTACCGCAGATTCTCCTATCTTTTTAAGGGATTTCGTTGTTTTCGATATAACAATTGCATATTTATCTTTTAGTAGTACTTCTAGGAGCGGTTTTATCGCTCTCAAGTCTTTAAGGTCTCCTAGAGCATTTGCTGCTGCTTCTCGAACATACTCGCTTTGATTCATATCTTTCAGAGCTTTTATCAAGCCTTCCACATCTTTCTCTGCTTTCATCCCTTTTATATCGTTCTTGGAAAGGTAAGATTTCCCCATCTTCACACCTCTTCATATTATTAATTGTATATACTAATGGCATTTATGAATTCTCTATTGCTTAAATTATGAAGAGTACACAAAATCCTTGTTATATCTTTAATTTTAGAATATAAAAACTTCTCAATCTCCGGTCTCTTCTTAAAATTAATAGAGCAGATTTATTTTTGAGAATTATGTTTTAGAATCTAAACAGCTCCTATCTTGCACTTTTTTACCCGTCGCAACCGGTGTCGATTTTACCTTCTCTCCCCTTTGCATGCCATTTTGTCATTTTTTCAAATATTTGGGAAATCTGTTTAGAATTAGAATGTCTGATTGGGCACAATAGTGCGTTGCTTTTGAAAGGAAGGATTACTGAGAAATCGAATAAGACTACTCTTGTTTGTGAAGATTGTGGGCGCTCACAGTTTACGATAAGAATAAGGGTCGCTACTACTGTCCGCTCTGTGGTGAGAATATTCGGGTTGCTAAGGTTAACATGAGATACGCTTCAAACTTTTGTTGCAGGAGCTTATGGCTCTGGGTATTGTTTCCAGTCTTAAGCTTGCTGAGAAGACCTAATTTTTGTTCTAAAATTAGCAGAATTCGTGGCTATTGCTGCTGAATTAATTCTATTTGGATTGAAATTTGGCTACGGCATGATTAATGGTGGTCGCGGCTTATTTTTTAGTAGTATTATTGGCTGTTTTTTATGGAAAGGGGGTTAGGGTTGTTTAAATTGCAAAAAATATTTAAACTTGGGAGAAACAGTCTTCCGAAGCATAAGTTTGATTGAAAAGGTTTAAGATGACGTCTAGATTAATTATAATTCCCATAAAAGGGGTGTCTCTAAAAGTGGAATATTAGAGTCCATAAAGGATCCCCACCCTGCTGTGAAGTAAATTATGAAAGAAGGAGAATTGAAATGGTGCAAAAAGTAGTCGTAAGCGCTTTGGTCGATGGAGGTAAGGCTAGTGCGGGGCCTCCTATTGGGCCGGCTTTGGGTCCTACTGGAGTTAATCTTTACCAGGTGGTTCAGAAGATTAACGAGTTAACGGCTAACTTTAAAAATTTGAAGGTTCCGGTGAAGATAATTGTTAATCCTGAGGATAAATCCTTCGAGGTTGAGGTGGGGACACCTCCAACGTCTGCTTTGATACTTAGTGAGTTGGGTGTTGAGAAGGGTAGTAAGGAGCCTAACAAGAGTAAAGTCGGAGACCTTAGCATGGGGGCTGTGGTAAAGATAGCTAAAATGAAGAGTGATAGTCTTCCGGCGAATAGTTTAGAGAGAGCTATAAGCACAGTTTTGGGAACATGTGTATCGGTGGGGGTTACAGTTGATGGGAAGGATCCTAAGGAAGTGCAGAAAGAGGTTTCGGAAGGAAAGTATAGTGAATTATTATCCAAAGCGTAGTTTTCTATGGGTTTAGATGTGTTGGGGTGATTCGTAGTCTCTGGTATGCGATTTGAAAGTAAGCTTTGAGTTGGTTTAGGCTGATTGTGTAAAGGGAAGGGAAGTGTTATGCCTTTAGATGATAAGAAAGTCTTGGAAGCTGTCAAGAAGGTTAAACAGAATTCAAAGAAGAGGAAGTTTGTGCAGTCGATAGAGTTAGCGGTTAACATGAAAGATGTCGACTTGAAGAAGCCAGAAAATCGTTTAAACACGGAGTTGACTCTTCCGAATGAAACTGGTAGGGATCCAAAAATTTGTGTCATTGCTGCGGGAGACCTCGCGGTTAAGGCGAAGAATGCGGGAGTTTACGTGATAGACAAGGATGAACTGGGTGAGGTTGCGCGTAACAAGAAAAATGTAAAAAAGCTCGCTCAGGAATATGATTTTTTTGTTGCCCGTGCTGATATTATGCCCCAGGTTGGTAAAACTCTTGGTTCTGTGCTTGGTCCTAGGGGTAAAATGCCAAAGCCAGTTCCTCCGAATGCAGATATAAAAACGGTTCTTGATCAGTACAAGAGGAATGCGCGTATTAGGATGAGAGAGAATCCGGTGATACACTTGAGGGTGGGCAACGAGGAGATGGATGAAAAGAAAATTGTGGATAATGTTCAGAGTGTTATCAACTTTTTAGAGGGTAAATTTGAAAAAGGGTTCAGAAATATTAAATCTGTTTACCTAAAAACTACTATGGGCCCGGCAATAAAAGTGGAATAGGAAGCTCTGAAAATGGCGGTAACAGCTAAAGGAAGACCTGTACCAGAATACAAGGTTGAGAAAAAGGAAGAGATAAGAAGCTTATTAGTAAAGTATAAGGTTATCGGCTTAACTAATATGCAAGGAATAGGTGCTAAGCAACTTCAGGGTCTGAGGAAGAAACTGAAGGGCACTGCACTAATAAGAATAGATAAAAACACGCTAATCGTCCGCAGCCTTAGAGAAATGAAGGACAAAAAGAAAAATATCGATAAGCTAGCAGAATACGTGAAGGGGTCGGTGGCATTAATACTTACAGACACGGATCCATTTAAGTTAAGCAATATTCTTGCCAAGAGTAAGACTCGAACGGCTGCCAAGCCGGAAACCATAAGCCCCCTTGAAATCATGGTACCCGCAGGAAATACAGGTTTCCCACCTGGTCCCATTATCAGTGAGTTAGGGGAAGTAGGACTTCCAACTCGTGTAGAGTCCGGGACGATATGGATAACTAAAGATACGGTTGTAGCAAAGCCGGGAGACCTTATTACGAAAAAATTAGCACTGGTTCTTAAAAGAATTGGCATTGAACCCATAGAGGTTGGTTTATCGCTTTATGCGGCTTATGAAGACGGCTTAATACTAACGGAAGATGTTTTATCTGCGGACACCGAAAAATACGTAAAGAGAATTCAAGAAGCACATATTCAGGCATTAAATCTTGCATTATACGCAGGAATACTGACACCGGAAACAATAGCCATGCTATTAAGAAAAGCGTACGCGGAAGCCTCGAATATAGCGATAATAGCGAAGTTGGATATACCTGAACTCTCTAAAGAGCCCGAAAACCTCGGAAAGCCCAAAAAGAAGGCAGGAAAGGGCTGAGGGATTGGGCCTCTATTTGGTTAATAGTATGTTTAAAAAAAGGAAGGATTTGTAGCATCCAAAAAATCAACAAAAAAAGAAAATTAAGATAAATCTATGAGGTGAAAGCAATGGAATACGTATATGCTTCGATGCTTCTCCATAAGGCAGGAAAAAAAATAACTGAAGAAAGTGTTGCTAAGGTTCTGGAAGCGGCTGGAGTGAAAACTGATACGACAAGGACTAAGGCTCTAGTCTCCGCTTTAGAGACAGTGAATATCGATGAGGCAATCAAAACCGCCGCTCCAGTAGCAGCGGCAGCAGCACCCACAGCAGCAACCCCAGGAGCAAAACCAGGTAAAGAAGAGAAGAAGGAAAAAGAGAAGAAGGAAGAAAAGGAAGAAGTGGCAGGTCTCGGAGCACTCTTTGGTTAGAGAACCGGAACCCCTAAAACTACCATAAAATCATCAACTATTGCATGCTACGCCGTTCACATGTCTTTGAATAGAATGTTTAAAAACGGTATACGGGATATTGGAAGCATCTTATTATCTATCATTCTGTTTTATGAGGCTTTCTATCCTTTTTAGCATCTCTTCCATTTTCTCTATTTTTGGACCGCCCCCTCTAGCTAGTCTACCTTTTCCTCCGCCGCTGCCGCCTACAATTTTTGAAGCTTCTTTGATGATCTCGCTGATATTGAGATTAGTGGATTCTCCAACCATGCCTATGATGTCAACTTTTTCGTTTGTCTTTGCTAAAACCACCACTGCGTTTGGTCTTTCGTCTGTTATTTTACTGGCAACCTTTATTGCCTCGTCTATACCCAACTTTGTTTTTTCGATGATTAATTCGTATTCTCCAAATCTTTTGATTTTGTTCAGGATTTCTATTGCTTCGATTTCTGCTATATCTCCACGCAGTCTTTCTATTTCTTTTCCCCTCTGTTTCCATTCTTCAAAAAAGCGTTCAGCGGTTTTTGGCAACTGAGTGGGGGGAACACGGAAGATAATTGCGGTCTCCTCCAGAAAGCTATCCATTTTTTGAGCATATTCAATTGCAGGCATACCCGCGCTAAACTCTAGCCGGACAACTCCGTCCTGTATCCTCTCGGCTCCTTTAATCTTAATTAGACCAATTTCACCCGTGTTTTTCAGGTGAATGCCGCCACAAGCTTCAACATCCCAGTTTTTTATATTAATAATTCTTAGGGTACTTCCAGGTACGACTCCCCCTTGGTAAATTTGGAAACCGTATTTTTTCTCTGCTTCGTCTCTACGCATCCATTTTGCTCTAACTGGTCTACTTTCCATCACTATCTCGTTTGCGGTCTTTTCTATTGCTTTAATCTCCTCTGTACTTAGCGCCTTATAATGGGTAATGTCTAATCGCGCACCTTCAGGAGTTTTTTCTGCTCCCGCCTGCCAAATATGCGGTCCAAGAACTCTTTTTGCCGCACCATTTACCACGTGTGTAGCGGTATGGTGCCTCATAAGTGCGATTCGTCTATCCCAATCTATTCTTCCATTAATCTGCTGGGACGACTTTAGGTCAAAGGGTTTATCGAGCCTATGTACTATTACGTTACCAAATTTTTCTACACCAACAACCTTGTATCCGTTTAGACTTCCAGTATCGTTCGCTGCTCCACCCCCCGTGGGGTAGAACAAAGTTTGATCTAATACTACGCCTGTATCTATTACCTTCAAAACTCTAGCTTCGAATTCTTTCTCGTAAGGTTTTTCATAATAAAGAGTTTTAGTTGGCGGTAAATCCTTGAGTGTGTCCGTTAGCTCATCCTTGGTGGTGAAAGCAGTAACCCTTTCCTTTTTACTACCTAATTGTACATAAAAATCCCCAGGGATTTCAAGTTTTATCCCGGATTCCCCCGCAATTTCTTGAACCATCTCTGGAGAAATTCCTTTTGATTCATAAAGCTCAATTAAGGTGCTTAGATCCAGTTTCTTTTGCTTTTTGAAAAGCCCTGCTACGTGTTTTTTACCCTTTTCCAATGTTTGGTAATATCTTTCACGCTCAGTAGTAAAGATATCATTAATAATGTCCGAAGCTGCATCTACACGTTTGTAGGTTTTCTTCAAATAATCAATGTGTTTATGGAGAAGTTCCAAGAAATCCAACTCAAAATGGTATATATCGTTTAAGCTTAATGCACGCCTAAGTATGATGCGTAGATTATAGCCGCCCCCAACATTTGAGGGAATCCCCCCATCAGCGGTTGCAAAAACCAGTGTCCGGGTATGGTCCGATATAGCATAAAGCGCTTCCAACGGCCCCAAAGTTTTGTCCAAGTCTTCTTGGGCGATGCCTAGTTTTGTGGCGACTTCTCTTCTAGCCTTATCGATATTTTCCACCTCATCCACATTAAGAAGACCAGAAAGAACAGTGTAACGCTCCAAAAGGGCTTGATCTATGGATACTCCAGTGCTCTCTCTCAGCCAGTCCAATACAGGGCCGAATGTTGCCTCGTATATAGTTGGTGATCCCTGAGTGAACCATCCTATGCGTTCCACCCCCCAGCCCACGTCAATAACCTTGATGTCCAACTCTCGGTAAGCACCATCAGGAGTAACTGCGTATTGCATAAACACATTGTTAACGATTTCTAAACCTCTACCAAAAGCCTCAAGGCAGGGGCCGAAGTTTCCACCCCCCATCCAAATGTCTTCTTTGTAGCTCACCTCGTTCCGATTCAGTTTAAGGCATTGGGTGAGAAACTCAAAATTGAGTTCGATGCAGCGGTCCATCCAGTAACCCTTTCCATTATAATTGAAAGCGTGTTGACCGCCCATAATAAACAGGCTTAAATGCCTTCCCGTTTTCCCAACATTATCTGTATCGTTGAATCCCTTGCCGCCAAACCTTATACACGGTTGAGGCACCACCAAAGGATTCGCTGGAGGCTCAATAACACCTTCAACCACGTAAGGCTGAAAATCGGTAATCGAAGCAATGGTAAAGGGAATATCCTCTCTCCACCTGGCAACAACTGGATACTCGCCTATTCTTGTGTGACCTCTCTTCTCAAAGAAACTGCTCCAATTCTTAACCGCTTGGTGAAAATCCCAACCACCATCCATCTTACGCCCAATAAATCTATATCCTCCAACACACTTCGTATCCCCACAGAGTTGGCTATCACCAGCAGTCCAATACCAATCACCACAAGACTGGCAACGTCTTCTCTCAAAACCTTCTCTCTTAAACAATTCTACCTCATAGCTCTCTCTGCTAAACTTACTCCGAAGCTCCTCTTTAGAAATCATCGTTATAAAGCCTCCTTTGAATAAAATAATAAGGTATCTAAGACTTTGCTAGGAAATTCTAAAAACTTTGTGTATAAGAAAACCGCGGCCAACCAGAAACCCTGGAAAAATAATAGTGTATAAACAAAAAATATTTTCGGATAAGGGTTAAAAGAGGCTTATATGATGTTTATTAATCACAGAATACTGGAAGCAGCAGAGGACCTACGATATCTTCTAAACCGAAAGTATAACAGGGATCAGGCCTTAAACTTTGTTGGAGACCGTTACAAACTAAATAGAGAGGAGCGATTTGTCCTCTACAGAGCAATCTACAGCCAGACAGAAGCAAAAGAAAGAAAAGAAAAAGCCATAAAAATTAGAGAACTCGGAGACAAAACATTAACCATAGACGGATACAACGTAATCATAGTCCTTGAAACAATGCTTGATGGAAAAAATCTAATCGACTCCGACGACGCGTTTGTAAGAGACATTTCTGGAGTGTTCGGTAAACACAAAATAACAAAAACAACACACCAAGCAATCGACCTAATAATGCAAACACTAAAACAAAAACCCCCAAAAAAAACACTTATATTTTTCGACAGCCCAGTAAGCAAAAGCGGAGAACTCTCAGCAATCACAAGGAAAAAAATGGAACAATACGGCATAAACGGCACCGCACAAGTAGCAAAACAAGCAGACAACGCAGTCCTGAGAAAAGGACAAGTAGCAGCCACCAGCGACAGCGTGATACTACAAAAAGCAAAAAAAACCTTTGACTTGGCAGGATACATAGTAAGAAAAAAGAATTACAAGCACCTATACCCAATAAGGAAAACATAACGAATAAATATTTTAAAGAGCCCGATAAACGTAAAAAATAAAAAGAACAATTAAACATACACAACATAAGAGTTGGACCAGTCACCTAGACAGGATATGATTTCAGAAACCTGAAAGGGTGCCGACGTTTAAGGCATAAGCCCTCTAATCCTGGAGGTAAGCCGGAAAGCCAATACCTATTGGTCCGGATTTCGAGAGTTCAAATCTCTCCTGGTCCGCCATTCCTCCTTTTTACTTTACTCATTTTCGAAAGTGTTCATAACCTTTGGGTTCTATCATTTTTTCCGCTTGATTCGGTAGGCGTAGCACTATGTATTTTTCTTCTGTAACGATTCCTATCGGATACAAGGTGCCGCCAACCACTTTCACCGAGTCCACCGCCCTGTTCCACTTCGCCGAGGGAACTGTAATAACAAGCTCAAATTCTTCACCACCATACAAAGCAAGATCCAAGTAGTTAAGACCGTGACTCTCTGCAAATGTTCGCACCTCTTTAGGAGCAGGTATTGAATCGATAATGAATCCAACTCCGCTCATTTTGGAAAGTTCATATAGTGACCAGGCTAAACCGTCGCTGCTGTCTATGCTGGATGACGCGAGATTACGCTCGGATAGGACTATTCCTTCCTTCATTCTAGCCTGAGGCTCATACACGGTGCGTAAAGCTAATTCCTTAGTTCGGGGATCGGCACTCAAGTTTTCAAGCAGTATCTTAAACCCCATGGCGGTCAAACCAAATGGGCCAGTTACCGCAACAACATCTCCCGGGTTTGCCCCCTTACGTGAAACAACGTTATTCCGTCCAACAAGCCCGAAAACAGCTCCTGAAACCACAAGGTCAGAACACTCGCTAGTGTCACCGCCTAGGTAGTATAACCCGTATTCTCTGCAGCCTGAGTTTAATCCTCTTACCAAATCCCCAGCCTGATCCATAGTGGTACGCGGTGGGAAACCTAAGGAAAAGACGGCGCCAATCGGCTTGGCGCCCTTAGCGACAACATCGCTTACATTCATAACAGCTGCCTTCCGCCCCGCATGCCAGTAAGACATACCAGGCGGAACATCGGTACTGCCCACAAGCATATCAGTTTTAACGATGAGAGCATCATTCCCAAAGGGTACTCCTACAGCATCATCACCAAAGGGCAAAACCTCACGAGGAAATCTATCAATTAACGTGAAAAAGAAATCGATTAATCCACGCTCACCAACATCACCCACACTCATAGAGACTACCACACAGAACACTATAAAAAAGATAAAATGGAGCCCCGGGAGGGGTTTTCAGAGCTACACCCAGAGTGCAAGTTCGCTTGAACCCTCGACTTCCAACTCGCTCAGACCACTTTTAATGGTGGTTGTACGAGGCTGGCGCTCTACCACTGAGCTTTCTCGCCTCTACTTTACTGGAGGAACCGAGGCTCGCCGAAGGCTCCAATATTCTTGAGATTCGAAGCTGACCTTAATAATTTTTGCTATACACCAAGAAACGCCCATCATAGTTTTGCGAGGGGGCCAAAAATTAGAAAGATGAGTTTAAAAAAAGTTAGGAGGTTATCGATATGAATGTTAGGGCTATGGAGAACAATTTGTTCCCAATTTACTTCTTTTTCGTTTTTCTCTTTGCTGTTTTCGCGCTCTTAGTCTTCGCTTTCACCTTCTTTTTCTTTGCTGGTTTTTTACTCCAGGGCCAGGGCATCTACTTTTCACCTCCTTTACTCGTACTCAATATATGAGCATAATGATAAATAACCATTGCCTCACTCTCAACCATAATCTTGCTCATAATCACCATTTCCCTTTCTTTTTCTTTTTAATTTTTCTTTCCTTCCTAATTTAGTTCTAGTTTTATTAAAATCTTTTCCTTTTTTCCCCTTATGGGGTTTTTTGCTGCTTCTCAGGGGTTTCTAGTGTGTTTCAACGGTTGTGGTGGTTATTGGCGGGTTGTTTGGTGTTTTGTGGCAGGATTCGCGTTAGCTTTGTACATGCTGCGTAGAAAAGCTTGAGTTTTTGTATATTAATTTTATGATTTGAGAAGGAGCTATATAGAGTTTCCTATATTCTTTCATTTTTTAATGGTGCTCCGGACGGGAGTTTCAAATTAAGTTAAGAACTTAATTCTTTGAACCCGTGTCTAGGGATCGATTGGGCTGATGTACATGAGCCCCTTATGCTTGACCCTTATCTTGTTTGGCCGCTACACTACCGGAGCACTTTTATGGAATCTTTGAAAGCCACACTTTTAAATTTTATTCAAAACTCCAGAAGGTGTCCCCAACGTAGTGTAGATTCTTTACTGCGGGTCCTTTGCTGGAATTTTTTATGGTTTCTGCGTCCATGAGTGCGAGTCCAACCGCTAGGGGTTTATTGTGTTTTTCGTCCATAACCGTAACTAGAGAGAATTGCTTCACATTGTCGTCAACTCTAACAATTCCAGGAACCATAACGTCTGCTCCCTTAGTGATAAAACCCACCGCCCCCATATCTACAGTAACTTTTGGTAGTTGTGCAGCCCCATTTAAAATAGCTTTCAGACTCGGGATAAGCAAATCCACCATGCGAATAAAATACGGAACGCCGTTCACAAGATATAATTGAACGCCGTCTTTCATTATTCCGAACTCGACTTTATCCTGAATAGAAAAATTCTCCCCTAAAGCTCCTCTAAGTTCTTCTTCCAATTTCTTTATGTCCCTATCACGCAGAAAATGACGATTCTTAAGCTTCATGCGCAGCGCCTCAACACAGCCGTTAAAACCAAGCCTTTTCTCCGCCTTTACCACACATAAATTATTTAACAAAATCTAAAAAAGGTACTTACTCTAAAATAAACAGTTTTAAATATTTCAAAATTACGGAAAAAGAAACAAACCCAAAAACCTATTACGGAAAACACCAAATTTAATAAGATGAGTTTATAAATAGACGACTCAAAAAAAATATAATACCCAAATAAGTACTGTAAAACAAGGTGTATTGGAAGACAGTAATCCGATATACTTAAATACTCACAAAATTCCACAAAAGGATGCAATAATATATTTTTTAAAAAGGAGAGAAAAACGCGATGAGCGAACCAAGCATAACAAGACCTCTTGACCTACTCAACAGATCATTAGAAGCAAGAGTACTCGTCAAACTCAAAGGAGGACGAGAACTAAGAGGCAAACTCAAAGGATTCGACCTCCACATGAACCTCATACTAGACGAAGCAGAAGAAATAATAGACAAAGACAACAACAAACCCGTAGGAACCGTAATAGTAAGAGGAGACAACGTAATCCTCCTCAGCCCCGCAATAAAAACAGGATAATAAAACCATAAAGCGACCTAAAAAAGGAGGAAAACGCAATGACCAAAGGAACACCAAGCAGGGGCAAAAAAAACAAAAAAACACACATAAGATGCCGAAGATGCGGAAAACACTCATATCACGTCACGAAAAAATACTGCGCAGCCTGCGGATACGGTAGATCAAAAAGAATTCGAAGATACAGCTGGCAAACCAAAAAAATGGGTGGAAAAGCCAGAGCATACTAAAAACCACCCCTAAATAGAATCCGCTAGCAGAAAACAAATAGCATAAAGGTGATGGGCCCATAGCTCAGCCTGGTATGAGCGCCGCGTTACCCATATCCCGCCACAAGAGAAATGGGAGCGAAGGCAACTCATCACCAAAATCGCGGAGGCCGCGGGAAACCCTCAACAAAAAGTTAGGGTTCGCGAATTCGAATCCGCTGAGAAAACCCTCAACGGCGAGCTTCCCGCTGGGTCCACCACTAACCCCACAAAACAAGTGTTTTCGCAAAATCAAAGCCCCAAAGAAAACTAGGTCTACCCGACTTTACACTGTTGTTCGAGTTTCTTTTGATTCTAAAAGTTAGCGATACGAAAAATTTAATTATTTTAAAACAACTTCCATGTTAACACTACAAGGGGCGAGTAGTCTAGCGGTTATGACGTCGCCTTGACGTGGCGAAGGTCGCAGGTTCAAAAGGTATAGTGCTTTGAACACTATATCTGACAATCCTGCTTCGCCCACCAATTCAATGAGTTAATAAAAACAAAAGATTTAATAGGTTGTTTAAAAAACTTAGTTTCTGCCGTCGTCTGAAATCTCCTAGGATAGGTGCCGTCGTAACTATTCACCAAGAATAGCGACACGCTTAGACCGGGAGAGCGCCGGATACTGTCAGAGTGGCAGAAGGCGAAACTGAAGATCCGGCTGTCGCTGGATTCTGCCAAAACACTTAGCAGAAGGCGAATTCAAAGGAAATAGTGTTCGAAACACTATTTCTGAAACTCCGGCCGACGGCACCACTACATTGTGTAGTTTCCACTTTTCTTGTAAGCGTGTCAAGGAAGCTAGATTTTTTAAAATTTTGATGATAGTGCTTTTCGGTTCGCTTTTCCTTTGTTATCTTGTGCTTTTCTGTGGTGTGTTTTTTAGAAGTAGGTTTGGTGCGGCTGCCGGGAGTTTCAGAAAAGTGGGGGTCTGCTTTTTGTTTGAACCCGGGTGACAAGCTTGGAGGGCTTGGGTCCTAGACCAGACTAGACTACAGCCGCACTTTTTTGATATTCTTGCGTCTTGTACTGGTACTTAAGTTTTTCTGGATATTAGGTTTTGGCTATTGTTTTAGAGGTTTTTATTTTTTTAGGGGGGTTATTCTTTAATGGTAGGGTTTCGTGGGGTTGTGGGTGCTTAGGATTGGTTTGGATTGGTTGATCAGTTGGTTTGTGTGTGGTGGTTTTTTGTGATGGTTGGGTGGGTGTTTAGGTTATGTTTAGGTAGATGGTTCGTGTTGGTGTTAGTAGTTTTTGTTCTTTTGGTGTTTCTATTCTCATTTGTAGTCCGCCGAATGAGGCTAGGTATACGTATTTGTTTTCGGTTTTTGTTTTTCGGTTTACTTTGCCTTCTAGGGCGATTTTGGTGTTTTTGGTTTCTAGGGGTTGGTCGCTGATTTGGATGGTGATTTTGCTTTTTTCTTGTAGGGGGATTAGTTCTTTGGGGAGTTCTATTGTGATTTTTAGTTGTTCTTCTTCGGATGTTAGGTGGTATTCTTGTATTTTGTTTGTCTCTTCTGTGGGTTCTATTTTGGTGAGTTTTAATTCGGTTTTGAGGGCTGCCATTTGTTGCATCACCTCTTGGTGGGCTCTGTTCTTGGATATGTTAATTGGATTACGTTTTTTCTCTTGGGGTTTATATTGTTGTTTTGGGGGATTTATGTTGGTACGATGGTTATGCCGAGTACGCAGAGTATGCCGCCTATTATTATGGCTGCGGTCCACCAGTAGAAGTAGCGCTTCCAAGCATTGGGGTTGTCTTTGACCAATTTGCCTGTGCCCCAGGACGCTACCCAGAAATAAATTGTCATTAGTATCATTGCGGTGGTTTCTGAATCTAGGTTAATGCCCGCAATTAGTGTCAGTGCTGCGAGGATGGTTAATAGGGTGGCTAGTGATCCCCAGCCTGTCCATTCCAGAATTGTTTCGAAGCGTCTTTGCTGGAAGTTTTCTACGAATTCATGTTCTTTGTCTTTGGTTTCTAATTCTTTCTTGGGCATCGCTATCCCTCGATATTGAATGGGAGTTGTATTAAAATCTTTCTTCTCTTTAAACTTTTTTTAATTTTGTATTGGTTATCGTTGTTTTTGTTCTAATAATAGTGGTGAGATTTGTACTAGGGGGTTGTGATGATTTTTATGCGGGTTCCTGTTATTGTGTCTATTTTTTGCTCTAGTTTTTGGATATAGGTGTCTATTCTGTTTATGCTTTTTTGGTAGTCGGTTTCAACTCTGTAGATTGCGGTATTTATGTCTTCTTTTTTTTGGTCTAGTTCTACTACTGCGGTCTCGAGGTGTTTCTGTTTTTGTGTTAGTCCCTTCTCGCTTATTTGGATTTTAAGTGTGGCTCTTTCGGAGGCTAATTTTAAGTATTTCTTTTTTAGGGGGGTTAGAACGTCTTTCTCGCAGATTTTGCTGATTTGATCCTTTGCTTTTTTGCGTCTGCTGCCTTTGAGTCCTAGCATCTCCTCTGCTAAGACATCATTTAGCCGTGTTAACAGAGATTTGATTTGGGAACAATTGTCGTCCTCTGAGAGGAATGAGGCTAGGGGGTTGTCTAGGTAATTTCTTAATATTCTTAGATGCTCGCTGCTTATTTGGACTGTGCCATCGCTGACTAGCTTGTCTAGTTTTCTAAAGGGTTTCTCGAAGAAGCGTAGCTCTCTTAGTATGGCTTCTTCGACTGATTTTAATTCTTTTTCCACATCTGTGATGTCTCTTACCAGAGTTTTTTCTTTGAGTTCCTTTAGTTCACTATGCTTTTCTTGTTTGGCTTCCTCATATTTGTTGAGGTTTTTTGACAGTTCTTTTTTCTGTTTGATAAGTTCATTTGCGATTTCTTGTTCCTTTCTTATTTCTTCCATCGCACTGGAAATTGATTCGTAGTCTTTAATTTTGGAATATTTTTTAGTTAATATTTCTTGCAGGTCTTGAAACTCTTTTGCTAACCTTTTCAGGTAGAGGTCTATTTCAGTGATTTCTGCCTTGTACCAGGGGGCCATTTTTGGTACCCATCTTCGTCCATATTCGCCAATTGACTTTAGGGTTCTTTCTAAATCGTTTTTTAAAGCTTCTAAATTATTGTATGTTATCTCGTGTGGGATTGGAAAATTTTCAACCGCGGGAACAGATTTTTCTACGAAACGGTCGGCAGATTTCATGGCGAGTTCGCTTACTCCCCTCTCCTCTTTGTTTCCTAAGCGTTGAAGGACATCCTTCAGGTCGCTCACGAGCTGACCTATTCTGTCACAAGATCTCTGTCCGTCTCGTCTAAATGATTCCAATTTTTTTCCAAAATTACTCCCTAACCAATCAGGTAAATTCTCTAATTGCACCTCTTCCATTAAGAAATCCTCCAGTCACCCAATAGATCACGTAGTTACTCAGAATGATGACAGTAATTTGATAAAACGTATCTACCTTATTAATTGAACTATTTTATCATTGATATTTTTATCATTAGTATTTGTTTTATAAATTTAACATTAGTTATCAGTAACTAGATTAACAAGTGTTTTTATTTTTTAGCTTTGCTATACCTAAACTTATGTGAGAATTTATACTCGACCTTTACATGTTTTGAAGGTTTTATGTGGTTTAAATTCTTCAAACCAAATAGTTTGGGCAGTGTCGACATCGTCGTAAAGAAGGATATAGTCGAGGTATTTTAGATGCTGTTTTATGCAAAGCTTGACGATGTTGTCAGGAATTTTATCGGTGCCCTTTGATGCAAATAGTGTCTTTAGAACTTCTAGAGGGGGTTTCCAGTAACTCTCTAAACAAATAACCTTAACCTCGTATTTAGAGCGGAGTCTTCTCTTGAGATTTTTTACAAAGCCGGCACAGATTATAACAGATTTCTCGTGATTCATACCTTTTTCAAGAATAGTTTCAACTATCTTTTCTTCTAATAGTTTTCCAGTCTCTAACTCTTCGCGGAGTAGGATACGCCATTCATCTGCATCTAACTTTCCTGTTGCGCGCGATTTAAATTCTAGTAGAAGCTGACGTTCGGTAAAGCCTCTCAATCGTATATGGTGTTGAAGGTCTTCAAAGCAATAAATGTCGAAGTCATGGTTATGTTTGATTGAAGGTAATTTATCGATAATAGGCCCTAGTTTATATCTTAAAGAGTTTGCAAAGGGTGTTGATAAACCGGTCAGAGTTATATAGTCACTCCAAAATTCTTCCTCACTGATATCTCCCCCGCAGTAAAGATTCAAACTTTCACCAAGTTCCTCTGGAAAACTCAGAAAAACGGCGTCAAAGTCCAGATTCTCTAGCAAAAGACTAGCACGCTCACTCGACGATTTGAATCTAGAGGCCACTATCAGAGTGGTGCATGGCATAGTTCACACCATCAATATCTCGTCGGAGATTTAAGGGAGGGCTGTTTTATGAGGGGGCATCGATTTTTATAAATAAGCTATGGTTTCAAGGGATTTACAATTTTTCGTTGGAAAAACAGTTTTTAAAAGCCTAGTAGCCTTTCCACTTCCTTTAATATTTTAGGAAGTATTTCTCCCGCTTTTCCTTCAATGAGATAATCAGAAACGATACCGGTAAGTGGTGTTGGTTCAGCGTTTATTTCAATAACTTTGGCGCCCTTTTTATAATCCATTACTCTCCGCGGTTGGTAAAGTCCAAAGAAACTTGCGTGGTATCCATCGCGTTCCTTAGCTATTCTCGGTAATTCGGCAGCGGGATAGACTACAGCAGAGGTGCCTACGACTATCATTAGGTCACAGTTTCTAGCCTCTTCCAGCGACCTGTCCAGAGCATATCTTGGGATTGGTTCTTCAAATAAGACTGCGTCGGGTTTTAGTATTCCCTTGCATTTGTCGCATCTGGGCGGTAGTTCTCCGTTACTCGCTTTTTCCATTGCCAAATCGTGAGGAAAGCGTTCTCCACAAGCGATGCACACAACCCTACGAAGGTTCCCATGAAACTCTATGACTTCAGTGTTTCCTGCAACTTGATGTAAACCATCCACATTTTGAGTTATAACGCATCTTAACTTGCCCAGTTCTTCTAACCTTGCAAGTGCTAAATGTGCAAGGTTTGGCTTCGGTTCTAGAGATAGAAGTAACTCGCCTAGTTCAAGAGACATTTTCCAGTACTTTGCCGGATCCTGAAGGAATTTTGAATAGGTAAAATCATCAGGGTCGTACTTTGTCCATAGACCATCTGTGCCCCTGAAATCAGGAATGCCACTCTCGGTAGAGATCCCGGCTCCGGTCAGAGCAACAATTTTTTCTGCACCCACAATGTCCTTTGCAGCCTTTTTGATTTCTTCTTCGGTATACAATTCTCTCCGCTCCATGAATAAAAATTATGATTTGTTTGAGGTATAATAATTTCATCATTTCTTAAAAATGTGTCCAAAAAAGATTGACAAACAAAAAAACCCAACTATTAAATAGGAAATTTAATAGAATCAGGTGAACTTATGGAAAAAGAAATTCAATTTTTATAAGGGGGGAACAGAATTGGAAGAATTTTTGGTTTAAAAAAAGCATTCACGAAAGATTTAAATGATTCACCAAATCATCTGTCCAAACATAAACTCATACTCGTACTCATGAAAGAAAATTAAGTTTTTACTCCACTTCCTCTAAAAATAACCATGCCGAGCAAACCAATGCCATGAACCATTTGGTAAGCAGTAATTTCTCGCCTTGAAATAATAGTAAAGACGAAGATTAAAAAATAGCTGTGTGGACCGTTATAAAGAGTGAAATTTTAATTTGAGTGAAGAGTCTAGCAAGGCACCTAATTCAATCTAAAATTAGGAGGACATGCCACCTACCTAATATTAGGTAATGAGGAAACCGTATGCCGACTGAGGAAAATCTAATAGATGTTAACGGATTCAAGATTTGTCTTGCCAGTCAATCATTTTACCCATACGTAGGCGGGGTTTCGTATTATCTTTATTACCTTTCTCAAGAATTTTTGAGGAGAAAATGTGAGGTTTATGAGGTGCATCTAGGTAAACCCTCTATGCCCTCTGAAGAGGTGGTGGAGGGTGTGAAGGTATATAGAGTTGGGGTGGGTGGTAAAAGGGAGGATTGGAATCGCTACTCTTTTTTTAAGGAAAGACTTTATGAACAAATCCATGGATTGAGAGCAGAAGGAAAATGGAGCAGAGAGGGGTATGAAGAGTTCGTTAAATTCAATAAAGCGGTAGCTTCAAAGATTATGCAGCTTTGTTCTGATAAAAAAATAAATGTAGTTAACCCGCATGATTGGCAACTCCATCTGACACCTGATTATTTAGACTTTTCGCTTCCCGTAGTTTATACGTGGCACGTGCCATTCACTAGTAAGATGGGAGATGATTTAGGGAAACAGGCAGCAGCTCGATTGAAGGAGTGTGATAAAGTAGTTTTTTCCATTTATGAGTATCTAAACCATGCAAAATCTTTAGGCGTACCCGAAGAAAAACTGGTTTGTATTCACCCATTTGTTGACCCGAGTAGATTTGACCTAGACGAAAAGGAAGGTTATAAATACAAAAAGGAGAAAGGAATCCCCTTAGAGTCAGAGATAGTACTATGCGTTGCCAGAATAGATCCAGTAAAAAGCCATGAAGAGCTTTTAAAGGCGTTTTCCATAATTAAAAAAGAACGCCAAAATGCCAAACTTGTTTGTGTAGGAAACGGGTCTATAAGTAATGATGTTCTAGGGATTAGAGCGCAAAGAAAGGCAAAGATTCTGAAATTGATGAAAGAATTAGACTTGGAAAGTGATACAATTTTTCTGGGGCATGTTCCTCACATGGATATCCCTAGGATTTATAGAATGGCAGACGTAGTTGTTCTTCCTTCTAAGATGGAAGGGTTCGGGTTGTCACTCACCGAAGCTATGGCTGCGGAAAAACCCGTTGTCGCATATGATGTAGGGGGAGTAGGTATACAGATTGAACATGGTTTCAATGGATTCCTAATAGAAAAAGGAGATTTTATAGAATTAGCAGAAAAAACTTGTGAATTACTCTCTGACAAGGAACTTAAGAAGATAATGGGCGAGAGAGCAAAACAAGTTGTCGAGGAGAAGTTTAACGTAAGAAAAGCGGCGGAGAAGTATCTGAGATTATACCAAGAGGTTATTAACGGGAGGTAGAAAAGGTGAGAATATGTCTTCTAAGCTACAGAGGAAACATGTACTGCGGCGGGCAGGGAGTGTATCTTTACAACCTCTCAAGAGCACTAGCTGAACTGGGGAACGAGGTCCATGTGATAGTGGGTCCACCTTATCCCTACAAAATGTATTGGGCTACAATGCACAAAATCAAAACTCCTAGATTTAATGAACTTAACGGAGATAGAATAACCTCAGAAAACCTATCCCCCTTAACATTTTACGAGTATACGGCCGCCAAATTCGGAAACTTTCCTGAGATACTTGGTTTCAGCATTCGAGCATTCTTCAAGGTAAAAGAATTAATTAAGGATCATCAGTTTGACATTATTCACGACAACCAATGTATAGGTTATGGACTACTTTTAATGAAAGCCCTACACATTCCATTAGTCGCTACAATACATCACCCCCTACCAATTGATAGACAAATCGCAATGTATCTGTCTGAAGATGCGAAGACGAAGATAAAACAGATACTATTCTATCCACAATTTATGCAGAAGATAGTAGCAAAGAAAATTGACAGAATAATAACAGTCTCAGAGTTTTCGGCAAACGAGATAGTTAAGCACTTCAAGGTAGCCAGAGACAGAATAAGTGTTGTACACAACGGCGTAGATACAGAATTATTCCATATAAGAGAAAAATTAAATAAAAACTCTGACGGCGACTATTACAATATAACTTTTGTGGGAAACTGTGAGAATCGTGTTAAGGGCCTACTGCTTCTTCTTAAAACTATGAGATATCTTAAAGATAATTCAGGAATGAAGATTAAGTTAACCATAGTCGATAAGTGGAAGGAAGAGGGAATCGCCCCCCCACTCATAAAAAGATACGGCTTAGAAGACGATATAAAATTCACGGGATTTCTAACCTTCGAAGAATTATCGAAACAGTACGCAACAACAGATCTAATAATAATTCCCTCACTTTTCGAAGGATTCTGCTTCCCATCTGTTGAAGCAATGGCCTGCGGAACCCCAGTAGTGGCATTTAAAGTGGGAGCACTCCCCCAAGTTATGGAGGACGGAAAGACAGGAATACTGGTGGAGCCCGGTGATTGGAAAGCTATGGCAAAGGCTGTAGCAAAAATCCTAAAGAACAAGGAACTCAGAGACAGCATGGGAAAAAGAGGCAGAGAAAGAGTAGAGAAGCTCTTCACCTGGAAAAACGCCGCGGAACAGGTTATAGAAATTTATAGGGAGGCTATAAATGCTCACCGTTAAATTAAATCTTTTACAAATCTTGGAGAAAGATGTAATTCTAGATGCGGGGTGTGGCACCGGTCGGCATACCATGGAAGCCAGTAAGTGGCACGATTCCAAATTCGTAGCAGTCGATAGATTACTAACTGAGTTAAAAAGACTGAAATATGTCCTTGACCTAATGGCAGTAAAGGATGAATTAAAGGGAAACGTGGTTCTAATTGTGGGAGATGTTCTTCAGCTTCCCTTCAAAGATGAAGCCTTTACAAAAATAATCTGCACTGAAGTTTTAGAACACCTGTACAAGGACAGAGAGGGAATAAAGGAACTGGTAAGAGTTCTGAAAAACAATGAGGAAATGGCAGTTAGTGTTCCAACACCCTACACCGAACATCTATTTGGCAACCTTTCATATGACTACTTCAGAACCCCCGGCGGCCATGTAAGGATTTATAACGAAAGAGAGTTGTTACAAAAACTACGAAAAGGCGGTTTGAAAATATTATACGTCTGTCACGAACACGCTTTCCATTCTATTTTCTGGATGCTAAAATGCCTATGCGGCCTGAAAAATCAAAAGGCTTTAATCCCTGCTTTCTGGGAACAAATACTAATATTCTCCATGCGGATTAAACTACTTAAAAAAATCGAAAACTTCTGGAACAATCTCTTCCCAAAAAGCATAGTAATCTATACAAGAAAGGAAAATTAATTAAATAAAAAACTTGACCAGAAAAATTACGTTTGTAAATTTTACACTAATTTAGATTTGAGGCTAACCATTACATCAAGAACAATTATTTTTTGAGAGGGCGATGAAACCGCAATGGAACCATCTAAAAATAAAAAAATCCGAGACAAAAACTTTTGGAACATCTGGTTTAAAGTGGTGCATAAAAGTTACACACCGCACAGCCACATTTTTCAACAAATCCTCAATCAACTCAATTACAATATAAAAGGATTAAAATTTTTAGAGATTGGTGCAGGAACAGGGAGAGACAGTTGGCTTCTAGCAAAATATGGAGCGCAATCCTACGCCCTAGATTATGCCACAACAAAAATAATCAAAAAAAAGTTCTATTCGGATAATCTACCATTACTCTGTATCCAAGCTGATGGGGAAAATCTACCATTCAAAGATAAATTCTTTGATCTTGTATTTTCTCAGGGTCTAATTGAACACTTCCGAGATCCCGAAAAACTGATTATGGAACAAATCCGTGTGCTGAAAAATGAAGGATATATGATAATTGATGCGCCTCAAACATATTCGCTGTATAACATATACAAAACCGCTTTAATTTATCTTGACAATTGGCCCATGGTTTGGGAAAGAAGCTACTCTGCTCAAGACATGAAAAAAATCAGTAAGAAATACGCCCTCAAACTAGTAAAGCTCACGGGATGGGATGTCTGGCCTCTATTTATCCGAAACTTGCACAAAGCAGAAATTGGGAAAAGGAAAGTCTTCCCCAAAAAACTGAAACAACTAATAGAAACGCAGTGGA
The DNA here is from genome assembly GCA_030587365.1 of Candidatus Freyarchaeota archaeon. Taxonomy (GTDB): domain Archaea; phylum Asgardarchaeota; class Jordiarchaeia; order Jordiarchaeales; family Jordiarchaeaceae; genus Jordiarchaeum. The sequence goes on along the minus strand of JAUQZE010000018.1, from coordinate 230,351 downwards.
AGAGGTTTGAAAACACAAAACCCGCAGCATACATGGCAATGAACATAACGGCTATATTTCAAAAAGTATGAACCTAAACCATAAAACACCACGGCAATTTTAATACCCCTCGATTCCAATTGAATAATTAGTTTGATTTAGCGCAAGGTGTTGAAATTTGGGTAGTATTAAAAAATTTTTCAAGCCTAATATCAATGAAGCACAGGTTTACAGCCCGGGAGGAATTTTGAGGCTTCTTTACCAGCAACGCCAAGACTGGGTAAGAATGATGTCTAACGAAAGCCCTTTTGAACCTTCTCCCCGAGTCTTGGAGGCAGTCGAAGAAGCTGTTCACAAAGCAAATTGGTATTACGATTCAGATTTTGTAGAACTCAGAGAAGCTATAGCGGATTACATAGGATTTGAGAAGGAGAGAATTCTTGTTGGGAATGGAAGTACAGAACTTATAGATATGATCTTTAGGGGATTCTTAAACTCAGGTGACCAGGTAATTCTCTCAGACCCTACATATCCACTTTACTCAATAAGAATACAGGTTGCAGACGGGAAAAGCGTTATAGTTCCTAAAATCCTGCCAGATTATCATTGGGATATTGAAAGAATAATCGAAGCCACAACGCCACGAACTAAACTCATCGTCGTGGTCAGTCCCGACAATCCTGTAGGTAACACAATATCGGAAAATGAGATGAGGAGGCTTCTTGAACAAGATGTTCTCGTTGTCTTAGACGAAGCCTACGGCGAATTCACTGATAAAACATTAACACATCTTGCTAAAGAATACGATAACATTATAGTTCTAAGAACACTTTCAAAGGCTTTTGGTCTGGCAGCGCTGCGAATCGGATACACGATAGCCGAACAGGAAGTGATAAAGTACCTTGAGAAGATAAAAATTCCCTTCAACGTAAACTACATCGCAGTTCAAGCAGCCTTAGCCGCACTTAGCGATAAAGAGTATCTAGAAAAGGTGAAAAAAGAGATAGCAAAGGGCAGAGAGTACCTTTACAGAGAAATCTCGGCTATAGATGGGCTGGAAACATTTCCCTCACAAGCAAACTTCGTTTTAGTAAAAATCACAAAACCAAACGTTACGGGAACAGACCTAGAATGGAAGCTCGCAGATAAACAAATACTCACAAGGAAATATACCGGTAAAGCAGGTCTTGTAGGAGAGTATGTACGTATAACGGTTTGTAGCATGGATAAAAACCGCAAGTGCGTAAAAGCACTTCAAGAAATAATGAGAGAATAAAAACCCTCACAGTTTGGAGAAGTAACTCTAATTATAAGAAGAACGTAAAACTCGCAATACTTGCCTAACAAAAATGGAATAGTAGGGGTATTATTTTCCAGAGAATCGCCGCAAAATTTGCCCATACTGAGCTAAATGGGCAAGAGCTTTTGCGCCTCTTTCGGGAGTGGGGTATACCGGTATTCCACCTTTTCCTAGTTTAGCTATATCTTCATCCACCAAATTCTTAGGTCCGTTTAGCACCACTACGATTGGCTTTCCATATTCTTTACTGAACTCGATAAGTTCCTCAGAGGGAAATCCCATCATTGGGAAGTATAATTGGAAGTAGATAAGAGCATCAATATTTTCATCCTCAAGAGCCAACCTCGAGGCCTCCACTCTTCCCCACGGAAGGGAAGCGAAGGCTAAGTCAACGGGATTTGTTCTAATGGTGTATGGGGGCAGAAGCTCCTCAAACTTTTTATTAGTCTTCTCAGTAAACGGGGGCATGATCAGTCCGTTCATAGCGCATACATCACACAAAACTAAGCCGGCTCCTGCTTGCTGGGTGAGCACAGCAACTCTATTGCCAGCGGGAGCAGGTTGAAATGCTAGCGCTTTAGCTGCGTCCAAAAGCTCGATTGGATTATCAACAGGGATAACGCCTGCTTGTTTAAACATAGTACTATACAGCTTATAATCTCCGGCCAGTGAACCAGTGTGCGAGTAGGCAGCCTTATTTATATCCGTTCGTCCCACTTTGTAAGCGACTATAGGTTTCTCTTTTACCACTTTCTTGGCGATTTCCATAAATGACCTCGCATCGTTGAGTCCTTCTATGTGTATAGCTATCACGTCAGTCTCATCATCATATAATAAGTACTCCAAAATTTCTGGAAAATCAACGTTAACTCGATTACCTAGACTCGCTATTTTGCTTATGCCAATGTTCTCATCCAAAGCCATATTGCCTAATATTGAGGAAATCCCGCCGCTCTGACAGAAAACAGCTATATTACCCTTCTTCAAACAGCCGAATAATGGATTAAATGAAGCATTTAAGCCTCTGTGGGTATTTGCAAAACCAATTGTGTTAGGACCAATTATCTTGATTCCCGCATCGTTTGCGATTGACGCCATCTCTTTCTGTAGTTTTTCACCTTCAGCACCAATCTCTTTGAAAAGAGCAGTGATTATTGAAGCTCCCTTTACCCCCTTCCGGGCGCATTCTCTCAAAACACCAAGTATCATCCCAGCCGGAACAACTATAACTGCTAAATCAACATTCTCTGGAATGTCGCTGATTGAAGGGTACACCTTTCTTCCTTCTAGCTCCTTGAAACGGGGGTTAACTAGAAACACTTTACCATCATAGTTTAACATAGAATACATGGCATAAAAGCCGAGTTTTGTGAAGTCAGAAGTTGCACCAATCACAGCTACCGAATCGGCATAAAAAAGCTTCCTGAATTCTTCAACGATTCTATTCTTCATGCCATCAAGCTCCCACTTTTAAACCCATAATTATTAATTTCATTGTAGTGCGCCATCGGAGCCAAAGTAACGGACATATATTTTCTTTCAAGTTACTTTATAATTAAGAATACTAGCGTTTAATACGTGGTTAACAACTTACACTCCAAAAAAGACTTGTTCTAACTTTTTTATCTTTCTCAAAGATTTTTCGAAAAATCTGAAAGAGTAGGATATACAAATCTGCGGATTTCAGAAAAGCTTGGAAATATTTTTATAACAATATTTTTTAAATTTAAAATTAAATTTTACGAAAAGGGAACTTAATTAATGGGTGCGGAATATCTGGTCGACTGTTTTGTTGTTGAAGACTCCAAGAAAAAGGAATGTAATATAAAGTACTAATTGCTACAGTTGATGATTAAATGTCATCACAGGTAGTAAAGCACGACAAACAATTAAGCATAATCGTATAAAAAGTGTTATTTTTCCCAATAGCTTTCCTTGTCTCTTGAAATCCACTCAAATCCATAAGTTTTTAGTACCTCGTTTACTACCCCCCAAACCTCTTTTCCCAAGAATGTTTTGGGTTTAATTATAATTTTATCCTTTGCTAATTCGAAATTCAGCATGAGCTGATACTCGCTAAGCTCCTCCTTTACCGCTTCTAAAATTAGATCCTTTTTCTCGCCGGAATCGATGATCTTCTTTATTCTCTCTTTCTGAATATGATTAACATAGTCCTCCCATATGTATACTGGCGGTGAAGAAGTTAGCAGAGCTGCTATTAGCTGCGCTTCATCTTTTATTCCAGGTTTGGGTTCCTTGAAAACCTCACGTATAGCCTTTCGAGCTATTTTAATGAGGCTTACATATCTTTGCGCTGCAAAGCTAACAAATTCCTTATCTTCATAATCCATACGCATCACCTCTCCTTTTATGAAAATTGTACCCTAGATTAATCTGTTTTACTAGTTTATTATTTTTTTACTATAATTTTGTTTTTCAATTTTGTTTCATAAATTATTTACCAAATTTCTCATAAAAATTCAATAAGTTTATTAACATCAAATAAAAAATAAAAAAATGCATTCGGGAAAAACTTGATGAAAAGACGTAGAAGAGTATAGCCTCTGCGTCATTGGCGCGGATGCGCTGCTTTCTCATCTGGGGCATTTCGGCAATGTATATTTTTTCAATCCCGGTTAGTGCGCAAGACTCTTAGTATTCTGTACCTCTCTTTGCCAGTTAGAAAGCCCCATTAACTCATAGTAAAGTCTTCTGCTTTTACGGTCTTCCGACCATTTTTTTGAGCGTTTGCAATGCCATTTTCTATAAGTTTTTGCACATAGTTGTTAATAACGTCAAAAGCATCGGAAGCGCAAAACATTCCCTTTTTGTTTACTTCTTCCTTTACAGCCTTTTTTACTACGAAATCAGCCATAAGCCCACCTCAGAATTGGGTATTTTTTATATTATAAACAAATTTTTAAATGCGCACCACTTACTCATATATATAAATAGATGTATAGTATAAATATTTTACGCTATTATTTCTATATTAAAAATAATTCTATTAATATAAAATAACACAATATTTTACAAAATCACTTATATCAAAATCAAATACATTCACTTAGCTTGAGGGGCTCGAAAGTTATTTTTTATCTACTTCTTATACCGAAAGTCTTCCCGCTCTAATTACTAAATTTTAGTATTTTTTTATAATTATTAACTTTATTTAATTTTATGGCGGGCTATCAAAAAAGTAAACTCTAAAGGTAATAGAACTATTCTTTAGGATAGAATTTTCTCCGGTTGGAGGCATTATGTTTCATGTAAAGCGAATTGAAAAACTAGAACATTTCGAAAAATGTAGTGATCTAGAGAAGCTCATCTGGGGAACGGAGGAATCAACCCCAACACCTTTACTTATTGCACTTCAACATAATGGTGGGTTGCTACTTGGCGCATTTGATGATGATGAAAACCTAGTTGGGTTCTGTCTTGGATTTACGGGGCGTAAAGATGAGCAGTTGTACTTCTACTCTCATCAAACGGGGGTTTTGCCTGAACTTCAGAACTCGGGTGTGGGCTATCAGTTGAAGATGAAACAGCGAGAGTGTGCAATCGGAATGGGTTTTAACCTGATGAATTGGACTTTTGATCCCTTGCAGGGATTGAATGGAAACTTTAACCTTAGAAAGTTGGGTGTGGTCTGCCGAACATATATCCCCAACTACTACGGTGTTATGAGAGATGAGTTAAACGCAGGAATGCCAACCGACCGATTCACTGTGGAATGGTGGTTAAAATCTAAACGTGTGGTAGACAGAGAACATGGCAAGGCTGCAAACCTCTATTTAAAACAGCTTTTATCAAAAGGAGCAGAGTTCGCAAATGAGACTGAAATATTCAAAAAAGGAATTAGAAGAGTCGCGAAAACCAATCTTAATCTAAATTCAAATATTATACTCATCGAAATCCCGGAAAGTATTAGAAAGGTCAAAGAGACCAGTATGGCTTTGGCTATAGAATGGTGCGAAAAAATCAGACCCATATTTTTAAACTATTTCAACAAAGGATACGTTGCTAGTGATTTCATTTCAGAAATAATTGAAGGTGAAAGACGTAACTTCTATCTGCTTTTGAAGAATCACTTATTGGAAGACGAAATAAAAGAAGTTAAAATATCTTTTAACAGGTAGAGACTAATGTTTATCGACGAGGTTGAACTCAGAGAAATACAAATGGAGTACATTTCTCCTTTCGAAACAAGTCTAGGAAGAGAATACTATAAAAGGGCGATAATTGTCAAAATTGAGGCGCAAGGGTCTGAGGGATTCGGTGAGTGTGTAGCAGAGGAGAGCCCATGGTACTCGTATGAAACTATTGAAACTGCTTGGCATGTTTTATCCCAGTTTATGATTCCAATAATTCTAAAAAAGGATGTGGAGAGCCCTGGAGCCTTCTTGTCTACGCTGAGCCGGATTCGGGGCCATAACATGGCACACGCGGCAATAGAAGAAGCCTTTATTGATGCCTATGCAGAAACTAGAAAAACTCCTCTCTCAAAATTACTCGGCGGAGTGAGAAACAGAATTGAGAGCGGAGTAAGCATAGGGATTCAGGAGAGCGTTGAAAAACTACTAAAAAACATAGAAAATTACATGGATCAAGGCTATCGTAGGATAAAGATAAAGATAAAGCCGCAATGGGACCTTGAGGTAGTGGAAAAAGTGAGAGAAGCCTATCCCGAAATAAGTCTAATGGTGGATGCTAACGGTGCTTACACAATCAAGGATTCAAAAAATCTCCAAGAACTTGACAAATATAACCTTCTAATGATAGAGCAGCCCCTAGATTATGATGACTTGGTCGACCATGCCGAACTCCAGAGCAAAATGAAAACCCCCATCTGTCTCGATGAAAGCATTCCCAATCTAAGCAGTGCCCAAACGGCACTCAAACTAGGTAGCTGCAGAATAATCAACATAAAGGTTGGTAGAGTTGGAGGATTGCAAAAAGCAAAGAGAATACACGATTACTGCCAGGAAAAAGGGGTACCCGTTTGGTGCGGAGGAATGCTTGAAACCGGAATCGGTCGTGCAATAAACGTAGCAATAGCAAGTCTACCCAACTACAAATTACCCAACGATATATCAGCCAGCAATCGGTACTACTCCGAAGACTTGGTGGAACCACCATTTCAGCTTAACCGCGATGGAAGCATAACAGTCCCCCAAAAACTAGGGATAGGAGTAGAAGTAGTAAAAGACCGCCTAGAAAAAGTAACGAAAAAAAAGAGGGTCTTCACCTAGAAGCCTCTAGATCATACTTTCAAAGCTAGGTTTAGTTAAGCAACTTTGGTACGAGGGGTATCTGGAGAAATTTTTGGCAAATTTTTATTCATAACACAACGCATCCCCGGCTCCATATATAATGATAAACCGCATTCATTACATCTAGTACACTTCACTATGGAATCGAATTCTCCTGCCTTGGACTTGTTTACAAGTTCAGGGTCCGCGATTTGCGCCCGTCCCATGGCTACCATATCCGCCTTCCCCTCTTCGAGTATCTTCTCAGCGGTTCTAAGGTCGTAAATTGCTCCCACTGTGATGATTGGTACGTCGACCCGCTCTTTGATAACCTCAGCCAAGTGAACATTAACACACTCACCGAGATTCCTCGTTGGAGAAATGTAGTCAATGTTCTCGAATCTTCCACTGGAAACATGCAAAACATCGATACCAGCGTCAACTAAAATCGGGGCTAGCTTCTTTGATTCCTCCAAAGTCAAATCACCCTCAACACGGCCATCGGCGCTAATCCTAAAGCATAGAGGAAAATCCTCCCCAACACTCTCCCTAGTCTTCATAATTACGTTCACGGCAAACCTAGCCTGATTCTCTAGATTACCACCGTAATCATCGGTTCTCCTATTTGAGAAAGGTGACAGAAACTCATGGAGTAGGTAGCCATGACAGCCATGAAACTCGATAAACTCCGCCCCCGCCTTCTTAGCCCTAATCGCCGCAGCCGCAAATGCATCCTCAATCTCCTCAATCTCCCCCAGACTCAACTCCCTAGGCTTCGCCAACTCCATAACCAACCCTTGACCCTCACTTTTTAAGGTGCAGGGGATGGGTGAGGGAGCTACGGGCTCAAAGCTGGGCATCCAAGCCTGGCGCCCTGCGTGGGAAAGCTGTATCCCTGGCACGGAGCCGTTTTTCTTTATAACCGCGAAAAGCTTGCTCAAACCGTCTATGTATCGATCATCATAAACGTTCAAAACATTTGGAAAACCGCGTCCATTCTTCATTACGGCGCTAGCTCCTACTATGGTGAGTCCTGGCCCGCCTCTAGAGATTCTACTATAATAATTTAATTCCATAGTTGTTACGAATCCGTCTGCTGTTCCGAAGTCGGTATCCGTTGGTGGAAAAACGATCCGGTTGGAGATTTTTACACTCTTTATTACAAGGGGTGTGAAAACCTTCTCCAAACCACTCAAAACTTCTTACCTCCTTTTCAAAAAGGGCGGTAATTATTCTAATAAATTTTTAGTTTTTGAGTACACTGCTTAAAAGGCTCTAAGAAGAGTTTTGGCTGCTTTAACTTTTAGTTTTGACAAATTCCTTAACTTTTGCAGGGTCTACTGGATTTTCCGTGATTCCGTTTTTCTTGAGATGGGTGCCGATTATTACTCCATCGCATATGGTAAGATACTTTGGAAGATTATTCTTATTAACACCGCTTCCAGCTAAAACTTTTGATTGGGGAATTTTTTCTTTGATTTTTCTGATTTTGTTTATATCCGCTTCCATACCTGTACTTTCCCCCGTTACTATTAACGCGTCTGCCAGGGAGCGATTTAGAAGCTCATAAGCCTCTAGTTCTATTGGTCGTTCCTCTAACCTTATAGCGTGTTTAACATGAACATCAGCAAATAGTTTAACATCTTTCGCACCCAGGGCTTTTCTGAAACGCAGTACCTTATAAGCCTGGGATTCAATCAAGCCCTGATCGGTTATCACAGCACCGCTGAGTACGTTTACCCTCACGAATTTCCCGCCGACCGCGTAAGCGATTGAAAGCGCTGCAAAAGCATCATTTCGCAAAACGTTTACTCCCAGAGGTAAATCGATTTTTTCGATTAGCCGAGTGGCAATATAAACCATTGGTGCCACCGTTTCGGGACCCACTCTGTTGGAATAAAAGGGAGCGTCACCATAGTTTTCAATGATTATTCCATCCATCCCTCCCGTTGAATAAGCCTCCGCGTCCTTCAGTGCTCTTTCATAAATTTCCTTAAGAGAAAGCTCATGCCGCGGAGAACCCGGAAGAGGCGGAAGATGTACCACTCCGATCAGAGGTTTATCACACTTGAAAGTATCCCACACAAAAACACCCTCAAACATATTATTTAACCCGTTTTGGATTTAGTTTTGACAATATAAGCATTTAAGTTATATTAATAAAGAGTTGAGGTCTCTAAAGTTATCGATATGTTTAAACTTTATGTTCCCCCAAACAGATTAGAAAAAAAGAAATTCTCATAAAAAATGAGAGGTGTGGATTTTGTCTATTAAAATTGAGGATATCATGGTTAAGGATGTTTTGACTGTTGATGTTTCTGAGAGCGTATTAAAAGCCACCAAAAAAATGAATGATAGAAAGGTCGGCAGCATAGTTGCAGTTGATAGAGGAAAACCTGTCGGAATTCTCACTGAGAGAGATATACTAAGCAAAATTGTTGTAGAAAAAAGAGACGCGGAAAAGACCATGGTTAAAGAAGTAATGTCCACCCCACTCATTTCCGGCAAACCAGAAATGAGCCTTGAAGACATTATAAAGACCATGCTTTTGAAAAGAGTGAAAAAATTACCGATTCTGAAAGATGGAAAACTCGTTGGTATAATAACCCTCTTCGACATCGTCAGATGGAGCCCAATTGCAGCCAATCTTCTCAGAGAAACATGCGAAACACAAGAAGTGCCCCAGAGCATTAAAAAATACGTGATACCCATAGATTGAAAAGGAGTTCAAGTTAACTACCCCCAGCTTTCGCATGGAGTTTTCTTGCAGAGAGAAGATAAAAAAATATTTATTAATAGGGTTTAATTTAGTGAAATTACTCTGTATCAAGCTGAACTAATAGATATACAGGTATTCACTGAGAGTGCTATTTATGAGAGAGAAATGGAAGAAAAAGCGACTACGAAGGCAGAAACGGAAAAGACGGAAGAGAAAGTAGCTAATCTATAATATAAAGAAATGTTTATTTAAATATGATATTATAACTAAGTTACTTATTCATAAAATGAAGAAAAGTAACTATTGGTTTCTCAAAATTTGTTAATCAAATTCATACATTTTGAAATATTCTTTCAGCTCTTAGGATGACAAAAATCAAAAAAACAGTAAGTCGAATATAATAACCTGAAAAAAAAGGGGATTGGGGGGTAGTTAATTGGCTTATCATTTAAGAAATTAAAAGACGTTCAGCCAACTATTTCTGGTTCTATCTCTGTTTTTGGGAGAACCTCATTACCACTTTCCTTTATCCATACAGGTCTCTCCAGCCGCATTCCTCCAACACCGGGCTTATTTAGAACCACCGCCGCAATCTCAACCATGTTCGGTTCTAGTTCCATCTCGTTCCAAGGCTCCATGTCCACAATTATGGGGTAGGACTCATTACCAACCCCTCCGATTCCATGTCCAAATGCAAAGAGTATGTCGTTTTCATAACCATGCCTTTTTGCAATGTTTAGGAGGTTGGCTGCGATTTGGCCCCGATTTGCTCCTGGATGCATTGCATCGATTAGAGCGTAACAGATTTCCACATATGCGTCTGCGAGTTTTTTCTGTTCTCTTGTCGGTTGATTTACAAAGTAGTTGTGTGATAGGTCACCGTAATATAGCTGATACATTGCGTGCAAATCAACTAGTACATTGTCTCCGGGTTGGATTATTTTTGTGGTAGCGGGTGTGCAACCGCCCATGGCGTAAGCGGTTCTATAGCCAGATGCGATTTCTTGCCCACCAGTGAGTGTCCAGGCCCAGTCACTACCCGCTTTCCTCATGGCGTACTCAGCTATCCCCGCCACTTCTGTCTCCGTCATACCCACGCAGAGTTCATCTTTTACTGCCTTTTGCCCCACATCAGTTATTTCAGAAGCTCTTCTTAAAAGTTTTATTTCCTCTGGTTCTTTAATACTTGTTATATAGTCTATTAGGGGCGTGGCGTTCTTGAATTCTGCTTCGGGTAAAAGGTTCTTTAGTTTATCGTATTCGGCTGCTAGTATGTGTCCAGATGCTAGTATCATTTCTTGCCCATACTCTACGCCTATTCTTCCCTTATCATATCCAAGTTTCTTAATAGATTCGACGATCTGGGGCTCAAAATACATTCCTTCGGCGGGTCCCCAAATATTAACTTTTTTAATCCAACTATCATCCTTCACTCTCTCCACATCGAGTAGTAAAGTAAAAATTTCAGGCGCCCCATCTAAGGGAATGATTATAGCAGATCGCCAAGGTATAAATGCACCGGAGAAATATCCCAATGACCTCAAACGGGTCCCGATTATGACATCTATTTTTTCTTCTTCCATTTTCGCCCTTATTTTTTTTAACCTGCCCTCGAAATTTATACTAACTGGTGCACTCATTCTTTCACCTCGATATGAATAAAATATCTGAAAAGTTGATAAAAGTAGTGGCTTAAAATCAATCATTTGCATTAATTAGAAAATACTCCCTTTGCGAGTGGTGAGATTAAGCTACGCTGAGTGGTGAGACATACGCCGCTACCCTTTACATCTCCTCCCTTAGACTTGACTCAAAGAAGCCCCCCGTATTTTGCGTGTCTCACGTGTTTCTGTTTGCCCCTTTTCATCAGTGCTTTGAATCTTAGAACCGGATTTTAAATCGTTGTAACATTTTGATGCTTTATCAATGAAAGTCTTGTAATATTCTATCGCCGCTTTGTAATTGCCCATAACGCTATTCGTCGCTGCCTGTTTGAATAGATTCATTATCATAAACACGCGACCCTACCAATTTTAATAATACACTTTTTCTGGATAACTAAAAATGCTTGTACCACCAATCAGAAGCGCTCAATACTTTAGAGTGGTAATTTTATTGCCCCTATTTCCCAAAAAGACATATAACTAAACACTTTTCAAACCAATTTTAGATTAAACAAGTTTGAGCTCAACTAAAGCTTAAATTAACATAGAAAGCGCGGTAATTTTGCAAGAGAACTAAAAAGTATATGAGTAAAAGTTCGGTTTAGCTCTTCTCGTTTTTTTCTGGTGATTTTTCTTCCTCATTCTCAAACATTTCAGCTTCCTTAGATTTAAACCCGAACCACTTTTGAGCCTTCCCCTCAAACAAATCATTTATAGCGCTCTGCATCTCTTTGCAGAGACCAGGTGATGAGAATGTACAAGGATTTCCATCATACTGACTACTTAAAGGACAATTAAAGCAACTGACCGGCACATCTTTGACCTCTCTCTCCTTCTCTCTAGCGATATCAATTAACTCATCTGGAAAAACATTTAGCGTTGCTACCCCAGTTTCACCGTGTGTTTCACGCTTTTTTATCTCCTCCTTCATCTTTGGAACAGCCTTACGAGTCTCACGCAGGAATTTCTTAGTGTCCTCATCTTTTTTCTTATCAGACATATTACTTTCCCACCATCTGAAATCATAAAATGTCACAAAAATAAGGCATTCAATCATAAAAATAAGGCATTCAAATTCCTTTAAATCTATTCCATGAATAAGATCAAAGAGCTAAGCTCAATTTGCAAGAAATAAAACAGTTTTCAAACAAAAAACAGGACAAAAGACTTTCCTTTTTTTTAAGGAAAATAGGAGCATAAAAAGTGGAGGAAATTACTCGGCGGCGAATGTATACTTTTTATTCTTTCGAGCCCAGTTAACCGTTTCAGGGTCAACACGCTTAAGCTCACCCTCAGGAAACATACTCAACAAGTCCCAGGCAAGGTCAAGAGTCTGCTCGACGCTGCGTTCCTCATACTCACCCTGATTAACAAACTCCCTTTCAAAACGATCAGCAAACTCCAAAAACTTCCTATCACGAGGCAACAAAGCCTCCTCACCAACCACAGCAACCAGAGAACGCAAATCACACCCCTCACTATAACCATAATACAACTGGTCACTAACCTCACGGTGATCAAACCTGGTGTGCTCCTTACCAATACCCTCCTTCATCAACCTGCTGAGAGAAGGCCTAGGATCAATCGGAGGATAAATTCCTTTTCTATGCAGTGCTTGATCAACTATAAGTTGCCCCTCAGTAATATAGCCAGTTAAATCGCTAATGGGGTGTGTGATGTCGTAGTTGGGCATGGAGAGTACGGGCATTTGTGTGATGGTTCCTTTTCTTCCGTGTATTCTTCCTGCTCTTTCGTATATTGTTGCTAGGTCGGTGTATAGGTATCCGGGGTATCCTCTTCTTCCGGGTACTTCTTCTCGGGCTGCTGATATTTCTCGGAGTGATTCTGCGTAGTTTGTCATGTCTGTGAGTATTACTAGTAGGTGTAGGTCTAGTTCGTATGCTAGGTATTCTGCGGCTGTTAGTGCGCATCGGGGGGTGATTATTCGTTCGATTGCGGGGTCGTCTGCTAGGTTTAGGAACATTACTACGTTTTCTAGGGCGCCTGTTTTTTCGAAGTCTTGTCTGAAGTATCGGGCTTCTTCTTCGGTTATTCCCATGGCGGTGAATACTACTGCGAATTCTTCTTCTTTTCCTAGGACTTTTGCTTGTCTTGCTATTTGTGCTGCTATTCTGTTGTGGGGGAGTCCTGCTCCTGAGAATAGTGGTAGTTTTTGTCCTCTTACTAGGGAGTTCATTCCGTCTATTGCGCTGATTCCTGTTTGGATGAATTCTCGGGGGTATGTTCGGGCGTAGGGGTTGATTGGGGCGCCGTTTATGTCGAGTTCTGTTTCGGGTATTATGGGGGGGCCTCCGTCCATTGGTTGTGCTGAGCCGTCGAATATTCTTCCTAGGATGTCTGTTGATAGGGGTATTTTGAGGGGTTCTCCGGTGAATCTAACTGTTGTTTGGTCAGCATCCAATCCTCTAGTACCCTCAAATACTTGTATTATTGCTTTTCCGAGTCCTACTTCTAGTACGGTTCCTCTTCGTTTTTCTCCGCTGGGGGTTACGATGTCTACTACTTCATTGTATGAGACGCCTTCTACTCCTTCTACTATTATCAGGGGGCCGGCCACTTCTTGAACGGTTTTGTAACGTCTTTGGGTGTACATTTTTAACCATCCATTTTTTTTGATTTTTTAACTTTCTTGGGAGTTTTAAGCAAAGTTATTTTTATGTGTTAATAATTTTAGTTTTTGCGGGTTTGGGGGGGTGGTATTTCGTTTGGGTATTAGTTATTTTGGGTTTTAAAGTTTTGTGTTTTTATTTTTTTGAGGGTTATAGGGATTGTCTTAGTGCGGCTTGGGCTATGGGGCGTGCTGCTTCTGCTATTTTTTCCATGGAGTCGAGTATTATTTGGAGGGTGACTATTCCTGGCATGTTGGTTTCTTTATCCATTTGGATTTCTGTTTCCCTTTTCTTTTCTTTTATTTTGATTATGGTATTTAGGGTGTCGACAGCGTCTTGTATTTTGTGGAATAGGAAGGCGCCTGTTGCTTGTTGGATTAGTTGTAGTGTTTGTTTGAGTAGTTCTATTGTTGCTTGGTGGTGCTCGTTTTTTGGGGGGTGGGGTTGTTTAAGTACGGCGCGACTCATGGTTTCTATGTTTTCGGCTATGTCGTTTATGGTTGTTACATAGGTTGTGTAGTCTAATGTGTCTTGGGCTGTGAGTTCCATTTGTGTGAGGAGTGCAGGGTATTGGAGAGCTTTTCGAAGTTGTCGTACGATTCGCATGTGGTACTTGTATATGTTGTCGCGGCTCTGGATGATGGCATCGGCTAGCGTTATGTTGTTTTCCTGTAAAGCTTGGATGAGATTTTCTAGAAGTTCTAGGGTGGTTCTGCTTATCATGCGTATGAGTAGGGTTAGGTTTGTTTGCTGTATGCTCATAACATCTTGGAGGGTTATTTGGTTAGGAGTTTTGCTTATGATCTCGAAACCTAGGAGGTTTTGGCTAATTTGGGTGATTTCTTGATATCGTTTCTGAGTGAAAGCTTGTTTTGAGGAGATGTTAATTAAATCGTGCCCGCTGAGGTATTTGGTTTGGATTATTTGGTCTAAGAACTCTTTTGTGGGGTATTTCTGGCTGTCAATATTTGCGCTTAGTACACTTTGTTCGGATGCTACAGTAGGAGGGAGTAAGAGAAGTGAACCGTCAGGATTTTCCATGACGCTGATTTCCTGATCACAAGTAAGCTGGTTTCTTTTTGTCCATTCTCGGGGGAGACTGATTATTAGGGTATTACTAGACCCCCAACGAACCAATTTACGGGTTTGTTTTTTTAACAAAAGGATAACCTCAGGGGGAGAAAAATTTGTTATTAAGATGTATGTTTTTATCGGTTTTAGTCCCATGCTTATTATAATTTTATATTTTTGTAAACTTTTTAGGTTTTCTGAAATTTTTCATGCGATAGGTGGAAATTTTATGTTTCTGGTAATAAAGGTAATATTTTTATGTAAATAAAATTTTTGAAAAATAAAGGTTATGTTTGAAGGTTATAATTTTTTATTTATAAAATAGGTAGGCTATTAAAGGAAAGACTAAATAACTTAAGTTTGGAAACAGTTGGAGCGAAGGCTCCGTATAGGAGGAGGACTGAGAGGAAAAAAAGGTAACCTTCGCTCCAATTGAACATTTAAAAAGAGACTTTTTGAATTTTGTGGAATATGCAATAGATTTTTTAAAGGTTTATAGTTACAGCCTTGAAAATGGCTCCTAATCTAGGTAGATTGTGTATCTAGCATAAAGGGTATTTAACTTGAAATTAGTTTGTTTTGAGTTGCTTTAACGGATTAGGGCTATTTTGAGATTAGATAAAAAATAAAAATTTTTAAATCAGTTTTCCGGGAGATCGTTTTTTCTTCCTGTATTTTTTGGTTTAAAGCATCAATAAACGTGTCAAGGTTTTTTGTGTTTGGAATTAGATAACTTATCTCGTTTTTTAACCAAAAAAGTTCACATAAATGTGGGGCGGCTTTGTTATAGGCATCCCATATTTTGCCTATTACCTTTTCATCCAATTTATTCCCTCTTTTTTTATTGCTCTTATGGCAAAGAAAGATCTTTGGTATATGCTTGTATGGGTTTTAAAGAGAGTAAACTGGAGTTTTTAGGAGTTGCTTATTTTTATTAAGAGGATTATTTCTCTTCAGCTTCAATTATTGAGTAGGCTATGATAAAAATTAGGGTAAGTATTCCCAGTATTATTATTAGATATTGTACAAATGTGATATCAATAGACATGATACGCACCGGATTATTTTTTTCTTTCTCTATTTTTTTTCTTTAGAGCTTTTTATTTCTACTGTCTTCAATTTCAGCATAAGTTTTTCGTAATTATCATCTGTTTGAGCGTAACTGGTATATAGGTCTAATGCTTCGGCAAGTCTTTTAGCTAAAATGTGATAGCAGACTTTAATTTTTTTCCGTATAACTACATTTAGATAGAAATCGTCGCATGTACAATAAAAATCAGAAATTATTAGATAGTCCCTGTTTTTACCGGAAACTGTCCAAATCTGCTTATTGCTAGGTTTAAAAATGTGTTTTGTTACTCGCTTCTCTGTGATTGTTCTTAAAGCCTTCCATAGGCGTTCCCCGAAATTGGTCGCTAGCTTTTCTAGATTCTCTCCACTTATGTACTTGTTGGCGTAAATCTGTTCAATTATTTCCATAAATTAGCACCTAGCAAATTCTATCTCTAACTAATCTTTGACATACTTTATAAAGGGTGCCCATTGCCCTTATTAGTTCTAAGCGTAGTTGTTAAACCCCTGCCTCTGCAATATTTTTATGGAATTGTTGAGCTTGGAATTAACTATTGTTTAGAAAGGTTTTTCACTAAGAGTGGTTTATGTATAGTTGCAAATGGGTATTTAGAACCTTTCCTAGTAGTAATAAATGGTTCTGTTGCATTGAAAGAGGCGTTCTGGATTGGTTCAGCCGGTTTTTCCTATAGTTGATGAGCCTGCACTTCTTGTTAATTTTTCGGACAAAAAAATTTTATGTATTGCGGATTTGCACTTGGGTTACGAATTTCTTTTGGCACAAAAAGGAGTTGTAATTCCGTCCCAATCAGAGGAAATGAAGGACAGGATTTTGGATCTAATTGAACGAACCAATGCGGATAGCCTCATTATCATTGGAGATGTTAAGCATAATATTTTCAGAGTTTCTCACTCGGAGTGGCGGGGGGTCACAAGACTTCTAGAGGATATTTCTGAAAAAGTCGATGTTCAAATAACCTTAGGAAATCATGATACTAATCTCGATTTGCTGTTACCAAATAATATCTTTGTTCATTCTTCAAAGGGATTTCTGATCGAGAATGATGATATTAAGGTCGGATTTGTTCACGGGCATGCTTGGCCTAAACCCGATTTACTTCAATCAGACTACATTATCATTGGGCATAATCATCCCGTAATTGAGATGAGGGATGGAATGGGAGGAAAGTGGTTTGTACCCGCTTGGATAGAGCTCAGAGGGGATAAGGAAAAAATCGCATCTTCATTCGCTAATCACCTTGGCTTGCGAGAGACTTCAAACCCAATAGAAGATTTGAAAAAAGAGTCTATTCAAATTGAAAATACGAAAATCATTGTAGTTCCAGCATTCAATCCCCTTTTAGGAGGGGTGGCACTTAACCGTCCAGACATAAAATTTCTTGGACCCATATTGTCATCAAACATGGTGGAAAAAGGCACAGCCAAAGTTAAATTGCTAGATGGGACATATCTTGGAAGCTTGGAAAATTGTAGTAGCCTAGTTGGACAAAAGGAATGAGCACTTTAATCAGCAAAAATACATCCGAAATTCTTGATTATAAGTACACATAACCTGAATTGTTTTGGTGTCAAAAAGTATTAATCTCACCAAGCGATTGTTTCTCTGATTTTTAGAGGTATGATTTTTGGCGAACGAGTTCGATTTACTTTCTAGTGAAGTTAAGAATGTAATCCAGAAAAAGGGTTATTTAGAGGCGACCCCCCCTCAGGCTCAGGCAATCCCCCGAATTCTTAAAGGGGAAAATATTTTATTAGTCGCCCCAACAGGAAGCGGTAAAACAGAAGCGGTGTTTTTCCCTATCTTCCAAAAGTTATTAGAGTTACAGTCTAAGGAAAGAGGCATTTTCGGGTTATATATTACGCCTCTTCGAGCTTTGAACCGTGACATTTTGAAACGCATGGAAGAAATTGCCCAAGAACTCGGTATCAGAATATCCGTTAGACATGGAGACACAACCAGTTATGAGCGTATGAAGCAGCTTCGGGATCCACCCTCACTGTTGATAACAACACCTGAAACTCTTCAAGCTATATTGCCCGCGAAAAAGATGGGTAAACATCTAAAGTGCTTGCATTTTGTTGTTGTAGATGAGATTCATGAACTTGTAACAGATGAGAGGGGAGCTCAACTCTCATTGGCAATTGAAAGACTTCGCGAAATCACAAATCAGAATTTCCAGAGAATAGGACTTTCCGCTACGATAGGCAGTGTTCAGGAAGTTGCAAAATTTTTAGGAGGTGTGAACGAAGAAGTCAATATTATTTTTGCAAATGAGAGGAGAGGGTTCCAGGTAAACGTTGAAGCAGTTCCTCCCACTCCTGAAGATGCAGCGTTGTCTAAAAAACTTAGGGTTCCAGAAGAGGTTGTAGCGAAATTAAGGAGAATAAAAGAATTAATAGAGAGACACGGCTCGGTTCTAATTTTTGTTAATACTCGTGAAATGTCAGAGATTCTCGGTTCCAGACTTAGTCTTCTTAATCCAAGTTTCAATTTTGATGTACATCATGGCTCGCTTTCCAAAGAGGTGAGAATGCAGGCGGAGGAAGAATTTAAAAAAGAGGAGATCAAAGCCGTTATTTGCACTTCTTCTCTTGAGTTAGGTATAGATGTGGGAACGATCGACTACGTTATACAATACCTGTCACCCAGACAGGTAACACGTTTAGTTCAAAGAGTTGGTAGAAGCGGACACAGAATAGGCCTAACCGCGCGGGGAACAATACTTTCAGCGGGCTTAGACGACATATGCGAATCGGCTGTTATCGCCAGAGATGCTATTAACCACAATTTGGAAAGTGTAACTATGCATAATATGGCGCTTGATGTGCTGGCTCACCAGATTGCCGGAGTACTTCTGGATAGGGGGGATACAACTATTCAAGAACTACAAAATATTTTCAGAAGATCTTGGCTCTATCGAAACATTGATTACGAAATCATTTATGACGTAGCAAATTTGATGAAAGAACTATGGCTCATTAGGCTGGAGGGAGATAAGCTAAGTAGAAGAGTCAAAACATGGAAGTACTATTATGAAAATCTCTCCATGATTCCTGATGTTAAACATTATAAAATATTTGATATAATAGCAGGAAGGAACATTGGAACATTAGACGAGGAGTTCGTTTCTACAAAAGCGGAAAAAGGACTAAAATTCATCATTCATGGGCAACCATGGAAAATAGCGAGTATCGAGGAGGACAGAATAAATGTAGAGAGGGTTAGCAGTATACTAGGTGCGGTGCCTTCTTGGGTAGGCGAACTTATACCTGTTCCCTTTGAGGTTGCCCAAAAGGTAGGAGAGCTTAGAGAGGGTATAGTTAACTGGCTTAATCATAACGAATCCGATCCTTTTGAAGGATATCCAATAAGTGAAGAAGCCAAAAAGATGGTGGCAGGAAAAATTAAGGAACAATTGGAAGTTGTAGGGGGGATACCAACACATGATAGAATCCTAATAGAAAGCGCGGGGGACTTCGTCGTTATACATGCGTGTTTTGGGAGTAATGTTAATGAAACTTTAGGGCGGGTAGTCTCGGATCTTCTAACAACAAGTATAGGATCTTCCATTGGTATGAGAAGTACTCCATACTACATACTTTTTCAAATACCTAAGAGTATAGATCCAGAAATAGTTACCAGTGTTTTAGGAGAACTAGATCCACAACTCATTTATCATATTTTGAAAATAACTCTTAAAAGATCCAATTTGTACCAGTGGCGACTTACATATGTTGCAAAGAGGTTCGGAGCCATTGAAAAGAATAGAGAAGGCTATCAAATTAGTCCCAGAAAACTTGCAATGATATTTAGCAATACACCTATAGAAGATGAAACCATAAGGGAATTGCTCACAGAAAAACTCGATGTTAAGGAGACAGAAAAAGTTCTAAAATCAATAAAAGACGGAAGAATTCAAGTCAGCTTCCTCAAAAGAGAGAGACCCAGCCCACTCACCGAAATGGCCATACAGTGGGAGGCCAGAGAAGTTGTTTCCCCCGAAATTCCCATCTCTGAGCTACTAAATACGGTGAAGGAACGTTTGCTAAACAGAAGAGTTAAGCTTGTGTGTGCGTGGGCGTCGTGTGAGGGGTGGGAGACGGTGAGAACTGTGGAAACTCTGCCTGAACAACCACAATGTCCAAAATGCAAATCACGCTTATTAGCAGTAGTATCTTCAGAAAACTCGGAATTTAGTAGAATACTAAAAATTAGAAAGAGGGGGGAGGAACTTTCAAAGGAAGAAGAAAAAATATTGAAGAGAGGTATCAAAACCGCTAATTTAGTAATCGATTACGGAAAGCGAGCTATAATTTGCCTCGCGGGGAGAGGGATAGGCCCAACGACAGCTAACCGTATTCTTTCTAAAGAGCTAAAAACGGAAAGGGATCTGTACAAGGCAATTCTTGATGCGGAGAAAGAATTTATCAGAACGAGAGAGTTTTGGAACAAAAAGGCCTAATCTAGACAGAATAATTGGGAGAAGTAAATGAATTAGAAGTTTCTGGAAATAGATAGTAGAGGCTTAGTGAATCATGTTAGAAGAGATTTGAGTATTGCCATTCTTACAAGTACACCGTAGTAAGGTTGTTTGAAGTATTTTGCATGCGGAGTTTCGTCTACCTCTGGTACAATTTCATCTATCCGGGGCAAGGGGTGCATTATTATAAGGGTCGGCTTGGCGTTTTTCAGAATCTCAAGATTGACTTGATAGCTTCCCTTGAGTTTCTCGTATTCGGTTGGGTCCGGAAACCTCTCACGCTGTATTCGTGTAACGTACAGAACATCAATGTCGGAAATAACTTTTTGCAAATCCTTGAATTCTTCAACTTTTGCTCCCATGTTTTTTAGGTCAAGGGTAACTTCACGGCGCATTCTCAAAGTTTCGGGAGAAACAAAAACTAAAGAGGTGTCAAATAGTGCTAATGCATAGCTCAGGGAATGTACGGTTCTACCGTACTTCAGATCTCCCAGCAGTGCAATTTTTAAACCATCAATTCTACCCAACTCCTTTTTGATTGTGTAAAGGTCTAATAGTGCTTGGGTTGGATGCTCCTCTGCGCCTGAACCTGCATTAATAATAGGAACGCGTGTGTAATCAGCTGCTAGACGAGCCGCGCCTTCCAAGTGATGTCTCAGGACTATTACATCGCAGTAATTTTCAACAGCGCGAAGTGTATCACTCAGGTTTTCGCCCTTTGCAACTGAAGACATTTCTGGGCTATCGAAACCAATAACTTGCCCTCCCAGCTTATACATTGCGGTAGTAAAAGATAAACGGGTTCTAGTGCTAGGCTCCATAAATAAAGTAGCAAGAATTTTACCACGTAAAACATCCGAGCCAGAGTGGAATACCTGCCCCATTTTATCCGCTAAATTAAGCAATTTCTCAATCTGATCTCGGGAAAAATCTCTAATAGAAATCACATCTTTAATCTTCGGAACGCTATCCGATTCACTCTGCGTCTCTCTCGCCAATCAAAACACCACAAAATAAATGGTAAAATGAAAAGATAACTTTAACTATCAAGAATTTAAACAGGGAACAAAATTAATTAATATTTGAGGAGTCTGGTTTTTAGGCAAAATAATTGAAATTTCTGTAGATATGAAATTTCTGAAATTCCATATAATGTATTTTTATCTGGAATAAACATTTTAATTTCATTTCCTTTTGGTTATAAATTAGAAGTGGTTTACTTGAATGATGAAAATATTAAAAAAATGGCAGACCTACTGCGCCGAGGCGCTTCCCTACTCTCCCAGAGTTGCCCTCAGTGTGGGTCGCCCCTTTTCAAAATCAAAGACGAAATATATTGCCCTTCTTGCGAAAAAAAGGTGGTAATTGTTAAAGAAGGAGAGCCGATCCCGCCGAGTGTTGAAGGGTTTATGTTATCTGATCTATCTAGTGTTCTGCATAATAAACTGCGAGAAACGGTAGAATCCATAAAAAACGAAACCGATCCTAATAGACTACAAGAGTTGCTCAGAATTATTGTAGGTATATTAGACGCTCTGGAGCGTCTTAGACGGATTTCTCAGTAGGAGTGTTATCATCGCGATATTTGGAGGTTATAACTTTTTTTATTTTTTCCGCCTTCTTTTTACCCAGTCCTTTAACTTCGGAGAGCTCCTCTTCGCTCTTGGTGAAAATTGCTTCCAGGGTGTTAAAAGTGTTAAGCATTCTTTTTGCTAATATTTGATCTATTCCCGGAAGCCCTGTTAGAACCCGTTCTTGTAAATCCTTCAAGCTTCCGGGAGTCTTTTCAGCAACATAAATCCTTGTTTCTCTTTCTGTTTGTTCTCTTCGAGCAATGGTGTGTATAATTCTTGCTGTTTCCTGGGGGTTTAATGTCCAAATTAGTGGTAACCTAAAATCAACAACTATGCTTATTAGTGCGCCTCTGATGGCTTCAGGATGTATTGCGCGTCTCCCATACAAATCCTGCCCCTCAATAATAAGTATAGGTTTTTCGTATTTTGAGGTGATCTCCTTGACTTGTGGGAATAGTCTTTTATCAACTATTGATTGTAAGAAGTCTTCAGCTGTTTTTCTTTCTATGGCAACGCTCTCTGAAACAAGATAATCTGCCACTTGTAGCTGCTTCGGAACAATTCTGATATTTAGTTTTTTGAGTCCCCGTACAACATCAGAACCAATTTCTCTGTTATCTACATAAACAACTATTTCTTTTTCTTCTTCTTGCAGATAGTTTTCTAGTTTGATTTGCTGCTTATCTTCTTCTTTTACGGGTTCCAATTGTTTTTTTGCTATAACTTTTATGGTGCTTTTCATTTCTCGCTCTTTTTTCTTTGCCGACCAGTAATAGGCTTCGTCTCTGGTTCCCTTTGTAATAATTAATGCTACACGTCCAGGTCTTTTCCTCCCGGTTCTCCCTCTTCTCTGTATGTTCCTTATGGCACTTGGTACTGTGTCATAAAATATGACCAAGTCGCATTCACTAATGTCTAAGCCTTCTTCAGCAACACTAGTAGCAACTAAAATATTGTAAACACCTTGTTTGAATTTTTCAATTATTTCTGCTTGCTGTTTTTGGGATAGTCCTTTATCTCCGAGTTTATTTGCTTGGCCTACGAATCTTTCTACACGGTATCCCTCCCCTTTTAAAGTTTCATTTATTTTGCCTGCGGAGTCTCTATATTGTGTAAAAATTATTATTCTTGAGTTTATTTTTTCTGAGAGTTGTTCTTTAACTATTTGAAGCATTTTTCCGATTTTTGGATGTTTTACTTGGCTTTCAATCAGATTCTTTATTTTAATTCTCGCGGTAGCAATCTCATCGTCCATGAGTAAGTCTTTAATGCCTTTGGGGGAACCAGTTAGTTTCGATCTTTCCTCCAACTTGTAGAAAAAGTTTTGGAGTGCTTCTAGGCCCTGAGTTTCCAAAAGTTCAAGTGCGTGGGTTATTCTGATGGCGGCTGCAACTTTTGCCATTAATTCGAATGCTTCTGGCTGGGTCTGCCTCTCTTTGGCTAACTGGTTTTGAATCTGTATTAATTGTTTTCTAGAAATTGTTTTAATGTTATACGATTCGATAAATCTTTTTTCTTTTAGAGTTCTTAAGCGCTTTACAAGAGCGTTTTCCAAAATTTTTTTAATTTCTAAAATGCTTGAAGGAAGGCTAACTAATACCCAATCCATTTTAATTTCCTTAACGTAGGGAAGTACATCTGGACTTTTCTCTGTTCGGACTTCAATGTTTCTAATACCAAGATTTTTACAAACCTCTTCTATCTTTTCTCTCTGGACGCCCGGCGATGCTGTCAACCCCAGAATCAAAGGTTTGTTAGCTTGTTTTAAATATTGTTCCGCGACGAAAACATATGAATAGTTTCCAACCGCTCTATGCGCTTCGTCTAATATTAGAAGGGTACATTTTTTGAGGTTGACTCTACTCGTAATCACATCATTTTCCACAATTTGTGGTGTTGCCAAAACGACTTTCGCGTCCCTCCATTTTTCTATTCTTTCTTCGGGTGAAACTTCGCCAGTAAAAACTACAATTTCTTTTTCATCCACGTTTAAAATGGATTTGAAAGTTTCAGCATGTTGGAGTGCTAGAGGACGAGTTGGCGCCAAAAAAATTACAAATGCATCATTAAACATCTGAAGGCGGAAAGCAGCAACCATACCTGCAATTAGTGTCTTGCCCAGTCCTGTGGGGAGTACCACAAGAGAATTTTGCTCGACACAACTTGCCGTAATAGTTTCTTGATAGAGCCTCTGTTCGATAGAGTTCTCTTTCAGATAAGGATGATTGATGTATTTTTTTTCCTCCATTTATATCAACATTCCAATGAGGCTTATAAAACAAGGTTACTTAGTGTAATTTGTAATTTTCGTAATTTTAACTACTTCTAACTTTTTAAACCTCTCTAGTTTAAGAATTAAACTTCTTTTTGCATATTATTTATGCACCGCAGAAAATCTGATTATTGTATAACTTTAGTAAAAAAACAGAGGTTAAAACTGTGAAGCGTTTTCGAATCAAATAATGCGCAAGTAATGAAGCTTCGCGCTTGTGTTACTGAGGGTATTTCTGTCTATTACCTAAGTATTACTACATAATATTACTTTCTTCGGAGGAGGGAAAATAGTAAATAAGCTTACAAACTTATTATTTACATTGCAAGTCCTTATCTTCAGAAAGATGGAGGTAGTACGAGTGGTTCAAGATGAGCTAACCCCCGGTGCGGAATCGGAACTATATGAGCTAATAATCCCCGGTCAACTGGTTGGAAAAGTGGTTGTAGACTCTGCGGCCCGTATGGTGGGGATTATTAGAAGTATACGTGTCAGCCTTCCTCCTCTTCGAGTTGAATTAGTGATTAAAGGATTAGAAGTTGAATTCCCAATTGATGTATCTAATGTTACCGCCGTTGGCTCTGTAGTGCAGCTAAAGAATGTGGCAAAGGAGGCAGAAACTGTTGAACTTAGAGATGTGCAGAGATTGCGTAAAGAACTTATAGAGGAAATCCGGGCAGTTATATGCGGAAGACCATAGTTTTTTATAAATTAAATTTATTTTTTAGCTGTTAGCGTACAGAGCGGTGCAAGGCGCCTCCAAACAACGTGAACAGTGAGTGCATTTACTTTCAATAATTTTCAACTTTCCACCTTTTAATGAAAAGGCGTTACAAGAGCTAAACCACGGGATACATGAACCGCACCCTAGGCACCTCATTGCTCTAATGATGATTGAGGCCACATTTTCGCAAATTTTCTTTGCCTTTTCAGGATATTTTGTTGTTAACACAAAATTTCCATTCGGAAAAATATCACAAAATGAATCCTTCATATTTATTTGAATAGAACCTAATTCTGGTGCATAACTCACTTTTCCCAAAATGTTTGAAAAATTGGCAATCAGCTCCATGTCGAAAGCGCTATTAAACACCACCTGCAAGGAACTTTCTTCTGAGGCAGGATCTAACGGCATTTTCTCGATTTTATAGCGTAGTTTTTCTTCTGTGAGAGGTCTTGTTTTAATAGTTTCACTTATTTTAAGCTCTTTCATAAGTTTTACTTGTCCGTCTGGGAGGTTTTTCCATCTCCAAAAACCATGTTCTATCCATTCTTTTGGAAAATTGTATTTTTTCCTCCATTTTTCAAGCGCCTTTTGCAATTTTTCCCATAATTCGGGGTATTCCTTTTTAAGCATTTCAAATTCTGCTAGTTTTGATGCAGGGCACGGCCAACATCCTATTCTAATGAGCCCTTTCTCATATAGGGGGTTAAAGGGAACCTTTTGCTGAAAGATGTAAAGCCAAACATGTAAAGCAGTCCAGTCTTGTATCGGGGTGGCTGATATCTGCTTTGAAACCCAGGGATTCACACTTACTCTTTTTTCTTTGGCTCTGGCTTGTGATTCGTATCTCCTTTGACCAATAAAAGTTATACAACCTTTTGGGAAATTATCTTCAATTAACAGGCTAGTCGGTCCAAGTTTAACACTTTTACAGCATATTCTATAATCTCGCCCCGGCGGGCCAAATTTTTCTGTTAAATTCCAGAAAGTGTTTGGATCTACTTTCTTTTCCAAAAGTTTTTCGGCGAGCCCCAATTCTTCTAAAACGTGATGAGTGTATTCGACGGTCTCCTTAAATTCTACTCCTGTATCTGCGAATAATATCTGAAAGTTAGTCCCCAAAGCCTTTAAGGTTAACAGAAGTGTGACTAGTGAATCTTTACCTCCAGAGAAAGCAACCGTTACGGGTTTATCATAGGATTTAGAGGTATTGCGAATAAAATTTACTGCATTTTGCTCATATCTTTGTAATATTCCTTCATTGGCTTTGACAGCGTCTTCCCAGTTTTGACCTCCTTTCAGTAAAAATAGTTCTCCCGGAGGTCCGTGCTCTCTTGGTTTAAGCACAATTCCTTTTGTTTTCATCAGTATGTCAGCGGCGTTTCTTTTCACCGTTCCCGTGGCTATAACTTCGTTCTCGGGGGAGAGGACTATTGCTTGATCGTCTTTCTTAATGTCCTTACTGCAATCAATTACGCCAGGTCCTAAAATGTTGGCGCCATTGATAATTGGTTTTACCGCGTCAGTATCTACTTTTATCCACTTACTACAACCAGCTTTCCAAAGTCTCCTCGCGCCTATTAGTTTAGGAACAAAATGCCAACTTTTGGGAGAAGGTTCAAATCGAATATCCCCTATAATCTTTCCATCAATGATTACCTCATCCATATGATCCGTGTAAGAGACCTTGTTTAGTAGAATAACCTTATCATCGGGAATCAACTGTTTTCCGATTTCCTCCCCGTACTGTTCGTCGATTACTCTTCTAATTAGTTCTAATTCTTTCCTAAAACTTGGACGAATGTCCCCTGGTGGAGATATTTGAACCTTCTCGGCGGTGTTTCCACAAATTTGGCATGGCATTTCATCCAAGAGTGGTAAATTACAAGAAGTACACCAGCCTAGTTTAATCTTCCCGAGGTAAATGGATGATTTTGGCAAGATATTAACCTTCAAATTTTGAAAGCAAAAGTTTAGATGATTTTCATCTAAAAGTTTGATGATTTACTTTTTAAAATTTTCAGACGCGAAATTTAAACCTCTTAATTTTAATCAATATTATTCTTAAAAAGTATTTTTATTTTTTGACTATTTTACAATAATATTCAGAAAAAAGAAATTAAAGAATAAAAGAGTAAACCTTCCTAACCGCTTTCCTTAAGGGCTTCCTCTACAATTTCAGCGTATTTTTCGGCGGTGAGTAGACTTTCTTTTTCCTCGTCGAGGTTTGACGCTTTGATTACTACCATCCATCCTTTTTTGTATGGGTCTTCGTTTACAAGTTCAGGTGCGTCCTCCAATTCGCTATTAACCTCGACTATCTCACCACTAACGGGTGCGTATAATTCAGAAACTGCTTTCACTGACTCGATACTGCCGAATTCACTCATATTTTGTACTTCTGTTCCTGATTCTGGTAGTTCTACGTATACTATATCACGTAGCGCCTTTTGAGCGTAGTCAGTTATACCTACTCGAACGCTTTCGCCTTCGATCTTTGCCCACTGGTGTTCCTCTATGTACAGGAGGTCATCGGGTATGTTTACATCTTCGACTCTAACCATTTTTTTTCCTCCATTGATTCTTAAATCGAAGGATAGATTTCTGTTATTAAATTTTTTGGCTTATTTGCCTTGTTAGATAATTGTTTCTTTCTACGTCGCTTGTGCCCTTTTTTGAGGGTGTGAAACTTATTTTACTTCCCCATCCTATATTTCTTTCCCCTTTGAAGAATGTGTATGGTTGAAGGCAGGTTGGTTAAAAGGAGGGCGGGAGCGGGGATGAACAAGTGCAAGGTGGCCCGTGGAGGTAATAATAATATTTGTTGTATTCGTATCTACAGAAAAATAATTTTTAAGAAAATTTTTGGGGATTCTGTGGGTTAAATCATTATGAATTTATTTTTTCTTTGTTTAGGGAAAGTATATAAAAATTCCAGTATAATGATGAATATTCGTGACCTGAATCAATCCCGCTTATATTTCTTTAATATTAAAAATTAGTGGAAGTGTGGGGTGTAGAAGAACGAGTTATACATTGTTGATTACTGAAAAGCCAAGTGCTGCTAAACGTATTGCAGATGCATTAAATGATGAAAAATCTCCTGTAAAACATGAAGAGTACGGTGTGCCCTATTATGATATTGTGAGAAATGGTGAAAGAATTAGAGTAGTTCCCGCTATTGGACATCTTTATTCGGTTGCTCAAGAAGGTAAGGGTTGGACGTATCCCGTATTTCAAACAAAATGGGTTCCATCATATACGGTAAGCAAGAAAGCAAAAAATACAGAGAACTTCATAAAGGTTATATCCAAACTCGCAAAAGAAGCGAAAAACTTTGTTTCTGCTACAGACTTTGATATCGAGGGTAGTCAGATAGCTTACTGTGTTTTAAAATACGCTTGTGGTGAACCAAGCCTTAATAAAGCTCACAGAATGAAATTTTCGACCTTAACTAATCGTGACATAACTGAAGCTTTTAATTCATTATCACCCACACTGGATTGGGGACTAATAGAAGCGGGGCGTACACGTCACGAGATAGATTGGATTTATGGTATCAATCTTTCTAGAGCGATGATACTATCATTAAAAAAGGCCTCAGGCATGTATAAAGCTCTAAGTACTGGCCGTGTACAAGGACCCACTCTAGCCTTTATAGCTGAGAGGGAGAAAAAAATTCGAAGTTTTGTTCCAAAACCCTACTGGGCAATTAACGCGGTAGCTTTAATAAATGGCGAGAAATACCCCCTTGAATATTCCCAGAGAAAAATTTGGATAAAGAAAGAAGCTGAAACGATTCTAAACGAGTGTGATAACAAGAGTGGTGTAATTTCCCAAATTCAGACCAGAAAATCTGTACTGCGGCCGCCTGTACCTTTCGACATAGGCGCTCTGCAATCAGAGGCTTATAGTAACTTCAGATTTACACCTAGCCGTACATTAAGAATTGCTGAAAGACTGTATCTTGATGCATTAATTTCTTATCCTCGGACCGGCAGTCAAAAATTTCCGCCTTCAATTGACACTCGGGCTATTCTGAAATCACTATCAGGTATTAAACAGTACTCCGAAATGATTAGTGAACTCTTATCAAAAGAAAAACTGGTTCCAACACAAGGTAAAAAGGAAGACCCCGCACATCCGCCAATCCATCCCACTGGGAATCTACCAGAAAAGAAACTAAATGATGATGAGAGAAAAATCTTTGATCTTGTAGTCCGAAGATTCCTAGCAATCTTTGGCGAACCCTGCATTCGAGAAAGTCTAAAAATAGAGGTAAATATTAACGGGCATCTTTTTCACCTGCTTGGGCGTAGAATCTTAGAACTAGGTTGGCAGAAATATTATTCACCCTACGTTAAAAGCGAAGAAATAATTTTACCGCAATTAAACAAGGGCCAAGAAATCAAATTGGATTTAACAGAAATTATTGATAAGTATACTTCCCCTCCTTCACGGTACAATCCGAAAAGCGTTCTAACGTTAATGGAAAACCAACACATAGGCACCAAGGCCACCAGAGCAGAAATAATTGATACCCTATACAGTAGGGGTTACATTACAGGAGAAAGAGTAGTTATGACTCCACTTGGTTTTTCAGTAATTAATCTATTATCAAAATATTGTTTCGAAGTTTTATCTGTTGAACTCACTCGCGAACTTGAACAGGAAATGGATGAGATCGAGATACAGAAAAAAACTAGACAAGAAGTAATCATTGATGCTGTGGAAAAACTTACTCCGATTTTGAAGGAATTCAAGCTAAAAGAAGAAGCGATCGGACAAGGACTGTCAGAAGCAATAACCTCTCTAAGAAAGGAACAAAGCACGATAGGTACGTGTCCTATTTGTAAGGACGGACTGCTCACCATAACGTATTCAAGAAAAACACATAAAAGGTTTATAGGATGCTCCAATTATTGGACAGGGAAGTGTAACTTCAGCGTTCCTATACCTCAAAAAGGAAATATAGAAGTGACTGAAAAAAATTGCCCATATTGTGGCTTTCCAATAATCCGCATTAGAGGTGTTAGAAAGAAACCTTGGAATATGTGTATAAACTGGCAGAATTGCCCTGGAAGAAAGGACAAAGAAGTTCAACAAGAAGGAGAGGCTCAATGAAGTGCCCAATCTGTGATCTAAATAAATATGAAGAATCTGATTACTGTGAAAATCATCAATCTGCATACCTTAACCTTAAAAAGGAATATAATGATTGGAAAAAGGCCATGAATATCACCTTCCAAGAATACCTAAAAAAAATAATAGAGAACGAAAACACCGGTGATTGGGCTAGAGAAGTTGCTATGCACCTATTAAATGAAAAATCAGAATAACTTCTTCTTACCCACAATGATTGGTACTTTAATATTGAGGGGAATTTTTTTAAGTTAGGATTGGCAAAAATTCTTAGCCTATATCTATACGGATAATATGGGTGCCTTGAAATGAAACGACTAAAATTCAAGTTACCCACCGGACTCTCGCCACTAATAGCTTTTGGTATTATTCTAGCCATTGTTCTTTTTGTCATGGGCGGTGGAATTTATCTTCTTGTTAGTGGAGCTTCATTTAATAACCCTTATGGCGGACTTGTCAGTACTAGCCTAAGTGATCAATATGGCATAGAAACTTTATTGTCTATTGCTTTCATGTTCATCGGTTTCCTAGGATTTTTGTTAATCTATGAATCCACAAAACACGTTTACAACGCAAGCTACGCTACAAAATTGCTGATATTAGGAATTGTATTGATAGTGATTGCGGTAGGACTGCTCTATTGGATGCTAATATCAAAAACTCCATGGTTATTCCCCTGGGCTTATAATAGTGGATCGTAGGGAAGTCTCGTATATGTTTTTGTTCAAATCCTTATAAAACCAACTATTCTTCATGGTGGAATTTACTAAGCTGTGGTAACATACAAACAATCTCAACTAATCTTGCTAGTTCACGCATCTTCTGCAAAGTCCTTTAAAGAAGTTATTATTCTTGGGCTGGATAAAGTTGAAAAATTGTCTTTTTGTAGTTTCTACCAGGGTTCCTTTTTGAGTCTAAGTTTATAACCAACTATATTTGCAGTAAGATGTATTACTGGTGTCAAAACAAGTAGTATTATGATAATTTCTAATGGTGGAATGAATACAATAAATGAGAATACCAACGCTCCAGTTATAAAGTCTAATTGGTCTAGTGGAGGGGCGGGTTGCCCCCTTTCGAGATTAAGTCTTCTTTTTATGAAAGAACCAATTAAATCACCTATCAAAGCACCAAATGACAAAAGAAAACCGTGAAAAGTAGTTGGAGCAAATATTGCCCTTGAATTTGTTGGTAAGCCCATTAGAATAAAGAATAACGGAGTGGAAAATAACCACTGATAAATTAAAAAGTACAAAGTGATTTGAGACGCCCCTAAAGTGTACGCGAGAATAACCCAAAATCCAATAGGCGCATTAGAGCTTATCCAGGGTAGAGCTATTTGTTCTCCGGAGATAAGTTGTAAGGCGCCTATTAGGGTCCCAAATGCAGCTCCTCCGATAAGACCACGAACCGTCTTACCATCTCCGAAAATACGCCTTTTATCTATAAAGTTATGTCCAAAATCCAAAGGCAGATTTAATCTATGGCCTCTTCCAAAAACAACAGCGAGTCCATTTGCTGCATATGCAGGTAAAATAAACCAGAATGCTAGTATAATAGTGGGTAAAAGATCCATGTCTTTATTGTGCCTCCGGTAAATATAGTTTTATTATTTTGTTATGCTTTTTAAATAATTTTGTTATAACACTTTTACTGCTGTTGATGTAATCCTTTTTTTGTTAGTAAAACATTAATCGTCTTTTTTTGGGTGTCCTCAAGATTTTTAGTTATACTAATGCGTCTTACCCCCATGTCAAGATATTCCACTTTTAAATCTAATGATGACCAATACGATATTATGGTTCCACCCGCAGGTTTGATTTGATTTTCATTCTCTGTGATATCCGCCGAAACTTGATTAGTTACAATAACTGCTATGTTGTATTTGCTCGCTAAATTTAGTAGTTCTGCCATTTGTCTATTAAGTTCACGATTTAGAGCAACGTTTTTGGCGAGATAGTCTAGTTCAGCTCTGTACAATTTTGTTGCGGTATCAATGATTATGAGTTTTACGTCGTTAACTATGAATGATTCCATTTTGTCAATCAAATTGGATTGCTCGGCAAAGGATTTGGGTCTGATTATAATTAGGAATTGTAGAAGTTCCTCAGAATTAGCCATTTGTGATACTCTAGCGGGATGGATACCATGTTCAGTATCGATATAGAAGGTTTTCATCCTTTTCTTTGCAATATTTAATGCACATTGAGTAGCAAGAGTAGTTTTTCCGGTTGCTGAGGCTCCAAAAATATGAGTTATTAGGCCAAAGGGTATTCCTCCGTCCAGCATATGATCAAGAGGGGGTATGCCCATAGAAATTCTATTATACTTTTTGCGTTTTTCTTGAGCCATTCCTAACTCATCTTTTTCTGATTTGCTTCCGAGATCATTTAATGCGTTTAATAAAATCTCTAAACAACAGTTGGTCTTTGCCCCATTATAAGCACCCATATTTTCAATTCTTGAATATTTATTGAGACCATTTATTTAATGAAAATACTTTCACTTTTAGATTTAACTCTTCTATTCCTGCCACAGTCGAGTAATACGCTAATAAATATTCTTTTCAAAAATTTTATTTTCAATCGATTAAATATTATTTCAATTGAGTTCTGGCGCTATCATATTCCACTCTAAATCCTCAGTAGTTAAGGATGTTTCCTCAAAAATAATTTTTACAGGAGGATCTTTCACTTCCAAACATAGAAGTGTATAGCCCCTAACCCTTCGGGTTGGGAGTATATCAGCGATAGGCTAATATCTAGAAAATACGAAGAAAGTGATAATCTTAATCTTTGGAGAAGTAAAACCTTGGTTGAAGTAGCAGTAGTAACTGGCAACATGCGATTATATTATAAAGTTGTTCAAGAGCTAAAAAATGAAGGCATTACCTTCATTAGCATGAAGCCCGGCGAGGTTATTCCCACAGAAATAAAATGTGTCATAACGTCTAGCAGTGAGAAAACTCTGATCCAGCATCCAAACATTTTAACTGTTGATACCGA
The DNA here is from genome assembly GCA_030587365.1 of Candidatus Freyarchaeota archaeon. Lineage (GTDB taxonomy): Archaea > Asgardarchaeota > Jordiarchaeia > Jordiarchaeales > Jordiarchaeaceae > Jordiarchaeum. Next base: position 197,446 of record JAUQZE010000018.1, on the reverse strand, counting down.
AGATTCCTTTCCTATCGTACAAAAATTACGGCTTGTTTTAACTGAGGGTGAACCTCCTATTACTATTGTCACTATCGGAGTGGATCCTGGAATAACTTATGGTATAGCTGTGCTCGTTAATGAAAGGATGTTGGATACTTACAAAGCATTTTCTTCAAAAAACGCGTCTAAAATTATTAAAAATATATTGGAAACCTTTCCCGCAGCAAGAAAAATTATTCGTATCGGAACAGGTGCTCCACTTTACTATAAACAACTTTTAGAACTTCTAACTGATGTGAATGCCGAGTTAGAACTTGTAAATGAATTTGAAACCTCCAGTGGCACGCGGGCGACAAAAGATACGAAGGCGGCTTTAGCAATCGCAAAGAAAAAAGGATTAAAACCACAGGAATTTGAAAAAGTACAGAGAATAAAAAAGGGTACAATTAAACATATCCAAAAAATGAGCCGCCAAGCAACTCAAGGCAAAATAACAATAGATGAATCTAATGCGAGAAAGGTGGCAATAGGGGAAATTAGTCTAGACTTTGCTATTGCAGCGCAAAAAAAGAAAACTACGAGGAAAGATTCTTGAAAAAAACAATTGAGGTAAGCCCGAATCAAACATTTCTTGTAAAAGGCCCGGCAAAAATAGGTATTATTAAAGGGGAGATTTCAATACTGGAGAATACTTTAGGAAAGGAAGAGAATATAGTTATCACCAGAGGAAAGGCACTCCCTATTAAAGCCATTTCTGAAACAGTACTGGATATTTATATGGATAATGATGATGCCATAGAACCCCTAGAGGAACAATTTCCAAAAGAATGGGCAAGCACTACTAACCTTTTCGAAAATTTGGAAGTACCCACACTAATACCTATACTGGGGAGTGTAGATTCCGGTAAAACTTCATTAACAACCTTTTTGGCAAACACCGCTTTTAAAAAAGGTTTCAAAGTTGCAATTGTTGATGAGGATGTTGGGCAAAGCAGTATTGGCGCACCATGCTTTGTCAGTATGGGATTTATGGAGAAAACAGTTTCTATGCTGTCCGAAGTTAAATTGAAAGGGTCTTACTTTGTTGGTTCGAATACCCCCTCTCGGTTACTGCACAGAACAATAACAGGAGTAGCAATGATGGTGAAAAAAGCATTAAACAATAATGCAGAAATGGTTCTTATAGACACGTCTGGTTGGGTATATGGAAGGGGTGCAAGAGAACTTAAGACATCTTTAATATTAATGTTACAACCTAGAATTTTGATTGCACTACAAAGAGAGAATGAAATAGAACATCTATTAGTCCCATTCAATAAGTCTTCAGTTAATGTTGTTCGGCTTCCCGCTCCAAAAACGTATAAAAGAAGTAGAGAGAATAGAAAATTCCTCAGAGAAATCTTATATCAAAAAGGTCTAGAGGGAGGGCAAGATATAACTATAAACTTGGCGCAAATCAGCCTAAAGTATACCTTACTTGGTTCTGGTTCTAAAGTAAAACCAGAAAAATTAGAAGAAATAAAACGTATTTTGGGTTGTCTTCCTGTTTATACTGAAGAATCTGCAGATCTATTATACATTGTTCTACCAAATGATGAAATCAAAATAAATAAAGATATAACAGAATATTTAGAGAATCAATTATGTAAAACAGAAGTGTATCTCACCCAAAAAAGAGATTTCGAAAGTGTTCTAGTTGCTTTCCAAGACAAAAACAATGAGCCCATTGGCATAGGTATAATTAAAAAAGTAGATTTTGAAAAACGCGAAATTACCTTTTATACTTCTACCGACAAAGAAAAAGTAAAATCAGTACAATTTGGATTATTAAAGGTTAGCGAAGATGGAGAAGAGCTAGGATATACAAAAATACTTTAAACGGCCTCTCAGTTGAGGTACTAATTTTTTCATTAGTGAATTGGAAAGAAATATTCACTGTTACTACTTTCTTCCAATCCATCCTATTTCCTTTATAGTTTCGCCAGTTTCAATAACTTCAAAAGCCTTTTTCAATGCATCTTTCTGTTCTTGCACTGTAACATCTCTGCCACCTAGACCCGCTATAAATTCCAGCACAGGTGTTTTCTTATCCTCCGTATATAGCGCAGATTTAATCTCAGATGCTGCTGCACCGCCTTTTCCCGCTGAAAGGTTTCTGTCTATAACTGAAATGGCCTTAACACGGCTAGCAATTCTACGTATCTCCTCCTCAGGAAAAGGTCTAAAAGTCCTCAGCTTGACCGATCCAGCTCTGTAGCCTTCTTCTCTTAGTTCATCGACAGCCACCATAGCTTGATCGGCAAGAGAACCCATGCAGAAAATAACCGCGTCTGCATCTTGACATCGATATTCTTCGGCCAAATCACCGTGGTATCTTCCAAATTTCTTTTTGAAATCAGATGCAACCTCAACGATTTTCCTTTTAGCATTCTCTTGTGCCAAATGTATAAGATACTTAAACTCGTAAAACCAATCATCGGGGTTTTGTAGATTTCCATGAGTAATAGGGTTATCGAAGTCTATAATTATATGCGTTGGATTATACTGAGGAAGGAACGTATCAACCTCTTCTTGTTCAGGAATCTCAACTGGTTGAGAGGTATGACTAATAGTGAACCCCTCATAACAAACCATCATCGGCAAAAGAACTTCTTGGTCCTCCGCGATTTTAAACGCCTGTATAATTGAATCGAACGCATCCTGGTGATTCGCACAGTAAATCTGCATCCAACCAGTATCTCTCTGAGAAACCGAATCACCATGATCCGCCCAGATGTTCCAAGGTGGTCCTAAAGCTCTATTAACCACAGCCATAACAATAGGCAAACGCGCGGACGCTGCCCAGTGAACCATCTCGTGCATATAGACTAAACCGTGGGCAGAAGTAGCAGTAAACGTTCTAACCCCTGCGAGGGACGCACCAACGCAAGCCGCCAAAGCAGAATGCTCAGATTCAACACGTACGAACTTAGCATTCAATTCGCCGCCGTCAACAAGGTCCGATAACTTCTCCACAACACCAGTCTGCGGCGTTATTACCCCCGAACAAGAATCCTGCTCAGTTTGGATAAGCCGCTATGACCGCAGGTCTCGCTAAAGCAGCAGCGTAAGCCGCAGCATAGTTTCCTGTTGTTATCAAAGTTTTTGCCATCACGCTTCCTCCTTTTCTCTAACTAAATGCATATTCTTTTTAGGACAAACAGATGCACAAACGCCACATCCTTTACAATAGGTATAATTAATTACCGGATATCCCTCCTCGTCAACGCTAACAACGTTTTCGGGGCAGAACATCCAACAAGCCAAACACCTATTGCACTCTTCTCGATCATAGACCGGTTTAAAAACTCTCCATTCACCAGTTATTCCCATACTTGCCTCTGAAGGTTTGGAAACTGGTATCGGAGTCAGATCCCGCCAAGTCTTAAACTGTGAAACCCTCTCACGCCTAGAAACAGGCATGCTACCCTCAAGGTACTGCTCCTCCGGCACAACATGTTCTACTGTCTTTTCATAAGCCATTTCAACGGCTTTAAGATTCTTTTCACCCTCTCCGCCACGGAATATATCGCTCAAGGCCTCCAACGTAGAATCTAAACTAATTAAACCCGTAGCCTTCGCAAAAGCACCAAGCATAGGTGTAGCGGAAAGCGCCAATCCCGCCACTTCCAAACCAAACTCAATGGAAATAGAAGTAGCATCCACAGTAAAAACCTTGGCACCCCTCGGAAGTTTTCCAATCTTACTAACCGTATCAGAGTTTCCCGGATTATTAATTACAAGGATTCCGTCAGTTTTTAAACCATCAGTAATGTTAGCCATACCTGATTCAAACAAAGTGGGATCAACAACAACCACAATATCAGGAGTATACACATTGGAATGAATTCGAACGGGCTCCCTCGAGAATCTTGTGTAGGCTGCAACGGGCGCACCACGACGCTCCGCGCCGAAAAAGGGTATTGTCTGCACCCCTTGGAAGCCTTCGTGGTATGCTGCCTCTGCCAAGACTCTGGCAGCAGTGACAGTGCCCTGTCCACCGCGACCATGCCATCGTGTCTCGTATACTTTAGCGGGCATTTGCGTACCTCCAAGATGAAGTGTTCTTATCTAAAATTGTTTGATTTACTAGGGATACATAATTTTGTACTTAAAACAGTTTTGGGTAATAAAATTTAACTAGATAGAAGAAACACAAAACATCCTTAACACTTAAAATTTACGCAAAAAGCTTGAAAACGAAATATGCAACTATCATTACACACTAACTTTTTAAGCAAAAAATCTTCTGTTCTACCACTCAAAAAGCAAAGAGAAAGGGAATTAGAAAAATGGCGTACAAAGCACTATATACTGAAGCCCCTCAGGAGCTTTGGCTACCAGGAAATTCCGCATGTCAAGGATGCGGATCAACACTAGCTTTGAGATGGGTTCTAAAAGCTTTAGGAAAAAAAACCGTCATAGTAGCACCCGCCTCCTGTGCGAACGTTTACGTTGGGTGGTGGCCCCGCTCATCCGCAGGCGTGCCATATTTCGACATGGCGTTCGCCGCCGGCGGATCCGCAGCTTCTGGAATCGCAGCAGCCCTAGACTACCTGAACAGGAAAGATATCACCGTAGTAACATGGGCAGGCGACGGTGGGACCTCAGATATTGGGATTCAGGCATTGAGCGGCGCCGCTGAGAGGGGTACCAACTTCATTTACATCTGTTACGATAACGAAGCGTATATGAACACGGGTACCCAGAGGAGTAGTTCTACTCCTTTTGGTGCTTGGACAACCACGACGCCTTTTGGTAAAAAGCAGCAGAAAAAGAATGTTCCCATGATTATGGCAGCTCATGATATTCCTTACGTTGCCACTGCAACTCCAAGTTATGCTAAGGATCTTTATGAGAAGGTAAAGAAGGCTAAGGACATAGAGGGCACCAAGTACATTCACATTCTGGCTCCCTGTCCTCCTGGCTGGCGTTTTGACACGGAGTCGACAGTGGAAATCGGCAAATTAGCTGTGGAGACTGGTATGTGGGTTCTTTACGAGATTGAGAACGGCGATTTCAAGTTGAGCTCTTCTAGTAAGCGGCTGTTAGATCCATCAAAAAGGAAACCTATACAGGAATACATTAGACTTCAGGGTAGGTTCAAGGATGTTAAGGATGAGGAAATCCAAGAGCTCCAGCGTGGGATTGATAAACAGTGGGAAAAGTATAAGAAACTGGAGGAAGGCTGCGCCACATTTTAAGAGTGGTAGTTATATTTTTTGAAGCGGACTCTAATTTTGCCACTTTTTTTGAGGTATATTTATTAGTAACATGTATTCCAAATTTTATTATCCCAAACTGAACAAGTTAGGCGAGTCTATCTACCGAATCAAAATATTGATTTATCGTACTCTTTATAGGATGTTTGACTCCAAATAATTTGGAGGGTCCTATATGAGGGCACTTTCAGAGGTGTACTGTGTTGTCTGAGGAAAATACAATTTTCATTGGAAGTAAAGGTGTTATGAGCTACATTTTAGCCTGCGTTACGCAGTTAAACAAGGGCAATAATGATGTTGTGTTAAAAGCGAGAGGTAGAGCTATTAGTCGAGCGGTTGATGTTGCAGAAATTTTGCGAACCAGATTCGTGAGTGACCTTAAGGTCAAGGACATTAAGATAAGCACAGAGCAAATCAAGGAGTCCGAGGGAGGCACCGCGAACGTTTCTGCTATAGAGATCACTCTGGGCAAGTGAAGAATTCAACGCACAAACTAGGATTCAAGTATTTCTATTTTCAACTGCTCTCATGATTGAATTAAGTGCGATATGGACAGAGCAGCCAGTAGAGAGACTATTGAAAAAGTAGGGGAAACTTGCATGAAGAGCAATTTTTTGTTTTCTTTTTTGTTAAGGAAGAAAAATCAATTCGGAAAGTGGGTGCTGAATTTTTGGTTTGTGGTAGGTTTAAGTTAAATTCTCTAATTTAACTAGTTCTTCCCATTTTTTATCTACGTAATCCTGTAATTCTTGTATTAATGCATCTTGGCGTTTTGGCTTGAATAAGTGTCTGAACTTACCCTGGTATTTTAGGTACTCTTCCACGGGCCTTTTCTTAACAATATCCTTTGTTATTTTGTACTTTCCGTTTTCCACCTCGTAAAGCGGCCAGTAGCGGGTAAGTACAGCTTCTCTAGCGATCTCTATTGTTAATTCTGATTCGGTTCTCCAGCCCCTAGGGCATGTAGCCAAAATTACTATGAATGAGGGGCCTTCAACTGCAACCGCTTTACGAACCTTTTTCACTAAATCCAATGGGTAGGCTGGATTCGCAGTGGCGGCGTAGGGAATATCATGCGCAACCACGATTTTCATAATGTCCTTCTGAAATCGAACTTTGCCCGGGACAACTTTACCCGTGGGGCTGGTTGTTGTCCATCCGAACTTCGGCGTAGCACCGCTTTGTTGAATACCGGTATTCATGTAAGCCTCATTAGTATAACAAATATATGTAAAGTTATGACCACGCTCCAGAGCTCCTGATAGTGCCTGTAAGCCGATGTCATAGGTACCTCCATCCCCAGCTATAGCTATGAGGGGGGTGTCTGTTTTTGGGATTCTGCCTTTTCTTTGTAGTACTTTAAGTCCTGTTTCCACGCCGGATGCTGTAGCGGCGGTGCATTCGAAAGCGGTGTGTATCCAAGGGACGCTCCATGCCGTGTAGGGGTAGGGTGTGGTTGCTACTTCAACGCAGTTGGTGGCGTTGACTATTATGGGGGGTTTTTCGAGGGCTGTGAATACTTGTCTTAGTGTTGTTGCTGCTCCACAGCCTGAACACATTCTATGTCCCGGTGTTAAATATTGTTTTGTAGGTAGACTTTTTAGGGACATTATTTTTACACTCCATCATATGTTACGTTTATACATCCTGGGCCTCTGCAGCCCACGACTTTGTAGTTCTCTTCAACTTTGTCTTTTTGTGCGACTTTGAGAAGTATTTCAGAGACTTTTTCGAAGTGTTCGATTCTTGTGTCTCTTCCGCCTAGGCCTGTTGGGAATCCCATAATATGTGGGCGGTTTTTGAGTTCATATAGTGCTGATCTTACTTCCATGCTTAGTGCGCCGCCCATTGACCCAAAACTAATGTTTCGGTCTATGACTCCAATGGCCTTTACGTTTTTGAGCGATTCTTGTAACTCCTTGATTGGGAAGGGGCGGAAGACACGGAGTTTAAGGAGGCCTATCTTTTTCCCCTCTTTCCTCAGCTTATTGACCGCGTCCTGTGCGGTTCCTGCTAATGATCCTATGGTTAATAGTGCGACTTCTGCGTCTTCCATTTTGTATGAGGAAATAATTTCATAGTTTGTGTCGAATCTTTTGTTGAAGTCGCTAAATATTTTTTTGATGATTTTTAGGGAGTTTTGTGTTGCTACTTCCTGTTGGACTTTGATTTCGGGGTAGTATTCGGGTACGCCGACGCATCCGACTGTCACTGGGTTATTTACATCTATTGGAATATGCGCTTCGCGGGGAGGCAGAAAGTCGTCGATATCTTCTTGGTCTAGGAGCTCTAAACCTTCAGTGGCGTGGCTTATGACGAAGCCGTCGTGGCAGGACATCACAGGTAGCAGGGCGTCTTTATCTTCCGCTATTCTGAATGCTTGTACGATTGTGTGGTATGATTCTTGGGCGTTTTGATTATAGATTTGTATCCAGCCTGAGTCTCGTACGCCCATGGTGTCGCTCATATCGTTCCAAATGTTCAGAGGGCTGTTTAATGCTCTGTTGGATACTCCCATAACTATTGGTAGTCTAAAGGAAGAAGCGACAAATAGCATTTCAAACATCAGAGCTATTCCTTGAGAGGCGGAGGCGGTGAATACTCTTGCTCCGGTCAAAGAGGCGCCGATGCATGCTGCCATTGCGGAATGTTCGGATTCCGCGGCTATAAGTTCCGCATCAATCTCACCATCCGCATAGAATTGCGCTAATTCCTCAACAATCTGTGTTTGAGGAGTTATGGGGTACATGGCAATTACATCAGGTCTGCATTGTTTTACCGCATGGGCTAAGGCTTCATTTCCGGTTAGTGCGACGAGCTTTGCCATTTTTTATTCTTCCTCCATTTCTATTGCTTTCAGAGGGCACTCTACGCAACATATTCCACAACCTTTACAGTAGAAATAGTTAATTTTGATTCCGTTCTCTTCTCTTTCTATGGCTCCTTCGGGGCAGTAAATCCAGCATAGTAGGCAGTTATTGCATTTGTTTTCTTTTAGTACAGGTTTTTTTCCTTCTCTCCAGTCGCCTGTTTTGTATTCTCTGGCGTTGCCTGGCTCTGTGATGTATCCGCCTATGGGAATCTCGTTCCAAGCTTTTAGTTTCTTTTTGGATTCGCTCAACTCATTTTTACCTCCTCATACGCCCTTTTTATCGCATTTATGTTTTTTGCTGCTAAACCTTGTTCGAACCTTTCTTTGGTTACCTCAATTATGGTGCCCAAACTTATGATTCCAGTTACTTTTGCTAAGGCTCCAAGAATTGGGGTATTAGTTATCGCCGTGCCTAGAGTTTCTAAAGCGATTTTTGTCGCATTGATTGTTCCCACTTTGTTATTTACTTTTAACTCGGATTTTAATTGGTCTGGATTCTTTTCAATATTTACAATTATGATTCCATCCTTCTCCAGTCCTTCTGTAACATTTTCAACCTTTAGTAGTGTTGGATCTAGTACAACCACTATATCTGGGTTGTAGATTTGTGACCTGCTGAGTATCGGTTCATCACTTATCTTAGTGAAAGCCTTTATCGGTGCCCCTTTTCTCTCAGCTCCAAACGCCGGGAAGGATTGAACCTTCTTTCCTTCCTTTAACGCAGCCTCCGCGACGAGCCTACTGGCAGTAACAACTCCTTGACCTCCTCTGCCATGAAATCTAATTTTAATGACATCCGCCAAAGGGCTTCCTCCTGTTTTTTATTCGGTTAATTTTCTTTCGACAGCGCTTTTTGTAATAGTCGTTAATTCCTAAAGATAGCTAATCTTCTCAAGAAATTCGAACATTTTGTTCTAAATTGTTATGCTAAAAATTGGGGTTATGCGTAAAACAGTTTGCTTTTAATTGTTTTAAGTATTACGCTTTTTGCCTTCTTTTGGAATATAACTAGTGCAGTTTTTATTTATTTAAATACTTTTTATAGAACAAAGAGTAAAAATTGGAGTATGATGTTTAGTAGAGCTGCTGAGATTATTATTGAAAGTGATTTTTTTGCGGTTGAAACCGATTTTAATATTTGAGTAGCCAAGGTTTCCATCTGTTTTTCTCCAACAATTTTGATTTTTTCCGCGTTTTTTATACTATAAGCTACTTTCACTGGTTGAACTTTTACTAAGGCTTCTTTCACCATTTTTGTAATGTTGTTTATCAGTTTTTTATGGTCTCCAACCTGACCCACTGGGTTATAACCTCTAGGATTCAGGGATACAGCATTTACAATGTGAGTGTCACTGGTCATTACCTCTGCTTCATCAACACCTGTTTTTTTAACTACTTCAAGTATTTTCTCTCTTAGTCCTGGAACCATATTATTACCATCAATTACAATGTATGCGGCTTTTTGCCCTTCAACTTCAACTGCATAAACTGTGGTGCCTGTCGGCCCCATACTCATCCATTTGTCCGAGGGGCTGGAGGCTGATTGAACAGCGTAGACTTTGAATTTTGTACTCATTTTAGATTTTGCTTTTTTAACTGCCATTCTCGCAGCATAAATCATCTTTTTTGCTATTTCGGTGTTTGATGAAACGGGCTCCACGGTTTCGCCGCCACAATTATGAGCATCGATTAGAAAAGCATCTTTTACCCCTTCACTTATAGCGGCTTCTCTTACCTGTTCTCCTAAATCTGGAGTTATATCATCAAAACTTATAGGTGCTAGCGTAGCTACCAGCAGAGCGAGATCTCCAAAAATTTGGCAGCCCATTTTCACCTCGTCTTTTTCATATCTAACAAATTGACTGGCTTCCGATACAAAATTAGTTTGACCCAAAGAAACCTCAACGGTTCTCAAAACCTTTTCAATTTCTTTCGCCGAAACCAAATTTTGACCGTGTGTTGAAGGCCCGTGTGCCACGGAAGCAACGGCTCCAGTTTTTTTCTCTATCTCTTTTGCAATAATATAGGGCATTTCGCTGCTGCCAACCGTTTTGAATGGGCCGGGGTGAATATTAGGAACCACCAATACACTACTCAAGGCCTCCGAATCTTTGAATAATAATGTGAGCACGGGAAGCGATGTGGTTTCCCCAATTTTATCAAAATTTTCTTCCATCAAAACTGATTTGTTTTCTATCCAGTCTAAAAGAAAGCCGTAAAAAAATTTTAACCCTCTCACCCCTAAACCCTTAAGTATAGGCCTGTTCACCAACCAAAGGTATACTACCGCAGCCACACCAAATACAGTCGAAGTGATTGCAAACATTATTGCAGTCTCTACCATTCTTGGGTTTGGGAAAGAAAGAAACACTTCAAAAAGTAAAAACGCGATTACGCAAAACACCGGCTGTGAAAAAGCCGCTGCTAGCGACCTAAAAATACTAAACTCTGTCATTGCGTGGAGTACCAAGAGCCTTAACATGAATATAAAAGAAACACCGAAAATAAACGCTACAGAAACTATAATAGAGATATCGGTTAACCGAAATAGTATAGCCCCAATAATATAAGCTATGCCTAAAAAGAGAATGCATAGAAAGGATAATGCAATTAACCTCCTTCGGTCCCAAACACTCCTATTACCCTTCATAAGAGGATGTGTTACCAAGGTCGACAGAATAGTCGGAATAAATAGTATAGAAGCCCCTTCAATGATTCCCATAAGTATATTACTAATAAGCGGCAGAGGAAGGTAAACAATAATCCTAATAATAACACCAATAATTAAGGACGCCCCTAAAGAAAATATCAATAATTTTTTCATAGTAGGCAATTGGAATAGCCACTTATATAGTGAAGCAGTTTGTTCTATATTAGCACTCATAGATCAACCTTCCAAAAGTTAATATCGGAGGCATACTTTTTTCTTTGTTCATTGAAGCCAAGACATTTTTTAAATCTTGCCCAGATAATTCTTTTATATAAACAATAATCTCACTTGGCGAGTAATTCAAGAAGCCATACTATCTAATAGAGAAAAGGATTTAACTTTAACTTTCTGCTCAAGAAGGTTCAGGATTTTAAGGTAATTTTAATTAAAGGATTACTTTTTATAAATTAATTTGGTTCAGAAATCATTAATTTATAAGGATAAAATATTATAATTGGAAGGATTTTAATGACTGGCTATCGTTTTCTTGAACATACTGCAGATGTTAAAGTAGAAGCCTATGGCAAAACCATCAATGAAGCCTTTAAAGAAGCTGCCCGAGCGCTCTCTGAAGTAATGACTGACACTTCAAAAATACGCCCATTTATAAGGCGAAAGATAGAGGTCGAAGCCGAAGACTTGCAGGCTTTACTCTACGAATGGCTGGAGAAATTCATTTACTTATTTGATTCTGAGGGACTGGTTTTTTCAGAGTTTAACGTCGAAAGCATTCAACAAGTAGAAGGAAGATTAAAACTAAAAGGAGAAGCCGTTGGCGAAGAATTCGACGAGGAAAAACACCCGCAAAGAACTGCGATAAAAGCAGCAACATACCACGAAATGAAAATCAAGCAATCCCCAAAAAAAACAATTTTAGAATTTGTTTTAGACATTTAATTTTTACCAAACTTATGCCTTTGAGATTCAAATTTACAAAAAAGATATGGCGCAGGGAGAGGGATTCGAACCCCCGCGTCCCTTACGGGACACTGGCTCTCAAGGCTTACGCTTGAAGGAGATTCCTCATTCAATCAGCGCCGTTTCCAGACACATTCCGTGTAATCCGGGCTTGGCTATCCCTGCTGCCTATTATCTGTTAAGTGTGATTCGAATATATTTATTTCTAACTTTTCTTTTTCTTCAATAACTTACCGTACATCTTCGAATAGGTGGGAAAGAAAGGTAAGTAGAATAATCTTAATGAATGTTTTCTATTTAAAAGGTTTATTTGAAGTCCTCGCTCCGCGATGGAGAGGATGAGACCATATGTTTAAATAAAATTCCCAGACGGATGGACTGGCTTTGTGGTGGAGTTGCGGCTTGTTGCCTCCGCATTCTGTCGTTCTTCTTTTTTACACGAAGGTGTTTAAATCGAATTATGTGCAGGGAGCGGACATGAGTACGGCAAACAGAAAACCGGCAAAATCAGAAAACAAGGCTTACCAACCCTCCCACCACCGTAAGCTTGTATGCCCGGGAGCGGTGATTAAACTATGGGATGAGAGCCTAATATAGTTATAGTGGTGTATTTATAGTGGTGGAGAGATGAGTGTAACTAGGAGAGAAATACCAGCTTTAATGGGGCGAAAAGATGCGCGGTTACCGGTTCAAGCTCCATCCCTCAAAAACCATTCAACAAAAGCTGAATGAGCAGATGGAGCTGTGCAGAGGCCTCTACAATCGACTGCTTGAGGAACTCAACAATGCCAGAAAGGAATGAAGAGGAATAACACAGAGAGACACCCAAGCCCTAATCGTGGAACTAAAGAAGACTGAGAAACCCGAACTGAAAAAAGTCCACTCTAAAGTATTACAGATGGTGAACTACCAGCTCTGGTCAAACATAGAAGCCCTATCCCGGCTAAAACAGAAAGGGAAGAAGATTGGCAAACTGAGATTCAAGGGGGCGGGCTGGTTTAAGACCCTCAACTACAACCAGTCCGACTTCAGAATCGAAGGAAAGAAGCTCATCCTTTCAAAGGTCGGGGAAATTCCCATAAAAGTCCACCGGCCAATCAAGGGCACAATTAAAGGGATAATCATAAAAAGGGAGAAATCTGGCAGGTTGTTCGCCAGTGTCCAAGTGGAGAATGAGCCCCAGCCCCTCCTACCTTCCACTGGGAAGGCGGTGGGAATAGACGTGGGGGTGAAACACTTCCTCACAGATACTGAGGGGAGACAGTTTGAGAACCCCCGCTTCTACGAGAAAACCCTGGAGAGGATAGGGATTCTTCAGAGAAAACTCTCAAAGAAAAGGAAGGGTTCAGAGAACAGGGAAAAGGCGCGGGTTAGGCTGGCTTGCGCTTACGAGAGGCTGGTAAACCAGAGGAATGACTTTCTGCACAAGCTTTCCCGGTTCTACGCAAGCCACTATACTATTATTTTAGTGGAGGATCTGAGAATACAGAACTTAGTTAGAAACCGCAACCTAGCCCAGAAGATATTGGATGCTTCTTGGGGGAAGTTCTTCCAACTGCTGTCCTACAAGGCTGAGAGTGCTGGTGGGATTGTGGTGAAGAAGAATCCGGGAGGAACCACTCAGGACTGCTCAAATTGCGGGCGGAAAGTTCCAAAAACTTTGGGTGAGAGAATACACCGGTGTCCCTACTGCGGTGTCGAGCTGGATAGGGATTATAACGCTTCACTTAACATACTTTATGCAGGGTTGGGACGACCCGAAGAGCCTGCGGAGACTAGACCTCTACAGGTTATTCCTGCAAGTCTCATCATTGAAGCAGGAAGCCCCTTTGCGACAGCGAGGGGGTAGTTCACAAGGTTTATTTTCTACTTAACTGGTATAGTTCATCGTATATTTCGGGTCTGAGGTCTCGTAGTACTGGTGCTGCTATTCTTGATGCTTTTAAATCCGAATAGTCAATTGTTGCAGTTACCAGGTCTTCCTCATCATATTTTGCTTTTGTTATGATTGTGCCATCTGGACCTACTATACGGCTTCCGCCCCAGAAAATTAAACCATCTTCGATTCCTACGAGATTCACGTAAGCCAAAAAAACCGTGTTTTCCATAGCCCTAGAGGATATAAAAGTTTCAAAGTACCCTCTACGGGTGGCAGGCGAAGCGGATATACACACTATTAATTGTGAACCCATAAGTGTAAGCTGGCGGGCGATTTCCGGGAAGTATATATCGTAACAAATCATTAGGCCGATTTTTCCAATTTCGGTTTCTAGTATTTGTGTTTCGTATCCTTGTCTGAAATATTTTTTTTCTTCAAAAACTAAGTGTGTGGGTAGATATTTTTTACGGTACTTTCCGATGTATCCTTTGGGCCCCACTATTACTGAAGTGTTATATAGTATGCCTTCTCCGGCTTCTTCTACCATTCCGAAAATTACATGTATATCATTTCTATTCGCGTTATTCTCTATTTTTTTTACTGAATTTCCAGGGATACTTTCTGCTAAGGAGTAATATCGGTCTCTGCATGAGTAACCGGTGAGTATTAGTTCGGGGAAGATTACCAGCTGTGCTTCTCGATTTGCTGCTTCGGTTATTATTTTATCCATTTTTTGTAGATTTTTTTCTTTGTCTTCGAGTGTCGGGGTCATTTGTGCTAGGGCTAGCTTTACTTTCATAGGTTTTCCTCCAACAGTTTAATATATTTTTGAAATTATAGTAGTTTGATACATTTTTATGTTTATACAAGTTATATCTTATGGAGGCTTTGGAAGAATGAAACTTTCAAAAGAGGTACTTAGTATTGATCCCGAATTTGTTGAGAAGCGTATTCTCAAATTCATTCGTTCCCGGGTTATTGATGCAGGTTTTTCAGGAGTGGTTGTAGGGCTGAGTGGCGGTCTTGACTCTTCAGTTGTTGCAGCTCTTTGTGTAAGGGCATTAGGTCCGGACAAAGTGTTAGGGCTGATGCTGCCCGAAAAAGACAGCAATCCTAATGATGTTAAAGATGCTGTAAAACTAGCGAAGCAACTTAAAAATCCCTATGAAATAGTGGATATAACTTCAGTAATTAACGCTTGCCTGGAAACCTATTTAAAGGATGCCTCTGATTCTCCTACAGTAGTGGGAAATGTGAAGGCGCGTGTACGCATGGTGACACTTTATTACTATGCAAATAAGTTACGCCGCTTGGTTGTTGGTACTGGTAATAAAAGTGAAATATTAGTCGGATACAGTTAATGGTTGATGACCATAACTGCCGAAAACTTCACCAAGTATGGCGACGGCGGCTCCGATATCCTACCAATAGGTGATCTCTATAAAACTCAGGTTCGTCATTTGGCAGAGTGCCTTAAAATCCCAAAAGAATTAATTCAGAAAATTCCTACGGCAGGACTTTGGAAGGGTCAAACAGACGAATCCGAAATTGGTGTTTCATACGATGTTTTGGATCTGATACTTTACGGTTTAGAACATTGGATGGATGAGTCGGAAATAGCTGAAGAACTCAATGTACCACTTGAAAAAGTCAATAAAATAGTAGAAATGTGGAGGAAGAGCGAACACAAAAGAAAAAGTCCTGTTATTTTTAAATTATCACATAGAACTCCGAGTCTAGACTGGAGAGTTCCATTCAATTATTATAGGTAAAATAATAAAAAGGGGTGAATCGAATGGGGCGTAGAAGGAGAAAAAAGGTTCAAAGAAGGCCTGAAAAGCGAATACCCACTGTGTTTACCTGCCCCAGCTGTGGGGAGGATAGTGTAAAAGTGGAGATTAATAAAAACGAAGGCTACGCAGTGGTAGGATGTGGTAATTGTGGATTAAAGAAGAATATAAAAATTGGCAAACTTACCGAACCTGTTGACGCGTATAGCGAATTTGTGGATTCATTTTATGAGGAAGAAAAGACTATTTAAATTAAATAGGAAAAAAATAGAAGCCTTTTTTCTTTCTATTCTTCTAAAATATTAGTAGGTAGATAGCAAAGGCACTAATTGCTCCAATGGCTGTTGAGACAAAGTTAACGATATTATTATCAATAGCTTTGTACCCTCTCAGGTGAACGGTTACCTCTCCGCAGTGAATCTCATGCTCGGTGATCTTACCGCAAACTGGACATTTGTAAAGTGCTTGAACCGTGGCGCCTATTAGACTATCCGCAGTACTTCCAATAAATCCTGCACCCAGAGCGATTATTATCAGCTTTGCTCCGAGGGGTAAGCCGAAGTTTAGTATATCTAACCAGGGGAATAAACCTATTCCAAGAAGGTTAAAGTGCTGCATAAGAAAAGCTGCACCACCGGTGATCAAACCCCCCATGATTATTGCAAGTTCCCCCAGAGGTGAAACCCCTCCTGAAGTACCAGCTACGACTTTTTTCTTAAGATTTGTTATTAATCTAGGAGGATGAGGGTTTAATAAGCCTACCTCGGTGGCTAATGTATCTGCAGCGGCCGTAGCTACTACCCCAATGAAACCAGCAAAGAAGATATCATAGTGTCCTATTGGGCTGAAAAATAAGCATACTCCTTCCATTACTGCAAGGAATGCAGCAAGTCCTCCATTAGCGATGACGTTTGTCCATGCTCTGGCTCCACCTTTTTCCTGCGCTGCTCCTAATCTTCTTTTTCTTTCATACTTGAATTTCGTAAACGTAGCGGAAACTAAGAAGAATACTAGTATAACCAAAAACCATGCCCAGTTGCCAAATATCCATACCGCTAAACCTACGACTAGTCCTGCTAAGAACCCCGAAAAATCGACTGCATGCAGTTTGATTGAGAGTGCTCCTACTCCTCCGACTACTGCGATACCAATTAAGAGATAGATTATATTTGTGAACCCCATATTGAACAGTGATTCGAACATTTTTTTCACGCCCCTTTTTCGAGCCAGCAATGTTAAAACATTTGTAAGGTAGTAGTATTTGTTTTGGAATGAATATGGTAAGTAGTGATATTTTGCGTAGTGTGTTTTGTTTTTCAGATAAAAAGGTTTCCCAAGTTTTATACTTTAAATCGTGTTGTGTCGAAACATAAGCAATTTTTCATAAATAGCCGAAAAATGTGAATATAGTATTAACAACAAGTCTCTATACCTTAAAAAATATACAAGTTTGTGTTTAAATTGGCGGGTCTCAAAGGCATAAAACTTTATAAAAATTAGGAGGTATACAAGTTTTAAGAGTGTTAGGAAGCGATGAAAAGATATGTCCATAGTACTTTGTGTCTCTCCAGCCTATAACGAGGAAAAAACAGTTTCTAAAGTAGTAGAAGGCGCCTTAAAAAATGCTGATGGAATAATCGTTGTTGATGATGGAAGTATAGATAATACCTACAAAGAGGCGAGCAAGGCGGGGGCTACAGTTGTTCAGCACAGTAAAAACATGGGCAAAGGAGTTGCATTAAAAACTGGTTTTAAAAAAGCATTAGAAATGGACGCAGATATAATAGTCGTTTTGGATGCAGATGGCCAACACAATCCAGAAGAGATACCCAAACTACTTAAAACCATGAATCGTGAAGATTCAGATGTAGTAGTAGGATCGAGATTCCTAGGGAATATAAAGGGTATGCCTCGAATTCGAATTCTAAGCAACACATTAACTACAAGGATTTTACGCTTATATTTTGGCTTACCCATTACTGATAGTCAAAGTGGTTATAGAGCATATAAAAGACGGCTTTTGGAAAACGTTGAGTTTTCTGCCACTAGATTTTCTGCAGAAACAGAGATATTGGTTGATGCACAAAGGAAAGGCTTCAAAATATCAGAAGCAAAAATTCAAACTATATACGGGGAAGAAGAATCAAAAATGCGAGTTTTTGGAGACACATTACGTTGGATTTGGGATGTCGACAAGCAGCTACTTAAAAGTCTAAAATATAAGCTCTCACATAGAAATAAATAACCTACATATTATCCTATTAAAAATTTTTAAATGTTAATGCTTAACAAAAATTGTGGTTCTTTCGTAAGATCCATTTACTAGAACTTAACGTGAAAATAAAATCAGGAGGTAGAGTTTATAGGGGAAGTGATGCCCTTACAAGTGGCGTTTTTTAAACTCTTGGCGGACAAGCCCTTTGAGAAATAGTGGAACTATTTTCAAGCTAAAGATTAATGATATTTTTTAAAGAGGGTAATGTTTATCTCTAATTTCCTGTTCCTCCCATTTAGGTGTAGCGGGTAAGATAAAATAATGGCCAATATTGCGACTATATCTTGCTAAGTTGTCCATTGAAGAACCACATTTTGGGCACTTGTTTTGAATACCATTGAATGATTTCGAGCAATGAAAACAATATGTAATATCTCTAGTAAAGGTAAAATTTCCTATTTGTGTCTCTCTACAAATTTTTTCACTTAACCTTATTAATTTATCAGAAGGTACCTTTTTTTCGAGTGAGATGTTCATTAGGTGCCCACCTGAGAGAAGGGGATGAAACATATTTTCTAATCCTTTTCTTTCATCAATAGTTAGAGGTGCTGAAACTCTGATATTACTCGTTGAATAATAAACATTATTACCCGTGCCCCTCACATTAACGTTTTTCTTACCAAATCTTTCAACATCTAGCTTCGCTAGTCTATTTACATAGGAACCGCTTGTAGGTTGAGTTACCACCCATCTTAACCCTGTGTTAGTTTTTAACTCATTTGCATGCTCGTTAAAACTTTGTAAAATTCTTAATGCAAAATCTAAAGAGGCCTTATTACTATCAATTGGTGTACCTACGTGTTTTTTAGTTGCTTCGTCTAGCCCAACAAAACTCAGTGAAAGTGTCGCGTTATCTATTCTATAGTATAATTCACCATTCAAATCGGAAGTCAGGGTAGGTAGTGTTTTATCAGTAAACATGCGTTCTCTAATCGCTTGTAATTTTATTCCAAGTACAGTTGAAGCCATGTCTAGTCTTTCATTAAGTAACTCAAAAAAAAGTTCATCATCACCATTTGATTCGTAAGCAATTCTAGGCAGATTAACAATTACTGTTCCAAGATTCCCAGTTCTTAGTGTATCAAGCTCCCAGTCTTTACTCCAGTCGGTACCTAGACGTTCTAACCCTCCGGTGTAGTTAACATTCCCATTTTGCCATTCAGGTGAGAAATTCGCAAAAAGGGGGTTCCCCCAGCTAGCTGATAGCTCAAACATTTTATTAAGAAGTGGCAGAAGGGTATCGTCTTCCCAAATATCAGGTCTTAATTTAAAAACTATGTTGCAGTTAGGAGTTGGCTTGTCTGCCAAATTTTCTTCTTCCATTAAAACATCAAGTATAGAGTTAGCGAATAATTGGGCCTCTTCCTCAAAATCTTCGTATTTTCCTACAGTTTTTCCATTTGGGCCTATTGCAGGCTTGTTTTTTAGATGTTTGGGGGTTACAAGTTCTAAATTAAGGCTAACTGAATGATTCATGTTATGGCATAATTCACTAATAAAATAATGTGCAACCTTTTTTGTTTCCTCGTAGGACATGCCTTTTAGAAAAGGGGCTAAGAAAATGTTAAAATTGTCAATAGACTGTTCCCCACTTAAATCGGTTTGAAACAATTCTAGCAATCTGGAAAGTTGCGAAATTATAGTCTCTGCGGAGCTTATACTGCTTAATGGGGTAAACATCCCTCCTTTGGATCTCGATTCTAAGGAGAGCAGACTACGAATATCATGTTGAATGTTATTCGGGCGTAGTACCCAGTAACTGGCATCAGGAATATGTATGATTCCAGAAAGGTGAGCATCAGCTATTTCTCTCGGTAAAATCTTCAAAAGAAGGTACTGTTCTAAAACGGCGTCGCCCGCAAGTTTATGAATGCTTTCAGCATTTGAAAACTCAGTCTTGGGATTTTTTATTATAGTTGTAACATCGTAGACCGGAAGCCCTAGGCGGGTTAGTGCATGTCGATACTCTTCCAATCCTTTTTCTAATAAGATTGCATTAACAAATTCACGAATTAAGGGAGCAGTTAAATATCTTATTTTGGATTTAAGCAACCGCTCTTCGGCTTCAGTAGCAATATTTTCTGCAAGCTGCCTTGGAGCTCTAGCTTCTCTTACCAATGAATCTGCAATTTTTTTCCTTTCAAATCTTTCTATTGCCAATCTTGATGTTCTAACGAAGAGTTCTCCTTTTTCTCGTCGACTAAACTCTTCTAACATTCTAATAAATTCAACTACTTTTTCTCCTAAACTTGTTAAGGTATAGTTGTTATCTTCATCACAATTAACTAGCTGCGCTTTTTTGGTTAGTTCCCCCAGATGATAAGCAAACTTTCCTGCTTCTTTCTTTGTATCCATTCCTAATATCTGCATAATTTTAGTAAAGGAAAGAGGACTTTTCATACTGAGAACTTTTAATATCTGTATACGCGTTTCACTAGATAACGCAGACAGAACCGCTGAAGTCAACTCCCAATCTTCTGGTTCTCCAGACAAATTTAACCCCCATGCTATTTAAGTTTCAATTATTTTTAATACGTATTAAATAATAATATTGAAAAATATTTTTTACTTTTTACTTAAATTCCCATCTCTAGTTAAAGGTCTAAATTTAATCGCATAGTGGACCACACCATCTTCACCATCTTCCCTCACCTTACGAAAAACAGCCTCTACAGGCATGCCAATAGATATTTCATCAACATCGCAATCGGTTAACTGACAAATTACTTTTACCCCTTCCAACAATTCAATTAGAGCTACTGGATATGGTTCGCAAGTTTCAAAATCACTAGGCGGTTTCCTAATCACCGTATAAGATAAAACTTTGCCGCTCTGTGAAAAATTTTGTAAATTAAGCTCTTTACTTCCACAGTTGGGGCAAATAGTTCTTGGTGGAAAAAAAGAAAAATTACAATTTTTACAAACGGCCCCTTCCAATCTATACCTTTGAGGTATTTCTCTCCACATTTTGGGTAGTCTCATTTGCATCACGCGAACTTAAACTCTTTTAAGCACATGTACAGTTACTAAGGATCCTATTCCTGCAGCATTTTGTATTAGTGCTACTTTTGCGGGATCTGCCTGATTTTTTCCAGCTTCTCCACGAAGTTGAAGCGAGGACTCTACAGCTTGATAAACGCCAGTAGCGCCCATAGGGTGCCCTCTAGCCTTAAGACCCCCACTCAAATTAGTAGGGATTGGTCCATTCAAGTCAATTAGACCCTCTTCAACAGATTGGCCGACTTTTCCTCTCTCAATGACACCTAAATCTTCTAAGGCAAGAAACCCAGAAATGGTGTAAGAATCATGCACCTCAAATAAATTTATATCTGATATTTTTAATTTGGAACTTTCTAATGCAATCTTGGAGGCTTCGGACGTCGCCTTAAAGGTAAGGATGTTTTTTCTATCATAAAGTGCCAAAGTATCACTTGCCTGCCCCGCTCCCGCTATCTCTATTGGAGTATCCGTGAATTCTTGAGCCCTCTCTAGAGGACACAAAATAACTGCTGCTGCGCCGTCGCCTGCTGGCGCCGTATCAAACAAGGTAACCGGATCAGCGATGGTTTGCATGTTTAAAGCGTCCTCTACAGATACTTCATAGGGTAATTGAGCATAGCGATTTCTAGCCGCATGTTTATGCATTTGAACTGCAAATAGGGCAAATTGCCTTTTAGGTACTCCGTAATAATGCATGTAGTAACGCATAATAATTGCAAATTCTCCGTCAATCGACAGCCCGTTAAATGCCTCGCATTCCTGCTCGATTGCCTTGGAGCTTATTTTCCTATTTTCCCCATGAGTAGCTTCAGACATTTTTTCCACTCCCCCCACAATAACAATATCATAAAGCCCCGAAGCCACGGACTTAAATCCTTCGTAAAGAGCTGCCCCACCAGAACCATCGGCACATTCTACAAGCATAGACGGGGTAGAATTTAGGCCTATGGAATTGGACAGAAGAACGCCAATATTCTTCTGAGAAGTATGCTCACTTGAAGACATGTTGCCCACGTACATAGCATTTACGGGAGGGCCCCCAGCATTTTCCATAGCATCTAAAGCGACTTTAGCAAAAAGTTCGCGGAGCGACTTATGGTAGTGATTTCCAACTTTACACATCGAGAGCCCACAAATTGCTACTCTTCTCAATCGAAAAGCCTCCATTTTTGTAAAAGCAAATAATGGCAAACTGGCAATTCCATATATTTTTCTTGCAAATATTTAGATAAGTAATAGCTTTCAAATAATATTTTTCATAAGGGCATCTTGATTCACAAATTCCTTTTACTTAACCTTTATTTACAAAAGGTTGTCGATTGATAATGGAAATAGTTTCGTTTTCACCAATTTTATTAATACAATTTTTATGTTGAAGTATAGGGATTAACAATTAATACATATGAGGCGTATATTAGAACCTTACGCAAACTTGAATTTTTTATAGTTATTCTCGATTTTTAAAAATGTGGGAAACGTGTTTTTTAATTACTTTTACTATACTTTTTTTAAATTCTACTTTTGTGGTGTCTTTTATATTCCCTTTATAAGTTTTCGCCACCTGAGGTAGGTAATATAATCAATATATTTTTTGCGTGAGATATACTCACTAATTTTAGAGGCGAGCCCCCTTTTTTCTTCAACCCCATCTTCAACTATAATATAGAATGCGTCTGACCCAGCCCCACTACCATAGGAAACCATAAGTATCTTGTCATTAGGCTCCGCCACCTCTAGAATCGCTGTCAGACCCAGCATCGCTGAAGCAGAATAAGTATTCCCAACATTACTAACAAGTAATCCAGGCTCAATCTGTTTTTGTGTAAATCCTAAGCTATTAGCGGCTCTCAAGGGAAATTTACCGTTTGGTTGGTGAAAAATAACATAGGTTAGATCAGAACTTTTCAAACCTAACTCATTCATAAAAATTCGTGCACAATTTATTGTGTGACTAAAATATCCGGGTTCCCCTGTAAAGGTCTCTCCGTGCCTAGGATAGATTTGTGTGGGACGCCTCCAAAAATCCGGCGTATCTGTGCAATAAGAGTAAGAAGCTTCAATAGTTGCCACTGTTTTATCACTATCCTTTGTTCCGATAATTAACGCCGCTCCACCCGCTGCAGCCGAGAATTCTAATTCGTCACCAGGTCTACTTTGAGCCACATCCGCACCTACAGCAACTCCATATTTGATCATTCCTGATGAAACTAAGCCCAAACAGCACTCCATAGCTTCGGTACCGGCCTTACACGCGAACTCTAAATCAGAAGCTAGGATGTTTGGTGCAGCGTTTATCGCCTCCGCGATGATAGTACCCGTAGGCTTTACAGCATATGTCGGAGACTCTGTACCAACAAAAATGGCTCTCAAATCTTGTGGGCTGATTTGAGCTCGGGAAATGGCGTTCTTCACGGCTTCTGTAGCTATAGTAGTAGTATCCTCATCAGGGCCTGCAACAGCTTTCTCTGAAATACCTAAATTTAGTTCAAACCGTTCCTTGCTTTCCCCCCAAATATCAATCAGCTCTTGTATCTTAAGTCTATAGCGGGGAATATAGGCTCCCCAGCCTAAAATGCCAACTTTGCGTAGGGGTCTCATAACCAACTTTTCATTAGTTTTAATAGTATCTGCCACAAAACCACCCAAGTGCAACATGTTTTGCTTAGTTTGACACAGCTTACAAATTTTTTCTAAATAACCATGAACTCCCCAAAGTCTTTAAAAAGGATTACGAATCTTCCAAAGTGCTCTATATATAAAATCAATTTAGAAGAATAGAAAAATTTAATGAAGAATAGAAAATTCATAGAGGAATAATTTGCCTTAGTTCTTTAATCATATCTTCAACAGATTCTATTTTAGAGATTGCTAATGGAATGCCTTCCTTCTTTGCTAGCTCAACAGCAAGAGGATCAGGCTCTAGAAGTCCATGTAAAACGATCAGGCTTGGTTTACGCGCATTAATCTTTATAGTGATTAAAGGGGAACGCCCCGTACTGGCATTTGTGAAAATAACCCCTCTTTCGCTAGACGCATCATACAACTTGAGAAAAGCGTCGCCAGAAAGCTCTCTAAACGCACTAATACTATCAACAACTATATACCCAAATAAATTCCTATCTAGAAACTCCCCTCCCACAACACACTCCGCCCGGATAGTAGAACAAAACTGCCGAGCATTTATAGGATTAGTGAACTCCCGTATATCCAGAATAATGTCCGTAGGAATCTCAACACTCATTAACCGACTAAACGCAGCAGTTATTTGCCCCCCATTCTTTTCATCAATTGCAAGCAGTCCCTCAACAAAACGCTTTATAGTTTTAGTTCCAGGAGACTTCCTCCTACTTCCCTCATAATCACTAATAACTGAAGGAGAAACATCCAAATACTCTGCCAAAATAATTTGAGGTATATGAAACAATTCCCGCCACTTACGCATCATCTTGCCCGGATCATCCGAAAGAGAAATCTCACCAGCTACTCTTCGAGCTAACCTCTCCGAACTGCTTTTATAAATGCTCATATTCAAGTTTCATAGAATTAACACACATAAACATTTCGGCTATTATCGAAGACGCAATGTCCCCCATTAGTGAAAACGCTGGCACAATATGTGGTGTTTTCAATAATTTTTGTCTAAAACCAGTTGCCCAATCTACCGTTTAAAGGCTCCTTTTCGGAAAAGAAGCCCAAAAAACCTTTTTCCACGAGCTTCAAAAAGACCAGAAATTCTCAAAAACACCGCATAATTTCACTAACAAGGAACATAGCGCCATTATCGAAAAATTATAAAAATCAGAAATTCGAAATTCACCCAACAAAAATTTTATCTGTTAGAACTGACTTAACCCAAACAAAGAATTCTTTCTAACGAAATGTGGGCGGATGGTCTAGAACTCTTCCTCTAAGAAGAAGAGTGGAAAGTTTGGTATGATTCCTGGTTCGGGACCAGGAGGTCGCAGGTTCAAATCCTGCTCCGCCCACCTAATACATTCTCCAATTTGAAAGTTCTGCTTTCGACATATATTTATTTAAAGGAATTTTTCCAGCAAATATTTTTAAGTAGATACAAATCTAAGTGTAATCGATTCGAATTAAGCTAATTTAATGACTGAAGGAGATTGCTGAAATTGGCGGTTAAAGAGAGAATCGGAAAAATCATTAGAGTTACCGGACCCGTAATCGAAGCGGAAGGACTCAGCGGAATTCAAATGTATGAGGTATGCCGAGTAGGAGATGAAGAATTAATTGGCGAAGTAAACAGAGTTGAAGGTTCGAACGCAACTATTCAAGTATATGAGGAAACGACGGGTTTGAAGCCAGGCGAAAAGGTCGTAGCTACTGGAGCGCCTCTATCCGTAGAGTTAGGTCCTGGTCTTATAGGTCAGATTTTTGATGGCATCCAAAGACCGTTACCTATCCTCAAAGAGCAGACTGGAGACTTTATTCATAGAGGAGTGCTAGCAAAAGCCCTCCCTCGAGGTAAAAAATGGAAATTTACACCAACGGTTGAAAACGATGCTACAGTATCTCAGGGAGATATTATAGGGCTCGTACCCGAAACAACTACGGTAACCACTAAAATATTGGTGCCGGTAGGTATCAATGGTAAGATTACTAGTATAGCTTCGGAAGGGGAATATACTGTGGAGGACACTATAGCACGTATTAGAACACCCCGAGGAGAACAAGAAATCACCCTTATGACCACTTGGCCAGTACGACAGGGGCGTCCCTATCTCAGAAAAATGGGATCAACAACACCCCTCATAACCGGACAGCGTGTAATCGATACTTTCTTCCCCACAGCAAAAGGCGGAACAGCTTCAATACCCGGAGGGTTTGGCACAGGCAAAACAGTTATGCTTCACCAGCTTGCAAAATGGGCAGATAGCCACATAGTAGTATACTGCGGTTGTGGCGAAAGGGGTAATGAGATGACTGAGGTTTTGGAAGATTTCCCAAAGCTTGAGGATCCACGTACTGGTGAGCCGCTTATGAAGCGTACAATACTTATCGCTAATACTTCAAATATGCCCGTAGCCGCTCGAGAAGCCTCTATATACACTGCGATTACTTTAGCCGAGTATTTCAGGGATCAAGGATATGATATTGCGTTAATGGCGGATTCAACTTCAAGATGGGCTGAAGCGCTAAGAGAGATAAGTGGAAGACTTGAAGAGATGCCCGGTGAAGAAGGGTATCCTGCCTATTTGGCCTCACGCCTCGCAGAGTTTTATGAAAGAGCCGGGCGCGTTGAAACATTAGGCTCCACAGAGACCAACCAAAGAATAGGTTCAGTAACCGTTACCGGGGCTGTAAGCCCACCAGGAGGTGACTTTTCCGAGCCAGTTACCTCAAACACACTCCGCGTTGTGAAGGTCTTCTGGGGGCTGGACAAGGATTTAGCAAGCAGAAGGCATTTTCCTGCGATTAACTGGTTAAACAGTTATAGTTTGTATATTGAAAATCTGAAGGAATGGTTTTCAGGTAATGTTAATAAAGAATTTTTAGATTTACGAAGTGAGGCTATGACATTGCTTCAGCGTGAAGATGAACTCCGTGAGGTTGTACAGTTAGTTGGTCCTGACGCGCTTCCAGAAAGTGAGCGTGTGGTGCTTGAGGCAACCCGTATGATCCGTGAGGATTACTTGATGCAGTCAGCGTTGCACCCTGTTGATACTTATTGTAGCCCAGATAAGTCGTATAAGATGCTGAAAATGATTTTGAAATTTTATAACCAAATGAAGAGTGCGGTGGAAAGGGGTGTTCCTATATCATCGGTGCAGAAAATGAGTGTACTTAATGATATTTCTCGTTTTAAAATTGTGCCCACAGATGAAGTTGACAAGCGTGTTAATGAAGTGAGTAAGAAGATTGATGAAGAATTTGCATCTCTCACAGTAGAAAGCTTAGCTTAAATTTTCCTGCATTTCTATTTTTCTTTAAAATTCGTTAAATTTTTTTTATCTTTCTTCCATATTCTCGATTAACAACAAAACATTCAGTTTAAAAATTCCATAAAGACAGACAGTCTATTTTATTATACTGAGAAATTAGTTTATTGCAAACGAAATTAGGCCTTTCTCCGAATAATATTAAAAATAGTATTGAGATACTGAAGGATTAATAATAAGAGCGATCTTTTGAATGTTATTTTGTTGTTTTATTTTTTTAAACTTTTATTTCTATTCCTACGGCCCGTTTGATTAGAGTTAATATGGGGTCTTCGCCTTTTCTTTCGCCTAACCGGCTCGGAATCTCTAGTATAATAGGAGTTGGGCTGTCTTCGGTTAGTTTATTCAAAAAGGGGCGTATTTGATCTGCTAAAAGTTCTGTTGTTATGATAAGTCCTACCTCTGGGTTTTGGAAAAATTCTCGTATTTTTTGCTGTGCTTCATCCCTGTTGTTTGTTTCAAATGTTTTTGTGACGCCAGCTAGTTTTAATCCTAATATTGTGTCTTTGTCGCCGACAATAGCAATTTCCAAATTCTTCACCTTGCTTTACTGAGTTGTTTACGTTTCATTTCCCCAATAAGGGATGTGATTAATATTCTTTATGCTTGGATGGGAAATCCGAAAATATTATTGTGCTGTAAATGTGCTGTCTTCCATTGGTTAAAAATTTTTTTTTCAGAAGCCTATACTTGTACGATTTTAGATTTCCACGCTCGTTTGGATGAATCTAGATATTTGCGAGTATATCTTCGAACTCCATTATTACATTGCAATATCTGCAGCGGATTCTTACTGGGTCCTTGGATATAACCGTAAATGAGGGGAGGGCGGGCTCTCTACTATTTATAATACAGTTAGGATTAACACATCGGGGAAAACCGGTAATAATGGGAGGCAGTGATACTCGTTGCTTTTCAACTACCTCGTAGTTACGAATAATATTGATTGTTGCCCTGGGAGAAATTAATGCTATTTTATCTACCTCTTTGGGATCCAGTTCTCTTCCTTCAATTTTTACCACATCCTTTCTTCCTAATTTGCTGCTGGGTGTATTAATCAAGACACTTATTGTGCATCCTTCTTTTCCAGTTAACCCAAGTATTTTTAAAACTTCCAAGGCGGTGCCAGCAGATATGTGATCAATTACCGTGCCGTCCCGAATTTTCCGAACCCTAAGCTCTTTTTCAGTCATAAAAAAGCCTCTTGAAATTAATTTAATAACATTTCTCAGAGCATAAATAATTTATTATTCTTTGGTATAAGTGACTCTAGTCACACTCCTAATGGTTTGTAGTAAGACTAATTTAAATAAGAACTTTTATTAAATTCAGCCGAAAGAGACGACAAGTATAAGTATCATAAATAGATATTACCAATCGAGGCAGCGACTTATATTTTGAGAGAACCAAGGCGTTAATAAAAAGGTTTAAATGAAGGTTTTGAAAGACGAATAAAACTAAGAAAGAGGGAAAAATATGAGCGGCACCGCAGAAAAGATGGAACAAGCGATGTTTATTTTAAAACAAATCTCAGAGGATACTGCAACCCCCCGTAACATACGCAGAGCAGCAATACAAGCAATGGATGCATTGCAGGCTGACGAGGATTCTCCAGCAGTTAAAGCCTCAAATGCTATATCCATACTGGATGAAGTGTCACAAGACCCAAATTGTCCACTACATAGTAGGACAAAAATTTGGAACACAGTTTCAATATTAGAAACAATTAGCGACGAGGAGTAAACTGAAAAAATGCTCTCAAAGGGAAAATTGGTATTCAGAAACTAGTAATTAATAATAGTATAACTGTAGATGTCTCTGCAAGTTTAATCAAATTCGTTGCTGCTTAACTTTTTCTAAATATATTCAGTAATTTAATATTCATATAATTTTATTTGGATAAAAAGATTATATTTACAAAATTTTAATAGCTCAGATACAAAAAAACTATAAGTAATCATGAACGATTATTTTTTGGTTTTCCAATTGACCCAGCAATCAATTTTAATTAAAATCCGAGGAATACATTCAACAGCATTAACTAAAATAATGCTGGGTAACGGATTTAAAATTACGCAAGCCACATCTGTACAAGTTGAAAGATTTAATCTAGAGAATAATTTTGAGCAGCCAGATGTTGATATAGTTGATTTTGAGAATAAACAGGGAATTATAATTACTGGAGAAACCGATAAAGTAAAAAAAATTGAAGAGGTATTAAGAACAGACCTCGAAGATGCAGTGTTTAGAATACCAATTATTAAACTAAATTCGCTGTACAAAGGAAAAGTAGTAAAAATTAGCGGCAACGAAGCATTTGTTGATATTGGTAACTGTTACGCTCTTCTCCTAGACGAGGCAGTAAATGAAGGAGAAGAACATGTGGTCGAAATTGTAAAAACAGATATACAGTATCCCATAGCAACCACCAAGATTTCAATAATCGGAAAGTATGCAATATTAATAGAACAAGAAGGCATTAAAATCAGTAAAAAAATCAAAAACAGCGAAAACAGGCAAGAGCTATACTCGCTAGGAGAGAAAATAAAGCCAGAAAACTGGGGGATAATTTTTAGGACCGGAGCAGCAAATCAAAATCCAAGCATTTTAATCCAAGAAGTATCTGAACTAAACAAAAAGGCAAAGGAGTTAATGAAAAGAAAAAAAGAAACTGCAAGCCCAGCACTATTGTTAGAAGGCAATGAAAATGTTTTTATCGAGTTTACAAGCAGAGCTAAGAAAAAGCTGGATGATATTAGACAAGAAATCGTGAAAACTATTAATCAGCATCATTATTATAAATCAATAGGGCATGAATATTCCCTACTCGTTGATTTTACAGAAGAAATTTTAACAAAATATCCGAAAATGGAAAATAACATTCTAGAAATTTTTAACAAAATATACACCAGAGAATTCCCTAAAAAAGGCGACCAAATCCTAATCGAACACGTAAAAATAAACGGCTACCAATTCATACTCTCTGGCATTCTAACCAATCTAGACCCCAACAATAACCATTTAAGTATAAAAAGGCTGTTTAGAGGCGGCGGACACTTTGATGGACTTAATATACCTAAACAAACGGGAGACTACGGAATAACCGAAATCAAACTCGGATCCTGGAACCTACAAACAGAATATTATTCAAAAAATGGTGAATTTAAGGGAGCATACTACAACATAAACACGGGAATAGAGTTTTACCCGCCTAACAGACTTAGATACATAGACCTCGCTATAGATGTAATAAAATGGCCTAACGGAGAAGTAAAAATCATAGATAAAGAAGAACTTAACAAAGCCTATGAAAGCAAGCTAATATCAGAGAAACTAAAAACAAAAGCTGAGCAAGAAGCCGAGGAAATATTTGAAAAATTAAAAACAGAAAATAAAACTAATAATTCAACATAAAGAAAAATAAAATAAAGTATAATGGGAAACCTTTTAAAAAAAAATACAACCAATCTCTTTTAGAAAATCTAAATAAAAATTTTTGCCTATAAATGGGCCCCGAAGTACTACTGGTATTAAAGTTGCGGGGATGTCCGAGCGGTCAAAGCCTGACAGGTGGCCAGAGGAGGCAGACAGGAATCAAATCCCTGGTCAAGGCTCAGGACCTGCTGGCGTAGAGGCTCTCTGAAAAACTAGAGCTGCGAAAGCCTTCGCGTGTTCGAATAGAAGCATCATAATGATGCTCCTCGAGCGTCACGCTCCCCGCACCATTTTTTAAAATTTTCCAATTTTGATTAAGTTGCATCATTTTTAGCATTAGAAAAACTAATACTAGGTAATAGTTTTCGTAATATTTATAAATTAAAGGGGTGATTGTTAGTTTAGCTTTTGAAAGTTTTTCGAGGTTGAAAAGACTTGAAAAAAATTACATTGGTAGTATCCAGTGGTCCATACACTCATGAGAGATCTTATACCGCTTTAAGATTAGCCCTAACGGCTCTAGTTGAAGGGATGGAAGTTAATTTATTTTTGGTGGAAGATGGTGTACTTTTAGCGCATAAGGGACAAGAACCCAAGGAGTATGCAAATGCGTTAGAATGGTTACAAAGAGCTATGAACGAAGGCACAAAGGTACGGGTCTGTGGGGTGTGTATCAAAGGGAGAGGAATAAAACAAGAGGAGTTAATAGAGGGAGCAGAAGTGACAACAATGGAAGGGCTAACCGACTGGATACAGGAAAGCGATCAAACGATATGGATATAGGAGATGGTTTGTGTGGAGGCGGGTTATCATCTGGATGTGAAGCAAAAGGCTTGCCCAATTCCAGTAATATTAATGAGAGATAAACTTAAAGAGATGAAAGCAGGGGAAGTAATAGAAATTATTACTGACTTTCCCTCCTGTAAGAATAATATAGAAAGAGCTGCCACGAAAGCAGGGCACGAAGTTTTGGGGATAATAGAAGACAATGGAAACTTTAAGATATATATAAAGAAAAAGGAGTTAAAGAGTTTATAATCAAGTCACTTATTTATTTTGGCTTAACCAATTTTTTACATGATAG
Source organism: Candidatus Freyarchaeota archaeon (assembly GCA_030587365.1). Lineage (GTDB taxonomy): Archaea > Asgardarchaeota > Jordiarchaeia > Jordiarchaeales > Jordiarchaeaceae > Jordiarchaeum. Next base: position 166,280 of record JAUQZE010000018.1, on the reverse strand, counting down.
ATTGTGAATTTCAGCATTAAATTTAAGCCATCTAAATACTAATTTGGGATGAGGTATATTTTGGTAACGTAATCTAAACTGGAATTTAACTTACTAGAGGAGAAGTTAATTGCGTATTGATTTCTTGAAAACCTTTTTGGAAGTTGTTTTTGCTGAAAGTTTTCTTGAAGCAGCGAAAAGGCTGAAGGTAACACAAGCCACAGTAAGTAATCAAATAGCTTCTCTCGAAGAATATTTTGGAGTCAAACTGTTTGTGAGAACTAGAGATGGAGCTTACCTTACTGAAGAAGGTAAAATTCTGAACAAAAGAGCCCAACAGATTTTAGATTTGGTGGACATCACCAATAAAGAAATTAGGAATTCTTCCGAAAAATTGAGAGGTACAATAAAGATTGCAGCAAGTACAATTCCTGGTGAACATATCTTACCTATTATTGCAGGAAGCTTCAAGAAAGCCTACCCTGATGTAGATATTGAAATCGAAATTGGAGACACAGGATCAAGCCTAAAAAAACTCGCTGAGGGGCGTGTTGACTTCGCTGCAATTGGTAGTTTAATGGATACTCAAAACATATTCGAAACCAAAGTAATCGCAAGGGAACGCTTAGTAGTTATAACCTCGGTTAACCACGAATTATCCAATAAAAAGGCTCTTGATCTTTCAGAAATTTTGAATTACCCTTTTGTGTCGAGAGAGCACTCTTCAGGTACTAGAAACGAAATTAATAAAATATTTACCGAGCAGCATATTGACCCAGAAAAATTAAACATTGTATTAGAATTGGGTAGCACGGGTTCCGTAATTACAGCGGTTTCTGAAGGAATCGGAATTGGTATAGTATCTTCAATTGCAGCGGAGAAAGCTAAAGCAGCAAGATTGGTGGATATTGTTGAAATAAAGAATGCAAGAAATTGGCGTGAATTATTCCTTGTTAGACTAAAAAAACCGGAATACCCAGAAATATTAGAAAAGTTCTGGGGAAGCGTGAAAAAAATGTAGTCCTACTTTAATAATTCATCCAACTTCGAAAAATAGTATTAGTATTCAATCAGTATATATCGCTTGTTTTTTAGAGGAATGTTAATTTAGAAAGGTAGAATGTTAACAGCTAAGTCAAATCCGCAATATCGATTCCACATTCAGCTATTCTGTCAAGCATATCAACTATAGTATTTAGGGGGGTTGCTAAAACAGGCGCTTGATTTAGGATTTCTTCATATGTTTCGTTTAAAGCCTTTTCTAGTTCAGGTTTTTTAGCTATGGTCTTCGCCGCTAAATTCACGTCTTTTCTCAATAGTGCCTCGATTGCATTTGAGTGAATGTCTTGTGTTATTTTACTTGTTTCTAAAATTTTTTGTAGCACAGTTTGGGGTATTGGTGTTTTCTGGAGCAACGGAATCTGTTTGGCTATTTTTACAGCATGGTCTGCAAGGGTTTCGATGCTCTTTACCACTGCACGATAGTCCAGACATTCTATTGCAGTTACTCCCATTTTCTCAGCTAACCGAGGGTCTTGTATTGCGGCTCTGAGTTGTCGGACTATTAAGAAATAAAGCCTATTGACCTCCTCATCACGGTTAATAACGTTCTTTGCCAGTTTATCATCAAGTTCCTTAAGAGCAGTGATTACCTCTTCTTGCATTTTGGAGGCGATTAGATAAGTTCTTTTCATTGTTCTCCTTAAAGGAACCGCGGAGGGAGAGAGTAAACATTGTAAGGTAATATCTCGAGCATCTTCCTCAACTATTTCCACACCCACCAACTGTTGTAATGATTTTTTAACCTCTTCTCTTTGGTGAGGATTTATTCTAGGACCCTTTGATTTTAAACGAATAATATCATAGCCATAAAGATACTTTGCAGTAATTTCACGGGTAAAACCTTCATCCATTTCAATTTCAGCAACTCTCAAATTTTCTCTTTCCGAATATTTAGGATCCACTAAAAGGGCCCCGTCTCCCCTTTCAATAATTGCAACTAAATCTCCTCTTTTTAGTCCAAGCCGTTTTATCCATTCCTTAGGGAGACTTATAAAAAAGTGCTACCTCCAGTTTTCTGCAATTTTCTAATTTCCATTTTTCCAAACCTCATTTGATTAAAATAATATTAATCAATTTTTCAAAATCCTATCAGAATATAATAGCAAATTAAATTTAGTTCTTTTAAATCGTGCAACAAGTTCTTTAGAGATATATATAGTTTTGGGTGTTTTTAATATTGTACTAACAATTTGTTTTTTTACAAAGATTTGAGCAAAACAGCCTCATTCCTTAAAGAGCGGGAATGAAATGCACTAGATTTAAACACTGAAAAAGGAGAAAAGAGAGTAATAGGGCATACTTACCCAAGGAAGGTTGCGGAAGCCGTTAACGGGGCGGTTATACGTTTAAACCTTACGGTTACTGAGCCAGTGCAGTGACACGCCTCGCACTCCTAGAATTAATAGTGATAGAAGTGTAGAATCCCTGACCCTTTAGGGTTGGGAGTATGCCAGCAAAAGCTATATCTTCCTACGTCTTTTAGTGAAATAGAGTTTGAAAGAAGTTGAAGAACCGTGCAAGCTAAGGATAGGATAAAAAGAACATTAAAAATTATTCTCGAGGCAGGGTATCAGGTAACTCCAGAGGCATTAAAAGCCTTTTCGCTTTATGAAAACCCAGAAGAGCTTGCAAAGGAGTTAATTTCAAAAATTGAAGAAAACTCGGAAAGCATCATTACTATAGACAATAAATGCGTTAATGTATTAGAAGAAAGCTTTGAAACAGGTAAGGAAATAGAAGAGGTGGAAACCCCGCAGATAAAAAATCAAATCAGCGAGATAACAAAATCAGAAAAAGTGACATCAAAAATCCAAGAAGCCATTAACAAAAAAACAGAAATCCAGGAACTTGATACTAGCAATCAATTTCTACTAACTCAGGGAAGACCAAAGAGATATTTAGCAAAAGATGTTGATGCAAGATTTGAAGTGATATTTGATCCGACCGGAAGAATGAAAGGTAAAGGCACGTTTGAAAATTTCATAAACTATTTTAGAGACAGATATATGAGAATATACAACATCTTTCTAAAAAGGGGGGATATAGAAAATATATCAAAATTTTCTGAAATCCCCAAAGGCAAAGATAAACAAATCAAAATAATAGGAATAGTAACATCAATTCAAAAAACAAAGTCAGGCAATATTCTAATAGAACTAGAAGACCTTGAGAGCACTATTAAAGCAATAATTTTTGAAAAAAATAGCGAAGTAATAAGTAAAGCAGAATACATAATGTTGGATCAAGTAATATGCCTTGATGGATATTTATCTAACGACATGTTCATTGTAAACGATTTCTTATGGCCGGATATTCCAGTTAAACGCGAACGGAATAAATCAGACGAACCAGTCTGCGCAGCATTCATTTCGGACACACACTTTGGCAGCAAAGAATTTCTACCCGACTCCTTTAAACGATTTACCCAATGGTTAAAAGGACAAATAGGAGACGAAAAAAGTAGAGAACTGGCAGAGCGTGTAAAATACCTAATAATTGCGGGAGACATAGTAGATGGCATAGGCATCTACCCCACACAGGAAGAAGACCTAATAGTAACTAATATCCATGAACAGTACGAACTAGCAGCAAAATATTTGGCAGAAATCCCAGAACACATAAAAACAATCGCAATACCCGGAGGCCACGATGCAACTAGAATAGCACTCCCCCAACCTGCAATACCTAAAGAGTACGCAGAACCCCTATATGAAATCGGTATAGAGATGCTAGGAGACCCCGCTCAAATTCGAACCCACGATGTGGAAACCCTAATTTATCACGGCGAAAGCTTAAACGATGTCATGGCAGCGATTCCTATACACCAAACAAAACCACACGAAGCAATGATAGAATTAATAAAAGGAAGACATCTGAATCCAATATACGGAAATACACCAATAGCTCCTGAACCACAAGATTGGCTTGTAATAGAAAGAGTTCCAGACATAGTACACTGCGGCCATATGCATATCAACGATACAGGAGGGTACAGAGGAGTAATCCTATTAAACTCTGGAACTTTCCAAGCACAAACATCATACCAAAAATCAATGGGGCTAGAGCCAACCCCCGCAAAACCATTAATTCTCGACCTGCAGTCGTATAAAATGACTCAACTAGATTTCCTCTAATTATCCAATCATTTTATAAAATATTAAATTATAAAACATTACTCTGACAAAAGTTTAGACATCAATTTTAGATATCAACTTTAGATATCATAATCAACCTTGTGAGAGAGTGGGAACATACTTAACAGTTTTTTTAATATGATAATCGTTTTCAAGTATATCTTTTATCTGTTCAGCAGGCACATTTATCTTAATTTGCTTGGTCATGCCGTAACGACCCTCACTCTTAAGCTTAGCAACTATTATCCCAAGCATATCCAACTCCGCAATAAGACCACTAACACGCCTCTCCCCCAATATTTCTAGATTAACAATTTTACAAAGATCCGAATACACATCATAAACCAGACCAGTAGTTATTTTTGAAGACTTGTTCCTGTCTAACAAGTAAATACTATAAAGAACAAGCTTAGATTGAATAGGAAGAGTTGAAATCACCTCTGAAACACGATCAGTCTCTAAAATATTTTGAGCCAGCTTAACATGCTCCTGAGTAATTTTAGTCGCTCCCAGTCTTTCACCCTGTTCACCAGCAACACGCAAAAGATCCAAAGCACGCCTCGCATCCCCATGCTCCCTAGCCGCAAGAGCAGCACAAAAATTAATCGCACCCGGTTCCTCTAATATACCATCAAAGAAACTCATTTTCGCCCGCTCCCTAAGAATATCCTGCAACTCCAAAGCACCATAAGGCGGAAAAACCAACTCCTCTTCGCCCAAACTACTCAAAACACGGGGATCCAAATTTTCTTTAAACTTTAGATTATTAGTAATTCCAATAATACTAACACGAGCCACCTTCAAAACAGAATGATTAATCCTTGTCAAATCATAAAGCACATCATCCCCATCTTTATCCACCAATTTATCAACTTCATCTAAAACAATAATCATAAGCCCCTTTCTAGAGTCCATCGCCGAAATAAAACGGTTATAAACCTCATCAGTAGGCAACCCTGTAAAAGGCACATCAACCCCCAGATTCTCACACAAATGAGCCAAAACACGATAATTAGTATTAACAGTACTACAATTCAAATAAACATAATTAGGCGTTAAAACACCCATCTCTCTACACTTTTCAGCCAAGTGTTTCAAAACATATTTAACCACAGCAGTTTTGCCAGTGCCAGTTTTACCATAAAGGAATACATTAGACGGGGTCCCACTTTTTAGTGCGGTGGCTAGGATGATTCCGACTCGCCCTATCTCTTTGTTGCGATGGGGGAGGTTGTCTGGGATATAAGTTGGGCGGAGGACCTCTCGGTCTTTGAATATTCGGGGTCCTGAAAGGTATTTTTCAAATATGGAATCTAGGGGCTTTTCACTCATACTCCAACCTCTGTTAATTGATGGCTACAATTTCAACTTTAATCTTAGTATTACGCCAATTAGTATACTTCAACCTCTGTTAGTTGATGGTTACCTCAGAGAGCTAAGTAGCTGAATAAGAAACCGTTTCGACATAAACTTTTGAGAAAATATTCCATCCTCCACGAATGGAATCAGCAAAATTTCCATTGGAAATCAAGGTAATAAAGATTGCGCAGAAAGAATAATAACAAAAAATCGAAAAAACAGCCGCAGGATGCTGAAATCATTAAAAAGATATCAATTTAGATATCATATAAAGTAGTCAAAAAAAGATTCCAGAAGAAGATATCAAAAGTTCAATTAAAGAGATAATCAAGTTGAGAGATAGCCTCTAATCTATCCTTCACTTTTTCAGTTCTTAGACGGTAACGATACTGTTTACGAGTACCAGTTCTCTCAAGCATGGAGTCCTTACTCTCATCATAGATTCTAGCAAGATACGTAGACATAGTACTCAGAGGGACTTCCTCTTTAAAGAGATTAATATACTGCTCCTGAACATCATTAGAAGTGAACCATCCGTGCTTAAAACACTTCAATAAAACAATCTCCAACTTCTCCTTCATGGAGAGAGTTTCCAAATCAATATAGGGTGGAGTTGCGGGCCTATCACCAGAAATTTCGGGTCCCACCTCAGGCGAAGAAAATTTTTTAGATAGCTCCTCTATCATTGAGGCTGCTAAATGGGATGGAATGTCGCCCTCTAGGGTAAGCGTTAATTTACGATCTGTTTCGGAATCCGAAATTTCAAACTTGTACTTTCTTTTAGGCAAACAGTTTTCCACCCGAAATTAAGGTAAGGTAATAATTGTATTCGCATGTATATATAGATTATCTTTGAATAAGAAATTTGTGAACCAGCCAAAAAGAAAATCATAAAGAAAACAAGGAAATAAAAATATAATTTTTACCAAAATAACCGAAAAATACCGAATAAAATCCAAAAAAGAGTCAAAAATAAACTTTAAATAAAAAATTAAGGTTTTTTTCCATATTTTTTAATATTCACAGATTCACAAAAACACCGTTAGAAAAAAGAAGAAAAAAGAATTTTTAACAACATTTTCCAGTGGAAACAAAGGGGTAAGCAATAAAAAGGATATTAACACAAAATTTTTGGCCTTTTGTTAAAAATAATCCATTTTTAGCCTTATTTTACCTTTAGATTGACAAATAAAGAGGCGATTGTGAATGACATTAATACTGAAGATCCTAAGGAGAATCCTGTTTAGTAACTCAAACATCGTCCCAGGAGGTGCGAAAACAAGGCTTTTATAGCAGAATTTCAAGATATCAACTTTAGATGTCACCATTTGATATCATAAGTATTAGAATCAATTAAGAGGTTTAGAACACGTGTTCCAACAAAAACATCCGCATCATATCAAATTTTAAAAGGCTCTACATAAAAAAGAAAGAACGTACGTATTTAGCTTTTTGTTTGGGTCTTTATTGGCGTAAAGTTTATAAATATGATTGCAATATTATTGCAACGATGGGTATGTCTGAGAAAAAACCTGTTGCCGAAAAGCCCATGGAGATCACCATGCTGGGCTACGAGGTCGTCGAGAAGGTAGCCAAGCCCTGCGCCACCTCAGCCAGAATCCTGGTCCCCAAAGACTGGGTCGGAAAAAGGGTCAGAGTCGTCCGACTGGACCCCTAAAAAAGAAAAGGGATGGTTGTGAAAGGGGTTGGTGTGCCAGAACTGCGAGGAGCTACAGAAGGAAATCCAACGCCTAAGCGAGGAGAACGCCCAGCTGCGGGAGGAGAACGCCCAGCTGAAACGCCGGTTGATGCTCTACGAAAACCCCCACACCCCACCCTCGCGGCGCAGATACCCTACTACACACCCTCACTCCCACAACCTAGGGAAAAGGTTTCCCGGTCGACCCCGGGGGCATCCGGGCAAAACCAGGCCCGCCCCCAAACCCGATGTGGTGGAGAAGCCAGAGTGGGAGAACTGCCCTCACTGTGGAGCACACCTTAGTGGGCCTTCACATGTAAGACACCACATAGTTGAAGAAATCTCTAATCCCTCCCCCAAGACGGTGATAGACTTTCTGGAGTTTGAGGGGAGGTGTGACCGTTGCGGCGGATACGTGGCCGTGAGACACCCGGACTGCCCACCTGAAGGGAGGTTCGGCAAAAACCTGTACGTCCAGACCACGCTTATGAAGTTCGAGGATCGGCTGCCCATCCAGAAGGTGGGATGGGCCTTAGAAAGGCAGCACGGAATATCACTGACCCCCGCCACAATCCTAGACCTCACGAGACGCGTAAGCGATTGGCTGAGGCCGGAGTACGAGAGAATCCTCCAGATAATACGCTGCGCAGACGTGGTCTACGCGGATGAGACTGGCGCTAAGGTCGACGGCAAGCGGCACTGGACCTGGGTATTCACAACCCCCAGCGAGACCCTCATCGCCATCCGGAAGAGCAGAGGCAAGAAGGTTCTTGAAGAGATCCTGGGGGAAAACTTTGAGGGCGTCATCATCTGTGACGGCTGGAAGTCGTACCTGAACTTCACCACCCGCATCCAGCGGTGCTGGAGTCATCTCCTCAGAGAGGCGGAATACCTCGCGGAGAATATAGCTGAAGCCAAGCCACTCTCAGAAGCCCTCCACGAACTCTACCACCACATCAAGAACCTACCCAAGGACCGACCCCCACCAGAGGTAATGGCGAATCTGGTGGAGGACGCCCGGAGAACCATGAACTACTGGGTGGAGAAAAACTACGAAACAGAGGAGGTTAGGAAGTTCGCCGCAAAGATAAGGAACGGCGCCGACCACTGGTTCACCTTCCTCACCACACCCGGCGTCGAGCCCACAAACGGTAGGGCGGAGAGAGCCCTTAGAGAGTGCGTGGTACAGAGAAAAATCATCGGCACCTTCAGGAATGGGAAGGGCACCAGAACCTACGAGACGATCATGACGATGCTGGCCACGTGGAAACAGCAGGGTCTCAACCTCTACAAAGCACTGGCAGAAAACTTAACGAAAGCATGGGCAAAGAGCTAAATACATACGAAAGAACAAACTATAAAGAGGGTTTAAAAATTAAGTACATTTATATCTATGACATTCTTCCAGGCAAGAAAAACGATCCAGTGAGGATGAAGTTTTATAAAGAGTTATTCGGCTTCAAGTACGCCTGGAAAACAAAGAACAAAAGGAAAGTTAAATACCAACCCGGTTTACTAGACTATGAGGGGTGCGAGGCAGCAGGTGACAGTGCAATACTAGTTCCTGAAGAGTATGCAGAAGAGTACAATTCCTTTTTCAGAAAATACCAAGATATAATCTCGTGTCGAGTATTTATAATACAAGATGAAGTTAAAATATAAGAATTAGAACACATGTTCTAACAAATTTACCCGTTATTTAAAAGTTGAATTAATATCCCTACCCTAACATTTCCACTGGAATTGGTAACTACATTTGTGCAAGATTATATTTAGTTACTTAGTAACTACCCCCCCGTTTTTGATTATTTCTTCATATATTTAAATATGTTTATCAAAGTTTTTGGATTAAAAACTCAATATTTATTTCAATTAAAATTTGCGATCTACTTTAAATATTTTCCAGTGGAAATCAAGGGGTGCTTTTCAAAAATCTTTCTTGAATCACTTTCCATCAGGCCCACAAAAAAAGATTTTACAAGCTATTTTTTTGGTAACTAGATTGATTTTCTTATAACTTTTCAAGACGTTACGTTAATTCCCGAGGATCTTGCCAAAAGAAATGAAAATCTAAAAACATTCTGGAAGGAGTAAAGCGAGACTAAGATATTCGTAACTCTCTTTTTCAAGGATGTTAGATATGTACACTCTATATCTACAATGTCAATATTTTTTTCTAGCAATGTTTAACCGGTAACTAGCACCGTATCCCTCCCGTACGCTATCTATTTTCGATTCCAAACATTGACATCAGTATTTGATATCAATTTCTAACATCAATTTTTGATGTCAAGATATTCGTGGGTGATATTTAATATCGATGATAGTGTGTGCTGATAATTAAGTCTTTAATATACTCCGATTTCTTGGTAGTTATTTGTGAAGACGTTGTTCTCGATGATTGTGATGTTATTCTTGACCATCCAGAGACTATGATGACCTAGGTTGCTTATCCAGTAGTTGTAACCGCAGTAGTTTACTGTAGTTCCAGAAATTATCCTAAACTATCAAGTATTAACAGTTTATACCGATGGACTAGGTTGAGCTGTTTTTATGAATTGGGACGTCTTTGAGACCTTTATTATTTTGGGAATTTTGCTTATTGTCGGTGCTGTCCTTTTTACAAAGATTGATTAAGAAAAACTCATCAACGCTTAAAAGGTTGGGAATTAATTATGCGGGGGTTTAAATACCAAAAAAAGGAGGAAGAGCATAATGGGGCTTACTTGGCTGGAAATGTGCAGAAGCTATTAACTGGACGGTGACACTTCCCACAATTCTAACCATGATAGAGAGGCGTAGAGCCCAACCTTCAAGGTTGGGGGTGTGTCAGAAAAGAGAGCAATAATTGAGGGTTCTCCCACTTTTTCTATCCCTTAATTCAAAAACTTGTGTAGGATCAATCAGGAAAAGAAAATTTTTTTCTTACTTTCTTCGCCCCTTATTCTAATATAAGTAAAAAAAGAAACAAAATATTGATATCAAAAAATGTAATCAAATACTGATATTTAATACAGATATCTGATATCTTAAGTTGATATCAAAAATTATGTTAAGCAATTAGAGGAATAAAAAATCGGCGGGAGGATCAGGAAATAAAAGGCGTTAACCTGGTTTCCTTTAATTGATATAAAAAAGCTGGAAAATTGGTCCAGGAAAATATCAACGCTATTGCCGTTAATCTGAAAGAATTATCTAGAAAATTTAGAAAAATGTTTACAAAAGTGTATACGGAGAACCAGTCCAAGCAGAAACCCCTAAAAACTGCTTACTTTATAAAGAGAGTAATATCCAGATAGTCTGGACATATTAAAAACCACATAAAAACCGGAATTTTAACCAAAATTCACCGAGATGATAGACCAAAAAAGATCGTAAAAAGGAAAATAATAGTAAAAATCAACAAAAATAACAAGTTTTAATCTTTACTTTTCCATAAAACGAATCGTAGTGAACAAGATAATGGCTTTCACTAGTAATTTTGACATGTAGATATTTGAGAATGGACTTTGGCCTAGGATAAAAATATCCCTAAATCTACAATTCTTATCGTTTTTACCTCTGGTCCCCATCTTTTCCTTGTCTTTAAAAAGAGCATTAGTAGTCTAGTTACTCCGGCGATGCTGAAAATTATAATTCCAGCAAGTGTGACGCTTTGCTGTTTTAAGAATTGTATGCTTATTTATGCTTCTTTCAGGTTAACAGTTTTGGGCGGTGGTTTCTTTTAATGTTCACTTTTTTTGGTTATTTGACTATGTTTTCTATCATTGATATTCTTTTTTTCTAGATTTTTTATATGCTTTTTATTATGCCTTGGTATTTTGATATCTCTTCCAGATATCTTTTTTTGAAATCAGTATCTGATTTCGATATCTTTATCAATCATAAGTAATAATAAAATATTTACCTAATAGCATTTCATTCTGTTAGCTAGTTTGAAGCCATTTGAATATCTTATTAATAACGTTTGGTAGCTTGTCTAAGGGCGTTGTTTCGTCTTTATTGTATGGTTGAAGCTCATTTAGTTTAGAGGTGGTACTCATGGAAGAAAGGTCTGGTGTTGTTGGTAAGCTTTATCCTTCTGTGGCGGAGGCTAGGAATGCTTATTATGAGCGTGTTGGATGGAAGTGGAATCCTTTTTCTAAGGTTCGCTTGAGTGATCCTGAGCTTTTTGTTGCTTCTACCGATGTAATTTTGGAGATTGATGATTATATAAAGGCGAAGGAAAGGCATCTCCTCATTACGAGTGAAGAACCCGGTATGGGTAAGACTATGCTTTTGGAGCTGATTTTTAATGATCTTATTCAGTTGTCTAAGCAGGGGAATCCAGAGTACTTGTTTAACCCTATAGTGGTGAATCAGAGTAAATTGTTTGTGCGTCAGATGGGAGAGGTAATAGCCAAAAAGTTGGAGGTAAAATACACAAGTAAAATGAGTTCTGAGGATATTTACACATTGATTAAGAAGGATATTATGGTGCGTTTTCTTTTAACGAATTGGATGACTCTGATTTTTATTGATGATTTTGGTGATAATGATTCAGAGGTTTTTATTAAGATTAAGGAGTTGGGTGATTTAACTCAGAAAGATGCTAATAACTATCTTTTGAACCAAGAATCTGATTTTAAGAAATATGCCAGTTCTGCGAATTATCAATTACCGAAGGATAAGTTGAACGGGCTGAAAAAAAAGGCTTTGGATCCTGAGAGTAGAGACCAGATGATTTGTATGCTGATACTGACAGGAACTAAGACTCATGCCTTGGGGTTAAAAGCGGGGGTTCCTCATCTTTATGATCGTTGCTGGGAAATTGAGCTCGACAGACTGGATAAAAAAAAGGTTCGAGAACTTATTGGAAGGAGAATATATTGGGCAAGTGGAAAACTGGCGGGTTTTAAAGAGGACAATTTTGAAATTTATCCTTTTGATGAGGATGCAGTCACTGTTTTGACGGAGAAGGGTCATGGCGTTGGGCGAGATATCCGTTTGCTTTGTAATCAGGCTGTGTTTATTGCCGCTTCAAACTTCAAGGAGGGGCGAAGCGAAAGAATTACCAAAGAGATAATCGAGTCTTTGCCTCCTGTAGAAAAGTTAGTAGATTAACTATTCTGATATCTAAAAAGAATATTTAATAAAAGCATTATAACCGATACCTTAATATTGACATCCAATGAATGATATCTTAATAATGATATCAGAAAATGGTTTCAGGAGTTGATATCTTGCCTAGGCTTACTAAAATTGCTGAGAAAGCGCGTGAACAAGAAGCTCTGAAGCAGGCGGCAGAGGATGTCTCTAAATCTTCTGGTACTGAAAGCGTTGAAATTGCGGCTTCTAAAACTTCAGATACTGTTGGTAGATTAACTACCAGCGGAGAATTGGTTGGACTAGAGCATGGTCCTGAAGGCGTTAAGATTGTTGAGAAAATTGTCTATCGTTATGTTAGAAAGGATCCTGACACTCGGCTAGATACTAATTTTAACGTGAGGATGCCCAGTAATTATTTGGACTTTTTAAAAGGAAGATTTGGGGAAAGAGGAGCTACTGTTTTTTGTAGGATAGCTATTCTTGAGAAAATGGAAAAGGCGTTTTCAAGGGAAGAACTTGATTCTCTTAAGCTCTTTGAGTTGTTGGATGAGCAAAAACAGAATCTTACCCGAAAATCGTAAACCGTTTTTATTATCCCTAATTTTGATATCGTTTTTTGACATCTTTTTATGATATCTTCTTCTTTCTTATATTTATATAATTTGAGGGGTTAGTTTAGTTTAGTGAGGTAGCTGTAAAATGTTCTTTGAGGCAAGAGACGAAAGAGCGGTGGGTCCCTAACTCAGCTATAAATGATAAGGATAGAATGTTTATCAGGTTACGAAAGAAGTTTGTGGACCAAAGTGAAGAAAAACTGAAAAACGGGCCACGCACTATCCGCTTCGTCCGGTTAGAAAGAAGGGATTCGCGTATCTTTGGATCATATCTAGTAAGTTTTTTTCTAATATTTTGAGTGCCGCTTTTTTCTCTTTGCTTTGTTCCTTTCCGTAACTTAGTTCCATCTGTTCCATGTAATTGCTTATAATGTTGGACATGTCGAGATAGGGGTGTAAGCTTGGGCTGTCTAGAATACCAACGTAGCCTAATAATACGAGAGAGTATATTGCTTTTATTAGGTTGGCACAGGCCTGTCCTAGAACTCTTCTGAAGGCGCCTCTTGTAACTCCTTTTGTTTTTAATGATGCACGAAGTTTGCGTTTTTTGCTTGGCGCTCTTAGGAATCCTTTAATCTTATACTTTACAGGTTTGCCGGCGCCTTCGTCCAGTAGGAAATTAATCATAAGGGTCTCAAATTGGACTGGCGTAATATTAGATGAACTAAGCAGTTTATTCACAATAGGATCTGCTAGTATATTCCCAACATATTCTCGAACTTTCTCAATATCTTGTTTTTCTGAACCACTCTCATTTTTAGATAGCATCTAATACTCCCTTCTTTTCATTTTTATGATGTATGGTGATGTCACTAATTGATATCATTTGATGACATCTTTCAATTTTGGGCTGCGACAATCGCTTGTCCTACGCTGATGCCGGCGTCTCCTGGGGAGATTTTTTGGTGTTGAATGAATTTTAGGTTGTTTTCTTTTACTAGTTTGCTTATTATCTTGTTTATAGCTTCGTTGTATGCCACTCCGCCGGTAAATCCTATAGTTTTTATTCCTGTTTCCTCTGCTGTTTTTATTGCCATTTGTGCTAGTCCTTCTGCAAATGCTTTTTGGCCGGAGGCTGCTAGGTCCCCGATTTTGTTTTGATTTAGTTTTTCGAGGATGTCATTTAATAGTTTTGTAGTGTCGAATATGTATTCTCCATTGTGTTTGATTATTTCTGGGGTGATTTTTATGGAATCGTTGCCCCTTGTAGCGCTTGATTCGAGTCTTATGGATGGTTCTCCTTCGTATGTTTTTTCAAGACAAATTTTTAGGAGTGCTGAGATTGCGTCTAGAACTCTTCCGGAACTTGTGGTTGTGATGTAATCTTTTTTTCTTAAAATATTAAAAACTACTTCCATTTCTTGTTTACCGTATTTGAATCCGTCTAGATAGTTTTTGATTAGTATTTCTCTGAGTTCGTTTTCTGGTATTGCTTCGCTGAGTATTGCGGTTAACATGCGTGTGGGGTATTTGGTGCTGGCATCTCCTCCTGGCATGGGTTGCGGTTTTAGGTGTCCTAATCTTTCTATGGAGTTGTATGAGGTAAGCAGAATTTCGCCACCCCATATTGTTCCGTCTAGTCCGTATCCTACTCCGTCGCTAGCTATGCATATTATTGGCTCGTCGATGTTGTTTTCCGCCATTAGTTTTGCTGCGTGGGCGTGGTGGTGTTGAACTCTTACCAATTCAATATTGTGGGAATCTGCGAAGTCTTCCGCGTATTTCGTGGTATAAAAATCAGGATGCAAATCACAAGCAATCAAGTCAGGTTCTACGAGAGTTAATTTCAATATTTGATTAACTACACTTTTGTGGAATTCTATGGTTTCTAGGTCTCCTGACAAGTTTCCTATGTGTTGACTTGGGAAGCATCTGTTCTTTTTCATCACGGTTATAGTGGCTGTTAGTTCAGGGCCTACTGCTAAAATTCCTTCTCCTTTATATTCTATGATTGTGTCTATTGGTTCGGGTACATATCCTCGGGATCGTCGGATAATTTTCGGTTTTCCGTCAATTACTCTTATGACGGAGTCGTCACATCTTTGGTAGATTTCTCTGTCATGCAGTAAGAAAAAATCGGCTAGTGATCCTAATTGGGAAATTATCTCATTATTGGATATGGCCATAGGATTGTCTGTTGAGTTGCCGCTCGTCATTACAATTGCCGGGTCATCAATTTGTTGCAGAATTAGGTAGTGAAGTCCAGAGTACGGAAGCATTACGCCGACGTTGTGAAGCCCGGGGCTTATCTCCTCTGATAGATTGTAGTTCTCAGATTTTTTTAGTAAAACTATTGGGCGCCTAAAGGAGGTAATCATTTCTTCTTCGTATTCATTTATAATGGCATACTCTCGGATCTTATCTAGGTTTAGTGACATTATTGCGAATGGTTTGTATTTCCTCTTTTTTTTCCTTCTGCGTAGTTCTAGTACGCATTCGTCTTCGGTTGTGAGGGTAGCTAGGTGGGTGCCTCCGATTCCTTTTATTGCTAGAATCTTTCCCTCCTCGATTAGATTCGCCGTTTCTTTTATTGGATCCTCACAATTTATAGTATTACCATTCTTGTCGTAAAGAGTTAATTTTGGTCCACATATCGGGCAGCAAATACCTTGAGCATGATATCTTCTGTCTAGGGGATTTTTATATTCTTGTTCACAGTATGTGCATAGGGGGAATTTGTTTATAGTGGTTCTCATTCTATCATAGGGCAACTCAATGATAGATGTGAAGCGGGGGCCGCAGTCCGCGCAACATGTAAATGCATAGTTATGATGGCGGTCTGCTGGATTAAGTATGTCTTTTAGGCATTTGTCACAGATTGAAATATCGGGAGGTATATACGAACTTTTTAGAATGCCTTCCTTTGAGCTTTTTCTGATATTGAAAGTTTTAAAGCGTCCTTGATATGGTTTCCAATTTACATCTATTTTTTCATATCTAGCCATGAGTGGTTTTTCTTTTCTTAGATCTCGAATAAAATTCTCTATTGCGCTTCTTTCTCCTTCAACTACGATGCGGACACCCGCGTCTCCAAGGTTAAGAACATACCCGGTAAGTCCCCAATAAACCGCGATTCTATAAACAAAGGGTCTCATCCCAACCCCTTGTACGATACCACTGCAATTAATTTCGCAGGAAGCTTTCAAGAAAATCAACCGTTTAATTGAATTTCGATTGTCTCAATTTTTTACTTATTTCTCCAATTTTGGAGCAGTTACTAGGATTATATAATTTTTCTCTGTTGCCAGACCGCTAAATCTTCTCTTATTTTTCGGAGCAGATTCTTTTTTAGAGAACTTTAGAGCGATTTTTACCATGTCTAAAGAATGTCATAGGTTACAATTAATATTCTTATGAGTAATATTCTTAAGGGTAATATTCCAAATATTTTTAGAGTTATTTCTTATTCTGGGTGGGTTTATTTTGTTTCGACTTCCAACTCCTGAAGATGTTAAAAAAATTAGAAAAAAAGTGGGTCTAACACAAACTGAATTGGCAGAAAAGGCGGGTGTAAGTCAATCCCTTATAGCTAGGATTGAAAGCGGTTCAGTGGATCCCCGACTATCTACACTGCAAAAAATTTTGAATGCAATGCAGGTAGCAAATGAGGGATCCTTAACCGCAAAAGACATCATGTTTTCTCCCGTTATAACAATCGATTCGGACGCGCAGGTTCTTGAAGCCACCGAGTTAATGCGAAATAAGGATATTTCCCAGCTTCCTGTTGTTAAACAGGGGCGTTCAGTAGGAAGTGTAAATGATCAGATTATAGTTCAGCATCTGTCCAAAGGGCAACAAATTTTCCAGAAGAAGGTGGAAGAAATAATGGAAGAAGCTTTTCCCAGTGTAAGCCCCTCAACCAAGATAGAAGTTGTACACCAATTGCTCGCAAGTGGCCACTCAGCTGTATTAGTAATAGACAAGGGTGCAATCGTGGGAATTGTTACCAAAATAGATTTGATATCAGGTGCAAGATAAAAACCCTACTAAGATTCCAAAATCAAAAATTTATCCTATGATGTCCTTTAAAAGAGGAATACAACAAATTAATATATGGGTAATTCTTAGACCAAGTCTTGAAAATATTACAAAATCAAAATTTAAGCAGGGTTAGCCAAGGTTATCCATACTGTTTTGTGTGGAAATGGAAATGGTACGGCGGTAGAGACAATCTCAATTACGAGATGTTGCAGAAGCTCGAGATCACCTATAGCTACGAAAGTGGGTCAGAACATGAAACCTACTGGCGGAATTCCGCCGCGTGAGTTCAAATCTCACACCCTGCGCCAAAATTCCAAAACCGACTTGTAAGAAAAATGAAAGAAAATGTTAGATACTCATTTTTTATAACCTATTTTTCTAAGTAGTTCCTTTCTCCATTTTATTCCTTTTTCGTCTTCAATTCCCTTTGACTTTAAACCGTCGATAACTCCAAGTATTCCTCTTCCCTGCTCCGACTCAGCAACTATGACTTCTAAGGGGTTGGCTGTTGCTGCGTATATGTTGCAGATTTCTGGTACTTGTTTTAAAGCGTTCAGAACGTTTATTGGATAGGCGCCACGCATAAAGATTATGAAACTATGCCCGCAGCTAAGTTTTAGCGCATTTTTAGCTGCGGTGTCCTTTAATTCCTCGTCAGTTCCGTCGAATCTAACTAGACAATCACCAGAACTTTCACAAAAACCGATACCGAATTTTATATTTGGTACTGAATTTACCATAGCTTCATAAATATCTTCAACCGTTTTAATAAAGTGTGATTGCCCTAAAATAATTTGGGCATCTTTAGGAGGTTCTATTTTCACAGTTTTTATTTCTATAATATATCCCTCCACAACTTTATGTTTGTATTAGCGGAATAACATAAAAAATTTTACTAACAGAAATAGTCTGAACATTTTTCTCGCTTAGAACATCTTGGATGATGTTTATTAACTGATTTAGTATGAAATTTTTGCACTGTAGGGTAATCCCAGGACTTTCTCTGTTGCTTTTGCCACTACTTCCCTATTATCCTTATCCGTGTACACTCTTATGATATTTAGAAAGCCTTTCATAACTTCAACTATATTTGAAACCTCTGAGAGGCTGCGTGGTACTTTTTGTCCATCGCGTGTTACTTGGAATATGGGAATTTCCATTGGTTCTAGACTTATTGAATGGTGATATGGCACAGAGGGCAGGGTAGGCACATCTATGTAGACTTTTTCTCTTTCAACCCCCGCCTTTTCAGCGACTTCCTCCTCTATTTCTTGACGTATTTTATCCTTGGTTATAATTGTTGAGAAGGCTTCATCCTTCGCGAAAGAGATTCTTTCATACGCAACCTTTAACAACTTTCTCTTTTTTAAACAATTAATTATCTCTCTCGAAGCCTTGCATTGATCTAACATTGCCCACATGGTGTAATCGTCTAGTTTTAAGTAATCGTCTACTGATTTAAAGTTCATGAATTCTAGTTCCTCATTTGCTTTCTCCATAGCTGTTTCCAACATGATTTGGGCTGCACGAGACGCTTTGTGGAAATAAATTGTTTTAAAAAGTTCCAAACGAGCAACAAGAAAAGTTTCTAGAGTGGATATAGAATTCAAATTCACTGCGAGGTTTTCGTTTAAAAGATCCATCGTGTAAATCAACCGGAAAATATCAATAGAATCAAAATCGCCACCAGTATGATAACTATCCCTTATGCAGTAATCACATTTATCCACATCTACCGCACTAACAATAATTTGATCCAAAAACAATCGCTGTTTTTCCTCTAATTTTCCAACAGCTAGCCTAGCGATCTTCTCAGCATCAAAACCCAAAGTGTTTATTATGTCACTTAATTCAGAGTTTCTAATTATCCAAGAAGTAAAATCTTCATGAGTTTTTTCCAAATGTCTTAATAATAAAGCTTCGAAAACATGGCTGTAACAACCGTGACCAATGTCGTGCAATAAACATGCAATTTTTGCCATGTTTATTTCTGCAGGGTCAATTTCTACTTTTTGTGCGAGAGAATTTGATAATTGTTCCGCAAGGTACATGGTTCCTAGGGAGTGTTCGAATCTTGTGTGTACGCCTGCTGGGTAAACATACTCGCTTCCTGCTAGTTGTCTTATGCGGCGTAGTCTTTGGACGGGTTCGGTGTCAATTATTTTTTTCTCGTCGTAAGAAATGTTTATGTAGCCGAAAATTGGGTCTTTGATAAATGACCATTTACCCTTCTTTCTATTTTCTGTCATTTTAAATCCCCTATTCCTATATTATTCAAACTTGTTTAATGCGGATAGGCTCAGCTCCCTAGCGAAATTAATATCTTCTGGCTCAAAATTGTCAATAACTAAGTACTCTCCCCTTCTAAGAATGAGGGCATCAAACAAACAGCACAATTTCGCAAGAAGAGTGGCTCCCTCAATAGTGCCCTCAGGAGATGCGTGTAAAAGAAGGAAAATAATCTTATCACAGGTTGAATATGCTTTAAGAAGCTTTATTGGTCCTAACTCTTTTTTTGCCTTTGAGGCTAAAGATAACAAATGTTTAACTTCACTATCTATTTTAATCATAATTTATCCCATGATTAAGGAAATGATAAAAATATTTAACTTTTATCTTATTTTACGCTATTTTTTGACTAATCTTTGACTTTTTAATCTTAAATTCATCAATTTAAAATTACTACAAAAGTAGAAAATAGAAATAACATACAAACGGTATGCATAGAAATTAAAAGGTGTATAGATCTAATCTACGTTCCACAATTTTTGAAATTTTATTTTTTATTCTTAGTACTTGTTTATTAGTAACCAGCCTGCCTCTCTCATCCACCGAGTATTGGAAAAGGACAACTCCCTGAAAATATGGAAATCGAACAAGATTGAATATAGGAAAAATCAGAAGGTAGAAAATGCATTTTTAAAAAGCTACATTCAACGCCTAAACTAATATTTTTAGGATTTATAAAAGTTCGACTTCGATATAAACATCTTCGGGTACACGGATACGCATAATCTGCCTTAGTGTTCTTTCATCAGCGTCAAGATCAATCAGTCTCTTATGGATCCTGATTTCCCATCTCTCCCAAGTGGCGTTACCCTCACCACTAGGGCTTTTACGGACAGGAACTCTTAGCCGCTTGGTGGGGAGAGGAACTGGACCTGACATTCGAATTCCAGTCTTTTGGGTAATATTCTTAACCTGATTACAAACAGTGTCCAACTTTGAAGGATTAGTTCCAGAGAGCCTGATTCTAGCCTTTTGCACCATTGTTTATTCGTCCAGAATATTCTTTGTATTTAATTGCAAACCCTTCATAAAATTTGAAGCTTAAAAAACTTTTCCCCAGAATCACTTTTTGACAAAGTAATTCCGCCGGTTAAACTTTCAATAGGTAATTTTATTTCAAGAGATAAGAATTCTTTACAAAAGTATCCAAATTTTGGGTTTTTTTGAGCAAATATTCTCAAATTTTTAGGGTTTATTTACTGGTTTGGAATAATAACTTGAGAGGATTTTTTCTTAAAACTGCCGGATTTTTTGGGGGGAACCATACTTATTACGTATTTTAGAGAGTTTATAGAAGAGACTAATACTAAAGTAGGTCAATTGAGTAGAACAATCTTTTTGAAAAAGAAAAGTTTAAGAGTGATTAATACACATTCTTGTTCGCTAAGGTTGCCGAGGTAGCTCAGTTGGTAGAGCGTCAGGCTGTTAACTTGATGGTCAAGAGGTCTGTTTCAGATCTCTCCATGAGCAGGTTCGAGATGATATCGAAGATTTTCATATCACGAGCATCCTGTCCTCGGCGCCTCTATTTAGTTTTATGACATATAAGACTTTAGTTTGGTTATCTTTTAGATTTGCTTAATATTTTTATGCAAACACATATAATAAAATCCATGTAATCATAATATTCCACTCGAATAGGTGTTGCAAAACTTTTAATAAGTAATAAGAAAACTTGTTTGGTATCCTTGTATTAACATTTGCAAAATGGAGCGATGCTTATGAAGAAATCAAGGGGTTTTCGTTCTGGGACTCGGAATATACTCAAGAAGCCTATTAGGGAACGTGGGCTTCCACCTCTAAGTAGGATTTTACGAACATATGAGCCTGGGGAGAAGGTTAGCATTGTTATTGATCCCAGTATTCATAAGGGTCAGCCGCATAAGAGATTTCATGGAAGGGTTGGAACTGTTTTAGAGAAACGCGGACGAGCTTACGTGATTTCTGTTAGTATCGGAAATAGTGAGAAGACGCTTATTTCTAGACCTGAACATTTGAGGCCCATTAGATAGGAGGTAGGTCCTTTTGCCTGTTAAGATTTTGAAAGAAAAACTTCTTAATTTAGCAGAGGTTAAAAAAATTTTGGAGGAGCGTAGCACCAAAGGAGAGTTAAGTTATGTCCAACGTGTAACATTAGATTATGCTACCAAGTTTTCACAGTTTTCTGTTGAAAAGTCTGTAGAAATTGTTAGAAAGTTAATGGAAACCTTTGGAATAAGTGAGAGTACTGCCATCCAAATTGTTAATGCCGTTCCAAAGAGTATTGATGAGCTTCGTGCTTTTTTAACAAATGAGCAAAAGATTTTTACTGAGGAGGAATTAAGTAAACTTCTAAAGATTTTAGAGGAAACCTGACTCTAATTCTTTTTATTATCGGAAGGCGGGAGTAGACAATGATGTTGAATTCTAAGAAGTATGAAGAATTTGCATACGTGTTAGACTATCTACCACAAGGACACGCAGATGATCCGCGACCAACTTTTCAGAGGGAACCCCTAACACAGGCTATTGGTGAAACATATTTCACATTGCTCGAACTTGTTCCAAGAAAGGGAGCTTCATTTTCTCTGCATGAAAGGATTTACATCGGTAAAGGTTCTCGTAAAAAAATTGATCATGTTCAAAAGCGTATCCGTTATGATGATATTACTCCAACTGCTAAATCTGAACTACCATTTGTTATTGAAAAAATAGTACAGATGAGGGAAAAGGAATTTGTATACTTCTTCAATAATGCTCGTCCAATCACTACCAGACTGCACCAGTTAAAGCTTATTCCCGGAGTAGGAAAAAAGACAATGTGGCTTATTCTTGAGGAAAGAAAAAAAGAACCCTTTAAAAGCTTTGAAAACATTAGCGAAAGGGTGCGAATGCCCGAACCAAAAAAAGCCATTGTCAATCGAGTAATAAGTGAATTAAAAGGAGAAGACAAGTACTGCCTATTTACCCGCCCATATACAACCAGCCAAGAATGATTTAGACTTGAATAAGAATAATCTGCTTTTAGAAACCATAAAAACACTGAGAGCCCATAATATTAAGGTAAGCAAGAAAAAGGGGCAACATTTTCTAGTCAGCTCTAACCTGCTTAAAAGAGAGATAGACTACTCAGAAATACAATCCTCCGATACCGTACTCGAAATAGGCGCGGGACTGGGCACGCTAACAAAGGTTCTCGCGGAGAAGGCTAAAAAGGTTTTTGCTATAGAAATGGATCATAAGTTACTTCAAGTCCTCAAAGATAAATTATCTATTTTTAATAACGTAGAAATAATTTCTGGGGACGCCTTAAAGTTAGAGTTCCCACCAACTCAAAAAATCGTTTCAAACATTCCCTACTCTATATCTTCTCCGTTAACTTTCAAAATACTCTCTGCAAAGTATGAAAGAGCTGTTTTAACTTATCAACTTGAATTTGCGGAGCGTTTGATTGCAAAGCCCGGTACAAAAAATTATGGTAGAATAACTGTCGGAGTATATTATAAGGCAGAAGTGAAGTTATTGGAGAGGATTCCAAGAACCGCATTTTATCCTCCCCCGAAAGTAGAGTCCGCAATGGTTATGTTAAAACCCAAGCCGCCACCATTCGCTCCGTTAAACGAAAAAACATTCTTTGAAATAGTTCGTTTTCTATTTATGCATCCTAACAAAAAGGCAAAACATGGTGTAAGATATTATCTTAAAAGTAAGAATAATAAAGATTTCAAACTTACTAATCTAGAACCACTCTCTAAAATTTTGGAGAAACGAGTAAGGTACCTAACGCCAAGCGAAATAAACAAAATTGCGGACATCCTAATTTCGGAGTATGAATAGACTATGAAAAGCTTCAAATATCAAGGCTTTAAATTTCTGGTCTTTAAAGATGTTTACGACCCCTCAGATGATACCTTCTTATTAGCGGAGAACTTAGACGTATCCGAAAATGACCATGTTCTTGACATGGGTACCGGCTGTGGTATTTTGGCTATTATTGCGGGAAACACAGCTGAAAAAGTGGTGGGTGTTGATATTTCTGAAAGGGCTGTTATGAATGCGAGAATAAACGTGATTTTAAATAATATGGAAGGACGCATTGAAATACGTCTAGGAGATTTATGGAACGCTTTAAAACCTAATGAGCAGTTCAGTTTGATACTTTTTAATCCACCTTATTTACCGATTCCACAAGCTGAGACGAATATAGGAATACTTGAAAAGGCATGGAATGGAGGCGAAAACGGGAGAGAAATAATTGACGAATTTCTTGCAAAATTCGATGATTTTTTAGAGAGAGAAGGGCGTGTACAGCTGGTTTTGTCCTCATTATCTGGAATAGAAAACACTCTATCTTACCTTGAAAAGAAAGGCTTTCAAGTTAAAAAAAATTTGGAAAAGAAATTTTTCTTTGAGAAACTAGTTTTAGTTAATCTCAAACGAGTACAAGTTATTTGAATTTTGTTAGACATGTTTAAAAATGTAACATTTTTTTATTTAATAATGATTAAGACTCCTCCGGTAGGAAAATAATTTTATCCTTGGAGGGACTGGGTTGCCAATAAATTTGAATCCTGAGGCTCAAGTAGCCCTGAGAAAATTGGAAGAAGCAGAAACAAAGGAAGAGAAAGTCGCTGCTATACAAGAGTTATTGCAGCGTATGAACAAGCATAAAGGAACAGAGAAATTTGAAAATCAGCTCAAAAAGAGATTGACGAAACTGAAAGCTGAACTTGAAAAGGAAAAATTAAGGAAATCCAGTGCGTCTTCTGTTTTTAGCATCAAGAAACAGGGAGCGGGGCAGGTAATTTTAGTTGGTTTAACAAACACTGGGAAGAGCGCAATTTTGAACCATCTTACTGGAGCGAAAGCTAGAGTTGATGATTATCCCTTCAAGACAACTCGCCCTGAAGTTGGAATTTTAGATTTTAATTCAGTCCCCATACAGATAGTTGAAATCCCCGCACTTTTTGAAGGTTTTAGCGACAGTGAAAACGGTCCTCAAATACTGTCCACTATTAGAAATGCTGATTCTATTGTTTTGGTCATTGACTTATCTCAGGACGTTTTGGAGCAGGTTAATATTTTATTGGATGAGTTGGGGTCTGCTGGAATACTACTTAATTTAAATCATCCCCCCGTTGAAGTAAAGAGGACGGGTAGTGGCGGAATCCAATTAAGGGGGGCTCAATTTTTTGATGGATCTCCGGAAGAAATTACAAATTTTTTGAATAGGAAACGCATGGTTAACGTACTGGTTCGTATTTGGGGTAAAGTTTCCTTAGATGATATCGAATTAGCTATGGATACTGGTGTATTATACAAGAAAGCCGTAATAGTTGCCACCAAGGGAGATTTGGCTGGGTCTTCGGAGAATTATCAAAAGCTTTTGAATACTTATGTTCAAAGGTTTGATATTTATCCGATATCTGTTTTTAAGGAAAAGGGAGTTGAGGAGTTTAAAGAGGGAATATTTAAATCACTCGATGTTATTCGAATTTACACTCGGGAGCCTGGAAATGTTATTTCTGATAAACCACTAATTATTGAAAAGGGAGCCAGTGTCGAGGATGTAGCTAAAAAGCTTCATACGCGTTTCATTAAAAATTTTAAGTACGCTCGTATCTATGGGAAATCTGCGAAGTATGAGGGTGAAAGAGTAGGATTAGACCATGTACTTAACGATAATGATGTTGTTCAGTTTTATCTCAATTGAAGTAGATGGTTATATTGCTAAAAACCAAAGTGATTGTTTTAGAACCGGAAAACGCAGGAAATGTTGGTGCAATTGCACGTGTCATGAAAAATTTTGCTTTAGAAGAACTTGTACTTGTTAATCCCAAATTTGAGGATATGCTTGAAGCCGAAGTACGTACAATGCATGGCATAGATGTTCTCAAAAATATGAAGATAGTTAATAACTTCGAAGAGTCGATTTCGGATGTGGATTTCATAGTAGGTACAACAGCAAAAACTGGAATGAATTATAATGTTCTTAGAACTACCATTACTCCCGATTTACTAGTAGAAAGACTGGCGAATGTTAATGGAAAAGTTGCTTTATTATTTGGACGAGAAAGTATGGGGTTAACCAACGAAGAATTAGCGAAAGCGGACATCATTGTAACAATTCCCGCTTCAAGTTATTCTACTCTGAATGTTTCACATGCTGCTGCAATTATATTTTACGAAATTTATAAACGCCAAGCGTATAAGAAAAAGGGCGCCCCAAGATCCTCCTCAAAATTGGAAAAAGAAAAGGCTTTAGAGTACTTTTCTCTTATCCTGAAAGACATAAAATATTCTTCTTTTAAATATAGAATTGCGGAAAGAGTTTTTCATAATGTTATTTCAAGAGCGTTTATTTCAGGACGGGAAATTTACACCCTAATAGGCGTTCTTCGTAGAATACATTCATTTTTATCTTCAAAAAGTACATAAAGATAGGTTAATAAATCAAAGTCAAAAGTGAATCCATTTAATTTAAAGAATTTCCATTTTACTTATGTAGAAGTACCTTGGAAGATTATGGTGCTTTAAAATGATGGACCAAAATGAGTTACGCGAATTATCAATTTTATTTGAGATTGGTTTCCTTTCTGATAAAGTTGTAAAATCCATTCTTAGTTTCGCCTCTGGATTATTGCCAATAAATGAAGAAGTTTTGAAGGAAGCCCTAACATTTCTTGAAATGGTTAAGAGAGCTAGAAATAATTTCCCTCCTAAAACAATTGAAGAAGACACATTCATACATTTAATAATCTACCGTCTAGCGTTGTTTGCCTATTCCGGGGTGGATGGAGAGAATTTTATGGTTCAAATCTCCACTATGATAGAAAAATTAGAAAGACTAATAGTTGAAAAAAATACTAATGACGAAGCTTTAAGTAATATAGTAAATTTTTTTAGTAAAACTAGCAAAAAAACTTTAGAAGAAAGCAGTAAATTTTTCGAAGAATTCGAATCTTGCAAAGAATTTGTTAACGCTAAAAAACTCATAGAATTTGAAATGGAAAAAATTTTGTTACAAAACCGTTTATTAAGTCGGCTTCGATCAGAAGAGTTTCCAACAGACGCACAAGAAAAAGCTATAAACCTACTGTTAAAAACCTCTTCAATGTTATATACAAAGTTGGTTTCCCTGTTAGAAGAACTTGAAAGTGCAGATAAATTGCCTCACGAGGGTCGAGAGCAATTATCTCAGATAATTGAAACTACCGGAGAAAGATATAACCACATTACCGAGATAATACTCAAAATAACTAAATTTATAGAAGCATCGAACATAAGAAACTTTCCTCTAGGCACATTTTACACTCTGGAAAATGTAATAAACACGTTTCATAAAAACGTCCTTCTAATTGTAAGTGTCTCAGGTGAAAGCA
The DNA here is from genome assembly GCA_030587365.1 of Candidatus Freyarchaeota archaeon. GTDB lineage: Archaea > Asgardarchaeota > Jordiarchaeia > Jordiarchaeales > Jordiarchaeaceae > Jordiarchaeum. The sequence goes on along the minus strand of JAUQZE010000018.1, from coordinate 139,714 downwards.
GTTTTTCATACATGGATCTTTTAGTTATCTTGAAAGACCTTTTAAAAAATGCTCTAGATAAAGAAGAAATAAATAAATTGGAAGAGGATTGCCCTCAATGTATCCTGCTTTTTAATCTTCCGGTATTCGAGAAAGAGAATGTACTTTTACACTGCCTCATAGCAAATCCAATTGGTAATTACATAATTGAATGCTATAGACTTTTTCAAAAAATAGTGAAATCAGAAGAATTCTCCAAATTTCTCCAATTTCCTCAATCAATCAATTTTCCTGATTTTACGGAAAATGAATTAGATAGTGTTAGAATCGTTGAACAAACTCTAGGAAAAATTAGAAATTGGATTACATCTATTTCCTCTGACTTGTTAGCAATCCACACTTTTGGGCCATCATACCTATTCGCTTTTTTCAAACACATTTTTTATACCAACACCTACAAATTGAGTACGCCCCTAAAAAGCCGTTTAAAAGTTATGGTGGAAGAAATTAAACAATTGAACTATACAAAAAACGTTCAAATAAGTAAAGAAATTGAAAAATTAGAAAAATATATCGAAGATGAAACCTGCTACGCAAAGAACGAAATATCGGACCTAATTCCCAAAATTAAAGAGGAAATAAGAAAATTAACCACAGGAAAGCGGTATACTCTGCAAATCTTCGAAGAAGAAGTCCCCTTTTTAGTTTCTTTGATTTTATATCTCATACCTCCAAACGAGATTCTCGATTTTAGAAATAAAACTAGTCGCCCTGCAAGAATAATCTCCATTTTAAACGCAGGCTGGTTATTAACATCAACCCAAATAAATAAAGTATATCAAATGCTTAATGCCAAAACTCCTGAAGAAAAAAGTCAAGTAGATATTAAACTAAACCGTCTAATACAAAAGTCAATAGAGCTAAGCGAAATACACAGAAAGATGGGAGATGTAGCAAAATGACTGTACTTTCAACAAAGAGTATAATGGAAAGACTTTTCCATGAAGATCCCCTGAAAAGGTTAGTTATTACGCCAATAATCCGCCATGAAGCTCAAATCGCTCACGGTTCAATAGACCTAAGATTGGGAACGGAATTTATCATAACAAAAAGAACCAAATATCACCTCTTGGATCCGATGCAGGAAGATATTGAATCGCAAATAGAACAATATCAAGATAAAATCTACATCGGGTACAAAGGAAAACTTATCCTCCAGCCCCGCCAATTCGTGCTGGGGAGCACCTTGGAATATATAAGATTGCCCAACGACCTTCTAGGATATGTAATCGGGAGATCCTCTTGGGGGCGTGTTGGACTAATAATAGCTACAGCAACGATGGTGGGACCGGGCTTCGCAGGGTCGCTAACACTAGAGCTGGTCAACTTGGGGGAAGCTGATCTAGCCTTATATCCGGGAACCAGAATAGCCCAATTAGTACTTCACACCCTAGATCAAGAAGATACTGGATACATTAGCAAACCTGAGTCAAAATACATAGGCGCTGTGGGCCCTGAATTCAGCAAAATATACGCGGACAAGGAGTGGAAACTCCTGAGATAGAAAATACACAAAAACAAGTGGTAAAAAATAGTTAAAGAATTAGGAAGGGATTGGACAAAAATTAATGGGAGAAGAACATCACTAACTCTTATTTTCTTCAGATACAAGCTTAACCCTAGACGGTCTAGGGAGTTTCATGCCGCCTATATGAAGAATTTTCTTTAATAATTCCCTGTTCCTCGGCGAATCATTCGCCCAAATACTGCAAATGACCTGGCCCTCACGGACACGAGCAACACTGCCAACTGGCTTACCAAACGCCCGACGCATGCCATCCTGCAAACGGTCAGCACCCGCAAAAGCCATCATCCTATTTTCTCTAATAACGTGAAAGGGTTTTACATGTATGACAAAGTGGAAGTCATCCTTTCCCATCTTATCTGTAAGGTTTCTGTTAACCGAGATACGCAAAGCTTCAAGTGCCTTGTGGCTAACCTGACATCTTTCTTCAATAATAAGATCGCCTCTCAGATTTAATTTTACTTGACGATTACCCATATCATAGATCCTTATTTTCGGTTCTGGACCACCACGGACGTATTCCCTTCTGGTATAAGGTGGGCGATCAATTTCGGTGTAGCATTTTGCAGGTCTCTTAGACATTTTGTTCACCTCTGTGTAAGTCACAAAACTAAGCTTCAGAATCCCATATTAAGCTTTCCGTATTTCTACCTTTTATTAATTCATTGGTTAATTCCTGTGAAAAAGATGCGTTATTGTAGCTATCGCATTTAAACATTTTATTGGAATAAATGTGGGTGGTGAGGAATATACCAATTAGTCCTGAAGCAACTTCCAGAACTCTACCTCATCCATAAAGCTCTTACCCACCCGTATACGCGAAGGCCCCGTAACATTCTCCAATAGTAACTTACGCTCAATTTTGGCAACCATGTGACGCGAGAATAGAACGGTGTCTGGGTTTACACTAATGCTGGTAGCCCCCAATCGAACTAGAAACTCTAAATAATCGGGATAAACACTGGGGGCCTGTCCACAGATAGAGGTAGTTACTCCGTATTTTTTACATATCTTAATAGTATATGCAATTGCGCGTAGAACCGCTAAATTACGCTCATCATATAACTCTTGAACACTAGCATCGTTTCTATCTACGCCCAGAATTAACATTGTTAAATCATTGGTACCAAAGCTGACTCCATTGATTCCTTCTTGGCAGAATTTGTCTATTAATAGTACACTGCTTGGAACCTCAACCATAATCCAGATTTGGAAGTCTGGGTCTACTTCTGGATCCAGCCCTTCTTCCTTCATGATCTGTTTTGTTTTCCTGAAAACTTCTACGGATTGCACAAAGGGCAGCATTACCCAGAGATTTTTCAGCCCGAATTCATCTCTAACTTTTTTTATTGCTCTACACTCAAGTCGAAAGACATCGGGTTCTTTTATGTATCGGAATTGCCCTCTGTATCCTATCATAGGATTGGGTCCTACATGCCCCGTTTCTTCTTCGTATTTCCTTCCACCTTCTAGAGCCAAGAATTCATCGGGTTTAAAGTCTAGAAATCTGTATACCACTGGGCCTGGACTGAAGGCATCAGCGACTTTTCTTACTCCGTCTGCAAATTGGTCTATCATTTCTTGTTCCCCGCCTTCTTCAATGAGTTTTCGTGGGTGTTTTCCTAGGGTTATCATTAAGTGTTCTGCTCTGAGTAGTCCAACACCATCTGCTTGCGTCTGTTTTGCAACTCTTTCTGCTATTTCTGGCATCGACAAGTTTACGTAGATTTTTGTGGCTGTAGGTAGTGTCGTTGGGCCCACAAGTGCGGTTACGGCTTCTTCCTTTTCGGCTTGGAGAATTCCTCGATATATCAGTCCTTTACCGCCATCAACAGTTACTTTTCCCTCACCTGCTAGAACATTGGTTGCCTTTTTTGTCCCTACCACACAGGGGACTCCGAGTTCTCGGGACACTATCGCTGCGTGGCATGTGTATCCTCCCTCATCAGTTACTATCGCAGCTGCTTTTTGCATTACCGGAACCCAATCGGGCGTAGTCATTCTAGTTACTAAGATGTCTCCTTTCTTCACTTCTCCCAGGTGATCAAGGTCTTTAATCACTTTCACTGGGCCGAATGCTATTCCCGGGGATACTCCTAGTCCCTTAAGTATTATCTCTCGTTCCGTAGTAGTTTCTGATTGGGGCGCTTGAGTAATTTTTTCTGTATTTTCGGAATTTGAACCATGTACTGTTTCTGGTCTGGATTGAAGTAAGTATATTTCCCTCTTCTGATCTACTGCCCATTCGATATCTTGGGCTGTTTTATAATGTTTTTCGATTTGTTTGCCATACTGCGCTATTCTTTTTATTTCTTCATCTGTTAAGGCTGGAATTTTTTGTCTTTCCGGAGGGACTTCTAAATGTTCTGTTTTTCCAGTATTAGGGTTTAATGCGTATTCGACTTTTTTGGTTGCAATATGCTTATCGATTATTTCTAGATTAGATTTGTTCACTACATATGTGTCTGGCGTTACTGCCCCGCTTACGACGGATTCTCCCAGCCCCCAATTAGCTTCAATCATTATTTTTGAAGTATCCCCCGTTGCTGGGTGAAGCGTAAACATAACTCCTGCTGATTTTGCCTCAACCATAAGTTGAACAGCTACGCTGATGAGGACGTCTTGGTGTCTGAATCCCTTTTCTTGTCTGTAAGTTATGGCTCTTTTTGTAAATAGGCTACTCCAACATTTTCTTACGGCTTCCAGCAACCCTTCTCTATTTACGTTTAGAAAGGTCTCCTGCTGTCCTGCAAAAGAAGCGCCTGGCAATAGGGGAAGAATGGTTTAACCCATTACTTTATCCTCTGCGGAGGCGCTCGATCTGACCGCCACTAACGGCTCTTTCTCTTTTACTCTTTTAGCCAGCTCGTCATAACTTTTCATTATTGCTTTTTGAATCTCTTCAGGGATTGGTGTAGATTCAATAAGTTGCCTAATTTTGTTTGATGCCTCTTCAAGTTGTTGGAAGTCTTTAGTATCGGCTTTTTCAAGTATTTTGAATATTTTATTTTTTATATTTGTGTCTTCTAGAAATTTTTTGTAGGCATAGGTGGTAACTGAAAAACCTGGTGGAACTGGGACTTTGGCTTTTGTTATTAGTTCACCCAAATTAGCGTTTTTTCCTCCTACCTTGGACACATCTTCCTTTCCTACCTCTTCAAACCATAGGATCAAGTCATTTTCATTGCGGCTCATATTCACACCCTTAGCTTTAAGTGTACTATGTCAATTGATACACCTTTTTATTAATGTTTTGTACGCTACGATATGGAAAAGTTTTTCCAAGTTACTTAATAACCTATATTATTATAAAACAGAATAATAAAAATATCAAATTATGTTTACTTTTATCTAGTTTTTTTACTTGTTTTTAAGCTTAAAAAGATGTAGCACCGTTTTTTTATAATTTATGATTTTGTGTTTTGGGTGATAAATACAAAGGGGCTCATTTGTTAGTAATCTGAGTATTAGGTCTGCTTTTACGATATTTGCAATTCTCAAAAGATAATATTGTAATTCAGGGGGTGGGCGAATAGAATAGATGAGACCGCTATTCTTGTATATCTTCATATTAGGTGAAATTATGTCATCGACAGCGGTTTTAATACGATGGCAATTTGATATTTGCTCTAAAATATGAGGGTTTACATCTGTAACTATAATTTCTGCTTCTGGTAATTTCTTCTCAAGTCCAATAGCTATTTCGGGGGACCTTCCCACTCCTACCTCAACAATTTTTCTAGAGTTCCTGTAATTACTCACAATGTACTCAATTATGTGTTCAGCATCTATTAACTTCACTTCCTCAACATTAGGGATATTTTTTACCGCTTTAAGTTTTAAAATTTTTCAAATTGGCGGTTTAGACATAGATATCTTAAGTGTATCCTCTATTCTGATAAGCTCATTAATCTTGGCCATGCGTTCTCCTCCCATAATCCCTATTTTAATTATTGGACAGTTTAGCCCAACGGCGATATGAGCTAACGCTGGATCTGCGGTCTCTCCCGATCTGTGTGACGCCGCAGGGATTACTTTGCTTTTATGGCATAGCTCCACAGTGGATTTGGTGTCTGTTAGGGTACCTACTTGATTAGGTTTTATTATGGAACCCGTTATTGCGTTTTTTTCAATTGCTGTTTGGAGACGTTTTTTATGGGTTACTATGAGATCATCTCCAGTTATTATACTTCTATTTTTCGTATTTGCGGTTAGTTTCGCGAAATACTCAAAATCCTCTTCTTGAAATGGATCCTCAAAGTATGCGATTTCATAATTGTGTATGAGGTCTAGCACGTACTCCAGTTGTTGTTCAGAGGTTAATCTTTTGTTTTCTTTTTTGTAAACATATTCTTCTTTTCTACCATTCCATAATTCTGATGCCGCAGCATCTATACCTATTTTTGCTCTTACTCCGGTTTCTTCTTCCACTTTTTCTATTGCTTTGGTTAGTGTTTCTAAGGCTTCATTTATTGTTAGTGGGGCTGCCCATGCTCCTTCATCATTTCTTCCAAGTACATAGTTTGGATGTGTTTTCATTATTATTTCTGCTACTGCTCGGTGAACCATTATATTTGTTTTCGCTGCTTCTTCGAATGTTTTGGCGCCTAACGGAAGAACCAAGAATTCTTGAAATTCTATAGAATCCCCTTTTGTGTGAACTCCGCCTCCGATAACATTACTCAGAGGAAAGGGAAGTCTCAGGTTACTGCCTAAATATTGGCATAGCATTAGATTTTTGCTTTTTGACTCGGCTTTGGCTACAGCGGTAGAAGTGGCTATTGCTGCGTTTCCACCGATTTTACTAAGATTTTTTGTGCCATCAAATTTCCATATAATTTTGTCAATTTCTGTTTGATCCTCTGTGTTCATTCCTTTTAATTTAGGGGATAGCTCATTTTGTAAAAGTTGTATTGAACTTTCTACTCCTCCTTCAGGAAAGGCTTGAGCTTCGAATTTTCCAACACTAGCTCCTGATGGAGCGCAGGCAGCTGTCTTAAAACTTTTACTGTGAATTACTACTTCTATCGTGTATTTACCTCGAGAATCAAGAATCTTACGCGCAGAAATCTTTTCTATAGCGGGCAATTTCGGTCACCTCTCCGAAAATTTTGCTTCTGCAATAAATTAAACTAATTTAATTTATGATATTTGCTCAGTTTTGGGACAAAATTAGTTTCACTCTTTGTTAAGGAACCTATACGTCACCTGGGGTTAAACAACGTCTCTCCTCATAAGAATTACTTAGAACGCCTACTTCTTATAGGTTCTACCCTCTATCCTTCTCCGCGTTCTTTTTTCACTCTACCATGCACGATGATGGATGGGCACGCTGAGCATCGACCTTGAAGGGAAAGGAAGACACAGAAGCAGCAATTCCTTCACTTTCCCTGAAGGGGAACCCACCCCTCTCTCTGTGGTACTTTTAAAAGAATGATTTATCCTGATAAGGCTTAAAAAAGGGTTTCTTCTAGTAGTAGTTACAGAAAGAGGAATTCCCGAAAGCTTTCGCGGACGGGATAGAGGGTGCCGGGCTTCACCCAGCTAGAATGGATTTAAACGCGTTCCAGCGAAGGGCGTCTGAAAGAAAGAGCAACAATTTGTCCCAAAGCCTTTGCTCCTTTCTGAAGTAACTTCTTTAACTATTAAAAGTCATCCGATTTGCATAAGAACAATTAGCTATTTTTTTTAAGAAAAGTTAATAGATATTCCAAAACTAGGTAACTTATGGAAATTGATTATGCTATGGAGTTAGATCGAATTATATCTGAGATTAAAAAAAGAAACGTTAGAAGAATTCTTCTACAGTTCCCCGAAGGTTTAAGAGGTTCTGCCTTAAAAATTAGTAAAAAACTTGAATTAGAAACTGGTGTTGAAACATTAATTTCTGTGGACCCTTGTTGGGGTGGGTGCGATATAGCAGAAACTGCAGCTTTAACACTTAACGCTAATCTTTTGGTACACTTCGGGCACTCTCCTTGGCCTAAGAAACCTAAAATTCCCACATTATTCATTGAAGCACGTTCCGAGGTTGAAATTAGGGAAGTTGTGTTAAGGGCAGTCAGCTTACTAACTGCTAAAAAAGTGGGCATCGCGACCACCGTTCAGCATATTCATAAATTGGGCGAAATAAAAAACCTACTTGAAGAAAAAGGCTTTGAGGTTTTAATAGGTAAACCTAGTGGTAAAGCCAAATATGCTGGTCAAGTATTGGGTTGTGATTTATCCAGTGTTGAGAAACTAAATGTAGACCAATTTCTATTTGTTGGTGGAGGAACTTTTCATCCTCTAGGAATTGCTTTAGCTACCGGTAAGAGCGTCATTGCGGCTGATCCCTACTCTAGCAAAGTTAGTGATATGAAGAAAGAAACTAAAAGTATTCTTATGCAGAGATACGCCCAGATAGAAAAAGCTAGGAATGCAACAAGGTTTGGTGTGGTTGTTGGTTTAAAGTTTGGGCAGATAAACTTGGAACTAGCTAGACAAATTAAAAATAAAATTAAAAGTAAGGGGGGAGAAGTCTATCTACTAGCCGCTGAGGAAATAGCTCCTGAAAGATTTTATGGGCTAGCAGATATAGAAGTGCTTGTAATAACCGCCTGTCCGAGAATAGTAATTGAGGACAGCCCTCAATTTAGAATTCCCGTTATAACCCCTAGAGAACTTGATATTTTACTTGGCTTTGAAAATTGGAGTGGAACTGTAGGTGAAAACTTATTGGGTCACAAACTATAATTTGATTCATTTTATTTACTCTTATTTTTTTGAAATAAATTATGCTAAATAGATAAAAGGTTCAATCATTTGCTTACAAAAGTGTTAAAAGTGAATAGTAATGACGTTAGAGCAGAGGCTGAAGAAGAAAGACCTCGAGAGATTATTGAGTGAGCTGGAAGTTAACCCCTCACCTAAAGTTGAATGGGAGCAGTACACATCCTCTAGTGAAGTTGCAGCAAGTCTCTTATTTATCGCTGCTTTCACCTTCAATGATATTGTTGAGCATGAAGTATTTGATTTAGGATGTGGCAACGGCATACTCGGTATTGGAGCGGCGTTAATCGGGGCAAAACGTGTAGTAGGAGTAGATTTGGATTCAAGGGTTTTAAATATTGCAAGGAGAAACTCTTTGAAGGCAGAAGTTTCTAATTTAATTGATTTTATAGCTATGGATGTCGCGGATATAACTGGTTCTGCTGATACTGTGTTACAAAATCCCCCATTTGGGGTTCAAAGGAAATCAAGTGATAGAATATTTTTGAAAAAAGGAATAGAGCTGGCTGATGTGACATACACTATTCATAAATATGGTTTAAAAAACAGAAAATTTATTACTCAGTTTGTGTTGAAAAATGGAGGTCTAGTTGATAGAATTATTCGTATGAGGATGCCCCTCCCTCAGACCTTACCTTTTCATACTAAAAGAAAACACATGGTTGATGTGGACATTTATAGAATACTGAAAAGTTAAAGAAAACGCATTTTATCTTAATAATCGATAGTTTTAAGGAAAATAGTCAATAACCTTTATTCGCTAGTAATACATTGGATAAATGTTGAACTGTGGGAATTATCACTCCCCATGTTTAAACAATAGTATGGAGATTTAAAGTTGCAAGACGTAAGTAAACCAAAAACTGGAAGTTTTGTACTCCCCGGCGACTGGCTGGGTGTTATTGAAGAATTCACCCCCGGAGAAGGTACATACGAAGAAAATGGAATAGTTTACGCGTCAAGTATTGGGCGTGTTATAATTGATAATATTGAAAAAAGGGTGAAAGTAATACCAATAGAGGCGCGTGCATTACCCCGAAAGGGAGATATAGTTTTGGGAAAAGTTACACAAATTAATAAAATGTTAACATTTGTGGATATCGCCCGAGTAAGAGGACAGACTATAGCTAATCCTTTTTCAGCGGTAATACACATTTCTCAAATTAGCCCCGGATATGTGGAAAACACTTCAGACGCGTTAAAACCAGGAGACATTATAAGGGCTAGAGTAGTTGAGGAGCAGGGAGAACTAATTCAATTAACAACCACTGAAAAAAATTTGGGAGTTGTATACGCTACATGCTCCAAGTGTGGTTCTGAATTAGAAAGAAAGGGAAACGTTCTTAGTTGCTTAAATTGTGAAGCAAAAGAAACTAGAAAAATAGCAAGTGATTACGGGAGAGTAAAAATATGAGATATCTTCATACTAAAAAGAAAGTGAGAGTTTAATTATCTACTAATTAATTTTATAATTATTTAATAATTTTGTAACGCATAAAAATGATGGTCTCATATTCATTGATAATCGCTAGACGCCAATCATTATGCTGTTTATGAAAAGTTTATCAGTAAGACTCGGATGCTAAAAATTAGGAATTTATTCAAGTTTCGATAATTGTTGAGTAAAAACAAAAGAAGTTGGTGCTGTATGAATATAAAAATTGTGGAAAAAAAAGATAATGATCTAAGAGTAGAAATAGAAGGGGAAGGACACACCTTGTGTAACGCTATAAAATCCATTCTCTTTGAAGATGAAGCCTTGGTCTTTGCAGGTTATCGAATAGAACACGCATTACTTTCAAAGCCTATCCTGTACATTAAGACGGATGGAAAAAAAGATCCCCTAGTTTTATTAAATGAAACTCTCAAAAAATTAGTAGAACGTGCTGAAGAATTCAAAGAAAAATTCCTGAAGGAACTTGAAAAATTTAATTAAAACTCCAAAGAAAGAGTCTTTTCTACAAGAGAAGGTGATCCCACGAATTTTTCCGGAAAAGAAATTGAATGTAATCTAATAACCTTTGAGCACAAGTCTCTTAAAGAAATATTAAATGATAAAAGCTTGGCTAAACTTGGAGATAGTATTGTAAATCTTCTGTATTCACTAGTAAAATCAAAATTGGTTGGTAGACCCGATGGCGCCAAAGTGCCTGATACCCTTTTGGCAGAGGCGTTTAGGCAAGCGGGTCTTAGAAAATACGTTTCTGCGAGGCAGGATGCTCATAGTTTAGGTGATGCAGCTGAGGCATTAATTGCTTATTCCTGGTTAAAAGACCACTTTGAAATAAAGGCAACCGCAGAAAAACTTACTGCTTCAATACCTCGGGAAAAAATAATAAACCGTAAGACTGAAAAAGAAGTAAGCATCCAAATTTTTACATCTCTACTCCAAGACCTTTTCGAGAGAATTGTAAAAAAAATTTAAAAGATTACGTGATATCATCAACCATTACTTTATTATAAAATAATTTTGACATAAAATGTTTGAAGGTGAAGTTAATGAAATTCTGTCCTCAGTGTAACTCAATAATGCTACCAACAAAAACCGACGAAGGACTGTTGTTGCTAAAGTGTAGAAATTGCAATTATTCCAGTGAGTTAGAAAAAGAGTCGACTGAAAAATATAAAATAACGAAAGAAATTAAACATAGCCCGCGTGATAAAACAACTATCATAGAAGACGCGGACGCAATTCAAACTATGCCCACTGTAAAAGTTACATGTCCTAAATGTAATCATGACAAAGCGGTATACTGGCAACTTCAAACTAGAAGTGCTGATGAAGGATCTACTATTTTTTACCGATGCCTCAAGTGTCATCATACTTGGAGATCTTATTGAACTCCACCTAGTAGTAAACTTGTGCTACGTTATGTATATTTAATTTTATTCCTATTGAATAAAATATTAGGTAACTATTTTTAATAGTAAGTTATTGAATTAAATTTTTTAGATATTTATATGTGTATGCTGAATATCCTCAGCAATATACCAGTAATACTAAGATTAAAAATATTAATTCAATTCCTTGTATTATGTTTTCTATTTCACTAAATAAGAGGATTATAAAATGAAACATGAGAAAGTGGCCTTTATCGGGCTTCCTTCCGTAGGCAAAACCAGTATTATAACTCTGTTAAGTGAAAACAGGACGGTCACCAAGTATGATCCCACAATTGGCATCAACTTTGGTTTTGTAACTTTAGGTGAGTGCGAGGTTAGTCTTTTTGATATCGCTGGACAGGAGAGATTTAAATTTTTGTGGGACGGATTTATGCGGGGAGCAAAAGTTATTTTCGTGGTTACTGATTCAACCCCTAAAAATGTTTTAAACACTCGTAAGATAATTGATGAGTTCGGAAATAAACCAAATTCCACAGTCTTAGCAATAGCTAATAAGCAGGATCTACCCGGAGCCATGAAACCATCACAGGTTGAAGATATCCTAAACGTGAAAACCTACGGAATGGTTGCAGTCGACCCAAGTAAACGCATTGGAATGTGCCGTATCCTTAAAAAAGCTCTGGAACAACTCATAATTAAAAGTTCCAATTAACTTCTCAGCCGACAATATCCTTATTTTTCTACCAGTGAAAGTCCTTTAGGAAAAAGGGAAAGCTTTTCAGAATGGGACGAGTACCTTTAATAATTGACCTTCACATTCCGAAATACTTAAGGGTTGAGTTCAATGTCTTGGAATCAAAAGGTTGAGGGCGGTCCATGGAAGCCCAAGCCCCCCGCTATCGAAAAACAGATTAAAGATATCACTTCTAGTGAAGCCTCTTTTATTAAACTTCTAGGAGTCGTATTGGAAAAAAAGCAAAACGTTGCGCTTATTGACGATGGAACTGGAAAGGCAAGAATTGTAGCTTTAGACGATGAAATTATAAGCAAAATTAAAGTGGGTGATAAGATAAGAGTATTTGGGACGGTCTTGCCAAGAGAAGAAGGCGAAATACAGATTAATGCCAGTATAATTCAAAACATGAATAAACTTAACATTAAATTACGCTCGCAAGTAGAAAAGCTAAAGAAATCTATAGAAAATCAATCTTAACTGAGAATTGAAGGTGCTTATAAAGAAAGTCATCATATTTATAATATCCAGTGTTTAAAATTTGAGTCTGGTTAGACGCATCTTTAAAATCAACTATTTAAAATAGATGCTAATTAGTTCAATTTGATCCTATTTGTACGAATCTTGGTTAGAAATTTAAGAAAAAGGTGATGCACATGGCATTTAAATTCGCTTTTACGGATGCGAAGCTTTGGAAAAATATTATTGATGCTTTATCCGGTTTAGTTGACGAACTTGTTTTTATAGCTGATGAAAATTCCTTGCATGCAAGGGCGATGGATCCTAGTCATGTAGCTATGGTTGACTTCGAGTTGCCAAAAATGGCTTTTAGTGAATATGAATGTAGTGGTGAAATTAAACTTGGAATAAACCTCGAAGATATGTCCAGAATAATGAGAAGAGCTGGTGGCGGAGATGCCCTAGAATTGTCGCTAGATTCCGAAAAAAATAAACTCAATGTTACATTCAAGGGAACATCTACACGCACTTTCCACATTGGTTTACTTGATTTGACACATGAGGAAACTCCGGTTCCCTCCATTAAATTTAATGCTGAAATTAAAATGACTGCGGATGTTTTGAAGGAAGCCTTAAAGGATGCTGAGGTGGTAAGTGATCATGTAGAGGTTGAGGCCTCTCCTGACGAGTTGGAAATTAGTGCCGCGGGAGATACTGGTGGGGTTGAAGTTAAGTTAGACAAGTCTAGCGATGCTCTTCTTGAGTTGAATGTAACGGAAAAATCTAAAGCAATGTACGCTCTCAGCTACCTAACGGATATGATGAAAGCAGCGACAGCAAGTGATACTGTTACAGTCCAATTCTCAGCAAGTATGCCAATAAAACTCGAATTCAATATTATTGGCGGTGGGCGTTTGACATATTGGCTGGCTCCAAGAATTGAGGCGGAATAAATTAGTAAAACTTTTTAGAAAGTGTATTAGGCATTTTTAAATTAAAATTAATATTGTGATAGCAGACTAAATGTGAAGATCCCCAGTTATTTAAAAAAGCGTGATGAACAGTTTTAAGGAAGATTCCCATGGGAAAACTTTGAAAGCGTTCTCCTAATTTCTCTAGCGTGGAGTGCAATTTACGTTTCCGTAACCTAGAAGCTCCTTACAATTCTCCAAAAATTTTTCAAAAAGTTATTTAAGAGTTCAAGTTATGAAAGAGAATTAAAAAAATAAGTTCCGCCTATCAACCAGTGGGTAGGATTCCGCGAAATGGTGAATAAGTATTCTAAAGTCGATTTGGCCAAGTACCCCTTTACAAGAGAAGCCCAGGAGTATATTGAAAGTCTCAATTTAGATATTGAGGATTTGGTTTCTCCAGAATATTCCTCTGTTCTTGAAAGAGGTAGGGAGCGTGTCATGGAGGCTTTAGAGAGTGGTTACGTTTCTTACCGAGATGATGCTTATGTAGAACTTCTTTCTTTTCCGCTTGCCCGTCTATTTGTTGAATCATTGGGGGACGAGTATTTAAGGAGAAGATATGCCGTTGCAGAGTCTAAACGTGTAGACAAACTTTTAGAAAACGAAGAAAATGACAAGCCTATACGCATTGCAAGGGAAACATTTGGATGGGATATTAAAAAAGAGTCGCAAAGAGTCGGTGGGCGATTTTACGAGTATAAACTAAATGTTACTAATTATTTGACCTATGCTCCCTATTTTCAGGATAAGTACTGGAAACTAGTTAACAGAGTTTTGGATGAGGGTTATGTTTATCTTCGGAAAATTGATGTTGCGAGATTAATATCCGAAGCGGTGAAGTGGCGTCTTATGGAAAAGAAAGGGAAACCCCCCGACTTACCTCCGATGATAAAAGAGATGATTGATACAATACGAGTTAAATTAGAAAATCAGAAAAAAGACAGAGGAATTGATGAATATTTTAGTGAGGTTTCCCGAGAATGTTTCCCTCCCTGCGTCTCAAAAATGTTATCCGAACTTCACGCGGGCGGAAACATATCCCATCAAGCAAGATTTGCTCTTACCTCTTTTCTCATAAAAGTAGGTCTATCTGTGGATGAGGTGATACAAATATTTAGCAATGTTCCCGATTTTGATGAAAACCTTACGAGATATCAAGTAGAGCACATAGCTGGAATTAAGGGAGGTGGAACAAAATACACCCCTCCTTCATGTAATACTCTTAGAACATATGGTCTCTGTGAAAAAAATGAATTTTGTAAAAATATAAGTCATCCTCTAACTTGTTATCGTAACATTCTTCGAATTCGGCAGAAGGGGGTTAAAAAGCAATAATTTAGCTAAGTCGATGATATTTAATTATGATTGGTTTTGAGGAATTGATTTTATAGGAAGATGTAAAATGGATACGAGTGATTTTTTAATTCACCTATTTGGGAAATACTATAATGATAATCTTGTTAAAATAAAACCCGCCTCAAATCTGCCTAAAAGGGAATTTGGTTTTATGTTTTTTAAACATGGCGCGGTGATTAGACACTTGGGTTTTGAAAACGATAATCAGCTTAGAACATTTCTTATTAGAGAGACGCCCTCAGATGTATTTTACTCGGCAGCCTACTATCTCCAACCAAGTATGCCGAAAATGCCGATGAAAGGTTGGGAAGGATGCGATTTAATATTCGATATAGACGCAGATCACATTGAGACAAGTTGTAAAAATGAACATGATAAATGGAAGTGCCATGTATGCGGGAAGGGAGGTGAAGGGGTTAAACCAGAAAAGTGTCCTACATGTGGAGAATCTAAAATCGAAGAGGTGAAATGGCTTTGTGATGTTTGCTTGGAAGCCGCTAAACTAGAAACTATTAAAGTTGTTGAGGATTTTCTAATTCCTGATTTTGGTATTCATCAAAGTGAAATCAGTGTCTGTTTCTCAGGGCACAGAGGATATCACATACATGTGGAATCAGATACTGTGAGAGAATTTAGCTCTCAAACAAGGAGGGAAATTATTGATTACATTAAGGGTAATGGAATAAATCCCGAGTCTCATGGACTCCAGGAGGTTGGACGTGAACGGCTAATTATAGGTCCCGATACTAATGGTAAGGGTTGGGGCGGGCGAATAGCAAGATATGTTGTTAAATTTATTTCCGAATTGGACGAAAACCAAATTATGAGAGAAGACAAGTCTGTAAGGAAAAAATTGTTAACACTTTTAAAAGAGAAACAAAAAATGGTGAATTATTTGAGTCAGCACCCCCCACTTTGGGATGCCCTGAGGAATATTGATATCAATTTTTGGTTCCTTATTGCGGAGCGTGCTATAAATAGGGCTAGGGGGGAAATTGATGAACCTGTTACTGCAGACATTCATAGACTTATACGTCTTCCAACTTCTCTAAATGGAAAAACTGGCTTTGAAGTAAAACCTTTAAAAATAAATGAACTAACTAGCTTTGATCCTTTTAGTGAATCCCAAGTTTTCCAAGGTCAAATAACGGTGTATGCTGCTAATGTGCCTACTTTTAGAATCGGTGAAGAAACATTTGGACCATACATGGAGAAAAAAGTTGAACTCCCATTGTCTGCGGCAGTGTTTCTTCTGTGTAAGGGGGTTGCTGATATCACCTAAACTCAGTGGGGTGTGTCTGAATAATGTACGAAAAAATTTATAGTGCTTGGGAAAAGGAGCAAAAAGAAGAAACTCTGCAAAGACTTGAAGACAGCTTTTATGTTGAAGCTAAAAAATTTTTGGCTGCTCTTATAGCAGATAAAAATGAATCAGAACCGCTTCTAAATAAACTTGTTAAAAAAGAGTACAATAATATTTCCTTTATGTTAAATGATTTAATGAATATTCGACTTGATAAAATTTTGAGAAGTATTCGTATCGGGAAAGAACTAAATAAAGAAAAATTATCGCATGAAGAAAAAATATTATATGAAAGATTTAAAAATGACTTGCTACAACTTTTCGGCGAAAAATCCATACCTCCAGAAGTTAAAGAAATTGAAGATAAAAATGAATCGTTCCTCCTTATTCGGTTTTTAAGGCCGCTCCCCGCTATAGTTGGAAGTGATATGAAAATTTATGGGCCTTTTCAGGTTGAGGACATGGCCACCTTACCCAAAGAAAATGCTAAAGCATTAATTCTAAAAAAAGCTGCGAAACTTGTCCATTTTTAAAATTATTTTTTTTAAAAAATATATCAGTTTTAAATTTATTAAATTTTATGTTCTTATTTAAAATAAATTAAATAAATCTTTCAAACCGGATATTCTTTTTGCGGTCGATAATCGAAAGATATAAAATAAGTTGTGGGTATTGCTCAAATTACATAATTAGTCAGAATCCTAAATATCATGTTTAAATTAACTTAATTTAAAAGGGTGTATACTCATGCGGTATCCTAAAGAAAAACGCACTTACTGTCCAAAATGCAAAACGTATACCGAACACTCCGTTTCTCTGTATAAAAAAGGTAAGGATAGAAAAATGGCGGAGGGCGCTCGGCGTTATCGTCGAAAAAAGCAGGGTTATGGTAGTCAGCCTAAACATCTCCACATACAAATGTAGAGATGGGGTAAACCTATACAAAAAAGATTTTCGAAGACTACCAAAAAATTCTCCCTCAAATTAAAATGCAAAGATTGTGGTTATATTATTCAGAAGAAAGGGATGCGTCTCAAAAAATTGGAAGTAGAGTAGGAAGGAGAGTGCTCTGTACATGGTTAAAAGTAGGGAAGTGTTGCCACAACCCGAGAGTAAGTTTATCAATACTCAATGTCCTGACTGCGGCTCAGAGCAGATTATTTTTGATAGAGCCAGTACAGTAGTGAAATGCAATGTATGCGGTAAAACCCTGGTTAAACCAACGGGAGGAAAAGCAGTAATAATGATTAAAAAAAGCAAGCAACAGATTCTAGGCTAGATTAGGTGATAAATGTGGTCAAGTCAAGAAGAGAATACCCAGAGAAAGGGGAATTGGTAATTGGAACAGTAACAAGAATTGCTAATCACGGAGCGTATGTTCAACTTGACGAATATGATAACAAGGAAGGAATGATTCATATATCCGAAATTGCTCTGAGCTGGGTTCGAAATATACGAAACTTTGTTAGAGAAAAACAAAAGGTGGTAGCCAAGGTTCTCAGAATAAATCCTCAAAAAGGGTTTATAGACCTGTCTTTGAGACGTGTTACAGAACAACAGAGGCGCCAAAAAATACAGGAATGGAAAAGAGTTCAAAAGGCAGAAAAACTTCTTGAAATGTCAGCCACAAAAATAGGAAAAACCTTAGATGAAGCATACATTGAAGTAGGTAAGAAGTTAGAGGCCGCTTATGGGAGCATATACAATGGTTTTGAATTAGTATCTGAAAAAGGACCAAATCTTCTAGAGGATTTAGGGATCAAAAAGGATTGGATTGAAATAATTACAGAAATATCGAAAACACATGTAGAGCCTCCCAAAGTTAATATCGCAAGAACAGTAGAAATGACCTGTTGGAAGCGTTCCGGTATTGATGCTATAAAAAAGGCTTTTAGAGAAGCAATTGGCGCTGTACAAGATGAAGAAACAATGGTAAATATCTATACTCTCGGTTCTCCCAAGTATCGCATAGAAATAACTGCCGACGATTACAAACAAGCCGAAACAACATTAGAAAAAATTATTAATACCGCTAAAGCAAGTATCGAGAGTGAGGGCGGGGTGCTTATATCCCCAAAAGGCTAATTACGCTGCGTCCCTCTCCTTGGAACTGTTCACTCCTTGATAAACCTCTTTTTTTAGCTGACGTCTCCACTTACCCACACGATCCTCAATTGAAAATCTTGAAGGATGAGGAACTCTAACCTTACCCCCACAATAAGGACAAACCTCCTTAAACGTATACTCCCCGCAATCCACACACTTTCGAAGCAAATACCTCATTTTTTAAACCTCAAGTTAAACAAAGAATTAACCTATTTTTTTATATTCAGTGATTGCCCTGCTACGATTTAAAAAATATTCCCATCAAATAAATGATAAAAGGTGTTAATGTACCTTTGATAACCTTCTTGTAATTTTCAGTAAGTTTTTTGGCTCAGAGCACGGTAATAGTTTTTTGGGCATAAAAATCTGGAATGCTGGTAGCCACCTTTATAATTAGCGTATCATTTGCATTGACATTCTGTGGTACTGTAAAGTTGATAGTTGTTGTTTCTGAAGGTCCTAAACTTAATGGAAGTAGTGGACTTATACCTGTGCAAAGACTATCATTTGAAAATATCTTGGTAATGTTGTATGTGGTGGTTCCTATATTTTTCAGCGTCAATGTGCCTGTTTTATTGGCGTATACCGTCGCGCTTGTAATGTTTAGTCCTGAGTCTAGAATCGAGTAGTCTATCTCATAGATTTTTACGAGTCCACTGCTGGATATAAATACTGGTTTAAAATAGTTAAGACTTATATTTCCTGCTGTCCAATAAGCCCATAAGTATGGATAAGCAGTCTGAATTGTTTCGTTTCCTCCGATAACCAAGGGATATTTGTAAGTAGCCATTTGATTTAATAGGTTAGTGTTCAACGTGTTGTATTGGGAGGTAGGGGTGTTTGGATTTGGGGCATGGTAGTAGAGTAGTTTGTAAATTGTGGTGTTGAAGAAAGCTGGCTGAATTGGTGATGTACCCGGCAACGCATACGGGTTGTAGAACTGATACTCGTACGGCGTGTTGGCAACGAACCTCTCTATATACTCTGGGGATGCTCCACTTTGAATGAGGTTTTGTACCATGTTTGTCAGTTCGTCAAAGGAAATCTTCACCATCCATAGCCATTTGCCTTCGTCACCATGTATATTCCCATCGTTATATCCGAAAAATACTAGTACGTGTGTAGCCTCTAATCTTCGGAAATCTTCTAGAGAATACGTTTCATTTTTTTCCATAAAGGCGCGTCCGATCCAGCCTATTTGTGTGAAGTTACGAGTTTGCCCATCTGCTATTGTTATTTTTCCACCGTAGACAGTAATCATATAACCGTAGTCCCACCAGGCCCCTACTACCGCATTCGCTGGGAGTTGATTTCTCATAAAAGAAAATGATTCCCCCCAGTCGAGGTATGCTCCACCATAACTATCCCTAACTATCAATGAAGGT
Organism: Candidatus Freyarchaeota archaeon; assembly: GCA_030587365.1. Lineage (GTDB taxonomy): Archaea > Asgardarchaeota > Jordiarchaeia > Jordiarchaeales > Jordiarchaeaceae > Jordiarchaeum. The sequence goes on along the minus strand of JAUQZE010000018.1, from coordinate 120,219 downwards.
GGGGGAGAGAGCATGGTAGTCTGTACTCCCTGAAAGAAGGCGACTGCTAGAAGTATTCCTACCAATGCAAAAACTACCAGAGAGGCATCACGTCCTAGCGGGGCGCTGATTCTCATACGTCTTCTCCTAGCTATAGTAGGTGCTCTTTTAGTAATGACTTGAGCTAGCGGTCTAAATATTGTCGATAATGCGTAAGCGCTTAGTAAAGCTGCAGCTGGGGCTAGCACGATTATGATACGAATCATTGAACCTGTAAAATAGGTTGCAGTGACCCCATACACTATTAAGAGTAAGTCTTCTTCGTATCGTCTTTTAAATGCAAAGTATAATCCTACTGGAAAAAGGATTACAAGAACATTGAGGTCGTAAAAGAATATTCCCCAAGGAGTTGGCATCTGCTCTCCAACACTTGCGGTAATGCTTTGTTGTTCTCTATAAGCAGGATAGATTATTGTAACAAACCTTGAACCAAGCCCTGAAATACTACCAAAAAGATCCAAATGAGTTATCATAAATGCGACTACCAAAATTGAGATTATACCGCCAACCAGTATTAGAAATCTTTGTCTATTTTCAAAAAACCATTCAATTTTTTCTAGGGCTTTTCCTTTTAAGGGGATGTACCTTTTGATAGTTTCTAGAATCATTGTTCTTTGTGTATTTAGCCGAAGGAAAATCTCGTAGAATAAGAGTATTCCCAAAACAATTAGTGAGGGTAAGACATTCAATGATTTTAACACGCTTGTTCCGAAGCTTGGAACACGTGTAATAATAAAGGTTGCTAATATCATTGTAATACTATAAGTCATAAAAAGGCGTGATGTGTACTTTTTTAATAGTAGTAAGAGGATTGTAGTCAGAGGGAATATGTACATTAGATATATATAGCCCCCCCAGCTTGAAGCTATCCCCCCCAAGCAAAGGCCTGCAAGAATGGCAGATATTATTGAACCTCTTTTTAAGGATCTTATGAAGAAGTACAGACAGAGTACTAGAAATAGCATTCCTACCGCTTCACCATCGAAAAATCCAACCATAGTACGTTCAATGAAAGCTGGTGTAAATGTGAGCAAAAAGGCTGCAATGAGCCCAGTCTTTTTGTCTCGGATCTCTTTCCCAAGGAAATAGGTGGCTACACATGTTAGGGCTCCCATGAACGCTGGAAAGAAGTAACATATCGTGTAAATGTCAACATTAAACCCTAAAGTATGTAATAGGAAGTATGCGGTTGCTGCAGAGAACGGTGTTCCTGGATAGAATGATTGGGAAATATCTCGACCATAGGGATACCATGAAGCATAGTCATACCAACCGAACCATGCGTTAAAACCAAAAGTTACTGTGTATAAAGCCATTGCATATTGCATCTCAGGATCAAAGGATTGTATGATTTCGGTGTAGATGAAGAAGGGTATGCATCTTATGAAGAGCGCTATTATAAAAATCGAAACGAGAGAGAGTGCTATTAATATCCCTTGTCTGCTTACCTTTACTTTTGGTATAGGAATTAGCTTCTTTGCTTCGTATATAAGGTCTTGCAGTTTAGACACTCTTACCCGCCAACTGAATTCAAATATTGTTTTTCATTTAATTTCGCTTTAGTTATTTTTAAGACTATCGTTGAAGAATTCAAGTAAATTATAGAAGGATTGATCTTAATTGACTCTTCTCAGTTTTAATATTATTGAATTTTCTTTATTGTTATTTGATGATATCCGGTGATTACTCGAATATATCCTATTAATTTCTCATCAAGTTCAGGAGAATTGGTGTCAACTCTTAGAATTGGTATCGTCGAGAGCTTGTAAGGCGTGGCTATAACAATAATATTATCTGTTCCTACTTTTTTAATCACATCAGCGCTTATTTGTTGGTTTCCCCTTCCAAAAATAAAGCCTTGGCGACCTATAGGTGTTACAATCATTTTGGATTTTTTATTTTCTATGGTTTTGAGAATTTCCTGCTCATTAGCATCTTTAGCAATAATTCTCCCATCTTGAACTAGGTCAACCCCTAATAAAGTCTTATTTAAACCCAATAAATCAGTTACCACCTTACAAGTAGTTCCAGGCCCAATTACATAAACTGTATTCGGTTCGAGGTTCTCAACAACATTACGGGCTATAGCTTTTTGATCTTCTATCTCATCAGTTGTGTGCGGGCTCACCCATTTAGAGCCTTGAAGGTATTGAGATTCATAAGGCGTTATTGCATAACCCTTTAATTCCACATGTAATTCGTTTTTTCTAAAGGACGCCTCATCAACATCCATAACTTCGGCTTCTCTAACTGGTAGTTCATCCCATAAATATCGTAAAGTAATAAGACCAGCGGTTTTTGGATTCGTGGCAAAGGTGGCTGACCATACCTTTACCCCAGATGGAATTCCTAAAATTGGAACCTCTTGGTCAATGGCTTCGAGAATATCAACTGTCGTGCCATCGCCGCCTGCATAAAGAATTAATGCTACTCCACTTTCAACCATTATCTTTGCTGCTTTCTTAGTATCTTCCGAGGTAGTCACGGAAGAAGAAATTTCGCCAACTACTTCTGGTTTAAAGCCGCTCTCTCTTGCCACATCCTCGCCCATGATACTTGGAAAAGTCAAAAGCCTCAAAACATTCTTTACCGGTTTAAGAATACTCAGAGCTTCTTTTGCTCTTCCCGGTGAGATCGGTTTGGCTCCTAGCTCAATCGCCCTCTGGACTAATTTAGGATCATCCGAACCTTTAAACGCGTATTTACCCGCGATTCCTGCAATCGGATTTACAATCAAGCCAAGGGTTTTGCTTCTCATACTTGGGCAGTGTTGTTTTTTATGCAATCTTCATGCCCGCCATTAATCTCAATTTTTCTAAAAAAAAATACGCTCAAGTTTTTTTATGGTTAATGCCTCAGTATCTTATCTTTGGTTTTGGGACAAAATTAGTTTCACTCTTTATTAAGGAACCTATACGCCGCCGGGGGTTTAAAAAACATCCCTCTTACGGGAATTACTTGGCATCACTCCTCCCTTATAAGTTCTACCTCCCATCATATTTCTGCGTTCTCTACTCTACCATGCGCGATGGATGGACACGCCGGGCATCAACCCTGAAGGGAAAAGAAGAAGCAGAAGCAACTCATCAACTTCCCCCGAAAGGGAACCCCTCTCTCTGGTACTTTTAAAAGAATGATTTATACTGATAAGGCTTAAAAAAAGGGTTTCTTCTAGTAATAGTTACAGAAGGCATTCCCGAAAGCTTTTGCGGACGGGATAGAGGGTGTTATCGGGCTTCACCCAGCTAGAATGAATTTAAACGCGTTCTATCGAAGGGCTTTTGAAAGAAAGAGCAAACAATTTGTCCCAAAGCCTCTTATCTTTTATACCTTCTAAAGGGATTTCAATTGAATGGTGGCTTAGCGTGTTAGTTTATGTACATTTTTGTGGTATTGCTAATAATATTAATACTATTTTTAACACCTTTTTTGGTCAGATAATGCCGTACGAGAAGTTGGTCTACGGTAAGAAAATATATAGGTTAAGCGATATCCCAAAAGCATCCAAAAGAGCCTCACCTCAAATGGGATGGCGATCTTGGTGATGGGGATTTTAAAAAAAGGTTATTTGGTTTTACGACTAATAATAGTAATTTTCGCGTTATACCCTTTATTCTGAATTTAAATATAAAAATAACAAAAATAATGGATTAAGTCTTAGGGACTATTTCTTTGACTACGCCAACCGCTACCGTAGTGCCCGAGTCTCTTACAGCGAATCTACCTAGTTGGGGTATCTCTTTGTACAGTTCTATGCACATTGGTTTCGTTGGTTCTAATTGTACTAATGCTGCGTCGCCACGTTTAATGTAATCTGGATTATCTTCCACTACCTGACCAGTACGTCTGTCAATTTTTGCTATTAGTTTTGTGAATCTACAGGCAACTTGTGCGGTGTGAGCGTGAACTACTGGGCAGTACCCTACCGAAATTGCAGAAGGAAATTGAATTACTACCATCTGTCCAGTAAACTCCTTTGCCACTGTTGGGGGGCTACTTTTGGATCCTGCAACATCCCCTCTTCTGAGGTCTTTTTTAGCTACACCTCTTACGTTGAATCCTATGTTATCTCCTGGAATAGCTTCTTGGATGGTCTCATGATGCATCTCAATGGATTTGACTTCGCCCTCTACGTTAGCTGGCTGGAAAACTACAGTGTCTCCTGCCTTTAAAACACCGGTTTCTACTCTTCCGACTGGAACCGTACCAACACCAGTAATCGTGTAGACATCTTGTATGGGGATTCTGAGTGGTTTATCTAAAGGCTTGGGAGGAATAATAAGTTTGTCCAAAGCTTCAGCTAGAATGGGCCCTTTGTACCATTTCATTTTATCGCTGGGCTTAATAATGTTATCACCGAGCCATGCTGAAATTGGGACAAAATCTACGTTTTCAACTTTGAAACCTACACTCTTAAGTAACTCACTAACCTCCTTCTTGATCTCGTTGTATCTGTCTTGGCTCCAATTAACTGAGGTATCGTCCATTTTGTTAATGGCAACGATGATCTGGCTTACTCCTAGGGTAAACGACAAGTATGCGTGTTCCCTGGTCTGCCCTCCGACACCGATACCTGCCTCGAATTCTCCTTTTCTCGCCGAAACAACAAGAATTGCTGCGTCAGCTTGACTTGTACCTGTAATCATGTTCTTTATAAAGTCACGATGTCCCGGGGCGTCAATAATTGTGAAATAGTATTTAGGGGTTTCAAATTTCCAGAAGGAGATATCGATTGTTAAACCTCTTTCTCTTTCTTCCTTAAGTTTATCTAAAACCCATGCGAATTTGAAGCTACCTTTGCCAATCTTCTCTGCTTCTTGTTCGTATTGTTTTATTGTTCTTTCATCTATTGCTCCCATTAGATATAGTAAATGTCCTACCATTGTGCTCTTTCCATGGTCTACGTGTCCGATGATGACGAGATTCAAATGTGGTTTTTTTTCTGCCATTTTTCTTCCACTTCCTCTATTTTTTCACTTTTCTTGTTCTGTTTATCCTTATTCTGTTGTATTTAAATTTTTTTTGGGGGGGAACTTATACTTTAAGAACAAAAGATTTTAAGTTTTCTGTATTTTTATCTTCTAAAGAGTTTTATATACTCCTTTATTTTGAAAATTTTTCTCTTAACGTTTATCCATATATATTAGATTTCGTTGGTATATCTAAATGAATTACTGGTTTCCTTTTATAATATTCTCTTTCTATTTTGTTGCTTTCCCAAATTTCGAATAAATTTTTAATGGCTTGGGCCTTTATATTTTCTGCTTTGAATCTAAATATCCTTATTCTTCCAAATATCTTTTCTTGAACTAATCCTACCTTTTCCAGAAAATCTAAGTGTTGATTAGTTGTAGAATAGTTAAGTTTTGCCCGTTTCGCTATCTCCGAGATGTTTAGTTCTCCCTCCTTGGCAAGGACTTTTACTATTTTTATACGTCCTTTCGAAGAAAAAATTTTTTCTAGAGAATTTTCTTCGACAGTTTCGGTTCTTTCGATCATTAAACTCCTCCTAACAGATTTAGTATCTCTTGTTCCAAAATTGAGGTAGGAATATCCGGTAAACTTATAAGAGTTGTTTTACCTTTCATTCCGGTTCCAGAAATCTTCGTGGTAATAATTCCTTGCTTTTCCAATTCCTTGAGGTGTTCCCAGAACTGGGTATGCCTTCTAGGCTCAATATTGTATTCTTCGCACACTACTCTGTATATCTTCTCCGTTTCACTGGTTGTTACGTATGCTTTCTCTGTAGTAAGCGCCCTTGAAATTGCTAATAATAGTGTTTTGTGTTGAAATGGTAAATCTCGTAGAACGTCTTTTCGAACAACTGGATAAATCTCTGATTTAACTTCTCTTATATGCTCAGGCAAAATGCGCGTCTTGTTTTGCGCGTCAGCGATTTTTCCAGCACGCCATAAAATCTCTAAGGCGTATCTAGCATCTCCTTGTTTTGCTGCTATGTCCGCAATGAATTTTATTTCTTCATTGGTTATAGCGTTCGTTTGAAGTGCTTCCTTAACTCGTTCAATTAGAATGGTTTCAAGCTGGGCAGCAGAATATTCCTTTAAACGAATAATATTCTGTTGTAAACTGCTAATAATACTTGAATCCAATCCTCTAAAAAGTGCTTCACTTCTCATTATTCCTACAAGTGAGAGGCGTTGGACTGCATTTAGTTGCTCGTCAAAAAGTCTTATGAGGGAGTATAAAAGCTCCTCTCCTTCTCTTTTTAATAAAAAGTCTAGCTCATCAAGGGTGAGAATAATATGAATATCTTTTTCAACCAAAATTTCTTTCATAATCTGAAGCAGTTCTTCTGTGGAAAATCCTCGTCTGGGTATACGTGGATGGAGTGTTTTAACTAATCTGTTAAGAATGGTAAAACTAGTTCTCTCTCGTCTACAATTTATGTGGATATAGTGGAGATTAATTCCTCTTTTACTTGCTATAGTCACAATTTGGTTCCCAAAATTTTTGGCTAGTGCTGTTTTTCCCGTACCTATGTTTCCAGTAATGATAACTCTTTGACTGTTTCCGGGTTTTTCCAAGGTCACTCTGAAAATACTAGCGAGTTGTTTTAACTCGCTCTCTCTATGTGGGAGGTGTTCTGGAACATAATCAATGGACAGTTTAGACTCGTCCTTAAATATTGAGGGGCGACTTAATTCATCTTCAACTATATTAGGCATTGCCTGCCCTTCCCTTGTAAAGTAAACTTTTTATTTCCTATCACTATAAAAATACTCTTAACAGTATAAAATACCATGTGTATATATCATTTCCAATATTTCCGCTGTCCTTATACTTTCCAGAACTGATTAATCAAAAAGAAACTCATTTTTGTGAAAAATCTTTATTTTTCATCCCACCTTTACAGTTAGATATGATTAAATCTTCAGTGTTTAAAGATGAAAGTACATTGTTTCCAGAGTATGTACCTCCCAATCTCCCCCATAGAGAGAAACAACTGGATCAGTTAATGCGTATTTATCGCCCCTTGCTTTCAGAGAAACTGGTAAGCGTAAATAGTGCCTTGGTAGGACAAGCAGGTCTCGGAAAGACTGCTACTTCGAAATTGTTTGGACAAAAAATACAGGAAATGTCGAAACAATGCAGCTCGAGAATACTCTTTGAATATATGTATTGCAGTACTGTGCGTACCTTGCCTGCCGTTTTAAGACAGGTAATTATGAAAAATTGGAAGAAAGTACCTGTTATGGGAATTACTGGGAACGAATTAATCATTGAATTAAACGACAGACTAAAGAGGGAAAATACACGGCTCATAATCGCGTTGGATGACGCTAAGCTTCTAGGCGGGGAAGCGATACATGGTTTAATTCGCAGTGCAGAATACTTTGGATATGGAAACGCATGGGTGAGCACCATGATTATAAGTAGACCCGAGGATTGGGCAGCTCACCTATACCCTCATCTAATAGAGGATGTTCACTCTGTGGTAGAATTTATGCGATACACAGAATCGGAATTGCAGGAGATACTTGCATATCGGGCGTCTCTCGGTCTCTATGAGGGTGTGCTTCCTCTAGAAAATTGTAATATGGTTGCAAAGATAGCGAGTGAAACAGGAAATGCCCGGCATGGAATAGAAATTTTACGTCATGCATGCTATTTAGCCGAAAAAAGTGAGGGAAAAAGAATAACTCCCGAAATGATAAGAATTGCAAAAAATGAGGTTTATCCAGAAACGGCTCCTGAAATACTTCGTGGTTTACATAGACATGAACTAATTGCCGCACTATCCACAGCTACCACATTGAAACAAGAGGTTGCAGTGCCAATTCATAAGGCTTACGAACAATACTGTATTGTTTGCGAAGAATACCAAGTTAATCCGCGATCCACAAGAAATTTCAGGAACTACATTAGAGTTCTAGCAGAAATAGGATTAATCAACGCGGTAGTGAAAAATCTTAAACGTGGTAGACGAACGGTCATAACATTAACAGATATTCCTGCATCTATTTTGGAAGAAAGAGCCAGAAAATTATTGGAACAAAAAGGTAAAGACAGCTTTGATTAACCAACAAATTATAAACAACCTTCATAAATAATACATGCCATATCTAGTAAAGTTCTCAACAAATGTTAAAATTATTCTAAAAGTCAGAACACCTTTTTCAAATTACTAAATAATTTAAAGGCAATATTTTGGTATACTGTTTACCTTAAGGTTCTCCTTGATTATTATAACCATTCCGAATTATACATTTATAAAGGGGAATAAATTTGAAAGTGTATAGGGGCAAGCTAGACAGAGGAGAAGTGACCTTAACACCCGAATCGCTTACAGATCTTTGGCATTTATACAACATTATAGTAAAGGGAGACAACGTTTATGCGAGAACATTTAGACGCATACGAAGCCCTGATGAAACTTTAAGGGCCGATAAAGGAGAAAAGATCCCAGTATACCTAGGTGTTAACGTAGAGGATACCTCGCTTCACAAGTATTCTAACAGATTAAGAGTAAAGGGAATTATAACCAGCGCTCCAGAGACTGTTCCCAGAGGTTCGCATCATACATTAAATGTTGAGATTGGAACCCCCATTAAAATTATAAAAGATAAATGGCCAAAATATATTCTTGCACGTATAGACGAATCTGAAAAGGTTAGGGAAGAATCAAAACTAGCTATAGTATCAATAGAGGATGGAGAAGCAAGTATAGCGATAGTTGATAGTTATAGTGTAGATATTATAAATAATATTAATATGAATATACCCGGAAAAAGGTATGTAAGCCAACACGATGAAGCCCTTAAAACTTTTTTTAGTGAAGTATCCAAGGCTCTCAATCAGGTACAAATAGATAAGGATGTTCGAAAAATAATAATAGCAGGCCCTGGCTTCACTAAAGATAATTTCTCAAAATATTTAACTAATAAATTTCCAGACTTGAAAAATAAGCTAATTTTAGAAAATGTAAGCTATGGAGGGGCGAATGGAATTTACGAAGTTATCAATCGAGGGATAATAGAAAAAATTTTGGAAGAAAATAAGGTAATTGAGGATACACGCCTAGTAGAAGAATTTTTCACACACTTGGCTAAGGAGGATAAAAAAGTCACATATGGACTAGACAGTGTCAAGAAAGCTATTCTATATGGGGCTGTAGATAAATTACTGATAACCGATGAAAAATTAAAAAACGCTGATGTTGAGGAAAGGACAAAAAATGATGAACTTTTACGTCAAGCCGAAGAGATGGGTGGAAAAATCCATGTAATAAGCACACTACATAGAGCAGGAGAGCGTCTTCAAGCATTTGGCGGAATTGCTGCGCTTTTAAGATTCCCAATTTCCGAATAATTTTTTTTAAATGAAATACTGTAAAAAATAGTGAAAGCAGTACCGTAAATCATTTAATACAAATGGGTTAAAGGGGTGTGTATGCGGTTTCCAATCTGGGGGGATCTGTTGGATACTCTTCTAGAATGCCCACCTTAAATCCTTTCTTTTTAGTTTCTTCTGCAATTTTTTTGGCTATTTCTATTGATGTTTCAATTCTAAATTTTTTAGGGTTAAAGTATAATAACTTGTCAGGGGTCTTGTGTTTTTTGAAAATTGAATACAGCGAATTAATATTTTCATCTGACTTGTCAAAAATAATTACTCCTTTTAAAAGAAGCCCTTCTCTAGTAATCTTTTCATAAGGTTTGGCAACGTTTTTCGCGCGCCTCAATAATCTATTCTTAAGTTGCACTCCGCCTTTTAATCTCGATGGGCAATAATGGATGTTTAAATCTGTATTACTCTCCGCCCATTTGAGTAACTCTATCGCAACATCCTCGCTCCCTTCCACTGCTGCAATACTGTAATTTTCAAGTTTGAAACCCCTCTCTTTTAATTGGTAAGCATTTGTTTCAGCAAATTCAAGCTCATTAATATTCAAAAAGTCCACTCTATACTTTTCAAATGATTTAATTAGCTTCTTCATGGACTCCATTCTCTCTGGTATCGCTGGTATCTCAACCCCCACATTTAAGGAATCATCCACCGAAGCTAGAACCCCACTTTCTTCTTCTGTTAGAATATGGAAACGTATTTCATCAAGCCCAGCATCAGCTAATTTTTTAATATCATACTTATCAATTCGTTTCATTGCTGTGTAAAGATGTATATGATGGACTTCTCCAAAGTAATCTTTTAAGAGCTGAATGTAGTGAATAGTACGATCCAAAACTAAAAGTGGTTCACCCCCCGTAATTCCTGTTCCATCCGCACTACTAAGTATCGCTTCATTAATTATGTCCCCATCATTATGAACTAAACACTCATTAGCATAAATAACATCTCTTCCCTTTCGTTCATATGAAATTGGGCAGTACCATGAACAAGTTACAGGATTTTCACATAAACCAGTAACAAATAAAACTAGTTTACCGCCTTTCATACACAACTGACAACCTCTAGAAAGCTCCCCAATAAAAATTGACCCACCCATACTTTTTAGAAGTTTACGCAAAATGTCACCTTCACTTAACCCGCATACGGTTACGTACAACAGAATCCTTATCCGAGATTTTTTTTAATACTTGCTCAAAGTTCTCATTTTTTTCCAAAACTCTTTTAAGATAAACCCCGGTCCGTCCAATTTTATCACGTTTCATGAGCACCCTCACCCTCTGATTAACTATATCCAAACTAACACCCAAAATCTTAGCTACAATTGCCTCTCTTCCAACTACTGGGCTTTCTAAATGTCCGTATTTAGTAGGTTCCACCAACATCAATCTTTTATCAACCCCCGGAACTCTTTTGTCCTCCTTCAACCCTTCCAAAGATAATGCCCCACCAAAATAATAAAATTCGTTTTCCAAGCGTCTGAGGTTTACCAAAGGGAAAGATACACTCACTTTATCTTCAAGATATATGTACGCCTTGGGAGCATATTGAGGAGTTGCTTGAACAATCTCCCTAGAGAAAAAATCTGTTTTAATCTCCTCAAGAGCATTTTCAACTAGAAAGGATGAAACCACATAAGGTATGAAAATGTCCACATCACTGCTTTCTTTAACGTCCCCTCTAGCTAGACTACCATGGACAATTGTTGAAATACCAATTCCAGATAAATCCTCCATAATGTTAATAGCCTTCTCTCTCAATCTTTTCAAAAGTCCCCATCTTTTAATACTATACCTTACTTCGATTTTGTCGCCAACCATTACAGGCTTTCCAGCCATCAAGAACCACCAAAATCTAACCCTTTAACAAAAACTTTTAACACATATAAAACAAGGCTTATACTCCCTTATTAGCAAGGCGTAATTTATCCAATCTAAATACTTCCCTAAATCCGTATAACTTTTATAGCTATTACTTCAGACACTTCAAAAGTATGAATTTCGAATATTTTTCCATCAAGGTTTTTCAAACAATTGCATTTAGCAATTTGAATCTTTTGAATAACATTTAACAGTTCTTCTGGAAGGATAGTTTTTTAAGCAGTCATTAATTTGTCTATCTGAATATTCTTACACTTTGTTAATAATTGGTTAAATAAAAAATTGAAATCCTAATAATCCTACACTTTAACCCTAGAAAAGAATGAAGGGGTAATCTTTGGCTGACACCTATTTACTCTTGTTAGCATTTTTCATGTTTTGGATGATTATATTTATCCTAGCTAAGTATTTGAAGCTAGAGAAATACGGGTTAGATGTATTCCCCTTCTTTTTGATGTATAGAACCAAGCGATTTAATAACATTATTTCAAGAATCGCACAAAAATCCCCAAAAATCTGGAAAGCTGTTTCGACTTTTGGGGTGGCACTAAGCTATGCCGCGCTCGGTTACGGTATTTTTTTCCTGCTGCAAAATTTAATTAATGCTTTTGTTCAACCACAACTTTCAAGTCCGTTGGTGCCAATAATTCCTGGAATTACCATAACTAGCACATCACTAATCTACGTATTAATTGCTATCGCTATAACCCTAGTAACTCATGAACTAGCACACGGAATAGCTGCCATTGCGGAAGGATTACCTATAAAGTCTGCTGGTCTATTATTTGTTCTTCTTATACCTGGTGGCTTTGTAGAATTAGATGAAAAAGCGATGAAAAAATCCTCTTCACGCTCTCGATTTAGAATATTTAGTGCCGGATCAGCAACTAATCTTGTAACCGCTCTATTCGCGTTCTTAATTCTTACCAACTTTGCGCTAGTTATATCCCCCTGGTACGGGCCCTCAGTTGGTGCTTTTGTTACTAGTGCAGACCCCTACTCCCCCGCATACTTCCAGATTCCTCCCTCCACAGTAATATTTGCAGTAAATGGCACCCCAATAATTTCGGATGTCGGGCTCGGCTTATACCTTTCAAATGTTAAACCCTTTGAAACATTAGTACTAGACACTAGCATAGGTAGAATTAACCTTATTACAAGCATAAACCCCCAAAATCCCCTTCGGGGATATACTGGAATTAATGCTCGTCCATTTTATTTGCCATACCCTTCAGTGTGGTGGCTGGGTACTAGTTTTCAAAACCACCTCTATTTAACATTTTTCTGGATTTTTGTTGTCACTTTTAGTGTAGCCATTATCAATATGCTTCCTATCTATGCTTTTGATGGAGATAAGCTGTTTGAGGAAGTTATAAGAAACACAGTGTCAAAAGAGAAGAAATTAAAAATTGGGAAAAAATCTTTTCCAAAAAGAAAAATTTTAATTAATGTTGCACGGATAACCGCGATTTTCCTTCTTGTGGCTAATTTTATTTTTCCTCTACTAGCTGTAGGTTTCACTCCCTTATAAAAATAGGAGGGTGGTATTTATTGAATCTGTGCAAAAAATGCTCAAAAAACGCAGTAGTTTTCTTGCCCTACTCAGGAGAAAAACTCTGCCGTAAATGCTTTCTCGGCTCAGTTGAAAAAAGAGTTCAAAAAGCAATTTCCCAATCTAAACTGCTAAAAAGATCAGACAGTATCGGAATCGCCTTATCCGGCGGAAAGGATAGTGTAACACTTCTACACATTTTGCATAAAATTGAAAGCAATTTCCCTGAAAGTAAATTATCCATAATTCATATTGATGAGGGCATATCCCAATACAGCGAAAAAAATCTAAAAGCAGTCAAAGAGAACGCCTCTGAATTTGATGTACCCCTAATCTTAGCCTCTTATAGAAAAATTTACGGTAAAACACTCGATGAGATTATCAAACATGCCGAAAAAAATGAGAATATACGATTAGGCGCCTGTTCCTATTGCGGCGTGCTTAGAAGAAAAGCTCTAAATAAAACCGCTTATGAGGCTAATGTAGACTGCATTGCAACCGCCCACAACCTAGACGACGAAACCCAAACAATAATCCTAAACCTTCTCCGAGGAGACCTAAACAGACTCGCAAGAAACAATCCAACACCCAGAAAAATACATCCAAAACTTGTCCCACGCATAAAGCCTCTAAGAACAATTCCCGAAAAAGAAACCACCCTATACGCATTCTACAAAAACTTAAAACACAATTCAAAACCATGCCCCTACGCACCCGAAGCATACAGAGACGATATACGCATCTTCCTTAACCAAATAGAAAGAAAAAGACCCGGCACAAAATACAACATATTACGCCTTTATGATAAACTAAGCCCCCAAATAACAATCAATAAAAATTCAATTCAGGAATGCTCGATCTGTGGGACGCCTTCTGTAGAAGGAACATGCAAATCATGCCAACTACTAGAAAAAATAGCACCATAAATACTAGCAACTTTAAGAAATAATCTTTTTTATAACACGGATAATTTATTATAGGCGGTGAGTCCTGAAGCTCGACACCCGCTCCACCAGCGTATCTGACACCTATTCTCCAATCCGGGATACTGGAAGCACCGAGCGTTCAGAGTTAGGCTGCTCCATCAAGGCGCCGACAAATCATGCCAACACTCTCCCGGATCTAGCCCGGTTTCCCTAACAAAGGATAAACATACTTTCCCTACGAAAAGCTGTTACCCACCGTCGATCCTCCAGTGCGGATTTTCACTGCCTCGGTGACAGACCGTTTTGGCAGATTGGATATGCCTCACATCAGCTTTCGGCCCGCCATACAGAGGATTTGCGGTCCAGAGGGGACCTCTCTCAGGCAACCCCTATTTGCCCGCCTAGACTCACCACCACCTAATGAGGAACCCTTACAAAAATATAAACATTTCTTTTCTATATTTTAATTAACAATTTAACAGTTTGAATAAAAAAAACGAAAAGTTATCATCTACAAATTATGATCGTAATACCGTTTAAAAGAGAAGAAATGGCGCAGGAGACGGGGTTTCCGAGAAAGATAGTTTTTCCGTCTCTCATTCGAACCCGTGCTCCCCTTTCGGGGAACTGGCTTAGCAGGCATGCACCCGAAGAACAGTTGCTCTTCTGGTCAGCGCCTTACCAGGCTTCCATTCCACCTAAAGCTAGGTGAACTCTTGGCTACTCCTGCCCTTTTTTTTCGGTGTTACTCATCTTTTTTACGCATATACTTGTTTTTAACTTTTTTTGATACCTTTTATTTTTTGGGTATCGAATGTGGTGGATAGAAAAAGTTAAGTGTAATACTAGATTATCGTACTTTGCATCAATGTATTAGTGTTGATGAGTCTATTATTGTGCGGCTTGTAAATCCGCTGGAGGTCAGGACTTGTCTAGTGAATTACTTCCGGGTATACATCCTACGCGAATGGAACTCCTAATTTTGAAGAGAAGAAAGAATCTTGCCGAAAAGGGGCATGATCTATTAAAGGAGAAGAGAGACGCTCTGATTATGGAGTTTTTTGATATTTTGGAAGACATCCGAAAATTGAGGGGTGATGTTAATAATGCGCTTAAAGAAGCCTACGATGCGCTAGCTGTGGCTAAAATGATAATGGGACCTCTGAAAGTGGAAGAAGTGGCAACAAGCGTTCCCCCAATACTGGAATTAGATGTTAGTACTAGGAATGTTATGGGTGTTCGTGTTCCTCTTTTAAGGGTGGAAGAAAAATCTGAATCTGCGTTAATTTCTTCGTATGGTTTTACAGACACTTCCGCAAAACTGGATGAAGCGGTTGAAAAATTCCGGAATGCCTTGAAAGCAATAATCCGGTTAGCAGAAACTGAAGCCGCGGTTAAACGGTTAGCAGAGGAAATAGAAAAAACAAAAAGGCGTGTTAATGCCTTAAAGTATATCATTATCCCGCGTATCACAAATACCATTCAATTCATTGAATTGCATTTAGAGGAAAGGGAACGAGAAGATTTGTTCAGAATGAAAAGAATAAAATCAATTCTAGCTGCAAAAGCATAATAACTGCACCCTATTAACGAACCGTGAAACCAGTTTAAGAACTGATAAAACTTGCGTTACTCTAAATTCGTTTAAAAATATTTTTTTGGAAAAATAAAGATAAAACACTTATTTTTTGACTAAAAGTATTGCCTTAGCTAAATTTCCGTCTGCTTCAATAAGTGCCTGCTTCGCTTCCTCCTCTGTCACGCCTGCCTGTTGCGCTACCAGTTGTATATCTGCTTGTGAAATTTCTTTTTCTTTGCTTTCCTGTACTTCTTTTTCTTGAATGTTTCCAATAATCTGGAAGACAGTTTGTTTTGCAATCTCGAGTCGGGTAACTTGGGGGGAGTTTATGATTATGTCTTTATCAGGACACTTAATTATTACTTCGGTAGCGTTTATCTCTACGGGTTTAATTCCCATTTGTTGCATCGCTTTCTTCATTTGTCTTGGGTTTACACGGCGCATTTATTGGCCTCCTTCTAATTCTGCAATTAATTTTTAAACATTTTTGTGGATTTAACCCTCTAATTCATATTTTTGCTAATCCTTATTTTAACTGCTGCTCCTGCTTGGAATGCCCGCATTTCTTTTTCGCTAAGGATTGCTTTGCCAACTGCTATTAAATTGTCATCAGGATCTACAACTATCACTTCATCGCCTGGTCTTATATTTGGATCTACCTCTATAATGTGTTTGGCAAATACGCTACGCCCTTGGATTATAAAAGGAACTATTTCTTTTAAAATTATTACTCTTAATTCTGGTTTTTTAGTATTTTGTAGTATTATTTCTGCTCCTTTTAGATGAAGCGCGATTTTTCCATCATTTGCACGAACAGTTGCGACTAAATCATCATTAAGGTAGATAAATCTAATCTTGCCTGTTTTTGGCGAATGCGATATGGTAACTTCCCTTGAAAATAGTTTATCCCCGATTCCCGGAAAAAATTGGTAATCTGCAATACATCGGAGTTTTCTAAGCGTCTGATAATCAGCCTCAGTTCTTTTCAATCAACTCACGCCTATATGGAGCTTTTGTTAACTGTAACTGTAGGTCGATCACATAGTGTTCAATGCATGGTGCGTATTTTTTCACTCTTTTAAAATTCAGGTTTTTAATTTTAAAGGATTTCTGTTCGACTTTCTTTTTTATTATCTCTAATTTTTCTTGTAATAATCTCTTTGGAAATGCTTCATGGTAGTGTATAATACCACCGTCTTCTCTAAGACAGTTAAACGCTGTATCTAAATAGTTTTCAGTTCCAGTTACCAAGCCCATAATTACTCTGTCAGCAATTCCTACTGGTGCGACTTCCCTGCAATCTCCTAAAATTGGTTCAACCACACCAACGACCTTATTCAATAAAATGTTTGTAACTAAATATTTATATGCTTCAGGATTCATTTCGATTGCATACACTTTGAATGGCTTAGAATATACTGCGATTGGAATCGAGAATTGACCTACGCATGAAAAAAGATCGATTACTATTTCTCCTTCTTGTACTAACTGACTCAATCTTAAACGTTCATTACTATTGCCTGGCGAAAAAAGTATTTTAAATGGATCTAGTTTAAAAACGCAGTGGTTTTCCTTATAAAGGGTCTCTGTGCTTCCTTCTCCGGCTATTATCTTTAGTTGGGGAATACGCATCTCTCCTTGTGGAGGCGTAAGCTTTCTCGCTACAATTTTCGCTCGTTTCTCGATTTTAGTAAATACAACTCCAATTTCATGTTCGTAAGGCAAAAGTTCTGGTTTAATATTGCAAATCAAAATATCTCCTAAAAGTTGCCAACAGTGAGGAACAAGATCTAAAAGTTCATTAGGAATAACTGGTTCTAAGAGGTTCTTTAATCTCTTCCAAGAAGGAGTTACCAAAAGAATCCATCCCGATCGAAATTCAACTTGTAAAAATAAGTTTCATTTGTCTATATTTAAGATTAGTTTTTGATTAATAGAATGTATCTTAATAATAGTAAAAAGTAAAAGTTAAGCATACATTCCCACTGGGCCTTCGCCACAGGAAACTGTTTTGCCGAGAACTTTTTTTACTGCTTCTTCGAACTCTTTTTGACTCACGCTGGTTTTGGACTTGCGAATCGCGAACATGCCTGCTTCTGTGCAAATTGCCTTAATGTCTGCTCCGGTACAATTTTCAGTTAATGGAACTAATTTCTTATAATCAACTTCTTTCTCAATGTTCATCCGCCGTGTATGTATTTTGAAAATATCTAACCTTGCTGTTTCGTCAGGCATCGGGAATTCGATTATTCGGTCAAAACGTCCTGGACGAAGAAGTGCTGAATCGAGGATATCTGGTCGGTTTGTAGCTGCAATTACGCGGACATCCCCACGGACGTCAAACCCATCTAAAACGCTTAAGAGTTGCATTAAAGTCCTTTGAACTTCGCGGTCTCCACTAGTAGCGATTTCAAGTCTCTTGCCTCCGATGGCATCGATTTCATCAACGAATACTATACTTGGCGATTTATTTTTGGCCATCTGAAAAATCTCTCTAACGAGTCGCGCGCCCTCTCCAATAAACTTCTGAACCAATTCTGATCCAATAACTCTTATGAAAGTCGCTTTAGTTTCATGTGCTACTGCTCTTGCAAGGAGTGTTTTACCTGTACCTGGGGCGCCAGTCAAAAGCACTCCTTTCGGAGGGTCTATTCCCACTTTTTCAAATAATTCTGGATGGTTTAGGGGCAACTCAACGGTTTCTTTTATTTCCCTAATTTGTTCATCTAATCCCCCAATATCACTGTATGCAACTGGTGGGGCTTCTTCAACCTCCATTCCTCTAACAAAGGGATCTCGTGCTGCTGGCAGTACTTCTACTACAGCAAATGTTCTTTGATTCAAGGCTACCCTAGTTCCCGGGGCTAAATCTTTTTGAGGTATACTTTTAGAGACGTGAACGACAAAATGCGGTCCGGTTGAACTTTTTACTACGATTCGATTATCGCTTAGAACATCTATTATAGTAGCCGCGATTAGAGGGGGTTGTCTTATTTTGTCAATTTCGGTTCTAAGCGAGTGAATTTCGCGTTCAAGTCTCATACGTTCCGCGTCAAGCCATTGTTTTTCGGTTTCAAGTGCTCTAAGTCTTTTCTCAATATGTCTCGTATAAGAGAGAAGATAAGATGTATCAGAATTGTAAACGTGTTTTCCCGAGTCAGTAGAGTCTGGCAATAGACTACCTCCAAACTGACATTTAACTTCCAAATATATTAAATATTTTGGTAAATTCAAAAACTATAGGTATCTTATCCCAAATATTATCACAATAAGACAAAAACAAGCGTGGTTTTTTGCTTAATTCTTATCTATTAAATTTATAGAAAAATATTATCAAATATTTTTAAAAATAAAAAACAAACGTTATTTAAAACTTGTCTTGTATACTTCATCCCTCTTTATAGTAATATGGAATTTCAATGAACGAGCGTGTCTAGTTAAAAGGTTTAATCTTCTAACAAAAGCCGACAATATGGCTGACCATGTAGAAAACCTATATAACGATTCAATAATTCGAATAATTACACAGAATCTATAATTAGTTAAAATATTTATCTATTCTACTAAACATTAAATTTCTAGAATATCATCACCTATCTAAGTCATGTATGTTACAACACATTTTATTATCTAGTATTTTTATAGTTTTTATAGGAGGTTCTATTCTTGCTGTGTGAGGTCTGCGGTCAAAAGATAATAGGAAAAGCTAAAAAAGTGATCATCGAAGGCGCTAATCTAGTTGTTTGTGAAAACTGTGCGAGATTCGCAGATTCTTCTTTAAAGATATCAACTAAACAACCTCAAAAGCCTAAGATAAGTAAAATTGCCAGTACTCAAAAAATTATGGCTGTTAAAAAACCCAAGACCAGAAGTGTTGTTAAAAAAGATTTCTTTTCGAATTCCTATGAATTACTGGATGACTATATGGACAAAATTCGAATAGCTCGAGAAGAAAAGGGACTATCTCACGAAGAATTAGCAAAGAAAATCAATGAAAGAGTTTCCATTATAAAGAAAATTGAAACAGGTAAAATGCATCCTTCCGAAATATTAATTAAGAAACTAGAAAAGGAACTTCAAATTAATATTTATGCCCCATTAGATTCCAAGGGTGTAGCTGTCGGCTCTAAAGAATACCGTAAAGGGTTAACCTTAGGTGATGTTGTTAAAATTAAAAAGAAAAAATAGCAACAAAAATGTTTTTGATTATTTATTTACAATATCTAAAAATCTTAAATTAAAAATCTAATTCCCTAGATATACTTTTATTTCTGAGGTATTCAAATATGGAAAAGGCATCAAACTATTATACTTCTGATTTAACTCTTAAGGTAAATAGACCAAAGATGTCAAAGCAAAAATTATTTGCTTTAAGATTAGATCATCGTCCTCACAGAGATATGCGTGTATCGACCCATATTGCTCTTGTTGCAAGAGCTTTTGGTATGGATGGTATCTTTTTTAGTGGTGTTCCTGATACAAAATTATGTGAAAAAATTAACGAGGTTAACGAAAACTTTGGAGGCAATTTTTTAATAAAAACGGGTTGTGAGTGGAAAAAAGTTATAAAAGATTGGCAATCACAAGGAGGAGAAATAATTCATCTGACAATGTATGGACTGCCTCTTCCGGAAGTTATTGAAAAAATTGTTAACTCATCTAAAGACAAGCTAATAGTGGTAGGCGGACCAAAAGTCCCACGAGAACTTTATTCCATCGCAAACTATAACGTATCCATAACTAATCAACCACACTCAGAAATAGCCGCGCTAGCGGTTTTTCTAGATTATTACCATAAGAGACAAGAATTTAACTTCGAATTCAAAAACGCAAAAATAAAAATAATCCCTTCCAAAAACGGAAAAAAATTCGCAACTTGAAATACCTATTTTCTATAAAAATTTATGATGGAGCTTGCAAAATCATTTCATAAAGGCTTTGATACTTTTTGGGAGGAAACCCTTCATTGGTACCTTTGGAAGAAATTTTCCAATTTCCGAAATTATACCCGGAGCTTCAGAGCCGTATTTACAAACAACAGCATGTTCTAGGAGCCCCAAACGTTCAATAGAAAGTATATCCTGTAAATGCCCAGATTTAATAATCGCTTTCCTTGCCTGTTGACGCGTAGAACCACAAATTATGATTCTATCAGACGAACTATTCAACCATCTCTTAAATATAGATACTTGGTTTCCGCTTAGTTCTGCCTCAATATCATTAGTTTCTTGATTAACATTCATGATTTTTACTTCTAGCGGGAAATTTTCAATAAGGGCAAATTTATCAATAATCTTGCGTAAAGGTTTCTGAACATTATTCAACAACTGCTTTCTTAAAATATAAAGAGGAATAAACGCATCCTTCTTGTTGGAATTCAAACCGATGTCAACATAAAGACCGTATCCAAACTTCGTTGGTTCAACCAATTTACCCCTAAACGTCAAACCATGATACAAATCGCCTAGCCCATAAATTGAACCATACTTATGATTTAAAAAGTTTTTAGCCGCCTCTGCATCCTCTCCCTCCAAAACTAATTGAATCCATCCTCTTTCAGTAATATCTATACCTACCATTTTAACCTGTAGTTCAGAAATTTCCTTTCTAATGCTACTGCTGATCGAATGTAACGCTAATTCTCTTTGTGGTCCATAAACTTTCTCTGGGATTAAAAAGACTCGTTTCATGAGTTTAAAAATATGCAATTTCTTTTGAAGCTTTTCTTTATTACTAGATTTTTTAAAAATGCCCCTTTTTGATTACTTCACACATTGAATCTAATTATTCTCCATCAACCTGCGAAATTATTTACTCATGATTGTAACTCGTTCCCAAGTAGAGGATAGATTAATCATTTTTGATATAAGAACAATACGGTGCCAAATGGTAAGAATGGCACTACTTAAAATCCAAAATTAATATCTCTCTTATTTAAGAGACCTACTATGTCTTAGTCTTTCTTATCTATCTGAAAACTAAAATCCCTGACACAACTAAAAGGGTAATAAACTATTCAAATCTCTTCTATTCTATCCAAAAGTAGATTCCAATGACTAGTTCTTTGGCGGAGGATAAGCATTTCAAAATTTAAGATCCTTTAGTTCCTCCTCCAACTCTTCAATTTTATTTTCTAGAATTTCAATCGACTTGTCATTTTTAACAAAGATCAGAGTATTTGAGCAGGTGGGGCATTTAAATGAGACATCCATCGCTCCGTCAAAAGTTAGTTGTTCACAGTCAGCATTACCGCAATGAAAGAGCATATTCCCCTTTTCATATTCAAGCCTTTCATTAAGTCTCTGAAATACCATCTGTTTTCTGGAAATTATGAGGTTTCTTAACTTTTCTGGATTTAACTTCCAGAAATAGATAAACCAGCCTGTTCTAGTATCTCTGGTTCTTCTATATGATGCAAGTCGATTCTCATATAACCTGTATAAAACTTTTCTAACCGCGTTTAAACGCATTTCAGTTTTTTCTGCAATCTCCTCATCTGTAGCCTCATCTTTATCTGATAAAGCGTTAGCAACTTTTATCGCATTTTCGCCGCCAATCTCTTCGATGATGGACGCAAAGAGGTCGTCTCCTCCCACTTTTTTAATAGATGTTAAAATCATGCTATTCACCATCTTTTTTTGATTCGGATTCACGCATCCTCCAATTAGTCTCAATGCCAACAAATCTTGACATGAATATATGTGTACGTTCTCATTAAAAAAATTTACTATTTTCAGTAGTATTTTATAGCTGATAAACAAAAAATATATAGTTCTTTAATCTCTAATTATAAAATATAAAGATTGAAGAATTTGAATAAATTTTCCAATAAAATCGAATAATAATAAAAAAATCATTTAAAAGTATTAGCAAATTATTACAAATACCTAACCATAATTCATCATTACTATTACTAGAACTTTTTCATTTACGTAAAATTAACAGTAAACGTAGCATTTTCCGGGGTGGTTCCCAGCCATAAATAAAATTTTTCAACCTGTATATTTTCTAGAAACGTATTAAATTAAATGATTTTATTATTTAGCAATTTAAAAAGTATTAATTGATGGGCGGAGCCGGGATCGAACCGGCGACCTCCGCGTTGTAAGCTTTGCCCGAATTTTGTATTCGTGCGGCATCATAGCCCCTAGACTATCCGCCCAACTAAAAGTTTATTCATTATGCGGTTAGTAGTTCAATTATTTAGTTCCGTCGTGTATTTTCTGAATCACTTCTATGATTTTTTATATTGTTGTGATGTAGTTTTGAACTTTTTTGACATATATATTTTTTTGGGGTTCTCTAAATGTTTAAGATCTGATGTTTTAATTCTGAATTTTCAATTTTGCTCTAATTTATAGAGGTTTTACAGGAGAATTTTTGAAAAATTTTGCAGCCTTCTTTGTTTTTAGATAATTTTATATTTTATGGCTCGTATTCCATATTGGGGTGATGAGCAGAAGGACGGCTGCCGGTGCCTTTTGGTGCTGAGGAAATCCATCCATCGTGTGGGACTCGAGCACTGTAAAGTGCAGACTGAGAAGTCTGGCAATGGAGCAGAAATCCTTTGAGCTAAGGACTGTAAACGGTACATCCGTCTGATTGATGACTATGATGCGGCCTAAGAACGTAAAAACCAATCTTTTGGTGATTGTTCTACGGTAAACCGTTGAGGATTCAGATGGAATTGTTGAAACGGCCATCCTCGAGGATGCAAGTCCAAATAGGCTGCCAATTACCCCCCACAAGAGGCGGCGGGTAGGACGCTAAGCTGAATGCTGTCAAGAGGTCGAATGGTAACATTGATCTCTGAACAGAAGGTGGATTACTCTCTGCGCATCACCCCAAAACCCTCCCATGCTGTTCGATTTTTGGAAACAAACATAATATCCGTTTAAAATAAATTCATGTCTATATTATTTATCTTAATTTATTTAAGTAAGATATTGGTTTTGAATTTTAATTATCTCGGTGCTGTTCTCTGCTTTTGAATAGTCCTCTAAAAGATTTTCATTGAGTTTGATAAAGTTTAAACCCCACTTAAAGAGACTAAGAATTTCCTTTGCTTCTTCCTTGTGGTTAGTTATATAAAGAGCTGCTGCAAAGGCTTCTGCACTACTTAATTTTGTTGGTTTGCCATAATTTATTGGGTTCACAGCTACTAAGTAGGGCAGGGCACGCTTTATCCCCTTTACTCTATCAAAAATATCTTCGACCAATTTCCATGAACAGTCTATTACAGTAAGTCCACCTCTAATTATATATCTATTATCTTCAAGGGATAGTGCTTTCGAAGCGAAGGGGTCAAGTATTAAACTGCTTTTTGGGATTTCCGATAGACGACTTAATAATATCGCTTTATTGTGCCTAACCAATTTTAGACCAGTACATAAATTCGGAGAGCATTGCTTCGCATTATACAAATATAATTTCATCTTTTCACTCACTAAACCTTCAAAACTTTAGACGAAAAATATTTTTTAGAACAACTAAAAGATTCGACTTTACAATTTTTCCAGTACTACTTACGGAGCGCTTCCTGATATTCAGGAAGCAACTCATTGGTGATTAGTATTTTGATTTAGTTAATTTTGGATTAAAGATAAGTACTTTAATGTAATAAATATTATTTATCAAATGATTATTTGTGGTGGTGGTAATGCCTATAGCCTTTGTTTTAATTAATACTGAACCCGCCAACGAAGAGAAGGTTCTTTCAAAGATTACTAAAATTGAGGGCATAGAGGAAGCATATATTCTATACGGGGTATACGATATTCTTGCAAAAATTAAAACCGAATCGATGGAAAACTTGAAACAAACAATTATCTGGCAGATTCGAAAAATAGAAGGTGTTGTTTCAACTCTCACACTTATTGTAGCAGAGGAAGGCGGTTGAGTCTAATATCCTTTCTTCGCTCTCAAAAATGCTTTAACCCTCTATTATATGGAGGCAAACCCCCAAAACAATATTCTTTTTTTATTCTTTGGCTATATTTTTTGGTTTCGATAGGAAGAATTGCCTACGCCCCTTTATTTTTTAATATTATTAATAACTGTTCTAATTATTACCTTTTTAATGGAAACTTTAAAAATTGTTAATAACTCTTATTGCAAGAGGAAAAAATGAGCGACTCAAGAATTTGTGAAATTTGTGAAAAAGAAGCAATAGAAGCGGAATGCCCTTTATGTAAAAGGCAGATTGGTAAGAGCTGTCTATCCGAAAATATTTGTGTTATATGTAATGAAACGTTATGTATAAATTGCAAAAATCAACTGTCTGACCGTGCGTGCAATATCTGCGGCTTATTAGTATGTGAAGATTGTAGTGTAAAAATAAATGAAGAAATTATCTGTTTAAATTGTAGTTCCAAGAGGCGCTTTTGAGTGACTCTTCTTCATATAGGCATTGATGACACTGATTCCCCTTCAGGTGGCTGTACCACATATCTATGTGCAAGATTAGTAGAGTCACTTTCTGCCTTAAATGTAAATTTTGTTGACTATCCTTTGCTTATACGTTTAAATCCTAATGTGCCTTTCCGTACCAGAGGAAACGCTGCTTTGTGTTTAAGAGTAAAAATAGACGATGATTTTGAGAATAGAGTTAAACAGATTGTCTTAGAAGAAATAGAAAGAGGCGCAGATTTATCCTTTAAAAACACTAACTCCGGTGTCGCTTTCTACGAAGGAGAAGCCATACCAGACATGCTTGAAAAATTCTCTAAAAAGGCAATGCAGAATATCGTAATAATTAATGAAGCCCTAAAAATAGCTGAGACTGTAGGAGCGGAAATCTGTACATTTAAAAATGCGAGAGGCGTTATCGGTGCGTTAGCTGCAGTAGGCACACTTCTAGAAAATGATCATACCTATGAGCTAACAACTTATAGAACACCAGAAAATTATGGTAAACCGCGTAAATTAGATATTGACTCAGTTAGAAACATGGACTCAGCCACCTCTCCGAATACCTTCTGCAATATAGACGATGGGCGTATACTAATCACGCCACACGGTCCCGATCCTATCCTTTATGGCATTAGAGGAGACACCGCAGAAGTCGTTTATGCAGCACATAATATGGTAACTTCCCTAGAACCCATTGAAAGATGGGTAATTTTTAGATCCAATCAAGGTACAGATATGCACTTGCGCTTTCTACCGAGCATTTCCCAAGTGAGGCCCTATTTATCTGTAATACTAAATGGTGAAGTTTCTAATAGGTCTAAAACGATTTCTGGAGGCCATGTAATTATGCAGATTAAAGACCATACCGGCAATATTGATTGTGCTGCTTATGAACCGACGGGGGCATTCCGAGAGGTGATAAAGAACCTAATTCCTGGAGACCTGGTTCGCGTATATGGTGGTGTACGCCCCGCGTCTTCTCTTCATCCACTCACGATTAATCTAGAAAAAATAGAAATTCTCAAACTAGCTCCATTAATAGTAAAATTTAACCCAAAGTGTACCAAATGCGGAAAGAGGATGACATCCGCGGGCAAAAATAAGGGATTCAAATGCAAGAAATGCGGATTAAAATTAACAGAAATTGAAAAATCAACTTTTGAAATATCTAGAAATATAGCTGAAAAATTATATCTCCCTCCTGCTAGAGCACACCGTCACCTAACTCGCCCAAAAGAAAGAATTAACAAACTAACGAAAAAATCAGAAACTATGTTCGCGCCTTGGCATAATCCATAAAAATTGTTTTTTATTCTCTTTATCCTTTTAGTTTTTCTTTAGCAGCAGCTACTAAAAGGGGAAAGGCTATTGTAACGTCTGCTATCACGTCTACGCTCTTCGCGTCACTTTTCAATTTCCCCCACGAGCAAGCCTCACTGAGAGTCGCTCCACTTAACCCTCCAGATTCTGGTCTGTCAAGAGTGATTTGGATGGCGTAATCAAATCCTCGACCAGTAATAAGCATAGTCTGCAAAATGTGGTTCTTTGGGAACCCTCCCCCTAAAATAATGGCGCCACTTTTTTTATTTTCATAGGCTAAACCAATAATTTTATGCAAGTCCTCCAGTACATCTATTTTCAGCGGATTTAATTGAGAAAAAAGCCATGCTTGGAGTCCAAGAATAGAGTCAGTTATTGCAGGACAAAATATTGAAACCCCTTTATCCGCAGCAGCCTTTACAAAGGAATTTTCATCCTCAAGCCTCTTTCCAATCTCAGTCATAAGTTCAGATACCGTAATCCCACCTTTTCTTTTTTCAACATCTATATCCCTAAAAATTTGTTGAATCCGTTCCTCAAAAGTCATGAATGCCTTATCAGAAACATATGCGTCATAAATACGATTAATTCCCTGACTTCTAAGTTCAGAATCATTCCCACTTATGCCTCTTTGGTGGTGTTCACCAAAAGCTTCGATTATATCATGCGTTATATTGGCTCCTGTACTGACAATTACATCAACAAAACCTTCTCGAATCAAATCCGCAAATAATCCACCCAATCCTGCAGGCACCAGCGCACCAGCTATTCCCAGAAACACTTTGACATCGGGATCGCTCACCATCTCAACAAAAATATCCAACGCTCTTGCCAAGCTCCCTGCACAAAAAACTCCGGAAGCATCCATTTCTCTTACGAGATCCAAGGCGCTCATATGTTCATCTATTTTCATGCGTTTTATCTTCACCTTGTACACCCCAAGTTAATTTGACTTGGTTACTGTAAGTAGTTTTCAGCGTTAATTTGTTTAATTAAACTTTTAATGTAGAGAGTCTGTCACCTTGTAAAAATTAAGATTCAAATTAAGTCTGTTCATCTACCTTAATCACGTCTAATTCTAAACATTTTGCTTCTGTATTTAGTATCGATGATACGCTTGGTTCCGTACGGCCTTCGTCTCCGGAAATGAGTTCTTTTATGTAAAGCCCTCCTTGGCCTTGGATGATTAGCTCAAATCTATTTGAATTCAGTATTTTGTAATCTAGTTTGTAAACCTTTTTCATTCTAACTAAATCCGCTCTTCGGTGTGATACTCTTATTGGGGTTTGTTGACGAATAGTTTCTCCTGAAAGTTTAGTTTTCAATAGTTCTAGCTTTTCTAAGGTTACCGGATCCTTTAACTCTACTAAGGCGCTGTAGGTTTTACTAGATGTTTGAGACAAGGCTTTGATACGTCTAACTTCGTCCTTATTTGAAAAACTAAGATTCATTACTCTTACTTTTCCTTCAGAGTGGGCATTAATTATATTCTCCAACTCCTTTAAATTCATATTACGCTTTTTCGGGTTTTTAATTTCTAAGACAAACTGTCGTCCATTTCCTAACATTCTAGCATCAATGTCCTCTCTTCCTGCTCCATGAAATCTTGATTCCCCACCTTCGGTAATTTCTAATACTGGTTTAGCAATTATTTCCTCCACTGTTTCCTGATACATTTTACCTGTACCATTACACCTTTTACATCCCTTTCCATGACATTCTCGGCATGGCCATCTGGTTTGAGGAATACCTCTCACAAGTTTTAGGTATCTCCCTGAAATATAAAGAGGGTTGACTTCAATTGATAATGACAAATCTTCTACTTCTAAAACTATGAGTATATCCGGTCTATCAAACTCAACATTTTTACCAGTGATAACTGTTAATACCTTACCAATTTCACGGTTAATTTCTGCCTTTAACGCTTCACCTGTATTAATCTCAAAAATTGATCTTAACACGTCCTCCTTTTCAGAAATTCGAGGAGAAACCTTGGATCCTACAAGAAAGTTGGTAAAATCATATTTATCTAATTCTAAAGCGATTTTTCTAGCGATTTCCTCCTTTTTTAAAAAAATACCCTCGCAAATTTCGCATTTTCCTTCTATATTTAATTCTAAACCTATTGTTCGAAGAATTTCTAAAGCGGGAGTAAAAAATCCATTAACGGCTACTCTTCTTAGTAAATTTTCTCCCCTCGCTTTATCACTCGTTAAATATTTATGACCAATGAGCGTTAGTACCATCTTTATTGAGCGACCCCTTTCCGCATTACTAGCTTTTGTGCCCAATAAAGCAAATTGCCTTCCGAGGCAATTATCACAGAGCTTATGCTCTTCCAAAATATTTATTGCCTGATCAATTATCTCCATTATTATCATTACCCCGTAGAGCGTCCAGATGGTTGTGCACCATAACAATGAAATTGTCAATTGTGTAAGTATCTCTAAATAACACTTCTTTAAATCCTTGATTAACGAATTGACTCTTTATAAAATCTGGAAATGGGTATTCGATTGGTACAACCGAATTCACATTATCTCCAAGCACTATTTCCTCAATATTCTTTCCATTTATGGTGGGGAAGATTACTTGACTGGCATTTATATTTCTTAATGTTTCTATTGAATTGCCACTGTTTTCACTGATGTAAACCCCCCGCTTAGATAAAGTATTTTTCTTTTTATTTAGCTCTTTTAATTCTATCTGTGCCTTCATTAATAAAAGAGCAATAGACCTAGCATCTGGTCCTAAATATTTTAATTCAGCGCCAACTAGCTTGATCATGTAATTTCCGTCTTTAACTAAGATATACAATGTTGTATCTTTTCTTATTCCGTGAGAAAGAAAAAGGGTGGCTCTTATACATGCGCTGAGCTTTGAGACAGTTTGGTCAACAAACCCTAGGTCAAGTTGTTTTTGGTTAATTTGGGGGATACTGTTCAACAGAACGCTGAAAAATCTCATGCTAATTTTCCTTTCCATTTCCTTATCTGCTCTGGCGATATACCCGGAGGAAGCTGCATCCCTCGTTTTCCCCGCGTCCTTTGCTTACCCATCATCTTAGCCATTTTTTTAGCCGCGAAATACTGATCAATCAACTCTTTAACGTCTCTCGTTTGGGTACCGGATCCTCTGGCAATTCGGATTATTCTAGAACGATCAATTATCTTAGGGTCAACTAGCTCCTCATTAGTCATTGATTGTAGCATTACCTTCCAGTATCTCATTTTGTCATCTGCGACATCTTTTAGATCGTTAGGAATTTTGGCGCCAACCCCGAGCATATCAAAAACTTTGCTTATAGGTCCCATCTTTTTAAGTTGTTCCATGGACTCGTAGAAATCTTTTAGCGTAAACCGGCCGCTTAAAAATGCCATAGCTGCATTCTTATCTGTTTTTAACTCGGCTTCTCTAACTTTGTCTAATAAACTTTGTAGATCCCCCATTCCAAGTAAACGCCCGACGAAGCCTGTAGGGTTAAAACTCTCGATATCCTCGATTTTTTCCCCAGTGCTTATGAATTTGATGGGGGCACCAGTAGCTGCTACTGCCGAAAGAGCGCCTCCTCCCCGTGCAGACCCATCTAATTTAGTGACAATTATTGACCCGATATTCGTTGCGTCTTTGAAAGCTTTGGCTTGGCTGGATGCCTGCTGTCCAAGAGTTCCATCTATCAGTAATATAATCTCCTGAGGAAGGATAGCCTTTGCTATGTCTTGCATTTCTTTCATTAATCCCTTTTCTTCCTTATGCCTTCCAGAGGTATCAACGATTATTGCCTCGCATTCTTCTTTTTGAAGTTTTTCTATTCCCTTCTTGGCTACATTAACACTATTTTTACTATTTTGATCTCCATAAAATGGAACGTTTAACTCATTTATTAACTGGTAAAGTTGCTCATACGCACCAGCACGGAAAGTATCTGCGCAAACTACACCAGTTTTGACGCCTCTTTTACTAAGATACCTAGCAAGTTTAGCGACTGTTGTAGTTTTACCCGAACCCTGAATACCTACAAGCATTATAACATTTGACTTTCCCGGCTTTATTTCGAGAGGGTATGCTTTCCTTCCTAGAATGTTGGTTAGCTCGTCATAAACTATTTTGACAATATGTTCTCTTCTGCTTATGCCGGGGGGTAATGTTTCGTCGAGAGCTTTTTTCTTAATGTTCTCACTTATTTCAAAGACCAGTTCAACATTTACGTCGGATGTTAGAAGCGCTCTCTGAAGCTCTTTGACCAATTCTTCGACAGCTTCTTTGTCTGCGACGTTTGAACGCAAAATCTTATTTATTGCGTTTCTCAAGCCTTCGCTCAATTTTTCTAAGACCATTAGAATCACGTTCCAGTTGTAAAGTGTGCTAATCAATCTTTATTTCTTTTTGTTCATCATTCTTGAAAATATAACATTTACACACGTAGAGCGACGCTAGGTTTGGTTATAGATGTTTCGTTTTAAAATTTCTTTATGATTGAATTTAGTGCTAATTTTTAAGATGTATCTATCAGAAGTCTAATTAGAAAATGCGCAGATATATGCTTAACCAACAATCTAAGAATTAAGTTTATTTTAAATAATTAAGCGCCTATATTTTTGTGGCTCCTTTAACTATAGGAAAAACTTTTGGGGTGCACTTTTAAAGTTTAAATGAAATATCAAGGGATTCCTCTATATGATGTGAAATGCTTTGAGGGTAGCTGTCTTATTTAGTGGTGGAAAAGACTCGAGTTATGCTATTCAATGGTGTATCGACCAATCTTATACTATTACGGCTTTAGTATCTATTATTCCCGAGAGATTTGACAGTTATATGTATCATACTCCCAACATTGAATTGACTGAGCTACAAGCTAAGGCAACCGGATTTCCTCACATTACAAGGCACTCTTCTGGAATTAAAGAAGAAGAAGTCAAAGACTTGGAAGAAGCTGTCAAACCGTTAGATATAGATGGCTTAGTTTCAGGGGCGGTTGCCAGCGAGTATCAAAGGTCACGTGTAGCTCTTGTTTCAGAAAAATTGGGGTTGCGTAGTATAACCCCGCTCTGGCATAAAGATTCATTAATATATTTAAAAGATATGATAAACCGTGATTTTCACATAATTTTCATTGGAGTATACGCTCTGGGTTTTAATCAAAATTGGTTGGGGCGTAGATTAGACGAGTCCGCACTTAAAGAACTGATGGAATTAAATAAAAATTATGGAGTGAATTTGTCAGGCGAGGGAGGAGAATACGAAACTTTAGTACTGGATGCACCTTTTTTCAAGAAGAAAATAAAAATAATTAAATCTGAAACGATTTGGGAAAAAGATAGCGGATATTTAGATGTCAAGCAAGCTAAGCTGATAGAAAAGGGTAAGAAGCTTTAAATTAATTTACTTTTCAAGTAGTCCTAATATCCGTAACAATTGACCGCTTGTGATTAAAGTGACTAAAAATCCAACTATATCAAAGAAACAAGTTGAACATGTAGCTTGGCTTGCGAGAATAGAGTTAACCGAAGACGAAAAAGAGGCTTTCACAAAACAATTAAACGAAATACTGGATTACTTCAAGAAAATTGACGAGATAGATACATCAAACATTAAGCCTACTTTTCACGTTTTAGATTTAGTGAATGTACTAAGAGACGACAAAATCGAGCCCTCCCTATCTAAAGAAGATGCTTTGAAAAACGCGCCACAAAAGGAAGACTCATTTATAAAAGCCCCAAAAATACTATGAACCATTTGCTCATCTTCGAGAGTGGACCACAATGGTGAATTATAACGAATTGACATGTCACGAACTCAAAGAAAAGATAGATAACCAGGAGGTTTCCTCGGAAGAAGTAATAAATTCTATTTTTGATCGTATAGATAAAATTGAGTCGAAAATACATGCGTATATTTCTTTATTCCGGGATTCCGCTTTGCAAGATGCAAAGGTTATCGATAGTCAAATTAAGAAAGGTGAAACTGTTGGCAGGCTAAGCGGGATTCCCATTGCAATCAAAGATGTTATGTGCACAAAGGGCAAGTTTACTACCTGCGGGTCGAGAATCCTTGAAAATTATATTCCCCCATTCGATGCAACAGTGGTTGAACGCGTTAAAAAAGAGGATGCAATAATTATCGGCAAAACTAATATGGACGAATTTGCCATGGGTTCCTCTACAGAGAATAGCGCTTTTGGCTATTCTAGTAATCCCTGGGAATTAAATCGTGTTACTGGGGGGTCTTCTGGTGGCAGCGCAGCTGCCCTAGCAGCTGATGAAACAATACTAGCTCTGGGAAGCGACACCGGAGGCTCTGTCCGTTGTCCAGCAAGCTTCTGCTCAGTTGTTGGACTAAAACCAACCTATGGACTGGTAAGTCGTTACGGACTCGTAGCTTATGCTAATAGTTTAGAACAGATAGGCCCCATGACCAAAGATGTTACGGATTGTGCATTATTATTGAGTATAATCAATGGAAATGATCATTGCGATAGCACCTCAGCGCCTTTCCAAAACAAAAGTTATATGAACGCTTTAGTTAGTGATGTGAAAGACTTTACTCTTGGAATCCCAAAGGAATTTTTTGGTGAAGGCACAGAAAAGGCTGTTGAAAAAGGTGTATGGGACGCTATTCACAAATTTGAGGATTTAGGTGCCAATTATAACGAAATCTCTATGCCTCATATTGCATATTCAATTCCTACTTACTACCTTATTGCGATGTCTGAGGCAAGCTCAAACTTGGCTAGATTCGATGGCGTTCGATATGGTTTTCGGGCAGAAAAAAGCGAAGCCGACTGGGATGAGGTTTTTGGAATAACCCGCCAGAAGGGGTTTGGGGCTGAAGTTAAACGCCGTATAATTTTGGGAACCTTTGCACTCTCGGCAGGATATTACGATAAATACTATCTAAAAGCCTTAAAAATTAGGACGCTTATAAAAAATGATTTCGAAAAAGCTTTATCAAAACACTCAGCTCTCATAACTCCAACAATGCCAACGACTCCCTTTAAAATCGGTGAAAAAATTGAAAACCCTCTCAGTATGTATATGGGCGATATAGATACTGTTCCAATAAATCTAGCTGGAGTTCCTGCAATTTCAATTCCTTGCGGTTTTGTGAACAATTTACCCATAGGCATGCAGATTATCGGGCGCTTTTTCGATGAAGAAACTATACTGCGCATAGCATACACTTATGAACAAAACACCCCATTCCATAACGAAAAACCAAACCTTTGAAAAATAATCCTTAAAATAAATTCCTATTAAACGTTTACCAAAAAGCTGAGATGTTTAACAACCGCCTTCATATGGTGAAAAAATTGGACAATGCTCAAAAATCAACTCAACTTGAAAAAAATGAAGTCAAAATTGGATTGGAAATACACGTTCAACTCACGGCATTAAACACTAAGCTTTTTTGTGGTTGCACCGCAGACTACAGAGGTAGAGAACCTAATTCCTTTGTTTGTCCAGTTTGTCTTGGTCTTCCCGGATCGCTACCTGTTCTAAACAAAAGAGCAGTTGATTTGGCGATGATGGTTGCTATTGCTCTAAATTCTCAGATTTCTCCTCGGATGATATTTTACCGCAAGAATTATTTTTATGTTGACATGCCTAAAAATTTCCAAATATCACAATACGACAAAGCTGGTGGGATTCCCTTATCTATTGGAGGATGGGTTGATTTCGAAGTTAATGGGGCAGTTAAAAGAGTTAGAATTATACGATTACAACTGGAAGAAGATCCTGCTCGTTTGTTTTATCAGGGAACCATCGATAGCTCACCTTACACCCTGGTTGACTATAATAGGGCTGGTATATCATTATTAGAGATTGTCACCGAGCCAGAGATAAAGTCCGCAGACGAAGCACGGCTTTTCTTGCAAAAACTACGCTCCATCATAGAACACTTGGGAGTTTCGAATGGCGCCTTACAAGGTTCAATGCGTTGCGATGCAAATATTTCTCTCCATGGTGGCAAACGAGTAGAAATAAAAAATATCTCATCATTCCTAGAAGTAAAACGCGCGTTGCAGTATGAAATAATTCGGCAAAAACAGCTTCTAAGAAGGAAGTCAACTGTAGAGCAAGAAACACGACACTGGGACGCGGATAGAAGAATAACAATATCTCTTAGAACAAAGGAAACCGAGAGCGATTATCGGTATTTCCCTGAACCAGATTTAGTTCCAGTGGAAATATCCAAAACCTGGATTAATGAAATTCAATCCAAACTGCCAGAGCTTCCAGACGCCCGGAAAGCACGTCTAGTAAAGGAATTTGATATACCTGAATATGATGCAGGTGTACTCACAAGTTCTAAAGCACTTGCAGATTTTTTTGAAGAATGTTGCCATTTGTATCCCGATGCGAAAAAAATTAGCAACTGGATTATGACGGATCTGACCCGTTATCTAAAAGAGTTGGGAATTGAAATTTCAGAAGCAAAAATAAAACCAGAACACTTCATCGATATGTTAAAACTTATTGACGAGGGTGAAATAAGCGGAAAAATAGCAAAAAAGGTTCTCAACGAAATTGTAAGAACCGGGGAATCTCCTCGAGAAATCATACAAAAGGAAAATCTAATAAAAATAAGCGATAAAGCCAAAATACTGAAAATAATAGACAAAGTTTTCGAAGAATTCCCTAAAGCTGTACAAGACGCTAAAACAGATCAAAATGCTATAAATTATCTGGTCGGACAAGTCATGAATAAAACAAAGGGAAAAGCAGATCCAGGAATCACAAATAAACTAATAAGAAAAAAATTAGCGGAACATCCGACCGCATAAACATATCATATATGCTTTCCCATCTCTTCTAGAAACAGTCAAAGTCTTCACTTTCAAATACCGCTTTTCACAAAAACAAATAATAGCAGAAGGCTTATTGATGAGAGGAAAAGTCTAAAATACTGTAGTACCAAATTAATACCCAATGGGATTATTCTCTGTTCGGAGGTTCGGCGTCTAACAAAATTAAGTGGTGAAGTATTTATGGAGTCAAAAGATTCTGTTGAAATTGTTGAGATCACTCCAATAGAGGTGCGCAAACTAAACTTTCTAATTGGACTCCCCGATATAGGTTTGGTTGGAATGATATCTGCATCTCACCTAGTAGAATCTTTAGATATGAAAGTTGTCGGCTATCTTGAGTCTGATTTGTTTCCTCCAGTAATTGTTTTGCATGGAAGTAAAATCTATCATCCCTTTCGAATCTATCAAAAAGATAACATCCTTTTGTTCCTATCTGAAATTCCTGTTCCACCATTAGCAGTTAATGCCATCTCTCGGGCAATAACCAAATGGTTAAAAGAGAAAAACCCTAGTCTTGTTATACCTCTCGGAGGAATCCCTGTACCGAACAGAATGGCTATTGAAGAGCCTGATGTTTATACCGTGGCCACAAATGATACTGCAAATAAATTAATTGACACTTTTTCACTTCAACGCTTAGAAGAGGGTATTATGGCAGGTCCTTATGCTAGCATTCTGATGGACTGTACGAAACTTGATATACCATGCCTCGCTTTACTGGCTCAGAGTTTTCCCAACTATCCTGATCCCGGTGCTGCCGCATCTGTTATTAAGGTTATCAACAAAATCTTGAAAATGAATATCGATATAGGTGCGCTTATGAAGAATGCTGAGGAAATTCGTGTTAAGTCAAGGGATCTTATGCAGAGAACTAGTGACCAGCTTGAAACTATGGGTAAATCGCAAGAGTATGATTTACCTGCAATGTACTCGTAGGAGGGTGAAACCTTATGCCTGAAAAGAAGAAAGATTTTTTTGACCAAGTTATGGATTATATTTCTGAATTTGAGAGGAGATTTGATGAAACTTTCTACTCGATAATAAGACCTTTGAGGGTCTCTAGACCTTCCTGGGATCCTAATAGATGTTGCCTTGTTCCCCTTGTTGAAGTTCAGGAGAACCCCGAAGAACTAATAGTTACCGCAGACCTTCCCTACGTGGATAAAGAAAATATCGATATTAAAGCTACAGAAACTTCGTTGGATATAGATGCAAAAATGAGAAATGCTGTAAGATTTGAACGCTGGGGAACTGTTCAACGTGAAGTCTCATTCAATTGTTATCATAAATCAATAAAACTACCCAGTAGGGTAGACCCCGAAAAGGCAAAAGCAGAGTTCCGTGGAGGTATACTCAGTATCTCTTTACCTAAAAAGGTGAGCAAACAAAAAATTAAAATTACCTAAATAGCTATCCTTTTCAGTAGTACTTTCTGATTTAAAAAAAATAAAACAATTGTTTGTAGGTGACAATAAATGTCAAAGAAAATTACTGAGGTTTCGCATCTAAAGTCCGGCTCATACATACTAATAGATGATGCACCATATAAGGTTGTAAGTACCGCAACATCAAAAAGTGGCAAACATGGTCACGCAAAAGTTCGTTTGGTAGCAGTGAATATATTCGACGAAACTAAAAAAGATCTTGTGCTTCCAGGCGACTCCAAGATTGACGTACCAATAATTGACAAGAGGAATGGTCAGGTTATATCTGTGGGCGAAAACGTTATGCTAATGGATTTAGAAACATATGAGACCTTTGAAATCCCTAAGCCGAAAGAGGAAGATATACTTTCAAAATTAAAAGACGGAGCAGAAGTAGAATACTGGAGTGTTATGGGCAAGAAAAAAATAATGAGAGCAAAGGGTTAACAAGCGCTGTCTGTATACAACCTAATTTTAAAAATTTCAAAATGGTGAAACTATTTTTCTTCCAAATATCTTCTTTATTTTTAACGATAAAATTTCACGCTTATTTCATATTTAAGTTCGAGGCTTTTTAATGTCAGATAAGCGAAAAAAAACTTTTGAAATCCACGATGAAAACGATAAAATTTACGTTTTAGATTCTTCTGCATTAATTGGAGGCTATAATCCAAATTTAATAAACGCTCTTCACTTTATAACACCCGACATTTTTGAGGAGGTAACAGATGAACACTTGCGTACGATTCTGAGTTCAGCTGTTTCAAATGAAATTCTAAAACTTAGAACACCAACCCAAGCATCGATTAAAAATGTGAAAAAAGCTGCGAAAAATACAGGAGACAGCGTGGCATTATCTTCAATAGACATCAAGGTTATAGCTCTGGCGCTTGACTTAAAAAACGAAAACCAAAACCCAACAATAATTACTGATGATTACTCATTACAAAACGCCGCAGAAACCCTGGGCATCCCCTTCAAAACTATAATTAGGGAAGGCATAAAACAACGTTTTATTTGGATAAAATATTGTACATCCTGTAAAAAACAATACCCCAATACTTACCCTGAAAAAATTTGTGAAATCTGTGGGGGGAACATAAAGAGGAGAGTTTTAAGAAAAACTAATTGAAAAACAATTTTACTCCTCCATAGCTCTCATAAAAGAATAATAAAATTCATTTACTATAAGATTAGAGAGTGAATGCCCAAATTGATTGAATCTAATAAAATTTCTAATCAATATAACTACTCGCCAGATGTGGTTTCTAGACTAATTGAGTACTATGGAAATACAAGGGCAGAAAAAATAATAAAAGAATTAAAAACCCCAAGCAGAGTTTTTTCGATTCGATTAAATAGCTTATTAACTTCCAGCAGCCACGTACTAAAAGAATTGGAAAAGTCGTCCATAAAAGCAAAAATCCATTCTACAATTAATGAGGCGATTATACTAGAAGTTGAAGGTCCATTTTCAATAGGGGGAACAGGAAAAAAAATTATCGCAGATAAATTCGCATGTGAATCCGTCATGCAAGGCTCCGACTTGTACCCATCAGGAATAATCAAACTCGAAAAAATAAAGAAAAATGATTCTGTCGTGGTTCAGGATAAAACAGGATTTAAAGTAGCCGAAGGAACAGCCAAAATGGACAGCAAAGAAATAATGCAGAGAGTAAAGGGCGTTGCGGTACAAACTACAAAGTCTATCTACAAAGTTCCTAATCTGAAAAGTTCCCATCTCTACACTGACGGATTAATATACTTCCAAAGCCTCCCCGCAATCATTGTCAGCAAGGTTCTAGAACCACAACAAAACGAGTTCGTAATTGATATGTGCGCGGCACCAGGAGGAAAAACCACACATATCGCTCAAATAATGAATAATACTGGTAAAATTCTCGCTCTGGATCGCTCCAAAAAAAGGCTGGAAAAACTTAGAAGTAACGTGAAACGCCTAGGAATCAAAAACGTCATTTCAATACGCTTAGACTCACTAACTTTAAACAAGAAGTATCCCTGCCTAGAAGCCGATAAAATCATAGTAGACCCCCCCTGCACCGCAATAGGAGTAAGACCAAAACTCTACGATAACACCACCGAGAAACAAATTATATCCGCATCCACCTATCAACGTCAATTCTTAAAAGCCGCTGCAAAACTCCTGAAGCCAGGCGGAACAATGGTCTATAGCACATGCACCCTGACAGTCGAAGAAAACGAACTAAACGTAAAATACTGTTTAGAAGAGCTCGGATTAGAACTCAAAGACCTCCCAGAAACCTACGGCTCACCAGGACTATCAAACTACTTTTCAGAGGCAAAAAAGACTCTCCGTTTCGAACCCGATTTACACGGGACACCTGGAAACTTTGTCGCGGCGTTAATAAAGGGGCGTCCATGAGTGTCTTTTCCCCATTTTCAAAAGGGGTTCTTATAAGCAGTAGGTTTTCGGCGCCTTTTTAAATTTTCAAAAGTTTAGCACTCATTTTCTCTAGGTCTAGAATCGCTATTGTTCCTTTTCCAATAGTCACAACTCCATCTACAATAGGGTAACTACAGCTTCCTGGATTTATTACCAAAACATTATTCTGTTTCCTAATAGACGCCTCGTGACTATGGCCATTAATTACAACATCATATTTCCCAGAGAGAATAAGCGCCTCAACAACTTCCGGCCACTCTCCATGTGTAAGCGCTATCCTCTTATCACCAACTTCGAGTTTTAAAAAAATGTCTTCTAATTCACCGCCGACTTTCGCCAAAAACTTTCTTAAAGCTGTGGGGTCACCATCATTATTCCCGGTAACACATATAATTTTACAATTGAGTTTCTCAAACTCCCTAACACTGAAGGGGCTAACGATATCACCAGCATGAAGCACAAGATCAACCGATTCCGAGTTAAACTTTTCAATAGCCGCCCGTATCGCCTCAAGCCGATCATGGCTATCCGACATTACACCAATCAACAATCAAAACACCTCCATCTAACAATTGACCTCAATCTTCTACCCAATAAGCTCCACTACTAGAGTACTCCTTTTTATGGGCCGCGTCTTATTTAAGCAGCTTTCCATATCGGAGCCTCTTTCTTGTATCTCTCCACAGCCTCAACAAGCGCAGAAAACAATTCCTTCCTATGCCCTCCCGCAACAACCACGTACACCACTTCCTCTCCCACTTCGAATCCGCCAAGACTGTGATGGATTTGCACATCAATGATGCCTTCTTTATTCTTAATCTCTTCACAAATATTTGTTAACGTTTCGTTCACCTTTTCCTCATACGCTTCTAACTCAAGCTTTTCCACAGGAACACCCTGCTGAGTCTCTCCACGAACTATCCCAATGAAACAAGCAATACCACCAGCCTTGTACAAATCTGGATTTTTCTTAACCTCACTAATTACGTCCATTAAACCAATCTCACCTTTATTATGAACTTCACCGCGTCTCATAATTTAAACCTCCTAAAAAAGTACCCAACTATTTGAAAATAAAACCTTTCTATTTCCAAATTAAAATGGAACCCATAAAATATTTCTACTGTTTGCTAGATTAACAACCATACGAGATTTTTAAATACTCATAAATGAGAACATTTGTTATATACGAATAAATAATAGACGTACATCCGACAAATATTTAAAACCAGTAACCCTAGAGAAAATCTAGGAAAAAATAAAGGCAGGGCTAGCTAAGTGGTTAACAGCGCCGGACTCAAGATCCAAAATTAGCTAGATGGTTAAGCCATCCGGTCCCGTAGGGGTACGAGAGTTCGAAAGAGGGTTGAAGTAATCTTCCGGAATTCTCTCGCCCTGCACCAACTTTTTTTGTTTTGGTTTCAATCCCTTTTTCCTAGTTTTTCGGGATCGATTAACCAAAAAATTATCGTCGAATTCGGTCTAGAGCGGTTCCGCATTGTGGGCAGAATCTAGCCGAACTCGGGAGGAGAATTCCGCACATTGGGCAGAAAAAGTGTTGCTCATTTTCTGTTTCTTTAATCTTGTCGAAGTTTATTAAATACTGAAAGAGATTTTTGAGAAACTGCAGGTATGGCTTTGTGAAATTGATTTCACCGGTTCCTACAAACACTCCTTTTCCTAGCTTGGAGCAAACTAGTACTGGAGTTATGATTTCGTAGGTTTTTACCAGTTTAACGGATTCGCTTATGTTTTGTTTGTATTTTGTGGTGTCCTTTCTGACTCTATTCACGATTACCTCTACGTTGGGCTCTACAGTATATCCTCCGCTTGCACCGAGTTCTCCCACATTTCTTAATAGAGGGTGTGTGCTTTGCCAGGTGATTTTTAGTCTCTCATTTATTAGGAAGCCCTTGTAATCTATTACTCCAAAATTTTTGAGTAGTTTAATAAATCCACCGTCCCTGGTGACTCCACGCCCAATTGCAATGATAACTTTTCCTCCCTCCTCGACAAATCGGGTGATATCTTCTACTTCCGCAGCTGCAAAAGCTTCCTGATCGCCAAATGGGTTTCCTATAATTAGGATATCGCAATCCATTAAAACGCCTAACCGGATGGGGCGTGTTCTTATAGAAAAGAAGTTCATGCCATTTGTAAGAAGAGCTACTGTTCTCTCGATTTTATCAATTGTAATTCGCTCATTGTGTGATTCGTCGAAAAATATTTTTACCATATATATTAATATTTTTTCGAAGAATTATATGCATTTTCAATTTGACAAAAATAACTTGCCAACTATTGGTAGTATTCAATGAGCATCTATTATATTGGTTATTTTTGTGATATTTTAACGAGGTTTTTTTAGCTTTTTTACATCCTCTAGAAACTTTAGTAGGATTTTCGTTTTTTCATTTTCCTCGTTTATCCTAACGATTCTCATCTGTTTCCATCTTGTTATTTCTTCAACTAAATCTTGGTCTAAAAGTTGTTTTATGACTCTGCCCACGGTGCTGTGAGCTACTTTTTCACGTTCTGCGATTTCCGATAGGTTGAAGGCTTTACCTTTATTTTCGAGTAGGAACTGCAACACTCGGGTTTGGGCTTGGCTACCAAAAATCTCTTCTAGTTCTCTCAATACTTTTCTCACCTATTTAGTAAACGATGAGTGTTCCTACATTCTCCCCGGCAACTATCCTCAGTATGTTTTTGGGGTCTTCCCCGTTGATTATCCATGTGGGGATTTTTGATCTCTCCAAAATCTTTAATGCGACCATGTCGAATAGCTCATATTTGCCTGCAAAAAAGCCTTTTTCATTAATTATTTCCTGAATTTCCCTGACTGTAACTTGGTCTAATTTTTCTGCGCTTGGATCTTTCTTTGGATCTTTGGTGTAAACGCCATCTACATTTGTTGCATTTATTAACATGTCTGCTTTTATCCTCTCTGCGACGAGTGCTGCAACGGCGTTGGTTGACTGTCCGGGTTGTAAACCGCCAACCACGACTATTTTTCCAGTGGCAGCAGCTTCTGCAACCTCTTGCAGAGTTTCTGGAATTGTAGGATAAGCCTCTCTATCAAGGGCTCCAACCATTATTTGAGCGTTTAGTTGTGCAGCTCTTATTCCGATCTCATCGCAGAGACCTTCAGCAACTCCTAGCCTACGAGCTGCTTCGATATATTTCCTTGCGGTCTTACCACCACCAACAACAATAGAGGTTATCTCTGTGTTCTCTTCTCTAAGTTTTAGAATCACTTTGGCGTATTCCGCAAATCTCTCTACTCTTATGTCACCCTTCTCGTCTTGAATTAGGGAGCCTCCTATTTTTAAAACAGCTCTCATTCTTTAGCACCACGCTTCATTTAAAGCATATTTTACTAAATAAACTTCTTTGTATAATCTTGATGTTCCCATATATCCATTTTTTTATCAATAACTTCTAGAAGAAGGTCGTCTATTTTAAAGAATGAGCCTAAGAAAAGTTTAAGACTGTTAGTGCATTTTCATAATATGTCTTAGTTTATTTGAAGTGTTCAGAAAATTACTAATAATAAAACTTTATCTTTAAAAAAGAGTAAAGTTGCTACTAATTGAGAAGGCCGAAGAAAAGAATACATATACTGTGCAAAAATCGAACTTAGATTTCGATCTTTTAAGTAGGGAAAACTCATGCAGGTCTGACTTGCTTTTTTCGGATATAGTGAGTTACTCCTATTTTTGTTCAACCAAATTCTAGAAGACAGAGGTGTTAATGTTGGAACAGCAGGAAGAGAAGAAAAGGACATCATTTGAAAGGTACAAATTGAAGCAAGCACTGGAGGTCTTGGAAAAAAAGAAAGGTTTTCACACCGAGCTGGTGTCTCTATACATTCCGCCGGATAGGCAAATCAGCGATGTTACAAATTACCTTAAACAAGAGTATGGGACATCGTCAAACATTAAGTCTAAATCTACTAGGAAAAACGTGATGGATGCTATTCAAAAACTTTTAGCTTTACTTAAAAATGTTCCTAAACCGCCACCAACAGGCCTAGTTATTTTCTGCGGGGCGATTCCCACCAAC
The DNA here is from genome assembly GCA_030587365.1 of Candidatus Freyarchaeota archaeon. Classification (GTDB taxonomy): domain Archaea; phylum Asgardarchaeota; class Jordiarchaeia; order Jordiarchaeales; family Jordiarchaeaceae; genus Jordiarchaeum. Next base: position 77,423 of record JAUQZE010000018.1, on the reverse strand, counting down.
GGTCAGGGTACAGAGCGAATGGAGATGACCACTATTGTTCCACCCGAACCTATTAAAATCTACAAATACCACTGTGATAACCAATTTTTTTTAGACCCTCTCAAAGAGATGCTGGTTGAGAAAGAAACCTATGCCCTTATAGTTATTGATAGATCTGAGGCGGATTTCGCTATCCTAAAAGGAAACCATTTGGAAATTCTTAAAAAAATTACTTCCGGTGCCCCAGGAAAACATCATGCTGGAGGTCAATCTCAAAGAAGATTCGAAAGACTAATTGAACAGGCGGGGCATGAATTTTTTAAACGAGCCGGAGAATACGCCAACGAACTTTTCCTCCAAATCCCAGACCTGAAGGGACTATTAATAGGGGGGCCCGGTCCATCGAAGGATAAATTCGCGGAAAGCAATTATGTTGACTATCGGCTAAAGAACGCCATTCTCGGAATCGTTGACATATCATATACGGGGAGCTCTGGAATTGATGAATTAATTGACAAATCCAAGGATATACTTCAAAATGTCCGATACTCTGAAGAAAAAAGCTTGGTGCAAAAGTTTCTAACCATGCTAGTGAAAGATGATAGCCTAGTAACCTACGGTGAAAAACAAGTTCGAAAAGCCCTTGATCAAGGCGCTGTAGACACCCTGCTGCTATCCGAAGATCTTGACATATTACACGTCACGATCAGTTGCCCCAACTGTAATTACAAAGAAGAAGTAACAATTAAAAAAAGCGAATTACCCCCCCTAGAACAGAAAATTCAGAATAAGAGCTGCCCCAAATGTACCAGTTCCCTTTTATCCATTGAAACAATAAAACCAATAATCGATGAACTGGGAGAGCTTGCTGAACGAACGGGGGCTAACGTAGAAGTAATCTCCTCTGAGACAGAAGAAGGACAACAGCTAAAGCAGGCATTCGGCGGCATTGCGGCGTTACTACGCTATAGCTTGAACAACTAATCATCAATGACAAAAATATCATCAAGAAAACAATTTTTGGTAAAAACCTTTTTATAAGAGCATTTCTGCAAGCATTAGATAATTTAAATGTATTAACTAATCCTAAAATTAGTAGTTAAGTGATACGGAGGAGAGATTTTTTCTCTCCTCCGGGTACTTGTCGTGGGGGGGTCTCCTTATTCGATGGTGGTGGGGGCATACTTTTTAGCGTTGGTGGGGGTAAACATAATAATGTAGCTTAGCTACAAATATTATTCCTATGTAAAAGTTGTGTTGTTCTACTACATAAATATTTTGGTTATGTGCAACCAAAATTAATACTGTCCAAAAAATTGACTATATATATACTTTGCCTTTATAAATTTAAAACGTAGAGCTATACTCCTTTCGAGAATAATGTATTAAAGCGACAGAAAAACTTAAATTTTGAAAAATAAGTCTATCCTTAAGTAGTAGTAACCTACTACACTTTACAATCCACAGAAGGAGGGCAAAAGCAGAAATTCTATAAATAACTCTCAAACGCCAGAATAAAGAATTTCTAAAATTTCTTCAGAACTCAAATTCTGTGGAGATAAACAAAGTGATCACAATGAGCACAGTTGAAAAAGAAAAGGTATTAGACCTCATGCAAAAGGTCGGATTCACGGATTACGAAGCCAGAGTTTACATAACACTGGTAACCGAAGGCTCCCTAAACCCTACACAACTATCAAACCTTTCAGGGGTCCCTCGACCAAATGTCTATGCAGTTCTAAAAAAACTAATCAGAAGAGGATTCGCAGAGAGAGAAGCTGTAAAACGCGCACCCCTCTACTCCGCAGTCCCCCCCGACATAGTCCTATCAAGCATAAAAGAAGACATGGAAAACAGAGAACAACACGCTGAAACCCTAAAAAAATGGTTCCAAGAAGGTCTAATCGTCGCACCAGGAAGAACACCAACCGCCTGGTTAATAGAAGGAGAAAAAAGAATAAACGAAATAGCAGAAGAACTACTACAACGCTCAAAAAACCGCATCCACACCATAATAACACCCACATTCATCAAATCAAACAAGGAACCAAAAAGCATATTCAAAATACTAGAAGAAAAAGCCAAACAAAAAGTTGAAATCATCGCCGGATGGAATATCGACAAAAACACCCTAGAAACAGCCCAAATCCTAAACCAATACGGAACAGTATACCACTGGTCACTGGGAGAAACCCCCATAGGAACATGCATAGTAGACGGAAAAGACTGCCTAGTCACCTTCATAGGAAAATGGGAACCACTACTCGTATACGACCTAGGAATATGGATCCGAAACCCCACCTACGTAAAACCATTCGAATACCTAACAGAAAGACTACTATCCCTCAACACCCCCGCAAAAAAACGAGTGGAAGAACTAAAAAAACAACAAACAAAAAATACAAAATCATCGTAAAACCCTATAATAAACCTACGAAAAATACTTAAAAGTTTAACAATTAAGTATCATCTGAATACAAAAAGAAAATTCTCAAAAAATTAAAAACCCTCACCTTGAGGCAATGCCAATGATAGAAGAATCCGAAGAATACATGCACAAAGTAGTACTGGTAGGAGACGAAAACGTAGGAAAAACCTCAATAATAATACGATACACCGAAAAAAGATTCATAGAAAGCTACAGGCCTACATTGGGGGTCGATTTTGCAGTTAAGGTTGTGGAACTGAAGGGCGACGATAACAAAAGGAAATCGATCAAGTTGGCGTGTTGGGATTTGGGTGGTCAGGAGCAGTATCGGACTTTGCGCAAGTTTTATTTGAGTGGTGCTCGTGGTTGTATTATTGTTTTTGATGTGACTAATCCGGTTTCTTTTGAGCATGTGGTTAATTGGCATAATGATGTTGTAAAAATTTGTGGTGTGGTTCCTTGTTTTCTTGTGGGAAATAAGACGGATTTAAAGAATGACAGGCGCGTTTCGAGGAGTGTTGGTTCTGAGTTGGCTTCCAAGCTGGGTTTGAGCTTTTTTGAGACGTCGGCTAAGACTGGGGAAAAAGTCGATGATCTTTTTGAGATTATGGCAAAGAGATTGTATGAAACCTACATGGTCTAGTTACATTCTATTTTTTGGGGGTTTTTTTCGATTTTTTTTCACTTGGTATATGGTTTTTGTTTTTATGTGATTTTTAGGTGTATTTCTTTTCCATCGATTTGGTAGGTTTTCATGTTTTTCCTTATGGGTTTTTGGTCTGTGAATGTGATTTGTTGTATGTTATGCATTTGTTTTAGGTCTAGTCCGTATGGTTCTAGTTCCTTTGGTAGATTGGCGTACTCTATTGGTTGTCTTAGGGATATTCCTGCTTCTTTTTTGGCTTTCCATATGGCTGAATTGGTTTTGGTTATTAATGGTGTAGCATCTTGAGGTTCTATCAGCTTGTGGTTAGCTTTTGGAAATTCTTGGTTGTGTATACTTTCACTGCTGTAAATTTTTCTCCAAATGTAGTCCGTTATAAAGGGCGTGATTGGTGCGAGTAATTTTAGTATCGTTTTGAGGCATTGGTGTAGTATCCACTCGGCGCTTTTTTGTTCCTTTTCTGGGAAGTCTTTGTTTCTGTTATAAGCTCTTGTTTTGATCATTTCTATTATGTGATTCGCAAATGTGCTCCAGACAAAGTTGTATATTGCTTCGGCTCCTACGTGGAAGTCGAATGTTTCGTAGCTTTCGTTTACTTTTTCTATTAGTTTATTTAGTTCCGAGAGTATCCATTTGTCTGCAGCCTCAAGTTTGTACTCTCCTTTTTGGGGTTCAGTGAAGGTGGATATGAATCTCGCAACGTTATATAATTTGTTTATAAACTTGCTTATTCCCTCAAGGCGTGTTTCATCGAATCTAACATCGCTTCCGAGGGACGAGCTTATTGCACCGTATAATCTCACCGCGTCTGCACCGTATTTTTCGATAAGGGGTTCTGGATAGATTACGTTTCCGAGACTCTTTGAAAGTTTCCTTCCCTCGGCATCAACCACATGCCCGCTTATCCATACGTGTTTGAATGCGGGTCTTTTATAGAGCTGATACACTCGGAGCAATGTGTAGCTCAGCCAAGTGCCTATGATATCTCTTCCCTGAGGCCGAAGGTCAGATACGTAGTCCTTCTCAAATTGCTTTTCAAAGAACTCCGTGTCTTCTGACTCGTATGGATACATGATTATGTATAGGGGGCTAATTGAAGAATCCATCCAGGTGTCTAGTGTACGGGGTTCCCCTTCAAATCCCTCGGTTGAGCCGCATTTTTTGCACTTTTTGAAGGGTGCTTTTTCTCTCCATGGTTGATAGTATTTTCCGGGTTCTGGTAAGTGTGGTTCTCCGCATGATTTGCAGTACCATATCGGTATCTCTGTTCCATAGTATCTTCGGCGTGATATCGGCCAGTCCATGCTGATTGAACCCAACCAGTCGAGCCAGAGTTTTTTTGCGGAGAAAGGATGCCATGTTATATCCTCAGTTAACTGCCTTAATGGTTCAATAAAGTCCACCTGTTTGAGATAGTACTCTTTCATTCCTACAAACTCTATAGGTGTTTTACTTCTCCAGCATATTGGTTGGCTCTGTTCGATTTCCTCTTTCTTTATTAAGAGGCCTTCCCTTTCTAAATCTTCAACAATCGCCTTCCTTGCTTCCTCCACTTTCATACCTCTGTATTTGCCAGCTGCTTCCGTCATGTAACCATCTTTATCAATAGAAAAGGTCGGCTCAAGGTTTAATTCTCTGAACAGTCGCAAATCGGTCACATCACCGTAAGAACAAACCATCTCAACTCCGGTACCAAACTCTGGTTTAGCTGAGGGGTGTGGAATAATGCTCACTTCCTTGTTGTAAAATGGAGTGACCGCGGTTTTCCCATGCAGGTGCCCATACCTCTCATCATCCGGGTTAACTAGAACCGCACCGCATGCACATATTAGCTCAGGTCTGGTTGTAGCGATATCCAGTTCTTCACCGGTCTCCTTAACTTTAAAACTGATTGTGAAAAGATCAGTTACCCGTTCTCTACGTTCTACCTCCGCATCCGCGATTACTGTTTGGCAATCTGTACACCAGCTGTTCGGTCGGTCATCCTCATAAATTAGACCCTCATTCCACAACTGAATAAATGTCGCCTGCGTCAAAGCACGATAAGTCTCGTGATCCGTTTTGTATACTTCCTCCCACTTCCAAGAATTATTCGAAAAACCAAGACCCCTACAAATACCCAGAATGGAATCCCCCACCTTATCCAGGTACTTCTTACACTTAGCGATAAACTCCTCCCGCGGAGTCTCCCGCATCTTAATCCCAAATTCCTTCTCCACACTAACCTCAACAGGCAACCCGTTACGATCCAAACCAAACTTATAGAGAACACGGTATCCCTTCATCCTCATAAAACGAGCAATATAATCAATAGCAGAGTAGTGAACAGCACCACCAACATGCCATCTTCCAGAAACATAGGGAGGAGGATTATCAATAACGAAAATAGGCTTACCACTATCCTTCTGAAATTTGTAAACCTCCTCATTCTGCCAAAGATCCCAGATTTCAGACTCCTTACTGAGATCCCACTTATTACTCTTAAGTCTAGCTTCACTCACTTCAAATACCCTCTATACACCATATAAGAACAAAATTGGCAACTACGCCAACTCAAACCAATCAACTATATTATATTCTCCAAAATCATAAGCAAAAATGCTTTAAATAGTTTAGGGAGAAAGAATATCATAATTGGAAAAATTAAAATACCACAAAAATATAAAAAGACAACAGCAGAAAAAAACGAAAAATGTGGGCCCTTAACTCAGCTGGTAGAACCCTAAAAAACACTTTAGGGAACGCCAGGAGTACCTGATTCGCATTAAGAAAATTCAGGAAGCCGCGAGTAGCCCTCAACGTGTAGTTGGAGTTCGCGAATTCGAATCTCGCAGGGTCCACTTCCTAATCACTTCTATTATATTAAAGAATTGCTCTGCCACGCTCGTCTATTTTTCCTCGTTCGTCAAACATTCTCTGAGAATAATTTGTAAATTAAACTCGTTAAAGGAATTTTGCTTACAGGCTGGGATTTTTTAACAAAAATTAGATATATATGAAATGGACCCAGCGGGATTTGAATTCGCGAACCCTAACTTTTTGTTGAGGGTTTCCCGCGGCCTCCTGGCTGCAAACCAGGCGCTCTTGGCTCCCGCTCGTCTCAAGCGGAATCTTCCACTGAGCTATGGGCCCATTAGTTCTTGTTGGTTACGGTTCTGTTGTGGTATTTTAGCTTTTCTGAAAGCGAGTTCCGCTTTATTTAAACACAAATAATTGTTCTTCTTGAGATTGTTTTGCTTAGTATCCGTGTTATCTAGTCTCTATTATTTAGCTAAGAGGAAATATCACCAGAAAAGCATTTAAAAAACTTTTTATTCTTGCAAAAATATGCTGACGGGCTTTTGAGGGGAACAGGTAGTTTTTTGGAGTTGTTGGATGGTTTTTATTTTAGGATTACGTAGGTGATTGTTTTTGTGACTCCTTTGACTTTTTTTAGTTCGTTGAGGCGTTTGTTTAGTTCTGCGGTGTCTTTGGTTTCTATGAATGCGACTATGTCGTGTTTGCCGCTTATTTCGTAAATTTTTTTGACCGCTGGATTTTTTAGCAGAGCCTGTGCGACTTCGGAGGTCTGGTATCTGGTGCTGGATGTAATCATGACCATCGTTTGAATGTCTTTTGGGGGTTCCTCTTCGCGTTTAATGTACATTTCGGTCAGTATTATTCTTGTTTCGGTGGAGGCAACGCCTTTAGTTTCTCTGATTAAGTCTACGCTTTCGTTTAGTTGCTTGATTGATTTGGCTTTTACGAAGACTACGGCGTCAAACTCGCCGCTGACCTCGTTTACGCTTGTCACCCCCGGTGTTTCCAGAATGTCTTTAATTATACTGTTGGAACTGCTTCCTGCAATGGTGTCTACCATTACTAGGGCTTCGACTCCTTCGGGGGTTCGTAAACATATATCCGCAGAAATGGTATTAGACATGATTTCACCAATCTTTTTAATCTTTAATCAAGTTTTTAACTCCCCCCACAGATATAACATTTTTCCAAGTTGAGGTGTTAACAAAACTTGTTTTGCCTAGGAAGGATTAGAGTAAATGTGCTCGCCTCTACAGAATTGCGGGTCAAACTACATTTGGTTAAAGTAAATTCTGTACGCATACAGATGGAAATAGGCTAATTTTTATTTGATCTTTATAAAAAGATTTTGCTTTATTAAATTAAAAACGCCAGGCTCAGAACCCACAATATCTGGGTTACTCCGTCTCCTGTGGCTACTCCGGCTAGTGTGTTTTGGTATTTCATTTCTTCTTTGAGGTATTTGTCTTGGTCTGCTTTGCGTTTTCCTCTGTGTTTTCTGTAGACGTAATAGTTTAGTATTCCTCCTATGAACATTGTGACGCCGATGTATGGTGGTATTATTAAACCGACTGCGAGGGATATGGGGGACCATTCATATCTGGCTAAAATTATGCCGATGGTAAATCCTGCTATGAAAAATATTATTGCTCCTATGCTAATTGCACTTGTGGTTCCCCCTATAAACCAGCTTTTTGCGTACCAGGGTTTAAGCAAATCAGTATAGTATTGAGAAATGTATTGCAAAGTCATCAATTGAGTATTTGCTGCACCAGCAATAAGTCCGGCGAAGCGACTAAACCAACCCACCGCATTATTCAATTGCACCATTGTCATAAAGAAAAGTCCTGTGATAGCTGCTGCTGGTGCGGGAAAAATGGGGTTGATTCCTCCCTGCATGAGATAGGATTGCGTGAAGTAGAGTTGCATGATGATGAAAGCTGATATAAAGGCTCCAAAAACTATGCCTATTAGCATTGACTTGGTTATTATTCTGTCTTTGACTTTGAGTTCGCGTCCAACCTTGACTCTTGCGGTGTATCTTGCGGATGATTGTTGCCATGTGCTGAGGATTGTGGTGAAAATCACAATGCTTGGAAAGTTTACTCCGATTATGATTGCGGGTACGACGACGATATCTGTCAAGTAGTTAACTAACCAGCCAGCTACACCCGAGGCTGTTGTAAACCACCATCCAGAGAAGGCAAGTAAGGGAGAGGCGCCCAAAGTTAGGTACCAGGGAATGTCGAGAACCTTGAATCCCCACATATTTTGGCTTATTGGGTTTGTTGTGTTAAATAATAGTATTGTGCCTGCGGCGAAGAGTGCTAAGGATATAATCAGTGGTATAATTTTTCGCCCCTTTAAGCTCTCTCTGAAGTTGGCTGTGGCGGAGTTGATTGACTGCTTAACCTTAGCAAATCTACCTATTTTTTCTGCTGTGAGGTAGGGTGCGGCTTGTTCCGCATCGATTTTTCCTTCGGCTGCTGCCTTGATTAGTTGTTCTCGGAGTTCCTGCATTTTTTTCTGGTCTTCTCGGTACTTTATGATATTTTTTATCACTAATTCCCAAGCTATGTAGGATATTAAAACACCCATGGAGAGGTAATAAATCATGGGTAGCATGAAATGGTTCGCATAGGTTGCTAACCGATCACCTTGCTCCCAAATAACCCATACAATCATAGACCAAATAGAGCCTGCGAAAATGACTAGGGCTCTTTTCCATCCAATAAAGTAACCTATGGCACCTATAAGCGGCGAGTTTGAAATTCCCATAAAGTCGGGCAACGGACCATGGGCTAACCATGTGAAAGGCCTTTGTAAGTTTTGGTAGACGCTTTGCGAAAGCGGGTCTGCTAAGCCTAGCAACCCTGTTTGAAGCGTAGGAAACCAGCTTAACCATCTTGGTGTAACCGGAACTGGAGGTAACTGGAATAGGTTCGTTTTAAGGTACGTCCCTAAAACTATGAATATGCCGGTGTAGATTGCTCCGATTCCTATTCCCTTTAAAAGAGTGTTCTTCGCCGCCTCTATATCTCCTAATCCCTCAATTGTCCTATAAGTTGGAACCATCAATGGCCATGGCAATTTTAAAAATTGTTCTTTGAATGGGAACAACATAAACAATCCTATTATTCCCGCAAAAAGTCCTAAAGCAATTAGAAGCTCTGGAGTAATTAAACTATTATACCAGTACGGGCCAAAATACTGCCAACCAAAAATGATGTTCCATGGTGGAAAGTATTGAAGATAGAACATCCAGTCAAGATTTCTTTGATTAATCATCTGGGAGTAGATAACTATTGCGGGCAGGCTGGCGATTACACCACTGCCCACTAGAATAGAACCCTCTGCGATAGTAGAGACTACAACGTTTTCCTGAGGATTATACTTACCCCGAAGTGACAGAAAAATGTACCCTATTAATATCGTACCCGCTGCGAAGGCGACCCCTGTTTTTAGACTTGTGTAGATTGCAAGATAGGCATAGATAGCGCCAACAATAAGGCCGTAAACGACGGCTCTCTTTGTAATGGGCGACCGTTTAGGAATCTCTATCTCTTCAGTAGTTGAAGGCTCTGGCTTAGGTTTCTTGGGCAATAGGAATACCACGCAAAAACTTTACTAAATGACAACTTTAAACTGCTATCCACTATAAAAACTTTTTTCTAAATGCAAAAAACTGCTCTAAACTACAAAACTTCCCAACAAACTCCCTTAAGGTAAACATCCGAAATATCAAAGCTGGAATGCAAATTATTAGTATATTTTAAAAATTAATGGGAAAGACTTTTTAATAAAAAACAACAACAATATTTTCACTAGAACCCGAAATTAAATTAATGGGCCCATAGCTCAGCTTGGTTAGAGCGTTCGACCGTAACCCAAACGATTGCGGAACGAGGCTGATAACCGAAAGACCTTAAAGGAATTACCTGAAAGGGTTGCCGGCGCGGGTCCGAATCCCGTTGGGCCCACCACCCCAAAAATCTCCTGATTCTGATGAACCTCTAAAATCAATTTAGCAAGTGAAAAATCCTTATAAAAACATAAATTTTTGCTGAATATAAAAATTAACGATAGATTTAAATTAAGCTCTCGGCATAAAATCCTTAACCCCATAGTAGCGGGAATAGTGGCGCTTGTTAGCGGGATAGATGAACTCTCTATTGAGGGTTCAAGTCCAAGGTAGATTAACTCTTCGAAAAGAAGAGAAAGCCCACCCAGGAGATCCCGCAGGGCTCATAACCCTGAGATCGGTTGTTCAAATCAACCTCCCGCTACCATTATTCTAATTTTTTTAATTCTATGGTTAAAAGGGAAATTCGACTATTAGTTTCTTTATCGCAAGTATCTTAGATAACTAAAAGGAAGAATATTTTGTTACCCTGTTTTTACTCCTATGAATCGCCAGAGGGGACATATCCATTTTAGGTATGTGTGTTTTGCGTAGAGGTCGACTAGTTCTGGGAGTTTTTTTGCTATTTTTTGTTTTATTTTTCCTCCGGGGTCTTGTGGTGGTGGGTTGTGGAAGGATTTTAGTTTTAGGCTTAGTTCTATTGAGTAGAGTTTTATTCCTTCGTTTTTGAATACTTTGATCATTTTTGGGAATGTGGGTTGGAAGGGTACGTATGTTTTGCTGGCTCTTCCTGTTGCTCTTACGTATATGTCTGCTAGTTTTCGGGGTAGGAGTGATTCAAAGGGCAGAGCGTAGTGTCCGTCGTGCAGAACTATTTGGGGGGCTATTCTGTTGGGGCATGTTACATATACTAGTCCTCTGGGTTTGAGTACTCTGCTTATTTCTTTAACGCATTTTTTTGCATCCTCTACGTGTTCTATTACGTCATTACAGGATACTATGTCAAAAGTTTTGTTTTTGAAGGGCAAATCCAGCCCGCTTCCCCTTAGGAGGTATACTTCTTGGTTATTGTCTTGTGCCCATGAGCGGGCTATTAGGGGGTACATTTTTTCTATATCTATGCTCACTACTTGCGTCCCACTTTTGGAGAATGCTATTGATATTCCCCCCGAACCACACCCGAGGTCTAAAAATCTCTTGCCCTTCAAGTTTCTAAAATGTTTTAGGAGGTCTACTATTTCCTGTCCTCTTTCGATGCCTTTGAAGGTGTATTCTGTGTAGGGGGCGTATAGTAAGTGTGTTGGGGGAAGGAAGGGGCCTACAAATTGGTCCCAGAGTTCTCTGGTTGTTTTTTTCCTAGACATTTTTTTTCTCGCCTGAAGGTAAGTACCACTCTACGTTAATACGACTTACTTTAAAATTTTCCTTATTTGTGAGTTTCCTGGCAAAAATAGTTCATGATACAAAAGTTTGCGGATAAATGAGTAGAGTAGGGGGGTTGCTTATATCCATTTTTTGCCATTTGTAACTTTAGCTATTATTGGGGGTCCTTATTTTTCCTTCCAATAAATATCCAGAAGGGGCTTATCCATTTCAAGTATACGTGTTTACTGTAAAAATTTACGAGGCCGGATAATTTTTCGTATAGTGAGGATTTTTTAAATTCGTTGATTTTATTTTCTAGTTCGAATGAGTAGAGTTTTATTCCTGCTTTTTTAAACATTTTAATCAGTTTTGAGTATGTTGGTAGGAATATTACCTCTGTTCTTTTTCCTCTGTTAGTTGCTCTTACGTATATGTCTGCCAGTTTTCTTGGGAGTAACACTATTAGGGGTAAAAAGTAGTGACTGTCTTCCCATATGTGTCTAGGAGACATCTTGTTTGGGCAGGTTATGTAAAGCATTCCGTCTTTTTGGAGTATGCGGGATATTTCTTTTACAAGATTTTCTGGTCTTTCTAGATGTTCGATGACGTCGCTACAAATTACCACATCAAAAGATTTATCTTTAAAGGGCATTTCTTCTCCGCTTGCAAGCATTTGGTTAAGCTTTACTCCGTTTTCTTCTGCCCATCTTTGAGAAACAATAGTATACTTTCGTGCAGTATCGAAATTGACTGTTTCTAAATCGTTTTTGGCAAATGCGATAGATATTCCTCCGGAGCCTGAACCCACGTCCAAAACCCGCTTTCCCTTTAACTGTTTGAACCTTTTGAGTGTGTCAATTAACCATTGTCCTCTCTGAATTCCCATGAAAGTGTATTTTACGTATAGCTCGTAAAGCCTATATGACCCCAGAACCTTCGGTGCGATAAGTTCTTTCCAGAGTTCTTGAGCTGTCTTTTTATGAGCCATAATAACGCCCCATCTAAAAGTACTTCGAATTTAAGCTAAGAAGCTAATAAATTTTTGGTATTTAAAAAAAGCTTCGTAATGATATTAAGTGTATAGACTTGTTTTTCTTGGTATTATTATTTGTTGTTTTAACCGTAGGCTTTGGGCCAAAATTAGTTACTCCTTCTTAAAGAACCCTTTGTTAGAATAAATCTATTCTAGCCGGGTGAAGCCCTACACCCTCTATCCCGTCTGCGAAGGCTTCCGGGACTGCTTTACTCATAATGTTGTATGCGGCGTTCACGTCCGCATTAAGTATTATCCCCTTGGAACTCCGGAACAACCCTCTACTCATCCTGCGGCCAGCGTACTCGTCGAGGTGCTGTACTGGTTCGCCGTCCAGGAAGCTGCATTTTGAAGTGTGATCCTCCTCCTGTTCTATCACCGTTATTCCCGCTTCCTCTGCCTTGTACTTGATCTGGCTTATCAGTTTGTTGAAGGGTATCTGTACGAAGTTCTGGTTGTTCCTCCTCCCCAGATTTGAGTTCTGCTTCCAGTTACGGTTATAGCCAAGCACTATCACGTTAACATTGTGTTCAGCACACCAATTTACAATTCCGCGGCTCAACTTGTGGAAAAGGTCGTTTATCTTCCGGTTTCTCTTCTCTGAGAGCCTTTGCAGCTTTGAGCCTACTCTAATCCCTTGCCTATCGTAAATGCTCTGCAGCTTGGCTCTCTCCTTATTATAGTACTGGTTTATGGATTTTGCCACACCGCCCTTAACAGCAATCGGCTCGTAGCCAATGTTGTTTGCAATGGTTGCGATGTTTCTCAAACCCAAATCAATACTAGCAACTCTACTTTTATCCAATCTTAACATTTCTACAATCTTCGAGTAAATCACTTCAAGGACATAACCCATACCCTTTGGAATTATTCTGATTTCCCTCAGGTCTGTTTTGTCGTCAAGCCTCGTTCCAACCCTGAGACTCATCCTTTTAGGAAATCGAATCTCCCCGTCTATTATTCTGCACTGCTGGTTGGTGAAAACCAGAAGAAACTCTCCGTTCTTCTCCTTGTAACCGGGAATTTTGGGTCGGGTGAAGTAATTTTCGGGGTGTCTTTTCCAGTCCTTCATGGCTCGGAAGAAGGATTTCCAGCTCCTATCCAAGACCCTTAGGGTTTGCTGTGCGGTTTGCGCGGGGAGGGCTTTGTAGTTCTCGGAATCCTTAAGCATCCTCGCGAGTTCTTTGTACCTTATCCATTTTCCGGTCTTGAATAGTGCTTGTCTGATGATATAGTTCGCCTCGTTGTACAGGTTCTTGGAGTGTCGGCAGAGCCTGCTTAAGACGCCGCTGGGCTTGAGGTGGATCCGCTCCGTCCTAGTTACTGTCTTCCAGACACTGCTTATGCACCAGGCTTCTTTACTGTTTTACTTCGCTCACTCACTAACTCTTTTTTGGCGTTAAACTTTTTTAAGCCTGATTGGGATGAAGCAGTCTCTTAAACGTACAATTCCGTCACTGGGACTTACTTTTGACTTTTCCCTTTTACAGATGCTGCGCCAGCCAGTTTGAATTTCTGGTTCCTGTTCTCCACGACCGGTCAACCTTGCGAGTGCATTGTTCGGTCGGTGGGCTTGAATGCTCCTGCGTATGTGTATCCTTCACTCTAATCCCGTGTGTGAGGGTTAAGATCCACCGCCCTTCGAGCCGTCGGAGCAACGGCCAAGAGTAGCTGCGAACAGGCTCTGCTAGAAGGCAACCTAAACCCAGCGGCGAAAAAATCCCAAAGAGGATATGAGTTTGTCCTAAAACCTTAACCGTATAGGCTTTGGTTCTGATAGTTTTCGGGGTGGTCGCTTTTGTTAAAAGTTTGTTGGGAAAGAGATAATCCTTTTTCTAGAGCTTTTTCAAGGGAGCCGAATTCTCTCTTTATCTGCTCTTCTACTGGTACGCATAGTTTTATAGCTTGGTTCATGTGTGTACGCTCTACGAGTGGGCTTTCTACTTCTAGTGTGAGGTCTCCCGCCATTCTGACGACTCCTCCAAGGTCTCTGAGTCTAAGAGTCAAAGAGTCCTTTTTACCATCAATTATTTGAGCTCTTCTTTTAGCCTCCTGTATCAGTTCTTGGATTGCTTCTCTTGTTACGTGTGGAATTCGACCGTCTGCGGCAACCTCTTGGGCAACAAACTGGGCAATTTTAGCTCTATTTTCGGGGGTGTCTGGCATTGTGGCATTCAGTAGTACCTCGTATCCGTTACCCTGAATTCGGGATCGGAGGGGTGAAAGTACTAAGTTTAGATCGTTTATCATTACCGCACCAACAAAAATAAAATCGCAGGGGACAGAATCAACTCTAACGCTTGAGCCGCTGCTCTGCGGGTTTCTCCCGCTGATACCCAATTTTTTGTCCTGCATAGCGGTTAGAAGGAATGTTTGTAGATGCCCTAACTGGGGTAATTCATCAATGTACAAAACTCCTTCGTGTGCCTCGTGAATTAGTCCTGGCACTACTCTTGTGTATGGCGGGGTGCCGAGTTCCGGATGATTACCGTAGGGGTCATGTTTTACATCACCTAAAAGTTCTGTTTCGCTGGCACCAGTTGCTTGTAGAAATGTTTTCCTCTTTAGTGGAACAAGAACTTTGCTAGGTCTATTCCTTTCCATCTCTCTAATTTCTGCAAGAGCGTTTTGATTCAAAATCCGCACCGAAGGTTTTAATGGGTCGGTGTCTATCTGTTCATAAACTGTGACCTCTTGTTTGCCATTTAATTTCTTAATATACGGCACGATTCTGTTTGTCTTATTTTGTCTCTTAGATGAATTGAACATTTCAGTCTCAAACAGGTCCCGAAAAGGCGACGTGGCTTTTATATCATCATAGCCTTCTTTTTCTTCGCCACATACCTCACATCTTATCTTTGAAGTAGAGCTTAATGCTCCGCATTTTTTGCATTTAAATCCAAGCTTTACAGCCACTTCAGAAGGAATCTTATCCGGCTGAACAATCTCACCAATATCTTTTCCTCTATCTGTTTCCCCACCCACTCTAGTTTCTACAAAGGGTCTCTCTGGATTCTTTGGATTATCCACAATCCATATTTCCTCTTTGGGTGCGGGAAGCAGAAAAGCCATCGCCTGTGCAATCATAGACTTCCCGACGCCTGGATAGCCAACCAGCAGTAGATGTCTTCTTTGTCGAACCGCCAGTTTCGCCATTTTAACAGCATGATCCTGCCCTATTACTCTATCCAGAGGATTTTGAGGCATTGCAATGTCCTCAGTAGTTTCAAGTTCTTCTATATAGAACCCTAAAGCCGGATTTAATAAGGTGTCACGAGTACCTGTCAATCCATTAGCACCTCAGCTAGGTACCAAGAAAATTAATTTTAAAATAGATAAAGCCAAGTATTCTCCTTGTGATATAAATAGTCGATTACTTTGATGCTTAAATTGATACTTGAGACACTTGGTAGTAGGTCACTTCACCATGGCGATTTACGACGGCCATAGCTAACTTCTTTCTTGTACTAACAGCCAGTTTTGTAACTCTCTCTAAATCTCCTAAACCGATGGGAGCGCCTTCCCTTACAATGTAAATGAGGCTTTTTGAAGTATCAGTCCCAAGTTTTGCGCCTCTGGGATATAATCTAAAGTCTATGTTCCCCCCGTATCCCGCCCTAACAATATATCCTCGCGATCTTAAATCCCTATAAACCAGATACCTTAACCAAAGGTCTGGATTTGATTTCATAAAAATCTTCGTAAGAGTCTGAAAATTTACACTTTCACCATTATTATTAAGTACTTCTAATCTATTCCTTTCTACAAGAAGTAGGGCTTCTACCGGAGATAATTTAAGCGTTCCGTCTTCTTGCATTTCCCCATAAAAGCCTTTTTCATAAACTTTCTGTGCATCCTCAGTATTGACTGTCACGGTATCCCCTATGAGGTGAGCTGTGGACTTTTCCTCAACTTCCTCCTCCTCTCCTATCTCCTCTTCCTCTTCCATTTCATTCTTTTCATTCATTAACTCCACCAGACTTTTATTATATTGATTGCATATAATTTTGTGTCTACTACTCCCTATTGGTGTGCACACTATGGTATATGATAGATTAGAAGATACGCTTAAAAGATTTCTGAATAGGCCTACGAAGATTGTATTATTAGGTGTGGGAAGCGAATTTCGTGGTGACGATTACGTTGGATTGGAAATCTGTAAGAGGCTAAAGAACAAAGTTTCTAAAAAAGTTTCTATTATTGAAGCCGGCGTTTCCCCCGAAAATTTCGCGGGCAAACTGCGTAAAATTAATCCCTCGCATATAATCATATTTGATGCCGCTGACATGAATTTGGAACCGGGAACCGTGAAATTAATTAATTCATCCGAAATTGGAGGGCTCTCAATTTCAACCCACCACCTCCCTCTAAGTTTATTCATTGAGTATCTTAAAAAAACCATGAATCTCTCTATAATATTTATTGGCATTCAACCTAAATCTACTGAGTTTAGCGAATCACTCTCTCCTGAAATCGAAAACACCGTAAAAAACCTCTCAAGTATTCTGGAGAAGGTTCTGCATGAAATTTTCACTAATTGATATAACAGGGACAATACTAAAATAGCTTAGCATTACCCAATTTATTAATTAGAAATAAAAACTATTAAGATCGGAGGCACAGCCATTGGAAAATATTCGAGCTTTCATCGCCGTAGAGATTGAAGATAATAATCTAATTCAAAAGATTCTTGATATTCAAAAAGAATTTTCACAAACAGGCGCAAAACTTAAACTAGTGGAACCGGAAAACATCCACTTCACACTCAGATATCTGGGCAATATTAGCTCAGCAATGGTCGACAAAATCTACGAAGCTATGAAGAGCATTGAATTCACTCCCTTCGAATTAGAACTCTACGGAGTAGGTTGTTTTCCCAGTTTATCCCGAATAAACAATGTTTGGATTGGAACCAGAAAAGGCAAAGAGGAGATTACCCGCATATACGACGATTTAGAAGCGCAAATTAGAAGGCTCAAATTTCCCCCTGAGGGGAAAGGATACACTCCACACGCAACTATTGCAAGAGTGAAAAGCGCGTACAACAAGGATAAGTTAGCTAAAATAATTTCCAAATTTTCATCTTTAGAAATCGGCTCAATGACAGTAAACTCTATAAAATTAAAAGAAAGCGAATTAACACCAAAAGGACCAGAATACAGTACCCTGAGAAGCATACCTTAAAAAGTTTAAAACCTTTCCAATTCACAATATTTACTTTTTGGGGATTGAACTTTGAATCTCAAAATGGTGTGCGAAAATGTTTCCCAAAAAATTTCTCCTTCTGAAGAAGATAAAAGGAAAGTCCACAATTTATCCACAGATTTGATTAGACGAATAGAGGAGGAAGCAGGTAATCTAAAAATCAATGTTAATCCCATACTTGTGGGTTCGATTGCTAAGGACACATGGATAAAAACAAATCCCGACATTGACCTCTTCATAGTCTTTCCAAGAACCTATACTAATGAAGAGATTGGAGAACTGGGACTAAAAATTGCAAGAAAAGTAACCGGAGGAAAAGGCAAAGAACAATACGCTGAACATCCATATTTACGATCCGAAGTAGAAGGTTTTCAAGTAGATTTTGTTCCCAGTTTTGAAATAAGCGATGCTACGGAACTCATCTCCTCAGTTGACAGAACACCACTTCACACATCATATATCAAAAAAAACTTTGATGAATCTTTGAAAAAAGAAGTTAGGCTTTTGAAGCAATTCCTAATAGGGATAAATGCTTATGGCGCCGAGATTAAGGTGGGAGGATTTTCGGGTTACTTATGTGAACTCTTGCTGATTAATTACTCCTCTTTCCAGGATCTTCTCGAGGCGTGCATCAAATGGAAAAAACAACATGTCATTGACATAGCGCATCATTACTCCGAAGAAAAAGAAATCAAAAAGATTTTTTCGGAGCCACTTGTAGTAATTGATCCAATTGACCCTAAGAGAAACGTTTCAGCAGCATTATCCAATCAAAAAATCGCAGAATTCAAAGCAGCGGCTAAAGCATTCCTTGAAGCCCCCAGCGAAACATTTTTCTTCCCAAAAGAAATTACTCCACTCAACCTCGAAGAACTACAAAACCTTATTCAAACAAAAGGAACCGACACTTTATTTCTCGTATTCGAAACACCAAAAGTCCCCCCCGATACTCTATGGGGGCAACTCTACAAATCCATCGAAGCCATTAAAAATTTTTTAGAATCCGAAGACTTCAAAATAGTTAACAAGGATGTTTGGTCTGAAAC
The DNA here is from genome assembly GCA_030587365.1 of Candidatus Freyarchaeota archaeon. Lineage (GTDB taxonomy): Archaea > Asgardarchaeota > Jordiarchaeia > Jordiarchaeales > Jordiarchaeaceae > Jordiarchaeum. Next base: position 59,042 of record JAUQZE010000018.1, on the reverse strand, counting down.
GGAAACAGTTTTCCTATTCGAATTTGAAAGCGCAACAATCTCTAAAACATACAAACATTCGGGCCCCCCGACTGGAAGCTCAGGACAAACACCTTTTCTAAAAAAATACACCAAATCGGATAAGAGTATATCTGGACCGAGAATAGAAAACGGAAGATGGATAGTCGAGCTTCCACGTAAATTCACTAAAGCCGATAAACTGTTACATTACGAATTACGCAACAAATTAACCAGTCTCGGTCTCGGAAAACACATAGCAAATAAAATCTCTGAACATTTCGACCTTTTTCTAAACATGGAAATCCACGATTTTTACAGTAAGAACCCTGACTTTGCTCAATTTTTAACAAAATATTATTTGGGGAGGCCCAGCTGGCTGCTAAGCTGAGACCTCTTCAACCCTCTTAACCGCCAGAGCTTGCTTAGGACAGCTCTCGACGCAGATTAAACAAACAAGGCATTTATCACCTATTATTGGACCCTTCTTGCCTAGTTTTATGTTCGCAACTCCGCAACTCTCCACGCATATCCCACAATTATCGCATTCACCCGCCAGCACTATTCTACTCGGAACAACCTCTTCAAGCTCTTTTTCGACAGCTCGGAGGCTCTCTATCTGGGGGCCGAATAGCCGCTTCACCAAGGGGTGGGTCACTGGATTAGCAACTCTAGATGTCCAAACGCTGTTTAAACTACCCATAACTCGTCCAAAGAGGGTCTTCTTCAATTTCTGAGGTTTTACCTTATCTCCCCTAACTTCTATGTCTTCAATTTCTCCTAACCCTCTTTCGTAGGCTATTTTAAGAATCTTCATATCCTTGGGTTTTATTCCAGCGGTTACAGCCGCCACACTATCAACTGCAACAAGATCCTTACCCGCTATAACCATGTCGAGTTTTACTGGCTTTCCTTCGGTGGGCCCATAATACGGTCCAGAAGGTTTTATAGACTCACACCCCACAGTACCGTCAACGAGTCCAAATATTATCTTGCTCTTAAGAGCTGAAAACAAATCTATTATAGGTTCAAAGAGGCCTAAAACATGCATGCGCTGCCTTTGATTTTGCAGTGTGAGGCCTTTCAGGTTTTTGATGCATAATGTTAACCCTGTAAAGAAATGCGCCTTAAAGACTGGAAGGGAAATTATCGCATCGGCGGTTAATGCTGTACGCACTAATTTAACACTCTTCAATTTCACAGCGTCTGGAATCTGTATGGTAACCGTTTCATCCTTACTAAAATCAATGAACTGCCCTCCCGCCTTCTCCACTGCCTTTTTAACACCTGTGATTTTATATGTTTCCTGAGGATCCCAACCGGCGATTGGTAAGTCCCCAACTATAGGTTTGCCTCCAATATCTTTTACCAATTTTACCATTGCAGAAATAACTTCAACACTGGTTACCAAACCACTCCCCGAAGGCTTAGCACAGCTAAGATTAGGCTTTACAAGAACAGTTTCACCAGAGTCTATGTCAATACCACCAGCCAACTCCACAGCCCTTTTAACACCATCCTCAACATTTCCATCAGTCTTAACTATCGAAACAACACTCATCGTAAATTCACCCTACAACAAAATTTTCAAGTACCGACCATCTCTAAGGACGATGCTTCACATTCCAGCATAATCCGCACCATCCAGAAAGAATCGTATGCAGTCAAAAAATAAAATCCACATTTTAATCTTTCTTAATATTTGAAACCAAAATTCGTTCATTTTAATATTATATACACTAAATTCGCTTTATTTAATATTTTAATATCATAATTCTAAAATTGTTGTATAACTATAATTAGCCCGATCACTCACCAATGTTTTTCACTAAAAAACAAGTCCAGAATCCCAAAAAATAAGTTCATAAAAGAAAAAGAAAAGAATAATTTGTTTTCTCAGCAACAACCGATCGAAGTAACCTCAATAGTACTCACCCTTTACTAAACCTGGAATGGTAGCAGACTCTCTAAATCACTGACGAGGGTCTCACCAGCAACAATGGCTCGGAGTCAACTTTGAAACCATACTTTTCATACCAGGGAATAAGCGAGTCGAAGGTCCTTACACGAATATTCCTCTTTGAATGATCCTCAACTATTCTCTGAAGCATCGAACTTCCGATACCTTCACCTCTGTGATAGCGGTCAACATTAATGACCTTTATCTCAGCGCTATTATCCTTCTGGTATACGACTCCGTATCCGATAACTCCGATTCCATAGATGTCGTAAACAAGGTACTCGTATTTTCGGTACTCGCCGGTCTGCTCGATCTCGCACAGAATCTCTAGAGGCACTGCAGTCACTGAAATTCCTCCGATGCAATAGATATAGATGTAGTGCAAGAACCAGCGGCAATATTAAAATTTTTTCGTCACCCCCTCCACCCCTAATAAAACACTTATTTTCAAAACTACATAAAATCCCCAAATTTTACTAACGGCAGTAATATCATAACAAATACCTAATCCCTTCCTACAAGCTCCAATTCTATTATTACATGATCAGTAAAGTCGAATTGAGTAAAACATAAATCTAGATGCTTATTACTGTTTTAAGCGCCTAAAAATTTGGCAAATTAAAGTAAGAATTGATTTAAACATCTTTCTAGGAGTTAAACACAATATAATGAATTTTAGAGCATTAAGAAAATTTATAAACGATATTACGTTTCTCAAACATCTTAGGAGGCATTATCGCTTAGAATACCTAAGATACTCAACGATTTTGAGGTGTTAGTATGCCAAAATTTAAGCAAACCGAAGAAATCCTAAAACTAATGAAAGACAAGGAAAACATAAGAAACGCTGGCATAATCGCGCACGTAGATCATGGCAAGACCACTTTGTCTGATTCTCTGCTTGCGGAGGCGGGTATGCTCTCCCCCAGTGTTGCGGGCGAAGCAAGAGCTTTGGACTACTTGGAAGAGGAGCAAAAGAGAGGTATAACGATAAAAGCTGCGAACATTTCCCTCCTCCACGAGGTCGATGGAAAATCATACGTTGTTAACCTTATTGATACTCCTGGTCATGTTGACTTTACTGGTAATGTTACGCGTGCTCTTCGTGCTATTGATGGTGCTCTTGTGGTGGTTGATGCTGTTGAGGAGGTTATGGTTCAGACTGAGACTGTGACTAGGCAGGCTTTGGGTGAGAGGGTTAGGCCGGTGCTTTTTATTAATAAGATTGATCGTTTGATTCGTGAGCTTAAGTTGGATGCTCCTGCGGTTCAGGAGAAGCTTAATCGGATAATTAGGGACTTTAATGGTCTCATTGATACGTACGGTGAGAAGGAGTTTAAGGATAAGTGGAAGGTTAATCCTGCTGCGGGAACGGTTTCTTTTGGTTCCGCGCTTCACGGTTGGGGCTTCACTCTTCCTCAGATGCAGGAGAAGGGTTTGAAGTTCAGTGATATTGTTGCTTACTATAATGATGATCACTTTGAAGAATTGAAGAAGCTTCTTCCGGTTCACGGTGCTATACTTGATATGTTTATTCGCCATTTACCTAATCCCTTGGAGGCGCAGCCTTATCGTATTCCAAAGATTTGGTTAGGTGATTCCGAAGGCGAGATTGGAAAGGCTATGAAAGCGTGTGATGAGAGTGCGCCAACAGTTATTTGTCTGAATAAGGTGGTGGTGGATCCTCATGCAGGTATTGTTTCGACTGGGAGGGTCTTCTCGGGAACCGTAAGTGAAGGAGACAATGTTTACCTTTTGACTGGCAAGAAGGGTTACCGTGTACAGCAGACGAGTATTTATATGGGTGCTCGGCGGGAGATTGTAGACACTATTCCTGCGGGTAACATTGCGGCTTTACTGGGTTTGGATGTTGCTCGTGCTGGTGAAACGGTGGTTAGTGAAACCGTCAAAGCACAGGTGGTTCCCTTTGAGAAAATTAAGTATGTTTCGGAGCCTGTGATCACGATTGCGGTTGAGCCGAAACATCCGAAAGACTTGCCAAAGCTCATTGATCTGATGCAGAAGTTGTCTATTCAGGACCCGAACCTGTTAACTACAATTAACCAGGAAACGGGTGAATACTTGTTGTCAGGTATGGGTGAACTTCACCTTGAAATTTCAGTGAAGGATATACAGGCGGCTGTTGATGTGACAACTTCTCAGCCTATAGTAGTTTACCGTGAAACGATAACTGGAACTGGTGGACCGGTGCTGGGTAAGAGTCCTAATAAGCATAGTAGGGTTTGGATAATCTTGGAGCCGCTTAGCGAGGAGACCATTAAACTGATGGTTGATGGTGAAATATCTGAATATCAAGACGCCGCCTCCAGAACTAAAATTCTAAGGGAAAAGGCGAGTTGGGACGCTAAGGATGCGAGAAACGTCTGGGCTTTAGACGAACACGTAAACATTATCGTGGATCAAACTAAGGGTGTTCAGTATCTAAGAGAGGTTAAGGATACTATGATTGCCGGAGCTAGATGGGCGACCGAATCTGGTCCCTTGGCAGAGGAACCGATAAGGGGAATAAAAATTAACATAACTGATTGCCAGTTACACGAAGATCCAATTCACAGGGGGCCAGCTCAGGTAATGCCTATGACTAGAAGAGCAATCTGGGGAGCGTTTCTGAGCGCCGAACCAACGCTTCTGGAACCGATTTACAAAATTCAAGTGAACATTCCTCCAGATTACATAGGTACAGTTTCTGGTATTCTTTCACAGAGGCGGGGGCATGTAATCGATGTACAACAGAAGGGACCGCTAGCATTCATAACCGGTGAAATTCCTGTTAGAGAAACATTCGGACTAGCCAGTGACATGCGCGCAAAAACATCTGGAAGAGCTTTCTGGCAAACACAGTTCACGAGATGGGAAGCGTTGCCAAAGAGCCTCTCTAAAGAGGTAATCGCTGATATACGCAAGAGAAAAGGACTGAAACCAGAACCGCCAGCAGCGTCAGAATACATAGATACCCTTTAAATTTCCTTATTTTTCAACATACATAAAATGTACCAGAATGCCCTAAACTAGAGAGCTTCATTTTTTATTTAACCAAAAAAGATTTATTAAACTAGGATTAAAGCAACAGTAAGCGGCTGTAGTCCAGAAGTAGGTTAAACTACTGGGCAACCTGGTCTAGGACCTTGGCCTCCCAAGCCAGAAACGCGGGTTCAAAAAAAATGGGGAAGCCCCTTTTTCTGAAACTCCCGCCAGCCGCACCAAACATTCAACTATCCCTTCGGCAATTTTGTGTTTTTGTTTTCGGGATATTTTTTAATATGTAAAATGTGTATTAACTATGTGCAAACGATGATATATCTGACCCCTCCGACCAATGGATGACGATGATCTTGAGTTTTGAGTTTGTACTTTTTTATTTTTATAAATTTTTATTTATTATTTTATTATTTTGCTGATTACCCTCAGGTTTAAGTATTGTTGTTTGTGTCTTTTTTATAATAACTTTTAGAGATTGTTTGGTTGGGGCGGTATTCTATGAGATTGCCTGTTGGTAAGGTTCCTAACGAGTTGTTAAAGAAGATTGTTTTTCCCTATGGTGGTGTTAATTGTGGTAGGGTGATTTGCGGTCCTGCCGTGGGTCAAGATGCGGCTGTTATTGATTTTGGTGAAAAGTTGTTGGTTGTGGGTTCGGATCCTATTACTGGTACTAGGAGCAGGATGGGGTGGTATGCTGTTCATGTAAATGCGAACGATGTGGCGGTTAGGGGGGCTATCCCACAGTTTTTTACCTCAACCATTTTGTTGCCTGATGGGGCTGATACTGATTTTTTGGAGGAGGTTTGTAGGAGTGTGGATGATGCTGCACGAGCGATTGGTGTTTGTGTTGTTGGTGGTCATACTGAGGTGGTTCCCTACTTGGAGAATCCATTATTGTGTGGCACTATGTTTGGGGAGACTACTAGGGAGAAGTTGGTGTTGACGAGTGGTGCCCATGCTGGTGATATTATAATTTTGACAAAACACGTGGGTTTGGAAGGTGCTGCTATTCTTGCCACTGTTCGCTTTAAGGATTTGAGTAAGATTTTGGATGATAAACTTTTATTGAGGGCGCAGTCTTTTTCTGCTAGTCTTAGTGTTGTGAAGGAGGCTTTGGCTGTTAACGAGACTGGTGTCGTAACCTCTATGCATGATCCGACTGAGGGTGGTTTGCTTGGTAGCTTAGTAGAGCTTGCTGAGGCTTCTAATGTGGGTTTTAGAGTTGAGGAAGAACTGATTCCGATTGCGAGGGAGACTTCGCAGATATGCTCAACTTTAAGGGTAGACCCCTTACGTTTAATCTCTAGTGGAGTTTTATTGGTGACTGTTAGATCTGGAGGTGAGTCTGCGGCTTTGGAGGCCATTAGATCTGTGGGGGTTAGCTCTGCTGTAATTGGTCGAGTTACATCTAATAAAGGGATATTGGTACGCGGTGATGGGGAAGAAGTTAAAGTGGATTCATCTGTTAGGGAACAGTTGTGGGATGCTCTCAGAGCTAAACTGGGTTAAGGCTTTGAGACAAAATGTTTTCTCTTTCTTCATAAGCCCCTTCGCTAGAACGCGTTTAATTTCATTCTAGCTGGGTGAAGCCCGATGACACCCTCTATCCCGTCCGCTGTGAAAGCTTCCGGGAATGCCTTCTGTGACTACTACTAGAAGAAACCCTTTTTTAAGCCTTATCAGTATGAATCATTCTTTTAAAAGTACTATGGAGAGGAGGCGGGTTCCCTTTTCATGGGGAAGTCGATTAGTTGCATCTGCCTCTTCTTTTCCCTTTAAGGGTTGACGCCCGGCGTGACCATCTACAATCGCGCATGGTAGAGTAAGAAAGAACGCAAGAAATGGGATAGGGGTAGAACTTAATAAGGGAGGCGTGATGCCAAGTAACTCCTGTAAGAGGAGCGTTGTTTAAATCCCCCGGCGGCGTATAGGTTCCTTAACAGAGTGAAACTAATTTTGTCCCAAAACCCTGGGTTAATAAGCGTTTTATTTTTTAAGAATTTGGATTTGTTCGTTATTATTTTCACGTTCTGGAATTTCGGTGAATTTTTGATAGATTTTGAGGGTTAGTGGGTTCCACATCCATTTCTGGATTTTGTCGTTGAACATTTCTGTGATGCTTTCTGGGAAGCTTTTTATTTGGATTGTATAATTTGAGAATTGGACGTCTTGGTATTTTTTTTCAAGTATTTTTTCAATTCTTGTTTTCGATCCTGAGGGAAGTTTGGTTTGAATCACAGCTTGTTTTGTTTTTTTGTTATAGTCGGTTAGTTCATAAACCGTGGTTTGTGGGAGTTCCAAGAAGGCAACAGGAATTTCTTGGATCTTTTCCTTGAGTATAATAAGTAGGTTTTCGTTTAGTCCGGTTCTTTCTGTGAGTTGGGCGATTGGAGTGAAGTATTTTTCGTTGAATAAAATTTTTTTGCATAATGAAACCTTTGATTCACTAGTGTTCAAAGTCTTTGCGATATCTCTTTGTTCCTTTCTGAGGTTTTCTGTCAAGCGGGATAGAATTTTCAAATCTATTTTTTTAATTTTTCTATTTTTTGGGACACTCTCGTGTCCTTCAATTGGTAGGCTTATTTTTTCTTGTTCTTCTAATTGTAGCTCCCAGTGGGACCAGTTTATATTCCAACTCTTACTACCCTGATCATAATAAGTGAAGTTTAGATTATTGGTTACAAATGATTCTTCAAATATCTGCTGATTCTGCAGGTGTCTGGCAATTATTTTTTCTCCTTCTTTCAAGTTTGATTTTGGTAATAGCATTTCCCATAGTCTTGTAGTGTCATACCATCCATTATTTTTCTGAGACGATGTTAAATACTGGCTACAAATTTCTCTTTCACTGTCTGAGGTAATCACTATCAATGGTACAAGTTCCAACTTCTCATAGTTTGGAACTGCTACTGTTTTGTAGACCTCTCCGCTTGTGAGTTGGTTGTATCTTTTTTGAACTGTGCCCCAGCTTAGTTTAGTGATGGAGCAGATGCCTTCTAGTGTTATTAGAGGATTTAGATTAATTGCTTCAAGTATTTTAACATCGCTCGATTTTAGTCTTATAGTAAAGCTCTGAAGCACATTTTTAAAGATCTCAAAAAATCTGTCCGCTTCTATGTGTAATTCATTCAACTTGGCTGTTTTCAGCTCCTCTTGCATATAATTTAAAAATTGTTTTTCTAATACACCATCGAAAGCGGTCAGTTGATTTAAGACTGTTTTGTAGTTTTCAAATATTTGCGGTTCATTTATTATAGGTATAAGTTTCGAAAATTTTTCTATAGTCACATTAACTGGGTCTTTCTCCTTCCTCGCTCTTCTTGCTTTGTATTCTTTTTCTGCTGCGGATTTATACTTTGGTTTTCCTTGTACAATCATAGCCATCTATTAAAATTCTTATAGGATAGTATTTATTCTCCACGAAAAAAAGTTTTTAATGGTGGAATTCGAAAACATAGCATGGTACTTTTCAGAATTCTTGTTTTTGCGCTGTCTTTCTTTTTAAAATAATTAATCTCAGTTTTTTCTCATCGATCTGAAATGAGTTTTTAACAATCGAGATTACCGATATCGGAATATAGATATTCCCCCTCTCATCTTTTGTTAGTTTATGAAGGAGTTCCTCGGATTTACCTATCTTCGCTATAACGGCCAGTATTCTACCACTTTTCTTATCGATGACTAAATCCACTACCTGTCCAACTTTCCTTCCAAATTCATTTACTATCTCTCTGTTGACAATACTGTGCAGAAGCTCTTTAGACAATATCGAAACCCCGTTCCATTTATGATTAAAAAGATAGTAGTGTATCTTTTTAATAAAATTTTGTGAAACAAACCAAAATTATTGGTTTTAGCAAATTTATAGTATATTTTATGTACTGGTTCAAAAATTGGGAAAAACAGCGAATATCTTTTTACTTCCACCATTCGATTTATTTCACTGGGAAATGTTTAACTTGATACTAAATAGTTAAATTACTGATTTTTATTCATTATTCTACATATTCTTGAGGAGGCTTTGGGACAAAATTAGTTTCTCTTCCTTCATAAGCCCCTTCGCTAGAACGTGTTTAAATCCATTCTAGCTGGGTGAAGCCCTGCACCCTCTATCCCGTCCGCGAAAGCTTCCGGGAATGCCTTCCTTATGATGTTGTAGGCGGCGTTCACGTCCGCGTTGATCACCACTCCTTTACTCGACCGGAACAATCCACGGCTTATTCTCCTACCAGCGTACTCCTCACGGTGTTCCAGAGGTTCGAGGTCCAAGAAGCTGCATTTTGATGTGTGGTTCTCCTCCCGCACCACTACGGTTATTCCCGCCTCCTCAGCCTTGTAACAGACCTGTTGTAGTAGCTTCTGGAAGGGTATCTGGACGAAGTTCTGATTGTTCCTCCGCCCGAGACGCAGGCTCTGCTTCCAGCCACCACCATTATAGCCGACCACAATAGTACCCACATCATGTCCAACGCACCACTCCACTATTCCGCGGCTCAGCCTGTGGAAGAAGTCGTTTATCTTCCGGTTCCTCTTCTCGGTCAATCTCAGAAGCCGGGAGCCGGTCTTAATCTTCTGTCGATCGTAGACGCTCTGCAGCCTAGCCCTCTCCTTATTGTAGTACTGGTTTATGGACTTCAGAGCACCGCCCTTAACAGCAATCGGCTCCAGGCCGATGTTGTTTACCATGGTTACGGTGTTCCTCAGACCCAAATCCACGCCCACCATTCTCTCCTTGTCCGGTTTTGGCGGCTCCACAGTCCTGTGGTAAACCACCTCCAAGACGTAGCCCCAGCCCCTGGGCACTATTCGGATCTCTCTGAGAGGTGTTTTGTCGTCCAGCCGTGTCTTAATTCTAATCTTCAGGTTCACCCTTTTGGGAAGTTTTATTTCTCCGTCCTTTATTCGGCACTGCTGGTTTGTGAAGATTAGGATGTGTTCTCCGTCTTTCCCCTTGTACCCGGGCATCTTCGGTCTCCCGAGGAACTTGTCCGGGTTCCTCTTCCATTCCCGGGTTGCTTGGAAGAACGCTTTCCAGCTTCTGTCCAGTGTTTTCAGGGTTTGCTGGGCGGTTTGTGCTGGGAGGGCTTTGTAGCTCTCCGAGTTTTTGAGCGTCCCCGCGAGTTTCTCGTATCTTATCCATCTTCCAGTTTTGAGGAGGGTTTGCCTTATGATGTAGTTTGCTTGGTTGTAGAGGTTTTTGGAATGGTGGCACAGCCGGCTAAGGCTTCTGCTGGGCTGGAGGTGGATTTGCTCCGTTCTGGTCACCGTGAATGTTTCCGGCACTGTTTGGGCACCACGTTTCTCCGTCTCTGTGGTCAAACTTTTTTAGGTCGTCCGCTTTTTTTAAGCCTAATTGGGATGAAGTCTTCGTTTAAACGTACAAGGGGCGTGTTTGTCTTTTTTCTGGGAGGTGCTTCTTCTTTTAGGTGTGGGTTGTATGGAGTTCTATTGAGTGGGGATTGTGAGTGCGGTCATCCTGGGGTGGGTAGCCGCATTCTCGGGGTAGTAGTGTTTATAAAGGTGGGATGCTGAACGGGGTACGTGTAGAGGGTGCGCTGTTTTAACTCAACCCCCAGCAATGGACAAGTCCTTTAAGAAGAAAGAGTTACTAATTTTGTCCCAAAGCTTCTTGAGGATAGAGCCTTGGAAGAAATTCGTATAGTTCTAGTACCACTCGGTGAAACAGAAAAAAATTTACTTGAAAAGTTAAAAGATGAACTTGGCTTAATATTCCATCCTTTGCAAGTCACAATTTCGGATGCAGTCCCAATACCTAAAGGCGCGTACGATTCTAATAGAAGACAGTATCATTCTTCACCCTTTTTAGAGGCTTTGAGAAAGCGCGTCGCTGATAAACGCTCAAAATTTCTGGGTATAACCTCACTGGATCTATTCACAAACGGTCTAAACTTCATATTCGGCCAGGCTATTATGGACGGTGAAGTATGTGTAATATCTACTCACAGACTTAGACCTGAATTCTACGGACAACCCTATAATGAAAAAATTTTTGTTGAACGCTCTACAAAAGAAGCCGTTCATGAATTAGGCCATAGCTTCTCTCTGAAGCACTGCCCAAATCCACGCTGTGTAATGTATTTTTCAAATCACATAATGGATACTGATCGAAAAGGGAAAAGTTTTTGTGAGAAGTGTCAACCCCTTATTACGGAAAATATCAACCTCACAAGGAGAATTAATAGATAAATGGTTAAGCTAAATACTTTAAACTTCATTTACATTGCATTTGATTTTGCCTCTTATTTCATCAGCCTTCTTTTTATCGACTTTTAAAGTATAAAGGCATTTATTGGTTCTAAGCTTAAACTTTACCTCATCATCCGAAACTTTCATACGACATTCGATGGCACCTTTAGAAAGTTCGATGAATTGTTCGGGTTCAACTATCTCCTTCGGCAAAATAAAACCTCCTTTAGTTCAGTAATTTTGAAACTAATCCCAAATATAAACTTATTTATTTATTTCAATTCTTTGGTGAGCCTGTGGTTTCTCAGTTGGTTGTTTCTTTTTTGATATGTCCCTGATGAATTTAATAATTCTACTTTCTTTTGATCCAGTTTCAAAAAAACTATATTCGAATTTGAAAACATCATAATCAACACGCAACTAGCAAACATTTTCTAAAATGTGGATTAAATTAAGTTCCAATGGTCTAGCATATTTGCGCTTTAATAACTTTTATAATGATTGAAATTAATATTTGTTTGATATTCGATTACGCCTAAAAAATTGATTATGATAATTTTATTTTTAAGAGCAAAACTAAAAAATAGGAGTTTGTAATACACTTTAATGCAGAGGACAAAATTTGGGCGTATGGTCCAGTGGTTATGACACCGCGCTCACATCGCGGTAATCCGCGGTTCGAATCCGCGTACGCCCACTCCTTTTTTCACACGAAATCTTTCATAGATTAGACTAAATTAGCTTTCATTTTTTGGTTTGTTACTATTAAAATTTGTTTTCCAAACGTGGTTTAAGACTAAAAAACAGGGAGTATAAAGTCATTGTAAAACTTGTTGTCCGAGTCCAGTTAAGTACCACTGGTGTGGCTTTTCGTTGGTTTTATCTACTATGCCCTCCCTTTTCATGCTTCTGAGTTGTAACAGTACCCTTGTGTATGACATATTCAGGTCTTCTGCTATTTCGCTTACTGTTTTTGCTTTTTGCCTAATTTGCTTCAGTATTAGGGTTCTAGTTTCTATTCCTGGTGTAATATTCTTCTTTTTTCTTAAAACTGCCTTGGCCTCGTGTAACTTTTTTTTCCAAATTGGCGACATTTTTACCCTCTAACTAATTTTTTTAGGGGATTTTATCCAATTTTTTCTATTTTAAAATTAAAATTTTTTCTGGATTAAACGTTCTATTAGAGTTAGGAACATTAGAAGAACTCGCTTAGTTTTGCTTGTTTAGCTTTTTCTTCCTCGAATATTAACCCGATATTTTGCTTTAGCAGTTTTAATCTCTGCTTTAAATATGGCGCCAGATCAAATTTCTCCGAAATTGTTAATGCGAAGGGAAGGTATTTTTCTATTCCTGCTTGGTGGACTGTTAAGATAATTTTTCCTCCGCAAGAGGGGCATTTACCCTGAAGCGGTGGACGCCTGTACTTTTTGTTACAATTTAAACATCTGCTTCTTTGGGTAGAAAACGCTTTTAGGTTACCCGCAATGTCCCGAATAAAATGCTTTTGAATTATCTTAGTAGCCACCAACTTTACGTCTGATGCACGTATTTTGCTTGATAACTCTAACTGAGCCTGAACCTTTTCCATCATGGTTTCAAGCTCCTTATATCTGGATCTTGGAGGACCTTGAAATATATTTTTTGTTGGATGAGTAAATTTGAAGTCTTCATATTGTTCAGGCTTGTCGAGTCGATGTGCAATTATATCCATTGATTTCTCAACTTTTTTCGGATCCTCATAACTTAGAGTTTTTTCGTAAAATTCTAGGGGATACTGCTCCATTACGTCCATATTGTGTGACTCGCTATCAACTTCTTGAGGGTCCAAACGCACAGCAATAACTAGAGGGGTATCCATCATTCCCCCTCTTTTTTTAGGTAAGAAAAATCTGGAGAAGTTTAATAATGGATCTAAGGCAAGCATTATCGAGTCTTCGTCTCCGTCACAGTTTCTTCTTTTCGCAGCATGCCAGTACGGGTGAGCGTAGCAAACCGGTGCTTTGGTAAAACCAATAACACGCCCAACAATACCGACTGATGTATGCGGTGCGAGACCTACTATAAGATGCCCTACAAGATCCTCCACACTTTTTATCTGGTAGTATGATGGTAAGACATAATATTTAGTTAGAAGCTCATCAATAAAGTTAGCTAATCGGACAAGGTAATTGGCACAATTGTCTGAGACTATTATGTCTTGGGGTTTCAACTCTATTATCTGTTCTTCGTTTTCTAACGGATTGCCTTTATAATCTCGAGTGTAACCTAATTCATGTAGCTTCTCTACTGGCACCGATATCTCACCAGGCTTAAAGTGAGTAATTGGAGCATCGGTGGCATCAAATCTCAATGTACCATCTTTATAAACGTATAGATCATACTTAGCTCGGAGAATACCCTTCTCTAGAGTCTCTGGAACTTTTGACTCACTTATTAATCCCTGAACACCCTTCACCTCTTCGATCTTTTCTTCTCCTAGTCTCCTTAAGGCATTTTGAAAATCCTCTTTCAAGTTTATTTCTCTCCCCTCGTACGGGCGCATTTTTCCCCCACATTTAGGACAAGCTGTTGCCTCCGAAGAAAAACCACACTGTAAACAGGTGTTCATTGTTAAAGTTTCCTTTTTACAAGAAGGACAAAAATTATTGAAGGTTACAGATTCACAGTCTTGGCATCGTCTTTTTGCAATTTCGACAGATATTACTCCCCTCTCTGCAGCTTTGACTATATTTCTTGTACTCCCTCCCTCTAATCCAACGGGGAACAGCACATGCACCGGAGGAGAAAGCTTTCTTTCTTTAGCTTTTTCCGGTCTGCCCATTCTGGCCCCAATATAAATTGGGGCCTTTTCTCGTATAGGTATATCCGTTAGCGATTTCACTACGTCAAGTCCGCTCATTCCCTCTCCAAATTGATAGAGTGCAAGTTTTTGTACTTCCTTGCCTTTTGATAGGCATCTCAATAGAATTGGTGCATGTTCAGAGATTATTATTTTATTATTTTCAACCTTATGAGGAACGCCAAGCCTTTCTAGAATTTCTTTTACGTTTTGTGGTACTTTTGAAATAATCTTGTCTTGTTCACTTACATCAACTTTTTCTAACCATTTTTTAAGTTCTATAGCTTCATCTGCATGTATATCATGCCAATAATACGTATATTCTGGGTGAAGGGGTAAGTTTAAAGACTCACTAATATTTAGAGCCTCTTTTGCAGTAGGTACAAAATAGAAATAATCCTCAATGATACGTTTTAGACGTTCTTGGTTAACCCCCATAAAACTAGAAGCTCGCTGTATATCCTCCCCAAATTTTTCATTAATTTTTTTCCTGAGTTCTTGAATCCACCATTCCACACAATAACCTGAGGGAACTAATGGATGATTATTCTCTAGAAATTCCCCAAAAGCTACAAGAAGATCTCCTAGAAACAAAATCTTTTCCACTTTATTAACGACTTCTAAAGCTTCTTCTAAAGTATTAATTCTTCTCACCGAGCCATCCAACATCTTCACAATAGGTCCTTCAATACTGTCCACAGGGAGAACTATTGCCCCCTTACCAGGTCTTTCTGTACGAATATGCGTTCCAGAAACTAAGAATTCATCTAAAATAACCATAGTAGCTGGACTAATACCCACAGCTGAAAGGCCAGTGTTTCTAGAACGACCATATCTAGGCCGGAAACCACCAATAGCAGACGGTTCTCCAAAAACCGGGCGGCCAGCAATAACATCTGCAAGATAAGTGGAACTAGGCTTTACTTCCAACTTCTCTTTTTCCTCTTTAGATTCTGACAACCATTCCCATCCCTCGAATCCAATACGATCAACAATTTTTCTAAGTTTTGAAGCCTTACCAATTAAACCATCATTGAGAACGAGAATAGCCCCCCCTCTCAGTTGATTTGTTTCAATTCTTGGAAGATTTCTATGCCCTGAAACTTCTATCTTATCAGTAGGCTCACCTGTCACCTCCACGGGAAGATTTTTCATAACCTTTCTTATCTTGTCCGGGGTTGAAGGATACTGCAGATGAGCTACTCTATGCTCATATAAATCAATCTCCTCAACGAAGCGTTCTATTTCCAAATCTGTAGGTTTATACCTATCCAAATGAAGAAGTCTTCTAACGAAATCAGCCACAAGAACCGTTTTAGCTTGCTCAGTCCCACCAGCGGATCTTATAGGCCCTGCGAAATAAACTGCAAGATACTCAGTATCATCAGAATTTTTTTTAATCTTAACATCTGCTATTCCTTCAATGGGAGCTGCGGTAACCCCTTGGGTCAATAAAGCTAATGCCAAACGAATGGCTTTATCAGCAACTTCTTCTTCTTTATTTAAACTTCCAAATCTTCCATAGACTATCTCTTCCGCAATCTTAAAAGCTACTTCATCTCTAGTCATTTTTGCGCTTAACTCGCGGATACGATTAGCGACACCCTTAAACCCAATCAGTCCTTCAACTCTGGCCGCAACATCTCTTGCAGTCAAGATCTCGGGTTCAATAGAAGGATCAAATCCTCTACTACGCGCTTCACTTGCTACCTTGTATAAATTATCAAAGTTACTTTCTATTGTCTTAAAATATTCCTGCATCTCGTTACTAGCATGTATCATTAACACATCTCCAATCTAAAACAGTACCTAGTAATTAAAAAATTTTTACATATACTTGAGCAAAAGCCCGATCCTTAAAGGGCGGGGATAAATTGCTAATGGTTTAAACATTGCTAAGTTAATTAAATCCCTGAAATCAGTGTCTGATAACTTGAAACACAGTTATACAGCTCTGGTTGAACCATGCCGGCGCTGCGTGGCATTCGGTACAAAGTCGCGTCATCAGGGCATAAGTCGATTCAGCGCAGACAGGGATACGCTGAACGGGAGCACTGGCACCCCAGAGAGGCAACTGTTAGAATGCAACAGACCTTAGAACTCCTCATCCTTCAAGGTTGGGAGTATGCCAGAATACAATATACTCCTTTTTCTAATAACAGACTTAGAAACCAGCATTCTGTCTATACAGTTTCTATTAGGTTGCTATGAAAAGCTTTATGTATCCTTTGTAATATCTGTATAGCTCCCAATAACCAAATTAAGAATAAGAAAGAATGATTACAAGTTAAATAAAACTAATAAAGATACAAGAATGGTTCCCCGAAATAGACCGGGTATAGTAAATTTCCCGCTTCACTTGAAAAACTTTTTAAATATTGAATCAATATCCAAATTAAACTCCTATATCCACTTTCTCAAATGGAGGACCTATTTATGGGTAAACGGTTGATTGTTCAGAGACGTGGCAGAGGCGGTTCAAATTTCCGAGCTCCGCGCCATAAACGGAAAGGTAAGGTCAAACACCGTTACACTAAAAAAGGCGAGGACGTAACTTGTGGAACAATTAAAGAATTAACACACGAATCCGGAAGGGGCACCCCGCTTGCTAGAGTAAAGTTTGAAGATGGCACGGAACAATGGGCTCTTGTACCCGAGGGTGCCTTTATAGGGCAAAGAATCGAATATGGCTCAAAAGCAAGTCTAAAACTAGGTAACACTCTTCCTCTGCGACAAATCCCTGAAGGTACTCCTGTCTTCAACTTAGAAGGAGTTCCAGGCGACGGAGGAAAATTTGTTCGTTCTTCAGGAACATACGCTACAATCCTCACCCACAGTGCAGATAAGACAATGGTTCGGTTCCCGTCAAGCAAAGTAAGAGAGTTCAACCCTAATTGTAGAGCCACAATCGGAGTAGTCTCTGGAGGAGGTCGCACTGATAAGCCATTCATGAAAGCAGGTAACGTACATCATCTCACAAAAGCAAAAAGCTGGCATTGGCCCCACGTACGTGGTGTAGCCATGAACGCAGCATTCCACCCTCATGGTGGAGGAAGCCACCAGCATGTTGGAGGTCCCTCATCCGTTCCCAGAACCGCTCCTCCTGGCCAAAAGGTTGGCCTTATAGCTCCACGCAGAACTGGACGTAGGCAGCGAAAATAGTTCAATGGGTTCCAGAAGGATTGCAAAGATTGTTGATTAACTATAAAAAATTTAAAAAAATTTATTATTATGATTTTGTTTCAATAGAATCTATTTGTTTAGGAGGCTATTCAAGTTGGGTCATAGAAAGACACACGCGCCAAAGAGAGGAAGTTTAGCGTACTTACCTAGAGGAAGGGCCTCTAGTCCCATAGGACGTATTAGAAATTGGCCTGAGTACGTCACGTCGCCAACCATACTTGGCGCCGCTGGATACAAAGCTGGAATGACGCATATTTTGCTAGTGGAAGATCAACCACACAGTCCTTTTTTTGGACAAGAAAGAGTATTTGCAGCGACTGTACTTGAAGTTCCCCCTCTAATTGTTTTTGGAATAAGAGCCTACAATTTAACTCCCTACGGTTTAAACACTCTCACGGAAGTTTGGGCGCCAGAACTATCAAATGATCTTAAGCGAAAGTTCACCCTTCCCACCAATTATGATTACGAGAAAGCCTTAAATCGCTTGGAGGAACAAAAAGAAAAAATATCCGAAATCCGCGCTTTAATCCACACTCAACCGAGGCTAGTAAGCGTACCTAAGAAAAAACCAGACATCATAGAAGTTAAAATCGGTGGGGGCTCAATAGAGGAGCAAATAAACTATGGCAAGCAAATTCTAGGTAAACAAATTAGAATCGGAGAAATTTTCAAAGAAGGGCAGTATGCCGATGTTATTGGAATAAGTAAGGGAAAGGGTTTTCAAGGACCCGTAAAAAGATGGGGAGTGCGTATACTACAGAACAAATCACGAAAAACAGTGAGAGGAGTTGGCGCCATCGGACCATGGAGGCCAGCCAGAGTATCTTACACTGTTCCTCGAGCAGGACAAATGGGCTATCATCAGCGTACAGAATACAATAAAAGAATTTTAAAAATTGGTGAGAGAGGAGAAGAGGTCTCCCCAAAAGGGGGGTTCATCCGTTATGGATTAGTTCATGGAGACTACCTTTTAATAAGAGGTTCCGTTCCTGGGCCCTCAAAACGTCTCATAACTCTTCGCTATCCACTACGCCCACCAAGCAGTATACCCGAAAAACCACCCCAAATTTCTTATATAAGCATCGAATCTAAACAAGGAGATTAAAGGAAGCGAAACAATTGACGAAAAAAGTTAACGTATATGGAATTAACGGTGAACCATTACGTCCCATTAAACTGCCTGACGTATTCGATACACCCTACCGACCAGATATAATTAAAAGAGCAGTCCTATCCTCAAGAGCCTCAAGAATTCAGCCGTACGGTGTAGATAAAATGGCGGGTAAACATACAACCGCCGAGTCTCGAGGACCCGGATTAGGCATTTCTAGAACCCCCCGAGTAAAGGGGTCACAATACCCCGCGGCTATGCGTGGAGGGCTAGTAACTATGGCTGTTGGAGGCAGAAGAGCACATCCCCCAAAACCAGAAAAAATTTATTCCGAAAAAATCAACAAAAAAGAACGAAGAATAGCGATTCGTTCAGCTATAGCTGCAACCGCTAACCCCGAATTGGTTAAAGGAAGAGGCCACGTAATCGAAAACGTACCAGAACTGCCCTTAATAGTGTCTGACGAATTTCAGGCTGTAAACGCCGCTTCCGAAACCAGAAATCTCTTCATCACGCTAGGTGTCTGGCCTGATATACTAAGAGCCAAACAAGGTAAAAAAATCAGATCAGGAAAAGGAAAAACACGTGGCAGAAAATACAAGAAACCAAAAAGCGTACTCATAGTAATAAATGAAGATCAGGGAATAGTAAGAGCTTCGAGAAATCAAGCTGGTTTAGATGTAGTAAACATAAGGAACCTAAACGCTGAATTATTAGCACCAGGCGCTAATCCTGGAAGGCTAACCATATGGACTGAATCCGCTGTTAAACAACTAGAAACCCTATTCTCAGTGTAAAACCTATATTCAAATTTAATTTGACCACTATTTAATTTTCTATAATATAGATTTTCTAATTTTTCTTTTATCTCATGATTATTGGTTTACGTTCTCAAATTAAGACCTTTAAGTGAATTATTTTTATTATCAGGGCGACTTGTGTGGCAGGAAATCATCAAAAAGGTTGTTTTAAAATCAGATGTTTTAAAAAAAGGAAATTGGGTTGTTACGAAGTGCTATTACTTCTATCTTGATTTCTGTCGAAAGCTAGCTTGCGATTAACCGCGTTAATAAGAGCCTGCACGCTTGCACTGACTATATCTTCATTTGCTGCTCTAGCAGTGTACAATCTATCCTTATTGTCTTTTATTTTAACTGTAACAAAACCCAATGCTTCGGTACCGCCGGTTATAGCCTCCAAATTGTACTCAACTAACGACATCTCTCCGAATGCTTTTACAGCCTTCTGTAACGCATTACAAGCTGCGTCCACAGGACCTACTCCCAAATCTGAAACAAGTTTTTCTTCTTCTCCTACCTGTATTCGAACTGTTGCTGTGGGGGTAATATTTAATCCGGTGACTACCATAAATTCTTTTAATTTTAGATACTGTTCTTCTTCAGATACTCTGCCGATGATATCATCTGCTATCGCTTGTAAATCTAAATCGGTAACGTTTTTTCCTTTATCCCCAAGTTTTTTAATCTTTTCCATTATTTCTTCTAACTGTTCATCAGAATAGATATAGCCATAACTATCCAGCTTAGCTTTCAGAGAATGTCTTCCAGTATGTTTTCCGATTACTATCGACGAAAGTGCAATGTCTTGTTCACTTCTCTTTATTCCTATTGTTTCAGGCGTGATTGGTTCGTAAGTTTGGGGGTTTACCAGTACTGCGTGTGCATGAATACCGCTTTTATGGCGGAAGGCATTCTCTCCAACAATTGATTTATTAGGTGGAATTTTTATGCCGCTTAAATTTTCAATAAGCTTTGACGTTTCAAAAATGTGCTCCGTTTTAATGTTTGTTTTAATTCCATACAGAGCAATTAATGACATGACAGTTTCTTCTAAAGAAGCATTGCCAGCTCTTTCCCCTATGCCATTAACAGTTACGTGAACCTGTCTAGCTCCCATCTCTACAGCAGCTAAGGCGTTAGCGACCGATAGACCAAAATCATCGTGGGTATGCACCGATATTATTGTATCGCTCTTTACAACTCCCATTAATTGTTTTACAAGATACGCATAGGCTCGGGGTGTAGTGCATCCTACAGTGTCTGGTATATTAATTACATCAGCGCCAGCTTTAACAACCTCCCCATTAATCTCTTTTAGGAAGTTCAAATCGCTTCTAGTAGCGTCTTCCGAGGAGAATTCAACTTTTAATCCGTGTTCCTTGGCGTACCTAACCGCTTCAACAGCGCTATTCAACACTTGTTCCCGAGTCATTTTTAGTTTTTCTTTCATATGCAGATCCGATGTAGCTATAAAAATATGTACTCGATTAACACCACAATCAATAGCCAAATCTACCTCTTTTAGGTTGGTCCTAGCCAGCGCACAAATTTCTGAATTTAACCCTAGCTTGACTATTTCACGAATAGCATTCTCCTCGCCCTTAGAAACTAAGGGCATTCCTGCTTCAATAACATCTACACCCAATTTTGCAAGTTGTTCCGCGATGATTTTTTTCTCATTGACGGTAAAAGAAATCCCAGGAGTCTGTTCACCATCGCGCATGGTAGTGTCAAAAATGAATATTTCTTTGGGTAGATATAATTCCGAAGATACATCACTCATAAATTGGCTGACAAAGAAAGTCAGGCCTCCTCATAGATTAGCCTCCATACAATCTTAATTATAATCCATAATAAACCTCTCTAATTTAACTATTACGAGCAATAAATTTTGACTATAAATCTAAATTCTGGTGAAATATAACGCATGTAGTACACTCTAGGAAAGGTTCCACTAGCCCCATATAATTTTTACCCGATAATTTTCAATTGAAATTAAGTAGAGGGAGGTTATCCTCCCCGCCGATCCTATAGTAGTCCATGTTCTTCCGAAATCAAAGCATTTTAAGCTGTAGTCCTTCCTCAACTGTTTCTTTCTGTGTATTTTTGAATCCGAGAGTATCCACAAATTGTAGAACAGTGTTTGGTACGAATTTATTTTCCCTTATGCTATCAGTATACACTTTGCGTGCTACCATCTTGCCAATGTATGTAAGAGACACCGGAATGCCTTTATTTTCTTTGTTTCCCGCTGTTATCAGTCCCGCTTTTTTGAGTCTCTTAAGATTCCACCTAGCTGTTGACTTAGGCATTTCAAATTTTTCGGATATTTCTTCAGCAAGTCTTGTGAAAACGGTTGTATCCTCTAGATTAGAAATGTACATCAAGATTTCTTTTTGCTTTTTTGTCAATGCTATAGAAGCTAGTTTCTCGACGCCTTCTCTTAGTAGGGAAAACTCTTTCAAAAAGTTCTTTTTCAGAGAACTCAACAGAAAACTCTTGTTTTCTTTATTTCCATCTTTCAAAAACAGATTTATACTCTCAATAAGAGAGTCCATCTTATTTAGTAGCTCGAAGATATCGGCTTCAGCAAATTTCGTCAACCCTCCAACTATGGAGGAAATAACACCCCTGCAACCATTTCACCTCACGTACAGTCTTTCATAGAAAGGGTGCTTGAATCTGTTAGTATAAGGAAAGAATCAATAATAGTATATATATTTTATGCTATTTTGCTGCTTTACTTCTTTATTTTTTAACATAAGCAAAGCAACTTCGCTTGAATGAAACTGTGAATATTTCATTTTAGGTTTTACCCCCAAAGTATTACTCATTTTTTTAAATGAAGAACTCGAATTACCTAAATAATTTTCTAAGACGTCTTTTGCATGAATCGAATTGGCGCTATCTACTCTATAAAAAACCGACATTGACGACGCCTAGCGAACATAAAGCATCGCTATCCAAAAATTTTATAAATCAAAAATATTAGATTATTTTATCAAAAAAATTTTAGTAAGTCCAATTGCAAGCAATACTACATCGCATCTAACTGATGGCTGGAAAAAAACTGGGACTTTATAAGCATTCGACAAACATAGAGGATGTGGGCTAATATATTAAATTAATTTAAACAAAAGGCTCATTTCATCGCAAGTGGAGGACTAAAACTTCATCTATCTTAATTTGCTTAGATACTCTTAATCAAAAAACTCTCTCATGTTTAAAATGCTTAATAGAAATAATACTCAAAAATACTGAAAAAAGAGGGCGTGAATAAATATGGGTGTTAAGACGTTACTTGTATTTACGCAGAAGAACTGCCCCCACTGTCCAGCAATGAAAGAAATTGTTTTTGAGGTTGGCAGAAAACTAAGCATCCCAGTTAATTTGGTTGATATCTCTGACAATTTGCCAGAACAGCTGGAGTTTGATTTACTACAAAACCAAATTTGCATTTCATCCACCCCTTCTGTAATATTAGTAAATGAAGATGACTCAATGAGAGAATTAGTGTTGGGAGAAATTGTCTACAATGAAGAATTGGAGAGACTAATATTAAACAAAGAGTGATTCTTATGTCTAACTCTAGTCATTCATCAAGAAAGGAGGAAGAGCTTCCATTTGAATCCCAAAGTAATGGAGATTTTATCCACTCTTTAATACCACCTGTGAGAACTTCGAAAGGAATGATAGAAGACTTTGATGTATCAAAAATAATTCAAAGTCTCGTTAAAGAAACAGGAATCGAAAAAGAAAAGGCGGCTCAAGTAGCAAAAAGAGTTGTACAGCGTATTATATCTTCGAATATTCAGTGGCTGTCAAGTCCTATGATACGGGAGATGGCTTGCTCAGTATTAGCTGAAATGGGTATGATCGAAGAAAGAAAATTGTACACAAGAATCGGAGTGCCAATGTATGACCTGAATGAAATGATAGTTAATCCACTCAAACATACATGGAATGCAAATCTGCAAATTAATCCTGAAACAATTGCAAAGATAGTTTACGACCGAGTTATGACCGAGCATACCTACCTAACACTCCCTGGAGACCTAGAAGTTGAAGTTCCTTCCGGTAAAACTTTAAGATTCAAAACTAACCTAGCCGATGCTCATCTAATGGGAGACTACTATCATAAGGATAGAGAATATACAAGTATAAGAGACTACTGTGCATCTTGGGATCCAAGACTATTCATGGTTTTAGGATTAGAGCCAGACGGGTTACAAGGCGCTCACTCATCAAGCGCCAATCCCGCTAAACATCTAATAGTTTTTACAAATCATGCAGCGATATGGCTAGCTTCATGGCAAAGTAACATGGCCGGGGGTCAAGGATTCCACAATTGGATGGAATCAATTGCATGGTATCTGAGAGGATCAAAACAGGAAGAACTCACAAGGGCGGCTCAAAGCTTGGTATCTAGTATGAATCCTACTAACTTAAATATTAACGATGCGCTATACGCCAAATTCAGCCAAGTTCCAAAGCAGATAATAGACTCCATAGTTGCTCACACTATGAAAAGCTTCCATGAGAGAGAAGTTGAACAAGCTTCACAACACACGCCTTTCATTGCCACTCAACAATATGTTGCCCGCGGGGGCCAGGTACCTTTCACCTCTATTGATATTGGTCCCGGCATCAAAAAAGAATTCATGAACGAGCCGTTAATTATGCCTGGTGGAAAAATTAGTGAACGCTATGTTTATGGAGATTTCGTTGAAGAGATTAAAAAATACTTTATCACACTAATGAAAACAATGTACAACGGAGACAGGTACGGTAAACTCTTCAATTATCCTAAGATCAATATAGAACTTCGCGAGGAGTGGATGAAGCCTGAATTTGAGGAAGCCTACTTATGGGCTGCGAAGTTAACTGCAAAGTATGGTCTTCCCTATTTTGTCAACTACCTTAACTGGAGAAGAACAATCATTGGTGGGTGTGTATCCTGTTGCTCCCATACTTGGGCTGCGGACACGCCGGAACAAAAGGAAGAGTACATTACAGGAAATGCTGTTTATGGCGCTATTCAAATGGACACTCCAAATCCCGTTGCCAGCGCCGCCAGAACACATGGACAGGACGAAAGCAAATTTTTCGAAGATTTCACGCAAATAATCAATAATGTAATTATACCAAGCCTTCTAAACCGATATAAAATTATTAACAGAATTAAAAAACTAGGATTAGCTCCGCTATACAATGTTAAACGTCCAAATGGAAGGGATATGATTGTTCCCGAAGAGCGGAAGCTTCTCATAGGAACCATTGGTTTTGCTGAAATGACTGAGATGGTGGTTGGCTACCCGCTTTGGCATGAAGAGGGGCTGAAATTTGCTCTAAAAGTTATTAAACATATGCAGTCATTGGCTGATGAGTGGTCAGAAGAAACCGGGCTTTCAATACAAGTAACTAGAACACCTGCAGAGTCAGCCGCTGGCAGACTTGCCAAAATAATGTATGAGAGATATCCTGAAATCCGTCCGTTTCTTAGAGGTAGTTATCCAAATGTTTATCTAACAAACTCGGTTCACCAGCCAGTGGATGCTGATATACCCTTATCAGAAAGAATAAAGAAAGAGGCTATGTTTGCCCCGTCACTCGGAGGGGGCTTCCTTCAACACATCTTCCTAGACGATGCTTATCCTGATCCCGAAGCCCTTTGGAAATTCATTCAGAAAATAGCCAGAAACACCCTCACCGCTTATTTTGATTTCACAGTAGATATGTGGAACTGTAGCGACTGCCACAGTCAAGGAAGAATGGACTGGAAACAGAATCAATTCGATTCCGTAGAAGAACTTCTTAAATTTAAATGCCCAAAATGTGGAAGCCCTAACGCTGAGATTCTTTCAAGAATAACAGGATACCTGCAAGGGCTCAAAGGAACTTGGAATGATCCCAAGAAACAAGAGTTTCTAGAACGGAGGAGATATAACCTAAATATCTAATCTATTTTATTCCTTTTTTTACTTTTTGAAAACCATCCAAATAATTTAATAAAATCTCTTGGAATTTCTTTTCTGAACCGTTAATAAGAGGTTACTTTTTGGTTAAGAGTATTCTTAGCCGGCTCAGGTTTTGCCTCTATTCCCAACCTTGCCTTAATTTCCTCTGCCAGCCTTGGTGCACTACCAGGACGAGCGTTATCCGTTATCACCAATTTCGGCTTACTCTCTTTCACATATTTAATTAACTGGTTAAAATCTGAATGCCCACTAAATGAAACAACATATTCCTTAGGTCCTACTTTTTTATAAGGTATATTAAATTGCCACCCTGTTAGATGTATGGATGTAGAATTTTCATATATTCTTGGTCTAAATGAAGGATGATAAAAACCGATGTATTGTTGGGATTTTAGTATCTTTCTTCCTATTTTACTCAGTGAGGAGTAAAACTCGCCCAGAGGAACGTTATATTTTTCGTGAATTTTTGAAACCGAGTAGACTTTTGGTGGATTAATGAATGGTACTTCTATTCTCGCTTCGTGAAGTAAACTCATTACTTCTTGGAGCTTTCCGTAGAAGCCGAAGATGATAATTGAGTTTTCGTTTTCTAACTCCGATTGGACTAGATTAATTAGTTCATCTTTAACCCTACTAAATGATGGTCTAATGCATGAGGGATGGCCATAAGTTGCATCCAAAACTAGAATATCACACTCTATTGCTTGTATTTTTTCATACATAAAATCGCCGCTATAAAAATACTTATCCCCCTTCCGTGTTTCCACCAAAACTTGAGCCGCCCCAAGGATATGTTCGGAAGGGAAGAGTGTGATAGTATCTTCTTCGTAGCTAAAAGATGCTTTGTAGTTGGGTGTAATTATCTGAGGTGGATACGATCCTCTCATAACTTCTAGTAAATCCTTAGTTGCGGGGGTTGCACAAAGTAGGTCGGAATCTCTTATACTCTTTTCTATTCCCCAAAGGTGATCAGAATGAATATGTGTTATAACCCTTATTTTATGACCGGGAAAATATCCATCGCAAACAACTTTATCTAGGACTATAGCACCCGAATTCGTTATAGTTACACTCATGAAGTCAACCTCAGATTTAGGGCTCAGGGTCAATTACCCACGTACGCTCTAGAATTTAAAAACTTGTTATTATTAATAAATGGTAGGGTAGAAAATTCATCCCAAGTCAAAACTGGCTGTACCTCTAATTATGATTGTGAAAGAATCGGAATCAGTTTTGGTGTTTAAAATGTCAAACAAGTTATTCGATGAGGCTATTTCTAGGGGAGATTTTATCGAGGCGTATAGAATAGCAAAGTTTGTTTTACGAGATGAAAAGCGAGCTTGGAGTCTTTATATTAATGCTTTGGATTCTATTGGAGGTTTAATATACACTGCGGTGGATTTAAAAAGAGGAGGTGATTGTGAAGAAGCTGCTAGACTTTTTTTACGTTGCGCTGAATTTTTTGAAGGAGAAAGGGATTATGGTCGAGCCAGCGGATTTTTCCTAGAAGTTGGAGACTGCTTCTCTGAAACAAATAATCTAAAAAAGGCGCGGGATAGTTTTATGCGGGGGTATGAGCTTGCTGTCCTAGACTGGAGAATTTTTGATCCCACCAAAAAAATAGCATCTATTAGCGTGTTGCTCTCTATTCTAATTACTTTGTTAAGTGGAGAATTAAAGGAAGCAAAGAACATCTTTAAACTAGTTAGATCCTCCCTAGAAGAGAAAGAATGTCGAAAGTTGCGTAGACAGGACTATTATAAAATAGCTAAATATGTTTATAATTCTCTTCTTAAAGAGGGCACTCTAAACCTAAAGGAACTTAAAAACATGCCAGCAAAGCAGGAAAAAACAGATTATCTAACTTTTCTGCAAGATCTATCTAAGGCATACATTACTGTTAAGAGATTTTTGGAAAAGTTTCTAAAATGACACAATACTATTCTTATGAAGAAAAATAATTCAAATATGCTTAAAGCCTCTCAATTTTACAAAATTTATGTTTTTATAGAACTGGTTATTAGGTGGAAATGTTTGAAAAATGATAAAAAAGGAATATTCGAAGTCGTTAAGCATGACGGCCCGGGAAGAATGGGAAAAATCGATTTAATCGATAAAAAAATTCTAACCCCTTCACTTATTCACGCTCATTTTCATCATATAAATTACAATTCTGAAAAAATTGTGATTTTGAATGTTCTGCCTGATTCTCTGGAAGAAAAATTTTATACCAATGTTTTTATAACTAACACCGCTAATCCTTTTATCTATCCTAATTTAAATCAAAATTTAGAAGATCAACTAACGTTACAGCCGAATTTTTTAACCGTTCCATGCGGGTCTTTTGTAGAATTGGAATGGAAAACTACGCAGAGTTTTTTTGATATTTTACTCAAAAATGCTAGTTTCTTTAAGGAAATGGTTGGGAAAAACCATCTTGCTGTTCCAGTTTTCTATTCAAAGTATTCTGACTTGTGCGAAAAACAGATCGATACTCTTTCCCAAATCGGTTTTGATATGTACATACTGAAGAATCTAGGGGAGATTATGGGAAATCCTCGTCAACTGGTAGAATTTATTGTAAAGGTGAGGGAAAGAATTCAACCTGACTCCTTAGTATATGCCCCTGGTTTAATTCATCCTGCCTATTATTCTCATTTGATTTATTCTGGTGTTGATATTTTCGATACGACTCTTATGATACAAGAGGCAAGGAGGGACAGTTTATTATTGGAAGGTGGATCCAAAAAAATTGGGGAACTGGTTGAGCTTCCTTGCAACTGTCAGATTTGTGAAGCTTACAGTATATCTGGAATGGTGAAGATGCCCTCGAAGCAACGTTTTTATAAACTGCTGCAACATAACATTCTCTTTGCAACCTCTGTTTTAAAAAGAATAAGGTTAGACATAAGGGAGGGGTTTTTGCGGGAGAGAGTAGAGTTATCATCACATTACTCGCCGACACTAGCGGCGTATCTTCGAATTTTGGATAAGAATCATTTTAATTTTCTCGAGGAGTACACTCAAATTGCCAAAAAAGGCATCGTGTACTGTATAGGACCAGAATCCTATCATCGGCCAGAAATAGAACGATTTAGGAAAAGAATTTCAGAACGCTATACTCCTATAAGCGGCATTCGAACTGTGGTTATTTTACCTTGTTCCGCGAAAAAGCCTTATTCCCTCTCACAATCCCATAAAAGGTTTAGAGAGGTTATAAGACATTTTGGTAAAGGGTTGATCCAAGAAGTTATAATCTCGTCTCCTTTAGGACTAATTCCAAGAGAACTTGAACAAGTATATCCCGCAGCCCATTATGATATTCCGGTAACCGGTGATTGGGATCAGGAAGAAATAGAAATAGCTTCAGCTTCTATTTCTAAATATTTTGAAAAATTAGATAAAGAGACTGTATTAATAGCACATTTAGATGGGGGATACAGAGAGGCTTGTTTAAAGGCTTCTAACCTGTCTGGAAAAGAGGTAATATTCACCGAGATAAGCGGTAACGTAGCAGGAGAAAAAAGCTTATCCAACTTAAAAAGAGCCTTAGAGGAGTATGCTGACCTGTCGGGAGCTAGAGAGGTATCGAAAATCGACTCGTTAAGAAAAGTTGTTGATTACCAATTCGGAATAGGCGCTGGAGAAAAACTGATACCTAACAACGCAGATATAAAAAGAGACCGAATGGGAAATGTAAAAATTCTGCTGGACAGAAAATTAGTCGCCTTATTTAACCAAACGTATGGTTTATTCAAGTTAACTTTAAGAGGCGCTGAGAGCTTGGCCAATTTTGGTTATTGGATAGAATTTGATGGAGCCACCATAAGTGGTACAAATCTTTTTGCTCCGGGTGTTAAAGACGCAGATCCACAGATTCGACCTGAAGACTTTGTGATGATTTATAATTGTTCAAAAGAACTAATCGCAATGGGAATATCTAATATGAGTGGTTTAGAAATGAAACGCTCAAAAAAGGGCATTGCTGTTAAGCTTACTGAGAAAAAGATGGATTAAAAATGATTGAAGTCAATGATTCTGAATTAGCTGATAAGATAATTGAAATTCGTCGAAAAAATTTAAACAAATTTAGAAAGGACTTCAAAGAGAAGCCTGTAAAATACTGGTTGGAAAAGGACAGATTCTTGAACAAGATTGGGACTTCTTTAGTCGTTATTCTTGCTACGAGAGGTTGTAACTGGGCATTATCTAGCGGAGGGGGCTGTTCTATGTGTGGGTACATTTATGATAGTCCCGTAACTATTCCTGATTCTGAATCTTTAATCAATCAATTTGATTTAGCGTATAAAGCTAGCATTCCGGTTAGAGTTCCTTTAGCAATTAAGATTTTTACTTCGGGGAGCTTTTTTGATGAGCGGGAAGTACCTAAACTTGCACGAGAAGCGATTCTTAAAAGAATCGTTATGGATAAACGGGTTGAAGAATTAATTGTTGAAACAAGACCTGAGTATATTACTCACGAAATTTTGAGGGAGTGCCGTGAGATTTTGGGAGAAATCCATTTTGAGATAGCAATTGGGCTTGAAACAAGCAATGATAATATTAGACATAATTATATAAACAAAGGCTTTGAACTAAAAGACTTTGAGAGAGCTGTTTCTATAGCTAAGAACACCGGAGTAAGTGTCAAATCTTACCTCCTCATAAAACCACCATTTCTACGGGAGAGAGAAGCCATAATAGATTCTACAATTTCAGCTATTGACTCTTTTAAAATGGGTGTTAATTCGGTGTCCTTTAATCCCTGCACAGTACACAAAGGCACTCTGGTGGAGCATCTTTGGAAACTAGGTAATTATAGACCTCCGTGGCTTTGGAGTATAATTGAAATCCTAAAAAATACCTCAGAGAAGTTAAATAACAAAATAAGAATCATCTGTAGTTTGGTCGGAACAGGAAGCAAAAAAGGGCCTCATAACTGTGGAAAATGTGATGCAAGAATCCGAGAACAACTGAATGAATTTACACTAACTCAAAACCCAGAAGTACTATCAAATGTTGAATGTGAATGTAAACAAGAATGGCTTGATTATTGCGAAGCAGAGTTTATCTGGAACCAAATTACTAATGAATAAAAATAATAGTAAGGAACCTTTTAATTTTAAAAAACTATATATACATAAGTAGAATTAATTTTTTAAAACATGCTACTAATACCATGAATATCCACAAAGTGGAGGATTAAGAAGATGAGTCCGATAGTTGTGTTTCAGGAAAAAAAGCCAAAAATTCATAAAGACGCATACGTTAGCCCCCAGGCAACGTTAGTAGGAGATGTCGAAGTTGGAGAATACTCAAATATTTGGCCGGGAAGCGTAATTAGGGGTGATTTTGCAAAGGTACAAATCGGTGCTTACTCCAATATACAAGATGGATGTGTTATTCAAGCTCATTCAGAGGATGCTCCAGTTATTGTTGGAAACTTTGTCAGTGTTGGAAGCAATGTGGTGATGCATGGCTGTTACTGTGGAGACGCAGTGATTATAGGAGACGGTGTAATAGTATACGAAGGCGTGACCATCGGAGAAGGGGCATTAGTTTCCCCAGGATCGATTTTGGTGCAAAACATGGTTATCCCACCCCGATTAACTGTTTCAGGCGCGCCAGCAAAACAAGTCAGGGAACTATCAAGGGAAGACATAACAAGACAAAAGGAAAGGGCTGAGATTATCGCAAGGGTATTCCACAAACTCCGAAAGTGGTTACCTTCTGAGTCGACCCTCTAGGAAGTTCCTTCGATATAAAACAAGATTTTATTTAGATAGATACCGTGGCTCCTGCAAAAACAATATCCAAGTACTATGGAAATACACGGGCATTTCAAATTTAACATTTGATTGCTTAAAACATATTCAAAGATTCTATTACTCCTTTTTTTGGGTTATAATTGAGTCTAATTAACTTTTAATTTCACCTAATAACCTCTCAAAAATATTTAACTTCATATTTGCCTGTTTTATAACAAGACCTTAATTTTGTACTCTAATTGGGTTAAAGATTTATTTCATATCACCTAATTATTGGCAATTGACTTATTTCAATGGAGGTCGTTTATGTCTAAATGGCCTTTTATTGCTGGCGACTACTTTGTTGTAAACGAAAAATCTGCTATTGCCGTAGTTACATGTGGATCTTACGAGTTGCCTAAAGAGTTAGCTAAGCTGAGTAATAAAATTGCAATTGTTGGCTTCTGTGAAACTGAGAATGATGGAATAGCTAAGATTCTACAAAATTTGGCTTCGAACCCCCACATCAGAATACTTATTATCTGTGGTGAAAGAGTGGTTGGTCACGAACCCGGACAAACAATCATATCCCTCTATAATAATGGAATTGATAAAAACTACAGAATTATCGGAAGTGAAGGAACTATACCTATTCTACATCCAAATTATTTCCACGGAGACGATCCGAGTAAATTTGTTAAAAGGTTTCAAAGACAAATCAAAGTCATAGACGCTCGGGGAGAAACCAACGTCGAAAAAATAATCTCCTTTATCAATGAGCTTAATGAACAAAATCTATTTCCTTTTCCTGAAGATCCTATCCTTCCTTTAAGACCTAAAGTCGAATACGATTGGGATACAGGGATAAAGCGATTTCTAGATGAAAATAGACTTTATTTTAATAAAGGTATACGCCTGTTAAATCCTTTAATATTTACGGGGAGATTGAAAGTTTACGATATGGCAGGAATTAAGATAGGCAGGCAGAGAGGTGAGTATCCCATAATTTTGGCTGGTACTATATTTTACAGAGGAGACAAATTAGTAAGTAATCACCGTGAAGGTTTTTTTGATAAAACTAAGGCCGAAGAGCAAATTCGAAAGCAAGATGAGAACTCATTAAAATATCAACTTCCTGCGATGGTGCACATTGTGGGAGAAACCCCAGAGGCTTTAACAAAGTATCTTCTATTTGTTGCAGATTCTACAGATTCACCAATAATTATCGATTCACCCATTTTAGAATCAAGAATAGAAGCAATGAGTGTAGCCAAAGATATAGGGCTGGATAAAAGAGTAATATACAACTCAGTGATTAGCGTAGACAGAAGAGAGAAAACCCTAATAAACGAAATTGGAACAATAGAATACTCCATAGTTTTACCTTTTGATGTAAAACTAACCTCAAGGATCAACAGATTAGAGGAAATAATGGAATTTATCAGGGATATAATCAAATATCCGATCATCGATCCCGGTGTTTCCATTCTGGGAGAAGGCTCACTAAGCGCTTTGCATGCGGCTTGGTTACTCAAAAATTATTATGGTTACCCTGTGTGTATTGGGATACACAACTTACAGTCAAGAATCACTGAAAGTAGGAAGGAATTAAAAGAACTCGATTTCTCCTTTGATTATACTTTCCCTTCCATTTATGGGATCGATATCAATCTCTACGGTCCAATAAAAAACACAGACAGCATATTCCAAGAGGTAGCAGCTGTCGAAGCTGCAATTGCAGACGAGAATGTAAACACCATTGGAGTTTTCCCAAAACCCCCTCATCCCTACTATGCTGTAAACCTTGGTCGTGAATAAAAATGAGTTTTTACGGTCCGTATTTGATTCGAACTCGAAACCTAGATGTTGCATGGAGAAGCTGCATCAACACAATTATTGAGAAAGGGATAAAACAAATAACTGAGGATAAAAGGCAAGATACCATAGAAACATTTTGTGCTACAATCAATATAAGCGACTGGCAAAGCGGGAAACTAGTTCCAGTCAATTATGTTGGACTAAGTGAGGATACGATTCTTGAAAATTATATTCCTCAATACCTCAGTTCCGAAAAAGGAGAACACATATATACCTATGGATGGGCCATGCGAAAAAGGTTCATGTTTAATCAACTAGACTTTATCAAAGATCAGTTGAGCAGTGGAAAGAGTGTAGCCTTCGCCCAACTCTGGAACCCCGCAACAGATATTACAAGCACAAATCCACCCTGTATTAACATAGTGCTTTTTCATAAGGTAAATTCTAAAATTCACGTAACCGCGTACCTTAGAAGCAATGATATGGCTAGAGCCTATCCAGACGATGTTGCGGGTATTCACACGGTCTTCTTAACGGAGGTTTCGAGTAGATTCGGGGGGAAAAAGGCTATGGGCGCCGTCACTACAATTTCTGGATCTGCGCATATATATGAAACTTCTATTAATGAAGTAAAACAGAGCTTTTTCGGTTCACTATCTGCTTCTAATTCTAATCCAAAAATTAATGAAGAAAGTTTAGCTGGGCCGATACTATTAAGGTCGCACAATTTAAGAGGGGTTTTACCCGAATTAAAGATTAAGTTTCCAAAATATTCCAAGCCTCAGGGAAAACAAAATTTCTATCTATATTTTGGTTTTAAGCTAGAAGAAATAGATTTAGAGTTAAAAGAATTTGAGAATCAAGCGGAAAGAATAGTAAATGGGGAAGGAGATCTCGGAAAAGGGCTAAGGCTCTATAAATCTAAAACGGATGAGGGAGAAGCAGTAACAATTGATCAAATAAAATCGGCTAAAAGAAAATTAGAGGAATCAAATCAGAGCAGAAGAATAATTATTACTCCTAACAATCCTTGGGAAAAAAGGTACGACCTAAACCCTTTGATTATACAATTTTTGCTAAGGCAAGGTTGTCTTTTCACCTCTGTGCTTTTTGCAGATTACTCAATAAAACGTATCTTGCTGGGAATTTATCTGATTAGGGCTATTCAAAATGAAATACTGAATAGAAATAAATACCGTTTAGGACCAACGGCGTTTTTCTTCATGCCAGCTAATAATGATTCTAGGACTGTGGACTTCTCAGATATACTTGGTTAATACGAGATATACATAGAACGCCCATTAATAGCACAGTCATCCACATAATTGCAAACATATCTCACTAAAAACTAAATTTTTTGGCACTGCCCAATGATATATAACTGTGGAAAGTATTGTTGCTTAAGATATATTTAAAAAATGTTAATGTGTGGTGGATACACATATAAGATATGTTTAATAAAAGATATAAATTGTATAATAGATACATTATTATCGTAGTGTGTGAAATTGGTGTTAAGTGTTAACAGAAATTTGTTGGTGTATTAAGAATAGTTACTAGGAGGTATAAGTGTAATGTTTGCGGCTCCTGGATTAGGCTACGACCGTGCCATCACAATTTTTTCCCCCGACGGGCGGCTTTTCCAAGTGGAGTATGCAATCGAGGCTGTACGTCGAGGCACCACCGCTATTGGTGTGAGGTGTAAGGACGGCGTAGTACTTGCAGTAGAAAAACGTGTGTTAGCTCTTCAGGATCCCGAGAGCGTAGAGAAAATATTTGTAATTGATGAGCACATTGGAACCGCAATCGCCGGACTGACGGCTGATGCGCGTGTTCTGGTAAATCAAGCTAGAATTCAGGCTCAGGTTAATCGTCTTACATATGATGAGCCTATTAATGTTGAAAGTTTAACTAGATATATTGGTGACACTAAACAGATGTATACTCAACATGCAGGTGTTCGGCCTTTCGGAGTTTCTTTCCTGATAGCTGGGGTAGACGAGCTAGGCCCTAAACTATTTATGACCGATCCTTCTGGAACGTACTGGTCTTATTGGGCGGCTGCCATAGGTAGTGGGTCTCAGGCTGCTAAGGAAGTTTTGGAGAAGGAGTATAAGCAGGCTATGGGGCTTGAGGAGTCTATTAAACTTTCTCTTAAGGCTTTGAATCAGGTGTTAGAATCAGAACTTGATCCTACAAAAGTGGAAATTGCAGTGGTAGACATTACATCAAAGATTTTTAAGAGACTGTCTTCTAGCGAGGTTCAAGGTTACATCGATGAGATTAGAAAGTCTCGTAGCACTTAGGAATGATATTTATGTCTCTTCGAGGCGATAAGTGGGTTGATTTAGGTGACACTGTAATAGCTCGTTTAGAGACCCGTGGGGAACGATTTGAGATTCTTGTTAATCCCAATAGGGCTTGGGATTATCGCCGCGGCCAGAATGTTGAACTATCGGAGGTACTAAAAAGTTTCGACATCTTTGAAGATGCGCATAAAGGTCTTAAAGCAACTGAGGGTAAACTACTGGAAATTTTTGAAACAACTGATATAAATAAAATCGCTCCGATTATACTGAAAAAGGGATTTATACAACTCACTACGGAACAGCGTAGGGAGATACTTATTAACAAAAAAATGCAAATAATTAACATTCTTGCTCGGAATTGTATTAATCCCCAGACCGGTCTTCCTCATCCTCCAGCAAGAATCGAACGAGCTATGGAAGAGGCAAAGGTTTCAATCGACTTATGGAGAAGTCCCGAGGAGCAGGCGAAAGACGTACTAAAAATGATTCAGCCAATAATACCGATAAGAATGGAGCTCTTAAGACTGGCTGTTAAGTTTCCACCCGAATTTTCAGGTAAGGGATATAGCATCGTAGAACGTTTTGGAACCGTAACAAAGGACGAATGGCAGAGTGATGGTTCCTGGATTGCTATGATGGAAATTCCTGCGGGTCTTAGGGGTAAATTTATAGAAGCGTTAAATAACCAAACTAGGGGAAAAGCAGAAGTAAAATTCATTAAAGAATGAAAGGTGGTTTCTCTTTGTCATTACATTTTAAAAATAGGAAAATAGTAGTGCCTGGGGAGTTACTTGCCGAGGGTGGATATAAATCCGGTGAAGGTACCTTCAGAGAAGGTAACTATATTTACTCCTCTGTAGTGGGTTTAGCAGAGGCGAAAGGTAAAATTGTACAAGTTGTTGCTTTTGAGGGAGCATATATTCCAAAAGCCGGTGATGTGGTTATAGGTAAGGTTATAGACGTAAAGATGACTTCATGGAGAATTGATATACATTCACCATACCAAGCTACAATGCATCCTGTAAACGTTTTTGAACGACGTATGGACCCTTTGAAAGACGACCTTCGCCGATATTTCGACGTAGGAGACACGCTAGTTGCTAAAATAATGTCCTTTGACCGAACACGGACTCCTTTGCTGACCACAAAAGAGCATGGCCTCGGTAAACTTCAAGGCGGATATCTGGTAGAGATGTTACCCACTAAAATTCCGCGTTTGATTGGACGTAAGGGTTCAATGATAAATATGATCAAAAAAGAAACTAGATGTCAGATTACTATTGGCCAGAACGGGATAATTTGGGTCTCTGGCAAGAGTTTCGAAGAAGAAGAGAGAGTTATTAAGGCTATAAGACAGATTGAACGAGAGGCCCATACCCCCGGTTTAACTGATAGGATTAGAGATTTAATTCATAAGTAAATTTTGTTAGGTGATTAAAGTGGAAGAACCTCATATTATCTCCCCGATTAAGCTATTAAATGAGGATAATTTGAGACTTGATAAAAGAAGATTAGATGAAATTCGACCAATTAAATTGGAAGTGGGAGTTCTCTCAAGAGCTGATGGCTCTGCATACATAGAACAGGGAAAAAGTAAGATTCTTGCAGCGGTTTATGGTCCACGTGAGCTACACCCTCGCCATCTTGCACAACCTGACGAGGCTTTACTTCAATGTATTTATAGAATGGCTACCTTTTCCGTGGAAGAGAGGAAAAGCCCAGCGCCATCACGTAGAGAAACAGAACTTTCAAAAGTCATAACCGAATCTCTTGCCCCCGCGGTTTTTCTGAAATACTATCCGAGAGCTTCCATAGATGTTTATATACAAGTAATCCAAGCCGACGGTGGTACCAGATGTTCGAGTATAACTGCTGCTTCCTTAGCCTTAGCCGATGCCGGGATTCCCTTGCGTGATTTGGTAGCGGCTTGTGCTGCCGGAAAGATAGATGGAAAAATAGCTCTTGATTTGAATGACATGGAGGATAAAAGTGGGCAGGCAGACTTACCTGTTGCCATGATGCCTAGAAAAAATTTAATTACACTAATACAGATGGACGGTTTCATGAATAAACAGGAATTTGTCGAAGCCTATGAACTAGCTTTAAAGGGTTGTCGTAAAATTTACGAAATGCAAAGGGAAGTTCTGATACAAAAGTATATTAGCATTCAAGAGGAATTCTCAGAAGAGGAGAACGAACAAGATAATGGAGGTTAAAAAATGCCTCACAGTCTTATCTCGGAAATTGAATCAAAATACATTAGATCACTTGTAGGTAGAGAAAGTAGAGTAGACGGTCGTGGATTGAAGGAGATACGTCCAATTACTATTGAATGCGGAATAGTGGAGAAAGCTAGTGGCTCAGCTAGAGTAACTATAGGTAACACAAAGGTTATCGTAGGAGTGAGTGCAGAGATTGGAGCACCCTACCCTGACACTCCTAACTCGGGAGTCGTAACATGCGCTTCAGAATTCGTACCAATGGCCTCTCCCTACTTTGAACCAGGCCCACCCAATGA
Source organism: Candidatus Freyarchaeota archaeon (assembly GCA_030587365.1). Lineage (GTDB taxonomy): Archaea > Asgardarchaeota > Jordiarchaeia > Jordiarchaeales > Jordiarchaeaceae > Jordiarchaeum. The sequence continues at coordinate 21,575 of JAUQZE010000018.1, read as the reverse complement.
AGAATCTATCGAATTAGCAAGAGTTGTTGATAGAGGTGTTCGGGAATCTAAAATGGTAGATGTAGATAAACTCTGTATAATTCCTAACGAAAAAGTGTGGATTATCTTTGTAGACATTTATATTATTGATCATGGCGGAAATCTATTTGACGCCGCCTCTCTAGCAGCTGTTAGCGCTTTACTTACGACTAGGATTCCAAAAACTGAAGTAGAGGATGGAAAGGTAAAAAAACTTGATGAGAAAATACCTCTACCAGTGAATAACATACCCGTTTCCTTAACTTTCGCAAAGATAGACGACCAACTGTGTATAGACCCTATATTAGAAGAAGAAAACGTTATGGACGCTCGAATTACTTTAGTTTACGATGTGGGTGGCAACCTTGTAGCCATGCAAAAAGGAGAACGTGGAGCATTAACTACCCCTGATATTTACAAAGCTGTAGATTTAGCGGAAAATATGTCAAAAGAAATTAGGGAAAAATATATTTCCCCTATTTTGAAAAGGGAGGCCTAATAATGCCAAGAACCAAAAAGGTTGGAATTGCTGGTAGATTCGGAACAAGATACGGAACAAAAGTGAGAAAGAGAGTAAAAACAATTTTAGAAGACATAAATAAGCCTCATAAGTGCCCACGATGCGATACCAAAGCTGTTAAGCGAATATCTGGTGGTATTTGGTCTTGCAGAAAATGTGGATATACCTTTACAGGAGGGGCTTATCTCCCTGTTACTCCCTTAGGTAAAGAAAAAGGAAGAGCTATAGAGACAATTACTTATAGCTCGGAGAAAGAACCGAAACAGTAGTCTAAATATATACAATCTCTATGCCGAGATTAAGACGCTTTTTAATTCTCAATTGGGGAGCATAAAAATACATCATAAATCACATAACGCTCTCTTAGCACCAAACACGATATTCCTTTTGAAACTCTCATAAAAGTTGCCTCGGCATGTATAGTGAAATTTTGGTATTTAAATTCTGGCTGAAAATATTTGGAGACGAATTTTAATGAAAACTAAGGCAAAAGCGGTTATAGAAACTATTTTTCCCTCAAACCTATCAGAGGTTGCTTCTAAATCTCTTTTGCCTGAAATTATTTCTGGCCCTAATGAACGCTATAGAGGTAAATTAAAAAGAGATGGAGACATTATAAGCTTAGAAATTGAGGCTGAAGATACGGTTGCGCTCAGAGCAGCATTAAACTCGTATCTCAGATGGTTAAAAGTGATTTATGACATTAATGAACTTATTTAGGAGGAGTGTCATTGTCAGGAAGCGAACTACCCCCACAGGTGCAGCATCAAATCTCGATGCTGCAACAACTGCAACAAAAATTGGAAATAATTATCGCTCAAAGAAATCAATCTGAAATACAGCTAAAAGAAACAGAACAAGCTTTAAGTGAACTTGAAAAAATAGAACAAGGAAACGATGTGTACAAAATGGTTGGAACATTGCTAATAAAGGCCAAACCAGAAAAAATTAAGGAAGAACTTAAAGACAGAAAGGAAACACTTGAGTTAAGAGTAAAAACTCTACAGAGACAGGAAGAGCGTTCAAAAAAACAACTAGAAGAAATGCGAGCAAAAGTGCAAGAAACACTCCAGCAAAGAGATTTAAGCCCGGCGGGCTAAAATGAGTGACGAAAAGAAAGCGGATCTAAAAAATTTATCAATCGAAGATCTTGAAGAATTATGCGTTTTTGCTGAGAGTGAGATACGAAAATATATTTATTCAAAATGTCCTAAGAAGGAAATTACTCAACTGGAAATCATAGTGAAGATTGGAATAGAAAAAGCAACGAATCTAACCATCGAAGTAAACCTAGAAACTGCTTCTTTATCTGAAGAAGATAATAAAAATTTAGCAGAAGAAGCTTTAAGATTCGCTATTAATTCTATTGACAAAAAGTTATTAGGGTTATCACGTTGGCCCTGAATATATTTGAGACCTTCTTTAAGAGTCATCACAAAAAAATTTTGATTCTTTGTCATCAAAATGCGGATCCTGACGCGTTATGCAGTGCTTATGCCATCAAAAATCTGGTTGCACACCTTTTTCCCGGAATTGAGTTGCTAATAGGTTCGGATGATTTAAACAAAATTTCTAACGGTATCTTGGAAGACCTTCAGATACCTCTAGCCAAAAATTTCAACATAGAACTATTTGATGCCTTCATAATCGTTGATACCAATAATGTTGAGCAATTGGGTTGCTACCGCTCAGTGTCTACTCTTTCGAAACCGATAATGTTTATTGATCACCACACGCCTCACCTCTCCACCACCCAAATCACCAAATATGTGGTAATCGATGAAACTTCTTCTTCAACCGCAGAAATCGTATACAATCTTTTTAAGGAGGCAGGTATTAAACCGAGCCCCGATACTGCAATGGCTTTACTCATTGGAATAACCTATGACAGTAAACATTTCCTTCTGGCTAATGCTTCCACTTTCAAAGCTGCTACGGATCTTATTGACGCGGGGGCTGATTATACCTCTGTAGTTGAAAGGCTTCGCATTCTGATGCCTAGATCAGAAAGGATAGCACGGCTAAAAGCTATTAACAGAGCACAAATAAGCGATGTTAGAAATTGGTTAATTGCCGTTTCGAATGTAAGTGCCTACGAAGCTAGCGCCTGCAGAGCGCTTATCGAAACTGGCGCAGACATAGCAATTGTTGGCGCTGAAAGAAAGAACGAAATTAGAATAAGTGCTAGAGCCACACAAAACATCCACAAAAAAACAGGTATTCATTTAGGAAAACTAATGGAAGAGTTAGGCACAATAGTAGAAGGAATGGGAGGAGGACACTCAACTGCCGCAGGGTTTAATGGAAAGGATAATTACACTAAGGCTATTAACCATTTATTGAAACTAATCAAAAAACAACTAGAAAACGCGCCACCTGCCCCGATAGATTAAAGGGCTCGGAGTAACTTTTCAAATAAAGTTTCCCAGTGTGCTTCCAATTAACAGTAGTATTCCCTGCATAATGCATATAATTCCTAGTGGGACTGCAATTACTGGAAACGTTAGAATCGTTGCTATTGCTTTAAACAGAACCTCAATGAACACAAGTAACATATTTTATATATGATATATACTATATTATATTATAAACCAAATTATAATAATATAAAATTAGTTTATTTTTTCAAAATATTGAAGTGTATGAACATTTAAAAAATGAATTGTAACTTGGTTTTAGGGTGTTTTTATTGGATAAGGTGGAATACATTGCTCCTAGTTGGGATGAGGTCTACGACTTGCAGTTAAAATTAGCGAAAAAAATTATTGATGAAAATTATAGACCTGATTCAATAGTTGGTATTGCTCGTGGTGGATTGATTGTCGCGCGTATACTATCCGATCTTCTAGACATAAGGGAGCTAGGAAATATTCGAGTGGAATTTTATGAGGATGTACTTTTAACGCGGGGTCGTCCTTGTATAACTCAAGAAATTTCGATGGAAGTTAGGGGAAAGAAGGTATTACTTTGCGATGATGTAGCGGATACTGGTAAAAGTCTTAAAGTTGCTGCAGATTACCTAAGGAGCAAGGGTGTATCTGAGTTAAAGATTTCAACTCTGCATCTGAAACCAAAATCCATAGTCCGCCCAAACTATTATGTTTCTGAGACCGACGCATGGATTATTTATCCCTGGGAGATTTTTGAAACAATAAAAAGCATCGCCAGAAAATTGGAAAAAGAAGGTAAAAGTTCAGAGGAAATTAAAAAGGAGCTTGTACGGACTAAAGTCCAACCCAAGTATATTAAGTACTTTATGGATTGGATGAAGGTAATCGAAAAATATTCCGTATACAAAAAATGATTAAATTGCGTTTTATTTTTGGTTTTATACGCTTTTCAATGAGTAGAAGGAGTAAGCCTGAATGATAATCAAAAGTGTCGAGGAGTGTCGTCGTTTTATAGTGGTTTTCGGCTTGGAAACACAAGGATTTGATGTATCTCTCCTCCTTAATAATATTAATGAGTTAAGCGGAGAAACAGGTGTGGCTATACAATTTTTCGATTCTTCCCTAATCGCTTCTTGGGAGCATCTTTTTTTTAGTGCTTTGAATGCTCTGAGAGCCTTTAGTTATGGTAAAAATATTTCAAACAGCTTGTCTGTTGAATGCTTACTCTACACTTCTGGTCAAAGACAGATTAATGTAGCAGTAAAGAACTTTGGAGTAAAGCCTGAAACTAGAAACATTGGAGTTATCTTGATAGGTAATTCTCGGGATCTTCTTAATGAGGTTCATAAAAAAGTTTTGTTATTAACCAAAGGTTTGGAGAATGAGGATGTTTTATCGATTAATAACAAAGAAAAATTTGATAAAATTCGTAGTTTTTTCCAAATCACAGAAACCGAGTTAAACACAATTTGTGATTCGGATGAATGGAGTTCTCGTGTCGGCGCTCTAATGAGATACTGTATTGAGAGATCCTCATTACTAATTTTGCAGAAATAATCATTCAAGATGGTTTCCTATTGAAGCAAATTATTCTCTATTTTTTAATTGCTATTAATTTTTCTAGTGATTGATGGCTGATTTTGCCTTCGCGGAGAATAACTGGTGGTTTTTGAGTTAGATCTATAATCGTTGAAGGTTGATCACTCAAACTCCCCCCACCGTCTATTATCATATCTATACTACTTCCGATTTGTTCTTGAACTTGTTGTGCGTTCAATGCTGGAGGTTCGCCAGAAATGTTAGCGCTTGTTCCTATTAAAACTCCATCGAGACACATAGCTAATAACTGTGGAACTTTGTGAGATGGCATTCTAACAGCTATATTATCTTTGTCTCCTGTGACAATTCTGGGTATCTTAATGCGGGTTTTTAGAACCAAAGTTAAAGCACCTGGCCAAAACTTCTTTGAGAGTAGATCTGCTTCCGGTGTAAATTCGGCTATTCTCCTCGCCACGCTTTCATCTGACACAAGTATTGGCAGCCCCAATTCCCTTTTTCTTTTTTTAACTTTTAGTAAATTTTCAACCGCCTTGACGTTAAATGGATCGGCTCCTAAACCATAAACCGTGTCCGTAGGGTATGCTACTAATTTTCCTTTTCTGAGCAACTTTCCTGCTTCTTTAATAATTTCTATATCTGGGTTTTCAGGTTCTATCTTCACTTTTCTCAATCTCTTTACCAGCTCCCACATTTCAATTAAAAGGAAACTGTAATAAGTCACTTTTTACTAACAAAAATTGACTTCTTTATGACCTTTTTGAGGTTTGTAGAGTTGGAGGCTGTAATACTCGCTGCGGGCAAAGGTGAACGGATGGGCGTTCTTTCCAAATTTATTCCCAAGCCACTTATTCCCATAGCTAACCGTCCTATGCTTGAACACCTAATTCTGGCGTATAAAAAAGCTGGTATTTCAGACTTTATAATTGTGACGGGACACCTCGGAAATCAGATAAGAAATCAATTGAGAGATGGATCTCGATTGGGAGTATCAATAAGGTACAAGCGTTCCCAAAACTATGAACTAGGACCCATACGTTCTCTACTTGCGGCTGAGAGTGAAATTTCTACAGATGATTTTTTTGTAAGCCCCGCAGATTTCATAATAGACCCAAGGGCGATTCAAACCATAAAGAAAAGGCACATAAGAAGGGGGGTAACAGTTGCTGCGGATATTGGCTCCAGCTCTAGAGCTGGAACCACTGTATACACCTGTCCCACAGATCAAAAATATGGTCGAGTCTCTGGTTTTTGTGAACCAGTTTTAAAGGGGGGAGAGCCGCATCTCTGTGTAAGTCTTCTTATATGTAATACTTCGATTTTTCAATACATTTATAAGGCTCTCGAAAATGGGTCAAACATACTTCTGGACGCATTAAATCTTCTTATTCGACACGGCCAGCTGGTATGTTTTATCGACATTTCTAAAAATTTTTGGTTTGATGTGGATACGATTTCGGATATACTACACGCAAACGAATTTACGCTTAAAAAAGGACTCACACCTCAAAACAATTTCTATGTTAAGAATTTAAAACAGGTGGGAGGCCCACTAAAGAAAAAATTGAAAATTGATTTGGATAAAACTTCTACTATCAGTGGGCCCGCTGTCCTTGAACCTAACTGCCATATTGGTCCTGGAAGCAGAGTAGGTCCTTTTGTATCTCTCACCCGCGAGTGTGAGATTGCCTCCGGGGCAATGGTTCAGAATTCACTACTTTTCGGTAATGCTGTTGTGGAAGAAAATAATCACCTCTCCAACGTGGTATTATACAAGAACCTATTATTACAATGCATATAGATTTAAAGTGGGGACATAGGTTGCCTTCTAATTATAGAATTCGACGTATCTTTAGACCTATGGTTCTTAAAATGGCCAAGGGTTTTGCAAGCGCAGGTTTTACCCCTAATCAGGTTACTATTCTTGGATTAAGTTTCTCTCTATTCGCGTTCTTTGCGATTTCACTTGATTTCCCAGTTCTTTATGGAGTTTTAGTATTTGTTTCGGGTCTATTAGACGGAGTAGACGGAGCTTTAGCTAAAATTACAGGCCTCGCCTCCCCGAAAGGGGGGTTTTTAGACTCTCTAACCGATAGATACTCTGATTTTATCCTAATCTTAGGATTCTTATTCTGGCGAGGGCATTCAAACTTTTACTTTTTACTTCCATTTAACCTGTGGGTGGTAATATCTCTGGTAGGATTCATAATGGTAAGTTACACCAGGTCTAGAGGAGAATCCTATGGCTTGGGCTTGGATCGAGGAATAGCTGGTAGATCAGAAAGATTATTCATACTATCCGTGTTTTCTATTCTTTATCTATTTGATACCGAGTTTCCAATTTATGGATTGATAGTTGCTGGAATACTCGCGAACTTGACCGCAATTTACCGTATTGCAATAGCTCTCAAAAATCTACGCAGAAATCATAAAAAATGAAATTGATTTAAAAAAATTTTCAATAAAAAATATTAAAATTAAAATTCTAGCTAAAATAGATTAGAAAAATAGCTAATATCCAATCTGTTTAACTGATCCGCTTTTACGGAGCTTTTACTATGATTTCAGAAATTATTTTTAACGAACTTATTTGTTTTGGTGTTGATTTCGCTACATCAGTACCCAGTAATCTTTTTAAAAATCTCTTAAGCTTGCTGGACAAGAATCCGGAAATACTACATGTTTCCGTAACCCGGGAAGAGGAGGGTGTAGGAGTAGCCGCAGGAGCATACTTGGGGGGCAAAACACCGGCTCTAGTTATACAAAACAGCGGGCTAGGTAACTCAATTAATGCACTTGCATCTCTCAACAAGGTTTTCAAAATTCCACTTCTTATTCTAGTAGCTCAGCGGGGTGGAAAAGGAGAGACGATTCCTGCACAGATACCTATGGGAGAAGCTACACCTCGACTGCTAGATGCTATAGGTATTCCACACTACACACCAAAAAGCGTAGAGCAAATCCCTAAAGCTTTTCAAAGAGCAAAAAAGTCATTCTATACCTATGAGACTCCAGTAGCAGTATTAATAGAAATGGAATTGATGAAAAATGAAAAGAATAGAAGCTATTAAAATTATAGCGGATGAACTAGAAAAGGAACTAGTGGTGTGCAACCTCGGTTTCCCCTCAAGAGAACTTTACAGCGTAAGAGATAGACCTGAAAACTTTTATATGCTAGGCTCTATGGGTTTGGCTTCCTCCATAGGGTTAGGTCTCTCCTTATCTACCGCGAAACATGTAGTGGTTATGGAAGGAGACGGATCAATTCTAATGAATTTAGGCTCCCTAGCAACAATAGCCAATCATTCCCCCAAAAATCTGACACTAATTATATTCGATAATGAATCCTATGGATCAACAGGTGGACAACCAAGTTATACCGCAGGTAAAACAGATTTAGCGGCGCTAGCAACCGGTGCAGGAATTGAAAGGGTTTTAGTTGTTGACTCCCCCCAAAAGCTTAGAGAGGCTTACCGAAAATCCAAAAAAGAATTAACCGTAATCGTTACAAAAGTCGAAAAAGAGAATGCTGACGTACCTGTAATAGGAATTTCTCCCGAAGATATAAAGAATAGATTTCTAAATGCAGTTAAAAAATCGATAACGTAGAACCTTGAATACTTTATAGAGGAAACAGAGCAGAAGGTCACGCGATAAATAGTGGACGCGTAGCTGACCAGATAGTCCTAATCTTATGTTAGGGACGTACATATTTAATATGACTTCCCTTCTATTTGGCGGTTAAAACCTCTCCGAGCCCTGAAGCAATAGTTTCATATGCTATTTTGATACTCTCTACCAAAAGATATAACTATAAGCCAATTCTTAGAAGAAAATCCCCAACTACCATATTAAACACCGATAATCAAAACATTAATCCGATTATCAGTTTGAGAATAAGTAATCTTAAAAAAGGATGCCCACCTAAAGTCAAAAGGTTCACCATAACAATAAAACGACGGGTGAAAAGCTTGACCAAACACGTAAATCAAATTTTCAAACTCTCCGAAATAGAAAGAACAGAAAAACCCAGAAACGAGGGAATAACTATAATCATAGATACTGGACTTGGGATAAACGCAACACAAGATCTACTCGAAACCGCCTCAAACTACATTGACTACTGTAAGATGGGATGGGCAACATGGCTTATACTGCCCAAAAACCTCATAAAAAAGAAACTAAAACTTTACCACGATCATAACATACAAACCCTAAGTGGGGGATCCGCCTTAGAAGCAGCTATACTTACTGGGAAACTTGAAGAATTCCTAGAAACCCTTAAAACCGTGGGATTCACCGCCATCGAAATCTCCACTGGTATTATCAATATCTCCCATCAAGAAAAATCAAAACTAATAAAAAATGTCAAAAAAATGGGATTCCTAACCATAATCACAGAAGTAGGTAGAAAAAGTAAAGAGGAAGATGCCCGGCTCGAAATAGCCGATCGTATCCAACAAATTAAATCAGATCTAAACTCGGGGGCTGACTATGTAACTATTGAAGCCCGAGAGAGCGGAATCGGAATAGGCCCCTACGACGAGGAAGGAAAAGTAAAAGAACCCTTCGTAGAAAAAATAGCTAACCAAATAATAGCCAAAAAAACAATTTGGGAAGCCCCCCTTAAACCCCAACAAGTATGGCTCATCACCCGATTCGGGCCTAACACCAATCTCGGAAACATCAAACCCACCGAAGTCGTCCCTCTAGAAACACTCCGCCTAGGACTAAGAGGCGACACCATGATCAAATTCCTAGCCAAAAAACAATTGGAAAATGCTTCCAAAACGAGAAAAAGAACAAGAGCAAAAACAAAACCATGAAAAATATTAAAATTAAAGTTAGCCTAGCCTTTGGAGCTCAAGGAGCTCTAAAAGCTGGTCAAAAAAATCACATTATAATACTTGTAGATACCCTAAGAGCCAGCACTACTATCACTACCGCACTAGACAACGGCGCCAAAAAAATAATAACAACTACAACCGTAGAAGAGGCAAAAAAATTAAGCCAAAAAATCGGAAAAAACACTATCCTCGCAGGAGAAAGATACGGATTCAAAATTCAGAATTTCCAACTAGGAAACAGCCCTCTCGAATTCACTCCTCAGAGGGTAAAAGGAAAAATCATAATACTCACCACAACCAACCTCACCCAAGTAGCAAAAAGTGTCCAGAACACTTCCCACGTTCTCATAGGTTGCCTCATAAACGCCCAATCAGTAGCCCAAAAAGCGAAAAAAATCGCCCGAGAAAAAGGAAAACCAATCACAATAATACACGTTGGAAGGTTAAACCAGCACGCACCCGAAGACTACATTACCGCCCAAACAATAAAAAACTACACTCAAAACAAATCCCCGCCGCAAAACATACCACAAAAAATCTTCAAAACACCTAACGCCCAATACCTAATACAGATAGGGTACCAAAAAGATGTACAATACTGCAGCCAACTAAACATCACAACCACAGTACCAATTTACAAAAACCAATCCATTCAAAAATAGTGAAAAAATTATTGAAATCTACTAAGAAACAGTGGTTGAAACTCTATTTATGAACTTTTGAAAAAATTGATACCATTTAATGAACTTCACGAAGCCTATTTTAATCACGAATCCAGACGACCTTTCGAGCATCGTCTTTTTTGCCCTTAAGGTAAAAAACCCGCAAACCATACTCCCAAGCCAGCTGCTGCAAGGCTACCGCACTAATCCGTGTGCCATCAGTCACATCCATAATAATTTCTTTTCTCCCGATTTCCCTCTCCACAATATTCTTCGTCACTTCGTACATCCTCTTGAAATCATACATCGCATACTCTGGAACCCAAATAATCTCCGCGTTATCCGGTTTACCCCCAACTCTAGTCCGCATCTCATTCTCCGCAATGAAAACATAATAATTAGGATCAATCCCTGTCTGCTCCCTCAAACGGCGCCCCACCTCCCTCACCAACAAGGGCTCACTATCCAAACTACTCAAACACAAAACAGGCGCACTTACATTCAAGTATCTTCGTACCGCCTGCACCATACTTGGAACAATCTCCGCATACTTACTCTTCCACTCCCGATACCGGTTAATAAGACCACTATTCTCTAAAGCCTGCAAATTAAAATACAACTTGGCATCACTAATATCATCTACACTCACTCCCAACTCCTTTGCCAAAGCATCCCTAAGCTCATATCCTGTTTTGGGGCCCTCCAACAACTCCTTCAAAATAATCCGGCGCGCCTCAACACCACCAATAGCCCGCTCGACAATCATCAGTGAATCGCTCAAATTCAATACACACCCAATAATAATCAATCGATTAATACTTATGAAACACTGGTTATTCTTCTAAACAAATCACTAATCAGAAATTCAACCAACCCACCAAATATAACAGCGCTGTTCCTCTCAATGGCAGCATTGTACAGAACAGCCTAGCAAATGGTAACGCATACAGTAATTGTCAAAATAGAATTCCCCAAACAAAATAATAAATGTTACCCAAAGAGAACTGGGCGATTTAGAATAGTTGGTGCTAATCTCGAAAAGAAGCGTTCAATAAAGCGTCTTTTTCCTATTTAAAACTTCCAAAAATGGGGTAAGCCTCAAGCAAATTCTACAAATCCAAGTCCTTATCGAATATACAAAAACAAACTGGGAACATCAACTTTATGGATGATATCGATGATAAAGATTAGGTAAAAAAAACATTTAAAAGACCTAAAATCAATAATATAATCAAACGAAAATTTAATTTTAGTAATTAGGACAAAACACACCCAACAACAAAAAACTACCACCAAATACATAAACAAAAACAAATAACAAAAACAAAAAAATTATAAAAATAACAAAAAAGAGGTAAAAAAATATGGCAATAGGACCACCCGAAGAAGAACTTGTAGCCGCAAAACCCCTCGTCCTAGACAATGGAACAGGACTAACCAAAAACGGATACGCAGGAGAAGACCAACCAAGATCAGTATGGCCAACATGTATAGGATACCCGAAATACACATCAATCATGACCGACGTTGAACACTACACCCGAGAATACTACATCGGAGAAGAAGCCCTAAACCTAAGAGGTGTACTAAGACTAGTATACCCCGTGGAACACGGAACCGTAAACGACTGGGACGCCATGGAAAAAATATGGCACTACACTTTCTTCAACGACCTACGAGTCGACCCCGCCGAACACCCCGTACTACTCACAGAAGCACCCCTAAACCCCCGCAAAAACCGCGAAAAAATGGCAGAAATCATGTACGAAACCTTCAACGTACCCGCAATGTACGTCGCTATGCAAGCAGTACTCTCACTATACGCCTCTGGAAGAACCACCGGTCTCGTAATAGACTCCGGTGACGGAGTAACCCACATCGTACCCATATACGAAGGATTCGCACTCACCCACGCCATCACAAGAATAGACCTCGCAGGAAGAGACCTCACCGAATACCTCCGCCGACTACTAAGACAAAGAGGATATTCACTCGTATCAAGCGCAGAACGAGAAATAGTCCGAGACATAAAAGAAAAACTCTGCTACGTTGCACTAGACCCTGAAAAAGAAATAAAGCTAGCCGAAAAAGTCGCAGGGATGGAAAAGACCTACATGCTACCCGACGGTGAAACCATCACCATCTCCAGTGAACGGTTCTTAGCACCTGAAGTGTACTTTAACCCAGGCGTAGTAGGCCTAGATGCGATGCCTCTTGACGAGGTAATAGTAGACTGCGTCAAGAAGTGTGACGTTGACCTACGCCGTGACCTCTACGGAAACATCGTACTCAGCGGCGGCAGCACAATGTTCCCAGGCCTAAAAGAACGACTCCACAAAGAAATCGCCGAACTAGTACCAGAAAACATCGAAATCAAAATAATCGCACCCCCAGAACGAATGTATAGTGTGTGGATCGGCGGTTCAATCTTGTCTTCTTTGAAGACTTTCCAGAAGATGTGGGTCACTAGGAAGGAGTATCAGGAGCAGGGTGCTACTGCTATTCACCGATGCTTCTAAACTAGTCATACAATTATTCCCCTTCCCCTCTTTCTTTTTTTATTGATTTATCTCGTCTTTTCTCTGTTTTTAAGGCCTTCAATAATGTATCTGATTGAGCTATTGGGCTATTAGACTTGGACAAAATTATTGGTTCTTTCTTAAGATCCCTTCGCTAGAATGTTAAACTAAACTTATTTTAGTTGGGTGAAGCCCTGTACCCTCTATTCCGTCCACGAAGGCTTCCGGGAATGTCTTCCTAAACACACTAATCATCAAGCCCTTAAGCCTGATTGGGATAAAGCTTTTTTTAAACCGACAAGAGGGGATTTTTCCCTCCGGTAGAGACTTGTCGCTGGGGTTTTAACGCCGCTACTCCCCTCCTTATAAACTCTACTCACCTAATCTTGTCTTCGCGTTCACCGCTCCGCGACCGCCGACGAATACGCCTACGTATAAGCTTCAACTAGGTAACCCAAGAATAAAACCTAAAGACAAAGCAGCAGTTCTGGAGAAAGAAACGCCGCTTTGTCCCAAAGCCGGGCTATTATAAACTATTAACGTGTTTATGTAGTTGTGAACTGTTGTCTTGCCGTTATAATTTTTAGTATGGGTATGCTGAAGGTATGTGGGTATTTTCTTGGTATTATTCTTTGTAATACGAAATTTTAAATAGGAATTCGAAAAGAGAGTATATGCTTTATAAGCAGGGAAAGGGAATTTAAGTTTTTTTAACCGGATCTGTGTGGCGTGCTGGTCTTAATTTTCTTTTCTCCTCCCAATTTTTCTTTAATCCGCCCCTCCCTCCTCCTCTTTCCCTTTCCCTTCTGCTTTTCCGTTTTCTGATTTTGAAAATAATAGTTTTTTTACTTTCAATTACTTTTCTAGTAATTTTTGAATCAAAAGGAATCCTTTTACTTAATTGGTGAATATAATTTACAAAATCTTAGTGTGTTAATTCTTGATGAGAAGGTTCATGAATTGTTCTCCTTCTAGAGGGCCTAGGGAACCTTGTTTGGCTGATAATTCGTCAAATCTACTTACTTTATCACCTTCTTCTTTGTTAGAATAGATTGCTACTGGGACGGGGTCGTTGGTGTGGGTTTTGATTTTTATTGGTGTGGGATGATCGGGTAGGATTGCAATCTTGTAATCGTTACTTAGATCGCTTATTTTGTTTAGAATTTTTCCCACAACTTTTTCGTCTATATTTTCTATGGCTTTGATTTTGTTTTCGATGTCCCCTGCATGACTTGCCTCGTCTGGGGCTTCCACATGAATATAGATAAAGTCTCCGTTTTTTAGGGATTTTAATGCATATTCTGCCTTTCCTGTGTAGTTTGTTTCGTAGTAACCAGTGGCTCCTGGGACTTGTATGATTTTTAGACCTATTAGTATGCCTATTCCTTTTATTAGGTCTACGGCAGATATTATGGCGCCTCTGACTCCGAATTTTTCTTGGAAACTTTGCAAATTGGGTTTTTTGCCCTGGCCCCATGGCCATATAGAGTTTGCAGGTCTTTTTCCCTCTTGGATTCTCTTTATGTTAATTGGATGGTTCTTTAAGATTTCTTGAGACTTTCTTACAAGTTCTAATAATATTTCGCTTCCTTCTCCACTTGGAAGAAAGGGGTCGATGAGTTGATCGGTGATATCGTGTGGTGGTGTGCATTTCGTTTTTTCGGTTCCCTTGTTTACTATCACTAAAATATGCCTATAGCTTACTCCGTTGTAGAATTTAATCGAACTACTTCCCAGCTTTATATTTATGGTTTCGATTAGTTTCTTTGCTTCCCCGTTGCTTATGTGTCCAGCACTGTAATCCTTCATCCTTTTATTCTCTAGTGTTACTAGATTACACCGGAAGGCGGTTTCGTCCTTCCTAAGATTTATTCCTAGAGAAACTGCTTCTATGGGGCCTCTTCCTGTATAGTATTTTAGTGGGTCGTAACCTAAGACGGATAGGTTTGCTATGTCTGACCCTGGTTGCATTTTATCTGGTATGGTTCTTAATGTTCCGTTTCTCCCCTTTAGAGCGATGTAATCCATATTTGGCTTATTGGCAACCTGTAGGGGGCTTTTGCCGTTTAGCTCTTCTAGGGGATAGTCTGCCATTCCGTCTCCTACAATTACAATGTACTTCATAGGGTGGTCACCGATATTGTAAATTTGTTTTACTATTAGTTTAACAGAAAATATTAAGATGGACTTTGTTTTAACTATCCACATTACTGTGAACATACTTTAATAGTAAGTTTATGTGAACTACCCCTTAGCTATCGCAAGAGGCTTCCTGCTTCAATGATGAGACTTGCAGGAATAACCTGTAGGGGTCTCGTCTCTGCAGGCTCTGCGGGTCGTCCCAACCCTGAATACAGTATGTTCAGAGAAGCGTTATAATCCCTATCCAGCTCAATACCACAATAGGGACATCGGTGCATTCTCTCACCTAACGTTTTTGGAACTTTCCGCCCACAGTTTGAGCAATCTTGCGTGGTTCCCCATGGATCCTTCCTCACCACCATCCCACCAGCACTCTCAGCCTTGTAGGATAGCAACTGGAAGAATTTTCCCCAAGAGGCATCCAATATTTTCTGAGCTAGGTTGCGTTTTCTAACCAAGTTCTGGACTCTCAGATTCTCCACAAAGATAATAGTATAATTGTTCGCGTAGAACCGGGAAAGCTTGTGCAGAAAATCATCCCTCTGGTTCACCAGCCTCTCGTAAGCTTCAGCTAGCCTGATCCTCGCCTTCTCTCTGTTCTCTGAACCCTTCCTTTTCTTTGAGAGTTTCCTCTGGAGAATTCTTATTCTCTCTAGGGTTTTTTCGTAGAAGCGTGGGTTCTCAACCTGTCTTCCCTCACTATCTGTGAGGAAGTGTTTTACCCCCATGTCTATTCCCACCGCCTTCATGGTGGAAGGTAAGGGCTGGGGGGCATTTTCCACCTGAAGGTTGGCGAACCACTTGCCCGACTTCTCCCTCTTTATAACCACTCCTTTAATCCGGCCTTTGATTGGCCGGTGGATTTTTATGGGAATCTCTCCGACCTTTGACAGGATGAGTTTCTTTTCTTCTATTTTGAAGCCGGATTGGTTGTAGTTGAGGGTCTTAAACCAGCCTACTCCCTTGAATCTCGGTTTGCCGATCTTTTTACCGTTCTGTTTCAGCCTGGACAATCCTTCCATGTTTGACCAGAGTTGATGATTCACCATCTGCAATACTTTAGAGTGGATTTTTTTCAGTTCGGGTTTCTCGGTTTTTAGTTCCACGATTAGGGCTTGGGTATCTCTCTGTGTTATTCTTCGGCCTTCCTTTCTGGCATTGTTGAGTTCCTCAAGCAGCCGATTGTAGAGGCCTCTGCACAGTTCCATCTGCTCGTTCAGCTTTTGCTGGATGGTTTTTGAGGGACGGAGCCTTAACCGGTAACCGCGCATCTTTTCGCCTCATCAAAGCTGGTATTTATATTCTAGTTACACTTATCTCTCCACCACTATAAATACACCACTATAACTATATTAGGCTCTTATCTCCTCCCTCACGGAAGGGTTTTTCTCGCCGATAGAGTTAAAATTGATTCAGAATATTTACTACTAAATAAGTTTACTTGGATGAACTTTTTTACTTTGAGTAGCTCGTAAAAATTAAATAATCCTGTAAAAGAAAGAGTTTAGCTTTTTTATTTTATTTTCGTGTTGGAGGGTTTTTGTTGCCTCTTCAAATTGGTGTTATTGGAAATGATGGTGATATAAGCGAAAAGGTAAAAATGTTGGCAGAGAATTTGGGTCGACTGATTGCTGTTCAAGGAATGATTCTTGTCTGTGGTGGGCACTCTGGAGTGATGGAAGCTGCAGCTAGAGGCGCAAAGGAGGAAGGTGGTACTACTGTTGGTATTATACCTGAAGCGAATAAAAAGGGAGCTAATCCATTTTGTGATATTGTGATTGCTACGGGTATCGGTAGGGCGAGAAATTTGGTGGTCGTAAATTCGAGTGATGTGGTTGTTGCGATATCGGGAGGTTCTGGTACGCTCTCTGAGATAGCGTTAGCTCTTGCGGAGAATAAGAGGGTTATTGTGTTGAAGGGATCTGGGGGTGTATCTGATTTGGTGTCAGGTAAAATGATAGGTAATTGTAAGGTTTTGGAGGCGGAGTCCCCCGAAGAAGCGATGGAAATGATTTTAGAACATAGTAAACCCTGAAATTAATGATACTCCTCTACTAAACTCCTCTTTGAACGAATGTATTTGTTGTAAATATTCCTAGGCTGAAAGCTAATGCAAAAAGTAGTAAAGATGCTAAAGCGTAGATGAATGGGTGTTTTGTTTCTGCGATTCTTGCCGCGGAATATGATGTCATTATACTGATAATCCCTAATGTGATCAGTGTTGGCCAATATACCCCTATTTCAAAACCAGTAAGTGTTGTTGGTACGTATTGGTACCATAGAAGGTTTGTTGATATAGAAAATAGTGGGGTGAGGGAACTAATCAATCCCAGGATAGCTGAGGAAGCTACTGAGAGTATCTTTATTTTGAATAATTGGACATTGAGTTGATTTTTCCGCTCTTCTACTAATTGCTGGTCTTCTCTTATCTCCCATATGGTTCTCTCAAGCATTTTGCCCGCTTCTCGAGAGTTTTTGGTTAAAGCCTTCTTAACTAACCATAGTACTCTTCTGACTTGTATATTGTCAGTTAATTCATCGAAGTGTTTCCAAGCCTCTTCAAGAGAGGAGCGTCCTCCAATAATCTCGTTTACTATAAACATTAACTTTTGTTTTATGGGTCCTGAGTAATTTATTGCAGCTATCCTCAAAGAGGTTTCAGGACTTTTTCCCTTTTTTAGTTCTTCGCTAAGGAAATTGAGAAAGGTCAAAACCTCTTGAAATATATACTCATTTTCAAATTCCAAATTTCTCGCTTCCGCTCACCTTTTTTGCTAATATTATTGTGTTCGCCTTCATAAACTAACTAATTTTTATAGAGGATTATTGCAGCTTCTATACGAAGCCGTTGTAAGGATGTTTTGACTTGGATGTTTCTAATAAGTTAGTTTTGCTCTGTATAGCAAATTTTTCAAGAATTACTAAAATCATAATTTGTATAGGTATTAAGGTTAAAAAAAGTGGATTGTTTCCCATGCTTCTTAACAATAATCCTAACGATATGACTATAGGAATAAAGAAGCCTATGCCCATGACGATGAGCAAACGACTTTCCAATTCTAATGTGTGTCTTTGATATTCGTTTCTAACTTCACGTTGTGCTATTTTCACAGTTCTATCAACTAGATTGTCTGATATCTCTGAGGATTTTAGTATGGCGGGAATATGGATTTTTAAGGTTTCTGTTGGTTGATTATGAGCGAAATTTATTAGTAATTTCTCTGGTTTTTCACCTGAGTTAACTTGGTTTGCTAAACTCTTAAATTCTTGAGAGATAATAGGATAGTCGGCGTTGGCTACGAAGAGGATAAAATCGAAAATTGAACCTGTGGACGATAATATAAAGAGTAGTTCTTCAAGGATGAAGTCGGCGTATCGGGCTATTGCCCAGCGAGTTTTATTGTACTTTTTTGGAAAGTAGGTTATCACATAATTATTTGTGAAAACAAACATTGCAACTGAGAGCATCGCAGCCACTAATATGTTAAATATGCTCCCTACAAGTAAAGTCAAAATAGCTACGGTGATACCGAAGCCGAATGCCCCGCCAGCGACTTCTTCGGATGTGATTTGGCCCTGTTTAAAGAAATGTTCTATAGAAATTGTCAAATCCCTTGAAATCATCCGTTTGCCAAGTCTTCTAAAGGTTTTTTTTGTTCCAAAGATTTTAGATATTTTTTCTATAAAGCTTGCTTTAATTTTTTTATTTCTTTTATCATTATTTCTTTTACCTCTCTCCAATTAATCACTTCCTTCTCCATTTCTTGTTCTGAGAGTAACGCGTAAAGGCGATGAAAAATATGAATATTCCTTGGCAAATCGAAAATCTGTTCTGCGGACATGGTTGAAAATATTTGCTTATATGTTCCTAATTCATTTAGAAATGATTTTTCATCTAGATACTCTAACATTTTTATTTTTTCTAGTGTTGGGGTGGTGAACAACTCAGAAGAAACTGCCAACTCTCTCTCTTTAGGTTTCCAAGTAAAAACATCTACTATAACTTCTTGTGAAAGAACACTTTGGATGTCCTTAAACATCTCTTTCTTTTTAAAATCAATCTCACATACACGTACTACCATTCTTTTCCTTTTAAAATGGGATTTCATACGATTAATCTGAACTATAATAGACAAATCTCGTAAGCACGCAGGAGAAACCTCGTGATGGACTACCCATCGTAGAATCATATCCTCAACTGATGCACCATGGCATGTTTGAAGTCCAGATATTCCTGAAGAAAGGGCATGAAACATAGCTTGACTGTCTTGTGCGGTTTGTATTTCTCCTAAGAATACCCAGTCCGGAGAGCGATGAAGTAGACGTGTGATCTCTTTGCTTTTATTACGTTTTTTAATTTCCTCTCCTTCAAATGGTTCAACTTTAAAACGGGTTTGATGTTTTTCGTATTCTGTTTGAGGAATGCTCTCTATTACATCTTCCAAGTAAATTTTTCTCCAATCCTGTGGAGTTAAGATGTCTAGAGCATTAATCAAGGTTGTTTTTCCTGCTCCTGATTCCCCGACTACAGTAATATTCATTCTTCGCAAGAGACAAAAAAGGAGGTAGGCTGCTGTTTGTGCATTCAAAGTTCCGTTGGATATGAGTTCTGGGATTGTGAAAGGATTCTTTCTTAGCTTTCTACAGTCCAGTTGCACTCCTTCCGCTGCTAAGGGTGGAATATCTATGGAAATCCGTATATGGAAACTATCTGTGATTATTTCTGTTTTAAGGGATGGTTTTGATTCATCAATTTGCATTTCACTTTCTGCTCTTACACGCGTTATTATTCTCTCGATTTCACGCTCTGTTAACGATACTGATGTTCTACATCGCCCCCATTTTCTGTGATCCAAGTAAATATTTGTGCTTCCTTTATCAAAATAGAACTCTTCAACGTTCGAATCCAGTAGAAAAGGTGCAACGGCATTCATACCTATACTTTCATAGCAAGATATTTCAGCTATCTTTTCAGAAGAATCAGCGGGTATTTCGGGGTACTTGTCACGTAAAAAGTTCAGGGCTTCACCTTTTCTTATTTTGATCAGTTCATCTATTCTAAAAAATCCCTTCTTATCGGTGAGAATTTGGCTGGATCCCAGTTCATCTATTACTTCTCTAAGAATATTTTTTCCAGAAGTCTTTGTATTTATTTCGTTAACATGGTATAAACGTTCGGTTGAATTTTTATCTAAATATATTGTAATAACGTATGGTCCTGCTTCGTATGTGTCTGTTAAAATTCTATTCTCAGTTTCAGCTTCGTATGTGTCTATTGAAATTCTATTTTCCACCTCAATCATGTTATTCACAAAATCCCTCCGCCCTCACGCTTTCTGTTGCTGAACCTACAATGTCTTCTTCTGTATTCTCTGTACCTTCCAAGACGCCTCTGTCTCCTTCTCTACTCCATCCTTTTGCTACACCTTTTGGGAATTCAAGCATCCTAGTCCGCAACACTTTTTTCTTTGAAACAATGGCTACACCGTCGACCTTTGAGCTGTTGTCCAAGCTCAGATGCATTTTTGATGTGCGTCTCCTCTTACCTACAAGCATCTGTATATGGAATATTCTCGGCTTATTCCACTTCTTCTCTGCCACCCCATCGCAGAGTAGCTTCCTCGCCTTTGCAGTGGTACAGGGGGTAAGCGTCTTCCCATCTTTACCGACGACTGGTATTTTTAACGTCGACATATAATCATCTCCAAAAAGTGTTTGGCGTCCTTCGACAAGCCGAGTCTAATCAAGATTTGCATTGCTATCACCATAAGAAACCCCTCCCCTTAGGAGTGGGTTCTTGACAGCGCTTATTACATTTAAATACCAACTTGTAAAATTTCATCATCTTCTTTCTTTTCAAAGATATACTCAATTTCCGTACAATTTTTTTGGGTATTTGTCCACATATATTTCCCTTAAAAATTTTAAAAGTACAATATTTAAGCACCGCTCTTTCTATAGTTGGCTTTATTCCATAAACGCGAAATCTAAAAATCAGAAATTATTGTGGGGTTTAAATACCAACAGATCTCAAATAAAAATGGAAGACAAATTTGAAATCTACTCAGGGTATGTAGAAAAGAATTTAAAGTGAGTAGCAAAATGAATAAGAAGATTTTGAAATTCATCCTAAGGCTGTTAGAGGATGATAAAGGTTCACCATTGGTTGAAGAGGGAATTTTAATCGGCCTTGCAATTCTTAGTGTGACTATACTAGTAGGACTAATTCTAAATATACTTGGTTGGACAGGAAATTCTATATCACGTATTTTCAACTACCTAAATGCCATCGCCAACGGTTTTTATGGATTTCCATAAATCACACAAATCTTTTGGATCCGAAATTAAGTATGTAGACTAGAATAGAATAAAATAAATACAAGTATTTCCTTGGGGAGCTGAGAGATTGATTAGCTGAATCCTTTCAACTAAGATTTTCTATATCCAGTCCTAATATCGGAAACCAAAAAATAATTAATTCCCTCTCCATTTCTCCACAACAAAAGGGATTTCATACACATTCTTAAAACGGGAATCGCACTGACTGTAGATAACAATACATGAAAACAAAAATAATCTAGCTTGTACGATTTTCTGAACAAAATTACATTTTCAGGACTGGCTTGTTGCAATTAAACTAAAAGCAAAAAGTTATTTTATTCTACTGTGTAGTAGCAAAATTAAGTAGACTTGGATGTTTCTTAATTGGTTAAACGGTGATTGAAATGAAACAATCCAAGCCTACGAGTAGTAATAATAGTGACCAGTCCTTTTTGCTTTTTCGGAAGCGTCTGGTGGGGATCACCTCCGCAGACCTTGAAGGGCTCTCGGAATACGCCCAAAAGAACCTGGAGATCATACGATGCTGGCGCCTCAACCCCCTGAAAAGCATCCTTGAGGAATACCAGATCTCGAAGAGC
>JAUQZE010000046.1 GCA_030587365.1 Candidatus Freyarchaeota archaeon | reverse complement strand
GCTTAGCTCCGAGTTCTTTGAGTATGAGCTCCTTCCTAACCCTTTCCAGCTCCTCCTCCGGCCAGCGGGCGTCGGTGAGCCAGTGGTTCAGAGCCGACTGGTCGTTGTGCCCGGTGAAGCTCTCGTTTATGCCGGTGATCGTCCGGTTATTGCAG
This sequence comes from Candidatus Freyarchaeota archaeon, assembly GCA_030587365.1. Classification (GTDB taxonomy): domain Archaea; phylum Asgardarchaeota; class Jordiarchaeia; order Jordiarchaeales; family Jordiarchaeaceae; genus Jordiarchaeum. The sequence goes on along the minus strand of JAUQZE010000046.1, from coordinate 152,414 downwards.
ACTATGAGTCCGGTTAGGTACTGTGCGAAGTGCTTCAGCTGGGGTTTGTTGAAGACTCCCTCCAGCCGAGGCAGAAAGTTCTCAACAATGCAGGGATGACCTGTAATAGGCAACATAATTAACACCTAAAGATGGTAAGGTCAGAGAAAAAATTAAAATTTGCCAAAGTTTAGTAATTAAATTAATTTTCATTTTTTAGAGTTCAAAGCAAGTGAGGTTAAAAAGGATGTCTACACTGGATATACTTATTTTTACATTGAACTGTGAAATTTTGATAACGATACTCATGATCGTTGTCATTGCTACTATTCTCTGGCGATTCGCTAAGAAGAGGAGCGCCGCCCTGCTTTACTTAGCCCTATTCTTTATACTCTTCACCTTAGGGGTGTATTTTGCCTACGAGAGTCACAGATACCAGCTATCAATGTATATTATAATCATCCAGGACTACATGTTAAACGGCATCTTTATGTTTTTCAATGTTCATCCAAGTCTCTATGCCACGATTGCGAATTCGTTGACGACCGCCCTCGGGGGATATTTAATCGGTTCTATTCTAACCTTAACGTTTTCCGTTACGCTGGCAGAGTTAGGATGCCTTTTTCTGTTCGCGTTCACCCTCAAAGCCTTTCTGGAGAGAAAGAGAAAATGGATGCTCGTGTACTCCCTAATTTTTGTGCCCACGTTTATTCTCACACTAACTTCATTGAACAGGACATCAGACTCTATGCTAGCTCTAATAATCGGGTTAATAACGTGTATCCCGTTAGCGTACCTATCGATAAAAGCATCGGGGTTAACCAAGAAGAAAGCGTTCCGCTACGGCTTCCTAATGATTGCTGCAACCACCGTCTTCTTGATACTTTTCTTCGCATTCAATTTCGTAGAAGGAGTAGTCGCAAGGGAAGCTAGTATTTTCATGCCCATAGCGTGGACAATGGGGCTACTGGCAAGCATAACTGCGTACATAGGATACGTCCTACCGAACTGGTTCCGAAGACTAGTAGGCGAAAAACCAGAAGAAATCAATCAAGCCGAGAAATCACCTAAGTTTAAGAAATAGAATTAAGCATCCTAGATGGGATGCTTTCCACACTTTTTTAAAGAAAACGCAATATGAAACCTGTTCAATTAAAACTTATCTGATTAGGCGCACCATTATTTTAATGGAACAAGATAAGTTAATTTGAGATTAGCTGATTATGGGGTATCCGATAAATGAAAATGCGAAAATAAAAGTTATTTTATAATTTTAAGATTTCTAATAAATTTTAAATATGTTAATTGAGCATCCTAACCCAGAATTTTGCTCTTCAAAAGAAGTGGGGTTCGGTTTTAATGTTAACACCGGATTACTTGCTATACTCTGTATTATACACAATTATAGTGTCCCTACTCATATTTTTAGTGAGCACTATCTTCATCTGGCGTTTCGGTAGGACGAGGAAGGCTATCATGTTCTACTTGTCTCTGGCATTCATAATCTTCTCCATTGCGTTGTTTGCTGCGGGTTTGAGTGACTACTACAACCTATCATTATTTTCAGTGTATTTACTGGTTTACACAAATAATGCTAGTAATGTTTATATCTTGTTTTCTGGCATGCTAGACCAACTCACGTTCAGCATTATGGAATGGATAATACTCATCTTTCAGGGAAAACTGATTAGTCTCATATACACGTACACGTTATCCATTATACTCGTGGATCTGGCGAATCTTTCTCTGTACGCATTTACCCTCGAAGCCTTCGCGGAAAGAAAAAGAAGGGGAATACTGGTATACTCCGTAACTTTCGTGCCTCTGTTCATCCTCACCTTAATGTTTCTCGATTCAGTGTTAATCTATTTGCTAGCATTCATAATCGGACTAATGACTTACGTTCCACTAACCTACCTAGCGATAAGAGCGTCGAGGATGGTCGATCAAAAAGTTTACCGCTACGGCTTCCTAATGATTGCCACAACCTCGATTTTCTTGATACTATTCTTTGCATTGGGGTTCCTGGATGAAATACTAGGATTCAATATTATAACCATAATCATTGAGAGCGTTTTGGTACTAGCGGCAAGTATATTTGCATACGTGGGATACACCCTGCCGAACTGGTTCAGAAAACTAGCAGGCTCAAAAATTGGAAATCATTTAACCCCAAGGAATACAAATTGAGCATTATAAATGCATTATTCCTCAATTATCTTATTTTTTTTTGAGAAAATAATTGAGACATAACAGTTTCAAATCTTCTTATTTTATTGCATTTAACCACCGGCAAATTATTAGTTATCCAAAAAATAAAAATTAAGAAAATAGAAATTTTGAATAATATTCATAATAAATTTTAAATATATTAGCTGGGAATTTTAAATCATTTAATTGTTTATTTAAAAGTTAAAACAGATGTGGAGTTAAGCTAAATGTTGACGCCAGATTACCTCATATTTATAATTGATTATGAATTTCTATTAACTGCACTTGTGCTTTTCGTCAGTGCTAATTTTGTCTGGCGGTTTTGGAAAGTGCGGAAGATCGCCTTGATTTATTTGGCCCTTACCTTTATCCTCTTTGCCTTTGCGACGTTCTTTGTTGCCTGGAGTCACATCTACCATCTGCAAATTTATCCCGTACTTCTTCAGGATTACATGTTCGCTGGTTTCGTGTTTCCTTTCCGGATTCAAGGCCACTTCTACTCCAATCTGTCCGACTGGTTTATAATCCTCACTCAGGGATGGCTAACGGGTTCCATTTACATTTTCGCATTTTCCATCGCGCTAGCTGAGCTAGGAAATCTTTTCCTATACACGTTCAGTCTTGAAGCATTTCTGCAGAGAAAGAAAAAATGGATACTCCTCTACTCTCTAGCTTTTGTACCATTGTTCGTTCTCACATTGATATCATTCAATGTGACATTAAACTTTATACTAGCAATGATAATTGGATTGATGACCTATATCCCTCTAGTATACCTGGCGGTAAGAGCATTCAGAATGACCGAGAAGAAAGTGTTCCGTTACGGCTTCCTAATGATTGCTATGACCTCCGTCTTCCTAGCACTATTCTTCGTGTTCCTTTTCGTAGAGTCAGCGCTTACAGAGGGTTGGAGCATATTCGTACCCATAGCTTGGACTATGGGACTAATAGCAAGCATATCCGCTTACATAGGATACGCACTACCGAACTGGTTCCGAAGATTAGCAGGCGAAAAAACACAGAAAACCAAAGCCAACCCTAACAAATGACCTCAAGTGTTTCAGGGGAATCCCCCCTCAATTTTTTTAAAAAAAAGCGACCCAGAATAAATACATGTTCTGAAAAATCTGACAGACTCATGTTTGTTGAGGAGTGCGGATAATTGAATACAAGCCAGAGAAAGTTAAAGTAGCGAAGAAACTTCTCTCCGGGGAAAACTTTGCTTCGGGCTGTTTTTAAATATCTATTGACTCGCCCACTCCGAGAATTCTGCAATAGATTCTTTTCCTATCTAATCGCTTCTTCAAACCCTCAGCGATGTATCTCTTCTGCTCAGAGAAGTGGAAAGGAACCACAATTTCTGGCTTCATTCTCATAAAAGCATTAACGTAATCGTCGTAAAAGTCGGGGAAACACGCAGTAAAGACGAGCCTAACATCCTCAGCCTCTGGAAATCTGGCCGAGTCTCCGGGGTGTAAAATACCTTCGTAAAAGTAGCTAACGCTCTCCTCGGATTTCAAGCACCAACTTTCAAGAATTTTTACACCCTCAAACTCTTTTCCAACCTCGGCTCTCTTCCCATCCAAGTGGTACATACTCAAAACAGTGTATGGAGCAACAAGCCCTGCATTCAGCTTTTTGAATTTTTGAATATCAAAGTGGTCAGCGTGCTCATGGGTTACAAAAACCAGCTCCACGCCATCCTCAGGCTCCACAAGAAAATTCGGATCAATCAGAAAACGCCTCTCCCCAAGAAGCTCAACACAAGAATTACCAAGCCATCTTATCCTCATATTAAAAAATACCTATAAAACTATGATATATTTTTTATGCAACTTTATGATTTCTGAAGTTTTTCGTTAAGGAAACAAATCGTGGAGAGACATCCGATAGATGCGGTCTTAGAATTATATTTACGCGAAAAATTAACTTCACAATAAATTATATACGTCTTTAGTTTTAGTTAACCTTATTAGTAATGAGCTGTTAACGAGAAACGTCACAATTAGTTTAAAAAATGGGGTGAAGAACTTTGGCTGAGAAAAAGTATGGTAAACCGAGTCCTAATCGGGTCGAGAGGTTAGAGGATGCGATTCGTGTCCGAAGATCTATGAGAAGATATACTGGTGAACGTGTACCCGATGAAGACTTGGAAAGAATACTAGATTCGGCTCGCTACACACCCAGCCCTGAGAATATGCAAATGTACCGGTTTGTCGTGATACGTGATGATCAGGAAACAAAAAATTTGATAGCGGACTTGGCAAAAGAAGCAGCAAAAGAAACCTTCGGAACATACCCTGCAGAATTGACGCAAGGCCGTATATGGTATATCCCACCTGACCGCCGCCCCTGGACTTTCACAGAGATGCGTGATGGAAGTCTGTTTGATTATCCACGGTATGCAGACGTAGTGATTATCGGTTGCGGTTCGGAGTCGTTCCATGATTCTCCCATATTTTATCATCAAAAGCTTTACGGCTCGGTCTGTGTTGGCATGGCGATTTATGCAATGTGGGTTATGGCTACCAGTCTAGGTTACGCTGCCGGTTATGAGGCTTTCCCGATTATGGATCCAAGACGGATGGAGATAATCGCGGACAAACTGGGAATACCTCGTAACTGGGATCCGGTGGCAACTCTGAGTATCGGTGTTAGAGGTGAAGAAAGGATGATTGGTCCCTCTAGAATTCCTATGGAGGGGTTATTTTACAAGGAAAGATGGGGTAACCCCTGGATAAGAAAAGCTTTTCTTGAGGATAAAAGGTGAGAGGTGTTTACCGTGAAAGTTGAAGTTGAGTTAGATGACGATGCGGTTAAAGCTCTAAAATCTCACTCAGAAATCTTAGATGTGCCTTTGGAAAAAGTTTGTAAGTTCATTCTTGAAGAGTATACAAGAAATAAGGGTGGCTACGTTTTCTACGGGTCTGCTCCAAATAGTGGTAAAATCTTCCTGATTCAGTGGCCCTACATTACTGGTCAGATCGTTCTAAGCGCTGAGCAGTTAGAAAAGTTGTCGAGGTGAGTTTATGCCGAAGTATAAGGGTTATGCCCCGGGATCCGAATTCATCGCCTATCCGATACTAAAATTAGACGACATTGAATACGACTTCTTCCGGAAAGAGTCTGCGTCCTTAGGTGAGAGTCTGGTAGAGAATAAAAAGGGAAGAATAGTTGTACGCTGGGAGTACGAGTTTTATAAGAAGTTCCTAGAAGCCGTTGAGAAAGCCTATGGCAATATCGGAGCGAATAATGTCGAAGCCGCAATAAGGACAGCGGCTGAGAGCTGGATTAAGAAGGTGAGTGGTAAGTAATGGCTCTAAAAGAATTCCTAGAAAAATTAGCGAAGAACATGAACACCAAGGCCATGGACGCCGTGAAACAATGGATTGGCGACCGTTATTACGGAAAAATCATCCAGTTCCAAGTGGGCGACCTAAAGGGTTTCTCCAAAGCGTATCACTTTGTGTTCACAAACAAGGGCGTAAAGTTTAAAGAAGGCGATTATCCCAGCCCGGAACTGATTTTCAGATCCGATGAAGAGACTCTCCAGGGTATAATTGAGGGAAAGATTAAGGTCAGCAGCGTTCGAGACGCCTGGAAGCTTTTAATAATGGGAAACGCGCACGAGCAGTTTCCATTCATGCAGATTGCAGCGTCTGTGCTTTTATAATCCCCCTTCAAATTCTTTTTTTAATTATTCCGAAATTTTCGAAGCTATAATGCTATAAAAGTTTGTTTCCGTTCTCAAAATTCATATTTTTCCTGTATGATAACTATTCATTTAGGTTAAGTTAATAGGGAATATTTTTGGATTCGCCTTTTTTGAGTATTTTTTTGAATTAGTCCTGCGAAAAGCTTTTGTGAGGAGAAGGGTAATAAGACGTATTCCGAATTATGTTATTCGGAGAGCGGGTAAAAGAAGCCCACTTTAGACGGAGGTTATGAAACTTGAGCAGTGAAAAAGTGGAGAAACTTTTAGTTAAGCTTCAGGATAAGAAGGACAGCACGCGTTACAAAGCCTTGCTTAAGGTGGGGAAATACGCTTCCAAGGGTGAATTTAATGAAGAGGCGTTAAGCCCACTTGTAAAGTTTTTAAGCGATAAGGATAAGAAGGCTAGAAGCATATCTGCCTGGACAATAGCCAAGTACGGTCAAAAGGAACTCTTCAACGAAAAGGCTATTAATCCTCTGATAAAAATGCTGAAAGAGGAGGATAGAGAAATCCTCACCAACGCCACCATGGCTCTTACCGTTTACGCCGGAGAAAATCTTGTGAGTAATCGGGATCTAAGTAAGGAAATGCTTCTACAACTACTTGGAAGCAAAATCGAGAAGGTTAGAGCTAATGCCGCCCTGATACTCGGCTTCTTTGCGGAGAAAAATCATTTGGTCAAAGATGCGTTTGAAAACATCGTCGAACTGATGGACGACAATGATTTAAGTGTACGGAGAAACGCCTCCTACGCTGTTTTAAACTACGCCGAAAGGGGCGTGACAGACGAAAAGGTACTAGAAAAGCTGATTGAAGGGCTCCAAGACTTCGAAGGAGTAAAAATGAACAACGCGATAACTCTGGGAATCTATGCCGAGAAGGGATTCACGGATGAAAGGGCAACGGAGGAGCTGGTCAAACTCCTAAAAGACCGGAACCAGAATGTGAAAGAAAACGCGGCAGAAACACTGGTAATTTACGCGAATAAAAACCTCACCAATGAGAAAGCCTTGGAAAGATGCGTAAAGCTACTAAAAGACAAAAACGTAGAAACCCGCAAAGCCGCAGTCAGACTACTCGCCCTATACGCGAAAAAGAACCTGATGAACAAAAACGCTGTAAAACCATTAACAGAAGCACTAAAAGACGAGAACATAGCAAACGACGCAAAGTTAACACTCAAACGTTACAAAGAAGCGGGACTACAGTAAAAACCCACACCAAAAATTTTACCTAACATTTGAATACGAAGATTTTAAATGATTTTCATAAACCAAAATAAATCGTCAAAATTATTGAAACGAAGAATAACCCTCACAAGTATAAGCGTGAATACTTACTAAAAACAAACCTTTTTCAAAAATTTTTTTCTCCTTATTCTCTAAATATAAGATAATAAGATTGCTCACCAAAAAGTGAAATGATAATTTATTCGTTTTTAGAGAAAATCAGCAAAAAAGAGGAAAAAGAAACAGAATTAGATTCTAAAAGAAACCATTCTAAACGAAGTCTGGTAGTCTCAGTTTCCCCTTGCAATTTGGACAGTATCCTTTAATCTTAATCCACTCTAACAAGTGGTCTCTGTGACTCAGCACCCCGCAATGAGTACACTTAACAAACCGGTCTCCTGAAGCGATGTATAGATTACACACTGAGCACCTAGCGATGACCTTGCCGCAAAGTGGACAGAACTTAGCATCCTCGGGAACCCCAGAACCGCAGTACATGCAGTGTGGTTTTCGGGGAGCATGTGTCTTCCAAGGCTCAAGCAATATCTCCTGCTTAGGGGATTCCTCTTTTCTCATTATCAGTAATGTCAAGACTGCAAAAGCTAGAATAGCAGCAAACAGAGCCGGAACCAAGTAAACAAAGGAATTTTGGCTACTCAGTGTTAGCAGTGGTGTTAGCACAGAAAGTAACGGAAAATATTCGTTTTGTGAACCGGGAACTATAACCTTATTGTCCTCAAGAGTATTATTGTGCGAGTCGGGGTCTAGGAAGAAGCCATGTCCCCATGAGCTTATGATAGTGTTGCTATTAAGAGTATTGTACGAGCTACTCTTAAGATAGAAGCCGTAGTAGTCGTTGTTTCTGGCTTCATTACCGGAAAGAATATTGTTTGAACTAGAGTACAAGTCGAAGCCTCTTTGGTTACATGTTGCATTGTTGCTCCAAAGGTTGTTGTAAGAGCTTGTATGCATGTTGAAGCCATAGTATTTGTGGTTTGTGGCTAGGTTACCCCGAAGAGTATTGTTCGAACTTGACACCAGCAAAAACCAAAATGGTCGTTGTTTGTTGCGATGTTACCCTGAAGAGTGCTGTGTGAACTGTAGTACATTTCGAAGCCGACAAAGGTGTTATTTATTGCAATGTTATCTAAAATTTTGATGTTCGAACAAGAGAATAAATGAAATGCAGCAAGACACCCTTCCACTCTTACGTTCTTTATGATTACATTTTTTCTGTCCATTAAATGGAAACCATGACTATTTTCGGAGCCATGCAGGGTGTAGCCTTTTCCATCTATAACTATGTTATCCGCCATCACATTTATTGTTCCAAAAATGTCTCCCGTAAATGTATAGTCAGAAGAGATGTCAAGTTTTTCGTGCATGGCGACTCTAGAGCCCTGAGAGGTGGCTAATAAATAGGCATTAAGAAGCGGATTTGTGACCTTGTTTTGGTTTTGGATTTCTACTTGCCGGTCCAATTATGATTGCCTCAATACTACCAGAACCACAATTCTTACTGCTTTTCTTTTCGTTAGACGTCTCATTCTTAATCCCGTTTTAAATCACATCCATTCGTGTTAGTCTCTCCTTGCAGTTCGGACAATACCCTTTCACCTTGATCCACTCTGACAGATGGTCTATGTGGCTTGGAACATGACAGTAGGGACACTCAACGAATACCTCTCCGAAAAGAATGTCTCGATTGCACACCGAGCAAATCGCGATGGCCTTACCGCAGAGAGGGCAGAAGTTGGCATTCTCAGAAAGCTCGCGGCTACAGTATACGCACCGTGGTCTTATAGTAACAGGTGTCTGCCTTACAGGTGCCATCTCGCGCTTAGGTTTCCAAGGAGTAGGTGTTTGCCTAACGAGTACCATCTCACGCCCAGAAACCTCTTCCTCTCTCCTTCTCTTTAATCCCAAGCCCGCAACAGCGAGAAATGCAACAGCAACTGAACTCATAACTAAGTACACAAGGGGATTTAACCCATTCGGAGTGAGCAGGAAAGATAAAAGGAACGGAAAATATGTTGGAATCGAAGTAATTGGAGTTTCTGGAGATATGGGGGTTCCGAGTATAGCGAAATGCGTTAAATGATCCGTATACGCAGATATAATGTCGTTCTCAGTGTCTACAGTGCTTGGGAGTTCAACCCAGTATCCAAGGAATTCATTCCAGAACCACATTGTCAAAGTGGTTTCGTTCAGATTGATTCTTGAAACCTCTTGGTCGGTGTAGTGTATAGTTATGATGATTCCCTGAATCGCGGTGGTGTCATTTACCTCGATTGAAATGAACCTTCCTAGAAAAGTTAAACCAGATGGTTGGCTTCCTCCAAGATTCTCCCTGATTTTTATAATGCTCAATTTAATTGGTGCTGTTAGATTTAGAATAATTTCGATATCCATTTGTGCCGAGATGTTTAAGTATTGATTTAAACCAGCTCCGATATTAGTGCTAATATAAGTATCTACAATCTCCACTACAAAAGTTATCACACAGGATGAACTCATATTAACTACTCTTTGGTTATTTGGTATAGTTAGTTCAAAAAAGCTCACGGTAACGATAGTCGTGTCAACCATCCAACTACCATTAATATTGGTTTGATGCGGGACTATTATCCTCTCGATTAATCCGTTTTGGTCGGTTGTGGAGTTGCTGCCCCCGAATCCGGGAGAGGCGTAAATTGGATATCCATTATTCTCTATCTTGACATCCGCACCCTGTATAGGATTACCGTTATGGTCCAGAATCCTAACACGAAGATAATTCGCTACAATACTCCCTGTGAGATCATTACCTACGCCAACTATGTCGAATCCTTCGATTGTAGAATTAATGGCTTCATTTGAATGTAGTATGTTATTACTACCACTCCTTTGACAGAAACCACGTCCATTGCTAACAGCGGTGTTACCCGAAAAATTGTTTAGTGTGCTAAATGCTAAATGGAAGCCATAATCGCTATTTGAGGAGTTGTTGTTAATTACTATGTTATGGTGAGCATCATATAAATAAATTCCAATATGATTGTATGAGAGTGTGTTACCCGAAAGAGTGTTGTACGAGCTAGGGTGAAGGTGGAACCCGTGTAAAAGGTGGTGTGAGACAATGTTATCCGAAAAGGTGTTGTACGAGCTATTAACTAGATGAAAGCCGTAATAGTTGTTTGTAACTCTGTTACCCGAAAAAGTGTTGTACGAGCTATTAATTAGATGAAAGCCGTCCCGATTGTTTGTGACTTTATTGTTTCTTATAATGTTGTGGTGTGAGTAGTATAATATTATTCCATACCAGTTATCAATGAGAGTATTATTCTCTATAATTGTGTTATTTGTGTTTATCCAGAGACCATTAAGCTTTAGATCACCCAAAATGTTACGTCCACAATGATGTAGTTCGCTGTTATTCATTTGGAAAGTTGAACCGGAATTTACCCAAAAAAGAAAAGGGTAATAGTGGACGTGGTTGTTGTAATAGTACGTTATTATTGTAGCATCATCACTAGTTTCAGGGTTTCCATCGGTGTCATTAATGTATAGTGCTCCGCCACTCTGAACCTCTATACGATGTTCACCTTCACTGGCGCATGCAATTTTCAAAGTGACGTTCGTTAAAGTTAAGCTTCCCCCATTTGTGATTATCAGGTTTCCATATAGGATAATTTCGATATCTCTATAGATAGATGTGTTCGAAATAGTTGTGTTGCCCCAGATTTCGGTCTTTGGGGATAAAGCCTGGTTAGAGGTAATCTTAGCATATGATAATAGGGTTTGATAGATTAGCGGATTCGGGCTTTTTTGAATTTGAATCGAAGTAACCATAATCGCTCCGGCGAGCAGAATTACTGCCAAAACCACAATTTTTACAGCTTTTATTATTCTTAGACTTCCCATGATTAATCCCATCCTAAATTATATCCAATCGGCTCAATCTCTCACCGCAATTCGGGCAGTAACCCTTCACCTTAATCTACTCCAATAGGTGGTTTCTAAGTCTTAAAAATTGACAGTAGGAGTACCCGACGAAAACCTCTCCAGAAAGGATGCACCGGTTAAACACTGAGCAAATCGCGATGGCCTTACTGCAGAGAGGGCAGAAGTTGACCCCCACCGTAACCTGGCAGCTGCAGTACACGCACTGTGATTCCGTAGAAGTGAGTGTACTCCAAGACGCGAGATCTACCTCCCCCTCATTAACTTCTGCCTCTCTCTTTGTTCCAAATCCCCAGTCTGCAACCCCCAGAGTTACAATAGTAGTTAAATCCATCATATAGATCAAGGGATTCGGACTGCTCGGAGTAAACATAGATTGTGCTTGAATTATTCCCTTAACAATAATAAGATTTTTAAGATTATTACTTGAATTCTGGGAAGAGATGTAAATGGGTACGTATATTGGCCCGAGAAGGATGAAAACCGGGATCAATAGGAATATTAGGTATTTCTGTTTAAAAAAACGCTTTAAGTTTAATTTTCTCATTCCCGATCATCCTTTTCTTATTAATATGGGCCATTTTTTTGATTTTATGTTTATGGTATTTTTTATTAATAATATTTTAATTTTATGTTTTTTGGAATTTTTTCCGAATTCTCCTGAAATTTTATGTTTAATGATTTTTTGGTCGGCTAGTATTTTAAATATTATGTTTTGTGCAAGGAATGGAATTATGGAATGGGGAAAGAAATTTTTAGGAGTCTTTAAGCTGCGAAATAGTGTATTATGAATTTAAATTGGAGATATTGATGCTTTCTTGTTTGATTGTTTGTTTTCCGACCTGTGTTGGATGGTTTAAGACGAATGTTTTATATCTCTGATTTGATAAAATGGTGTGAAAAGGAATTTGTGAGGTATTTTGAAAATGTCTGAGGTTTATGTTATTGGTCATAAATCGCCGGATACGGATTCGGTTTGTGCTGCTATTGCCTACGCAAATTTGAAAAGGGTAACTAAAGAGAATTCTGCCGCCACGGCTGTGAGAGCTGGTGAGATTAACCCCGAGACGGAGTTTGTTCTCAAAAACTTCGGCGTTGAGGTGCCTAAGAAGCTTGACAACGCTGCGGGAAAAAAGCTGATCTTGGTGGACCACAACGAGTTGGGGCAGATGGTTGATGGAGCCGACAAGGCCGACATAATGGAAGTTCTGGACCATCATCGTATAGAATTCAAACTGGCGAATCCCATTCTATTCCACACCGAACCGGTGGGGTCGACGTCGACGCTGGTTGCGGAGAAATATTTTGAGAAGGGAGTCAAGCTGGATAAAAAAACTGCGGGAATAATGCTTGCCGCTATTCTATCGGATACCGTGGTTTTCAAGTCGCCTACATCCACGGATCGGGACAAGAAGGTTGCCGATAAATTGGCTCAAATAGTGGGTGTTGATCCGCTGAAATTTGGAATCGAGGTAAAAAAAGCTAAAGCCAGTTTAGCGGGTAAGAGTGCTAGGGATATTATTCAATCGGATTTCAAAGACTACAAGTTTGGAGGCAAAAAGGTGGGCGTGGGACAGGTTGAAATAGTGGACATAGAGGAAGCTAGAGGCAGAAAAAAGGATATACTAGGCGAAATGGAAAAAATGTCGAATAAGGAAGGCTACGATATGCTCTTCATGATGCTCACCGACATCATACAGGAGGGAACGGAACTCCTAGTAACGGGCGATAAGGACGGCTCAGTAACTAAGAAAGCCTTCAACGCGCAGCTAAAAGACAATTCGGTATACATAAAGGGCATGATGTCCAGAAAAAAGCAGGTTATCCCACCACTAGAAAAAACAGTGAGTTAAAGACCACAGAAATCAGCAGAGAAACTTGTGCAATTCACAAATTTATTTTAAACGCTTCTCTTTTTTTACAGGTTTGAGTTAGCAACATGCAATACGTAGGCAAATACTGCCTTCCACACGCTTTTTCGTCAATTATCAATTTTTACTCGCTTCTTTCTTTTATGCCAATTTTAGGTATTGCGAACTTCTAAATAGTGACTAAATAAATATTTATAGTCAAATGACGTAGAATAATTTAAGCATCCCGAAATTAAAGAGTCGGGAGAGACTTTCTATGGGAAGTAAGGATAAACATGTTGATGATGTCCTAAAAAAGCTTGAGCAAGGGATTGAAAAAATAGCGGAAGTCTTCGACCAGTATACAGAAGCAGTGAGACAGGAAATAGCCTTTATAAATCAAAGAATGAAGGAACTTGAGAGTAAAGTAGAGGGTGCTGCAAGCTGGTCCTCTTTCACAGGAGAAAGGAGAGAAGCCGCGAGACCGATTTCACTTGGAGGTAGAGAACCTGCAGATTTTATGACCGCTGCGAGGGACCAAACTCCCACGTCAGTCAGTAGAACCCCCTCCGTGGCGGCGGCTGGTACACCACAAGGGAGACAGTATATATCAGAAAAAACCTACGCAGAGTCTCCCAGAGAGGCTGAGGCAGCAGGCGGTCGAAGTCCGAGCCAAGCCAGACAACAACCTGCAAGGCGAGAAATGCAACCCTCAAGCTTCGGCGAATCCTCAGGAGAGGAAGCAATCGGAACATACAGACCAGCTCACGGTAGCATAGTAGAAGAGAAATACGTCAAACCATCAGTCTTCTCAAGAGAAATGAATAAACTCGAAGCCGCAGCAGCAGCAGCAGCCACACAACAACAATACGGTCCAGGAGGATATCCACTTCCACCATCAATGCAGCTGAGGTCACAAATTTCAACTGTTCTAGGAAAAATTAAGCCCGAAGCCCAAAGAAGAGCACCCCGCCCAGAGCCAGCTCCGGGATACGGTGGAGCTCCAGGATATGGTGCAGCTCCGGGATACCAAGCTCCCAGTAGACCTCCAGCTGAGGAGGAGTACGATCAACCTAGGGTGCGCCAAGGTTCGAGTAGACCTCCAGCTGAGGAGTATGGTGCAGCTCCGGGATACGGTGGAGCTCCAGGATATGGTGCAGCTCCGGGTTCCCAGGCTCCCAGAAGATTTCCAGATGAGGAGGAGCACAAACAACCTAAGGGTAAGGGTAAGGACAAGGATAAGGGTAAGAGTAAAGACAAGGATAAAGATAAGGACAAGGATAAGGGTCGCAAGGCACCCAGTAGACCTCCAGCTGAGGAGGAGATGTACGGTTCACGTCAGCCAGCATCGCCTGCTTATGCACAAGCACCCCCACCAGTTCCGGCTGGAGAAGCCAAGACAATAAGCGTACCCGATAACTGGCTGCCCGATTCTTCCAGAGCGAAGCATTACAACCCCAAAAAGGTAAATAAGGGCGACCTCAAGGAAATGGAGAAGAAGACCAAAGACATATTCAAGTAACAATCAAAAAAAGCAGGGAAAAAGACTTCAACTCGTACAGAGAGAATCATATATTTTACTGAAAATATTCAGGTGACTTCTCCACCTGTTTTATTATACCATTCTTTTTTTCGAGAAAAAAGTAGGAAGGGGAGAGAAGGGTTTAGAAGTTAACCTTATCGATTCCCTTAAGCGCCAACATTTTCCTAGCTTCGTCGGGGGTGGCGATTTCTCGGCCCAATTCCTCAATGATTCTCCTCATCTTCTGGACTAGGGGCCCGTTACCCTGCGAGAGTTCTTTGTGCTTAATGTACAAGTTGTCCTCGAGACCAACACGTACGTGGCCCCCCATGGTTGCGGCTACTGCGCCGAGTTGGAATTGCGCCGGATAGCCGACGCCTATTACCGACCATGTGAAATTCTGTAAGCCGATTATTCTTTGGGCTTCGGTGTACATGTGTATTAGCTCGTAGGGGGTGTTTCCTGTTCCTCCCAGTACTCCCAATACGAATTGCATATGGGCTGGTAGTTTCACCCATCCGAACCTCATCATTGCCATGAGGTTCCAGAGCCCGTTGGGACCATAGCACTCAAACTCTGGTTTGACATCGTTCTCGTACATGACGCCCATGAATCTCTCTACGTCCGCGAAGGTGTTCTTGAATACGTAGTCCTTTGTTGATAGGAGAATTGCATGCATTAATTGATCATCTTTGAACTTTTCCGCAAGGGGAAACATGGAAAAGTTCATAGTCTCCGTGTTGCAGGAACACATTTCGGGAGTAAATTCTCCAGCCACGGCGATTCTTTGATCTGCGGTCATATCTTTGCCGCCGCCGGTTGTGCAACAGACGATAAGATCATCAGCCTTTCGCTTGATTTTTTGTAGGGTTTCTCTCCAAACACCTAGGTCGGCTGTTGGAAATCCTGATTTTGGATCTCTTACATGGACATGGACTATTGCTGCGCCCGCATCACGAGCCTTTTTGGCTTCGTCGGATATCTGGTCGGGTGTTACGGGTATATATTTTGACTGCGCAGGGAAGGTTGCGCCGCCGGTAAGTGCGCAAGTTATTATACACTTTTCTCTCCACGCAGTTAAAGCTGCCATAAAAAACTTACCTCCCAAACCATTTTTAGTTGGTTTTAAGTTAAAAAGTTATTTTTGAATTATATTAACTTTTGGGTGAAATAATACTTGATAGAAAATTTGTTATGTTCTCATGGCTACGGGTGCATTCTCTTTTATTAGAAGAAAAATTGTCGGGGGTGTGGTGGTTCAAAATTTTAATAATTTTTCCATAGAGTTTTTGGCGTCTAGAGAGGCTTTATCGGGGTCCTTTGCGCCGTATATCTCCAGTGTGATTAGACCATTGTAGTCTATTTCTTTAAGGGCTTTCATTATGGGTTTAAAGTTGATGATGCCTTCTCCTGGAACTTTGTGCTGGTCCCACGAGCCGTCATTATCGTGGAGATGAATGTTGATGATGTGTTTTCCAAGTTTTTTTACCCCCTCAGCTATTCTTTCTTCGGGAGAAGTTGACGCCTTTTGGGACTCTAGAAGCTGTAAAAATTTCTCAATCATGTAAGCGTGGGGGATGTCCAGTGTTACGTTGAGGTTTTCGAAGCTGTTAACATACTCGATAAGGTGTTCGACCGTGTAGCAGAAACTCAAGTTTAGCGGAATGTTTTCCAAACCTATTGGAATGCCGGTTTCAAGTGAGTAATCAGTCAAAATCTGAAGTGAATCAACAAAGTTCATTTTACCCTTTTCACGCAGAGATGTGATAAAGAGGTAGGGGGGCATGTGACCAGGATGCAGCGCTATGAGTTTTGAACCCAGATTTTGTGCTAGATCCATTGACCATTTTATCTGGTTTATGGATACTTTTCGAAAGCTGGTTATGTGAGAGGCTAGGTTAATGTCCCATATCGGTGCATGTATTGAGCTCTGAAAACCGAATGATTCAAGTGTATCCGCTAGTTTTCGCTGTTCTTTTATATCGAAATCTTCGGACCATTTCTGGGGCACATCCGCCCAAACCTCGATAGAGGAGTAACCATACTCTGCTAATTTTTCCACAATTTGGTTCAGGGTGAGATTGAGGTATAATGTGCTCGAAACACCTAAAGTTAACATGATTTTTCTTCTCCCATTAGCTCAATAATATGGAATTGGCTTTTTTGCGAAACCTTTTGCGTCAATGGAATCATGAACGTTATAAGTTCTCGCAACTCTTAAGGGTAGCTTTCTGATTTAGCCGTATATTCCTGAAGATAGTTGAGAGCTTCTATAAAACCTGGATCCAATAATTTCACATAAAAGTTTTGATTTAAAACCATAAAGCTTCCCAAATACAAGCGTTACTTCTCGCACCAGCAAAAAGAAAAAAGGAGAAGAGGGGTTAGAGGGGAGGAAGCCTCCCATCATCACTTACACTATACGCCTCCTCAAGAGCACAAACGCTAAAACGGCGACCGCCGCCACCATGACACCCACTCCAGCGGCGACAAGCATAAGCGTATTCCCCTGCTGCAACTGCGGCTGCATACCCAAAAACAGGGAAACAAACAGAAGCAGTGAAACATCAGAAGGACTAGGACTAGGACCAGGACTAGGCAGAGGGTAGAGGCCGGTGTTACGTTCATCGTGGTGGAACTTGGGCCAGGGAGAGCCGCCAACACTGTAGCTACCGGGACAGTTAAAAGCATAAACATTGTGGTCATAGGATCCTACTACTATTTCCAGTTGTCCGTCGCCGTCAATGTCACCCAGAGCCGGAGAAGACTCCACCCAATTAAGGGTTGATACCGGCCACCCGGTTACGGTGGAGCCGTTGCCGTTAAAAGCATAAACACACCAGTCAAGTGACCCTACTACTATTTCCAGTTGTCCGTCGCCGTCAATGTCACCCAGAGCCGGAGAAGACGTCACCCAACTCCCGGTTCCTACCGGCCACCCGGCTGCTACGGAGCCGTTGCCGTTAAAAGCCCAAACACGGCTGTCATCTGATCCTACTACTATTTCCAGTTGTCCGTCGCCATCAATGTCACCCAGAGCCGGAGAAGAATCCACACAACTCCCGGTTTGTACCGGCCACCCGGCTGCGTTGGTTTGTTTTGCTGTTGTCTGCTGTGTTGGTGTTGTTAGAAATGTTGCTGGGATTGGGTTCTGTTGTGATTTGGCTATTGGTATTGTGAGCACTAGGATGAGAAGCAGGAGGAGTAGAGCGGTGATTAGGAGTGCGTTTCTAGCTGAACTTTTCACTCTCCAGCACCTCACTTATTTAACATTATTATATAATTTTGTATTCTTCCCAATATAAAAATGTATTCTAGCCCTCGTTGGGAAGGGAGCCTTTCTGCTGATAGTTAAATCTTTACCAGCTAAGAGGAATATATTTTAGAGAAATAATGAATCTTTATTATTGGTGTTGGTTTTGGGAAGTGAATATGGGGCTTTTTGGGTCTTTGAGGAAGAAGTTCCTCAACAAGAAACCAAGGAGGCTCTCAGAGACAAGCCTATCCTCTCGTCTTACGAATATGAAGGATATGTAGTCATCAACGATAGAGGAATCAATCTTAAGGGCAGGTCTATCACAACAGGCGAAGCTTTCAAAGCCTACATATCATTCTCAAAAATTTCAAAAATGGAAAAAGTTTCCACCCACCTTTTTAAAACAGTTCAAGAAAAAGTCCCGGAACAAGCGTTGAGGATAATTTACCAAGAAAGGGGAAAGAATAAAGGTATATACATTCAAGAAAAATTGGATTAGATGGAGGAAGAAGAAGGGGAAATTTAATTTATTTTATTGGCGGAGATCGAATAGAGACCTAAATTTTTATTTTCTTTTTTTCTAGTAGCTCTTTTAGTGATAGCATGTCTTTTTCCATTTCTCCCTTTGCTGCTGGATTGTAGAGTGTTGCTGCTGGATGGAAGGTGACAAAATAAATTATTCCCTCCTTTTCAATAGGCTTCCCTCTCAATTCGCTGATCGGGGAGGTTTTTCCCAGCAGTGCTTCAAGAGATGCGTTCCCTAGAATGCAGATTACCTTTGGTTTAATTAACTCGATTTGTTTTTTGAGGTAGGGATTACACTTTTCCATCTCCCCTTTTCTGGGTTTTCTATTGTTCGGCGGTCGGCACTTAACAGTGTTCGTTATGTAAACCTTGGATCTCTCCAGGCCCGCTAATTTTAGTAATTGGTCTAGAAACTTTCCCGCTCTTCCCACAAAGGGGCGAGCCTGAATGTCTTCCTGTTCTCCGGGTGCTTCTCCAATGAACATTAGTTTGGTGTGCGAATCACCCTCACCGAATACTACTTTGGTTCTCGATTGGGAGAGGGGACAGCGAACACAGTCTTTAGCTATATCATAAACTTCTTCCAGAGTTGACATTTTTGCGAGTTGCTCTATTAGGGGATCCTCACTCATTGTAATTCCTCCAAATTAATTTATATCATATGTTCGTAAGGTGCGTACCAACAGCGTTTTGCTGATGGCGTAAAGTCGAATTCAGAGCATTTTATCATTTCTACTTCATCGGAGACTTTGGTAAAGCCGGTTAATTCAAGTGATTTAGATTCAAAATCGCAATTACTGCTTATTATAGATAAAGCTATGGGGCATCCCTTCCCTCTCGCCTGTTCCAAAAGTTTAAGGAGAACGGTTTTAGCTGTGCTCACGTCGTTTCTCTCTAGGGTGAATACGTTTTCCAATAGGGCGGAGTTGAGTTCTGTTCCATAGGCTATTATTTTTCGTATGCGGAGGGTGCCTCCCCCAATGATTTCTCCGTCTTTCTTGGTTGTCCATGTTTCGCTTGGAAAGACTTTTGAGGGTTCTAATAGGCTCCACCTTAGTTCATTCATACTCTGAGGATAGAACCCCTCGAGAGGTGTGTGTGCTCTGTTAAATTTCTCGGTGAAATCTTTCAGATTTTTTTGTGTCAATCTTTCAAAGCTCATATTCTGGTTATCGAATTCCTTTTTTGTTTTGTTTTCTGGAAGTTCCTTTTGGTCAAAGATTTTCATGTAGAAATGAAATCTTTTCGCGTCTATGAATCCGTGGCTTAGGTATATTTTGCGGGCGTTTCCTTCGGGGTCGGCGAAGAGAGCGAGTCCGTCGAGCTTTTTTTGCTCTGCGTATTTTATGGCTTCTCCAAGTAGTTTGCTCGCCAGACCCTTACCCCATAATTCCGGTTGGGTTGAAACATCATCTATTACGCCCAAGTGGAGAGTCTTTTCTCCAAATTTCGCTTTTCTTATTGTTTCTACGACCGAGGAAATAATTCGGCCTTCTTTCTCAGCGATGAAAATTCCTTTAGGATCAAAACCAGGCTTCTTAACGTAACGCCAAATCCAGAATTCAACCGTCCTCGGCGTGAAAAAGTTATTCCGCCCAAATGCGGCATTAAACAAATCAATAATCTGATACTCATCACCGGACTGGTAATTTCTTAATTCGAAAGTCAAACTTGGCCGCAACTCGGTGACCTTCCAAAATTCTATCAAAGTTTTTGTTTATAAAATTAATGAAGAACAACAGTAAATTCACTGTTTCCCACTTAATTGGAGGCTTAATTTTATGTTCTTACAAATATTTTGATTGTACCGAAGTCTGCGGCTAGTGTGCCGGGGATACCAATCGGCATTACTCCCATTCCCAAAACGTACACCGTTCCATAGTTTAATATGTACAAGTAGGACACTATTTGGATGAGGGGGTTCGAAACTTCAGTCCACATTCCACCTGTCGTTGGTCTACCTGTGAAGGCTGTTATGGCTGCGGCATCAGAGAAACTCATACCAATATAGCAGATGGGTTGGAAAGGAAGAGTGTTTGCTCTTATCCAGCCAGACGCCAAGTAAAGTGGGATAAGATCCAGAGTTATCATTGACCTAGACGAAGACGGCCAGAAGAGTAGTTGATAGAAAGGCGGTTGTGAGAAGGAAGGGATAAGACTTTGACCAGGTGCCCCTCCTTGTGGTCCTCCTCTTGGTAGTCCTCCTCCTTGTAGTCCTCCTCCTTGTGGTGCTAGCATCCCTTGCCCAATTGATAGTGTGACCAAAAAGGCTGAAATAGCTAAAAGGAGTACGAGAATTACTTTTACAGCCCTCCATTTCCCGTTTCTTGAGCCCACATGTCTCGAAATTGTTACTCCTACGAAGAATGACAGGGGTATTACAATGTAAACCCAGAAGCGGCTGCCATACCCAAAAAACATGGGGATAAGTGAGAAGGCGTAGAGTGTGTAGATGAAGTGGTCATTCTGGTAATACCTGAAGGAGAGAGCAAGCGCAGGCAGCCCCAGAGCCCAGACAATAAGGGGGATAAAAAGACCTGCGGGCATTTCAGCGAAAGAAAGCCAGCCTATATGCGCAACCACATGAACCAGCCAAGGAGAGTAGAGTAGAACGGAGACCCCAAAAACCTTAAGAAAGAACTCCAAGTATCCTTCCTTCCTTCTCACCAAGCTGAAGGCGAAGAGCGCTATGATTGTGAGTATGGGCATGGCTATGTGAAGCCAGAGCATTACCGCCATTAAGATTATTGAGACAATGAGTTTCTTCCGAGTGAAGGTTAGAAACAGGAGGCAGGTGAGAGCGAGGACTAAGCTTGCGGGCATAATCATGTAGCTTAAGGAGAGCATGGAGGAAATACTCACCAATGCCATTGTTGAGTAGAATGCTGACTTCTTGCCCGCAAGCCCCCTTGCTGAGTACCAGAAGCAGAGAATGAGAAGGGGGTAGGTTATCACTTTAACTGCCCTCGCAGCAAAGAAGACATCCCCGCCGGAAAACTTCATTAGAAGAGCCATAACAACATGGAGAAGAGGAGGGTAAAGGTTGGGGCGGCCGATTGGCAAATACTCCCAGAAGTCCCAAGTGGGGACGTATCCAAGCAGGTAAACCTCTTGGGCAACTCCCATGTGGTAGAAATCATCAAGGAAGAGCGGCGGCCCCACAACGAAGAGCCCAACGGCGAAGAAGGCAACTAGAAAGAGCGCTAGTACATCGTAGAAGTGCAGGGGGCCGATAAACCAATTATCAGTAAAACTCTCTCGCTCTAGGGGTGGCTCACGTTTCAATTGCTGGGTATCTTCCGACAAGTCTCTATCCTCAATAGCGCTTTAAAGTTTCTTAAGACTCTACAATTATTTATTTTTTATGGTTTTAATAATCAGAAAAAATAGGAGCCACTGAAGAATAAGGTAGCTAGTGTGCTGTGCTTTAGTATTAAGTGCTTCTGATAGGTTCAGTTTAATGATTCTTTAACGAGTGTCCTTTGTAATTTTTGTATTCAAATTGCATGTAACTAAAGTTTAAATATGTTAGGAGTCACTATTTACATGATGTAATAAAAAAGTTAACATATTACGCAAAAATGTTTGAGGGGTTTACAATTTGGCAGTCTTTCCTATTCCTCCACTTCCTCCGCCTATGATTCCTGTGATTCTTCTTCTATCGTTTCTTACCATGATTGTCCAGTTTTCTGGAGTGGTGGTGCCGAGCATTACTCTTTTGCTTAATTTTGGGATGAGCCTCTATCAAATCACGGCGCTTTGGTTGGCAGCACACACCGTAGCTGTAGCAATTGCTTATTCATCGACTAACGTAGTGAGTAAACGTAGTGAAAGAATCGCCAATTATTTAGAGGGAAAGAGGAAAGAGGCTGAGAAATACATTGGATCACACGGTCTTTTTGTGGGTTTAATTATTTTCAATTTCTCGATTTGGATTTACATCGCAGTTCCTATTATGGTTTTGATGCGAATAGGTTGGAAAAAAATTTTTTTAGCAGCGACTATTGCAGATATTTTTTACTATATGTTAATGGTTTCAACCTCATCGTGGCTTTACAACTTTACCACTAATATTATCCTCATCGTAGCGGTGACCCTAGTAATCGCTTTTGCCGTTTCTATTATTGCTTATCAAGCTTTTAAAAGAATTACTTAAGACACCAGTATTCACTTTTTCTCCATATCCTTCTCGATTTCTGAAGCGTATTTTATGGACTCTTAAAATAGTTTGCTAGTAAAACCTCCACCCAGTAATTCGAGCGGTGTTGCTACGTCACCTATTGCTCAGTGGACAGTTCAATTTCAAATTTTATTCTGCGTGTTCCCGTAAACGACCCAATTTTATAATTCAGAAATCGATGTTAAGCTTTTTATTATATGTGATAATAAAATGTTTTGGCATATACATTGCTTTTACGTTCGTATTGTAATTAACCAGTATCACCTGTTTATCTTTATTTTTTCTAATACCTTAGAAAGGAAATCACCTGACTTAGCATAAATTCTTATGTCTGCAATCTCTTCTAACTGTGTCTCTCCCATGTTTATAATTATTATTTTGGCTCCCCGCCCTTTTGCAATAAGTGGGAATTGATTGGCAGGGGATACACTTAGTGAGGAACCTACCACCATCATTACGTCACATTTTTGTGATTGTTTAGATGATTCTGCTATTTCACGTTCAGGCATCGGATCACCGAAGTTTACTACCGATGAAATAATTCTTCCTGAACACTGTGGACACGCGGGTTGATTAGGAAGTGGTTTCTGTGTTCTGTAGCCATTACCAAATAGTAGATCATTCCACTCTATTTCCTCTTTTGAAAAACGTACATCACAACTCAGGCATTTCATAAGGGTATGATTACCGTGAAGCTCAGCTAGAATCTCTTGAGGAATGCCTGATTTTATGTGAAGATTATCAACGTTTTGAGATATTAGGTATTTCAATAATCCCATATTGTAAAGCTCAACAAGAGCGTAATGACCCGCGTTAGGTTCAATCTGATCCCAGGGCTTCGTTGGCAACTTGGGCTTCAAACCCTTATCTCTGAGTGTCCAAACACCCTCCGGACCCCTATAGTCCGGAAGCCCGCTCTCAGTCGAAATACCCGCTCCAGTGAATACAACTAGATAAGAAGCATTACGGATAAGCTCAGCAACCCTTTCCACATCCTTTTCTGAGAAAGACAAAACTATTCCTCCTTACAGTATTTACTGCTATTTATCCCTTTAAATTAATTTTCAATACTAGAATACCCTTAAACATACATCAACAAAAACTAATCACTATCTTTTCTATAATAAGAAAAAGTTACTGAACAAGACTTTTGAATCGAAAAACATGAAGCTGACTAATATATCATCATTAAAGGGGTTGCTGACTATAATCTATCTACCAAAGTAATACTCTTCTTAATCATGTTGAATCTATAATTCAAAGCCAGCGACTCACTATTAAACCTTTAAAAAAATTCCGAGGATAATCCCAACTTCGTTTTTGTCACAATAAACAAATTTATAACTGTATTACAGGATAGTTAGTTTTAGTGGAAAAGAGGTGGCTGGGTGAAAATGATGCGCCTAAAAAACCGTTTATATAAACATAAACGAGCGCTAATCGCATTGATGGCGATATCAATTTTCACCATTTCAATAGGCATACCCGTATTCCTCTCCTCCCAATCTCCAAATACAACAAATTATTATCAAACCCTTCTTTTAAACAAACTTCCAAATAACAATAGTATTGATGATAAAGCTTCCTGGCTATCGGAATGGGGTTATCGTAAAAGTCATACAATAAACGGCAGTACCGCGGGTGTGCAGACCAATTACCAGATGAGGATAGTGGTGAACTACGGCAGTGGAACCGATAATGATGAGAAAGTTTATTGTAATGCCCACTGTCGATACGATTTCAGCGATGTAAGGTTCACTAATTCGGATGGAGCCACTCAACTAAATTACTGGATGGAGAGCAAGTATGATGGTGATAATGCAACCTTCTGGGTTCAAATAAACAACATTCCCGCCAGCCCAAATACAGCAAAAATTTACATCTATTACGGTAAAAGTGATGCAACCACCGCTAGTAACGGTGATAACACTTTTATTTTCTTTGACGACTTTCTGGGCAGCTCAATTAATAACACGAAATGGAACACAAGAATACTTAGCGGAGATTCTATAACGGTGTCTAATAGTGAATGCTACATAGACTGCAATACACCATCTGGTTGGTGTCAACTTAGAACAAATAACAACTTCTCCGAGAGTAATTGTATCTATGAAACTAAATGTAAAGGAGTCTCTTCAGGAAGCGGCAATGCGTACGTTCCAGATCTGGCTATCTGGGATGTCTGGACTTACCCCGTCCCAGATAGAAGAAAATTGAATTATCTCATAGAGCAATCGTGGGCGGGGTATTACGGGGGTTCTATGCGAACCTTTTTTGTTTATGGTGGTCCTTCGACCGAAGTAATCCATATCGGTTATTCTCAATGCACTCAATTCGTAATTATGCAAATCGTGAGGGAATCAAGTGAATTTGCAGGCGTATTTATTAATCTCGAAAATTCCCTAGCAGTTTTCTCAGGCTGGTGTACAGTTGCTAACTTCTCAGCGTATTTGTCGTTAAGTTGCTATGATAATTCTGAGGCGAAATACGACTGGGTTAGAATAAGAAACTACTGCAGCCCAGAACCAACTCATGGTAGCTGGGGAGGCGAAGAAGGGCAATCCCCTTTGATTTTCACTCACGAATTTGCTGATGGAAACCAAGAGTGGGACGCTTCCAGCGAGTTGGGTGTTGAGCTTTCCTTAAACCTTAATAATTCAGTCTCACTGAATATATCGAGAATGGTGGGTGGTGTAGGGGGAGGTGCGCCCTTAGGTTTAGCATTCCTCGAATGTTTTGTAAGCATATCGGTAAATGACAGCAGTGCGCTTCAGGGAATCAACATAACCATACACTACACCGACTCGAAAGTTGCAGAACTCGGTCTCAATGAAAACACTCTTACGATATGGTACAGGACCACAACCTCAAGAAAATGGACTCAGCTCCCAAGCACCGTAGACACGATAAACAACACGGTAACCGCGTATACGGACCATCTAACCACTTTCGCTATACTCGGAATACCAATACCTTCAGGAACTCCCGGAACTCCGATTTCATCATATCTTCCGTTCCTGCTGCTTTTCCTACTTATGCCGAGCGGCTTAAATCCATTGGTTTACTTGGCCCTGGGCTTTGTTATCCTTGCAATAATCATAGCCGCGGGCTTGGGATCACAGAGAAGTAGAGAAGAGCAAGTTCCTGAGGCTGAGGCTCCAACCAGATACGCGCAGACTACTCCGAGTCCAACCAGGTATGCACGAGCTCAAACCCCCCCGAGAAGTGGAGAAGAAGCCTCTGGACAGAGGATTGTGCTTGAGCTTAGGAGGGCGATGCCTAAGTATGGAACGCGGTCATCAACTGTTTCAAAGCGTGGAAAGCCCTCTAAAACTAGGGTTCCGGTGGGGGACCTTGTGGCGAGGAGGACGGCTCTCAAGGACCTCATGGAGGAGGTGAATGCCCGGTTTGCTGCTGGGAAGCTTACCCATGAGGAGTACGTGGAAATCTACTCGAAGTACAGCGCCAAGTTATCTTCTGTTGAGAAGAAGCTGCGACGGTTCACTTCACCTATCCCTGTTCTTGGGCATTGGTGTTGTATGTTCTGCGGCACCGAGCTGACAGAGGACAAAAAGTTCTGCCCCAGCTGCGGAAGAGCCAGACTGAAGTGCCCCGTATGCCAGATTGATATTGTTCTTGGGGATCCGCTTGTTAAGTGCCCAAACTGTGGCACCTTGGGTCACAAAGACCACTTATTAGAATGGGTAAAGGTGAAGGGGTACTGCCCGAGTTGCAAGAAGAAATTGAGGGAAACAGACATCGTTTAGAATAGCTTCTCTCGCAGGTAGAAAGAATCTTTCATTTTCACCTTATTTTTCACCACTTTTCTCTGGAAGCCTATAAATAGTTTAAAAATATTTTTAACGATGCGATTGGAAATTTAGCTGGTGAAGGAATTTTGGTTGGAAAAAATTCTCCTCTTGAAATTATCGTTTTTTCGGATTACATATGCCCATTCTGCTTTATTGGATATCTCACCCTGAAAAAACTTAGGGAGGCATACGGCGACAAAATTAGATTTACTTGGAAACACTATCCTCTATATCCGGGAAACTTTAAACCCATCATGTCCGACGATTTTATTCTCGGAGTTTTCGAGCGCATTAAAAACTTGGTCGAAGAGAGAAATCTGGACGTAGAGGTCATCCCTCCCGAGCTTCCCTTTACAATCCCCGATTCTGAGAAGGCCTTTGAGGCTAGTGAGTGTGCAAGGGATCAGGGAAAGTTCTGGGAATTCCACGAAAGGGTTTTTGAGGCGTTATTCAAAGAGCACAAAGATATTGGCAGTGTCGAAGTTTTAAAAGAAATAGCCACTGATGTTGGAATGGAGGTTGAACGGTTCGAAAAATGCCTGAACAGCGGTTCCAAAAGAGACATTATAATTCAAAACTACCGTGAGGGAAGAAACAAAGGAATAACGGGAGTCCCCACGTTCATAATTAAAAATCATGGAGTAATAATTGGAGCGGAGCCCTACTCACTGTTTAAAGAAGAAATTGACAGAGCTCTTGAACACAAAGAAAAATGAGAAATTTTAGGTTCTGATTCCAAGCTAAGCAACTCGATTCTCAGAGTTTAACGGGGTTTATGCGCCGTAACGCTCCCCGAGAGATTCGGATTTTTCTACGTATCGGTAGCCCCATTTTTCAAGTGCTTTTCGAAGTTCTGCATGGGTTTTTGCGTACTTCTCTAGGGGGATTTTTTTCATAACCGCATCTATCGCCTGCCTCATTGCAGCGGCTCCTGCTCTGGTTCCATCCGGGTGACCATGGATGCCGCCGCCCGCGTTGATGACGAGATCCGTGCCCAGAATTTCGACATTTTTGGGAACCAGTGAGGGGTGAATTCCCCCCGAAGCCACAGGAATCACCGGTTTCATGTTCCCCCATTCTTGGAGCATGGCGGCGTTGGTTTCCAATATTTCGGGTGTTTCTTCCTCTATTCCCATTTTTCCCGCCGCGGTTCCGCTGTGGAGCTGGTCTCCTCCGGCGAGTCTGGTTAATTTGGCTATCACCTTCATGTGGACTCCGTGGAGAGGGTTTTTGGTGAAGGCCGCGTGGAATGTTCTGTGACAGTGAAGGGGAACCTTTATTGAGGGATCTTCTGCGAGTTTTTGTAATGCGGCTAAGCCAGAGAGTAGGATGTCCAGCATAATCATGTTTGCTCCGTTTTCCACCGCGTAATCCGCGAACTCGAAGAGCTTATTCACGTTCCCAGTTATGTTCAGCGCGTAAAAAACTGTGCGTCCGGTCTCCTCCTTTACTAGGTCTATTTTCTCCATAACTTTGGAAAGTCTTTCTTCTAGGGGGCAGAATTTCTGGGAAAGGAGTGTTTCATCATCCTTAATGAAGTCTACTCCTCCAACTGCCGCCTCGTATGCGACTTCTGCGGTTTCTGAGGGGTTTAAACCAACCTTGGGTTTTATTATTGTTCCTAGGTGGGGTCGTCTATTCTTTTGGGTGCCTACAATTTTTCTTACGCCTTCCAATCCGAATTTTGGTCCGGGAAAATAGGTAAGCATAGACTTGGGAAATTGGGCGTCGAGTAGTCTCACATTTTTTAGTGCTGAGAGGCCGAATAGGTTTCCTGTAATCATGCTCATTATGTTGGGAATGCCTCCCTTTTCTAAATCAAAGAGTTCTAGGGGGAAGGCTATCTTAATTAATCCGGTTCCCTTTTCTTTTTCCTCGAATTTGAAAGCCTTAGCCGCGAGTCTCTGCTGAATGTCAAGTTTTATGGTTTTGATGTCGGTCCATGTTCCTATGGATTCTTCCGCGGCGATGGCTTCTCCAGCACTCTCAAGAGTTCCGGAGGTTTCCACATAATAAGTGCAAATTATGTAATTTTCGGGGTCAATTCCCGAAACATCAGAAAAGAATACTCCTTCCAAAACAGTGCCACCACCATTTTAAACATTTAAAGGAGCCAAGCACCTTTATTTCTTATATCCTAAAAGAGAACTAAACACTCACAAAATAAGAGGCAAAAAGAATTAAAAAAGAGTTCGATGTAAAAAGGAAACTTGAAAGAAATATTGGCAAAACCAAGTTATATTTAGTGAATGACGGGAGATAATTATCTGGATTCGAAAATATTGGATTTCTTCTTTTTTTGCAATGCGAACTAGGATTCCCTTCCTATTACGAGGTCTATGTTTTTCGCTTTTGCAATTTTTTTCATCTCTTTAGCTACGCTGGTTGGTGCTGTCAAAACACGTAGAAATAGGTATCGGGGTTCCTTTTTGTATTTCTTCTTTGCAGCTTCAGCCTTCCTTAAGAGCTTGGATATTTCCTCGACACTCTCAGCGTAAGCAGTAACTTCTCCAACTATCAGGGGGTCTTTACTGAAAAGATTTATCTCTTCTCCATCTACTACAGTCCTCTCTAGACTGACCCCAGCAGGAAGAATTCCCCGTTCCCTAAGAGAACCACTCATCCAATTTTTCACAAACTCCTCTAAACTGACCCCAGCGAACCTTCTCATAGAATCAAAACCCACAAAAACCTCAGACCTAATATCCACTTGACCCTTCTCCAACGACTTAATCCTACCCAACATTTCCTCAAAATCTTTCCTGAGCTCCTTAATCTCCTCATCGATCCTCCTAATATCCTCCTTGATACCCTTAATCTCCTCCCAGATCTTACCTTGCCCTTCTCTGAGTTCCTTAATCTCCTCCCAGATCTTGGTTTGTGTTGATTCGTGGGCGTCCATTCTCCGGGCTATTTCATCTAGTCCCAGGTAGCCTAGGACAGTGTACCTGAAATCTTTGTCCTTCTTCAAAAGTTCCAAGAATTCTTCCCTGAGATCCATAGTACTACAAAAACACCTTTTACATATAAACCTTAAGGAATAATGAAAAGGTAAAACAGGATAGAACGCGTAAAAATATTCCCGAAGCATAAAAATGTTCCAAAAAAGAGTGGAGCATCTAGTGAAAAATGGGAATCTACAGATGAGATGCGCTTACAAATTAATGGTTAAAAAGAAGAATGGTTGTAGAGATTGTTAGATTCGAATTTTTATATCCGAGATTGGGTAGGCCATGCACGGATGAATGTATCCGAATTTGCGGTCAGCCTCCAGCAGTGTTACTGTGCTTGGCATGAAAACCTTTCCCGAAACCAGCTTGGTGCGACAGGTTGTGCAGACTCCGGAGCGGCAAACCGCGGGAATAACTAAGCCCTCCCTTTCCAGCGAGTTTATTAGGGGTTCACCTGCTTGCGCCATAAAGGTCTTTTTGCCAATCACTTCCACAGTGAACTCCTTATCCACTGAGAGACCCGAAGGCCAGCCCGGCTCCATGGTCACATCGTCAGGAGGTCCGTAAGACTCACGCTTGAATTTTCTTCTGGGAAGTTTTAGACTCGATAATTCAGAATCGCAGAAGATGTACATTGCCTGCGGTCCGCACATGTAGAATGTTTTACCTTCAGATTTGCCTATTTGGCTTAGGATGATTCCCTTATCCAAGAAGCCGCATACTCCCGAGTAACCCTCTGGGGGCTCTGATATTACCACGCTGAAATGTATGTTTTTGTGCTTTTTTGCTATTTTTTCTAACTCCTTGTTGAAGATTACGTCTTCGGGTACACGGCTGCCGTAAATCAGCCAGATGTTTAGGTCAAGTTTTCGGTCCACCACTTCTCTGATGATGCTCATGAAGGGAGTTATTCCACTTCCTCCAGCGAGAAATACCAGATTTTTTCCATCGGTGAGAGGCTCGTAGTAGAACTGTCCCATGGGTCCTGTGGTTTCGAACTCGTCGCCCACCTTGACCTTGTCCAAGAGATAGTTGGATACGAAGCCGCCCTTCTTTCGGCGCACCGTGAGGTCAATGTGTTCGGTCTGGGTGGGGGATGAGGATATGCTGTAGGGTCTGCTGGTGAGCACACCATCTATATTCACAAATAGGTTCACATACTGGCCGGCTCTAAAAGGCGGTAACTTACCTTTGGTTGGTATCATCCTAAAGGTTTTCGTGCTCGGCGTCTCTTCAATTATTTCTTTTACTTTCAGATACATTCTTTCGGGGTGTAAACTTTCCACAATTTTCTTCACAAAGTCTGGTTCCTTAGTATAATCCCTCGGCTGTTGTGACACAGACAATTTTAACTACCTCCTTTCTTTTTCGCAATTATCATCCCAGCCGCATTCTTACCAGATAGTATGCAGTTCATGTAGCCACATCCCGGCTGGCTCCAAGCATTGGCTAGGTAGAGTCCTTTTATTGGTCCTTCTGGAGGAAGTCTTAAGGGTGGGCTTCCGGCTGGGGAGTAGCTGAATCCACCAAAGGTTCCTCCATGGTTTCCGGTATACCTCATTATGGTTAATGGTGTGTAGAATTCTACTACCTCTATGTGTTCCCTGAGTCCTGGCGCTATCTTTTCTACTTTTGTAATAAGCTTATCCGCGAGCCTGTTCTTGGTTTCAACATATTTTTGTGGCGATAAGGCGTACCAGGGGTCTGCATAACTCGGTGCGCTCAGGACGATTACTGATGTTCCGGGGGGAGAATAATCGGGGTAGGCGAGGTTGTATGTGGTGATAAACTGCATCTCTGGTTCTTCCAGTGTAAAAGACTTGTCGTAAATCTTATCGGTGTCATAATGGTCGTTTTGAAATATTTCAAACTCGTCTATTCCAAGTTTAGAGTATGGAACATCCAGTCCCAAATAAACTCCAAGTAGAGAAATACCCACTTCGTTTGACCTTAGTTTGGCGAAGTAGGATTCTGGTACTTTATCCGCTCCAATTAAATCCAGTGTCATAGTTATCGGATTAGAGTTTGAAATCACGAAATCTGATGTTATTTGTTCATCGTTTTTGGTCAAAACTCCTTTTACCTTATCTCCCTCGGTAAGAATCTTCTTAGCCTCACATTGGAAGCGAACTTCTCCCCCATATTCTGTGATCAGCTCAACAAAGGCGTTCACTAAGGCGGGGCATTTCCCCTTTATCTGATTCCATCCATATTGGTAAATGTGGGCGGTCCCATTTGCAAAAGTGAGGTAGTCCATCTTCTTGGGTGGTAGGCCGAAACCATATATCCAAAGCTGAGAGATTATTGCTCTCACTCTGGGATCCTTAACTTCGGGATACAATATTTCCCCCCATGTTTTACCCATATATCCCAAGACATTTTTTTTAAAATCTTCCTGGGTAACACTGGGGTCTTTTTTTCTGAATTTTTTGATAGTTTCGTAGGTTGCGAAAATTCTGTCAAAAATTTTGGTTATTCCCTCGCGTTCTTTGGGAAAGTTATCTAATAGTACGCCTTCAATATTTTCTCTACCTACTGGCAGGGTGATTTCAAAGTCTGGAAAAACGCTTTGATAAACGTTGGATAACCTTTTGAATTCCAACTTCTTTGTCAAGCCGAGTTCTTCAAGATAGGGATAAGGATTATCGGGCGTTCCATCAATGTCCATACCGGGCAGCGCATGAAGAGACGCATCAAATTCGAAGCGCCCCCTGATAAAACCTGTGGCGCAACCACCAGGTAGTTCCCTTTTTTCGAGTAGAAGAACACTCAGGTCATTCTTAGCAAGCAGAGCAGCGGAGGAAAGACCTCCTAAGCCGCTCCCTATGACTATTACATCATATTTTTCCGTCATCTCTGCCCCACCATTTTGAACGCCACAAATATGTTTTATTATCTTATATTTAAATTCATTGAATTTACTGTATATACGGATTCATATAGTACTAGAGCCAAATATAGCACTGAAGAGTGTGAACGATATAAGAAGATAGAAAAAGATTATGGGAGAAGTGTTGTTACTTTGTCGAGAGTGTTAATCGTTTATTGGAGCAAATTCGGAAACACCAAAGCAGTAGCAGAAGCAATAGCCAAAGGGATAAAGGCAGCGAAAAAGGTAGAGGTAGTAGTCAGGAATGTCAAGGAAATTAAACCCGAAGAGGCTTTGGACTACGATACGTTAATTATTGGTTCCCCAAATCAAGGGGGAGGACCGGTTGGAGACATCAAGAATTTCTTGAAAAAATTGGAAAAGCTTGATTTAAAAGGAAAAACAGGCGCAGTTTTCGACACACACGCGAGAAATGACCTTAAGGCTGTTCAAAAAATGGAGAAACAGATACGGGAAAAAATTCCAGGGCTAAAACTGGTGGCTCCGGGTTTAGCAGCGAAGATTGAGGGTTTTTTGAAGGGTCCACTTGTTGAAGGAGAACTTGCCAAAGCTGAGGAGTTCGGAAAAAGCATTTCGACCAAGATTTGAAAATATGTAACACGGTTACGTGAATAAATCGTGATGAGCTGTTTCTAAAAAGAAGTTCCTATAATATATTTTTTGGATGATTTTGATTGTTTAGATGGTCACTGCCAACGAATAAATATTAATATTTCATATTACCTGTAAATAATAAAATATATTTAATCTTCTGATTTAAGGAGCGGATAATTACAAAATTGGGTTAATAGTATCAGAAAATTATTGAGGGAGTGTTTGATATCATGCCAAAAGCATTGATAGTTTATTGGAGCAAGACGGGAAACACCAAAGCAGTGGCAGAAGCAATAGCCAAGGGTATTAACGCAACGAAAAAGGTAGAGGCTGTGGTCAAGGACGTTAAGATCACTAAACCAGAAGAAGCTTTAGACTACGATGCGTTAATTATTGGCTCCGCCAATCACGCGGGAGGACCGGTTGGAGACATCAAGAATTTCTTGAAAAAGTTAGAAAAGCTTAATTTGAAGGGAAAGGCAGGCGCTGTTTTCGACACACATGTGAAAGGTGATCCTAGAGCTGTTCAAAAAATGGAGAAACAGATTCGGGAAAAAATCCCTGGCCTAAAACTGGTGGCTCCGGGTTTTGGAGCGGAAGCTAAGGGAATTATGAAGGGTCCACTTGTTGAAGGTGAACTTGCCAAAGCTGAAGAGTTCGGAAAAAGTATTTCGACCAAGATTTGAAAATAAGTTTTCAAAAAAAGGACTTTTACAATTTTTCATTATTTTTATTTTTTGATTCTTGAGTGTGGTTTTTGCTGTATCGTAAGTAGAGTGTGAAAAACGCTAAACCAACGAGTACCATGGCTAGAGCGAAGAGCATCGTGTATCTGTATCCCCATATTTGGCTGATGACTCCTCCGATTAGTGGTCCCACAACGGTTGAAAGGCTCAGGGTGAGATTGAGTAAGCCTACCGATGTTCCTCTCTCGATTCCGCTTTCGGCTACGAATTTTAGAGAGCCAATATATAGCAGCGACCATGAGAGGGCTAGAACTAGCTGCATGGGAATTGTCTGCCAAAAGTTTTGTGCGAAGAAGTATAAAGCGAAGGTCAGTGCAGAGAATGAAAGCCCCCAGATAACTAAGGAGGTGCTTCTGAACCTATCTAAGGGTCTCATTATGAAGAATTGACCGAAGGAATTTATTGCGTATAGTATTCCTATCCATAACCCGTTTGCACCCAGCTGTGTTAGGAAGAGGGGGAAAATAATCCAGGTAGCGTAAGCGCCTGTGTGTCTCATGAAGAATGCTATGTAAATGGATATGTTTCTCTTAATTACATGTTTTGGAAACTTGGGTACATTGAGTTTAACATCGGTAATCGGCATTCTGAGCGCAACTATAAATCCTAAGAAGAAGAACAAACCGGCGAAGAGGAATACTTCCCAGTAGATAGCAAGAATTCCCGCCATAAGGTTACCCAAACCCCAGCCCAGGGAACCGTAGGATACAAATTTACCCACTTTTTTCCTCAGTTCATAGCCGTAAGCTATCAAGGCTTGAGGATAAATTCCCGAACAGAAACCCGCTAAAGACCAAGTTATACCCAGAACAGTCTCATTGGGAACCAAAAACTGCACAGAGAACATCACCGCAGAACTTAACAAGCCAACCAGTAAGAGAACCCTTCTCCCGGTGACATCGGCAGCCCAGCCGAAAATATATGAGGAGACGAGCAGAGCTAGCCCAAACCCAGAACCGATAATACCAAGCAGGGTGTCTGAAGCTCCCAAATCCTTAGCAAACAGAGGAATAATGATAAAACTAGTGGCTGTGGCAACATTAGCAAAAAACATTATGGCATTAGGCTTGAACATAGAGCCCTCGGCTTCTTTTTGCTCGGTAACCGTTTTCTTCCCAGTTTTTGTGTTCCGTAAGCGGCTGGTTCTCATTTTGATACTCATCTTTTGAACTTATTTTAATTTAAAAATATTCCATAGGCTGGAGAGCGAAACTGTAAGCATTCATGCTTTAATGTTTTATGGTTTAATAGTACTTCGGAAACTTAGTTCTATTTGGGGATTTTACTCTTTTTAAATTTATGAATAAAACAATGAACAAGATGAGAGCAGCATCCCCGAAGTTCTCGAGGACTCAGACGGTTAAAAAAGTATCTAAAATCGTAGCAGCACACCTCCCCCTACGCTGGCTCCTCCTCCTCGCATCCACACTCCTCTACCTAGCCTACCTCCACAGCCTCCTCCTTCAACCTCCCCCAAAACCGGGAGCTGAGACCGCCGCACCGAGCAGCTACGAGGCCTTCGCAGTCAGCACCGTACTAACCTGGCTGCTAACCCTGCTTCTTGGGGGATCCGCCCCCTCTAATATGACTAAACACCAATCCAAAAAGCCCAAAAAATTCAAGTACTATGTATAGAAAAATGATTAAGGCTGGGTTCAGCCTCTAAGCTTTTTTTCTATCGAAAGTTTGCATAGAAAGAGGAGTCGAAATGAGCGAACAACAAGATGTTATTGTAGAGAATTTGAGACCTGATCTTAAAAGCATAAATGTAAAATTCAAAGTCGAGTCGCTCAATGACGAAAGAGAGATTGTATCAAGAAAGACTGGCGAAACCCTGAGGGTTACCGAAGCTCTGGTGGGTGATAGTTCGAGAAGCATTCTATTAACTCTGTGGAACGAGGATATAGACAAGGTTGAAACGGGTCACGTTTATCAGCTTAACAACGGTTACACGACTGTTTTCAAGGGCTCTTTGAGATTGAATATCGGTAGATATGATAGTCTTGAGGAAGTTGAGGATAGCGAAGAGATGGATGTAAATACGGAAAATAATCTCTCAAACAAGGTTTACGAGCAGGAAAGAAGATTCAGACCCAGATATGGTGGTCAGGGCCCCGGATACGGGTCCAGACCATATAGAAGTGATAGAGGAAGAGGAAGAAGACACTAGTCTGAGATCTCTTCTTCGATTTTTTTAATTTAGCACAGAATAAGATTTAGACATTCCCCTCTTTACAGATTGTGGATCCAACCATATTCTGCGTAGATTCCTTTCACTTCCTTTGATGTAAGAAAGTCGATGAATTTGCTGGCGAGTTTCACTTCTTTTGAGTAACTTATTGTAGCTACTCCCGTGCTTCGTTGGACCTGAATTTCCTTTGGGATTTCCAACATCTCTGATGGTCCGGGCCAAATATTTTTAAAGACGTTCCATCCAAAGATAGCGTCCACCTTTTTCTGATTAATCAGAGCCATAACGGCTCCGCAACCATCTGCGAAGTCAGTAATATTTTTTCTAATCTGATCCGTTAATCCAGCCTTGCTGCAAACATCGTCCCACACACCCACTAGACAACCGCTCGTAGATATTCCGATTCTTATGCCATCTTTAGCCAAGTCTTTTAAAGATTGGATTTTCTTAGGGTTTCCTTTTTGCAGAAGGATAACGGATTTCCTGTTCCCGACACTTTTCCTGCTTTCTTTGAGGATTATACCTAATTGCTCTGCATTATCCAGAACATATTCGGCGCCGCATGACAGAACATCACCTATTTTATTTTCCTTTATTTCCGAGATGAGCTTCTCAGCCTTCCCAATTGTGAAATCGACCTCAACCCCGTATTTTTCTTGAAACTGTTTACCTGCTTTCTGAATAGGAGGAGCGACACCCCCAGCAGCAAAGACACGTATACTTTTTTTTGACAATGAAAAACCTCTTTTTACAATTTTTTAAAAATTATATTAAACAGAATTAAAATTTAAAGCTTATGGTTCTGTAGTACTTCGGAAAACTTCCAAAAGTTTTAGATAAAAATCAAGCTAATTGGTGCAATAAAAAAAAGGTAGAAATTTTGTTTTTATATTTTTTTGGCTCTTGCGGATACGTCCTGTAATATCTGATTTAGCAGCTTTATTAGTTCCATATTTACGGTGTATATTCCCAATGGTTCCGGTGCGGCTACTGCTAGTATCATTTCTTCACTGTCCCGGTTGAAGGCGTACACGTTTCCAGGGTTGTGTTTGAGTTGAATGTGTGCGGGCATCGGTGGAGCTTTTCCCTCGGCGTCCGTGATTATTGTGACCCTCTGTCGGGGTATCTGTCTCAGGTCTTCTATGGGTATGTCATTTACTGTGGGGGTGAGGATGGTTATGGTGCTCTTTGTGTTTTTAATGAGGGTTTTTAGCAGGTTTAGTATTTGTTCTTTTCCGACCACTCTTTCGGTGTCTTCGAAGGGTTTGGGTTCTATTTCTTCGGATAGTTTCATTATGCGGGTTATGAGTTTTAGAGTATCTTGAGTGTTGGTTATGGCTTCACCTATTCTCTCTGGGATTTCCCCTGTAAACGTGTTTAGAGCCTGAATTGAACCGGTCTCATTTTCCTCTATGCTTGTCATGGTGGTATTTACTGTGCTGCTAGTCTCTCCTTGATGCTTTGAGACCTCTTCATCTATTTTTTGATTTAGTGTCTGTTCCATATTTGAGTACAGGGTGTTCAGGGTTTCTTCGAAAGCTGTGTGGCTGTCTTTTAGGCTTTCGAGAGCTTCGTAGGTTTTGGATTTGATTTCGGAGTGGCGTTTTTCGAATAACAGGCCCAGCTTTCGATCGAAGTCTAGGAGTTTGCTCTCAATGTTTGAGAAGGGCTTGTCTGTGATAGCCGCAAGGCTTTCCAGTTTGACTTCTGCAGAGTCCCTGCTCTCCCTACTATGCCTATCCATGGTAGATAGTAAGTCGTATTTTATTTTCTCCACATAACTGGGTAGGTCTCGCCCAAGGGTTGAAGTTACCTCTTCCACTCCTTTTTGCACTTTGCTGTGCTTTTCTTCTATCTCATCCTTACTTTTGGTTAGAGTCTCCTCTAGTTGTCCTTTTTGTTCCTCGAGTTGTTTTGTTAAAACTTTGAATTCCTTGTCAATGTTTGAGTACACGTTTTTCTCTGCTGTTGCCCTTAATTTGGTAGCTTTATCTAGGTAGTCGTTTAGGCTTTCTTTCAAGCCGGAGTGAAAGTCATCCAGTCTTTGGCTAGTATCGTTAACGGATTCTCTTATTGCTGATTCCAAGTTTTCCTCAAGCCTAGCCTTTTCCTCGGAGAACTGTTGTAAAGTCTGGCTGCTAACCGTCTCCTTTATCGGAGTAATAATATTCTGTGCATCTGTGGACGTGTTTGCCAGTGTTTGTTTGATGTTTTCTAAACTTTCTTCAAGCAAGCTCCTGGAACTTTCTAAAATGTCTGAGGATTTATCCAGTTGTTCAACAACCCCACTTTTAATAGATCCGAATACTGTTAAGCAACTGTCCCTGCTACTTGCCACTTGGCTGACGGCGTCGGTTATAATCTTCTCCATATCAGGGAGTTGCTTATCGATTTGTGCTTCAAACTCCGAGTGGAACGCATTGAAGTTGTTTTCATTTATGGTTTTAAAGTTTGTTATTTCGGAGACTACTCCGCTTTCTATGTCTGTGGTGCCTTTACCTGCGCTTTCTTTTGCTTTACGGGCGCTTTCCTTTGGTTTGACATCTTCTTCTTGTAATGACTGGATGAGTTTTTCGGTTTTCTTTGCGAAGGATTCACCGATGTATGTTAAGCTTTTGTCGAGTGCGTCGAGAATATTTGTGGACACCTTATTGATGTTTTCATTAAGGCCATTTACAGAGTTTCTCAGTTCCTTTTTTAATCCCTTAATTTCATTTTTGCTGGAAGTAACTTTGCTTAGGAGTTCTTCTGTTTCCTCCTTTCCCAGTGAAAGTTTTTTCTTATCACCGGATTTGTCTTCGACGAACTGAATAATGTCAATTATCCTGTTTAGTGCAGTTGTAAAGGTTTCTTCAAACCCGGCCATTTTGCTTTTTTGAACTGCAACGCTGTCGCTAAAGTTAGCGGATAGATTGCGTTTAAGAGTCAAAGATTCGGAATGGAAGTTGGATACAAAGTCATCTAAATGTTTTTTCATCGCTTTGTTTATATTTTTAAGAAGTGTCCCCAAACTGTTTCTAGAATCTTTTAGAGCTTTATCTTTTATGCTCCCTATTTTTTGCTTGAGGGAGTTGCTTTCTTCCTCTATCTCTGTTAATTTGGTTTTCAGTTCGCTTTCCGCTTTTTGAACCTCTTCCTCCAAAGATGTTTTCAACTGGTTTTCCTGCGCGTTTAATTCCTCTTGTACACTTAAATTCGTCTTCACCTGCTTTATCGCGTTTTTTGAGGTTTCACCAATTTCAGCTATCTTATCCGTGTACCTCTCCATTACTTGAGAGATCTCTGATTGGAAGCGTGTGAGATTTTCAAGTATCAAATCTCTAATCTTTATAGTTTGAGTGTCAAGAGCTCCCTCAATCTCTTCCATAAAACCGACTATTTTTTTCCGATTAGTTTCAAGACTTTTTCTAAAGTCATTTAAAAATGCCTCTTTCATGCCCTGAATATTTGTGGTTTGAGTCTCGGTTAGAGGTCCTAATTCATCTATGAGTTCCACGATTCCCGATATGGCAGTCTTGGAGATCTCTATAGAATTTTCATTAATGGTTTTCAGCGGTTGCAGGTTGATCTCTTCAATTTCTTTTACCGACTTGTCGAAAGCGTAATCGAGGTCCGAGAAAAGTGAGGTAACTTCGGAAACCGTTCTCCCAGACACATCCTCGGCTCTTGATTCTATTGTTTTAATAGCGTCGTTCACCGCGGTTTCCAATTTTTCTTGAAAATCAGTTATAGAGATTCGGGTCTGCTCAATGAAATCTTTTAGCACTCTTTCAGAGGTGTCTTTGACCTCTTGTATGTCGCTTCGAAACGTTGCCACCGACTCGGTACTTGCTTCGACTAGATTTTTTATGGTTTCCTTAGAGTCCTTCTCATGAAGGTCAATCATTTGCTGCAGGGATCCCTCAATGTTCTGGGATTGTTGACTCGCTTCGGATTTCAAATTCTCCAAAGACTCACTGGTTGAACCGAGAAGCTGAGCTACTATTTGGGAACTACCCACTACAACCTCCCCCAGATAGCTTGACGAGCCCTCGTTTAATTTACTTTTGAGGGTGGCAACGTTTTGACTAAGGCTCTCAATAGCGTTATTCGTACTCGTCATGATTTTGGTTTTCAAATTTTCAAGTTTGTTTTGGAGAGTTTCGGCAACCATTCCGGTGAGGGCTATACGAGGTGTTAAAGCAATGTAGAAATCTATTTTGCCCGGTATTTTTTTGATCACACCCATTGATTGCAACTTTTCAAGTTCCTGTGAAACGGCTGGTATGGTTAGTCCCGTGTAAACAGACAGTTCTGATGCCGTTTTTGCTCCTAGCCCAACACAGACGGCGTAAACCTTCGCCTGGTTGCCCGTTATTCCTATGTCCTTTAGAGTTTCTTCCCACGATGTCATTTTATCTTCCCCCTATACTTGAGATTTCTTTTTCGGCAGCCTCGAGGCTTTTGAAAGCGTCTCCCAAAGCCTTCACCAGGTTAGCAATGTTTTTAGAGATACCTCCGCCACTCCTTTTCAGTTCGCCGT
Organism: Candidatus Freyarchaeota archaeon; assembly: GCA_030587365.1. GTDB lineage: Archaea > Asgardarchaeota > Jordiarchaeia > Jordiarchaeales > Jordiarchaeaceae > Jordiarchaeum. The sequence goes on along the minus strand of JAUQZE010000046.1, from coordinate 112,299 downwards.
CAATCGTGGAGAAACTGTTAACAAGATTTTTTATGGTTTCTTGTATTTCCGCCACCCCACTCCTGAACTCTCCCAATGTCTCCTCTTCCATTTCTGACAATTCACTACCAGTTTTTGTACCCTGGTCTGAAAGCTGAGTCGAGATACCTGTATACGCACCCTCCATGTTTTCCTTTATCTTAGTTTTCATAGATGTGAAGCTTTGTTCCGATGTTTCAGTCATTTTCTGTGCAAGCTCTTTCATAGACGAGGTTTCGAGGCTTGCGATTTCAGCCATACCTGTCTTGCTTCGCTCTAATTCTTCTTTCAGATTGTTTATGCCACTTGAAATGGCGTCCTTTAAGGAGGCTCCCAAATTTTCAACAGTTCTAGTATTGGCTGACGCGTTTTCATTTATGCCTGCGGCGCATTTTTCCTGGAATTCTTTTACCAAATTTTCAACACTGGTTCGCAGGTTTTGATCCAGTTCTTGTAGTTTCTGTTCAAAAGCGGTTTGAGCTTCTCCTATTTTGGCGTTGTTTCCTTCAATAATTTGGGTGATAGTGTCCTTTGATTTTGTAAGTTCTTCAGTTATTTTTTGCTTGACCTCGTCTGCACCGACACTTAGACTTGATGAAGAACTCTCTCCGATTTCACTCATCAATTCCGTTGTACTTTTTATAGCCTTAGACGTATTGTTTCTGAAATCTTCATTTTGAGACACAAGAAACTCCTGATTGGAATCCAGTGTATTCGAAACACCATTTGCGATGCTGTCTCTTATTGTCTTATTCGTTTCAACATACTTCTCTAAAGACTCCGAAAATTTACCCATAAAAGTTTCCATTGACTTGCTAAATTCTTGTCTTGTTTCCAATAATCTTGAATCAAAATCTGACTTTACTACCGAGGCGTCGTCGTAGAAGGATTTTATGGAGCCAGTTACTAGCTCCGTGTATTGCTCCTCATAACCTTGAAGAATAGATTGAATCTCCTTCAACTCCGAAACAAACATTGAATTGATATTGGTGTTTATTGAAGTCACCAAATTCGAAATCTGTTCCAGAGCACTTGAAAGATCTCCGCTTACTTGCTCCTGCAGTGAGTGTACGCTCCCTTCTAATCGTTCCAGCTGGTCGACTAGTTTTGAAGAGAAACCGGAAAGTAGTTCACCTACATTCCTCGAGAAGTCTCTGTCCTTTAAACTCACAACCTCATTGAGCTTTTCTCTTGTTTGGTTGCTAATCTCCTCTATTTCTTTTGCTTTCGCCTCCGCTAAGTTATTTACCTCGGCCTTTAACTCCTCCTTCAACGAATCTATAAGAGAAGCAGACTCCATCAATTTCTCGTCTACTCCGCTCTTAAGGGCACCGTTATGCTCAGAAACTTTATCTAAATAATCAGCAGAAACTTTTTCCAGATTGCTGATTGTCTCAGACTCTAAAGTTTCTAATCTATTTTTCATCTTAAGAACTACGGATTCCGCTATCTTTTTCGCATCCGAAAACATTGATACAAGATTGCCTTGATAACTGTCTAAAATTTCAGATGTCTGTGCACCAAAATCCGTGATTTGAGACGCTAGGGTATTATAGTTTTCTTTTAGGAGATTGCTCTCTGATTCTAAGTCCTGGGTGCTAGAAAGGACCTGGTTTTTGAGTTCCTCAGAAACACCTGATAATAGCTCCTCCTGACTCTTTCTGTTTTCTTCGGCTTTCGAAAGAAATTCTCCCGCAGTTTCATCAATCCGTGAAATAAAAGTGTTTAATTCGGTGTCCAAACTTGATTGAGTTTCGGCGACCTTCTGGCTGACACCGCTATTTGACTCCTCAATCTTTCCACTAATGTTTGCGTCAATTTGTGTTATCTTTGATATAAGCTCCTCCGTCAGGGCGTCAATTCCCTGATTGAAGGAACCGATTTGGGTGTTAATTTCTTCCTTCAGACTGGTTTCTATCTCTCGCATCCAGTTAATAATATTGTTTTGAGCGCCCTTTATCGAAGCCGCAAACCTCTTTTTCAGGTTATCCTCACTCGTTTGAAACCGCTTAGAAACCGCTCTCAACTTTTCTGAAGAAGGCCCGATTTGTTCCGTCATAGCGGAAATAGTTTCATTAAACTTTGCCTCAATGTCTTTAACGGCGTTGTTTGTTTCAACTAAGGACGCCTTTCTGTCCGCTATTCTCTGCTGAATTTTTTCCATAGACTTTTTATTCCTCCTTAACCACTACTCCTTCTTTTTTCTTTAAATCCTCGAACTCTTTTAAAAAAATTGGCTGCTCGCCAAAAGCGTCTACAGCCTTTTCATACAACTTTTCTATTCTATCCTTATCCCCCGCCCTTAGATAGTGTTCAAAGGCTTTGCGGTAGAAAACCCTAGCCAGCATTTTAAACCCCCTCTTATCGTAATCGTCTCCGGTTTCCTCGTAAATCAGAGCCGCGCTCCTAGATATTGAGCGTGCTTTCCACTCTACTTTGGAAGCATCAAAGAGATTCGAGGCTCGGGAAAGCAGGAATCTTGAATAGAAACTCTTATTCTCAGTCTCAAAGAATTTAGCGGCTCTCTCGAGAATCGTTCCGGCGCGCTCAGAGTCACCCGTCCTCTCGTAGATACTGGCAGTTAAGCGGAACAGTTGGAAGGATTCATTGCAAAGCCTTTTTTCCAACGCTGCGTTTGCATAAACCTCGGCATTCGTAGCTATATCTACAGCTAGGGCAGGTTTATCCTGTGAGATGAGCATATTCGCAGAGTCCTCCAACCATTCAAAGTAAATGGGATCCAGCCTACCCTTAACTTCTATTACTCTTCCGATTACCTTCAGCAAAGCTCTTGCACGACCGTAGACCTGATCCACGTTGATAAGAAGTCTCAACATTTCGTAAACCGCATCAGATTTAAGCCAAGCCGAGGAGCCGTCAATCTCTACTATCCCCTCCTCAATAAGAGCGTTCAAAGCTCCCCCACTTGATTTTCCAGCCTCTGAGCCAATTTCCTCTAGGGGAATCATGTTAAACCTTTGTGAAACAATCTTATCTACAAGAGTCTCCTTTTCCATGGTGAGATCGGTTAAGGCGTTCAGAGCGTTATCCTGTATCTTGCTATCCACCCTTCGAAAGATTTCAACGCTCGGTTGAACCTCGCCCATATGGGTTTCCCTGAGCAAACCGCAGATAAATAAAGCCAATTTAAAGGGGATGCCTCCTGAGGCTTTAGCTAACTCCTCCTTGAGAGTATCATCAATCCTCAAACCCGTCGCACTCTGGAATTTCTGAATCAACAAACGTATATCCTGCACTGGGAAGACATCCAAATCTACGATGTGGAACAATTCCGGTTTATCACCCACCAACAAGTCGAGAAACTTTTTGTCAACGCAAAGTATAAAGAACACGCTAAATCCCATTTCACCCAGTCTGGCTGCGATTTTTCTGAACAAATCGTAAGCAGCCTCGTAGCCCAACCAGGCGAAGCGCTCAAAATTGTCACAGAAAAATATTAAAATCTTACTGAGCTTTTGCTGAACCTTATCCATATCCTCAAAAAACTGGTTTAAAAATTGTTTAAACTTCTCGCTCCCCATCTCCTTGGAAAGCGGTGGGGCGGGCACGTACTTCTTTTCGCCTATGAACTTTTTCCGAGCTTCTGGTGCGTAACTGTCAAGTGTTTTTTTCACACTATCGAAAAACATTCGCGCTTCAGAGGCGGAAACATTTCTAACCAGTACCTCTAGACCTTCCGTCTCAGCTATCTGGATAAATCTCTTCATCAGGGAAGACTTTCCAATGCCGGGAATCCCAGTAACTACTAAAATTCTATTCTCTTCAGAACCCGCCTTTACCCCGGAAACAAAGTCCTGAAACCCTTTAACCTCACTAGTTCTACCAGTAAAAAGCTCTCTATCCGCAGGCTCAATACAACTAATTCTCTTCTCCAAAATAGACACAACCGAAAAATTCTGTCACTAGAATAAATTAATGTGAAAAATAATAGATAAATATTTACCACAAATCAAGAAAAATCCCTTAAATAAGCACACGACCTCCTCCAAGACTATTCTGTTATCAGGACACTTACATGAACTCTGCTGTTTGCAAATGTTTAAATAATATTTCACACAAAAAGGTCAAATACTGAAATTTGGAGGGAGACTATGGTACACGGTTACATGGGGAAAATTCTGAGGCTAGACTTAACAAGAAACGAAGCTGTTGCAGAAGAAACTCCAGATGATTTAATAAAACAATTCATAGGTGGTAGAGGGTTTGGTATTAAGATTCTGTGGGATGAACTGTCTCCAAATATAGACCCTCTAAGTCCTGAAAACAAATTGGTGTTCACAATAGGACCTCTAACTTCCACTGGAGTACACTCAGCAAGTAGATGGCTTGCACAATTCAAATCTCCTTTAACAGGAACTTATGGCAGAAGTAGTGGTGGTAGCCATTTTGGTGCTGAACTAAAATTTGCTGGTTACGATGCTTTAATTATAGAAGGACGGGCTAGTAAACCAACCTATGTCTGGGTTAATGAAGACAAGGTGGAATTCAGAGACGCCAACCTAGTGTGGGGGATGACTACAGGCAATACCAGAGACTTCCTTCTGGATGAAACAGATAAAAAGGCTAGAATGGTAACGATAGGCCCTGCGGGAGAGCGTTTGGTTAAGATTGCAGCAATAGTCACTGATGATATGAGAACCGCGTCTAGGGGCGGCGGCGGAGCGGTAATGGGCGCAAAAAATCTTAAAGCCATCGTGGTTAGGGGAACAAAAAAACCGGAACCGTACGATAAAGAAGCACTCAAAGAGGCTATAAAAGAGCAAGCAGAATCATATAAAAGTAATTTTGCATTTGAGGGGTTTTCAAATTTTGGTACAAACATGAGCGTACATTTTATGTATTTAGCAGGGCACAACCCGACCTTTAACTTTAAACAAGAAGAACTGGACATAGTAGAGAGGTTTTCACCCGAAGTATTAGGTCAATATATGGTAAAACATGGTGGCTGTCATATTTGTATGATAAGGTGTTGGAAGACCTATAAGCTTACAAAAGGGGCGTACGCAGGAACCGTATCGGATATGCCGGAATACGAAACATACTTTGCTTATGGTAGTAATATAGGTAATAAAAATATTGAAAGTATTGTATACGCAAACAAACTTAGTGACGAGTACGGAATAGACACAATTTCTGCAGGCAGCGCTATTGCCTTTGCTATAGAATTATATGAAAAGGGGATAATATCGAAATACGAGACTGACGGTTTAGAATTACGCTGGGGCGACCCTGACGTTTTAGTAGAGTTAGTTAAACGCATCGCTCTCAGAGACGGATTCGGCAATATTCTCGCGGAAGGCACTAAAAAGGCCGCTGAAATAATAGGCCGAGGCGCTGAAAAATATGCACAACAAATTAAGGGGCTTGAGTTGCCGGGATATGATCCAAGAACAGCAAAAGCCCAAGGATTGAGTTATGTTACATCTCCCATAGGTGCCAGTCACTGCATTGGCTGGAACACATTCGAACTCATAGGATTCGCAATCGGCAAACCGACGGATCCCCTTACAACAGAGGGCAAAGGAGAACTTGCAAAGTACTGTCAAGATGAAACTGCACTAAGCGAAGTTGGTATAATTTGCCACTTTCCAGTTAACATGGGAATGGTTAATGCTGAACTATGCAGCAAGTTGCTTTATGCGGCTACTGGAATTGAAGAATTCCGAGACCCTAAATACCTGTGGCTGGTCGGTGAAAAAATATTCAACTTGGAACGCGCATTTAACGTTCGAGAGGGATTCACCAGACAAGATGACACCGCTCCTGAAAGAATCCTAAGAGAACCGGTTCCAAGACCTCCGTCAAAGGGACAAATTTTCGAGTTAGAGCAACTATTAAACGATTATTATAAAGTAAGAGGATGGGACATCAAAACTGGTATACCTACCAAAGACAAGTTTGAAGAACTAGGATTATCCTATGTAGCTAAAACACTCGAAGAAATGGGTAAACTCCCTGAATAAAATTATTTAGTTTATTTTTTTGGGAAGGATTAATTTGAAAGTCTATGTACAATTCTTTGGCCAATTTAGGGAGCAATTTAAAACCTCTTATTTCTGGGTGACACTGCCATCAGGAGCTACCATAATTGACCTTATAGCGGAGCTAGAAAAATTAACCGGAGTAAATCTTAAAAATTCTATTATGAACCCCGATAAAGAAGACATACGAAACGATGTTTCAATATTCATAAATGGTCGTGTCATAGCATTCCTAGACGGTTTAAAAAGCAAGCTCAATGATATGGACAAAGTAACTATATCGCCCCCAGTAGCTGGAGGATAATTGGAGAAAACAGTACAAAACCAGGTTTTGAAATAGTCGAAAGCAGGAAAGAGGCTGCCACATCTACATACTAAATTTTCTGCGTTACCTTCCCTTTTAAAAAATCATAATAGTTGAGTACGTTGCTTATGGCTTTTGCAGCTCTATCCACAGAAGGAAAAACGGGGAATCCTTCGCTCTGAAACAAGTCCTTTAACCTTTTGCCCTCATCCTCATAGTAGGAGGGCGGTAGCGCTACCAAGAATGGTTTACCCAGAACATCTCGAACACGCTTTGCAGAATTGATTACATTTTCTATGAGAACCTTATATCCATCGATAATGTTTCTACGCTCAAAGAAAATACGAAGACGATCCGCGAACTCAAAAAGCACTATGTCAATAGTATCCTCAGACGCCGCGATACTCACCGCCTTTGCTATGCTTTCAGCACTAAAATAAGCGGATGGGATGTCCAAAGGATTCTTTATGCTGCTGCCCGCTGAGGGAACTATATTATTTATCTGCTCTCTTGATTCCTCGCTTATGACGGGAATTTCCAACCCTAGCCCTGTACAAATATCGGATTGAACAACACTAGAGCCTCCACTAAAAGAAACTATTAGCACCCGCCTACCGCGGGGCTTAGGGGCGCGAGTAAAGGCTAGCATAGTATCGGTCAACTCCTCAACCGTACTCACAGTAACTAAACCCAGCTGCTTAAAAACCGCATTCCAAATATTGGAGGAACCCGCAAGAGAACCAGTATGCGATGAAGCCGCTCTAGCCCCCTCGCTCGTCCGCCCACCCTTTAAAACTATTACGGGTTTCCTTAAATTAGCCTCCCTCAACACCTCAAACAGTTTTCTTCCGTCTTTTACCCCCTCAAGGTAAGCTGTAATAACTTCGGTTTTTGGATCCTCCCCAAGATACTCAATAAAATCCGAAGCATCCAAGTCTGCAGCGTTACCAAAACTGATAACCTTACTGAACCTAATACCCAGAGCTCTCCCAAGCATGATTATTCCGACCGCAAAGGCACCAGACTGAGAAACCAGAGCCACAGGTCCACTCTCCCGAGGAAAATCATAGAAGTATGATACCCCCGATTTAGGGACATACAGACCCATACAGTTAGGGCCTATGATTCTCACGCCCCCCGCTCTCGCAATTCTCACCAGCTCCGCCTCCAGCTCCACATCCTCAGGCTTCCCGGTTTCACTAAAACCAGAGGTAAAATAGTGAACAGTTTTAACCCCTTTTTCCACACACTGTTTCATCAACTCCGGAGCAAAGCGGGCTGGAACCGCAGAAATAACATAATCAATCGAACCATCAATATCAAGAATACTGGGAAAGCACTTCAATCCGAATAGCTCACCCCGGTTAGGATTTACAAGATACAATTTTCCTGCGAAGTTAGACTCGAGTAAGGGCACAATGTAAAGAGCATTAGCTTCTGAAGCCCCCACAATAGCGATAGATTTCGGATGAAACAATTCTTCAAAGTACTGGTACTTCTCAGGATCCAAAAGGCATCACCAAGTAAAATATAGAGAAGCGCACAATCTTTAGCCCAGAATATAACATTTTCCCAATCATCATATGGGGAAATTTTCACTCGACAAGTTTTCTATCATATAACTAAGGGGAAAGGGGTGTACTTGTGGTGTTTATTCACGCGATTGCGGGAGATACTGAGAATTGGGTACAAGTTAGAAAAAATAAAAGGGGAAAGGAAAATATCTATACCGAAAATATTTATATATGATTAATATATCCTCTAATAGTTAATATGTTTACTATAAGGGAAGTGATTTTTGACGCATTACATCATATCGATTCCTGAGGAGTTAGAAGCTTTCCTTAAGGCTCATGATGTTTCTCTGCTTATTAAGGGATTACCGGGCACTGGAAAAACGATACTAGCCCTATCAATCTTAAAGGTACTGGGAGGAGCACTTGGTTTCTATGTCACCACAAGGGTCAAGCCACGAAATTTGATTGATGATTATCCTTGGATTGGAGACTTGATTCCTGTAGATCACATTATAGATGCTTCAAAGTCAATTTTCCCTACAGCTTTAGTGAAGGAGGGTGAGAGGAAAGATTTTGGCTTCATAAAGTATTCTGATAGGCCGTCCTTTATTAGTGAACTCTACCAGATATTAAAAGGGAGAGAGAATCCGTTGGTTATTTTGGACTCTATTGAGGGGATTCAGGAGGCAACAAGTGAGAGGATTTATGTCGACCTATTGGATGTTCAGAGAGAACTCGGCATAAGCATGATTTTTATTAGCGAATACGAGGATGAAAAAGAGTTAGATTACTTGGTGGATGGGGTCGTACTATTGAAGAGGGAGTTTTCAAACGGGGAAGCCCTGAGAGAGCTGCAAATAAATAAGCTGAGAGGCACCCACTGCAGAAAGCATACGTATCTTTTCACACTGAATGGTGGAGTTTTCAAACACTTCGAACCGTTTAAACTCCAGTCTCCCAAGGAAAAAAAGAGGTTTGAACCGTTACCCGATTCTGAAACACATTTCTCTACCGGAAGCAGGGATCTTGATGATATTCTGGGAGGGGGATACGAAAAAGGCTCAACGTTATTGTTAGAAATGGGTAAAAATGTTACAAGGGAAGCTTACATCTACTTTATAATGTTACCCGCAGTTAATTTCCTTTCAAAGGGAAAGATTGCAGTTGGCATACCTACTCTAGGAGCCAGTGTGGAGCTAATCGCCTCCTATTTTCTCCAGTTTGTAGGGGCGGAGGAAATGAAGAGGGTAACACTACTCAAGGAAGGGTTAACACAGGACAAAACCAAGCCCGAACTCGCAGAAGACTTACTTCGTACATACGAGGAAACAATTAGTAAGGTTAAACCAGAAGGCTGTGCTATAGCATGGGGCTTGGACTCCCTCTTGAATAAGTATGGAAACCGCCTAATCAAAGTTCTCGAAGAAGCAAAAATTGATACTGAAAAGAAAAAATTGTTAACTGCATGGATGATTAAACACGGAACAAATGGAATTGATAAAATTGCAAGCATAGCAGATTACCACTTCAAAATTGAGGAAAAAGGCGGCGTATTCATCTTCCATTCCCAAAAACCGAGAACCGGCATATACGTAATAGAAATAGATGTTTCCCAGGGGTACCCTGAACTAAAACTATTACCAGTTGCCTAAACTAACAATTAAGCATCCAAATCCCAAATAGAAAATTGAATAACCCCTCCTCCTAAACATGTTTAATGATGGAAATAAGAAAACCTATAATCAATTACATATGAAACGATTCCATACTGGATTTTTATGCTCTGATGTCAATGGGCAGAGATAGTTTAGACTTGGCTTTGGTGAGCTCTGTGATCTTCTCTTTGATTATTTCTAGTATTTTTTTTCTGTAGTTTGGGTCGATTGCAACTAATCCATGTGCCGTTATTCCTATGTATTTTCCGATTGTCTTGGGTGGAGTTGCGTCTGGTAGATCCTGCTTGTTAGCGATGAGTATGAAATTTAATTCTGGTTTTTCTTCTTTAATTAAGTGGTATATCTTTTTTGTTTCTTCTATGTTTTTAGGTGTTGAATCTGTAACTATGATAGCGATGTCGGTTCCCTCGAGAAATGGTTTCCAGAGTTTTCTGAAACGTGGCTGACCTGAGAAGTCCCAGAGAACAAGATTTATGTTTTTGATCGCGTTATCAAACTCAAACTCTTTAACGTCCACTCCAACCGTTGGAATGTAGGAGGAAGCTGTCTTTTCGCCCATGATGAGTTTCAGAATGGTAGTTTTTCCAACTCCTCCATCTCCAAGTATTACCGTTTTAAGATAGGGGAAAAGAATCTTGTCTACCGTTTTCTCAAATACTTTTAAGGGATTGTTCTCGGTTTTCGGTTCTGTCTCTGGTTTACTTTCTTCTTTCGGTAGGCTGTTGAAAAGTTTAATAAACTCTTCCTGCACTTTGATGAGTTTGTCGTTGACAGACTTTATGTCTTCATTTTGATCCGTGCATAAAACTGAGATTATGTCTTTGGAGACGGAGTAGAAAAATTTCAGCTTTTCCAGATTTAGATATGCGATTCTTTCGCTCTGGTTAAGGCTATATGTGAGGGCTGTCATCTCCTTAACGAAGCGGCGTAAGAGTTTCTGCCCTACGTCTACGTTGATGCTTCCATAAAACTTTTGGAAAAAATTATTCCCAGTTCGGTCGAATATTAATAATCCGTATATCACTTTCTCACTCTCAAAAAATTTTTCAAGAATAACTATTCAAGACACGCTATTGCATTGTCGTTGATTCTTAACAAATAATCCAATATTGAGTGATATTTAGGTTAATATTTATATTAATCTAAGTTTAAATAAACTTTTCTAATTGTATTCATTTAGTGCATGATAATCAGATTTTAAGAATGAGGGTAGGGTAGTTCTAAAAAACTTTCCAGAATTGTGAATCGCATACAAAACTTGTTAATAGTTGAACCCAAAAAAAATATAACAATAAAAGTAAATATTAAGAATAATACTGTAAGGTAATTTTTATCCCTAAACTTTTATTCGGTGGAAAGCGATTTGTTAAGTATTAAAAGGAGTGTTCCTAACGAGATACTTGGTCTTTTAGAACAGGGAGGATACTCCCTTCACATCAAGGGTTCGGCGGGAACCGGCAAGACCACTCTAGCATTGGAAATAGCTAAGAGCATGTCTACAAAGGGGAATGCTATTTATCTTTCTACACGAGTCTCGCCTGGGAGGGTTCTTATTCAATTTCCATGGGTAAGGGACTTCCTAGAAAAAAAGAATATTCTGGACGCCAAGATGGGTCACATAACTCCGGATGTTCCAAAAAATGTGCTGTTTGAGTATACCGACCAGCCTGAATTTTTGAGGTCGATAAACGCAAAGATCCAAATGTCGGAACAGCGCCCCGTAACAGTCATCATCGACAGCTTAGACGCCCTCAAAGCGAATCTCAACATTTCAGAGAAAGACGTCACCCTCGAAAGTATCCTTCTGGAACTTGGTGAAAAAACAGCCACAAACATGCTGTTCATAACAGAAACCAACGCGGAGAACAGATTAGACTACCTAACAGACGGAGTGGTAAGACTAGAAAGAGAAGTCCTAAACAGAAGACTCATGAGAAAACTACATCTAGAAAAGATTCGCGGAGAGAAAATACGGCAACCATATTATCTTTTCACTCTAAAAGATAGCAGATTCACCACCTTTAAACCGGAGATTTTTCCACGCGTTAAACACATTACTGAGGTAACAACACTGAAAAAGAGAAGAGGCCTTATCCCCACATCTATAAAAGAACTGGATAGCATTCTTTATGGAGGGTTAAGAAAAGGAACATTTAACCTTCTCGAAGGAGCAAGTGTCATGGGAACAGAATACATTTACCTCACAAATCCAATTAGTACTAGTTTTGCTCAACAAGGTTACCCTATATTTATGACTCCTCCGCAAAGCGCTTCAACCAAATTAACTATAGATTACGTGACATCCCTAATGGGGATAAAAGAAGAAGATAGTATTATTTCTACACTTCGAAAATATCTTTACTTTTTCCAATTCACAGACTCGACTCAAAAAACCGCATGGAACGAAATTAGTGTTTCGAAAGAGAGCATAGAGAATTTCATTGAAGTCTTTAGGAAATCGGTATTAGAAATCACCACGAAACTAGGTGCTGAAACCTTTTTGTGGTTCCTTGGCGTAGATACCATGGAGCGGAACTATGGAGAAGAAAACTTTAGAAGAGCAATAGGAACTCTAGTTTTTGAAATGAGTTCTTTTAACGGAATCTGTGTTGCTTTAGCCAGGCATGGTGTTAAATCCATGGATACTTTAACTCACCTAGCTTCAACTCACTTCATAATAGACGACTTAGGAGCACCAGTAGTGTACGGAGTGTTTCCCAAAACAGAAATATACGCTATAGTCGCCGAAACAACAAACGGGATTGAAAGAGTAGACCTCACAGAAATAGAATAAACAAAAACCAAATTGAAAACAGGCAAAACCATACTACACCCTCTAAAAAAGCTTTAAAAAAGACACCTTCTCCGAATCTTTTGATAAGGCTTATCCTAATAATTATAAGTGCGAGTGGTTTTAGATATTTTAAAATGCAGGAGTGGTGTTTTTGAAAGCCAGAATAAACGATATCCAGATGTACTATGAGGATGTAGGTAAGGGTGTGCCAGTGGTTTTTATTCACGGTTTGGGTTCTGATACCAAGGAGTGGGCGCTGATTATCCCTGAATTGTTGAAAGAAATAAGGTGTATTGTTGTTGATCTTAGGGGTCATGGTCAGTCGGATAAGCCGAGTCAACCTTACACGCAATCCCTTTTTGCCAAGGATGTTGTGGCTTTGTTAGACCAACTGGGGATAAGCAGTGCCTATTTTTGTGGTGCCAGCATGGGCGGTTGCGTAGTACTTAAAGCCGCTTTAAGCTACCCTGAAAAGGTTAGAGGATTGATACTAGTGGACTCAGCCCCATACGTTCCAGAACACACTATAAAACTTTCGGGTAAATGGGCGGAAACCCTTCTCAACGAGGGACAGGAAGCTCTTTTGGAGGCCCAGGTTAAAGATGTTTTTCACCCCATCTTTAGGAGACGACACGACGAAATTGTCAACATTTATAGAGAGAGTAAAAAAAACCCTCCCTCTGAAACTCTAGGACTAATTAACAAAGGGCTCCAAATTGAACCCATAGATTACCGAAAAAAACTTAAAGAAATAAAAACCCCGACGCTTATAATCCATGGACAAGATGACAAAATAATTCCGGTCGAAAACGCCGAATTCATACACAAACAAATTCCAAACTCACAGCTTGCGATTTTCCCCTTCTGCGGCCACGCACTCCTTCTAGAACGCCCACGATTCTTCATTGACCTACTATTATACTTCATAGAAAACACGGAGAAAAACAAAAAAGGAACCGAATAAAGCTTCATTTCACAAAAACATTTGTAAGTAGATTCGTCTGATTCTACTTCTTATTTTTGAATTCCAAATCGAAAAGGAATCGCTACAAGCGCCCCTTTCGGAGGCGAAATCGAACAAGTCTATGTTTCCTTTTACTGGATATGAAAAACTTGTTTCATTCTTTGTTTAAGACGCTTTAGCGGATATAGGTTTTTTGTGAAAATATTTTTATACAACTTCGCGAAAACGATATGTAAAAAAATACATATCGGTATATGGAAACTAACAACTTCAAAGCATCCGATACCTAACTTTTCCTCCCCCCAAACAGGGAAGGAGAGCAATCAAAAAAGTTTAGAGGATGAATATGAGCAACGATTTGAAATTGTCCCGAGGACCTGGCATAAAGGTATTGGCTGTAATTTTAGTTGCATGTATAGTGCTTGGAGGCACTGCCTTATACTACGGATGGTACATTCCACAGAACCAACAGCAGCAGCAAGAGTTTTTGAGCTGGTTTGGTTGGCCAACGGGGAGTGTTAACATTCTCTGTGCGGGAAGTCTCTCCACTGTTTTGACTACTGCAGCTAAAAAATTTGAAGCAATACATCCGGGAGTAAATGTTTTTATTTCAGCTCACGGCTCACTTGAATGCGCTAGCCTTCTAAAACAGGGAACCCAGTGCGACTTAATATTCGTCTCCGACTTCAAAGTGATCAAAAACAACTTATATCTGGTTCCCGTTCCCTCGAACCCTACAGTAAACTTTGCCGATTGGTGGGTGGACTTTGCAAGAAACGAAATTGTCATCGCCTACAATCCAGCGACACCAGTAGGACAATTGATGAACAACATAAGCTGGTACCAAATCCTTACCACGGGACAAGGTCAATGGGCTAGAGCCAACCCCGACGCCGATCCGTGTGGCTATCGAACACTTATCACATTAAAAATATGCGACACCTATTATCCAGATAATCCAAGTGAATATCCGGGTTATCCTCTAGATGGTGTGTTCAACTACGTAATGAATCCTTATTGTCCAAATGTTGCGGTAGCAGCTAAAGAATTTGATATAATGGGTGCCCTGCAGGCGGGGCAATACGATGCCGGGTTCACCTATCTGTCCCTTGCACTACAGTTTGGTTTGCCCTACATAGATTTACCGGATAATGTCAGTTTAGGAAATGCATTGCCGGAGTACGATAATTGGTACTCGCAATGGTCTATTATCACTCCTAAGAATACATACTGGGGTTCGGCTATCAAATATGCGGCTACGATTCCGAACACTGCTAAAAACAGGTACTGGGCTATTCAGTTTCTTCGCTTCATGTTGTCTCCTGAGGGACAGGCTATACTGACTGATTGTGGGCAACCGGTTATTAATCCTCCAGTAGCGGAGGGTAGGTTGGAGTTAATTCCGAGTGAGATATTGAGTCTCTGCACTTATTAGGAGGAATTCGAATTGAAGTTTGGGTTGGAAAAAATTGAAGGGGTGAAAAGAATAAAGGGATTGGGTAGACCGGGTGTTTACACTGTTCTTCTTTTTATTTCGGGGTTGTCGTTTTTCGTAATTTTTTTCTTATCACCGCTGGGTGCACTTGTGTATTCTACAATAAATCCTTTGTATGCTGATCCCGCGTTTTACCAGAGAGTCTATAATATTTACGTGAACCTAGGTCCAACTGATGCTTTTAACGCACTTATGAGTATGGTTGGAAACCCGATTATTAAGTCGCTGCAGAGCGATATTATTGTCAGTTCGATTCAGGTGAGTTTGATTACCACATCCGTTTCCACTATAATTTGTATTGCTTTTGGTATCCCATTGGCTTACATTCTTTCTAGGTATAATTTTTGGGGTAAGAGGGTTCTTGACACCGCAGTAGATTTACCAATGGTTCTTCCCCCAACAGTTGCAGGAATCAGTCTAATACTGTTCCTAGGTCCTAACACACCCTTAGGAACCTTTCTACAAAATAATGGTATTGACATAATATTTACTTGGAAAGCAATAATTCTAGCGCAGATTTTTGTCTCGGCACCCTTCTTCATAAGGGCGGTTACCACAACCTTTTCGGGGGTGCCCAGAGACCTTGAACTTGCGGCCAGAAACCTAGGAGCTTCACCGATTAGAGCTTTTTATACGGTCACTCTGCCTCTTTCGGCTAGGGGAGTGTTTGCAGGTTGGGCTATGATGTGGGCCCGTGCAATGGGAGAATTCGGGGCAACAATAATGGTTTCTAACAATGTGCCTGGACAAAGTTATACCCTCACAACCGCCATCTACTGGGAGTTCTGGTCAGGTGGACTATTTCAAAGCATCTCAGCCGCAGTGGTTTTGCTGATTATTACATTCATAGTTTTGATTTCCGTCCGCATACTAATGGGCAGGGGAAGCTGAAAAAATGGCTTTCTTAGTGTTGGAAAGGATAAGTAAAACCTTCAGGGAACCAGTGAGCTTAAGAGAAAGGCTTTCTGACTTGAAGAGGGAAAACCCTGTTTTGAGGGAATTAAGCCTAGAGACGAAAAAAGGAGAATTACTAGTCATACTGGGTTCCACGGGTTGTGGAAAAAGCACCCTGTTACACATAATCTGTGGCTTAATCAAACAGGATTCAGGACACATTTACCTAGACGGAGAATGTATAGATAAGGTTCCCCCAAATAAGAGGGAAATATGCATGGTTTTTCAGGACTTCTCTCTTTTTCCCCACATGAATGTGGCGGATAACATTGCTTACGGTTTATTTTCACGGAAAATGAAAAAGGATATCGTAATTGAACGTGTTAAAGATGTTTTATATAAGTTAGATTTGTATCATTTGAGGTATCGCAAACCGGAAACTCTAAGTGGCGGGGAGAAACAGAGAGTCGCTCTTGCGAGAGCGTTGGTTGTTCAACCCAGACTTTTGCTTTTTGACGAGCCTCTCAGTAACCTAGATGTTAGCGTTAGAAAAAGTGTGAGAAGTGAAATATTGAGAGTCCAGAGAGAATACGAACTAACATCCATCTACGTGACTCACGACCAAAATGAAGCAAGAACCATGGCTGACCGCGTAGCCATAATTCACAGTGGTAGAATAGAACAGATAGGAAAAGCAGAAGACATTTTTTACAGACCCCAAACCGAATTTGTGGCTTCTTTCACAGAGGC
Organism: Candidatus Freyarchaeota archaeon; assembly: GCA_030587365.1. Taxonomy (GTDB): domain Archaea; phylum Asgardarchaeota; class Jordiarchaeia; order Jordiarchaeales; family Jordiarchaeaceae; genus Jordiarchaeum. The sequence continues at coordinate 95,885 of JAUQZE010000046.1, read as the reverse complement.
GGAAAACATTCTTGAAGGCAGGGTTTTAGAGAACCGACCAAAAGAAGGGCTCTCGCAGGTAATTGTGGGGGACATTGAAATCAGCGTACCCTTCGACCCCGATTTGCAAATAGGCCAAGATGTGAAAATTATGATAAGACCGGAGGACATTATCATTGCCAGGGGGAAACCACTAACAAGTGCGCGTAACGTTCTGAGAGGAAAAACATATAGTGTTACACCTCATGGCTCTCTCTTTAAGCTGGAGATAGGCATAAACAGTATACCTATAAGTTGCTTAATATCAAGAATTTCCCTAGAAGAATTGGAAATAAGTCCCGGAACGAACGTATACGTTCTATTTAAATCCTCGGCGGTACACGTAATTAAATGAAAAATTTTTAGACGTAAAGACTGCATCTTCAAGATTGGCGTGTACAGAATGTTTCTGCGGGGCATACGTTGCATTTGTTTTTTCGGCAGTAGTCTTTTCCTATTCGGAGTAAAGCAGTTTCAAAGTTTGAAAAACGGTACCCCTCCACTTTGTTTAGGTCCCAGATTTTAAAAAGCTCTTCGAGGCTTGATTCAATATTTACTTCCCTGAGTAATCTCAGATTTTTAGCTGCTTTAACGGTTAGGTCTTGAGGGCGAGGATTCGCCTTGTCCCAAATTTCTCTGAGTTCCCTTAAGAAAATATTAACGGTTACATTTCCTATTCCTTTTCCGAGATTCTTCAATCTTTGTTCCAGATCCCTAGAATTGGTTGACTCTTCGTGAAGATAATTCAAGTCTCCTTTGTATTTCTTTATCAGGTTGCCCATCACTTCCAAAAACTTGTCGGCTGTTTTGTAATCGTATCTCACGTACCCGCCTTTATCGAGAGTGAAAACCAGTCCATCCCAGCCTTTCCTTAGAATTTTTTCAGGAGTTAGGAGATCATCCTTTTCGAATTCGCGGTAGGTATTTTTAGCTATTGTTTCTGAAATTCTGGCTCCGAAGAGGAGGGAGGCTACGAACCATTTGAATACTTCATCTGAAATTTTCTCTTGCAGGTTTATTCCGAGTTCCTTTGAGAATAATCCACCCAGTTTAACGGTGATTTCCTTAACGATTTCCTTCACAGAATCCATGTTTAAAACTTAGCTTAACCCCCTTTAAAACTATATCAATATTACCGAGTATTGTAAGAGTCCTTTGACAGCTAAAGTTCTTGAGAAAGAAATTAATGCATGTCCAACTGAACTCCACGTATACAGAAAGAGATATGCAGATTCCTTGAAGAAAAATAGTTTGTTAAGAGGAGGCTAATTAGAGTTGAGCGAAACATGGGAGCACAAATTTGTTGAAACTAACGGGATTCGTCTCCACTGTGTTGTCCAAGGCCAGGGGAAACTAATGATAATGTTACACGGGTTTCCCGAGTTCTGGTATTCCTGGAGGCACCAGATACCCGTTATGGCTAAATATTTCAAGGTTGTAGCTCCAGACATGAGGGGTTACAATGAGAGCGAAAAACCCGAGGGTGTAGAAAAATATGGGCTGAACCTGCTGGTTGAGGATGTTATGGGTCTTATCAAAGCCTTTGGAGAGGAGAAGGCGATAATTGTGGGTCACGACTGGGGAGCCATCGTGTCTTGGGCCTTCGCTATGGCACACCCAGAAGCCACAGAGAGGCTGATTATTATGAACGTTCCACACCCAGCGGTTTGGCAGGAAAAGGCAAAGTATATTCCGAGACAGCTTCAGAAGAGCTGGTACGTCTTTTTCTTCCAGAAAGAGAAGGTTCCTGAGAGCTATTTCAGCAGAAGCAATTACCTCGCTATGAGAGAAATGCTCCGCACATCAACCGTTAAAAAGGGCGTCTTCAGCGATGAGGACTTGGAAAAGTTCGTGGAGGCTTGGTCGAAACCCGGAGCGCTGACCGCAGGCATTAACTATTATCGCGCAAACATAAGACCCGAAATCTTCATGGAAGAAATCCCACTAAAATTTCCAAAAATAACCAGCCCCACCCTAGTAATCTGGGGAGAGGAGGATCTAGCCCTCACACTGGAGGTCAGCAAAGGTGCAGAGAAATACATCGACGCACCCTACACGATAAAATACATTCCTAAATGCGGTCACTGGGTGCAGAACGAGGAACCAAAACTTGTCAACAAGTATATACTAGAATTTCTGAGGGATTACACCAAATAGTTTTTCAATTTTTAATCTCTCATAGGTGTGAGAAAAATAGGATAATGAATAAAGTAAATTATTATTTTTTTATTTATTGCGAAAATTACAATTCAGTTAATAAGATATAAAAAGTTAAAGTTATATCCCACTTTCCGCACCTTTGGTTTATTTTTTCCTATTTTTGTGCAATTCGCAAGCTTGTGAAGGAAGTAGAAACCTTTCCCCGCATAAATTTTCAAGAAGCTCCGAATCCGTGCAGGAGAAACAAGCAGCAATTGGGAAAAACGAAAAAATACAAAATTTTCGAAGGGTGCGGAAAGTAAGTTATATAAGTTATATTTAAATATTTAGATATTCCTATTTTAATTTGGGAGAGGTTTACAAGAAATAAAGTTCATCTTTGGCGTGTTAGATTCTACCTCTCGACTACTATTAACCAAAAGACAACGCAATGCTAGAAAAAAGATTAAATTCTAGATCCTGATTTCAAATGCTTATTATAAAATTTAGAAAAAGGATCAAGTTATCTGATTGTGAGGAAACCGTTTGAAAGATGTCTAGAGTTGATGAATAATGGTTTGGAGTGAGATGTTTAGGAGAGCGAGATCTTACGGATTGAGCTTGGAGACCGCTTTTGTTGATGGCATGTTCCTAGCGGGTATGCAGATAACCACTTTCGGTGGAGAGTTTGTTAAAAACTTTGGTGAGGGAGCCAGAGGAATACTGCTCAGAGGAGCAGTAGCAACAGGAAAATATGTGGGAAATAAACTAACCAATGACTTCGGATTCGGCAAAAAACTAATTGACATTGGAAGAATACAGGACTTGGTCATGGACTCGGTCCTGATGCCCCACACGATAGAACAGACAGAGGACGGAGACGTGAAACTGTCCGTGTATGACTGCCCCTTTGCACCTATGGCAAGCTTATTGGTTGACCCTATGACTTGCGAGATCTGCGTGGGATATGTTAGAGGCGCAGCAAAGTACGTTACACAAGGCAGAGCCGGAGTGTCGAGAGTAACACATATTCCCGCGGGAGACGAAAAATGTGACTTCTACATTAAGGACGGTGTACCCCACGGACTTGCCCATTACGAAATAAAAGCGCAACTTCCACTCGAGGAGTACCTCTCAACACTTCTCTCAAAAGATCTGAACTTCGTCAAAAAAAACTATTTACCCAAAGCTATTTCAAACCCCAAAATAGTAGATCAAAGGGCGAGTGAGGAGGAGAAAAAAGAACAGGCATTAGCCTACCTACTTGAGATCACATCGTTAGTATTACGCGGATTAGTGATGACCACATGTTACAGCGCCTATAGCATTCTTGGAAAGGGAATCTCCTACAAGGCTTCAGAAACAGCCGGAAAAGCAGCCGCAGACCTGATTATAGGCGGATTTCCACCGATGATATCCGGGTGGAGGCAGAGATTCGGTCTTAATGGAGAAGCAGGAAGAGCTGAGAAAGTTGCGGTACTCTACTCCACCGTGATGAAGCTGGACGGCGCAGTCAGGGACGGCTGGTTTGAGGTTAGCAACTGTCTCTGGAGAAACATGGTTGAGGAAATGTTGAAAGACCCCCTCAGCTATGAAATGGCTAGTCTTGGTATTACAGAGGAAGCAGAAGCAATAAAGTGTGGATGCGTCTCTTGCGATAGCTGCCTCAGAGGACTCGTAGGTTCAAGTGATATCCATGTGGAACAAACCAGTTGCCTAGTTGACGGAGAAAAAAGATGCCAATGGCTTTTTGAATAGGCACATTCGTTCATTAGTTGAATCCCCCCATTTTTCTTTTTCGTTTTTAATTGTCCACCTGAGATCTATTTCAGCATAATAATTATCTCGTATTGAGAGTAACGTTCTACAAATCAACGCACTCTACATGATAAGATACATTCCTAACTGTGGACGTTGGGTGCAGAACGAGGAACTGAAACTTGTCAAAAGGTATATCCTCGAATTTTCAAAAGAGTACACTAAATAGTTTTCTTTTTTAGTTTCAGTCAGTTGCTAATCGGAATTGGATACAAATACTGGATTCTTGAATAAATTAATTTTTTTATTGGAAATTTAATTATATTAAAATACTACAATTTAAATTGTAACAATAGATATTATAACAATATATTGATGGTACAAAAGTATATAACTCATTAAAGAAAGATTATATTACAGGTAATAATCTGTGGGAAAGTGATTTGTTATTGCAAACCCCCTCAAGAGGGGTCTTATTTCGTTGTCCTAAACATTCCTAGTACCGAAAATCTTGCAATAATTAATAAAAGGTGAGCTTAGATGGTGAAATTTAATCCCGTATATAACGCCATAATCCTCGGCATTTTACTCAGTGCTGCAGAGAAGATAGGTATAAACCCTGTTTTAATCGGACGCCAAACATCTAGACTATTAGCCCCTCTATTAGATAGCTTATTCAAACGGTTTATAGGTAAAACACTCTCCCTAAACAACGGGAATCTTTTAGAAGATATAAAAAAGATTGTAAAGACTGGCGAAATATCAGACCCCGAAAAATTAGAACTGACTTTCTCGGGAAACTGTGTTACTCTAAAATTAGCTGATTGCATGTACCTTGATATGGCTAACTACGGGAAAACTCTAGGACATGATTGCTGTCCTATGTGTATTGCAGGTGTTTTTATGACAGGAGTCCTTAGTTCCCTAGATACAGGTGAAGTTTTAAATTTCAAAGTAGAAAACAAGGAGAATAATTGCATAGTAAAATTTGCAATTTTAGAAAAATGATTTTTCTAACTCGCCTTTTTTTATTTATTGTAAAATTCAACCAGTTTAGGATTTTTTGGTGAACTTTTATTAACGGATACGGGACCATTTTGGATAAAATCCTTTTTCCAGCCGTTAAATATTTTAATAGCAACAAGTCTTGGATTTTGACTATTCTTGAAAACTCATTTTTGTGCTTTATTTTTGGTAGAATTTATTCGAAGATAATTTTATAGGTTTTAATGGTAAGAGTAAGCTGAAGATTGGTTAGGACCCTTTTTTCATGCGCTATGAAAAATAGTTAAATATGAATTATTCTCTAATTTGAATTCAGTGAACCTTTTTATACAGAAGATGTTTGGAATGGAGAGACCGTGGTTTAAATCTTGGCCTGAGGGCTTGCCGAAGTCTTTGGATTATCCTGAAGTGCCCATTTTCACTTTTCTTAGCAACACCGCTAAAAAACTTCCGAAAAAGACTGGAATCATATTCTACGGACATGAGATTACCTTTGGCGAGCTGGATAATTGGTCTGACCGTTTTGCTAACGCGCTTGTGGATATGAATGTCAATAAGGGGGACAGGGTAGGGCTCTTGCTGGAGAACTGTCCGCAGTATGTTGTCAGCTATTATGGTATTCTCAAAGCGGGCGCTATTGTGGTTCCCATTAACCCTATGTTTAAGGAGATGGAAATGGAGTACCAGCTGAATGATTCTGAAGCAGAAATTCTAATAACCTTGGACTATCTTTACCCCACAGTTCAAAGGGTGGTAAAGAAGACCGGGCTTCGGAACATAATAGTTACAAGCTGCAGGGACTACCTACCCGAGAAACCTACTCTTCCCATTCCAGTATCTATGGAGCAAGAGAAAAAAACATTCCCGGGAACCATCGAATTTAACGACCTCTTAAAGAAATATAAGGCGAAGGCTCCAAGAGTGGATATCGACCCGAAAGAAGATTTGGCTCTTCTCCAATACACATCGGGAACCGCTGGTGAGCCTAAGGGTGCCATGATAACCCACTTTAACGCTGTGGTGAACATTGTAGGTGGAGTGGAATGGGCGAAGGTTGTTGAGGAGGACGTAACCCTTTCCGTTTTACCCTTGTTCAACGTTTTGGGAATGCAGCAAGCCATGAACTGCCCCATCTATATCGGAAACACTACGGTGCTGCTCTCACGCTTCGACCTAGAAGCAATGCTAAAAGGAATAGAAATGTACAAGGTCACCCTTCTGGTCAACGTAGCACCCATAGACCAAGCTATCGCCACATACCCCTACGCTAAGAACTACGACCTAAACTCCCTCCGACTATGCGTCTCCGGCGGAGCACCCGTTCCCCTACCGGTCTTCGATAAATTCAAAGAAGTAACAGGCTGCGAATTACTAGAAGGATACGGGTTAAGTGAAACCATTTCCCAAGTAACAATAAACCCCATCGACAAACCCAAACACGGCTCCATAGGAATCCCAGTCTTCGACGTAGACGCCAAAATCGTGGACACAGAAACCGGCTCCAAGGAGCTTGCCATCGGCGAGGAGGGAGAAATCCTCTTTAAGGGACCCCAAGTTATGAAGGGATACTGGAACCAGCCCGAAGCGACTAGAGCCACCCTCAGAGACGGATGGATTTACACCGGAGACATTGCGAAAATGGACGAGGACGGCTACATATACATTGTGGGACGCAAGAAAGACATGATCATTGTTTCAGGTTACAAGGTCTGGGCGGCTGAAGTTGAACGACTACTAAGGAAACATCCTGCGGTCTACCAAGCAGCCATAGTGGGAGTACCGGATCCTCAACAGGGTGAGAGTGTTAAGGCCTATGTGGTTCTTAGACCTGATTATAAAGGAAGGACTACTGAGGAAAAGCTGAAGGAGTGGGCTAAGAGGAAAATGGCTGAGTATAAGTATCCAAAGGAGATAGAGTTTGTGAACGAGCTTCCGAGGAGCGGTTCTGGAAAAATACTGAAAAGAATGCTAACGGAAAAGACTTAAACCATACCAGACGATTCGAGTCCAAAAGGAGTTTCCAAATGCAAAATTATGAAACTAACCTCAGTATTGCGTGTGACTTGGAGATGTATGTGTGTGAGGAGTCTTTGGAAAAGTCGGCATTCTTGTAAAACTATCGTTTGAGGGGTAAAAATGGAAAGGGATATTTGTGTGTTAGACTCGTTCAACGACCGAGGCGATGCCTACTCCGCCGCCGCCACACATCATTTGTAGTCCGTATCTCTTGTTGTAATTCTTTAAATAATGTACCATCTCGGTGAAGTAAATCACACCGGATGCTCCTATTGGGTGCCCTATAGATATTGCTCCACCTGTTGGGTTAATTCTTTCATCATAAAAATCATAGTTTAAGTCTTTTGAAAATGCAAGACAGGGTGAGGCAAACGCTTCGTTAGGTTCGATGCAGTCCAGATCATCTATTGTTAATCCTGCACGCTTTAATGCTTTTCTTGAGGCAGGAATAGGTGCTAACAACATTATTACTGGTTCATCTCCTGCAACTGCTGTGGAAAGTATTCTTGCCATGGGTTCCAGACCAAGTTCTTCTGCCTTTTGCTGCGACATTAATAATGTGGCGGCTGCGCCGTCTACTATTTGTGATGAGTTTCCAGCGGTAACGCGTCCATTTGGTCGAAATGCGGGTGTAAGCTTACTGAGATTTTCCCAAGCAGTTTCTGGATCATCTAAATATTCGGCTCGAACCGTTTGGTCAACTTCCACTTTTACTCTTTCTTCTTTTTGTTTACCTGTTTTTTCGTCAATGATTGGTTTCATATTTTCGTCAGTAAATTTTTTCAAGTATGTGACTGGCACTACTCTCTTAAAGTATTCTTCTTCTTTACGCATGGCTTTTGTTGCCTTTTGGTGACTCCACATTCCAAAACGATCCAATTCTTCTCTGGTAAATCCATAACGGTCACAGACCATTTCGGCACTCTCCCCTTGCTGAACAAAGACTTTCGCGAATTCAAAGAATTTCTGTGACCAAATTGGACCAGGGTAATTATTAACCATAGAGCATAAGGATAATGTTATGCCCATGCTGTAATGAGTCATAGACTCAACGCCCGCAGCGATCATAATGTCTCCGTCACCAGCCTTTATGGCATTAACACAGGTATTTATGGCTTGTAAGCCCGAATTACAGTAGCGGTCCACAGTTGCCCCAGCGATTTCCTGAGGTAAACCCGCCATTATTACTCCCAGCCTTCCTATATTTCCTCCCTGCTCTCCTATTTGAGAAAGACAACCCACGTGGCAATCCTCTATCTCTCTCGGATCAAAATCGGGGCAACTAGCTTTAGTCCTCTCAACAATTTTCTGAAGAACCGTGATTAACAAATCCTGCGCTGAACACTCCCTGAACGCTCCTCCCAGTTTACTCATCTGAGACCTGCTTGATTTTCCAATCGGCGTCCTAATAGCATCAATAACCACGCAATCATTCAACTCTTTCATTTAAATCCACCCTTTTTTATTAATTCTTAACACCGTAATATAAATAATTTTCCAGTATAAACTATGAGGCACAATATTTGGAGACAAAAAGTTGGGGAAACAGAGAATTAAGAAATTTAGAACTTTTCAACTCAAATGGCATCTCAGTATTTGGTTCAGGAAAAGATTTGAACGAAATTGGAGGTCAAGCACCAACTCACGTGCACCACAATTGATACCTATCTTTGTTTCTATTTGGTATCAGAGGATTCCTTTTTCTTATTTTTCAGTTGAGAAAACGACCTCGCACACATCGTCGCCCTTAACCATGCTCTTTCTGATGTAGACTTTCGCTTTCAAGCCACAGGCTTCAATCCATCCCTCGGCTCTTTTCCAGCAGGCACACTGGTATAAATCAGTAATCCCCGCCTTCTTAGTTCCCTCATAACAGGGACTATCTTTTATAGTAAAAATCCACGTATTATCATTTTCTTTAGTAAATCCCCCTATTACGAATACATTTTTACAATAAAGATCCCATACTGTTTCCATGATCTCAAAAAAATTATCCGCCGTCCTAGTTTCATCCATATTCAGCGCTGCCAATAAACGTTTCATTTCCGCTTTGCCCATGGACTTGTTAACTAGCATGTTCAGTTTATTAGCCACTTCGAATCCAGATTCTTTGACGGTATAATAGAACCATCGACCATCATGAGTCCACCAGTTAATCCTCAGAATTTTCTCTCTTTCTTCCGGGGGAATTTTGTCAACTAACGACATGCTTTTCCTCCTTTCAGTAATTTCTCATGACCAACAGGTAAAAAAGGGGAGAAAAGGAGCAGACCAGCCTTGAAGGCACGGCCTGCTCTGGGAGTGTTTTAAGTCTAATTTATTTATCAAGAATTGAAATTATTTCATTTTTGCATTTGTGGCATCTTCTCGCTCCTCTGAATACGAGTGCACCGCAATTCCCACATGTCCAATTATTTTCTTCCCAGGCAACCCATTCTTCATCGGTTCTTTCTCTTCTAGCGGGAATAGATTTTAACATGAACTTCTTGGCGAGTTCAAAGGGGAAATTCGTGACCTTATCGCAGGGCCACTCGGAGCATTCGTGGCAGCCGGAAATCTCCTTGGTAATGACGCAGTCCCGGATTGGGCATAATTTACAGAACGCAAATTTGTTATCCGACAAACAGCCATCACACTTAATTGATTCCGGTTCCACTCCATAACTCTTGGCTAATTTTTGTTTTAGCACCTCGTCTTCATGCTTATCCGCATAATGAATGCCACAGACACCACAATATAAACCACAGGGAGCTAACAAATTTGGATCCACGCTCATTTTATTCACCACCCATATTATTATTACAATTTAGTGGGAAGAAAGGGTAATTTTTGCTGAAACGTATTTGGTAAGTCCGGGGTGTGAGATGCATCCTTTAGGATGTGTTTGTTGGCTTCTCTTCTTTCCACTTGTTGACTCTAAGAAAAATTTCGCAGATATTGTCCCCCTTTTTGAGGCATTTTCCAAGTTCCTCTTGGACTTCCACTCCCAAAGCCGCGTACCAGCCTGAACGCATGGCGAAACAGCCGCATTCGTAGTGGTCTAATACCCCTGCCTTTTTTACGTTTTCATAGGAGCCACAACTCTTTATAACCCCGAGAAGAGATGTGTCGGAGAGACGTTCGAAATGGTAGGCAAAATTAGGAGGAGGGTAGTAGAGGTCCATAGCAACCGAACATATGGCTTGAAGCTCTTCTATATTGTTTACCTTGGAAATCTCAAGAGCCTTCATTAACCGGTACATCATACCCTTACCTATATCTCGTATGACTTCTCGGTTAAGTTTGTTGCCTTTTTCCCAGCCATACTCTTGAAATACCGCCATCTGCCATCTTGCATCGTGCGATATCCAAGTCTTGCGAAGTATTTCTATTCGCTGCTCATTTTTAACGGATGATAATAGGCCAACATTTTTTACCATATTCTTATCACCTCATAATGTTCTGAGAGTCCGGTTAATCATCAAATGTGTTTGCGAATTTTATTGGTTTCATTTGTCAAGCTTTTCACGTTCTTTTACACTTAACTCCATAACAATATGTCCCCAGCCACCACATTTCACTCCGACGTCAAAACAACCCGTCCGCTTAAACCTCATTTCATTGGGGTCAGTACCCGCGTAGAGTAACTCATTAGCCGCGAATATTCCCAATTGAAGTGGGCTTAGGGCGAAAATGCAAATTCTTTTCGGGCAGAGTTTGGTTATTAGGTTGCCGGCTCCATCAAAGTAGAATTTGTCACCAACCTTGTGCTGACTGTTACACCCGTGCGACTCTACTACCTCTGCAACAATTGTCTTATTCATTAAGGCATTTGTCTTTGATAGGACATCCTCATTCCTTGGGTTTTCCCTAAAAAGTTTCATTTCTTCGTCATTGTAACCCAAATGTTTTTGGAAAAGATTCCATACTTCTTTACTAACTTTCATTTTGTTCGCCTCCTTCAGAATTTATCTCGAAAATCTATTCGCTGTTCATTTACAACGGATGATAATATGCAAACTTTTTTACCGTATTCTTGTCCCCTTATATAGTTCCAATTTTCCCATAAAGGGTTCTTTAATGAATTCGTTCTGCTTCGACTCTCACAAAAGCTTCAGCGGGAGTCTTTTCTGGAATTTGATCCCTGACCTTGACCAGTTTGGTAGCGCCGTTCGAACAATGGTAAGCGCAAAGCCCGCATCCAATACACCTTTCCTCTAGGAAGAGAATTCTCTCAGGCTCATTATCGTGTGAAGCATGGTACACTCTCGCATGCGTGGGGCAAATGTTAACGCACTTCTTACACTTGGTACAGATTTCGTCATCCATGACCGGGAGAAAGTTTGATTTCGCGAATGCTCGGGGGTTATGTAGCTCAACGAGGTTCCTCAGGATTATGCAGGCGCAGCTGCAACAGCTGCAGATAAAAGTGGGTCTCGCCTGTATATTCATGGTGTTATGAACTAAACCAGCTTCTTCCATCTTTTCTAATAGTTCCAATGCTTGTTCGACGCTCAGGTAATGACCATAACCATTTTCAACCATAAAATCTGCTACGGCGCCAAAGACGAGACAAGTTTCTAAGGGATGGTTACACTTCCTTATCGTCCTACAGGAGCAATTTATGACCGCTATACATCGGGAGGTCTTAATGAACTCGGACATCTTCTCGAAGGGCAGGATTATCAGGTCTGCACTTATTTCTTTATCAACGGTTATCGTTTTTTCAGAAGGCATCACTCGCGCCCAGGGATAATTCGAAGCCCCCATTTCTACGCCGAGACTATCTGTAAAGTATTTATCGAAAAGTTTCGCTGCTTTCCTTTTTTCATCAGAATCACGACCCGAGGAGAAATAGTATAAATCGAATCCTGGAACTATTGGCGGCAGAGTGTAATATATTGTACCATCGCTACTTTTAAACCGGTAAAGCAAACCTCTTGAAACCAGACCTTCTATAATTTCTTGAATCTTTTCCCTGGGTTTTCCCGTTTTTTTAACAATCTGATCTATGGTCTCCGGATTTTGGAGTGGAGCTGAAAAATGTGCTAAGAATTCAGCTTCCTCGGGGGTGTACACAACCTTAAGCATTTCCATTAACTCTTTGGTCCTCGGAACCCTTACAGGAAACAGATTCAATTTTTCCCTCAATTCCTCATAAATATCTGATTCTGCCAAATTTTCAGCCTCCAAGTCCTATTCACAAGACCTTTTTAAAAAAGGGGTCTAGTGCTTATTGGGTTATTTTTAGTGGATCTTTTCGGACGCGTATCTCATTAAAGCGTCTCGCCCACTTTTCTCCGGAATTTCTTCTCTCACCCTAACTAGAGCTATTGCATCGTGAGGACACTTGTGGGCGCATACCCCGCATCCTATGCACCTTTCCTCAAGAACCAGAATCATATCATCAGAAAGGTCTTCGGTGTGAGGGTAATGGCGGTAGAGTGCCTGGAGGGGACACCACTTAACGCAGGTTTCACAGACACGGCAGGTTTCCCTGTCAATTTTTGGCATGAAATTCGACTTTGTGAATGCTCTCGGATTGTGGAGTTGAGTAAGTCCCCTTAGGAGGAAGCAGCAGTCTGCGCAGCAGTTGCAGATTAAGCTCGGTTTCTCCTGCTGGTTGTTTAATGTATGGACGAGTCCTGCGTCTTCTGCTTCTTTGAGGATTACAAGGGCTTCCTCCTTTGTTACTCGTCTACCTTTGCGGTGCTTGACCATGTAGTCGGCGCCACTGTCGAAACTTAAGCAGACTTCCAGCGGCTTGTCACAGTTGTTTTCTATGAGTCTGCAAACGCAGGGGTTCACCGCCACGGTCCTCGCTTCCTCAATATATCTGCTCACCTTCTCGAAGGGTAGAATCTCGGTCCTAGCATCGAGTTTCTCCTCAACTGGGATTATCCTCATAAAAGGATAGTTCGAAGACCCTAACTCATATCCCCAGTAGGGGTATATATCCCCATGGAGTCCTGCAAACTCCCTCTTCTCGTCAGTAATTACACCGTCGTTCAAATGGAATTCGAAGAACCCAACAGCGTAGGGTAACATACTGTAATATGTATTGCCATCCCTCCTGCTTGTAAACTCGAAAAGCCCACCCTTGTCCGCCAACCTCTCGAAGACGGTCTTAACGTAAGACACATCCTTTCCCGTCTCCTTAGCCACCTGCTCCACTGTCTTCGCATCAATAAAGGGTGTATCGAAGGCTGATGAAACGAGTTCGGCTTCCTCGGGGCTGTAGAGGACGCTTAGAAGCTTTAGCATACTCTTGCTTTTTGGGGCTTTTATGGGCCATTTATTTACCTTCTGTCTTAAACGCTCGTAAACATCTTCACTCAAAAGATCACCTACGGAAATGATTGAATTCACACTCTCTTATCTAATATATAAATTTATTGAATTTACTACAGATTTATATAGTACTACAGCTAAATATAGCACAGAAAAAAATAAGAGAGTAAAAGGAAGTGTCAATTAAAATCAAAGACCGGGGAATGGTGGTGGCATCAGTAGAGGTGTTGGAATAGGATATTTCACGAGTCGTTGACCCTTCATTCCAGAAATGATTTCTTCTGCCTTCGCTGCGGGAATTGCGAAAAGCATTTCATTGTCGTAGGTTAGTGCAAAAGCGCGGTCACCCGTTCCCGGTATTACCATTTGGCATTCGCCAGTGTTGAATGCACGGATAATCCCTCCGGTGCAGGAAGCAGCAAGTCCGAGCAATTCGAGTTTCAACTTTTTCCCTTCTTTATATGTTGCTCCCTGAATGAGTCGCATGATCTGGGCGGGATTTCCGTAAACTAGAATGACGTCTGGGGCAATTTTTGTTCGTGTTATAGGGGAGATAACCACCCCTCTATACTTGCCTGGTTTTAAACGGTCCATGTTCTCGAGGAGTGTTTTTGCTGCAGCCTCATTGGAAACGTATCCCGCTCCTAAAAAGAACTTTTGTATCATGGATTCGTCAGCGATTTTTGTCCAACCGTAGTTTAGGCTTGCCGCTGGGCATCCGCTATCTTTCTCGGTTATTCCCATGGTGGAACCGTATCTGCGACTTATGGTTAAACCTTGGCAAACAGCTATTTTTTGTTCTGGTCTTCTCGTTCCCTCTGGAAATTCGGAGTCATCCTTCACCAATTTTACGGCTAGTGGATAAGTTTGGGGTCTAAGTAATTCCTCCAAGGATTTTCCAATATCTCTCCAATTTTCCACTTTCGGATTCGTACTCAAAAAAAACACGACCTACTTACTGGTGAATTCACTTTTTCTTTTCTTTTATATAAATTTATTGAATTTACTACAGATTTATATAGCACTTAAAACCAAATATAGCACAGGAGCATGAACTACATGAGCAATGAAAAGAAACGAGTCTCGGAAATCGATGAAAGGCTAGAAGAAATAAATAAAAACATCACTAATTTACAAGAACTGATTTTATACATGAAAACTACTTTCGAAACGGTAACTATGAGGGAAGTTGAAAAAGAGTGCTTAGCCCAGCTAACGTTGAAAACAAATGAAAATATGGGCAAGTTCCTAAAAGAGAGACCTTCAGAGTGCAAGATTAGGGATTGGTGCACTAGACAAGTTGAAAGAGCAACCTACATGGTAATTCGTGCTTTTATGGATCAGGGAATCAATTCTGCAATGGCGCAAGTAAAATTTTGGGTCGACGCTGTAACAAGACATTCCAAGGAAATAGAATGCCACGATGAAAACTGTTTCAAAAATGCTATGAATGCGTTCAAAACTCTGGAGGACTTGATAGAAAACTCAAAAGAAGTGTCTGAGAAGTTCACCAAAGATATTTACTCGCCCAAGGGCTGGTCTGGTTTTGAGGAGATTAGAGAAGAAGAAGTATGCGATTTACTGGCACCACTATCCAATGTAACGCGGCTAAAAATTCTTAAAAATCTGGGAAAGGGAGGAAAGAACTTCGCCCAATTAGAACGCCAGATGGGTATAAAGGGCGGCCACCTGCAATTCCACCTAAATAACCTCATCCAAGCAGGCTACGTTAACCAAGAAAAACCCCAAGGCAGATATTTAATCACAATGAACGGATTAAAAGCCCTAAGATTCTCATACGAACTAAGAGAAGCAATTGGAGGAAATCAAGTTTCACTAAGCACATTAGGGATAATGAAAAATGTGTAATTATATTAAGGAATTTACAATTAATGCCTTTAGATGAAGTTGAAAAGTATATAATCAAAAAGCGAGGAATAGGATTATGGCTGAAATTAACAATTTAATGGAAGAAATTGCCAACGCAGCATTAGAAAAAAACACAAAAATTGCATCACTTGCACTGGTTGCAGATACAGGAAAAGTGGTTTATCAAACCAAAAATTGGGATTTGACGAATCAGACGAAAATAATATTAGATGCTGTAAAAGGAAACAAAGAATTTGTATTAAACTCCTTGAAATTTTCCGTAATCAGTAACGATTCAACAAAGATAGTAGGAGTAAATAAAGGTGGAATGGGAGCCGTGTTGATTCTTAAATACAAAGGGGGATTGCTGATCTCCTATGTAATGCCCGGGGCGGGTACAGAGGGTGCATTAAATTTTCTTGAACAATATGTAAAAAAAATAAGTGAAATCAAATGATTATAATTCTATGAACCTTGACAACCCGACTTATTAACAACGGACAGTTTTTCCTTTTTATCGTTCAAAATTACATCCCGACTCGAGGCATTCGCCTCAAATCCCCCTTTCTTTGCATGTCCCCCGCATTGCGTTGCGACCAACTCAAGGCTCTCCCCGTTTCAAAGTCAATTCCCAACCGAATCCGTTAATGGGATTCATGGAAATTGAAAAGGTTTAAAGAATTACCAATCCTCAGAAAATTCATGAGTTATATTTGGGGGAACTCAATGTTCATCAGGCGTGTTAGGGATAATGAGAAATGTGTGATATGCGGGTTTTGTGAGATTATTATTCGTTACTCTAGTCAGATGTTTATTATTAGCTGCAAATTTCTTGATAAAATTCAATAGGATTTTTAAAAGAACAAAGTTTAGGACTTGAATATTCTTCCTCTGCATTCGAGTTTATCGAATTTGTCTAGTCTATAATCGAATTGTTTTTTTGTAATGATTTCTGAAACAGCAACGTGGGTTATAAGAGATACGCATTCCTCTCCTCTGATTGTACGTGATATCCCCTCATCCACAAAAGCTGTGCAGGCATCCCTGAACGGACATCTATCATCCAACACCATGATTACTTGACCATTTTCCTCCCTAATGAAGCGTTGTGGATAAGCTGTCTTAATTGCTTTTGATATCTCCTCAAACTTGTTAATGGCTTCGAATGCGTCTTCTGTAGATACAATTAAACTATCTAGCAAACCACTGCTCCCGAGTATGGATTTCATGGCATGGAGGGCGGCCCTTCTAGATCCTGCCCCCGTATATCCCTGGAGCTTACTTTCCGCTTTAGCTATGCCGTAAACTAGGGAGTTGTATCCTTGGGGGTACTTGTCCAGATTTGTTATTATATAGTTTATAACGTTCTCTAATCCCTGAATGTTTTCGGGCGGCTTTTCTCCCAGCTTCTCCGCCTCAAACTCTAGTGCGTACGTTGACACCATCCGTGTGAAAATTGGACCGTATATTTTCGCTGTCTCCTCGACCGCCCCTTTTATAAAAAGAACATAACTCTGTCTATCGGGCTCGCTCTCTACAATAATTTCATTTTTAATATTGGACATGAAAATTCCACCCTTAATATACTAAATTATACGTTCCCTCAGATTTGGCTTTTGCTATGTGTGGATTATTTGCGCTATATAATCTTAATTTGTAATAAAATTAACATAATATTTAAGTTTTTACTATTAATGAAATATAAAAAAAATAAAAAATACAAATCCAAAATATAATCTTTATTAAAAATAATTTAAAAATAAGAATCATTTTGGGTTTAAGAGGGAAATCATCAGAAAAATTTTGAATTACTTATCCAAGGAAC
Organism: Candidatus Freyarchaeota archaeon; assembly: GCA_030587365.1. Classification (GTDB taxonomy): domain Archaea; phylum Asgardarchaeota; class Jordiarchaeia; order Jordiarchaeales; family Jordiarchaeaceae; genus Jordiarchaeum. The sequence continues at coordinate 78,985 of JAUQZE010000046.1, read as the reverse complement.
TTGGATATGACTACAATTTCTGTAACAACTATTCAGTTCTGCTGATGAATCTTGGTCTAAATGTTAACCAACAAAATCAGAAGGAACTAATCTATAGTATTATTTTTAATATTTGGAAGAAAAATTTGAAAATATCAAAAATTAAAACAGTCTGTAGAAAATTTGTAATAGTTATACTTGGAACAAATCAATGTTCATCAAGTATGTTGGGGATAACGAGGAATGTGTGAAATGTGGATTTTGCGAGATTATTATTCTGTAATAGTCAGATGCTTCTTAATAGGGGAATATAAAAGTATTTATGTTTGCATAGTATACATTATATACGGTGAAAATTATGACTGAAATAACTATATCTTCCAGAATTTCTCAGGAGATGGCGCGTGACTTGGAAATGTTTATGCGTGAGGAGTCTTTAGAAAAGTCGGCATCCATTAGGAAACTATTGGCTGAGGGGTTAAGAAAATGGAAAGAAGAAAAAGCTCTGAAGCTGTTAAAGGAAGGGAGAGTATCTTATGTTAAAGCCGCGGAAATTGCGGGTATGTCTGTGTGGGAGTTTGCGGATTTAATCAGGAAAGAAGATGTGGTCTGGATAAAATCCGAAAAAATGATTGAAGAAGACATAAAGAAGGCCCTACGGTGACCACTCTAGTTTTCAACGCTACACCGCTAATTTACCTATCAAAAGTGAGCCTCATAGAGAAGCTCGAAGAACTTCCAGAAAAGAAATACCTTCCCCAGTCGGTTTATGACGAGGTTGTAACTAAGGGAAAAGAGTTAGGATTGGCTGACGCATTAAAGGTTGATAAGCTCATAAAAGAAGATGTGATTGAAATCAAATCGCCGTCCGATTATGGGTTTACTAAACATCTTTTGGGAAATCCGAGGATACACTTTGCGGACGCCGAGGTACTTAGTTTAACCAAAGAATTGCACGCAATCGCGTTGATAGATGATGAAGAATCTCGTGCAATTGCTGACCTAGAGAAAATCTCTAATCATGGAACAGTCTATCTATTGTTTTGTTTTCTGAGGAAGGCAATAATAACAAAGAAAGAATTTATGGATAAGTTAAATAAAATGATCGAGGAAGGGTGGAGATGCTCCACCGAACTTTATAGCAAAATAATCATGGCTTTGGATAATTTTTGAAAAATGACAAAAGTTGGATTACCACTTGTGTTAAATTTTTATCTTCAAATCTTACTGTTTAACATTCAGAAACTAATCAAGAATATTGTTTTCGATATTTTGGAAGAAAGATTTGAAAACACCAAAAACTAACTAATCTCCAGAAAATTTACGAGTTATGTTTGGAGGAAATCCATGTTCATCAGGTATGCTAGGAATTATGAGAAATGTGTGGAATGCGGATTTTGTGAGTATTCTATTAGTTGCCCTAGCCCCGATGCTTGTATCGGCTGCGAGGCGTGCTTTCATGGCTGCCCCTACAACGCTCGAAAACCTGTGGAGGACCATAAGCCGAGGGGAAGAATCAAAATAGTTGTTGATGGTTCAGAGTTTGAGGTTCCCGAAAGGATTACTGCCAAGAAAGCACTTGAACTAAGTGGGTATAGGTTCACAAGATTTCCGGAGGATGACGCAATTTTTGCCCCGTGTCACACCGGGGGGTGTTTCAGCTGCGCTCTCGTGATTAATGGTGATTTGAAGCCGTCCTGTCATACGGGTGTCGAAAAGGGTATGGTTGTTGAAACAAATGTGGAGGGAAGGACTCCTCTCAGGATAATTGAGGGCTTCTCTCCCCACAATGTGGGCGGTGTGGGAACACCGTACCAGCTCAAAACGGGTATGGGTTACATTGAGGTGGCGGCTTTCGCGGCGGGCTGCAATTTGCGCTGCGGAACATGCCAGAACTTTCATGTCACTTATAACAGTTCGGGTTTGCCTATGACTCCTTGGGAAGGGGCGGCGAATCTCACCTCTATGCGTAAACGTTTCCGGGTGGATAGAATGGCGATAAGTGGAGGGGAACCGACACTTAATCACAGGTGGCTCGTGGAATTCTTCAAGGAACTCAAAAAGTTAAACAGCGATTCCAAGGCCCGACTCCACCTAGATACGAATGCTACCATACTCACGAAGGAACGCATAGACGACCTCATGGAGGCAGGCATTACCGATATTGGTCCCGACCTAAAGGCTTTGAGAGTGGAAACTTTTCAAAAACTGACCAACATTGAGGACAGAGAGCTGGCTGAAAAGTATCTGAATACCTCTTGGGAGGCGGTAAAATACATAGCAGACAAGTATTATCCTGACAAAGTTTTCATGGGAGTGGGAATCCCGTACAATAAATTCATTCACCCAGACCTGAAAGAGATTTACGAGATTGGGCTGAAGATAGCGAGCATTAATCCAGAAATACAAGTATGCGGGTTGGATTATAGACCAGAGTTCAGAAAAAGGGACATCATCCAACCAACGTCTGAAGAAATGAAAAAGGTAAAAAAGGCACTGGAAGAAGCCGGGTTAAAAAAAGTGATCGTTCAAACAAGCCGAGGACACATAGGCCCCTAAACAATAAATCGACTAAAGTTTTAAGGAAAATTGTTACATTGTATTATGATTTCGCTAATTTTCATAACTTTTTAACGGAAAGCAGTATTATCCCGAAACAGTATACAACACTATAGTACCAGTTAATTTTATATAAGTTATTGACTAACTAAGGGTTCATGATTCTTCTAAACCCAAAAAAACACATTCGTGAATATCCGGATGAGAGATCCAGGGAGATTATGCTAAAAACCATAGAATTTTTTGAAAATAGGGGAAAAATTAAGCTCAAAGAAATGGACCATAATAGAGTTTGGTATTCCGATTTTCTCGAATTTGTGAAAAAAGAGAAAATTTTCTCCACACTTTTAACTCCGTCAGATTACGCTGACGAGGGTGATAAAGACACTCGCTGGGATACATGGAGAAATTGTGAGTTTAATGAGATTCTCAGCTTTTACGGTTTGTGCTACTGGTACACCTGGCAGGTGTCTATTCTCGGTCTCGGCCCCGTCTGGATGAGCAAGAACGAGGGACTCAAGAAAAAAGCTGCGCGACTTCTCAAAGAGGGAGCGGTGTTCGCTTTTGGTCTCTCCGAAAGGGAGCACGGCGCGGATATATATTCTACCGAAATGAAGCTCATACCTCAAGCTGATGGGACGTATAAAGCCGATGGTGAAAAGTACTATATAGGTAATGCAAATGTGGCTCCCATGGTATCCACTTTCGGAAAAATAACTGATGCTGAAGGAAGAATATCTGGTACTCGCGATAAAAGTGATTATGTGTTCTTTGTGGCAAATTACAGCAACAAAAATTACGATTGTGTAAAAAACGTCTGCAATAGTCAAAACTATGTCGCTAATTATGCACTCCGCGATTACTCTATTACAGAAGCCGATGTCCTTTCAAAGGGTGTGGATGCCTGGGACGCTGCTCTTAACACCGTCAATATTGGAAAGTTTAACCTTGGATGGGCCTCAATCGGTATATGTACCCACGCATTCTATGAAGCCATCAATCATGCATCAAAACGCAGACTCTACAATACGTATGTGACAGATTTCCCCCACGTAAAACAATTTTTTGTTGATGCCTACTGCCGTCTTGTAGCGATGAAGCTTTTTGCACTGAGAAGCGCTGACTATATGCGTTCCGCCTCGCCCGAAGACAGACGCTATCTCCTTTATAATCCGATGGTGAAAATGAAGGTAACCACGCAAGGTGAGGAAGTGATAAATCTTCTCTGGGATATCATCTCCGCGAAAGGCTTTGAAAAGGATACGTATTTCGAAATGGCGACAAGAGATATTAGAGCGCTACCAAAACTCGAAGGGACAGTTCATGTGAACATGGCGCTTATTATCAAATTCCTACCAAAATACTTCTTCGAACACGGCGAGTTCCTAGAGGTACCAAAGAGAAATGATGCAACAAACGATGATTTTCTCTTTAATCAGGGGCCAGCGAAGGGTTTAGGGGACATACAATTCCACGACTACAATATCGCCTATGACAGCGTTGACCTCCCCAACGTGAATATATTCAAAGAACAGATAGAGCTTTTCAAGGAATTATGTTTCAAGACACCTCCCTCCCCAGAACAGACTAAGGATATTGACTTTCTTTTGACATTAGGCGAACTCTTTACTTTAATCGTTTACGGGCAACTTATAATTGAAAACGCAAAAATCTACAACATCGAAGATGACGCCCTCGACCAAATTTTTGACTTTATAGTGAGAGACTTTTCAAAATTTGCACTCCAGCTGTACTCAAAGCCCAGCAGCACAAATAAACAGATGGAATACTGTATGAAAATGATCAAGAAGCCGGTTGTTGATGAGGAGCGTTTCAAAAGGGTTCTCAAACAGGTTTACGCATTAAAAGACCTCTACGAAATGAATCCATAATCTATACAAATGATACTACTTCCTTCTCTTTTATTTTTTCAAGCAAAAATCATCCGGGGACCACTTAAAAAGGCTACAATTTCCAGCAGTTTATTCATCGAAAAACATCAATCTCTGAGTTTTATGCCAGACGACATGAAGGGCACTACTCTAATTACAAAATTCTAACTTCCAATAAATCATCCAAAAATTCCCAGAAATTAGAGTCAACATTACGAGAACCAACTTGTATGATTTTTGGACATCCGAATTTTGTCCAACTCTTCTCCTACATTTACTTTTAAACTTCCAACAAAAAGGAAGCTTAGATAGTATACTCAGTTTTTCCCTTTAAGGGAAAATATGTATCCAGTGTTCAATAACCGTCGCTTGCACGCTTCTGAACACCGCCACCGTTTTACGCAAGTCACCAAGTACGTGCAAATCTGCGTCGGTGTAGGTTCTGTACTCGCCCAGCCAGGCAGGTAAACTTGGATTACTCGTTACTTCCTCTACGATTCTGTCCACTATTCCTTTTGTGTGGAGCCATCCCCTAGACAGTTGCCTCCATAGGAAGTTGACGCCCTTAACAATTTTGTCCCATCCGCACTCTTCTATCAGGTCGGACATGCTCTTCTCCTTGTCTCGTATCTCTTCCTGAAGCAGCCTAATCTTTTCCCTGAATGATGCCTGTTTCGGGTATTTCAAATCGGCGTAGTAGAATTTCACAAAGGACTCTACCATTAGGCGTAGCTCCATGAAGCAGGCGACCACGTTTGATGTGAGCAGATCCGCTAGCACAGCGTAGCTGAACGGACGCATTATCAGAAAAACGTAGGGACGGATGCAGGAATTACTATACCTCCTCGAAGACTCACCCTCTTCCATAAATATCTCCACATATTTTTCGGCGGAGTTCACAAGTGCCAGAACCTCGTCGTAAGCTGGACTGGCTCTACCGTATCTACCGAGAAGAATTTTCTCGTTCTCCCTAACTGTCTCGGCAATCCTATCCGAAAGAGTGTTCACAACATTTCTTCTACTCAACTCTGCACCACCTATGGATGCGATTCTCTCTTTAAAGGATTATTGAGGATGCGGAGAAAGACTAGTTGACTTTGTGCCGCACCCACAAAGGAGTTCTTGGGACGGTTCTCCCTTTATAAAGGCATGTGTCTTTTTTTGATGATGGCTTTTCACAGTTTTTGGAGGTTTCTTATGTTTCCTTTAACTATTTGGGAATTTTTTATGATTCTTTTTCCCCATCTTTTCCATTTTTTACTCTTGTTTTGTTTTTAGAATGGTACATGGTTCTTTTTCTCCGATTTTTACAGGTTGTTATTTACCGGTTAATTCGAATTGTGGACAAATGTAGAAAAATGGGGGGTGAAAGTTGCATATTTTTTTATCTTCTCTCAAAAGAATAGATTTTTGGAGTTTATATGCCAAATTCAAAAAATTTGTGTGGCTAGTATTCTTCCTCCTACCTCCTTGGTATCTTCTTCTACTCATTAAGTACTCTTCATCCCTTCTCATAGGGAGTTTTGCCAGCCGTATTAATAGCCATGCTTTTTCGGCTTCACTGAATAGGAGGAAAATTCGCAGCGTCGGATTCTTTGCGCATAACAAAAGCATAATTAAAAAGTTATGAGTACTAAGTCTAAGAGGGTTAAGAATGTCAAGCAAGAGTTCGGATAGGGAAAAAGAGCCAAAAAAATACGAAAAAATGAGAGGGAATGAAGTCACAAAGGAAAATATACAAAATGAGAAGAATAGAAGGCTTGAACGAATAGATGAAGAAACTCTAGTCAAAGATTTGAGTAATGGAGCCGTACCTCTTCGATTAAAAGCAGCCAAAGTCCTTGGAGCAAAAGGGGACGAGGGTTCTGTGGGACCCCTTATCCACGCCCTCAAAGACAACGACCGGAGGGTTCGGATGGAGGCAGCAAGATCTCTCGGAAAGATAGGAGGCGAAAGTGCGGTGATATTCCTCTCTCAGGCTTTGAACGATAAACATGAATCCGTTCGCGGAACTGCGAGGATTGCTTTAATCCGAATAATCGGAACAAAGAAGGTACAAGAAATGGATCAGTCGAGGAAGGAGAAAGAAGAAATAAGAAAAACCAGGAAAGGTCAATTCGAATACCGCTGGGTGTAACCCTAAAGATTAAAAATTTGTGGTTCAGAGCCACTTCTTTCTCATTTTCAAGTATTTTTTCTCCTAAATTAAATTAATACTGAATACACAAACAGAAACAATTTTAAGTTCAAGATTTTATTGAAGTAGATGGTGTAGGGGTTGGTTAATCAGGAGGAGATTCACAGAAAATCCATAAGCAATAAATTCCCAGAACGTAGGAAGGCAGCATGTCTACTCCAAGATAATTTTGCGAACCTCCCCGACATGGAACAGGCTTGGGAGGATCTGCATCGGCTAACACAGGATGAAGACTACGGTGTACGGATACATGCAGCAGAATCGCTGGGGCGCGCTTTCCCATACATCTCTGAAATGAAACAGGCTTGGAAGGATTTACATCAGCTAACACAGGACAAAGAATTATTTGTACGGAAGGCTGCGGTTGTATCGTTATGTGCTGCATTTCTCCATATCCCAGACAATGACATGGAACAGGCTTTGGAAGACCTAGACCGACTACTAGCACAGGAAAAAGACAGCGATTTACGGAGGAGCTTAGTATTATCATTGGGTGAGGCGTTTCCCCACATCCTCGACAAGAACAAGGAGCAGGCTTGGGAAGTCCTACATCGACAAACACAGGACAAAGAAATCGATGTAAGGAGTGGCGTAGCAGAAGCGTTTGGTGCTGCGTTTCCCCACATCCTCGACAAGAACAAGGAGCAGGCTTGGGAAGACCTACAACAACTAACACAGGACAAAGACGGCGAAGTACGGAGCGCCGCAGCGTTAGCGTTGGGTGCTGCGTTTCCTCACATTTCTGACAATTACAGGGAACAGGCTTTGCGACTCCTACAACAACTAACAAAGGACAAAAATAGCAATGTATGGGAGACCGCAGAAGAATCGTTGGATGCTACATATGATAAACACTATGAATCGCTTGACACGAAACCACTAACTCCCAAAAAGTGGCAGTGTGTTTACTGTGGCACCCAGACTCCAAGTGGTGCCCGGTTCTGCCCGCATTGCGGTAAGACTATTGACAAGTGTTCCGTGTGTAGTGAAAGCATCTCTTCAGAGGATGCGATCGCCGAGTGCCCCCGCTGCGGTGTTATAAGTCACAGAAGCCATCTATTAGAGTGGATGAAAGTGAAAGGTTACTGCCCAAGTTGCAGGAAGAGACTAAGCCAAGAAGATATAAGTGCGGGATTATTATAACTCTAAAAGCAAGAAATCTTCTTTACGCCAAGCCCCTTAAATTCCCTGATTTACTTAGCTCTGGATTTGATTATGGTTACAATTTTATCAAGTTAACGCCCCGTTCGTCAACATTCATTTGATTTCCCTTCCCATTCGTGTTGCTAGTGGTAAGAGTTGTTTATATTTAAATTTTGGAGAAACTTGTTATTTTTTGGCTTTTGGTGGAATATGGCATAAATAATATATACGAAAGATTATAGTGGTTGAAGAGAGAAGTTACGCAAGGTCAGAGTTTACTCCTGATTCTTCAAAACGTATAAGGGTGTGTGTTTTAATTATGGAGAGTGGTGGGTAAAATGGCCAAGTTGTTTGAATCCGTTAATATTGGAAATATGGAGCTTAGGAACCGGTTGGTAATGCCGCCGATGGGTACTAATTTTGCGGCTGAGGATGGTTCGGTAACTCAGCGTTCCATAGATTATTATAGGGAACGCGCTCGGGGTGGAGTAGGCTTTGTTATTGTTGAAGGGGCTTATGTTCACCCTCTGGGGAAAGGTTCAAACTTCCAAATGAGTCTCACCAATGATGATAAGATTCCGGGTTTGAGAAAACTCGCGAAAGCCATCCAAGCTGAGGGGGCCAAGGTAGCGATACAACTATTTCATGCTGGAAGACAGGCTTCCTCTATGATTCTGGGAACACAGCCCGTTTCTGCCTCCAATGTTCCCTGCCAGCTAGTTAGGGAGACGCCCCGTTCTCTAAAAATTGGAGAAATAAAGGAAACCATTGATGCTTTTGGTGAGGCGGCCGGAAGGGTTGAGGATGCGGGATTTGACGCTGTGGAGATACACGCCGCGCATGGATATCTGATAAATCAGTTCTTATCCCCCTTAACGAATCTTAGGAGGGACAGGTACGGTGTGGATTTTGAGGGTAGATCAAGATTCCTGCTTGAGATAATTCAGAAAATTGGGGAGGTGGTGGGCGAAGAGTTTCCCATTATTTGCAGAATGAACGGCAATGACTACTTTGAGGGCGGTATAACCCTGCCGGAGGCTAAGAGAATCGCGGAGATGGTTGAGGAGGAGGGAGTCGATGCCATTCACGTTTCGGGGGGAATCTACGACTCGGAGAATGGAGAGGCCACCGCGCCCATGTGGATTCCCAGAGGATTCATGGTACCTCTAGCCCAAGGGATAAAAAAGGTTGTAAATATTCCCGTCATTGCGGTTGGCAGAATAAACGATGTAAAACTCGCTGAAGAAATTGTGAAGAAGGGACAGGCAGACTTGGTTTCAATGGGTAGAGCTCTGATAACTGATCCCGAACTTCCAAGGAAGGCTATGGAGAACAGGCTGGAGGAGATAAGGCCCTGCATAGCTTGTAATGAGGGTTGCTTGAACAATCTCCTATTTCTCAAACCGGTGACCTGTATTCTAAATGCAGCGGTGGGAAGGGAAGAAGAATTCCGAATCCAATCCGCCAAAAAACCAAAAAAGGTATTAGTTATTGGCGGCGGAGTCGGGGGGATGGAGTTTGCGAGAGTAGCAGCGTTGAGGGGACACCAAGTCTCACTGTACGAGAAAAGCAATGAGCTTGGAGGACAAGTCTTGCTGTCTTCGGTTCCCTCCTATAAGTATGAGTTGAAAAGAATAGTTCCCTATTTTGAACATGAGCTTGAAAGACTGGGAGTCGATGTTCATTTGGAGGAGGAAATTAGCGCATCCATGATTGATGACCTAGCACCGGACGTGGTGTGCATAGCCACTGGCTCGAGCACTGTGCTTCCTAAAATTCCGGGTATCGACGGAGATAATGTGGTTCTCGCCACGGATGTTTTGGCGGGGAAAGCAGAGGCAGGCAAAACTGTGGTTATTCTTGGTGGAGGCGAGATAGGCCTCGAAACCGGCTATCACCTTGCTGAGAAGGGTAAAAAGGTTACCATACTCGAGCAGATGAAGAGAGTGGCTACGGCAATGATCCCCACTTTCAACTACTATGTTAGACACAAATTCATGGGCTTTGGCGGAAAAATTATAACACTAGCGAAAGTGGTTGAAGTCACCCAAGAAGGAGCGGTTTACGAGAAGGAGGGACAAAGGGTTCTTGAAAAAGCGGACACAGTAGTTGTTGCTCTAGGTACAGTACCAAATGTAGGTCTCCTTGAGAGTTCAGGTGAAAAAGTCCGGGAAATCTACGCAGTAGGTGATGCGGTAAAGCCTGGAAGAATAATGGAAGCTGTACACAGTGCATCAGAAATCGGTAGAAAAATCTAGAGGGTAATACTTCCAAAAATAGTTCTGCTGAGGCTAATCCACAATTTCATAATTCCTTTTTTAAAGAATAAATTCCTCTAAATATTATTCTATTCTTCCTTTGATTTTTTTGTGATTCTGGATTTTTATTTTGAACTCTAATTTTTCTGAATCATTCTACGAAAAAGTTATAACACTTTTATCGGTGGGGAATATTAAGCGATAATAAGGAGGATTTTTGTGTTAAAGGAAACTGAAATTTGGAGTCCTTCTAAGAAGTTATCTCCTAGGATTAAGCGTCTAAGAGACGAGTACTGGAACTTTGAGAAACGCGACTATTTTAGAAACGAGGCGATTTCCTACACTACTGGTACTCCTTGGGATACTACTTGGATTCAGCACAACTTTGCCAGCGCTCCAGAGCTTTTGGTTTACGGTAACGCTGTAGAGGATTCGTTTAACGCCATGGCTGTAAGGGTGGATTTGCCTGAGGGATTTTGGGACGAGCCCCAGATTGTGCGTCAAGCACTGTTCTTCCAGAACGTCTTGAAACTTATTCCCGTCCAGATACTTGAGGGGGACCTCATCGCGGGTGCCCATTTTGCAGTTGCACAGTCACTCTGCCTGAATCAAGCTGAAGCCGCTGATTGGAAGGCAAGAGACGCCGGGTACATGAAGAGAATGAAACGTTTCATAGATTTGGGTATAGGAACCACGGGACCAATCCCAGGTCACCTTGTTCCGGATTATCCTAAGCCTCTCAGGATAGGGTTTAAGGGTATTAAGGAAGAGGCGGAGAAGGAGTTAAAGAGAGCGGTGGAGCAGGAGAAGAAAGACTTTTTGAGGGCGGTTATAATTTGCTGCGAAGCGGTGAAGGAGTTTACCCACCGATACGCGGAGGAAGCAAGGAAACTGGCTGAAGCTGAGAGCGATGCGAAAAGGAAAGGGGAACTCCTAGAGATGGCTAGGATCTGTGATAAGGTTCCATGGAACCCGGCGGGAAGCTTCTGGGAGGCTGTGCAGGGTGTGTGGTTCACCCACATGTTATGTAATATTGCGGAGTCCTATATCGGTGCGGGTCTTTCACACGGCAGATTCGACCAGTACATGTTCCCGTATTATGATAAGGATATTAAGGAAGGAAAACTAACTCGTGATCAGGCTAAGGGGATTTTAGAGTGCTTCTGGGTGAAACATAACTACGCCTACGACTACTTTGGATTGCATCTGGGAAGACAGGGTATAACATCCGGTTACGGTCAGCTTATGACCATCAGTGGTCTGGGTCCGGACGGAAAGGATGCAACCAACGATTTGTCCTGGCTGTTGGTAGATGTCATCGAGGAGATGAACCTGTTAGAGCCGAAGACTAACATTAGAATTCACAAGGATACGCCAGACGACTTCCTCATGAGACTTGTTGAATCAATAAACAGGTGTAAAGGTGGTTCGCCTTCCCTACTCAACTTCGACAGCATTTGCGTAAAAGCCCTAGAGTGGGAGGGCTTGTCCCATGAGGAGGCTTTAGATTATGGTGTAGTGGGCTGCCTTGAAAACACCTCTCAGGGAAACGACCGCTCGGGAACAGTTGATGTTAACGTTAACCTGGCTAAGCCCATTGAACTCGTTTTGAATAACGGAAAGGATGTGTTAACCGGGGAACAGATCGGTCCAGAAACCGGTGACCCAGCGAGTTTCAAAACGTTTGACGAGTTTCTAAACGCTTACAAGATCCAACTCAAAAACTGCCTAAGACTTCTCATAGAGTTGAATATGGATTTCGACACCCTGAGAGCCACCTATGAGGGAGTACCATACCTCTCAGCTATAGTGGGTGACTGCATAAAGAAGGGCAAAGACGTGAACGCTGGGGGACCGAAATACAACTTCACCACAGTTGAAGGAGTAGGCATAGCAACCGCAACTGATTCCCTAGCAGCGGTTAAGAAACTGGTTTACGAGGATAAGAAAATCACTATGCAGGAGCTTGCCCAAGCAATAAAAACCGACTTCATAGGCAATGAGAAGCTGCGCCAGATGTTGATTAATGATGCTCCCAAATTTGGAAACGACGATGACTACGTGGACCTGATAGGGAGAGATATTTCCCGCTTCTGGTCCGAGGAGGTTTTCAAGTATCAAGCCCCCGTTAGTGGAAGGCGTTTCCGCGCAGGATATCTTTCGTGGAACTACTTTATCGACTGGGCTCCGAAAACCGCATCCACACCAGATGGCAGAGTTCGCGGAACCTATCTTTCTAATGGTGTGCAGCCCGTTCAGGGCAGAGACAAATCTGGTCCTACCGCGTCTTTGAAATCTGTGGCTAAACTGGGATTCGATGTAACCCCTAATGGTGCTTCCTGTGTAATCCAACTTAGTCCCTCATCACTAAGAGATAAGGAGCATCTCAAAAAACTGGCTTCCTTACTCAGGGCCTTCGACATTCTAGGTGGAACCGCCCTAATGACAAATGTGATCGATTCTGCCACTCTCAGAGAGGCTCAAAAGAATCCTGAAAAGTATCTGAACCTATTAGTAAGAGTTACGGGATACAGCGCATACTTTGTAACCCTTGGAAAAGCAATTCAGGAGGAAATAATCGCACGAACTGAACATGCAATGTAATCTGAAAAATGGGGGTAGAAATTAATTCGTTATCGAAGTGCTGTGAAATGAGTGAGGCGGTGATTTTTAACATAGAGAGATTCTCAACGGAGGACGGACCGGGCATAAGAACAGTGGTTTTCATGAAGGGTTGTCCTTTAAAGTGTGTATGGTGTCATAATCCAGAGGGACAGCTCTTCCAACAGGAGATATTCGTTTTCGAGAAAAAATGCATAGGCTGCGGGGACTGCATAAAAGCCTGCCCGAAAAATGCGATGAGAGTTGAAGACAAAACTCCCATAATCGACAGAACGAAGTGCACCAGCTGCGGAAAGTGCACCGAAGTCTGCATCCCCAACGCGGTCGAGATTGTAGGGAAGAAAATGACCCCGGATGAAGTTCTCAAAGAGGTTGAGAAGGACAAGGTCTTCTACGAAACTTCGAATGGGGGAGTCACCCTCACGGGAGGAGAACCCATCTCACAAACAGAGTTCCTATTAGAGTTCTTAAAGAGATGCAAGGAGGCAGGAATCCACACCGCTGTGGAAACCAGCGGCTGCGGAAAATGGGAGATTTATGAGAGGATTCTACCCTACGTCGACCTAGTTATGTACGACCTCAAAGAGATGGATGGCAAGAAATCTCGGGAGTATATAGGAATTAAACCAGACTTGATACTGGAGAACGCTGAAAAGATTAGTGGGGTTAAACCCGTGTGGATTCGGGTTCCCGTGATTCCAGGATACACTGCTAACGAGGGCAACATAAAGAAGATTGCAGAGTTTATAGCTAAGCTTCCGAACGTTGATAGAATCGATCTTTTACCCCATCACCGCCTCGGAGAACCCAAGTATAAGAATCTCGGAAGGAAATACGCTCTTGACGGTATACAACCCCCAGACAAGGAAGAGATGCTCAAGTATAAGAGAATCATGGAATCTTACGGTTTGAAAAACGTGATAGCAGTTGGATATGAGGATAAAAGTTGATTATTTTATGATATGGAATTGAAGAAAGAATGTGTGGAGGAAATGATAATGGTTAAGATGCCGCCCAAGGTTATGGAGAAGTTCACGGATCTAAACACCATCAAATTCCTGGCCACTGTGGACGATGAGGGAAAACCCAATGTGGTTTACATACTTTCCATGATAGCAATAGACCCTGAAACACTGGCCTTCGCAGACCTAGCACTAAACAAAACAAAGAAAAACCTGCTCTCCAACGGCAAATGCGCAGTCAGCGTACTTGCCAACAAAGAAATACAATACCAAGTAAAAGGAAAATTCATGGGCTTCCAAGACTCTGGACCACTATACGACATATTTAACGAGGTGCCGCAACTAAAGTACAACGCATACTTCAGACCCAGTGCAATAGGCCTAATAAAGGTAGAAGAAGTCTACCTCGGCTCCATAGTGCCAATGCCAGGCAAAAGAATCGCCTAAAAACCAAAAGCGACAAAAGACCGAAAGCAAAGGCAAAACAGAAAAAAATAAAATCAACTCTTTTCCTTTTATTTCGAAACTGAAAACCTCTTCTACTTCTCATAAAAGAATAACGAGCTTCTTACAAACCTTATTAAAACCCCTACAAAAAACTCTAGTGGAATCAAGATAATAATGAGAGTATTAAAGAATTAGTTGTAAAGTAATGGAAGTCGGGGGACGTAGTAATAAAAGTAATTACGACAGATGCGTAGACCATGGAGACCGCTGATATATATCCGGTAAATGTCGTAGACATTGTTAAATGAAAAGCAGTTGTGGCTCGAATAGAGGACTGCAACGAATGCTGCACCCGCGTAAGAGAGACACAGCTAGATAGTACTCGCGTGAAAGCTTGCCCGGAGCAAAAAATATGGTACAGCTCCTGTTAAGAATTGATAGACCAAAAAATATATATCCCCATTAAAATTGTCTATTTTAACAATCCATATCAAAAAAGTAGTGAGGTATCAGAATGTCGAAAAAACCGGCAAAAGCGCCAGCAAAAGGAGCAATAAAGGAATATAAGTCAGGGGACATTGTAATAAAAATAGACTATGACAAGTGCACCGGAGACGGAGAATGCGTAGAGGCCTAAGCACCACGCTTGGCTGCGAAAACGTCTGTCCGGTTGATGTGTACGAGCTTGTTGAGGGCAAATCAACAGCTCCACGTGTCGAAGACTGCACCGAATGCTGCGCCTGCGTTGAAGGTTGTCCAGAAAACGCTATTGAACACAGTTCCTGCTAAGCCTTTATATTAGTTCTAACCTCTTCTTTTTTTATATTTTTATTTAACAACTGAATCCTCAAGATTTTTTATTTGTCTTCACGTTTTTTAATAAAATTTCATTACTGATTTTTTGAGTGTAGAAAACGCTCGCAAACATTCTCACTTGTAAATATCACAACCGAAAGAAAAACAGAATGTTCTTAATTTTTAAGCTTTTGGCTAGAAATCTTTCCATGAGTTGTTCCAAACTTTTAAAAAAGTGGTGGAAGGGAGTTTTTTCTTGTTAACTTTGGTTAGATTGCCTAGCTTGAAGCTTCTTTGCTCCCCATATTGCACCCCATACTATTGATATGGGTAAAAAGACCACCAATGCTAGAGGAAGGAAGATTGTGATTAGGAGATCGGTGTACGCCCATAGGATGTAGGTTATTCCAAAGTATAACTGAGCCCATAGATTTGTAGATAGAAGCACTATTATAGCGATAAATTGTATAAAGCCCAAGACTGCGGCCCCAAACCCCGCTGGGAAAATACCGCCCCAACCAGATTTACTCTCCTCCCCGGATTTCAACTCCAGGAAAATGATTCCGAGTACTGTGTAAGGAATCGATGTAAATATCAGGAAGATGAAGTAGGGTATGACTGAGTATGTAAAAACACCGTAAAAAATCCAAATATAGTCAATCACGATATACACTAGTAAATATGGAATTCCCAAATACAGCAAGATTATGTAGTATGAGGCGAATATTGTGGTATTAAGGATGCCCATGTGCAATACCATTGCCATCGTCCAGGCCGCCCACCAGTAGGCACCAAAGTATAGAAACCTGAGCCCTAACCAACCCACAATGGTAGCAACAAGAACTAGAATTATCTCTGACCGCCTTCTCATTTTGAAAGCTGTTGCAAATGATTTCTGCGTAACCAAAAATTGTCCTGCCATGGCAAAGGCCGTTAAAGCAAGAATAATTTCCAGCATAATTAACCAAAAGCAGCTAATCACATTTAAAAATTTTGACGATTCAAAAAAAACTAGTAGAATCTAGTTTGTGGTTCCTAACATTTCACAAAAAGGAGTAAAAGAAAAAAAATGATAAGGGTAGCTGAGAGTTGGGTGAGAATTGGATTTTATTCTCGGGGAACTTTGAAGTTTCCTCCATCTAGGGGTGAATTTGCACTTAATCTGTGAGCTCATGCTTCAAAGCCTCTTTCAAAGCTTTTCGCAACTCCTGGAGCTGTAGATCTTCGCTTATTATAGTTGTTCGATGCGGCTGGACCAATGCCTGTTGAGTGAGAATCACTTCAGGGTTTAACCCTATCAATCTGGCGAATTCTTTTAACATATCGACCTTTGAAAAGAGGGTTTTCGGTCTTATGCTGAATCCTGAAGCTGCATATATATTTCTCAGGAACTCAACGCCTTTCATTTTGATATCGTTGTACGCTGACCGTTTATGTCCCATCATATACTCTATGTAATCAGAAGGGACCCCCAAGGCACCTAACATAGTTCTAAAGAATTTTCTCAGGCCGTGAAGTTTTAGATCATATTGTCTTCCAATTTTTGGTTTTAGAAAACCGGCATTGAAGTAAAGTGAGTGAATCAATTTGTATAGTTCTTGGGCTGTAATTGGTTTAACAGTTTGTGATTTCTCGTTTCTTATTAAGGGAGCCTCAAGGCTTAGTTCTTCCGGGGGAATTTTTCCGCAAGGGCTCCCCTGCTCTCGAAATTTGAGGTAATCCTTGATGGCTTCAACGGCTTCGCGTCCCAAAAAAGTATCATAATCACAGTATGCCCCCTTCGTGGCCCTTGGTTCGATATGAATATGTAAAGGGATAATACCCTTTTCCAGATCTTCCCAGACGTGATAAAGTTTCAATTGAGCCAAAGTACCTTCCCGGAATCCGCCCAGAGCCAAGCAGGATACTATAACACGCTCCCTCAAATCTGCAATATCCACGAGTTTTTGAACTTCCTCCGGTGTAGGAGCCCTATCCTGGTTCTCCGTCTTCACCGATATTTTAAAGGGATAACTAAGAGGCACTTTGTTTACCTTGAAGAGTATTTTCGCACTCTTAAGATGGCTATTCACTGATGATGAAGCCAAACCATCAATCTGTAACTCTGTTAGAAAATCGTCTATTTTTTTGCCATGCTGATAAAGGTTTTTTTGATTAGGAAAGCCCTCAGAATCGAAGCACTCAGCCACAAGTTGATCCGGAGTTTTTCCCGCATAATTACAGAAATGATAGATTCCCTGAACATAAGTTTGCAAAGTTTCTTTGCTCCTGCTCAATTGCTGATAAAGATATTTTGCTACATTCATCAAGCTCTGGTTCTCGAAAACAAATTTTACAAGCTTAGGCTGTTTTCTACTCAGCCCTTCATAAACAAAGGTGTAAATCGCCGAAGAAATCCGGTCCATTTCAACAGGTAACGTTACGAGAACTGGATTCTTAAAAGCTACACCCGTTTGGCCGCGTGAAATCCGGCATAATGCTGTTGAATCACTTCGCTCCACTATTTCTAACCATTCCAGATCAGAGACATTCACTGACGTCACCCCAATTTTATTTTTATTTTTAATAATACTTTGTTCCACGCAACTAAACAATTTTTCTCAACTCCAAAATTGTGCTTTTAATAATCGTAAGGCTGCTCATTTTTTGAGTAACATTAACACCGTTACCGATCTGGCTGAAACGCTCAAACTCAACCCGAATATAATCCGCCTGGTCCTCCACCAGCCAGCCAAGCATCTCAGTTATAACAGGCGGATAATTATTTTGCTCCATATTTTTCAGCAATAAATGATCTAGATATCTGACGTACACTATATCTCCCAGTTTTGCATTATCCAGATACCTAGATACCATTTTCATGCCTATTCAATCTCCTAATCTATTGCTTGCCAAAAACACCACTCGAAAAATTTCGACAGGAAACTGCAAACAGTAAGGCCTTCTATGGGAGACGGTTGACCTAGTTTACATTGCAAACACTTTTCAGTTCCTGGCAGCAACGAAAATGTTTCCTTGCAATCTAACCAGATTTTTAAAGACTCAGAAAGCCTATCTTTAGCCTTCTTCAGATCTCGAGGACATTTTTCATGCCATTCAGAACCACCCTTATAAAATAGTGCAAGAGTACAGACCTTCGACTCAAGCACCCGTAAAAATTTGAAATATGGACAACTTTCACACTCAGGATAACGCGACATTTCTCATTCAGACCTCCTTTTCTTTCCTGAATGAAAAGCAATACAGCACCTGGTGCAGCAGAAATGATTAGTAAAACGTTTAGTCTTCCCCTTAGCCACAGCTATCAATTTATCGCAGTTGGCACAATTAGTTTTCACCGCTTTCCCATGAGCCACGAGGCGAAAATTATGCTCGCATTCACTGTCACAAAAATTATGCTTATTACGGCTAATTTGCGAAGGTATCCGCCTGAGCTCAGCATCACACCAATCACATTTTACAATATTTTTTTGAAGCTCTACCTCAACCAAACCACACTAAACCTCCTTAACCTGATAATTCCGCATATTTCGATAATTCGAGCCCGCGGAGTCTCCGTTGTTAGCATGATGAGAAAAGTAATGCTCGGCCGGCTGCCCAGTCTCAAGAATTTCATACAAGCTCAAACTGAAGCTTTTCAGGGAGGGTTTCTCGGTTCTCTTCAGCACGTCCTCGAAGGGATAATACCAAACCAGATGGGGACGTCCCCGGGGTTTCATTAAAACTATGATAACCGGCTTCAAGTTCTTCGCCAGGCAGAAAAGAGACTCATTCATGATCGCCTCGCAGTTGAAAGCTACGCGCCCAATATACTGTTCTTCCTGAGTCATGCAAAATTCTACGCGGCTGCCGTGTTTTTTATGGTCCTTTACCCGCGTGTTAAAAAACATTGTACTCTTCACCTCGACGCCGAAACTAAGCTTCCCCTTCGACGCAATAATATCCATGAAGCCCTGAGTTCCAGTCGAGAAGTGTTCAGTACCATAGTCCACGTCAAAACCTCGTTCTCTAAACCATGATACGATCTCTTCCTCGGCATCCACACCCCTCATCTTGTTCAGAACCCGGAACGAGCCCATTACCTAGCCCTCCTCCTGCTGCTTCTTCTCTGGATCCGGCGGGATCTCTTCTTGTTGCTGCTGCTTCTTCAACCGATAATTTAGCACACCGGATTCCGTTTTTATCTCAATATAACCACACTTTTCCAATTTGGCTAGAGCTGCGCTGATCTCGTCATACTCCAAATCTAATTTACGATGGATGTCCCCCTGGGTGACTACACTTCCTTCCTGGATAAACGCAAAAACAGACTTCTCAATCTTGGAAAGACCCGAAAGTTGATACTTTTCAAGTCCAGGTTCAGATTCTCGCCCTTCTAAGCCCTCGTTTTCCTCCTTGGCGCTACAAAATCTACATCTTTTATCTATTCCCTCTCTCCACTCAACCCAACCTTCTATATTCTTCAGGAGAGGGTAAAAAAGTGTAGTTTTGGTAGCCCATTCCTCTTTATTCTCTACTGTTACTTTGAAGCCAACACCGATCCAGCACCTAGTGCTTTTTTTTCCTACTCCTATTCCTTTTTTCCTTGGTTGTGAAATGGCTCCTTTGACGTGGAGTGGGAGTTTTTTCGTAAATATTCCCTGTGTTACAGTGCTTATTTTCTCGTTCTCACAGAAAGCCAAGAATAAATGCCACAAAAAACTATTGGATATTGGTTCTGCTTGGGGGTCATATTCCAGTAGCTCAGCAAAGTATGCTATACTGCTGGTTAGTTTGTGCCATTTAGCCATTGTTGCGTCTATGTCCAATTCGTAACTGGGTTTCCTATTTTTCCGGAGTCTCTTCAAACCTTCCAAGGCCCAGTTTAATATGCCTGGAAATTCCGGTTCCAATTCTTTTAATAGTTCTTCCTGGGGGCGAGCTTTTTCAGGCGGAAACTCGAAGGGAAAATTGATCAAAACTACGCGCCGGAAAAAAGCTTCATCGTAATCAACAGAATCGTCCAGATGCGGTAGCTTATTCGTGGCCATGATTATTTTTGCATAATTCTCAAACCAAAACGGCCGCGAATACTTCACTTCACCCTGTATAGGATCCTGCCCAGTCAATTTTTTCAGTATATCCGCATTTTTAAGTAAATGGCCACTTAGTTCCACATCTAAGTTAGCCCATTTCTCAAACAATTCTGCTTTAGCAAACCTGTTGAATTCCAAGTCTCCCCAGGAGAGAGCCACCCAATTTCCCTCCCCTAGAAACCGGCTCATAATTTTAACAAGCGTGGTTTTTCCATTCCACTTCTTACCCACAAAAATAAAGAAAAACTGGAAATCATAGGTACGATAAAGCAGATACCCGAAGATCTCCTGAATAAGCAAAATATTCTCCTCCGGCTGGACCTCCCTCAGCCACTTCAAAAACTTAGGACACTCCGCACCCGGTTTAAATTCAAGGGGTAATTTGCTGAAAAACCTGTATTTCGGATCATACTGAAGCAAAGCATAAGTATCAATATTCAATATGCCATTTTTGAGAGGCACCAGATTTATCGGTTCCTTAATCTCTTTCCGGGTCTCGAAAAATAGGATGGTTGAATCTTTAATATAATTAATCACCTCATTAACATAATGAATTAAATACTCCTCACCCAAGACTCGGGCGCAATAATCTTTTATGATCGCCTCTGCATTCTTCACATAGATACCGTTAGAATAATAATACGTATCGAAGTTATCACACATCGTCAAGAAACGGTATTTCTCCTTAATCTCGTCACCCAGCCTTCTAGGGATAAACTTCTTTCCATCAAAATATTTCTGAAGAACATCCCAGTTCTCTAAAGCTACCAAAACGGGGTTCCCATCATCAAGAAGCAAGTTGCCAGAAACCGTCGCAACATCAGGCTCACGAGGATCCTTATATGGACCCGTCAGCCTTCTACCCATCACAAAATAATAACCATCATGCTTTTTTACTACTTTAACTTCGTGGTCTTCAGACATTCCTTATCATCACCCACCACTTCTTTCTTTAGAGAGTAATAATGCGCCCGATGCATCTCGGAAACCTCAACCATCCCCCGCCGCTTCAAATTGGTTATAATATTTTCAACTTTCCGGAACTCCAACCCCGTTTTCTCCGCCAAGTATCCCACTGTGCAGAACTTCTTTACTTTGAGAATATCAAGAACCTGATGCACACGACCAGGCAGCACATGTTCTAGGACGTGTGATCGCATAATGTTCTGAGCACTGGTTGAAAACTCGCAGCGAGAACAATTAAAAACACCCGTTGCATTATCAAAAGTTACGAGAGCCCCAACCATATTTCAGCCTCCTAACTCGCGGCTCTTCGTTGTTCTTTGTGTGACTCGCGCCATGCTTTCATCGCGGCTTTCGCTTCTTGGTCTTGAAGCTTTTTTAATCTCCAATATTTTGGGTGTTTAAATGCCGGGATAATAGTAGTCATGCCTTTCAAAACGTTGTAATGATCTTTAAAACCGTACTCGGGTACCAGTTTGGGATCCGCGTCGACTATCAACCCACACACCGTACATGTCAGAGCCCCGCCATCACCATCCTTACTATTCACCACCAGAGAACCCTGACATTCGGGACAGAATTTAACCTCTAATTTGGAAATCATGTTTCAGCCTCCAATTTTTTGCGGGTATCCACGGGTCCCCGTCGTCCCGGAAACACCTAAAAAACGGGGTGTAAGCAGCCTCCAAGAAGAAACAAATCTTAGAAGGGGGGTGGAAGAGTGTGTGTGGAAGGAGACTGCTTAAGGAACCGTCGTGGACGCCTTTCGCAAGTTGCTAGGCTTCCAGCTTTCAAGTCTCCACCTCTCTGCTTGATTCCTTCTTCCACAAGGACTCGCTAGTCTCCCCGAGGATCTCTTCCAGAAGATGCTTCAACTCGCTTATCGCTTCTTCCTCGGGGCCGTAAATCCAACACAACTCAGGCGGATGCCCAGCGAAATAACTTGCCAGTCTTGCACCGATAAGCCACTCCCTCACTTTGCGATCGAAGCAGTCAGTCGGCGCCATGTCTATGAAGCCCTGTTTCTCAAAGGTGTCTAGAAACAAAATAAGATTCTCCAGCTTCTCAACGTTCATTTGCTCTCCGCCTCCTTGAATCCCTGTTCTTTCAGTTTTTCCAAGCCCTTGTTAGCCCAGTTCATAAAACTCTCTAGCTTTCGCCTAGTCGCAAGCTTGCTAACTATCCATGAGTCTGCTTTGTTTCCAATGAACTGATTAGGAAAATTGACGAAAACGAGCCGTCTGCGGAGACCTTCATCAAGTTCAAGTGTATCCGGCTGGAAACTTGTTGCAAAAATAAGCTTCGCTCTGTTGGTGAAAACGAAGGGTTGTTGATATTTTCTTTCTGCAGTTAAAGGCTCTCCGGCAATTAAGGCTTTCAAAATACGAATATCTCTGAAATCTTCATGCGAAACATCGTCACATATGTTCACCTTTTTCCCCTGTAATTCTGCCAAGCACCATCTATTTTCCTTAAGTTCCTTGAGACTAATAGCGGCAATATTTGTCCTTGTCAAGTCACTCCTTTTAATGAGTTCCATGAATAGACTAACGAAGGTACTTTTTCCACTAGCCATGGGACCGTGCAGCATCAGAGCCTTCTGGTAGCGGCAGTTATCCATAAGACAATAGCCCACAAACTTCTGCAGCTCAGGCAAGTCTTCGGCTCGAACCACTTCGCTAAGAAACTGCTTAATGTTCGGACAATCAGTCAATGTTCTACTCCTCCGCAGCCTTTTGGTCCTTGAGTTTCATAACCGCGTTCCAGCACACTTTGCAGCTAACTTCTTCACTGCCCTGCTCTAGTAATTCGCCTCTATAGAAACCGTATTTGCCGCAAGCCGACATCCCACTAACGAAGTAGTGCGCTTTCTTCGAGCCTGCCGGATATCCCCAGCCTTCAGTTAACTTCGCTTCTTCACTCTTCTTCTCTTCACCTGGTGATTTGGGTTGTTGTTGTTCACTTAACCCGTTCAAGTCATTAACTGTCGTTTGGACTGCTTTTTCTTTCTCTACTTCTTGCTGCTTGTCAGAACTGTTAGGTGTTGCTTCTGCAATCTGGGCAATAGCTTCAACAACTTTCTTGTCTTCTGGTGTTAATTCTGTTTTTGGTTGGATCGGCCATGGGGGTTCTTGGTCTGTGTAAATTGTTTCTTTCAAGAATGTTTCA
Source organism: Candidatus Freyarchaeota archaeon (assembly GCA_030587365.1). Classification (GTDB taxonomy): domain Archaea; phylum Asgardarchaeota; class Jordiarchaeia; order Jordiarchaeales; family Jordiarchaeaceae; genus Jordiarchaeum. Next base: position 55,924 of record JAUQZE010000046.1, on the reverse strand, counting down.
ATTGTTTTCCGGTTTTCCTCTGTTGGTTCCATGTCCATTCTTACTCTGGATTTGATGCCAATTTCTTTTGCTTCCTCTGAATTTTCACTGATGTTAAAGTCTATTTCTTTACTAGGAGAATTGACCTCGTCCGGTTTCTCTTCTACCTCGTATTCCACATCGATGTCATCAAGTGTCAGTTTTCCGTTTTCATCCTCGTTTAACATTACATCGAACTCTAGGGAGACTCCCTCTGTGCCCCGCCGGCCCTTGATCTCGACATGGTCGATAACTGTTAGCTCCGAAAACATTCTCTGAGCTCTCTTCTTAACCCAGGGTATAAGTTGCTCGTATGCTTCGTTTGGTGTTTCCTTCAGACCAAAATATCTGAGTCTTTCCCTTTCTTCGCGTTGCTTTTTCTGTTCCGCGTAATTGATTCTCTTCTGCTTTTGCTCTTCTTTTGCTTCCTCTTCTGTCTCTTCTTCGTCTTCTTCAGCTTCTTCCTCTTCTTCTTCCTTCTTTTCCTTGGTAAGAATTTCTTCCTTGGTAAGATTGGGGTTCCAGAAATCGTAGTTCTCGCATTTGACCTCTATTTCACTTCCCCGTCTGTTTACGAGGGCCACTGCACGTTTTCCACACTTGGGACAATTCGAGGTCTTCGCCGTTTCTAAGAACTTGTCCAGTTTCTCTTTCTCTTTCACGTTCCTCTTCTCTATCTGAACCTGCTCCTCCGTCTCCCTAGCATTCAAGTTCCTACTGACTATTCTCTCCACGACTTTGACCTGTGACTCCTTAGGAAGCACCGCGAGCATTTTCAGCTTCGAAAGGTCAATTTTTCCCTCAGGTGCTTTGAACGGTAGTTTTTCTGGTTCGTATGGTTCCTCGTTGTCCAGTTCCTCAATCTTTCTTTTGCTGAGTCCCTGCTCTTTGGCTTTATCTATCGCCTCCTGCCATTCCGCGTGCTCTTTTTCGTAGTCCTTCTTCACCTCTTGGTATCTCTGTTCCTGTTTCTCCTCAAGCGTTTTCACCGGGTCGTGATAAAACTTAACCACTTCAGGATTCAGGTCCAGGAGGCTGATGGTTTCAGATACGGTGGATTTATCAACTCCATACCTGGCTGCAATATCCTTGTACTTCATTCCCCGGTCGCTTTCCCACTTCCATAACTCCGCTACTTTGAAGGGATCCATATGTCCCCTCAACACGTTTTTCCGATAACCGTAGACTCTCGCTTCTTCCTCAGTCATCGGCCGTATCTCTATCTTGATTCCAGGCAGTTTCTCATCATTCACTGCACGCCATCGATTAAAACCGTCACATATAACAAACTTATCATGGGGTAGTGATGGGTCGCCGTAGAAAACATCCTTGGGAGAAACTATTACATCATCGTAACGTCCTTCACGGACATCCAGCCGCATCGCCTGATACTCAGCGTCCTCCATTACATTTGCATTAAATTTGTTGGGCTCAAGATCAGAAGGCGGGACCACTCTTCTTTCAAACATTTGTTGTTCACTTTGCATTTTTCTTTACCTCCATTTTTTAATTCAAAAAGTTGGCACGTGCCAACTTTTTTTCACCTTTTTTTCAAAAGTGATCATGAAAAACTCCTAGCTGCTTATCCTCCCCTCTCTTTTCTTCTTGCTATCCTCGATTGATTTTATAATCTGTTTTTTATTTTCCTCTAGCTGCGTTTTTCTCGAGTCAACCGCTTTCCCTATTGCTTCTCGAATCGTTTTGTTGAGCTCCTCTCTCTCCTTCAATTTTTCCTTGTCGACTAGTTTCTCTATCTCCGTTTTCAGAATGCTTTTGAACTGATCATAAGAAAGAGAAATAAACGCATCCAGCTCACAGAATACTTCCCCATACTTCTTAACATAGTTGCGGTATCTTGTGTCGTTGTGAATTTTTCTAAGCGTAGCAGGGTCCAGAGGAGTCTCGGGGAGTTTGAACTCCCGGATCTGTTCTATTGTTACGCCTACCCGCTTTATTTCATAGTCCACTTTGAAAAACTCTAATTCCTTGATTAAGTTAGTGTAAATGCTTAACCCGCTGGGGTCCTGGTCGCCGAAATACAATATTTTAATTTTCCGAGAACCCCTCTGCTCAAAGAAGAATTCAAAGTCCTTCACAGCCCTATCCATAAACTCCCAGGGCGTGAAGCCTTCGGAACTCCGCACCTTAGCATCCCAAGGGCGGCATTCCCTCTCAAAGGTGGGAATCAAACCGATCTTCTCAATCCAGATCTCCAACAAAAAGGGCTGCATGAAAAGTTTGGGTAACTCATAATCCTTTGAAAGCTTCAAAACCTCGTCTATCCTATGCTCAACCCACTTCGCCGGATTCAACGCCAGCCTGCCTAGACACCCATTATCCCCCCTCTTCGAGTCGAAACGCCCAAAGGGAACCTGTCTATCTTGCCGCAGCTTCACCAATAACTTATCTACCTGCTTGTAGGTCTGCTCCGTACCCGGAATCTTCTGCAGAGCCGACCACAGATAGTACCACACGCTCCTCACAGTCGGGAAACGTTCCTCCGGCTCCTTTTCCAACGCGTCCAACACTATTGGAGCAATCTCCTCAACCCAATTCACTCTACTCAACTTCTCCACCTTCCACCCTTTCCATAAAAATAGTCGGTTCAAAATCACACAGTTCCTCGCAGTCCCCGCATAGAACCTCGACGGAGTGTATCGTAATAAAGCCCTCAATCTCTAACTCAAATTTCAACCCATCGACAAACGTTTCACAGGCGCCGCATTTAGTTGCGATGCCCAAGATTCTCTCAATGTTCCGTCTCCGTAGCTCCCTCGAGATCTCCCACATCTCCCTGCAAACCTGGACGGATTCAAACTTCTTCTCTGGCTGCTCCTTGTTGAGTTCCCGCAACCGCTTAAGCAGGCTGATTAACTCCTGCCGAAGGTCTTCTTCGGTCTTCTCGAAAATTTGCTTACTGCTGCTCAACGCTCTTTTCCTCCCTCGCTTTGATTATTTCCATCATTTCTTTGCTACTTTCATCAAGCTTACATTCATCTGGATAGGGAGCCTCGCCGACTGTAGTCCATTCGGTCTTGCAGCCCTCAACGCAACGCCACTGAATGAAAACTATGCCGCTTGACTTCTCGAGTTCGTAATCATACACATCGTGGCCGCACTTCATCTTCGGTAACTCGTTTCTACTCAACATTCACATCCTCCTTTCGCATTTTTTTGAATCAGAAAAAAATAGGATGCCGGCGTAAGCCCCGCCGGCTGGATGGGCTGATGCGGTAGGCGGTAGGCTAAAAAGTATAAGCATGCCTGCACGACCAGACCCATTTCGTGGATATCCAGAATCACCCTGCCGCCTCAACAAACCGAAAAAGCAGTGCTGACCAACAACAATCAGTTTTTCATCTCGGGGGGCGGAAAAACACTCAAAAGCAGGTCCAGGGGAAAGAGTGTAAGAGATTTCTTGGGGTCTGGACATCTTTCGCGTCTTTTTTATAATCGCTAAACTGAAATACTCACAACTCGGACAGTACCAAATCCCCCTCCCGAAATAGTAATTCCCTTTCTGATTGGGTATCTCCTCTCCACAGGCCAAACATATGATTTTCAGCAATTACCTTCTCCCTCCTCGTCAGAATTAGATTTAGCAGCGCGAGTTTCACTATTACTGAATTCGCCGCAGCAGTTAAAAGAACTGATGAAAACTTGGCTTTCCCCCGTAAAAGCCCTCATACACATTCCTATTGTCGCATATTGTGTTTTCTCAAAAAAGTCGCAGTTAGTACATATCCGAGCCGCCCCAAGCCTGTTAGTCACAAGTCCTATTATACTCAGGCAGCTTTCACAGACTTCGACAAAATTAATCTCGCCGTCTAACCACTTCGGAATACAAGCCAAATTACACTTACTGTAAAGATATGTGGCGCTATCCTTATCCAACTTCTAGACCTCCTCCTCGTCTTCAGGATACCATTCATCGGTATACTGATAGTCGTCGTCAAAACCATCGTCCTCATCGATGGGGTGGCACTCGCGGTTCTCTTTCTGCAGGCTGCAATCGATTTTATATTCTCGACAGGGACGCGGGCAGCTTATTATCTCAGGATTCAGTTTTCTCTGCAGGTAATAGAGGATATTCAGGGTGTCATGCCAAACATTATGAAAATCATGACCTAATTTTCCATGTAAACTACTTGGACCCAGACAGGCATCTTGTACCTCGCATCCCTTGCAGCTAAGAACTTCACAAACTTCCTTTAAGCCAGCTTTCTGAAGGTCCACATCCTTCTTGTCCCGTAGCTCGCAGAAACCGCACCGCTTACACTTAACTTCACCCGCATCATAGATCAAAACCCAGAATTGCCGGTACTTCTCAAAAGTCGAACGAACAGCATCCTCAACAGTGGTGATCATTTATAGCCGCCTCCAAGTTGTTCTAGGCCTCCCCCGCCTGTGACCTTCCGACCGATAAGTAGTCTTTTTTAGATCTAAAATATCGGCAACCCTCTTCACAGTGATATGAAATTCCTTGGCGATTTCTTGAACCGTCGCCCCACGGTCCCACATGGTTCGCATCTTTGTTGCAGCAACCGGATCAAGCACAGTTTTAGTCAACCGCTACCCCCTCCATTTTGCTTTATCGCATCTTTAAGATGCGCCGCCGCAGAATCATTTTCCATTAATTCCTGAAAACTTACTACAGAAACATTATTGAGATTGGTAGTTTTCTCGAATTCATCAAGCAAAAACGAGATTACTTCATCAAAACTAACTTTCTTTTTCTGAGTATTCAAAAGCAGGAAACCCTTCACTTTTTTAAGCCGCTCTTGCGTCTTCTCGCAAACTTTGACATGAATCTCCGCCATCAAAACACCTTTCTAATTTCGATATTCTATAATAGAAATCAGTTAATTAAGTATATAAAGTTAACTATTTTCGATTTTCTATATTAAATAAAAAACTATATCATTTTACGAAAATCAATATTAGAAACATGAAAAAAATAGAAACTAGATTAGAGCAAACAGGCGCAATACAGCTATTACTATATTTATATGACAAAAAGAAAGTCAAATTATCAGATGTTATAATAGATCAGAGGGGAAAAATAAGCCAAGCAGCTTTGTATCCTGCTGCTAAAGTCCTTTCTGATTTAGGTCTGATAACTGATGTAAAAACAGATAGGCCACCTAGACGTTTTCTGTCTATCACTCCTAAAGGGGAACATGCTGTTAAAAAGCTTGAAGAATTTAGAGAAATTTTAGAGAAGGAATAATTCTTTTTTTATTTTTTCAATTAAATATAACACCGTTTAATTTTATCAAAAAAGATGTTCAATGTGGCACATGTTTTTTAAAAGTAGGGTTTTTTCGGACCAGATTAGCGGGTTTTAGCTGTTATTGTTCTCGTTTGCTGCGCTTTTTTGGCTGCATTGTACAGTTTCTCGAATTTGTGGGCTTGGGGTACTGTTAGCCAGACGTCGCCGCATTTTGGGCACCTGTAGCCTTCTGATCTAATCTGTATTCCGTCGTGGTAGCGTATTTTTACCTGGGCCTTTTGCATAGGCGTCCCATCCCAAAAACACTTGTTTTCGTTAGTGTTTTTCTTCTTCTGTTTCTGTTGTTTCTGCGTCATCTTCTTCTTTCTCCTCTTCGAGCCCTTTTGCTCGTTGTTCTCAGTATACCTAGTAGGTAGACGTCTTTTTTATCGTTTTCCCTTAGTCCGAAGAAGAACGTGAATTCCTTGTTTTCGAGCGTTCTTGTGCCCTCGTAGACGTTTTTTCCCTTTGTTCTTACCGATTTGGCGTATCTTCCGCTTCTCACGATTTCTTCTAAAACGCCCTTTACCTTGTAGATGTCCAGTCCGTAGAGGCGTGTATGTGTCTCCGCCGTCTCGCTGACGAATATCTTAATCTCCTTCATGTTCATGTATTTGTTCGCCCTCTTCTTTGTACTTGTCTCTTGGTTTGGTGTGGGGGTGCACTTCTTTAACATACTTGACCAAGGCGTTCTCCAGTAGTTGGGTCCCTCCTGATCCCAAACCGTACCCCATATCCTGCTTTATTAAGTTAAACCGCCCCTCGTTTTTCAGAATGCTTTCAGCAAGTTTGTATCCATCTTCCGCTATCCTCATGTTCATATCATCGTTTTCCTCTTCCACAGCGTTGTTCTGCGTTTCGATTTCTCTCCTTACTCGTTTCTTGTTGAAGTCTATTAGTATGTGGGGTGTTCTGAAGAGCATTCGTTTGTAGAGCCCTGGTATGAATACGCTTCCCAGTTCCACGTACTTGTCGATGCTTACGTAGTAGGCTACTTCGATTAGCAGTTTGTATATCTGCTTCCTGCTTTTTAAGCCCCAGAACTTTGTTATCGGGGCCACGGATCCTATGCTGCATTTGTAGATCATGTTGTCCATGCATGTGCGGAGTGTTGAGCTTAGGTGTTCAAATTTGTGTAGTCCCGCTCCCCATACGGCGTCTTCCACGTCCGGGTTGATGTGTCTGCTTTGGACGAACCAGTACGCGAAGTCGAGTACTTCCTTTTTTTCATCTTTCCTTGCGAAGTATTCTGAGAGGAGTTTCCTGGCGTCTGAAGCTATAAAAATCCAGTGGCGCTTTGTGCACGACTCGTATCTTTCCCTTATCTCCTTTCTGGCTTCTGAGAAGTCGAACTGGTTGTCCAGAACGTAGTTCTGGTTTACTCGGCTGTCGGGGTCGAATATGAGGACTTCGGTGTCTTTTTTGCCCCAGGTCTGCATAAGCCACTCCGCCAATGAGAGCAGGCACCCGGTTTTACCAGAGTCCTTTATCCCTATTGCCACAATGAACTTGTCGTTAACATCGTTTGGGAGCCGCGTGGTCAGATACTTCGGGTACACTATTTCCATTTTGAGCTTACGCCAGTCTATTTTGTGAAAGAACAACTTTCTTTCCTTTTCAAACTTCGTTACTGTTTCAATCCTCGTTACTGAGGAACTACTTTTACTCTTCTTCTTCATTTCTGTCTTCATCTTCTTCGTCTCCTCTTCTTCGTCTTGGTTCCTCTAGGTATCTTGGGATATCTACTATTCCCTCTTCACTCTTTTTTGCGGCCTCCCTCTCGAAAATGTCTAGGATTCTGCCATGTGTAACTTTCTCGAATTCAGAGGCTTCCATGGTTCTTATTTTGCACCAACTCAAATATGAACCTAGGGCGTCTTCTCTAACTTTTAGGAAGAATCGTACGTTGAAGCATATTCGAAGATTGCGGAGTTTTTGCTTGTAAGCGGCCTGGATAGCGATGTCTGGCAAACTAGAATCCGCTTCAATCAAGGCGTTAACAAGCTCGGTAACTGCGGTCTTTTGATCTATGCCGTAGTTTGTCTCATTTTCATTGTTGCTGTCTTTTTTCCGCTTGGTTTTCCTTGCTTTTTTTTGTTTAATGTTTCCTGCTGTGGCGATCATGTAAGCTATATTTCTTAGCTTCTGTGTTTTTTGCTCTTTTGTTAAGTCGGAGAAAATGCTTTCAATGACTCTCTTTCTAGACACTTAGATCATCTCACCAATGTGCTGCTAAAACTAGTAATGTAATTACTAACGTGATTGCCAAGCCAAGTATGACTATGAGTTGCCAGTTCCACTTTCTTACTCCCTGCTTTATTCCATGCTTCTTCTCGAGCCTCGTCTGCCCTGTTTGGACATTTACGACCTCTGTCACTTCCCCCATTAGGTTTGCGCTGCTCGCGGCGCTTTTCTGGAAGATCTCGACTGCTTTGTCACTTGCCGCGAAGTCGCTTACCGGTCTCATGTGACTTATTCTTTCCAGGAACTCCTCTTTGCTTAATCCGTAGTCTCTTAGTAAAACGGCCTCGGTCAGCTTCTTTTCATCACTGAAAGCGTATCCTATGATTGTGCGGTTCTCAATGTCTACGTTTCGAATATGGGCGCTTATCGAGTCTATTTCTGCGTACCCGAAAAATGGGAATTCCCTGTGATGTCCGATTATATTTGTAAACCCGCGCCAGAATTTTCCTACATACGCAAAATATGGCATCTCCTCTTTTTTGGCACCGTTTCCATTTTTATTAGACTTTGCTTTTTTGTTACTGCTTTCTGGAAATAGTTTCTCATCTACTATCCGTTGAATTGTTTGGTAGTCAGTGTATCCCTGGGCGGTCATTTCTTCACAAACAGTGTCAAACTCTTGTCGGCTTACTTTATCGTAAGGAAAGAACTGTATTCTTGAGCGGTCCTTGTCGACTAGGTACTCGTCTATTATAGTGTAATCTTCACCGGTGCTTGGATTAATTATGTGGGAGATCCACGTGTATTTATCCCAGTATCTTTTTACTTCCTTTTTCACTGGACCCACAAACAATATCACAAACACCAGGAGGAAAACGGTTCCCATTATGAGGAAGAACCATACGATAGCTACATTTATCGGCAGCTTGGAAAGCAGAACTGTTTGAGCCGCTACATTCACCCATATGTACGCTATAAAGCTTAAAACGTAACACAGCACTGAAACAATTAATACGGCGCCGAACAGCCCCGTTTTTTTGCTAAGGTTGAAGAATTTCCAGAGCCGAATATGCACTTTTTTAAAAGGCCTCGCTTCCTGTTCTTTTTTCTGTTCCTGGAAGGCCTGTTGAGTTTTCTTCTGAACCTCCTCTTGTTGAGGGATAGTTTGAGTTTTTGGTTTTCTAACTTTTGTTTCTCTTGATTGCCCATTTGGTTTTTTGGGTTTCGCTTCTTTTGTTACTGTTTGTGTCATTTTTCATCAACTCCTTTTTTTCATTTTTGGATTATCGTGAAAAAGTGGGTGATTGCTCACCCATAATTAAACTAATGCCATAGCAATACAAGCTTTGGCAATCGCTTTAGCTTCTTCAGGATGGGCTTTCACAAAACCATAAGCCCATTGTGTTAGCTTCTTGGTGTGTTCGCGGGCTTTTTTTAAGCGCTCCACTGTCTGTTGTTTTTGCCGCTTTAACTGTTTTTGTGTTTCAGTTCTTGTTTTCGCCGCCTGCCTTGCCGCTTTCTTTCGTATTTCACTCACTCTATCATGTTTGACCATTTTATTCATTCTCCTAGCGGGTGTATACCGAGTATAGTCTGTGGTGTTTGTGGTGAACTATTCTAGCCTGCGCTCCCGTTTCTTTCGCATGTTTTTTTAATTTCTTCGCGTCTTCTTTCTTTTTGAAGGACTTGCTGAGGTAGTAGTTTTTGCCGTCGAAGCGTCTTTTATCCTTCAGTTTTCTTGAAGCGTAAGGGCTTTTACACTTGGGTTTTTTCTTTTTAGCCATTTTTGATCACTGCCAATAGGAAAAAGCAGGGAGGGGGGGTTCCCTTATCCCGCGTAAACGAAGCCGTAGGCGAGTGACGAGTTAGCAGTAGGCGCGTATATGGCGGCCCATCCTAGTGTTGCATTTATGCCTTCATTGAACCCCAAGAGTGTAATTAATGGCGTCAGAGTAATTACGGTGCCATTCTCATCTATGCAAGTTAAGATTCCCCAAGTATCACCACTTGTAGGCTTGGTAACTGCTGTTAATGTAACATTATTCTCTGTCCAAGAAGTTATAGTAATTACTGAGTCCCAACTTCCAATAAATGATACTGAGTCGGGAACAACTCCCAAAGTATGAATGAAAGTCATGGATGCAGTATTATTTGTCCAAGTAACGTTAGCAGAATAAACTAGTGGAGCCGTAGTTGTTGTTGTCCAGTTGGGTGTAAAGAAGTAACTGATGTAGGTTCCTGTCTGTGTTAGGTTTATTGTTACATTAGTATCCCCAACTCCGATGTCCACGACGTCGCAGTCGTAAAGGTAGGGCGGCGAGTATGGGGGTTTGTTGTACGCTTCATATGCTACTGTGTAGGCTTGTGTCGCCAGGGCGTTGCTCTGATCTATTCTGGCATTTATTCCCGCAATTATGAGATATCCACCGAAAACTGCTAGCAGTATTACAACTACTAAAAATATTGTTACCAGTGCGCTTGCACCATCATCCCTATTTAATCTATACATTCCTTTTTCCTCATTTTTTGTTCGAGACTTTTCTTGTCTCTTTTCCTCCCGTTTCTCTAGCTAGAGAAAGGTTGAGGAGAGACGTTTTTCTCAACCACCTATTTGGAATTGTAATATATTCCATATCACAACAATTAAAACGAAAAGCGTTAAGCTTCCCGATAGGAAGCAGGCTAATAGCGGATATTGAAGTATTTGCAAGCAGTATATGCAGAGTAAAGCAATTACAGTGCAGGAAATTTTTAGAATATCACCCAGCCCCATGTTAAAAGCAATATTCGCTATGGGATTTAATTCATTTAATCCCCTAGCCAAACCAATTCTAGTAAAGAATAGATCGGTCGTGTTAAGCATGACAAATATAGCAGAAAATATGGTAGTTAGGTAGCTAACGCGTTTTTCTGAAGCCTCTTCCTCTTCTTGTCTTAGCATAACCTCACCTAACCTAACATTTGAAAATGGTAGCCACTACTCCCGTCGTTTGGCTAATCCGTATAATGTCCCCCGCGTTCATTACTACTGTTATTATTCTTGAAGTAACTGCTGAAGCAATAGTCTGATTGTCAAAATAAACAGTTGTAGCAGTTGAGCCGATGGTTATTATCATTTGTATCCTCGTGCCATAATTGTTTGGTGTCCCGCCAACGCTGGGAACAATTGAAGTTATGTAGCCGCAACTTCCATCATGTAAATTGTTAAAAAACGTGGCATCGTAGAAATTGTTATCATATATTCTATAAAATAAGAAATTCCCAGTGTTTGAGGTTACTGTGTTATTATAGCACCTGTTTGTAAGGTAAACCCAATAAAAACAGTTGAAAAAATTGTTGTTGGACACGAGAAAGCATGAACAGTTATTAAGCCTCACTCCATCGGTTCGAGTGCAAGTCGTGAACTGATTGTTAGTAATAATACAATATGCCGAATTAACTGCACTAATTCCTCTAATTTTATCAATGGCGGCCATATTATTAAAAATACAATCTGTTATCATGGTAAAATTACTGTTTTCAACTTGTATCAACGGCGTAATAGAGCCTGTACCAGTCCCAACAAAATTAAACCCCTTTATCGTTACATTTTCTACATTCAAACAGGCGAAAGCGTAATCAGTTGCACTTGTTTCAGTTTTATAAATCGTGGCACCGTCAGAAATGAAATATTGATTACTTTTAACAGATATGCTCTCTCCGCTATCAATATTATATATGCCGCCCGTAAAATATATTGAGCCCGCCATCGGTATCTGAGAAATTAAGCCGCTCAAAGTAATAGCGGTTGCAAACACCGTATTATTTTTTCCAAACTCCGCCACATAACTTGCCCCATTGATATAGATGAGGAAATCGTAGGGGCAGACGATCGGGGCTACTGAATTCATCCAATTATTTAAAACAGTGACCTGAGATTGGAGAGATGATACTTGTCCTTGAAGAGTGGCGATGTCCGACAGTGCTTGCGTCATCTGCGTTTGCAAAATCGTTATGTTTCCAATACAGTAAACCATTTGCACTTGTAAAACGGCGATGTTGATGTTTGCAGTGTTCATCAATGCTTGAAGCGTAGTGATTGCAGCTTCGGCACTTAGCATTCTTGCCTGCAGGTCAGCTATGTTGATGTTTGCAGTGTTCATCTGTGTTTGCAGCGTTAAAATGTTGGCTTGAACTATAGTCATCGTTGCTTGTAGCGCAGCTATGTTTAACTGTGCTTGTGCCATTTGGATCTGGAGAAGGTCAATGTTTACTTGTTCTGCTTGTAAAGTAATCTGCAAAACCACGATATCCGCTTGTACCTGTACCATTTGGACTTGAAGCGTAATTATGTTTGTTTGTGCTGTACCCATTTGTGATTGGAGGGTTGAAATCTGCCCGGTTACCAAGGTCATAAAACTATTCACAGTGCTTTGCCAGGACTGTATAGCAGATTTGAAGCTCAGATAATCGGAGAGATTGACGTTGACTTGTTCAGCCCATGTGTTAATCTGTCCCTGCCACGTTAGGATCTGTCCCACTTGGGTTTGTAACTGCGAAACGTTCAGATTGGTGAGAGAGATCCAGTTATTTACCTGTGCCTGCCAAGAGTTAATTTGATTGGACCAAATCTCCAATTGTGTTTGGGCCTGCTGTTGCTGGTTGAGGAAGGGTATTACGTAATAACTGATTAAAGTCGAGTTAACACCGTTAGCATTACTTGTGCTGGTAGTCATACCTACGAATGCATAGCTGGCAAGTCCACTGAAAACTAACAATATGAATATTACAGCGTACCATCTCTGGATCCAAGTCTTCTTCCTCTTCTTTGGTTTATTGGGTTTTACACCGCCAACGTTAGACACACTCAAAATCTCCTTATTGTTCTATACTCAACTAGGCTTCCGCGTTGATATAGCCAGTAAATAATCGCAATCATCGCGGCAACTATAAGCACGACCACGATAATATAGGGCAGGTTAGCGTTCCAGTAGAACCAGCCGCCGAAATCGTAAGGATTGCTGTTCACATAATTTTTGAAAATGTCTGTCGCGCTGCTGTATGCCCACCAGCCCGCGAAAATAATCACTAACACGAAAACCAATGCAATAAAAATTATGATTGGTTGCTCATCGTCTGTAGAGGAGTGGAACATTAAATCTTACCTCCTCGTCTTCTTCTGCACTCAGCCCGATTAGAATGAATGTGGTCAAAAACGTCGCGGTGATTAAACGTGTAAATATGAAAACAATTCCTAGCTGCCAGGTGAATTCGACGCTAAGCCCATTCCATAGCGGAAGCCACAAAACTGTAATGCCGGCAACAATGTTCTGCCAATAGTTCAAAACCAGAAAAGCGTATACGGCATCCCATGTCCCTGAACCGAGTATTATAAAATTGATAGCCATCAAAGCCCAAATCCAGGTTGGGATGGTAGCGATATTTTTTACTTGAAGCCCAAAATAAACTCCAGCAAAAATCATCATAATTACAAGTGATGGACCGGCAACGAGCCAGAAAAACACGTTCCAAACTGAAGCGCTGAGGCTCGCCCCCCAAAACGTCTGTATTGGGAAACTGTATTGGTTCCATCCGAGAACCCAGGCCAGTATAGAAAATAACGTGTTTCCGTTTGAAAAATCGTTCACGCCGTACACTGCGAGGGCAAATATAAAAAGTGCGAGTATGATAGAGAATGCCTTCTGTTTTCCATTCATTCCATCACACTCCGAAAAGAATTAAGGAGACCGCTAGTCCCACTATCATCCCTGAGCCGAAAGACAAAATCAGTATCTGCCGGAAGTTGAAGCCGATAACCAGAACAGTTACACCGATTAATCCGCATAATATTACCTCAGGTACTTTGGAAACCAATCCCCCGACAAGGATCCATGCAACCCAACCCCAGAATCCTAGTCCTAGAAACATTTGGTAAGTCAAATTTGTGAGGTACAATTCCCGTATCAGAATGTAGGGTATCAGCATTCCCGCGACAAAAAGCAGAATAACAGTAATCCAAGTGTAAATTTGGATTGTGGATGGTTTTTCCTTCATGCGGTATCTTTCCATGTTTACCACCAAATTGTCTTTGTAGCTATTACGCCGCTTGTTGAAAGACTGAGATAGAGGAAAATGCACTCCATGACGATCGTAACTAGAATAAGTATTATGCCCAAAAGCATCATTTTGTCTCTCACTGTAATCTTTCCAAAGTAGTTACTGCTAAACCCTAGCGCTGCAATAGAGCACGTCCAAAAATTCTTCTATTTTTAAGTAATATTCTATTTATGCCATGGGCAAAGCAGTTATACGTAGGAAGCCTGTGCCCTACAAATACGCCGTAAAACTACTCGACGTAAAAAGATTCACCCTATACAGCCTGGGAAGCGCACCCCTCATAGCTCTCCTCTCAGACCAGGTTCCACCCCTCGAAGAAGTATACACCGACCTCCACGACGCGGTCCTGGAACGCCTAACAAGCGAAGAAAAAAGGGAGCAGCGCAACAAACACCGACCAGAAAAGAAGAGACCCTGGTCCCCAACAAAAACCAAAGCCCCCTTCCAGGACGCCGCAAGCAAAAAAGCCAGAGACCACACACTAGAAGACGACCTCAAAATCGCAAAGGCAGTCATAGAAAAACTGGGGAAACCTTGGAAAACCTCAAAAATGGGCCGAAAACCACGCTACAGCCCAAAGAGGCTAGCCGCAGCAATCCTCATCAAAGAGGCAAGAGGGTTGAGCTTCGAAAAACTTTCCACAGAACTCAAAAACCACAACTACGACGCAAGAACAGAAGAGGCAAAGGAAAAAGAAGAAGGATCCAAAAGCCCCTGCCCCTCCCAACTCCACTGGGCGATGACCAAAATCCCCGAAGAGTACCTAAAAAAAGCCCTCCAGATCCTAGACCGGATGGCTGTCGAGGAGCACACCAAGCTCTTCGGAGAAGAAAACCTTAAGGAATACAGCATAGACTCCACAGAAGACACCTGCACCACGCTCAAAGAGGTCATGGTCGCCATGAAAACGGAACTCCACCACCAGACCGTGAAGTACCACATACTCGCCCGGCTGGTGACCAACACTGTAGTAGCAGTTGAAGCCTCGAAAAACACCAGGGACGCAAGACCCCTCCTAAGATACGTGCCGCCGGGCTCAACCGTCTATATGGACGCCGACTACGATGTTGAGTACAATTACGAGTATGGTCAGGAGAGGAGAATCACTCTCATTGTTTACCCCAAACTTTATGATGAGAAGCCCTACGGGGGGCACCACCGCCGCCAGGCTCAAAAAGATTTTAGCAAGGAGAAGTATGGACGCCGCAAGCTGGTGGAACGCCCCATAGGGAACAGAGAGGCCCGGGACGGAAGCACGCTGAACTACCGAAGGCCAGACATGCGGAGAAAAGGGCTACTGCTCAAGTACACAGCCCACAACATCCGCGCGCTGTTCACACAGCAGGCCTGGCAAAAGGTCCTGCAACCGGTGCAATTCCCTTAAAAAAAGGGTAGGACACAAGGACAACGAACAGAGTCCAAAGCTAGTGGGCACTCCGTCCACTTATTCGGCTCAGCAGCACTACAGCAAGTCCTCCTAGGCCGTTTACATTAATGAAGAGGGAACTACCAGCGGTAAATATGCCCTAAAAAGTCCTAGAAAAAACGAATACTTCAATTTTTTGGACGTGTTCGCTGCAATAAGTAGGCATTTAAGGTGGAAGTATCCTGCTGCCAAGTACGCTACTTGATTGTATACTGCGTAGCCGTGCCATATGATCCACCAACCAGTGATTTGATAGTTAACCAGTACCCAGTATGTTAATATCTGAATCGTCGAAAGGCTAGTTAAAGCGTTTGAAGCGAAGAGGTCTTTTGTAACCCAAAAATACAACACATTAATCTCTGGCAAGAATAGCAAAATTGGAATAGCAATGATTCCAATGTAAATCAATATATTCAAAACACTTGACTCACTATACTCTAAACTTTTCAAACGGTACAATTCAAGCTCCTCTTAACCCTTTCAAGAGCTCCCCTTCAGCTTGCCAAAAAGCCGCCTACATGGAAGCCCCCTACTCGACGTACCACTTACTTTGGGGCAGTCTGTGAAAAAGCAACGTTAAAAATGTTTGTAAAAAATAGATGCTGATGTTCTATGTGGCACATCAAGATAATATTATGCCAGATAATAATACGTTAGCCGCTTCTAAATAGATAAATTATTAAAATATAGGAAAAACCGCCGCGCCGACGCGGGCCCTAGCGGAGCTACTTCTGTCCTGAAAACTTTGAAAAAAACAAAAAAACGGAAAAAAAGAAATAGTTTAAATTCGCCCCTAGTCGCGGGGGACTTTGAAGTATTCGTAGAAGCCTCCTCTGCTTCCGGGTTTCTGTTGAGGATGGCCTAAGAATCCGGCTGTGACCATCTTCTTAAGCAGCATGGGCGGTTTGTAGGCAGGATTTCCGGTTTCGGTGTAAACGTAGTCTAGTATGTGGTATATTGTGTCTAAGCCTATAAAGTCTGCCAGTGTGAATGGCCCCATTGGCCAGTTGAATCCCAGTTTAACCATGGTGTCAATTTCTTTTACTCCTGCTACGCCTAACTCTAGCATTCTTATGATTTCAGCAACTGTGTAGCTGATGAATCTGGTTGTGAAAAATCCGGGTCCATCTGCGGCGCTAACGGGAACCTTGTCCATCTTTTTTGACAGTTCTAGGATTATGTTGTATGTTTCGTCAGAGGTTAGTGCGCCTCGTATGATCTCTATCAGTTTCATAACCGGTGCCGGGTTAAAGAAGTGTAATCCTATGAATTTTTCTGGGCGTTTTGTGGCTGAGGCTTGATCTGTGATCATTAGGGAGGATGTGTTTGAGGCGAAGATAGTGTGTTTGGGGCATATTTCGTCCAGCTTTTTCCACATATCTTTTTTGATTTTCATGTCTTCAGCGATGGCTTCTATCACTATGTCAGCGTTTCCCGCTCCCTCTTTTAGGTCCTTTGTACCCTTTATTTTGGCTACGGTTTTGTCTACTTCTTCCTTGGTGATTTTACCTTTTTCAAGGGCTCTTCCCAGACTCTTCTTGATGCGCTCCGTGGACTTTTTAACTAGCTCGTCCGAAATTTCGATAAAGGTGGTGTTGTAGCCCAATCTGGCACAGATTTCCACTATTCCTGACCCCATGATGCCTGCTCCTAGAACACATATATTTTTCACATCTTCTAATTTCATCTTCACACCTTCTCCTAACTAGATTTAAATCAGTTATGTTCAGCACTATACTTAAAAACTTTTCTTAAACCTGCGAAGCCCTTCTCTAATTAGAGATGATAATAGTTGACTTTTGAACATTTTTGGAACCGTTATTAACATAACCAAAAAAGTAATTAGTAATATCAAGAAAAGATTTAATGCAACCGTTTAGAGGTGGATAGCTTTGGGTTTTGAAGACATAATCTACGAAAAGAAGAACGGCGTCGCCACCATCACCATAAATAGACCCCAAGCCCTTAACTCCTTTAGATCAAAGACTCTGGATGAGATGACCGCGGCCTTTGAGGACGCTGAGGAAGACGAAGACGTAAGAGTAGTTGTTCTCACCGGTGCCGGTGACAGGGCCTTCTGTTCCGGGGGAGATGTCACGGAGATGGGAAAGCTGACCCCCGCGATTGGTAGGAAGTTCTTGGGTAAATGCCTCAAACTATCCACGACCATGAGGAACCTGTCGAAGCCCATAATCGCCAGGATTAACGGCTACTGTCTAGGGGGCGGAAACGAGCTGAACATGTTTTGCGACCTCACCATAGCTTCAGAGAAAGCGGTACTGGGTCAGGTCGGCCCTAGGGTGGGCAGTGTTCCTATCTGGGGTGGCACACAAATGCTACCCAAGGTTGTGGGTGAGAAGAGGGCTAGAGAGATAATATTTCTCTGTAGGAGATACACTGCGAAAGAGGCTGAGGCTATGGGCTGGGTGAATAAGGTTGTGCCGCATGATGGGCTGGACGCTGAGGTTGCTAAGTGGTGTGAGGAGATTAAGGCTCTGAGCCCACAGAGCATAAAGCTCTCAAAAATATCTCTGAACTTTGCATCCGACCTTCTGTATCCATCCTTTGTCCACGGCCGCGACATGTTAGCATTGGTTTATGGTTCCTACGAGCTTACTGAGGGCATGGAGGCTTTTCTTAAAAAGAGAAAACCGGTGTGGAAACCAGAGGAAAAGGAATAGAATGCTAGGTTTCTTCTCTCTCCCTTCTTTTTTTCTTCGCGTCATTGATTAGCTCTCGGGCTATGAGATAGGTTAGTATCTCTGTTGTCCCTCCTGCTATCTTCATCATTCTCGCATCCCTGTAGTACTGCTCCACTGGGAATTTTGTGGTATAACCAATTCCTCCTAGAGTCTGGAGAGCATCGTTACAGACCTCCACACTCATATTGGTTGCATAAATCTTCGCTTCAGCCGCCTCCCTGGTGGCGGATCTACCCGCATCGATGATTCTTGCGGCTCTCAAAGTTAGGAGACGGGCGGCCTCTATTTTGGTGTTCATCTCGGACAGTTTGAAACTCACCGCCTCAAAGTTGGATATCGGTTGATTGAACTGGTCCCTTAGAAGAGAGTATTCCAAGGCGATTTCATAGGCTCGGCGTGCGTGGCCGATTGCTTCACCAGCGATAACTGTTCTTTCAATATCCAGCTCGTCCAGTAGAACCTTGAAACCCTCGTTTTCCCTCCCTACAAGATTCTCCGTGGGAACCCTCAGATTTGTAAAACGCAGGTGACCGTTTCTAGCCCCCCTCATGCCTAGGAGTTCAAAGTGTTCTAGGACCTCGAAGCCTTCCATATCTTTTTCAACCACAAAGCAACTCATCCCCTTGTGAGGATGCACGCTGCGGTTGGTTATAGCAAAAGTAGTGTTGACTTCAGCCTCTCCTCCGTTTGTAATGAATCTTTTTTCACCATTTAGAATATAGTGGTTGCCCTCCCTGATTGCCGTGGTCTGCATGCCAGCAGCGTCTGAGCCGGCCTGAGGTTCTGTAATCACTATTGCTCCGATTTTCTCGCCTGAAAGCAAGGGTTTAAGGAATCTTTCTTTTTGATAGTCGGAACCAAATCTGGATATGGGTATACCGCCTAGCATTGACGCGACTCGCGCTGTGCTAGTCACTGGGCTGACTGCCGCTAATTCCTCGGAGACTATGAAATCCTTGGTAACTCCGTTTCCCTCGTTTAGGCCTCCACACTCTTTAGGGAAGGGATTACGGATATAACCCCTTTGGGCGATCATTTTTAACGCTTTTCGTGGGTAAACGTTGTCTTTCTCAAATTGCTGGGTCATAGGGGCGATTTCTTCGTCCAAAAATGCTCTGACCTCGCTTCTAAAAGAGTTCTCTTCCTCAGTAAACAGCCATAGACTTTCCTCTGAAACGCTGTATCCCTGAGGTAGTATTAGGTCCTCATACTCTATTGGGGTGGGTTTCTCAGCTTTCATATCTGCTTCCTCTAATCTAACTAATTAATTTGTTAAATGGATATTAAACTTTTAGTTAACTAGTAAATATGAGAATTAAATAATAAAAACAGGAGCCCATAATACGCTTGTCACTTGTTTTTCGAGTTAAAATTGAGGACTCTACTTTTTAAATAGTTAACAAAAAGACAAGCTGGGGTTGTAAACTTGGGTATAGATTTAAAATAAAAGTTGGTAAATAGTATGTAAGGGAGTTACGTTATTATTGGAGAGTGAATACAATTACGATTCCCAGGCATCAGGCGATTACCAAGAAAATAATGGAGAAGTATGAGAGTGGGAAGCGGGCGGAAGCTATAAACGAGTTATTATACAATCTGAGGGACAAAGATTTTAGGGTTAGAGCCGCCTGTGCCGAAGTTCTGGGGAATATAGGCGATCTGAGAACAATAGAACCTTTAACCGAACTCTTAAACGATGATTATAGCGAAGTAAGAATAGCAACAGTACAGGCTCTAGGAAAAATAGGCGACGCCAAAGTCATAGAACCTCTCAAGAGATTACTCAACGACGAACACGGCGAAGTTAGACTGGTGACAGTAAAGGCTCTAAGCAAAATCGGGGGAGAGAAGGTTATCCAGCCACTGATTAAAACCCTGGACGACAAGGATAGCAGAGTTCAAACCACAGCAATCGAAAGCTTGGGAAGAATGAGGCCAAAGGCGGTAAACCCCCTACTGAAAACATTAGAAAGTGAAGACGAGTACACCAGAGCATACACTGCAAAGGCTCTAGGAGAAATCGGGGATCCCAAAGCCGTGGAAGCACTAATAAAACTCGTAGATGATCCAAGCAACATCGTTAGAGTAAACGTTGTGGAAGCTCTGGGAAGAATAGACGACCCCAGAGTCGTGGAACCGTTAATCAAAGCCCTAAATGATGAGGAAGTCGAAGTAAGAATAAACGCGGTGAAAGCACTAAAAGTAGCAAAGTCGGATAAAGCAACACAAAATCTGGTTGACGCCTTAGACGACCCAGACAGCCGGGTTCGCATGTGGAGCGCCGATGCTTTAGGATACAAAGCAGACAGCTCAGCGATGGGACCACTCATTAATCTGCTTAAGGACAGTGACCCCCGCGTGAGAGAGAACGCGGTTAAAGCCCTAGGAAAAACCGGAGACTATGAAGCGGTGCAACCCCTAATGGAATTATTGAGGGATAAAGACGAAAGAATCAAAGAATTCGCAGATAAATCACTCGCCATGATTGCCAAAAAATACGGACTCTCAAAAGATGAGCTAATAAGAAGACAGGGAGCTCGGCCCTAAGAGCAAGATAAGACTAAAATTTAAAGCCCAATTATTCTCTTTTCCCCTTTTTTCGGTATCTAAGCCCGACGTAGTTAATCCCTAACCTTGAGGAAATGGGGCTTTCTTGCGCAAATCTTAGTAAAAACGACAACATTTGGATTAAGATAATAGATATAAGGGTTACAATCCTAGATAAAGGATAGGATATTTATTATTAAATGCAGAAGAATAGGGAAAATTTTAAGAAGATAGCCTTTTTGACGAAGTGGGACGCCTAAACCTAAAAGACAAAGAAGGGTGATTCCAAAAATGGCCTTTTCCCATGCCAAACGGATGAGTGAAAAAAGTGGTTTGCCATTTGAGGCGGTTATTGAAAGCAAGCCATTTCAGAATTATAGTAAGAGAAGATTAGAGGAAAAGGTGCGTCTTGAGGAGAGAAGTTAACTCGGAAACCACTGAAATAATTCAGTACATTGCTCGTGAAGTGAATGATTTGAAAACAGCAACCTTGAACAGAAGGAAAATACGGAAAATTCCGATAATTATAATGCAAAAAGATTTTAAAGGAGGGGTTTTAAAAAACAAGGTTATCGATTGCCCCTTAGCTGGTCAAATGAAATTCCGATGTGGGCACATGGAATGCCCGCATTTTGTTAAAGCTCTCAACGGGTATGTTATATGCGTCGCAAAAGAGAAAGACGATCCACTAGACTGGATGAAAGGCAGACCACCGAAAGGCAGACCACCGAATAAAAATTCAGAAAATAATGGTGAACCCTTATCTTCGCTCGGAAATAAAGGGGAATAATACGCTTTCCTCGTGATGAATTCCCCTAAAGGGAGAATTCGAGTAGTTTTAATACTTGCGAAATGTGGTATTTTGAGAATCCAAAATATATCTTTTGTTTATACTATTTTTTCATATTTAAAAGTCATCTATTAATTATAAAAAATTTTTAGTTAATGGTTGTTAATTTAAATCCTAATATTTATTTGGCGCAGTTTTTACTGTTTGATGTGACATTGGAAGGAGAACTAGGAAGATGCCCAAATTCAGTTTAGTATCAGAGTATACACCGCGGGGCGATCAGCCGGAAGCTATCGCGCAGCTGGTAGAAGGTTTAGAGAAAAATCTGCGCCATCAAACCTTATTAGGTGTTACCGGCTCTGGAAAGACTTTCACCATGGCTAACGTGATAGAAGCGGTTCAGAAACCAACCCTAGTTATTTCACATAACAAAACCCTGGCGGCTCAACTATTTAGTGAGTTTAAGGAGTTCTTCCCGGAGAATGCTGTGGAGTATTTTGTAAGTTATTACGATTATTATCAGCCCGAGGCTTATGTTCCACAAACGGATCTTTACATAGCTAAGGACGCCTCCATCAATGAGGAAATTGATAAAATGCGTAACGCTGCTACCAGAGCCCTTACTGAGCGAAGGGACACCATAGTGGTGGCAAGTGTTTCCTGCATTTACGGCCTCGGCTCCCCCGAGTATTACAAAAGCATGGGTTTTTTCCTGGAGAGAGGGCAATCCAAGAGCAGGGAGGAAATCCTCAGAGAGCTGGTGGACATACAGTATGAACGTAATGATGTCAACCTTGAGAGGAGCAAGTTCCGCGTTCGGGGGGACGTGATTGAGGTTTATCCCTCCTACGAGGACGTACTGATTAGAGTAGAGCTCTTCGGAGACCGCATCGAGAGAATAAGGGAATTAGATCCCCTAACCCGTAAAACAAGGATGGAGAAGGAGACGGTTTACATCCTTCCCGCAAAACATTACGTTATACCGGGCGATAATCTGTCGAGGGCAGTAGAATCCATAGAGGAAGAGTTGCAGGAAAGGCTGAAAGAGTTGAGGGCAAAGAACAAACTTTTAGAAGCCCAGAGACTGGAGCAAAGAACCAAATTCGACCTAGAAATGCTGCGAGAGATGGGTTACTGTCCGGGCATTGAGAATTACTCAAGGCATCTTGACGGCCGGAATCCCGGCGAAAAACCCTTCACTCTCATTGACTATTTCCCGAAGGACTACCTTCTATTTATTGATGAATCACACGTAAGTATCCCTCAGCTGGGAGGGATGTATGAGGGCGACAGGTCCCGAAAAGAAAACCTGGTGGAGTACGGCTTCAGACTCCCATCGGCTATTGATAATAGGCCCCTCTGCTTCGAAGAGTTTGAAAACATGGTTAATCAGGTAATCTACGTTTCAGCCACCCCCGGCCCTTATGAGTTAGAGAAGAACGAACAGCTTGTGGAGCAAATCATACGCCCCACAGGCCTCGTGGATCCCCGAGTGGAGGTCCGCCCAGTTGAGGGGCAGATAGATGATCTCCTAGCACAGATTAGGGAGCGTGTGGAGAGGAAAGAGAGGGTTTTGGTCACCACCCTTACGAAGAAGATGGCTGAGAACCTGACCGAGTACTATGAGAATCTCGAGGTGAAAGTGAGGTACCTGCACTCCGAGATTGAAACCCTCGACCGGGTGGACATCGTGAGGGATCTGCGTCTGGGCGAATTCGACGTACTCATAGGTATAAACCTCTTAAGGGAAGGCCTCGACCTACCCGAAGTCTCCCTTGTTGCCATACTGGACGCTGATAAGGAGGGCTTCCTGAGATCGGAGCAGTCTCTGATTCAAACCATTGGAAGAGCCGCTAGAAATGTTAACGGCACCGTGACAATGTATGCGGACACAGTAACCGAAGCCATGAGGAGAGCAATAAACGAAACCAATCGGAGACGAGAGAAACAGACGAAGTATAACGAGGAACACGGAATAACCCCTCAAACCATAGTGAAGGCTATTCGCGATATGACTGGAAGGAGGCATGAGGAGATAGAGGTTGAGAGGGTAACTGATGAAGAATTGCCTGTCGTAATAAAGGATTTGGAGAGGGAAATGAGAGCCGCAGCGGCCAGCCTAGAATTTGAGAGAGCCGCAGCGATTCGCGACAAACTCTTGTTGCTCAAATCGGTAAGGGAAGGAAAGTGAAGCATGGGTAAAGACAAAATAATTGTTAAAGGAGCATCGGAACACAACCTCAAAAACATCGATGTGGAGATCCCGCGTGACAAGCTCGTAGTAATCACGGGACTGAGCGGCTCGGGGAAATCCTCCCTAGCATTCGACACCATCTACGCGGAGGGCCAGAGGAGATACATTGAATCCCTATCCTCATACGCCCGCCAATTTCTGGAAATGATGGAGAAACCCAGCGTAGAATACATAGAAGGCTTATCTCCGGCAATATCCATTGAGCAAAAGCCTCCCAGCAGAAACCCCAGATCCACAGTGGGAACGGTAACCGAAATTTACGATTACCTCAGGCTACTCTACGCGAGGGTGGGGACACCCCACTGCTGGAAATGCGGGAAGGAAATCACACAGCTCACCACAGAGCAGATAGTCGACCGAATAATGAGTCTCCCAGAAGGAACCAGAATACAAATCTTGGCATCTATAGTTAAAGGGCGAAAGGGTGAGTACCGAAAAGTCCTCGAGAACCTCAAAAACGAAGGCTTCGCCAGAGTCAGAATAGACGGAGAAATAATGGATCTGGAAGGGGAGATAAATCTCGACAAGAACAAGAAACACGACATAGACCTTATAGTGGACAGACTAGTTATCAAACCCGGTGTCCAGAAAACTCTCACAGATTCTGTTGAAACCAGCCTCAAATTCGGAGATGTTGTCAGGGTCGTAATAAACGATAATAAGGAAAACATTTACAGCAGACGCTTAGCCTGCGAGGAATGCGGACTGGGATTCGAGGAACTAACCCCCCAAATGTTCTCATTCAACAATCCCCACGGAGCATGCACCTATTGCAGTGGACTGGGAACCACCAGAAGAATCGACCCCGACCTAGTGATACCCAATAAGGAACTATCAATAGCGGAAGGAGCAATAGCACCCTGGCACAACCCCATAGGCAGCTGGTACCTAAGGAAACTGGAATCAGTAGCAAAAAAGTATGGTTTCAATATTTACACTCCCGTTAAGGACTTAACACCAAAGCAGCTCAACGTGGTTTTGTACGGAACCAATGACCGCGTCAAATATCTCTACGAAAACGAAGAGAGAGGAGTCTACTTAGAGTATGAGGGAAGCTTTGAGGGAGTTATAAATAATCTGGAGCGCAGGTACCGCGAAACCAAATCCGAGTACATTAGGGAGGATATGGAAAAATTCATGGATATGAGCCCTTGCCCCTACTGTAAGGGAGACCGACTGAAACCCGAGAGCCTAGCGGTGACCGTGGGAGGCCGCAACATTGCCGAAGCCACAAAAATGTCCGTCGAACAAGCTCAAAGATTCTTCAATCAACTACAACTTGGGAATAGGGAACAGATAATAGCGGAAAAAATTCTCAAAGAAATCAAATCCAGACTGAAATTCCTAATGAATGTTGGACTAGATTACATCACCATGGACAGGGCGGCGGGAACCCTAAGCGGAGGAGAAGGACAAAGAATAAGGCTCGCGACACAAATCGGAAGCAGCCTCGTCGGAGTAATCTACATACTAGACGAGCCCTCAATTGGATTGCATTTTAGGGATAAGAAAAGACTAATTGAAACTCTAAAGGAGCTAAGAGACTTGGGCAACACAATCCTAGTTGTGGAACACGACGAAGACACCATAAAAGCCGCGGATTACATAATAGACCTCGGTCCGGGTGCTGGCAGAAACGGCGGCTGGATTGTAGCTACGGGAAGCCCGAAGGAGATAATGGCAAACAAGAATTCTTTAACCGGCAGATACCTTTCTGGTAGCCTTAAAATACCAGTCCCATCCAAGCGACGCAAGGGCAACGGCAAATATCTGATTCTTAAGGGAGCACAGCAGAATAACCTGAAAAACATCGATGTAAAATTCCCCCTGGGATTGTTCATCTGCATAACCGGAGTTTCAGGATCTGGCAAGAGCAGCCTAGTCTATGAAATCCTGTACAAGGCGCTGGCACAAAAGTTTTATCATGCCTTGGAGAAGCCGGGAAAATTCGATAGAATAGAGGGGTTGCAGAACATAGATAAGGTCATCATGATTGACCAGTCCCCCATCGGCAGAACCCCCCGTTCCAATCCCGCAACCTACACAACCGTCTTCACAGAAATAAGAGACGTTTTCTCCAAAGTTCCAGAAGCAAGGATGAGAGGCTACCAGCCGGGAAGATTCAGCTTCAACGTGAGAGGCGGAAGATGCGAAGCATGCGAAGGACACGGAAACATAAAAATAGAGATGCAGTTCCTACCCGACGTATACATAAAGTGCGATAACTGCAAAGGAAAAAGGTTCAACCGGGAAACCCTAGAAATAAAATACAAGGGCAAAAGCATACACGACATACTCGAAATGACCGTAGACGAAGCATTGGAATTCTTCGAAAACATTCCAAGAATCAAGAAAAAACTCCAAACCCTAAAGGATGTGGGACTCGGCTACATTCAACTAGGGCAGCCCGCCACTACACTATCAGGCGGCGAAGCACAAAGAGTAAAACTCTCCAAAGAACTAAGCAGACAGAGCACTGGAAGAACACTATATATCTTGGATGAGCCTACAACGGGGTTAAGTTTTGCTGATATTCAGCAACTCTTGGACGTTTTGGGTAGACTTGTGGATTCAGGTAACACGGTTATTGTGATTGAACACAACTTAGACGTGATAAAAGTTGCAGACCATATTATTGACCTTGGACCTGAGGGCGGAGATCGAGGTGGAGAGATTGTTTGTGAGGGAACACCGGAGGAAGTGGTAGGCGTGTCCTCGTCGTACACCGGTCAGGCTTTGAGGAGAGTTTTGGGGGTGGAGGTTAGTGGAACAGCGCGCTAGGGAGGCCCCTGAGGAGCCCGGTGTTTATATTATGAGGGATGGTAGGGGGAAAGTTATCTATGTGGGTAAGGCTCGCAACCTCCGGAACCGTGTCAAATCCTACTTTGTGCCGTCGAAAAAAAACGATGCTAAGGATGCCTTAGTGAATAATGTTGCTAGTCTGGAGTACATGGTCACCGGTGATGAGACGGAGGCTATGATTCTTGAGTGTGATCTAATTAAAAGGTATCAGCCGAGGTATAATGTTGCCTGGAAGGATTCCAAAACCTTCCCGTACATCAAGGTGACTGTAAACGAGGAGATTCCCCGAGTTTTGACCACCCGTGAATTGCTGGATGATGGAGCGAGGTACTTTGGCCCGTACACTCGGTTTAAGAAGGTTAAGGGGAATCTGAAGTATATCCGTCGCTTGTTTGGGGTGTGTGGTTCTGAGAGTCCCGTGCAGCAGGGTAGGATGAAGAGACCGTGTCTGGAGTATCACATAAACAATTGTTCGGCTCCCTGCGTGGGCAAAATTAGCAGGGAAGATTATTTGAGTAGAGTTGAGCAGCTTCTGCTTTTTTTGGCTGGTGAAAGAGAGGAGTTGGTGGAGCAGCTTTACTTGGAGATGGAAAAGGCGTCAGAAGAGCTGAGGTTTGAGGACGCTGCGAGAATAAGGGATCGGATAGTGGGTGTGGAGAGGTCTATTGGTCGGCAGAAAATTTTATCCACGAAGTTTAGGGACACCGATGTTATTGGGTATGAGAAGCTTGGTAGAAGGGTGTGTATTGTGCTTCTTTTTCTCCAGAGCGGTAAGATGGTTGACCGAAAAGACTTTGTTAGGGAGGAGAGAGGGGACGCTGGTGACGAGGAGTTAATAGCGGGATTTGTTAAGCAGTTCTATGTTGACGCGGAGGTTCTTCCGGAAAAGATAATTGTTGAGAGGGATTTTGAGGATAAGGAACTGGTTGAGAAGTGGTTAGAGAAGAAGGGGGGACATATTGAGATTCGCACTCCGATTAGCGAGGAGGAGGAGAACCGCATCAAGTATGCTAAAAAAGTAGCCGTGATGGTTCTTAATGAGCAGAAAAGGAAGAGTGAGCTTGAACGCGAACTAACCCTAGATGCGGTGAGGGACTTGCAGGTTATACTGAAGCTGCCCGAGCCGCCGTTGAGAATAGAGGCTTTCGATGTTTCTAATATTGTGGGAGAGGAGGCTGTAGGCTCCCTGATTGTCTTTGAGGAGGGGAGACCGAAAAAAGAGGATTACCGTAGATTCAAGATTGAAACGGTTAAGGGTCCCGACGACCCAGCTATGATGGGCGAAATTGTTCATCGCAGGTACAGGGGATTATTGGAAAGAGGTGAAAAGCCTCCAAATCTCATTCTTGTGGACGGAGGTAAGGGTCAGCTTAACGCTGCTGTAAATAGCCTTAAAACCTTGGGGCTGAACGTTCCCGCCGTAGGGTTAGCGAAAAAGTTTGAAGACGTATATACACCGGGAGAGAGTGAGCCTATTAGTTTGCCTTCAGATTCAAAAACACTCTTTCTTCTTCAGAGGGTGAGGGATGAGGCTCACAGATTCGCTCTAAGTTATCATAAGAAGCTTCGGGAGAAAAAGCTCAAAGAATCAGTGCTGGAATCCATTCCCGGCGTAGGGATAAAGAGAAGAAATGAACTCCTGAAACATTTTGGTTCCCTAGAAAAGCTAAAAAACGCTAATGTCGAGGAGATAAAAGCTGTGCCGGGTATAAGTGAGGAATTGGCAAAAAAGATACATGACCATCTAAGGGAAACATAAAATTGATTCGATGAACTTAAGTGAATGGTCTCATAGCAAGGTTATTCAGCCCCTTGTCGGAGAGGCTGGTTGCACCAGAGATGAAACCCGAAGAACTTCACCGTAAGGAAAGGTATTGGAATTCAGAAACGGCGAGTTGCTCAAAAAAGTTTTAGCTCGTCAATCTGGGATTCGATGGTTTTTCCAAGCTTCATTTGTGCTACATTGATGCCCATTTCCACTTCTTTTAACTGCTGCTCATTTCCTGTCTTTTCAAAGAAGGTTTTAACTGCTTTGAGCTGTTTTAGGGCTTTTTTAACATATTGTTTTTTAGGAGTAGACCCCCGATGTACTTCTCAAAATATACTACATCAGTTATTCGACCCAACATTACAATGGGGTGTTTTGATTCTTTCAGTCTTATTCCTGCTTCCTCCACTCTTCCGAGTTCTCCTAGGGCTAGAACGATGGCCAGATTGATTTCGCCTAGTTCTATTTGTTGGTTACCAAGCTTGAAGAACTCTCTTGCTAATTCCAAGTGTTTCAGCGCTTCTTCGGGTTTCCTCTGTTCTAGGAGGGCTACTCCGGCTTTGTACTCTTCCCTAGCTGCTTTCGCCCTTTTGCTAGCTTCCTCTAGTACGGGTTGCACTAAATACTGGAGTTTCTGAGTATCCTTAAACGCCTCCATGTCGCGATCAATAGTGGCCATGTCCACATTCTTTGGTGGCACTCCTAATCGGAAGTGTTTATCAGCTTTCTCAAAAGAACTTTTCATAAGTTCCAAGTGTTTCAATGCATCGCTGAACCTCTCTTCTCTTTTTGCTATTTCGATACCTATACCGTACATATTGGAAATCGGATCCACTCCTCTAAACATAAATCCAGACTCTGGTTCAATGTGTTTGAAGACATCCTCGAAACGTGTTAGGTTATTAACGACCTCTCCGTAGTCTATTTCAGGCGTGGTCTTCGGTGGTTTAAGTGGTGGAGTGATTGATTTTTGCAACTCCTCAAGTTCTGTAGGTAATAAGGCACCTTCAAATTGTTTCTTAACAGCTTCTCTAGCGGCTAGTATCGTTTTTGTCGTTCTCTCTATTTTCTCATTGAGTTCTATTCTATCCCTCATTCCTAGCTTCTTGTAGATTTTCTTAGCGTTTGATACATGTTTAAGGGCTTCTTCTGGTCTGTGAGCTTTGCAGAGTAGGAAGGCCATCATCTCCTCACTGTTAGCAACCTCCGCTTCATCTCCCATCTTCTCGTACCCGGATATTGCATCATGCCTTTTCGCTATAGCCTCATTTATTAGCCCCAGTTCATCCAGCATTATACTCAGTTCCTTATCAACACGCGCAACCTCTCTTTGATTTTTCAGGATTTGAAAAATAGATCTAGCCTTTTCCATATGGTCAATTGCGTCTCTGGTGCGTCCAGCATCTCGTAACCGATAGGCTATGGTGTTTTCGAGCATTGCTTGCTCCATCTTCATTCCGAGTCCTGCTGAAATTTGTCCAGCTTCAGAGAACTGCTCCAGGGCTTCCTCCATCTTTCCAATCTGGACAAGCAAAAGCCCTAAGCTCATCCTAAGACTTGCCGCGTACTCCATGTTTCCCAATTCTTCGTGCATCTTACTCGCTTTCTTCCACACTTCAACCGCTTCTACAAATCTCTCATTATCTTTCAAAAAGCCTCCAGTACTGGTAAGTTTATATGCTTCCCTTAGTTGCTCTTTCTCTTCATTAGTGAGAGCCTTTTTTATCTTGCCACTCATCAACTGCTTCGCTTTTGAGATGGTATACTCCGCTATCAATATTCTTTGTTTCTGCCCGAACGTCTTATAAATCAATAGTTCTCTCTCAAAACACTTTATAGCCTGTTTGAAATCCACCATGCGTAAATAACACTCGCCGAGTTCGCTCTCAATCTGTGCAACCTTTCGCTGATCTCCCCTCCCCTTATTTATCTCCTTCACTATTTCAAGATGTTTAATCGCCTCGTCAAACCTTCCTAGAAATATTAAGGCTCGCGCATAGAATTCCTCACACATTTCATAATTTTTGGAGGGTTGCATTCTCTCTAACATTTCCTTAGCCTTTTCAAAGTGTGGCAAAGCTTCTTCCCATCGGCCGAGAAAATGAAGCGTAAAGGCGGTACGCAGCTCTAACTCCGACATAATTAGGGGATACGGTGCGGGAGTCGGAACTCCCTCTTCTCTTAACTTCTCAAAAATTGGTTTAGCGACCAAAAGGTTTTCCAAAACCTCTTCATCGTAGCCCTCAATACCGAACAATTGGGCGATGATGGTTAACGATATGGTGCCCACCATCTCGTTGATTCCCTCCGCCTCAAAGTACTCCTTAGCGCTTTTAGAGCATTTAATAAACTCATCAAATCTTCCAAGATCAAACATCGCGGAGGCTATATCCAAATCCACATTTGCAACCATCGACCTATTATCCACACTTGCATACATATTCCTCGCATCAACAAGGTACTTAATTCCATTCTTAAAATCTCCTCGCCTCAATAAATTCAAACCGGTACTCCTATTTGCTCCCGCCGGATCCAAAATAACCACCTTCCTTAAAGTTAAAGCGTAAAAACATCAGCCATTGTAGAAGGGGATGAACCCACCTCCAATCGCATTCTTCTGCTTCTAGATGATATGAATATTTTAATATAAAAGCCTTAGCTTTTATGTAGCTTAAAAAATAATTAAGATATTGTTAAAATTTAGGAGATTATACTGAGATAAATGAAGGTTTTTTCTTCGTTTTATCTTGTCGAATTTTATGACGGCCCCGCGTTTTCGCCTCTTTGTGAAACTCTTGGTTTTCCCCTTTCCAAGTCAGTTATTATCGCTGAAAACCTTATAACTCCTAAGTTCCATATTTGTTAGTAAGATGACAATGCTTGAAAAGGTGACTTATGTTTGACTGAAATTGATAAGAGAGAGGAACTGAAAAGTACTATCCGAAAAGCAGTTGCCCTTCTTGGAAATATTTCTGAAAAAATCAATGAAGTGACTTCAACTCTCTCTTTAGCGCTTACTCTGGCGGGATACCGTGAAGAAGCGGTAATTCCCGGGGAAGTGGCAGAGGCAAAAAGTTCGGCTCCTATACCCATAACCTTCCAGAAGAAGGAGGAGAGAGTAGCTGAGGTTTCTTCGGTGGTGGCGCGCCCCATAGAGAGTAAATTCAAAACTCTTGAGGAATTAGTACCGGGAGGAACCCGAATAAGGGCCATGTTTGCTGAACTCGAGGATCTGAGAGACTGGATAATGGGGCTCTCCCCGATGCAATCATCCTTACTGTACCAGATAAATCAGTGGAGCAGAAAACTCAAAAATTATCCCTATCCCAAACTGACCGAACAAGACGGGGGAGAACTAATGTTCTCTATACACGAGTGGAAAGTGCGACTATCAAAGATTAGCTAACAAATACTAGGCTCAACAGATAATTTTCTGTATGAGAACCGTGAAGGCTAGCCTGCCCTTAATAGAAAATAAGCAAAGGAAATCGCTCGGGTGCCTTAATTATTGATTTTTACTTTTCTTTGCCCATTGGGGGAGATTAACTTCCCCCACGATTTTTTGTAAGCTTCGTTAAATTTTTGAGAAAACAAGGAAGAAAATGGAAAAAGTATAATTAAAATTAAATTTGAAAACGAAAGTTTTACAGAAGCAATTATAAGGGTGGTTTCAAAACTGAATAGAAAATCCTTAACTTGGTTTGCTGGGAAATGGACTGGCGGCGAGTCAGAACTTGACGAGATTTTTAGAGTAATAAACCGGGCTTGGTCGGAATACGAAGTGAAACTGGTGAGAAAAGGAATGGTATGCTTTGACACGGACTTTGACAGCCTCCAAAAATTTGATGAATCGAGAAAAAGAAGAGAAGGGAACTAACTTATTTAGAGATTTGACCCTTATTTTTCTCCTGTTCTCTGAGTGCTCTTCGGAGAACTTTTCCAATTGGTGTCCTCGGAACCTTATCAATGAATTTCACTATTCTGGGCCACTTGTACCCCGCCATCTCCTTCTTGGCCCAATCCATTATTTCCTGCTCCGTGATTTTACCCTTATACTCCTCCCGTAAAACAACAAATGCTTTGATCGTTTCTCCTATCTCTGGATCGGGCACACCTATTACGGCGCACTCCAAAACCGCGGGGTGGTTATAGAGTTTATCTTCAACCTCGTCTGGCAACACTTTGTAACCTTTATATTTTATAATGTCCTTTTGTCTTCCAGCAATGTAGAAGTAACCCTCATCGTCCATGTAAGCTAGGTCGCCGGTGTGAAGCCAGCCATCCTCAATGGTTTCCTTTGTTTTCTCTGGTTGTTTCCAGTAACCCTTCATTACCTGAGGACCCTTCACCATCAACTCGCCAACCTCTCCGGGAGGAAGCTCCGAGCCGGTGTCCACGTCGACAATTTTAACGTCTGTATCCACTACGGGAATGCCGATGCTTAATCCTTTCTGGGGGAGCCATGTGGGTTTCATGTGTGTCGTGGGGCTTGACTCGCTTAGACCGTAACCCTGTCCCACATCCGAACCTACGACCTCCTTCCATCTCCTAATGAGTTCCTCCGGTATGGGAGCTGCGCCTGAAATTACTCTGTATAAGGATGATAAATCATACTTCTCAAAATTGGGGTCATTAATCAAAAACTGGAACATTAGCGGAATGCCCACAAAGTTTTCGGTTCGATATAGCTCTACTGCTTTCATTACTTGCTCAGGGTTGAAGCCGGTGTAGAGGAGCATCATAGCCTTTTGAGCTATGTAGAGTTGAGCCTGTGAGAATCCGAAAGTGTGACACATAGGGAGTACTGTTATGCAGGAGACTCGGCCTTCTTCTTGTGGTGAGTTGGGTTCCATTCCTATCATTTGGTACACGTTTGAGACTATGTTGTAGTGTGTTTGCATTACTCCTTTTGGTAGTCCGGTGGTTCCTCCGGTGTACATTAGGGTGCATAGGTCTTCTTTGGGGTTGATTTTTACTTCGGGTGGTTTCGCGGGATATTTGTCCATCATTTCTTTTAGGCTGGTTGTATTTGGCTTTTTTTCTCCGTAGGTAATTACGTTTTCTATTTCGACCTTTTCTCTTACCTTTTCTATGTTTGGGTAAAGCACCGAGCTGCAAATCAGGGTGTTGATGATGCCGCTGTCGTTAACGATGTGTTCGATGTCTGACGCTTTGAGCATGGGGTTGATTGGAACCGTTATGGCTCCGTTCTGGCTTATTCCATAGACGGAGAAAATGAATTCTGGGGAGTTGGTCATGTAAACGCCCACGCCGTCACCCTTCTCCACTCCCATGTCTGCGAGCCCCATTGCTGTCTTGTCACTCCAATGCATTAGCTCTCGGTAGGTGTACTTCCTCTCCTCGGGAACGAAGTATATTGCGAGGTTATGGGGATACCTTCGAGCAGCCTCTCTTCCTATGTAGTGTAGTGGTATCTCGGGATACTTTATGGTTTTGGGAACATTCTTTGGAATCAAATTTTCCCAGACACGTTTAGGTCTCACCCAAGGGCTCTGTTTCTTGTAGTCGTATTCTGCAATATAGAGGGGTTTGTCTTCAATCAATATGAATCCTCCTTTGAAATAAGTTAAAGGAGTTGAACTCAAATTCTTTAATAGATTTACAAAAGTTTTAAATATTTGGTAGTATCCTAATTTTACTCTCTTCGGCGTCCTGTGCTCGTTAAGAGTCCAAATGGAACGGAAATCTGGGCTTAATTGGTTCCCAAGCAGAAAGCTTTCGTCATACCCCGAAACACGCTGCAAATAAAACATTATTGATACAGATCGCCTCCATAAGATAATCTCCTTCTTACCAATATTCAGGGGGCTCGCTTCTTCTCAGTTTTTCTTCACCTTTAAATTTCCAAATTCCTGCCTTAGCGTCCTCTAAAACAATTTGATGAGCACTTATTGAACCGTCGCTCAACAAAATTTCATCCTGCCCCTCCATTATCACAGCTATGGTTTTAATTGGATTGGAAGCTTTATCTTCAGTAATCACTTCACTTTCTAAACACTTATCAATGTAATAGACCCGAGCCTTAGTGCCTCCAGCAATCTCGTAGGTTTCTACTTCGGTTCCCTCTGGAAGTCGTGGCCATAGACCGAGCTTTTCAGCAAGTTTTGTTGGGATTATCACTTCGGGATGTTCTGACTCATAACCAGCATTAAGCACGGCTACTCCTTCAATTGTTTTTCCTTTATCTCCCTTGAGCGCCTTCAACCTAACCCTTACCCTGACCACCATCTTCAACTTCCCTCTTTCGCAAAACCTCAGAAGAAACAATCCTTCCTATTTTACATTTGGCTTCTAAGACTTTAGAGGAAATTATTCTTCCCACCTTAGCTTTAGGTTTCAACAATCTTCCCAACCTTACATTTCCCCATTTTCCTTTTCATTTAGCTAACCTCTCTATCAATATACAGTTTATAGCACCTATTCTTAACCATTCCTATCTCAAAACCCGTTAAAGCTTCAAGTTTAAACCTCCAGAGTCCTCACCGAAGATTCAACTAAAACTAAAGGGAAGCTGGAGAATCAACCGCATTCATGGGATGTTCGAACATTTCTTCATTTAAAAATTAACTTTTTGGTATCCGAGAATCCTTTTTTCAGAATAGTTTTTCACTAGTCCTTCGTAGATTTGTGTCGCCATTTTTCCGGCTTCTAGTTCTTCATCCTTTAGTTCTCGGACGAGTTTGGCGGGTACTCCCAGTATTAGGGATCGGGGTGGGAACTTTTTGTCGTAGGGTACGAAGGTGTTCGCTCCGACTATGCTGTTTTCCCTGATTTCGGAGTTGGTCATGACGGTGGAGTTCATGCCTACCATGACATTGTTTCTGATTTTGCAACCTCGGACTATGGCTCCATGCCCAATTGTCACATTGTCACCTATTTCGGTTCCCACATTCATGTCGCTATGTACTACCGCGTTGTCCTGTATGTTGGTGTTCTTCCCGATGGTAATTTTTCCTTCGTCACCTCGGACTACGGCGTTGAACCAAACGCTTGAACCCTCACCAATTTCAACATCTCCGTATATTCGCGCCCCCTCTGCTACGAAAACGGATTCGTGTATTTTCGGTTTGAGAACTTTTCCTTTTTTGGTCGACATTTTTATTGTACCTGCCTGTGTTTTTTGTTTTTCATTTATGATATACTATTATTTTTGCTTTGTCCTATAGCGGCTGTATTCCACCATCGCGGCCATTGTTTCCGCTGCGGCTTCGGGGGTTCGGAAGAAGGGAATTCCGTTTTCGGACAGGGATCTGATTGCTGCGTCTTCCCAAGGTGCGGAGGTGCTTGCAGTCATTATTGGTTTGTGGTATTTCTTGCTTACTTGGAAGATTTTGGGGATTGCTTCCGTGAACGTTTTTACTATGGCGTCGCTCCAATACTCTAAATTCTCCCTGCCCACTTTTTCTAGGCGTTCCTTGAATTTTTGGGATGGGTTTTTTTGGTTTAGGAGGTGTCTCCAGACATCCTCGCCGAACACTCCGTAGATCAGCATTCCGTCTATATCTGCTTCTTTGAACATTATCTCTACGCACCTTGAGTAGACTCCGAAGTCGCTGGCGAATGTGAGGTCCACCGGGTTTTTGGTTATGGCGTTGGGGGCTAGGATTTCTCTCAGTTGCTTCTGCACGTCCGAGGGCAGTTCTGGTACGATGAGTCCATGTTCCAGGCAGGCGTCAACGAGGGCTACACCCGGTCCTCCGGAATTGGTCACTATTCCTATTCTGTTGCCTTTGGGTAGTGGTTGGTTTGCGAAGGCGAAGGCCCACTCAAACATTTCTTCGATGTTACGGGGCAAGAGAACGCCGGCCTGCCGCATCGCCGCCTTGAAAATTTCGTGGGAACCGGAAATGTTACCTGTGTGGGAGAGAGCCGCATTAACTCCTCTTTCGGTTCGACCCACCTTCAAACACAATATCGGTTTTCGCATGGATATTCTCCGGGATAGTTCCAGAAAGCGTTGCCCCCGCTTTATGCTTTCAACAAACAACATAATCACGCTAGTTTCGGGATCCTCACCGAAGTATTCCAAGAAATCGGTGGCGTCGAGATCCGCCTCGTTGCCCGTATTTACTATTTTGCTGAAGCCCAGATGGATTCTTCGGGCTGTGAGGAAGGTTTGACCGGCAAAGCCGCCGCTCTGGGAGATGAAACCCACACTACCTGCAAGCGGCATCATAGGCATGGTAGTAGTGTTAAGCTCGTATCCCGGGTTCACAACCCCCAAACAATTGGGTCCTATCAAACGTATACCTTTCTCGTTTGCAAAGGATTTAATCCTGCTCTGAAGCTCTTTACCCTCTTCACTAAACTCTGCGAAGCCCGCACTCACCAGAATAACTATTTTGACCCTCTTTTTTGCGCATTCACCCAGAACCTCTAACACCTTATCGTTGGGAATCACAAACACGGCGAGGTCTACATCTCCCGGTACTTCAACTATACTGTGGTAGGTTTGAAGACCGCATATCTTTCCATCGTAGCGGGGGTTGACCGGAAAAAGTTTTCCCTCGAAACCCAGTAAATAAATGTTTCTCAGTATCCATGTGCCTATCTTAATGTGGTCGGGCGAGGCTCCAATCACCGCTATTGAACGAGGATGCATCGCATAATTTATGGTTTCGTAAAGGTTTACGTTGCCAGTTTTACCCGTCTGCAAACAAATGCACTCCTTTACCCGTTCACTGAAAAGGAAAATTACTATACCATTAAATTCATCTCAAAATAAGAGTTATGCAGCCTCTGAGGTGTAACTGTGACAAGGCGTCTCCATGAGTAAAAATCGTGAACAAATTAGAATCATCTTTGATTATTAGCCTTTAGACCGCGCCCTTTCGGGTTTTTCTAGGTACATTTCAGGAAGCTTCTGTTTACCTACATATCTGATTAGGGGCGTTGTCAACAGTATTAGAATTATAGCTATTATGATAATGATTTGAAAACCTGAAATTATGCTGGTGCCATAATCTTCGTAAACGGGAGTCAGTAAGTAGGGTGCGAGAGCGTATCCAAAAAATCTTATGCCATTGAAAACTGATGAAGTGGCACCCCTCATTCTGGGGTTGAGCTCAACGGAGATTGTGTTTAGAGGCAACCATAACAGGTTACTTCCGATTCCATTTAAAGCCATTGAAAGCATAAACCCTTTAAATTCTTGTGATAAGAATAGTAGGAATAGCGAAAACACGCTCAAAGCAACTCCCACGTAGGCTACTCTCTCTCTTCCCAACCTATCGGTTAGATATCCACATAATGGAGCGAAGAAAATAACGACAGCCCCCCCAATGGAGAGAACCCAACCGATGGCTTCAGAGTCGAGGTAGAAAGGCGCCAGGGACAAGGTGTCTGAGAGAAATGATTGCACACCCATAAAGCCTACGTAACCGAGAAAACCAACAAAACTAAGTGCCAACACACTTTTAAAATGGCAAACCTTTTTCAAATCCCCAAAAACCTTGCTGAGAAGAGAAATGTCGAGTTTCTCAGGCTCATTAACCCTTCCAAGGACAAACCAGACAAGAACCATTGAGAGAAAAGCCATACCACTAATCATAAAATAGATATACCACCATACGTATGCAAAAAAACCAGCGAACAGGGGACCAAGGGCTATCCCGGCAGTAAGCACCGATGAGTAGACTCCCATCACTTTTCCTCGATACTCAATTTTTGAAAGATCACCAATAGCCGCGGGTAACACGGGACCTATGAAAGCGTATCCTATTCCACAGATAAATCTGGCTCCCAAAAACACCCAAATATTAAAGTGTGGACTGAAACCGATTATCATCAAACCTATCCCATAGATCAAGAAACCCGAAACCAAAATGGGCCTCCTACCATAAACATCAGACATGGTTCCCGAGAAAAGCTGAAAGAAAGCGAAGGGAATCATCAAAGCCGTTATAGCCAATAAAACCGTACCCACATCCGTGTTAAAAGTAGACTTCAATGTCGGTACCAAAGCCAACACCGTATTAGCGGACAAGGGACCCACGAATCCCGCAAAGTAAAGCACTAAAAGCTTAGCGTTGGCGTAACGAGACCAGACACTAGCCACAACCACACATCCATAAAAAGTTATTCTCCTAAATAGCACGGAAAACAAAAATATTAATATTTCTATAGCTCTGAACCTTTTCCAACTCAATACAGTTACAACATTATAAAAATAACGCTTGAGAAACCAGTAACCCCCACTTATGGAACATTACAACCAATTCTAAAACCTATAATAAAACTCGTAATTTACCAAAAGCTCAAAAACGCAAGTTGTATTACACACCTTTTTGGGAATCACTTCTCTTCGCTTTAAAATAAGGTTTATATAGACAATTAAATAAAGAAGTGAAAAGGCAGAGAATCAATCTTAATTCAATTGCATCAACCAAGTTTTTTTAGAAAAATTCCCGAAAGAGAGTTCTTATAGTTGGTACAGAGACTGAAATTATGATGTTTGCGGAAAGTCCTAGAATAAAAATCGTTTGGAGGAATTGGATGTGAGTGGACAGGAAGAAGTTAAGACCGTGCGTGATGGACAAATAACGCTGCCCTATAGGTGGTTTATTGGGCCCGCTGGGGTGCGTTTCTTTCAGGGACTCAAAGAGAAGAAGATTCTGGGCACCCGTTGCCATAGGTGTGGTAGAGTTCTGGTTCCAGGCAGGAAGTTCTGTCCCCGTGACTTCATTGAGCTCTTCGACTGGGTGGAGCTACCGGACGAAGGCATAATAAAAACTTTTGCCTTCGTGAATTACTCCTTCGTGGGGCAGCCCAGAGAACCGCCCTACATCGTGGCCATCATCGACCTTGACGGAGCGGACACCGGTTTCAACCATTACGTGATGGGAATCGACTTCTCGGATCCGGAGAAGGTTAAGGATCAGGTCAAGATAGGGATGCGTGTGAAGGCAGTGTGGAGGGATAAGAGGGTTGGAGCAATAACCGATATCGACTACTTCAAACCCGTAACCTAAACACTCATAGAGGGATGATTTTATGTCTGAGAAAGTTGCGATTGTTGGTGTGGCTCAGAAGTGTGGAGAGAGTATAACGGATTCTGTGAGAGGGTTATCGTTTGAGGTGACAAAAACCGTTATGGATAAGGTAGGCATAACCCAAGATGAGCTTGGCACTATCGTGGCTTCGTCTTCGGATTATTGGCAGGGAATGGGGTGCTCAAACGTTTTCCACTATGATGCAGCGGCGGGTTACCTTAAGGACAGTACCAAGGCAGAGGAGGATTCTGGACTGGCTCTGGCCTACGGGTACATGAGGGTGCGGTCCAAACACTTCGACACCTGCCTAGTTATAGGGATCACCAAGTGCAGCGAGGTCTCCTCCATACCTACGCTTACCAATATTTATAACGAACCCTTCTATCAGAGGCCGGTGGCCCTGGAGGAGGTTTCGGCAGCGGCGCTTCAAGCCAGCCAATACATGAACCGGTACCATGTGGATGAGCAGCAGGGAGCCCGAGTTGCGGTCAAAAACCTTAGAAACGCCCTGTTTAACCCTCACGCGCACCGCAAGATGCGAGCTACCGTGGAGGACATAATGGAGTCTCCGATCACCGCTTACCCCCTCAGAGAATTAATGTGCTGCCCAGCTTCGGACGGAGCCTGCGCCCTCATACTGGCCAGCGAGAAGAAGGCCCGGGAGCTTACCGACGACCCAATCTGGATCACTGGAATCAACTGGAGAGTGGAACCCTACTTCCTGGGAGACCGGGACCTGCTTGAAAACAAGGCGTTGAGAATTGCCAGTCAAAAAGCCTACGAGATGGCTGGAATCAGAAAACCGCTTAAAGATCTGGATGTGGCTGAGATCTGTGAGCCCTACGCTTTTCAGGAACTGCTCTGGTACGAGGGCCTGGGTTTCTGTGGAAAGGGTGAGGGTGGAAAGCTCTTGAACGACGGGGTCACCGAGATGAGTGGCGAGTTACCAGTGAACCCCTCGGGTGGTGTTCTCTCCACGAATCCCTTCTGCGCACGCGGAGTTATAAGGGCGGCTGAGGCTGCTCTGCAACTGTGGGGTAAGGCGGGTGAGAGGCAGGTTGCGGACGCAGAGAAGGCTTTGGTGCACAGCGTACATGGGCTCGGAGGACAGTTACACACGGTAGCCATCCTGAGCAGAACACCCTAAAAAAGGGAGGATTGATGAAAATGGCTGAGGAAGAAGTTAAAGCTGTAAGACCGGGGGTTGTCCAGCTCCCCTATCGTTGGTCTATTGGTGAGGCTGGTTTAAAGTTTTTCCAAGGAATGAAGAACAAGAAAATAATGGGAACCAAGTGCCCTAAGTGTGGTAAGGTTTTTGTTCCGGGTAGAAAATTCTGTTCAACATGCTTTGTGGATTTAAAGGATTGGGTTGAGGTCAGCGATAAGGGAACCTTGGAAGCCTGGACACTTGTCAAATATCCCTTCATTCAACAACCAGCGCAACCGCCATACATCATAGCACGTATAAAACTTGATGGCGCTGATAGCTCTTTCCACCACTATCTGGGCGGAATAGACCTGACAGACCTCGATAAGGTTAAAAAACAAATAAAAGTGGGAGCTAAAGTACAGGCTGTCTGGAAGGACAAAACCGTAGGGGAAATCATGGATATAAAATACTTCAAACTCGCGTAAAAAGAACAAAGGAGGCAATCATCCTCCCCTTTTTCTGTTTTTATTTTCATCAAAAACATTTACGCACACATAAAATGTTATAAGTGGGAGGCTGGGATTTATTTGAGTTTTTTTGCGTGTTCTAGGGATTTTCTCTGCTGGTTTAGGGTCACATTTCCTCTGATCCCCTTGTTTAGGAGTGTTTCCAGCATTTTTCTCAGGCTGACTCCGGAGAGTGTTGCGGCTTCCCCCAGAGAGATTTCTCCATCCCTGTACAGTTTTGTAGCGTATTCCATTAGTCCCTCCCTTAAGAGTTTTCGGATAGCTGTGGATTCCTCTATGTCTTCCATCTCCGCTCTGTAGGATATCCCCCTCAAGATTTCTTCGGGCAATCTTATGGTCTTAGTTTTCATTTTCTTCACCTCCTAATTCGTCCATTGTGAGATGGTACTCCTCCTCGGAGACAAGATCTCTCAACTTCTTCAGGATTTCTCTAATCTTCTCTAAGCTTAGAACTCCTCTCCAATAAATGTAGAGAATAACCGCGGACGGTGTGAGGTAGGGGATACCAAACTCATCGAGAATTCTGATAAACATAGAGTCATCAGTGGACACCATGTCAAATTCCCCAGTCCTGTACAGGCGGAAAACATCCGCTTCTCCTCCGCCTAAACCAAGATGTTTCACTTCCTCCTCAACATCTTGAGTTCTAGCTGGTTCACTCTCTTTAATTCTTTTTTTCTTCAGGTTTTCATCTATTTCAAA
The DNA here is from genome assembly GCA_030587365.1 of Candidatus Freyarchaeota archaeon. Classification (GTDB taxonomy): domain Archaea; phylum Asgardarchaeota; class Jordiarchaeia; order Jordiarchaeales; family Jordiarchaeaceae; genus Jordiarchaeum. The sequence continues at coordinate 14,674 of JAUQZE010000046.1, read as the reverse complement.
AGCATCAGCGAAACCCTCTCCCTTCGCGACAGTGACACACTCCTCTCTAACTTTAGGGGGAATATACGCTTCAATGTTATCCAAAAGTATATCCTTTGCACCCGCCTTAGTTAATTTAATTAGGGAGTCTGAATCTATAACCAGCTTCATGTATTCTATTGTAATAATTGTCTTATAAAAGCTTTCCTCATTACAATCGTATTTTTGAAAATTAAGCTAAAGTCAGCTACTTTTTTCTGCTTTTCTTTTCCATGTATCGTGTAAAGAGTTTTCCAATATCCTCTGTTCTAATGCATATATCCTGAGCGAGTACGGTGTATTCGAGTACCGTTTCGAGGTCTACTTCTAGGGATTTGTTTGCAATTTTCTTGGCGAGACCGACTGCGATTAGGCCGTTGTCCTTAATTTCGTTCGCCACCTCCATGGCTGCTTCCATAAGTTTTTCTGCTGGCACAACCTTGTTTACCAGTCCTATTCTCTCGGCTTCTGCTGCGTCTATAATTCTGCCCGTGAATATGAGTTCTTTTGCTCTTCCAAGCCCAACTATTCTGGGAAGCCTCTGAGCGCCTCCAAGGTCTGGCACGAGGCCAAAGCAAACCTCTGGGATACCCATTCTCGAATTATCAGCCGCTACCCGGATATCGCAGCAGAGTGCGATTTCCAGTCCACCGCCAATAGCTGCGCCGTTAATAGCCGCTATGACCGGTTTCTCAATGTTCTCAAGCAGGCTCCAACCCACTTGGAACTTTCTCAACATGTCCCTAAAACCTAGGGAAGACGCGCTTCCGAGGGCTCCCATGGCGGTAAAGTCTATACCCGCGGAGAAAACCGACCCCGCACCAGTCACAATCACAACCTTCACCTCACTATCGTCGGAGACCATCCTCGCGGCTTCCCCGATCTCGCCGAACATTTCAACGTTTATAGCATTTTTCTTCTCAGGCCTGTTAAGAGTAATCCTACCTATACCGTCTTCCTTCTCAATTAGAATAGTTTCCAGCTTCTTCACAAAATTCCTCCTAAACATTTTAGGAAAATATTTCTCTATGTCTTATAACATCTTGTTACTAGTTTATTTGATAACCATTATTCTTTTTCTTAATCGTTTCTATCTTCTTACTCATGTCTTCTTGCTCAGACTCCGTCAATGCAGTGATTATCTTATCCAAATTCAAAGAATTTTTGGATGATTTTAAGGCTCTGTTACTATAGACCTTGTTGTTTCCAATCCGGCTTGCGTTTCTCTATAAAGGCTTTGGCTCCTTCGCTGAACGTATCGCCTCTCATAAACATGGACATTGCCATTTCTGCCTCGATGTGTAGAGCCTCTTCAAGGGGGCGTCCAATCCCTCTAATTATAGCCTCCTTGTCTGATCGAATGGCTCCTTGTGGAAATTCGCAGATAGACTCCGCCAGTTCACGAGCCCTGTCCATAAGCTTCTTCTGAGGCACTACCTCTGTAACCAATCCAATACGCAACGCCTCCTGAGCGTTGAAGCGTCTTCCAGTAATGGCAAGTTCTAGGGCTCGGGCGAACCCAACTATTAGGGGAAGCCTTACGGTGCCGCCGTCAGCAAGAACGATGTTCCACCGTCGCTCCAGCATGCCGAATTCAGCGTTTTCGGAGGCAATGCGAATGTCGAGGGACAAGGCGGTTTCAAAGCCTGCAGCGAAGCAGTAGCCGTTGATAGCACCAATAGTGGGCTTGAAGATGTCCAAACGACGAGTATAGCCGCAAGGTCCAGGAGAGTTGTAGATGTGAATCCGATATTTGTCGTAGTCCCTGAGTTCCCCGAGGACTCCAGTTAAGAGGGCGGCGTCTTTCAGGTCCCATCCGCTACAGAAAGCTTTGTCTCCGGCTCCGGTCATGATGGCGACGTAGGCATCCTTGTCGTCTCGAAACGTTTGCCATGCTTTATGGAGTTCTTGGGCGGTTTCCCAGTTGAGAGCGTTGTGAACCTCAGGACGATTAAGTGTAATAGTTACGATGTGCCCATCCTTCTCGTAAAGAATTTTCTTATAAGGCATACAAAAACCTCCTTCTTCGTTTTATTTGTTAACAAGATTCTATCGAATTAGGAGTTACGCAGTTGATTTAAATCCTTCTCCAGCTATAAATGGAAGCCGTCAGGACTTACTTAGCAAACCCCACATACATCCTTAGCCCAACTGAGTAAGTCCTATATTTTTTAAAAACAATCATTACACCATTAAAAAGCGAATTATTATATTATCGCATTTAGAACATTTCTTGAAAAAATCGGGGTAGGAAGGAATATCCCCCTATTCAAAATTGTATTTTACCTCGCCCAGCAGGTATGCAACCACCACTATTCCACTCATCGAAACACCTAATCCAAGTAGAATTGGTAAGATTTGTTCTTCGATATCATTTGCAATTCCTAAATCTGGAAAAATTTCCAGCGTCGCCAAAAGCGTCACCAAAATTATGGAAATACCGACTATTATTGTGAGTACTCCAGTTATTATAGCAAGATAACGTCTCCATTTTACCTCGCCCAGCAGGTATGCAACCACCACTATTCCACCCATCGAAACACCTAATCCAAGTAGAAGTAGAATTGGTGAGATTTGTTCTTCGATATCATTTGCAATCCTTAATTCTGGGAAAATTTCCAGCGTCACCAAAATTATGAAAATACCGACTATTATTGTGAGCACTCCAGTTATTATAGCGAGATAACGTCCCCATTTCTTCATGCTGAGCAAGCCGATACTAGTAGGGAGACTTACTCCCCCAAAAATAAAACCAATCCAAGCCACTGATGTCAAGAAGAAAAGGAATCTTTCGCGCTCAGCATAAACCATTCCAATTCCAACGAATTCCATAGGAAAATAGCCAGTTTCGTAGTAGTAGGAATAGGTCCAGATGTTAAACAAACTTTGTTGCAATTGCAGAACAGATTCTTCTAGAGCAAGCCCAGGCAAAAGTGTTATTCCTCCGATAATTCCCAGCATTGCCACAATCATGAGGATTATGGCTAACGCAATTATGCCAACCGGTCTGTGAACACCCATTTAGATATTCTCCCCTTGCATTTTTATCAAAAATAGCCATATTAATTATATAAAAATATTTTAAATATATAAAAATATTTCGAAAAGGGCACTTGATATCAAAAATTATTAGAGCTAGTACTAAGAGGGTGAATAGGCAGATTAAACGAACAAAACCTAAAGGAATGACTTTTAATAACAGTTATTGAAACACATTACAGCGAAACCATTAGTCTAATTATCTCTGTTATAAAGAGAGTAGCTATAACCTGCAACCGACCAACTTTGAAAGAGTCAGGTATCCATATAGAGGAATCAATTTGAACACTAAGCTTTTCGGTTACTTCGAGCACATCCAAAAATTCTATTTTTAAGTAAGATTCTATTTCTACAATAAAAAGAGTAGTTATGCGTAGGAAGCCTGATTTCTTTTTTCTTTTAGTAGTGTTTTCGCCTCTGCCAATCTCAGAACCGATTGGGAGAAACACAGCGCTTCAGAGTAGTTTTAGGTTAAGAGTTGGAAGTAGTAGGCGGAATGGCGAAAAAGTAGAGTGTCAGAAGTTGAAATCTTCTCTGTCAAAGATGGATTCGAGTTTAACGCCGTAGGATGCTAGTCTCTCCTTGGCTCCTTCTAGCAAGTCAACGATGGTTACTGCGTGCTCCACCTCGCATCCCATTTCTCTCACAGTTTTGGACACGTTGAGGAGTGATTCTCCGCTTGTGGCTACGTCATCCACCAGAACAGCCCTCTTTCCGAGGTTGCCCTCAATCTGTTCCCTTAATCCATACTTTTGGGTTTGTTTGCGCACGAAGAAACCGGGAATTCCCCCCAACGCGCATATCGCTGAAATTATGGGAAGCGAGCTATCCTCGGTTCCCCCAACACAGTCGGCGTTGTACTGCTTAATCTTGGGCACCATAATCTCGGCAATCAGTTTACAGCCAGCTGGGTCGAGGGCTATGGGTCTTATGTTGAAGTAAAAGTTGCTCATGCGTGTACTTGAAAGAATTATTGGTTTACCCCTTACAACTCCTTTCTCAAGAATTAAACGCTTAAGTTCATCTCTTGACAAGACAATCGCCTCAAATAAGCCACTAAAATAAATAAATTGTTTCCGAAGGCTTCCTTTCAGCTAAACTTCTCTCAAAACTCTTAAAAAAACTTTTCACCCAAAAAGGCGTGAACTATCTACTGTACGGTAGATCTCCACACTCAGGAAGAATCCTTTTTAAACCTGATTTTTATAATTATGGGTTTATCATCTTAACGACATTCTCTCATTCAAAAACATAAACTCAAAAATAAAAGGGGAAGGAAGGTTGTTTTTATTTTCCTTTGAACTTCGGGAATCTCTTTTCTAGGAAGGCGGTGGTGCCCTCTACCATGTCTTCTGTTCCGAAAAGAACGCCGAACAATCCGGATTCTAATATTAGTCCGATGTCGAGTGGTACTTCTGTTCCATAGTTTACCGCGTACTTGGCCATTTTGAGCGCTATTGGTGGACCTGCAGCTACTCTCATTGCGAAGGTTTTCACTTCCTGCTCAAACTTGTCTGCAGGGAAGGCTCTGTTGATTAAGCCTATTCTCTGTGCCTCTTCGGCGTTTATTCGGTCTCCCAGCATAATCATTTCCTTTGCTCGGCCCAACCCGACGTACTTTGATAGTCTCTGGGTTCCGCCGGCGCCCGGCATTATTCCCAGCATTATTTCGGGCTGTCCGAAGGTTGCACTTTCGACTGCAAGTCTGAAGTCACAGGCCATAGCGATTTCCAGTCCGCCGCCCAGGGCGAAGCCATTAATCGCGGCTATTATTGGCTTTGGGAATTTCTCCATTTTAGTGGTAACCGTTTGCAGTCTGCGGGTCACCTCAAATGCCATGTTCGGTGTTCCGCCCTTGAATCCTGAGATGTCGGCTCCTGCGCAGAAGGCTCTGTCGCCTGCACCAGTGAGTATGAGCACCTTTACCTCCTCATCGTTCCACAGCTCGTCCAGACAGTGGTCAAGATCCATAGTTAGTTCGGGGCTTATGGAGTTCAGCCTCTGAGGTCGGTTAAAGGTTAACCAGGCGAATGGTGGTTCCCTCTTAAAGATGGTGGCCTTGTACGTCCATCCCGCACCGGCAGCAGCGGCGTATTCGTAGAATCCTTCCCCGGCCTTAACGCCGGTCTTCCCTTCGCTAACCGTTTTAGTCAGTAATTGGTCTGGCGTGTAGTATTCTCCGTATTTGGCTTGTTTATCCTTGAGAATGTTTACTATTTTGTCTATTCCCCACTCGTCAGCCATCTCGCAGAGACCCTTTGGATAGCCCAAGCCCAGTTTAACTCCTACGTCTATGTCCTTCGGGTCGGCGACATCGTTTCTTATTAGCCAAGCTGCTGCGTTAATGACCGGGGCGAAGAGTGGTATGGGATCAAACTTGTCTCCGACACCCGTGGGTATTGTGGGGCGTCCCTTGCTCCAGTCGTAGAAACCTTTTCCGGACTTCCATCCGAACTCTCCCTTCTTGGCTTTTTCCGCGAAGAGTTTCTGTGGTCCGGGAGCCTGAGGGTCTCTTTTCTTTGTTTCTTCTGATGCTTTTACTATGGTGTCTATGCCGCTGTAGTCAGCTACTAGGAATATACCCATTGGTAATCCGATCTTGTAGGCTAGAGCGGAGTCGATTTCCTCTACTTTGGCTTCTCCTCTCTCTACCGTTCTGGCGGCTTCGGCTAGCAGTGGCCCCAGTAGTCGGTTAACTATGAATCCGGGAACATCTTTTCTGCAAATGACCACTTGTTTGCCCATTTTCTTTGACATTTCCGCTGTGGTCTGAGTGGTTTCATTATCCGTTTTGTCGCCTCGGATTATTTCCACGAGGGGCATGAGTGGTGGCGGGTTGAAGAAGTGCATTCCGATAACCTTTTCGGGTCTGCTTGTCGCACTCGCGATTTCCGATATGGGTAGAGTGCTAGTGTTTGTTGCCAGTATGGCGTGCTTAGGTGCCTTCTTATCCAGTTCTTTGTAGACCTGTTTTTTGAGATCCATAACCTCGGGTACGGCTTCTACAATAAAGTCCGTGTCTTTAACAGCCTTATCTAGGTCCACTACACCCTTCAATCTAGACCAAGATTGGTCTGCCATTTCCTTGCTGATTCTTTTCTTTTCAGCGAATTTATCCAAGCTTTTCTTAATATTTTCCATTCCTTTATCGACTAGTTCCTGATTTATGTCTCTGAGGGTGGTCTGATAGCCGGCCAAGGCTGCGAGCTCTGCTATACCATGACCCATAATGCCCGCACCCAGCACGGCTACTTTTTTGACTTCACCTATTTTTACCAACTTAATTCTCCCCAAAATCCTTTGAATCTAAATATTTAACCTCACTATAAAACTTTTCGTAAAAAAAGAGTTTGCTGGTCTCTCTCACCTTTTTATACATTAATTTTGAAGCTGAAATTCGATAGATTCTGATACCTAGATTTTTGGTTGTTCTTGTTTCTTCACAAGTTTTTGAATTACCAGTACTACTGCTTATTGATGGTTTATTTAATACTTCAATTTGTCGGTAGGGAGAGGAACCTAAAATTTCTAGAGGGAGTATATTCCTCAGGTGAGCTGGAGTTACTGGTGGTTTCTGATTTTTCTCTAAAGGTTTATAATTGTTGCCTTCCAGTGATATAGTGTGAGAGTGTTGTTATGGGTGTTGACAGGGTTCCTGCGGAGTACCGGGGACTTTTGGAGGACTACGTTTCGCATATTCTTTTGCACTTTGGGGATCGGTTGAGGTCTGTGTGTCTTTTCGGCTCCGTCGCCAGGGGGGAGGCTACTCCTGAGAGTGATATCGATGTTCTGGTTATCGCTGAGGGTCTTCCGTGGGATGTGGGCTTAAGGGTTAAGGAGACGACCTGGATTTACACGAAGCTCAAGGAAACAGAGTCCTACCGCTCGCTGAGAGCACTGGGAAGAAACTGCTTAATTTCAGACATACTTCTCACACCCGAAGAAGCAGAGAAGCACCCACCCATACTCTTAGATATGATAGATGACGGAATAATCCTCTACGATAAAGACGATTTCCTCAAGAATATCTTTAACAAACTGTCTGAAAGACTAAAGGAGCTAGGAGCTAGAAAAGTTAAGACAGAGAAGGGTCATTACTGGATCCTCAAGCCAGACATTAAGCCCTCAGAGGTGGTTGAGATTTGAAAAACACCACAATGGCTTCCAACTATATTTTCAGGGCGCAGAGATGCTTGAGGGAAGCCGAACTAGCCCTGTCGGAAAAAGACTACGCGGGAGCGGTGAGAAGATCGCAGGAAGCACTAGAACTAGCGATAAAAGCCGTGTTAAGATATCTAGCGGTTGAGTATCCAAAAGAGCATGATGTGGGCGCTCCGCTGACAGAAGTCGAAGACAGACTGCCCAACTACCTGAAAGAAAGACTCCAAGACATCCAAGAACTGTCAACAGAACTCGCAAAGGTTCGGGGACCCGCACTCTACGGCTACGAAAGAGAGGGAACACCCGCCAGAGACATCTTCGGAAAAGATTACGCAGAAAACACATACAATACAGTTAAAGAAATCGTGGACCTCTGCTCCAAATTTCTTAAACCAGTAAAAAAATCTTTCAAATAGTTAAGACTGAAACACCACTACTCTGAGAACTAAATTTGAGTTTTGCGTGTTTTATGCATTTTTCTGCCGGCTGAGTTTTCTCAGATGATCCTATTTCTGGAAGTATTTCTGCATTCTTCTCAGGTTGTCACTGGTGGGCTTCTCTTAGAGTGATTTTCTCACTTCAATCAAAGCTATTCTATTTTCATTGCTTCTTTATACACTTCGATTGAGATTCTGAAATTATTTTCAACTAGTTCATCTATTGATTTAAGGTACTTTTCCTTGGAAATTAGTTGATTTCTGTATGCTAACCTTAGAACGTATATTGTTCCGCGGGGATTTAGTTTTAATACTTTGGCGGCTTCTCTGGCGTGCGTCTGATCCAAAAGAATCGGGGTTCCCTTCTTTTTTGCAAGGAGTATGGCTTCCGCTTCACCAGTGTGAATTTTAAACGCTTTGGCTACTTTTGAGGCTTCACCTTCGTTTATTTCATCGACTTTGATCCAGCCCTCATTTATTGCTTCCTCAACAGGGTAAGCGTCTGGATACCCCTCAAGTTTTCCTCTCTCAACAACCTCTTCCCACACCTTATGGGATATAAGTACGGTTTTGAATTTCTTCTCCAAGATATGAAGCATGTTAATCTTTGCGAGATAAATGAGTGAGGTGGCGTCAGAAACTATCATTGACTATCAGCAGCCTCGATGTCTTCCATCAGGTCACTTAAATTGTACTGGTATGGAATTCCGCTTTCTGCAGCCTTTCTAATCATTTCCCTCAGGCTGACATCACACATTTCTGCAGCTTTCCAAAGGGTTATCTTTCCCTCGCTGTAAAGCTTTAAAGCCTTCTGAGTTTTCCAGTCCTTGATACCTATGGATAGAATCATCTTCACAGCGGTGGATCTGTCAACCTTAAAGTCCTCCATGTACTCCTCTATCTCACGAGCAAGCTCCTCGCCAATCCTAGCAGTGATAACAACAGTCATAAAAACCACATGTATACAAATGATAAAAATTGTATATAACATTAACCATTACCCGCAAGAATATTGCTTAGAAGCCAACTTTTTGGCCTTCAAGCTTAAGGATTTTTTGGCGGAAAAGAAGAACATGCAAGAAAATGTAAAAAACTCTGAAGGTCGAATCTTCTAAAGCAACACCCCTGTAATACTAGATTTTGTTTAGGAATTTTTCTATTTCTTCTTCAGCGTTGTCTGCTCTAATGTATATGGGTACGTTTGCCAGTCCTGTGGCGATGTAGCTTGAGAGCAGCCAATCTCCGGGCGTGAATTCCAAGGTTTTCTCAAGTATGCTTTTGTCTATCATGAAGGTGTTGCTTATTAATCCCCGGTCGTAGGGTCGGGGGAGGGTGCTCACGAAGTATGTGTGTAATTGTTGGAGGGCGCTGGTGTTGAGGTGGGCTATTCGCTGGGTGGCTATGCATCCGCCTAGACCGTATTTTCTTCCCTGTCGGAGCAGCCTTTCGACTTCGATTGAGCATTGGCGGTCTATTCCGGATACGCTTCCAGGATTCGCTACAAATTCTTGAGCCTCATCCCAGACGAAGAGAATGTAGGGTTTCACCTTGAACTCCCTTTTTCTCTGGGCGAGGATGTTTTGGGTTAGGTCTATGACTAGCTGTTTTACTATTTGGGGATCGCTGATTGTTATGCTAATCAGTCGGGTGTCTCCTTCTATTAGTTCCTGTATGGCTTCTGTGGTTAATCCACCGCTGGTGTCGATTTCTTCTGTTTCACGGAAGTAGCGTGTCATGCGTTGTCTTGTTTCGAACCAGCCATATAAGCCACTCTTTTCGTGAACTTTGTAGGATGTGACTATCGTTGGTGCTGCAGCTACTAGCTTGGTTACGAATTCCCTGTCTATCTCATCGGATTCAATGTAGCCCTTTTCGGTCATGTATTTTGCGGTTAGTATCTCGACTTCGTTTAGGGCTTCTACATAGTTCAGTTTGCTTTGGTTGTCTGATTTTAATGCTGCTACGCCGTCCAGAAATTCTCTGAAGGTGGGGGTTCTTAGCAATTCTCGTACAAAGTGGGTAACCTTGTTTTGTGAGAAGATTTTTTCCATTCCCTTAATCACTCGGGGATCATCTTCGAATAGTTTTGGTTTAACGATTGAGTTGTAGAGTTCTTTTGCGGTATCCGCTTTGTGCTCAAGAATAATTTTTGAGGGTATTCTCGGGTCTACGAACAAATTCATTAGAAGGAAGGGGTACTCACAGGATATATCAAAAATCACCACCTTAGTGTCCTCAGTGTGTATCAGAAGCCTTCTCAGAATGTTCGAAAGCATATTACTCTTACCGCCGCCAGTAAACGCGAAGATGCCGAAGTGGTATCTCACTAGGGAATCGTAGTCAATATAGATGGGAATATTCTCAGCCGAAGCCTCAAACATCTTAATAGTTCCAAGCCGAGGATCTTTCCAAGGATCACTACTCGTTTCCTCAGAAATGAACCCTATTTTCTCCAACACCTTGCGGTTATACATGTCCTTAATCATTTCCTTGTTGAGAATGTAAACCCTTTCTCCAACGACCGGATAGGAGAACCCCCGCTCATAACCAAATACGTGGTTCTCACCCGTTACGAGATCGTAGTTTATGGGGATTGCCGATATCTGGATAATCATTGTTGACTTATCACTGGTCTCCCAGTCACTAACCGATTGCTCGATGACCTCAAACTGCAGAGGATAATACTGGTAATCCTTCAAGCCTCTCAGACCGAAATGCTCCGGCCAGAAACGCAGAATCTCCATCAGAGTGTATCTGGTTCCACCCGCCTCTTTGGTTCTAAAGTTCCTTACCGCCAGAAGCATCCCCGAGTCGATAAGCCTCAGGAGGTCTCGATCATACTCCGCGAGAACCCGGCAGGTGTATGGTGAAGATGTGCCGAATTCTTCACTGGATGTTTCCTGGCTTGGAACCACTCTTCCAAGTCTGGCCTTAAATTTTCCTTCGAAATCCGTAAAGTATAATTTAAGCTCCTCTTCTAAGCTGCTCAAGCTCACCCCTCCTTTCACGGAAGCTAGTCATATAGTAAACAAACTTCTTCAAATCCTTATTCGTCATAATCCACTCCTTAGCAGTATCAATCAGGTTCCTAAACAGGGAGTAATTCCACTTCGCCACATTATCCGCAATGAACAGCGGCTTATTATGCCCGAACACCTCAGGAATAGTCGAAGACGTAGTAGCCGTAAGAGTAACCAGGGTCAGGTTCTGAAGCTCATTCCTATTTTCTTCCTTCTTCATTATAAAGATGTTCACAGGCTCTTCCCCAACATAAATCTGGCGAAAACTCTCAATATTCTCCTTCCTCATATCATATTCCGGGTAGGCCAGCCTGTCTATGAGTAGAACGTTGCTCCTCAGCTTCGGATCATGCTCAGCCTCTTGCAGCTGTATGTATGTTTTGAGAAACAGCCGCTCCATGGTGATCTTGTTTTTCCTCGCTCCCATAACGTACCCCGGCCCTCTTTCATGATCCGGCACAATTGTGGTGAAAGCGGAATCGTACTCTATCAGGCTCCAGGGAGGGTGCAGAGTTTCGAAGCAGTTGAAGGAGAAGGATTGTAAAAGCATCCTATCGGTATTGGGAAGAGTTGCGAAACATTCGGGCGAAAGGGTGCAACCAAAAAGGTTACAGTTTGAGCACACTGGAATGAAGTGGTTCTTAAAATCACTCGCCGCCGTGTCCTTGGTGATTCCCAGAAGCAGAACTTTCCTCTTCCAGCACTCCTCGATGAGCATGTAGAAGCAGAAAAGTGTGAGAAAAGCAATATCCAGTGTGGAAAGGTATTGGGAAGTACCGTCCTCCTTCTCAATGATCATCTTAATACTTGTCGCGGTTTCCTCAATATCCTCCTGGAACATTCTCTTACCCAAGGTTCTAACCATTTTAGAGATTCTCTCCCAAGAGTTCCTATATCGAGGGTTGATGCGATACTCAGAATGACTGTGAAGAATTATATTCTCCCTCACAAGACTGCTAAGATACCTACCCACCTTTTCCTCCCGCACTGGATCACTTATTCCCAGCTCCTTACAAATCTGCTTCAACGTGAGCGGAGATTCCTTCCCTTCCAAAAGGAGGATTATGCTGTGACGCAAATAGTCTCCTCTAGCAGGAGGTAGGCTGAGCTCAGGATTCAAAACATGGTACCTACCTATGAATAGATCGTTCTTATCTACGGTTTCACCGTCCACCACGAATCCCATGATGGCACACTTCTTATCCCAGTAGGTTTTCTTGGAGGTTTCCTTAGCGATGGCACGCTGAGTGCCCGAGAGAGACCTATCCAAGAAAAGAATCTTCACTGGGTCTCTGGGATTCGTTACCAGAAGATAAGCCAGATAATACTCCGCGAAGGTCATAATCCAATTCGCAATCTGCGAGTTATCCGCTATCTCCTGCTCCGACAGCGGCTGAGACAAAAGACCTTCGGGGTCGTCGCCCTCACGGAAAAACGTCTGATCAATCTCCGGAACCTCATTGATATACACGGGAACACAGCTGGAGACACCCCTTCCCTCCTCCAAATGCCGAGTGTGGTAATCAACCGTAGGTTTGGAATCTTTATGAAATTGGATTTGGCCATCTGCGGCGTAGGCACCGCCGAAGAAGAGTATAAAGTCGAAAAGCCTTCTTGAGTACTCTGTCCCATCAACAGCCGCGAATCTAACCCTGTCGGAGCCGAAAAAGTCCACCGCGGTGCTGTAAGCCTTTTTCACATTTAAATCAGTGACCAATAGTTTAGAGATAAAATTGTTTATATCCTCTATTGAAGAGAACCTGTTTTTGTAGTCTGTCAGCTGTCGCTCTACGCCTTTTAACAGGATACTGCTTATCCTACTTATCTGAGAACTCAGGAAAGATTTTCCCATAACAATTACTCCCAACAGACTATGGAATTTATCTTTTAAGAACACCTCGTCTTGAAGAGCACCTGACCCCCAAGTCCAACAACTATAATAGTAATATTAAATCCACACAATTTAAAGTTATCATAAAACTAAAAAAGCCAAAAATAAAGAATCCCAAACGCTTTACCATTAACACACAACAAATGGTTGTTAAGTGTAGTAGAGATAACTCAGATAATCATCCAGCCCTGATCAAGTAGGGAAAATTCTCATAAGTATATAAAAATACTCGAGGAAACTGCCAAATATTTCGTAAATATTGGAAAAATACCTAATACATAAACTAGAAACCAAGAATATAACCCCCAACAAGTGTTGCTATACTTAGTATGCCAGAATAAAGAGAATTATTAGGCACCGTCAATGTTAGATATAGTGATGAAAAAAAAGAAATAAAAAGGGAAGGGTACGCAGACTCATCCTACTCCTTAGTTTTTCAGTCGGACTGCTCTAGAAAATTACCACACCTTACACAGAACTTGGCACTCGGCAGGTTTGCATATCCACATTGTGGACAAGTGATAGCACCGAGAGATCGCGCAAGCGTACTTTGAGGAGCAAAGGGTGGTGGACCGTAGGGTGTTGGACCAGCAGCAGGGAAAGTTGAAGGACGTGAGGGTTTTTCTCTGCCTGACTTTATTTTATAATATATCACTCCGAGTATGACTAGCCCTACTATGCCAACAACGACCCAAGGTAAAATCGAACTGCCTCCAGCACTTGCGATAGTGGAAAGTAGAGGAGTCATCATCATTGTCATAAATGAGAAGTTATCCTCTTCCTCAGACTCCATATAGATATTTGTAATGTCGAAATCTTCTCCAAAAGCTATACGGTCCTGCTCAACACCGGTTCCGGCGTCATAAAGTACTATGCTAAAATCGTACACTCCTCTTACATAGTATACTATATTCATGTACTCCCACATGGGATCAGAAGCCTCATAATCATATATGGTATATGTGTCGCTAGAGCCAAGCGAATCCACGTAACCGTCTTCGTCTCTATACAAAACCTCGACGTAGACATCATTAGACCATTCATCGGTATTAGCATCCCAGCGTAGTGTAATTTCACAGCAGTAGCCATCATAGTCCTTATCTACACGTGAAGAGATCCAAGCAGTGGATAAGTAGGATGCTTTTGCGCTTATCTCTTTTTGCTGCAATTCGGCACCCTCAAAATTTTGAGTGGTGGCAATCATTGTTTGCACGTATTGCTGATTCATCTCGGAAGTCGTGGTTTGAGAGTTTACAGTGTTTATCGCTTGTAATAGTAGGGCTCCCTGGCTAGGAGTTGTACTACTGGATACTGAGATTATCAATGTGGGAAGGAGTAAGGCGGATAGGATTAAAATGACAAAGAACAATTTGCTTTTACGCATTTTTTATCTCTCCCTAGTACATTGAAACGCACACGATTTTTGTATTGTTATAGATGGATTGAGGATGTTAAAACTAATTATTGTAAATGGTTCTATCCTCGCCTCCAAATCCATTAAATCTATTTTTTTAGGTAGACAATATAAACTTTTTGGAAGCAGCAGATTTGGGAGATAATTTATGCATCCCATGCCCTATGGCTAGTATTTCCAAGTGTTACAAGGTGCTTTGGGTCTTTTTTCAAAGTTTAAATAGCGAGGTGTATTAGAATACTAGTGTTAGAAATAGTGATGCTAAAAAAGAAGATAAGGAAGAGAGAATGGAGGTCAGACTTGTGTTGCTCCTTTGAGGGTATTATCGTTAGAGTTACCTCTCTAACTCAGTACCGCAGCCTTTCACAGAACGTCATTACTGGAACAGAATGTCTCCAATGTCAAATTGTATAAAAGGATTTTTACTTCCAAATATTAATGTGTAGTAGCAAAATTAAGTAGACTTGGATGTTTCTTAATTGGTTAAACGGTGATTGAAATGAAACAATCCAAGCCTACGAGTAGTAATAATAGTGACCAGTCCTTTTTGCTTTTTCGGAAGCGTCTGGTGGGGATCACCTCCGCAGACCTTGAAGGGCTCTCGGAATACGCCCAAAAGAACCTGGAGATCATACGATGCTGGCGCCTCAACCCCCTGAAAAGCATCCTTGAGGAATACCAGATCTCGAAGAGC
>JAUQZE010000030.1 GCA_030587365.1 Candidatus Freyarchaeota archaeon | reverse complement strand
CCACGCTCCCGACGCAGTCTACCTCTTCAACTTCCTCGACGGACACCTCGGGACGCTGGGCATAGAGGTAACCCTGAGAGAGGCCATGGTCCACGTTGGCCGCGAAACCTACACTGCCGTACTGAGGGAGAGGGAGGTGAGGAAGGCTGGCGACAGGTTCAGAAGGAGGGTGAACCGCGACCCAAAAGAGACACTAAAGAAAATAATAGAAGAGAACAAAAAATTACACCACAGGAGTGAAAATTGAACATATGGTCCTAATGCCATAGGTTTGTGAATCCTGTTGGATATTTCCTTGATTTTCTCGGCGGGCATCCAGTCGGACTCCAGCATGATAATCAAGCCCATTTGTGTACCGGTCTTTGTTACAGAGTCTTCTACAATTTGCTCCCAGTTTGGAACCTCGTATACCGGGTAGCCTCCAGCCCATAGTACCATACCCAGTCTCTTTATGAGTTCTGCTGTGTGTGGGAACACATAATCGTAGACGATTTTGGGGCTAGCTGGGGGAATGCATGCGAAAGCGTCATTAATATTTGCTAGGGCTGCGGCTCCTGCGGCTTCCTGCTGAGTTTTCACGAAGGCTTCAATAACATCAACGCAGAACTCTAGCAGTTTGTCGACGAATCCAGGGTTTTTCCTAGTGTCTTTGACTAGATTGTTGAAACCTCTTATTTGCACCGCCAGTGACCAGGGACCGTTGGCTACTATGCTGAGAAGACCATGCTGCCCTAGTTTTTCCAAGTATAGTCTATTTCCTTCATTGACGTATGGTCCACGTCCCGCCTTGTTGAAGTCTGGTATATCCAGTTTTTCCAGGTCTCTCGGCTCCTTAATTAGTGGTTCGAGGATAACCGGCCAGCTGTTTTCAGGGAAGAGCATTTTTGCTCCGAGTGCTTCGGGCTCAAAGTTGTAGAGGTCGGCAAGATTTACTACAGTGTCCATCTTGAATCTTACCGCTGTGTAGAGTTGGGCGTAGAGCATTTTTTTAGCGTCGGTGCACATCTCCCTTATGGTTATGCCCGCTACTCTTGCTGAGAATTGATGTACCGTAGTTGAGATTGGCATTCTGTCCGGTTCTTGGAACAGCATGATCTTTGTGAATCGCTCCAAGAATGATTGGGGCTCCTTTGAAATCATTTTCCTAAACTGCTCAGCCAACCTATCTATCTCAGCTTCAATATTAGCTTCGGTTACTTTAGCCATTTCCTTTCCCTCTTATCCTCCTACCAGTTTTTTCGCCACATCGATCGCCTCTATGGCGTCGTTGGCGAATGCGTCGGCACCCACATCCTGCACATGTTTGGGATAGACCAACGCCCCTCCTATCAGGAATTTCATATTTTTCCTGACGCAGCTTTCTTTAACTCCTCGTTGAGCTTCCTGAGCTCGTCAATATACTTTATTTTAAAACTTCTTTATTATCAGCCTTTTGGTTGTTAACTGTTTAATTGCACAACCTTTAGAAGGTGAGGAATTCTGCCGCTTGAAATTTTTAAAAAAAAAGGTTTTTTGAAAAAGGATTAATGGGGGTTATTCGATTGATATGGGATATTTTCCGTGCTTCTTTATTGAGTTAACGAAAGCATGAACGTTCTCTGGTGGTGTGTCTTTCGGAATCTGGTCGCCCATGAGTATGCAGCCACCACCGGGCCCCAGAACCTTTATTGTTCTCCTTACGAAGTTCTCTATCTCCCCCGGAGTGCCCTTACTTATGAGACCCGCTCTTGTTCCGAACATAACGGGTTTACCAGTCCTTTTGGATATTTCCTTGATTTTCTCAGGAGGCATCCAGTCTGACTCTGCCGCTCCGATTGTGGCTACAACTGTACCGCTCTTTGTTAGAATGTCTTCCACTATTTGCTCCCAACCTGGGATTTCTATCGTAGGTGAGCCTCCAGCCCACATTCCCATGCCCAGTCTCTTTATAGCTTTTTGTGTGTGAGGAATTATGTAGTCGTAGAAGAGTTTGGGGCTTGTCGGGGGGATGCAGGCAAAAGCATCTGCTAGTGCTGGAAAGGCCATAACATCTCCTAATGCTTTCTGCTGGGTTTTCACGAAGGCTTCTATGACATCGGTGCAGAAATCGAGGATTCTGTGGGCGAATTCCGGGTTTTTCCTCGTGTCCTTAATCAAATTGTTGTAGCCTCTTATTTGGAGAGCCATTGACCAAGGAGCGCAGGCTGCCGCAAAGGGTAGAGCAACCCCTCCCAATTTCTTAATGTATAGTTTCAGACCCTCAAGAACATAGGGGCCACGTCCATCCTTAGTGAAGTCGGGTATCTCCAGTTTTTCTAGATCGCTCGGCTTCTTTATCAGGGGTTCTAGGATAACTGGGAAGCTGTCTTCGGGGAAAAGCATTTTCGCTCCAAGGGCTTCAGCCTCAAAGTTGTAGGCGTCTCCAAACAGCATGACTACGTCAAGTTTGTACTTTACTGCAGCGTAAATCTGGGCGTAGAGCATTTTCTTGGGATCTGTGCACATCTCCCTGAAGGTTATGCCCGCTACCTTTGCTGCGTGGTCGTTTATCGCTGCGAAGATGGGCATTCTGTCCGGTTCTTGGAATAACATGACCTTCGTAAACCGGTCCACCATGGTTTGGGGTTCCTTTGAGGCTATTTCCTTGAACTGTTCAGCCAGCCTATCTATCTCAGCGTCAATATCTTCCTCTACAAGTTTAGAAACAATTTTGTGCTCCTCTAACGCCGCCCTAGAAACATCTTCCATTATAATAGCCCTATCGATTACTACTTTTTTACTCACCTTCTTCGAAGGTTTGGTTTTTTCCTCCTTCTCTAAGCTCATTTAAATCCCTCCACAGAGTTAAATTTTTAAATTATATTTCAAATGCAACAGATTAGTATCATAATTTATTTTATATAACACATATATAAACTTTTTATTAAAAACACATAACTATTACATTATGCCAAAATTATGAATTTGTCAATTCAGTAGGTGGTCTTATAAATACGGAAGAAGCCCTAAAAACAGCCACCCGGGAATTGGTAAAACCAAGAAATTCTAAATCGCAAAAGTAATAGTTTAGAAAAAGTGTTCAGAACTATGAACTATTGTTTTCCCGAAAAATATGAAAGCGTTTGAATGCAGGTTTCTATAAGAGAAAGGGTTTCTTTTAATAGACCGACGCCCCCTAATGAGGTATTTACTCTCCCTGATATCATTCTATAAATTGTGATCCTCCCGCTAGGTTACAAAGTTTACAGAAAGCATCACAGAATTTGTTTCATTTAAAAATTACAAAAATTTAACTTCTTTTTGTAAGTATTAGTTATGAAAAACTCTTTTCATACTTTGTCTAAGACGCGAAGCGTATGTAAGTTTTTATGCAAAACATAAATTAGATGGAAAACATTTTTATATTTTGAGAGTTGAAGATATGACATGACAATAATTAATAGTAGCAAGTGAGGTGTTGGAGTGACAGAATCTAAAATATCCGATTTCAAAATGTTTGAGAAGGCTCCATTCGAAGTGCCTCCTGCCAGACAACTCACAGAGCTAATTATGAGCGGATTAAAAGAAGTGGAAAACACATACGGTCCAGTGTTCGCCAGAAGATTCATAAAACACGCTCTTAAGTTTATAGCTGAAAAAATCGGGGAAAAACCACCCGAAGACATCAAAACACTAGACCAGTTGAAAGAGTATCTAATCTCAAAATCCAATGTATACCCCACTTCCTACAGTGCAGCCGCATATGCCCAGTGGAGAACTGAAAACGAGTTACAGGGTCAAACTGGGGCTGGAACTCAGATTGGGACGATAGGCAGTGCTAGAAGCATATCAGACAAACCAGGTCTTAAAAAGAGAGAGGTTCAGGTAGACCAAGTTTTATCAAATATTCGTCAGTCCCTGGTTGCAATTGGATGCTGTCCCAGTGAATTGGGATATAAGGAAAATGAAGATGGAAGTGTAGACATAATCGTACCGAAGTGTCACTTTAGGGACGGGTGTGAAAGAGCTTTTGATGAAGGCTATTTAAATCGGCTCGATGGCCGGCTGCAATGTGGTGTCGCCACAGGTTGGTGCATATTACTCAAACTCTCTACAGGTTATGAATGGGACTACGACCTTTTAGAATCTTATAAACCACACTGCATACAGAGATGCTACATGATCTAATTGTCAATTCTGAAGAGACGCTTAAAGAGAAATTTCCGAAAAAAATGCTTCAGAAACCAATTTCTAAATTTGCATCTCCCTTCACATCCCCCGCCATTAGGAAGGACGGAACATCTAGGAGTCATGGTATCCTCGATATTCCAGCAGTTTGTAATTCTCCTGATTTTACGTTATTTATATGTATTATATTTCTGATTTTATTTTGATTTTGTTTTTCGCCGTATTTTTAGTGTGTGTACTTGAAAAGCGGGTACAAGATGGGAGCGTGGTTTGCAATGGTGCAATTATGGGACCCGCCCGCAATTTTATGGTTTCTATGGGTACAGTGAAGGTTTCGCTGTAAAAGAGTGGTTAAGAAAATGTAAGGTTATGGCTTTTGCGCCCTTGCCCTTTTCACGTGTCCTTACTCTTATTGTTTCCTCTATTGGGGATACAAATATCATTCCATCTCCTATTTCACCCGTCCTTGCACGCTCAAGTATTACCTTAATAACTTTGTTTACTTTTCTTTCCTCAACTGCTATTACCAACTTGCATTTAGTTATTAAGCCAACTCGAACTTTCTGACCATAACATCGAACTCTGAACCCATCTGCTTACCTCTCCCCTTAACGTTTGTAACTGTTAGTCCTATGAAGGTTGCTTCGGTCAATTAAATAAGAGTAAGATGCAATAATAAAAGATTTATACTAGGTTTCATAAGTAGAGTTTTAATTTACAATTTAATTTGGTAGTTGTTTAATTTATTTACTGTGAATATGTATGATTGGAGAGTTTTCTTGTGGTTGGAAGCCAGTTTTTCGATAAGTTGGTTGAGATTGCTGGTCGGGGTAATGTTTCCCGTGAACCCGGGGTCTTGGAGGAGTACTCCAAGGATTTAAGCTTCACTCCTCCCAGAACACCCCTGTGCGTGGTTCGACCGCGGAGCGCGGATGAGGTTAGAAGAATTGTGGAATCCGCAGGCGAATTCTCCTTCTCGCTTGTACCTGTGAGTTCGGGAAAGCCTAGACTGCGGGGAGACACTACTCCAAAAGTTGACAACTCGGTTATTGTTGACTTGAGCAGAATGAACAGAATTATCAGAGTGGATAGAAAAAACAGAGTGGCGATGATTGAGCCAGGCGTGACCTACAGCCAGCTGGTATCCGAAGCAAACAAGCATGGTCTAAGACTGCTGATGCCTCTCCTTCCCAAGGCCTCAAAATCGGTTCTAGCGAGCTGCCTCGAAAGGGAACCCGTTACCATGCCCAAGTATCACTGGGACTCATCCGACCCTCTCCTCTGCACCGAGGTGATTTTCGGAACAGGCGACGTTTTCAAGACCGGGGCGGCTGCGGGTCCCGGGACGCTTGAGGAGCAACTGGAATCGGGAGGAGCTCAGAAGAGCCCCATGGGTCCCACCCAGTTTGACCCGTTTAGAATTATACAGGGAGCCCAGGGCACTATGGGTATTGTTACCTGGGCCACGGTAAAGTGCGAGCTTCTGCCAGAGTCCAAGAAACTTTTCTTAGTTTGTTCTGATGCACTAGACGATTTCCTAGATTTTGCTTACGGTGTTCTGAGGCGTAGGCTGGGTGACGAGCTTTTCATCCTGAACGGTATGAACCTGGCTGCTATTCTGAAACGGGAGAGAAATGAGATTGTGGAATTGAGGAAAGTTTTGCCCAAATGGATTCTGATTCTCTGCATCTCCGGTCATGGAAAGCTAGCCCAGGATGAATTGGAATACTTGGAAGGGGACATCACGGATATTGCTCGGGAGACAGGTGTGAATCTGGTGTCTGAGATTGAGGGAGTTTCCAGTGAGGAGATTTTGGGTTTACTGGATAAGAGCTGTGAGGAGCCTTACTGGAAGCTGCGGTTCGGGGGCGGGTGTGAGGAGGTGTTTTTCCTCACAACTCTGGATAAGACTCCTGAGCTTTTTGAGACGTTTACCAGAGTCGCGAAATTGAAAAGGTACCCATCGGAAAATATCGGCGTTTACATTCAGCCTTTGGTCCAGGGTTGCAGCTGCCACTGTGAGTTCGACATTTATTACAAACCTTCCGACACATCGGAGGCAAATAGAGCCCAGGACTTGTACATGAGAGCCAGCGAAGCTCTTCTCAGGAAGGGAGCCTTCTTTAGCAGGCCTTATGGGCCTTTCACCGAAGTCGTTTACCGAAACTGTGCCCCGGAAACTGTTTCCGCCCTGAGGAAGGTTAAATCGATTTTCGATCCGAACAATCTGATGAATCCGGGAAAACTGTGCTTTGGGTAGGTGTTTTGAAATGGAGATGAGTTTGAGTGATTATGAGAAGTTAATGTCTGGATGTATTCGGTGTTCGAACTGCAAGTTTATTCCTGCTTTGCAGGTTAAGAGTCAGAAGTTCTCATCCATCTGTCCTTCTATTGAGCGATATAACTTCCACGCATACTCCGGCGGTGGAAAAACGATCATAGGGCAGGCAATGCTCAAGGGAAGAATTGAGTATACCGATGAGCTTCTGAATGTCATTTACCGGTGTACCGCTTGCGGAGGCTGTGACGTTTCCTGCAAATTCTTCTTCGAACTGGAACCTCTCGAAGTGATAAGCGAACTGAGAACGCACTGCGTAGAAAGCGGAGCAGGACCAATGCCTCAGCACAAGAAGTGGATGGAGAGCATCGAACTTAACCATAACCCCTACGGCGAACCTCACGAAAAGAGACTCTCTTGGCTGCCCAAAAACATCGGTTTGAAGGAGGGGTTCGAGACTGCCTACTTTGTGGGTTGCACCACCTCCTATCGGAGAAAGGAGATAGCTCAGGCGACCACAAAAATATTCGATAAAGCTGGCATGAAATTCACGATGCTGGGTTCCGAGGAGTACTGCTGCGGCAGTCCCCTAATAAGGGTGGGAGCGAGAAAGGATGCCCTCAACCTTATGCGGAGCAATGTTGAGAAACTGAAGAGCCTGGGCATAAAGAGAATTGTAACTAGTTGCGCCGGTTGCTACAGCATGTTCAAGGTCGAATATCCCCGGTACCTCAAAACAGACTTCGAGGTTATTCACACCTCAGAACTTCTGGATAGCATGCTGAGAAACGGGGAACTGGAGCTAACCAAAGAGGTTCCCCTAAGGGTGACTTATCATGATCCCTGCCATCTGGGAAGAATTTCTGAACCCTACACGCCCTGGCAGGGTCAGATGGTGAAGGTTGTTTCCCGAGTCTATATTCCTGTTCCCCCAAAGGTTATCAGACGAGGAACGAATGGAGTGTATGAGTCTCCCAGAAACGTTCTAAAAGGTATTCCGGGCTTGGAGCTGGTGGAGATGGAGAGGATAAAGGAATACGCCTACTGCTGTGGAGCCGGAGGAGGTGTGAAGTCCGCCTTCCCGGATTTCGCTCTCTGGACGGCGGGTAATAGGATTGAGGAGGCTAAGGCTACCGAGGCGGAGGCAATAGTTTCCTGCTGCCCGTTCTGCTCCACAAACCTTAGGGACGCAATCAAGGAGAGAGGTGAAAGAATGGAGTTCTACGACCTAACGGAACTCGTTCTTAAAAGCATGGGAGGTAGAGTATAAATGTTGGATAGAGAAGTTTATGCGGCTTTGGAGAAAGTCATGGGATCCGAGAACATAACTGAGGAACCCGCTATTCTTGATACCTATGCCTACCAGTGGTGCACCGAGGTTGAAAAGGCTCAAAGGGGTGAAGAACCCTCACGGTTTGGCAACAGACCGGAAGCCGTTTTACTGCCCTGCAGCACGACTGAAGTCCAAGCAATAGTGAAAATCTGCAACCAGTTCGGCATCCGGTTTAAGGCTCACAGCACGGGCCTCGGAGTCTGGGGAGCAGTATCTGGTCCCGGAACAATACAATTGGATCTTAGAAGGATGAATAAAATTATTGAGATAAACGAGAGGAACATGTACGCGGTCATCGAACCATACGTGACCAACGCTCAGCTCCAATCCGAACTCATAAAAAAGGGACTAAACCACCACATGCAGGGAGCAGGCCCCCAAACCTCCCCCTTAGCCAGCCACACCTCCATGGTTGGACCGGGATTCACCTCCGCCAGCACTGGTTTCAGCGGCCGTAATCTTCTGGCGGCGGAGTGGGTTCTTCCGACTGGCGAACTTCTGAGACTGGGGTCACTTAACTTTAGCGAGGACTGGTTCAGCGGAGATGGACCGGGTCCGAGTCTCAGGGGTGTTATGAGGGGGTTTATGGGTGCCTTTGGTGGTCTGGGTGTGTTTACCAAGTGTGCGATTAAGCTGTATCCGTGGTCGGGTCTCCGAGAGTGGAAGGTGAGCGGGGTTATTCCCAACTACGAGTTTGAGGTTTCCCCCTATTGGAAGATGTACGTTATCAACTTTCCGGACTGGGACGCATTCGAGAACGCTTATTACAGAATCGGTGAAGCCGAGGTCAGCATGATGGCTATGGCATCTTCTCAGGAAGGCTTGGCTACAATGTTCTCCAACACCCGGGAGCAGACCATTGAAAAAATTCTGTCTGACCTTATGACTAAGGCTCAGAGATACTTCATTGTACTAGTCGCCGCACACACCGAAAGGGAGTTCAATTATAGGACGAAGCTGGTAAACGAGATAATAAAGGAAACGGGCGGCGTGGATCTTGTCGAAACAGGTGTAGTAAAACCTCCATCAATAAGCTATGCTGAAGGCGTTAGAAATATGCTGGGAAGCCACGCTTTCCGCTTCACCTCCTGCTTCCAGAGTACACATGGAGGAATGGATACCATATCCATGGCGATAAACATGGCTAAGGTGAATAAGGACATTAAACTCAAGTACATCAAGAAGGAGCTAATCGGCGACGACAGGGGAGAGGGTATGTGGATTACCTTCTACGAGCAGGGACACTTCGCACATATGGAGATGCCCACAATTTACGAACCCGGCGACCCAGAGTCCTGCAAAGGATACGCCGATTACTCAATGGAATGCAACGAGGCGGACATAGAACACAGCCTGGGAATCCCCTTTTTCATTGTAGGAGATAAAATGCATGACATGTTTGGCCCCCACTGTGGCAACTACCAGAACTGGCTACGCAAAATAAAGGAAACATTCGACCCTAACGGAGTCTCAGATCCCGGTCACTACATATCCTCAAAAAGGTGAACAAGCGTAGCAAAATAAATACAATCAAAGGAATCCACTCGGATTCAAAAAAGATTCTATTCCTAAAAGTGAAGGGTTAAAACAAGTTGTACAAGAAAGTTTCTTACCTCTACCTTTTTTCGGATTCATGATGATAAGCATCGTGAATTAGTGGGTTTAAATATTGATATTTCTTTAATTATTAGAGAAACAGGCGAAGGAGAAGTTTGGAATAAGTAGCTTCTCCATTAATTTTTAAAACGGAGCCCTATTACTGAGGATGGTCTAAAATGAGGGATGTAACACGTAGGGAGGTTAAACAAACCATCATAGATTTTGCGAAAGCGAGTCTAAGTAAGGTTAATTTCACAATTGAGGAACTTAAGAGAGCTTTTCCATTTCATAGTATATTCTTCCCCGAAAAGGCTTTATTATCTTACAAGATAAAGCGAAGTCTCATAATCGGAATAGAAAAAACGCTATATCCAAAACTGGCTTTTATCATAGCTAAGGAAAATTATCAAAGTGCACATCGTAATTATCAGATTTCGGGTAAAGTTCTGTCGGATAGAGTAAGTATAATGCATCGGATTATAGACGAGCTACTTTCTGGTAGAAGGAACCCTGATTATGATAGCGAAATGAGAGAAGTATTATCAGTGAGTTATGGTGAACCTATAGACATATCCTTTGTTGCGGATTTGTTTATAGGAGATTTTAAGCCGGGCCCACTTTTTCTTGAAATTAAAAGTCCTAAACCAAACTTCAAGGTCTGTGTGGAATCAAAGAAAAAGATGTTTTACTTTAAACTTTTATTTGAGGACAAGAAACCTGAAGCATATCTAGCTTTTCCCTACAACCCTTTTGTTTACAGAAAAAAGTACAACCATAGATTCACCAAGCAGATTATGGACCTAGACAGAGAGGTTTTAATGGGAGAGGAAATGTGGAATAAGATAGGCGGTAGTGGAACTTATGAAGAATTGTTGGAAATAGCTGAGGAGGCAAAAAAAGTTATTTGAAAAGGAAAAAATGCCATCCAAGGGATTGGACTTGTTTTTGTCTTCTATTTAATATCCCAGAGTAGGTTCCCTTAGAACATCTTTAAAAATGCGACCAAGAAAGGTTGTAATAGACAGGGAGAACAAGCAAGGATTTCACACATCTGAAATAGTAAAATATAAAACGAAATTTGTACACTTTCCAAATCAGAGCTAAAAAGCAAATTTTGCATATATTAATTGGGGCGAAACTGGCTTTGAAGATTAAAACCATAAAAAGGGCGAACAGACAGGGTTAGGGAATAAAAACATGCCAATCGACGTTGAAAAAAGGAAACGAATTGAGCAAATCTTTAAGCAGTTTTTATTAAAGCGAATTGAGACAGTCCGTAGATTAGGGATTAGTGATTTAAACATTAATCCATTCCTTATTCGGCTTCTCTCCCATGAATTGGGTCTTGATAATTCAGAAGCTATTGTGAGATGGCTCGTAAGCCAGAGGCTTGAACGAGGAACAGTTACATCGTTTGGCATCGCCTTACAGAACGCTGCCAAAGTATTCTCTGAGGGGACTGGAGTCGAGGGTGCCGACATTCTAAAAACCAAGAATGGGATTCATCATTATATTCAAATTAAGAGTGGACCAAACACTATCCCAAAGGATTTGGGAGTAATAACCGCCAAACTTTTGCTTTCCGCCCAGAGGCGAAATCGTGGCTCACGGGCCCTTTTCGGTATGTGTTATGGCAGTAAGAATCAGGTCAGCAGTATTGTGAAGAAATATGTGCAAGAAGAAGGTGGCGTTGACTGGATTTCGGGAAGGGAATTATGGGAATTTATTTCAGACGATCCTCAATGTTTGGAAGAGATTTATGAAATTGCCGCAGAGGTTGGTAGTACCTTTAAAGATCCAAAGGGACAGTCTCTCTCTGAGGTCATCGAATCTAAAATACAGGAGTTAATAAAGGAATTTGAAAGAATTTATAGAAAGAGCGGAAGTAGTATGTGGAAAAACCTGTTAGAATATAATTCATGAGGCAACAATATGAAATTTATTGAAAAGAGTTTCCCAGTCCAATATCTTAATTCAGTAGCAAAGGCTGAGGGAAACTCCAAAAAACCCGTTTACCAGATGCACAAGTGGTGGGCGCGACGACTGGGTAGTGTATTTCGCATGATACTCCTGTCCGCATTCAACGACCAGAAGGAGTCGGACGACGATTTATGGCATAAGTTCTGCAATGGAGCAAATCTCAACAATGCTATAGTGCTTGACCCATTTATGGGTGGCGGAACGACCATCGTTGAGGCAAATCGTTTAGGATGCAAAGTCATAGGGGTTGACATTAACCCCGTGGCTTGGTTCATAACCAAAAAGGAAATTGAACCAGTTGATTTGAATGATTTAGATAACGCCTTTCAGGCCCTTGAAAAGAATGCAGGTGACTTTATAAAACAATATTATCATACAAAATGCCCTCAAAACCATAAGGCAGAGGTTATGTATTTCTTTTGGGTAAAGGTTGCGAAATGTAAATCTTGCGGTATTACTGTTAAATTGTTTCCTAACTATGAGTTATCCCGCCGAGACCATGTTAATGTTGTCTTTTGCCCTCATTGCTTACAAATTGTGGAAACAAAAGAATATAACCCAAAAACAAAATGCCCTGAGTGCGGTACAATATTTGACCCACGTAAAGGGCTATCAGATAGAGGTGTATTTCGCTGTCCCGAATGTAAAACAAAGCAGCGAATTCTGGACGCTGTAAATGCGAATGGGGGACGCTTAGATATAGAATTGCACGCATTAGAAGGATACTGCAATTCTTGCGGAAGATTCTTCAAACGTGTTGATTCGGATGACATTGCTCTATGGGAGAGGGCTAGGAGGGAATATAAGAAGTGCGAGGATAAGTTACTCATTCCTCACCAGAAAATCCCCATAGAAGGACGCAGCGACCCCCGTCCTGTGAATCATGGTTATACTTACTTTAAGGATATGTTCAACGAACGTCAATTACTATGCTTATCTCACCTTTTAGAAGAGATTTTGAAGATTGCTGATACTAATATTCGGGAGTTGCTGCTTATTGCTTTTTCAGACTGCTTAGATGCAAACAACATGTTTTGCAAGTATGAAATAGAGTGGCATAAGATTTCTCTGTTCTTTGGCTTTCATGCGTATCACCCGATTGAGCGACCTACAGAAAACAATATTTGGGGAACAAAATATGGGCGTGGCACTTTTGCCAAATGTTTTGAGAAAGTGCGACGCGCTAAGATATTCTGTAAAAAACCCTATGAACGACTGCCCCAAAGTAAAGGTAAACGCTTTAACAAGTATACAGGGAACGAACGCATCGAAGCGAATATTGTGCAAAGCTTTGATGAACTTAAGAGAACTGATTGTGCATCCTTACTATATTGTGATACTGCCGAGAATTTGCCCTTTATCCCCGACAAGTCCGTAGATGCCGTAATTACTGATCCACCTTACTTTGATAATATCCAATATTCTGAGCTATCCGATTTCTTTTATGTGTGGCTACGACTCGGACTTAAGGAGTTATATCCAGCGTTTAATCCTGAATTTTCAAGTAATCCTAGTGAGATTGTGCAGAACGAAAAAATGGGAAAGACAATGGAATTTTTTAATAAAGGATTAAAAACAATACTTCAGGAATGTGGCCGTGTCCTTAAAGACGAAAGCCTGTTAATATTCACTTTCCATCACAATCAATTGTGGGCTTGGGAGAGCATTGGAAGGATTTTACTGGATGCGGGATTCTACATCTCAGCTACCCCAATCGTAAGATCAGAAGGCAAAAGCGGATATCACTCAAGTGAGGGAAATATCAAGTATGATTGTATTCTAGCATGTAGAAAAAGACCAAGTAAATGGGATAATAATAACTGGACATCTTTGAAAGAACTCATCTTAAGAGACGCTATTTCATGGACTAAGCGAACAATTGAATCCGGGATGACGGTTACTGGAGTCGATATCTTCACAATCATAATGGGAAAAACAATTGAATATTACACAAAGTCATTCCCAAACATAAAATACAAAAACGATTCCATTACACTTGCACAAGCTCTACAAGAGATGAAAGACTTTGCCGAGTACATAACCAAAAACGCTCAACCCGAACGAACTTTACCCAAGCCTTATGCTAAGAATGTGAAACAACTTACATTATTTATAAGCGAGCCACAAAAAAGTACGAAGTAAGAAGCGCTTAGGAAAAGCAATTATTTCGCCGCTCCCATAACACAGCATAACGCTTAGCCCCGTACAAAATAAAGGGGGCATTCGACCCCCAACAGAGTTTCAGACCCCGGTCACTATATATCCTCAAAAAAATAACCAAAACCAAGCCAAACAAAAATCACCCAAAGGGAGGAGGGAGGTTCGCAAAGGTGGGAGGAGGGAACAGCTTAAAATGCTAAAAACTAAATATTTATACTCCTAAGACTTAAAATCTAGTTTAAGAGGTAAATTCGGTATCCGAGGAGAATGATAAATGTGATAATTGATAATGCTAAGGTTAATCGTAATGAGCTGAAAGGTAAAGTAGCAGTGGTTACAGGAGCTGGACGGGGTATCGGAAGAGAAACGGCAAGAGTTCTGGCTCATGTGGGTGCATCTGTAGTGATTGCTGAACTCATGGACACTGGTTTGGATACTGAAAAACTGATTAAGAGAGAGGGTGAAGAGGCGTTGTTTGTCAAGACGGATGTTTCTGATGTAAAGAACATGGAGAATCTGTATCGCAAGTCTATCGAGAAATTTGGCAAAGTAGACATTCTCGTGAATGATGCGGCTACAACTGGCCCCGTGAAGCCGGTTTTAGAACTCTCTGTTGAAGAATGGGATAGATTCTTCGCAGTCAATCTCCGTGGGGCATTCCTAGGAATTAAGAATTTTCTTCCAGATATGCTTAAACGTAAAGAGGGTATCATCATAATCTTCTTGTC
Source organism: Candidatus Freyarchaeota archaeon (assembly GCA_030587365.1). GTDB lineage: Archaea > Asgardarchaeota > Jordiarchaeia > Jordiarchaeales > Jordiarchaeaceae > Jordiarchaeum. Next base: position 89,030 of record JAUQZE010000030.1, on the reverse strand, counting down.
TGCTGAGGGAATGTCATATGTAGCACCTTACTCCGCTTCCAAAACTGGTCTACGTTCACTCACCAAATCAATCGTCCAAGAGATTGCGGCGGACAGCGGGGTTTCTATTTATAGTTTCGCCCCGGGCATCGTGGAAACTCCCGGGCTGATTGGTGCCTTCGAAAAACTTAGCAATTATTATGGAACCACTCTTGAGGAATTCGTGAAAATGTTGGGAATTCCGCTCATTTCAGCTGAACTCTGTGCTACGGGTCTTGTGGGAACAATTCTTCACTCTAAAGAATTTCATGGAAAAGAAATCAGCTTCTTTGAGGGACTCACAAAGATTGGGCTTGATGGTCAAGGCAATAGACTCGGAAAATAAAATACGAGAAGCCGAAGTTTCATTATTTGTCTAGATTTGTTCCTCAAGCCACTTAATTAATCCTATTTTCTTTCTTCTCATGAGCGCATTTTTTCTCTTAAGAGCAGATTGTTTCGCTTGTTCCGGGCTCATTGAGGGATCATTTAATTCCATGTCCAGAAAGGTTCTGCAAGGAAATTCGTCACACACACCGCAGTGCTCCAACTTTTTCCCGTTTACGCAACAGCCGTATAAAGGACAAACTTCAACATTCAAAAATTCTATCCAGAATGGTTTTCCTTTCAGATTTTCACAACCGGGACATTTTTGTTGATAATATTCGCATTTTCCACAATAAAGCCCACATATTGTTACCAATTTTTTATCTGGCATTAGAATCATCTCTTTTCCGATTTTAAGAATTAAGAATTGAAGCATTATAAAAAAATTATTACAAGGGGATTAGTTTTGCGAACGGTTAAGCGGCTCATTTTAATTCCCTAATATCTATTTTTCCCAAATCGGCTATACCCAGACCTTTTTCTTGTGCCAGTTTCAAGTGTTTTACGGAGAGTGGGTCAACTCCCAGTACATTTGCTCCAACCGCGTCCGCCGCCACCGGATCTTGGGAAAATATCATTAAATCGAATGTTTGGATTTCTCCTCCCAGTTCGCCTCTCACGTTTGCCTCTCTGCCGTCTATTATGGCTAGGTTTGGGGCTTTGTAAAGGTTTATGTCGACTATGCTTTCGTGTATTCCCCTCCGGTGAAATCTTCCCTTGTGTCCGCCGATGGTTGCACCCAGCATATTTTTGACGGAGAGCGTGACGCCGGCTTGGGAGTGTACTTTAAGAACCGCGGCTGACACGAGGTAGGAGTCTTTCAATGTTAGGGGAAGCTCATATTCCTCAAGCACCATAGCCTTGGGATTTTTCACTATTTCGTAATTGTCTATGTTTAGGTCGACCAGTTTTACTGCATGCCTTTTGGCGATTTCTTGGTATCCTTGGTCTCGGTATGCTGTGTAGGTATCGGTCCATCCCGCTCCTTCTGCGATGATGATTTCTTTTTTGAATTTTTTGAGGTTTTTGATGATGGTTTCTACGGTTTTTGATGAGGTGGTTGTGGGGTAGGGGTTGTTGGCTATGAGGTTGGGTTTTATCACTATCTTTTTCTGGGGGATTTTAATGTCTAGTTCACCGAGACCTTTTGTTACCATTGTTTCAGGGTCTTCTCCCCTTACTATTATCACCAAGGAATTGGAAATGTCCATTTTAACACTTCGAGTATTCATTGAGCCATGAATCATATGTATCTATGTTACTTTATTCCTGCGACTCTTTTTGCTCTTTCCTTGTATTCTTGGAGTTGGCTCAGGTACTCACCGTAGATCATCATCCTTTGAGCTTGGAGTGAACCCTCACCGTGTACTGCTAGGACTTCTATTCCTCCTCCGATGTCGGAGGCCATCCAGAGTCTTATTAGTTGCAGCATTCTTAACCTGTGCTCTGTGGGTATTCCTTTTTTGCCGCCCAGATACTTGTCTATGTAGTCCTTTAGCTCTGGGTTTTGGTAGTCTTTGTAGGTGGGTGATGTGACGAGTATTCCTCCGCATAGGTCCTGTATTGCTTTTACGAAGTTGTGGTAGTTTTCGGCGAAGTGGTATTTTGATATGTTGCTTATTATGGGGTTGGGCACTGCTATTCCTCTGTGCATCACGGGGTCGTTGCATGATGCCCTGGCTAGGGACTTCAGCATTTCTAGGTAGATTATCAGGTTTGTTATTTTTTCTCGAATATGGGAGATTCGGTCTATTCCGTTGTACTCGGCTATGGCTACAGCCATTCCCAGTTGTAGTTCGGTTAGGGCTATTCTGTAGCAGGAGGCGGTGTGCCTGTGGAAGAATGAGAAATTGTACGCCATGGTGCCTGCGTGTTGCCATTCGCCGCAGAGAAAGACTCTCTCCCATGGTATGAATACGTCGTCGAATATTAGTAGGGACTCGGTGTGCATTCTTATGGGCGAATCAACCGGGAATTCCAGTGGGCTTTGCTCATACCTCAACGGGTGGCATATGTGTTTTAGCCCTTTGGTGTTCGCCGGAACCGCGAAGCACACAGCATAGTCCTTATCGTCCTCCCTCATGGCTCTGCACGGCAGGACTAGAATGTCGTCGGAGTAAGCTGAGGCTGTTATATGCACTTTCGCGCCCCTAACTATTATTCCCTCATCGTTCTTATCCACTACGCGGACGTAGAAGTCGGGGTGTGTCTGATCTGGTGAGGATGGATGGAGGCTTCGGTCTCCTTTAACATCGGTCATTCCGCAGGCAACACTCAAATCTTTCTTTCTAACGTGTTCGTAGTATTCTGTGATTCTCTCTAGGTATTCTTCGTTTCCCATTACTTGTGCGGTTACCATTACTGCGTTTAGACAGTCGCCGGCGACGTCTTTGGTGAAGGGTATTACTCCGTCGCCGAGTCGGGTTGCGGTTACTATTAGTTCGTGTCTTTTTAGCAGGTCTTCCGAGGTTTTGGGAAGGTAGTAGTGTCTGCTTATTGGTTCTCCAGTTTCTGGATGTTTTGCCACCGCAATGCCTCGGTACTTGGGGTTCTCAGCCATTTTATAATCTACGGCGGCAGTTTCAACACCTACTTTCAGCATAGGGTGGGTGGTTACATCCCTTACTTTTTCCCCAAGAATCCAGACTTCTCGATTATCCCTCAAACCTTGTTTATACTCTTTTACGGTTCTCAAAACCATTTTGAGTACCCTCTCCAAAATTTGGTAAAAGTAACCTTACTATGATTAGCTTGTTTATCCGTTTTAAACTATTGCCTATTTTTCATCTTTAATAATGTTATTATTTTTCAGAGTCAGAAAAATTGTTGAAGGAGAGTTATCCACCAAAAATAGGCTTTTCAGGTTCAGCATTTTGTTGAACCAATTTTTGCATATCTATCATTATGTCATTAATTTTGTATAGATATTTTTCCTTCAGTTCTAAGAGCCTCATAATTCTATTGGGGAAGACTTGGAGGCCCTCACTCTTAGGGAAAGCTGTTGCTACTATATCAATTGCTATCTTCTTTTCTTCTGATCCCTGAGAAGCAAGATGTGCCTGACCCAATTCTGAAAGTGCCAGAGATAGTCCGAATGCCAGGTCTTTTATGGAGAAATTTTTTGGTACCAATCCTTCGGCTGGTATTTTAGATTTTATGGAATCTTCTATTTTGGAAAGAGCTACTTCTTCTCTTCCCCAGAGTGCGTTAAAAATGTGAAAAAAACAGTTGGCGAGGTGTTCATATGTTTTTATCATGTAATTAAATAACTGAGTCATATCCTCTCTCAATTTTTTGAATCGGCTGGAGTATTCAATGAAATCACCTGCTATAAAATGTGCCCAATCCTCGTCTGAAATCTTTATGGATTTTCTTGCTTCTATTATCTTTTCGAAGAAATCGACACACTTCTGAGCAATTAGGGTAAGCGTAGACACGATTTGGGATTTATCCTCGACCTGAGTTAGAGATTGAAGGGAGTTTTGCACTTCCTCGTTTACCATGAGCCAGCCCCTGGCCTGATTTTCTATTAATTCAGTAAACCTTTTGGATGACCCGGTTTTCAGGTGGTCAATCTCTTCTTCTAGAACACTTTTTGATTTCTGCAAAAGTAATCTGCATGTTGTTTCAAGATCTGAAAAGTTCGGATTCAAAAAGTTTTTAATCCTAAATTTTAGGAAGTTAATATCTATTTTTGATATGTTGATTACTTCTTGCAGTTCAACTTCTCCTAATAAAATTCTGTGGTATTCTCTGGAGCCCAGCGTATCAACTAAACTCGAAAAGGCTTCGAACCACTTCGAAAACATCTTTATGTATTCCTCAAGGAAGTAAATGTATGTTAACTCCGAGTTAACATATTTTCTAATTATTACGCCAAATTGACCGTATTTATACTCTTTAAGTTCATTCTCGTAAAGCCCAGATTTTCCTTCAAGTATTTGGTAAAATTCAACCATGCACCCGTAAGTCAAGTTGAAGAAGTCCTTTAATAGACTTGTTATTTTTTCTGGGCTCTCCATAAAAAATCCTTCACGCTTACTGATTAAATAATAAAGTTAAGTTATATAAAATTGTTATGTTTTTAGTTATACTAGCCAGATTGGACTATCGAATAGAATAGTTAATTTCTTAATTTTTAAATCAACAAAAATCAGAAACCTCAAATCTTATGCAGCCTTTCTAGGAATTAGTGTACAGCACACAGCCGACAAAATGGATCAACAACTTACGTTGATTCACAACATATCTGGGACAACTCGGTTGAAAGTACCAAAATAAAAGATAATATCCAATCCAACAAACAGGAATCATACTTTTGGCTTTTTTATTTTCATTAAAAACCGCGTGCAAACGCTTCTCCCAGAAAGGGGGTTGAAGAGTTCAGGGTTTCATTATTTCGTGGATTGTGTTTTGAATCTCTATCATTTTGTCGTAAATTTCTTTTCGATATTTATTTCTCAACTCAAATCTCTTTTTGATTCCCATGTACAAGTTTTGCATATCGTCGGTTATGACATATTTTGCTATTAGTTCAAATGCACCTATTTTTTCGTTTAACACCTGACCAGCAAGGCGTGCTTGGTCCCACTCGAAGATTGCTAGGGTTAGTCCGAATTCTATGTCTTTAAGAGAGAAATTTTCTGGTATTAGATCATTAATGGTTATTTCGGATTTCACAAGTAGTTCTAATTTGTGTCGGGCTTCTTCCTCGGTGCCCCAGAGCATGGTTAAAACTTGGAGGAAGCATTTCGAAGCATGTTCGTACACTTTTGTCGCGTATTCATAGAATTTAATTACATCTTCTTTGATTTCCTTGAATAGCTCAAAGAGTTCCACGAAGTCGTCTGCCATGAAGTTTTTCCAGACCTCTTCTGGAATTTTTATGAATGCCCGTGTTTCACGTATTTTTTCAAAGAAATCAATACACTTATCGATAACCATAGTTAATGTTTTTATACAGATGGATTCGTCTTCTTCTTTGATGATGAATTGAAGTGAGCCGTATATCTCATCGTGTATATCCAGCCAGCCTCGGGCTTGATTTTCTACAGTCTCAACAAACCTTTCGGACGACTCGGAGCGTAAATAAGCAATATTTTCCCGTACACCTTTTGACCTCTCCAATAACGAATTGTAAATTGATTTCAGATCTTGAAAGCTTGTATTCAAAACGCTTCTTATTTGAAATTTTAGAAAGGACACATCTATTCTAGATTCGTCGACAACCTCCTCGAGTTTGGCTTTTCTGTATAAAATGCGGTAGTATTCGTTAGCGCCGAGCACTCTAACCAAACTGGAAAAGAATTCAAACCACTTGATAAACCCATTCACGAATTCCTCGATGAAGCAAATGTATGCAAACGTCGACCGATTCAAGTTTCTAGTTTTTTCGACAATTTGACCGTAGGTATAATCCTCGGGTATACCTTTAGAAAGCTTAGACCTCCCTTCATAAGTTTGATAAATTTCAATTATGCATCTAGTAATAAGACTGAAGTAATCTACCAACAGACTTTTTACTTTCTCCAGATTCTCCATGAAAACTCACAAATCCCTCAATAACACTGCTACTATATACAAAAATAATATAGCAAAAACAGAAATATAAGTTGTTGCGTAAAATAACATCATTTGATTTCCCGATTAAGAAGCAACAGAAGCTAGAAACTTTCTTTTAATTTTTAAACGACAACTAGGAAAATCTTGCAGAAAATTGAATTTTTAAAGAATCATTGTAGCAAATTTAAATACTCTAAAGAATATGAAATAAATTAGTTATAAAGAATGGGAGAGAAAATGAAATGAGAATCTATAAGGGAGGACACCTCCACTATCCCGAAATTCCTTTTTATGGAATGCTGGACGATACTGTTGGAAGGTTTCCTGATAGAACCGCTTTTCTGTACCCGCAAAAAATGACTTACAAAGAGTTTGGTGAATCTGTAGACCGAATGGCTACCGCCCTAGTGGATATCGGAGTTAAGAAGGGGGATAGGGTCATAATTTATTCGCCCAACTGCATCGAGTGGGAGATTGCCTGCTTCGGAATATCCAAGGCGGGAGGAGCATTTGTTCCAATGAATCCCATGTTCAGAGAATCCGAGGTAGAATACGAGACCAAAGACGCCGAGGCCGAAACCATAATAATCCACGAAGGACTGTACCCCATCCTTAAGAATGTTAAAGATAAAACCAGCCTAAAGAACATAATTGTGATTGGGGAGAAGCAGCCAGACACGTACTCCTTCAGCGAACTCTTAAAAAAGTACAAGCCCAAACCACCCAGATACCAGTTCAATGTTAAGGATGATGTAGCCGCCCTCATGTATACTAGCGGAACCACCGGGCTGCCTAAGGGGTCAATGCTAACGCACTATAACATGGTTGCTAACACCATTCAATGGTCCAGCCACACCGACTTCAACGAAACAGATGTTTTCATCATTCTGATTCCTCTATACCACATATTCGGACTAATCCTCTCCATGACCATTACCATATGGAACGGCGCGTCTCAGGTTGTAATGTCTGGCTTCGACATAGCTAAATGGTGTGAACTTGTAGAAGAGTTTAAAGTAACATATAGCCTGTGTGTACCACCTCTACTTAACTTTATAGTGCGATATCTCGAGAACCCGCAGTTTAAGGGTTATGATTGGAGTTCTTTTCACGTAATGGGTAACGGAGCGGCACCAGTCCCCACAGAACTCGCGAGAAAGTTTGAAAAACTGGCGAAGGAAAAGTGCAAGGGCACTGAGGATCTTCTGGTTGGGCAGGGCTGGGGGCTTTCTGAGACTGGTGCGATAGCGGCTAATCCCTTTCACAAGAATAAATTAGAATCACAAGGTATTCTCATGGCAGATACCCAGCACAAGATAGTCGACGTTATAACAGATGAGGAGATTCTTGAAATTGGTCAGATGGGAGAATTAGTTGTTAGGGGGCCCCAGATTTTTAAGGGATACTGGAAGAAGTCCGAGGCTACAGAGAATGCTTTCTGGACGGATCCCAAAACAGGATTGAAGTGGTTCCGAACAGGCGATGTGGCATTCATAGACGAGGAGGGATACGAGCACCTAGTTGATAGAATGAAAGAAATGATAAAGTATAAAGGCTACGCCGTAGCACCCGCAGAACTCGAAGACCTACTATTCAAGCACCCGAAGATAATGGACTGCGCAGTGATACCGAAACCCGCACCTGACCCAGCCCTTGGAGAGATTCCGAAGGCGTTCATAGTACCCAAACCGGAGTACAAGAAAGACATAACCGAGAAGGAGATAATTGACTGGGTGGCGGAGAGAATAGCACCCTATAAAAAGATTAGGGAAGTAGAGTTTGTGGAAGGCATTCCCCGAGTAATTACGGGAAAAATACTGAGAAGAGACCTGATAAAGAGAGAGCGTGAGAAAATGGGACTGAAATAGACCCATGCGCCAAAAGACCATACAATTGATTTCATTTGAGTTCGGTGATATTGTTATAATGTGTGTTTTTTTCAGCACATCTATCTTTTTTTTACACAAAACTCATTTGCGGGAAAACCGTAACTGAGAGGATTCTCTATCTAAATAAACTTTACATCTTCTTTTCTGAGGCTTATGTGGGATGGGTGCTCAAAGTTGACTTGAACGACAAATCTAGCTTTTTTGGAATTATCATATTTTTATTCCTGTAAGTAATAAAAAATACCAAAAAATATAAATAGAGGTAATATTACTATGCTTATAACTGCGTTATGGAGGAATGACATACGCTAGAGAAGATTTACATTAAGACGCTTAGGTGCAGAGAATGTGGCAAGGAATACCCACCGGTCAGAATCTACGCTTGTCCACATTGTTTCGGACCCCTAGAAGTAGTCTATGATTTAGACTCAATCGAGCTTGATAGAAACTCGTTCAAGAACAGACCAAATTCTCTGTGGCGCTATAACGAATTCTTACCAGTAGAGGACAAAACAAAGACGGTGAACCTGGGTGTGGGTTTGACCATACTCCATGAATGTAAGAGATTAGCAGAGACACTTCGACTGAGAAAACTTTATGTAAAAGATGACACCGTCAATCCAACGGGTTCCTTCAAGGATAGACCGGCCACCGTTGCCGTATCCAAAGCCTTAGAACTTGGCTTCAAAGCCGTAGGATGCGCCTCCACGGGAAACCTTGCCGCAGCCACAGCAGCCCACGCCGCCAAGGCGGGAATACCTTGCTACGTATTCATTCCATCGAACACCGAGATAAACAAGGTTTTACAGGCGGCAACGTATGGAGCTAAAATAATCGCGGTGAAGGGAACATATGACGAAGCCAATAGACTCGCAGCCCAAGCTTCAGACTTGTACGACTGGGCTTTGGTTAACATTAATCTACGTCCCTACTACGTTGAAGGCTCTAAGACACTGGCCTTTGAGACTTGTGAACAGTTAGAATGGAATGCGCCAGATAACATTGTAATTCCTATGGGCAGTGGAGCATTACTATGTGCCATATGGAGAGGCCTAAAACAGTTTAGCAGAGTAGGCCTGATCGATGAGCTTAAAACTAGAATTATTGGTGCTCAGCCCGGAGGTTGCTCACCTATTGTAAGCGCCTTCAAGTCTAATTCTGATGATGTTATTCCTGTTGAGAAACCAAACACTATTGCAAAGAGCTTGGCTATTGGGGATCCGGGAGACGGAATCTACGCCTTGAATGCTATACGAGAATCGGGAGGAGCCGCTGAATCTGCTACTGACGCGGAGATACTGGAAGGGATTAAGCTCTTGGCGAAAACCGAGGGAATCTTCTCTGAACCAGCGGGAGGCGTTACCATCGCTGTTCTAAAGAAGCTTGTAGAGGCGGGTGAAATTCCAAGAGATGAGGATGTTGTTTGCTGCGTTACTGGCAACGGTTTCAAGTCTACTGACGCGATTCTAAAAATTTTTACCGAACCTGTAGAAATAGAACCAACCATTGAAGAATTAAAAAAGATAGTAAAATGAGGTGAGATTTGTGGGAAAGGTCAAGATAACCTTCTTCGGACCATTAACACAGACGACTGGAGAGAACAACACTGATATTGAGGCATTAAACCTTAAAGAGGCTATAAACACATTAACCGTAAAATACGGGGAACCCTTTAAGAGCAGAGTCTATGATGAAAAGGGAAGGCTTAGAAAATTCGTTAACATTTACATTAACGGCAAAGACATACGCTTCCTTAACAGTCTCGACACCGAATTGAATGAAGGAGATGGAATATCCATTATTCCAGCAGTCGGTGGCGGTTGAACCCAAAAAAGCGTATCATCTCTTCCAAACTTGTTTAACATCATTTCTTAAGATGCTCACATATTTTTTATGTGATTATCGAAAACTTAAATTTTAATGTTAAATCGGAGGTGGAAAAAATTTATAGTACAAAACCAAACCGAATATTAAATTGTACTGGCTTCCGCTGTCCTGAGCCAGTATTTAGAACCCGGATAGAGATTGACAAGATTTCTGCTAATGAAGTATTGGAGGTTATCGCAGACGACCCGGCTGCGGAGGAGGACATTAGTAGTCTGGTCAGAAGGCTCGGACAGGAACTAGTTGACACCAGAAAAGATGGAACAAGCTTACACATTTTCATAAGGAAAATCAAATAAATGGAGGTGGAAAAAAATGGCGGAAAAGCAAAAAATCTTGTACGTTCAGACTAGCGGAACGGATACACCTGAGAGATTGTATGCTCCCTTCATTCTCGGAGCGACAGCTGCGGCGATGGGTATCGAAGCAACCATATACTTTGTCATCAAAGGAGTAACCGTAGTCAAAAAGGGCGAAGCGGAAAAGATAAAGCTCGGAAGCTTTCCTTCCCTCAAGGAGGTAATGAATCAAGCAATAAAGGCCGGCGTGAAGCTCCAGGTTTGTGAGCAGAGCTGCCTACTATTAGGAATAGACAAAGGCCAATTCATAAAAGAATCTAAAATCGTGGGTGCGGCGACACTAAACGATCTATTGTTAGACGCGGATGCTGTTCTGAGCTTCTAAGAGATATCCCATAATTGTGAAATAAATACTGACGACCCAGGCGAACTAAGATCGATGTCCAGATGCGAGCTTTAACAGAAAAGCTTAGTGCTTAAACTTCTAAGGAAGGTAAATGCCTGGGCTTCAATTATTTTTTTGGCGTACATAAGATTGTAAGTGCACTAACAAAAGAAAAGCTCCTCAAAATCATTAACCAAGAAATAATAAAAGGCAAATAGAGAGTGATAAAAAATGAAGTCTAAAAATTTAGTTGGAAGTATTCGAGGGGAAGTTAAGGATCTTTCAGAGAAGGAACTGGAATTTTATTCGCGTCAGATAGTGCTTACAGAGATAGGCTACAGTGGACAATTGAAGCTTAAAAATGCCAAGGTTTGCTTAGTAGGTTTAGGCGGGCTTGGTTCTCCCGCGGCATTACAGCTGGTCGCTATGGGCGTGGGTCATCTCCGACTGGTCGACCGCGATGTCGTTGAACTCTCAAACCTGCAAAGACAACACCTTTACGGCGTAAACTTCGTAGGATACCCGAAGGTTGAAGTTGCGGCCAAAAGGCTACATGAATTGAACCCCAACATAGAGATAGAGCCCCTACCCTTATCCCTAAACGTAAACAATGCTGAAGACATAGTTAAAGGGATGGACGTAGTGATCGATGGACTGGACCGCATGTCACCCCGCTACGCACTAAATAAAGCATGCCTAAAAACGGGGGTTCCCTATATTTTTGGTGCTGCCATTATGACATACGGGAGCGTATCCACAATCATACCTAACAAGACTCCATGTTTAGAGTGTTTCCAGGGAAATCTCGAAGATGAATCGATGCCAACATGCGCCGTGGTGGGCGTCCATCCTTCAGTTCTAAGCATCATAGCTAGCATCGAAGTATCAGAAGCTGTAAGGATTATTCTCGGAGAGGAGCCGAGTCTGGCGAACAAGTTACTGTACTGCGACATTGGAAATATAGAGTTTAAGAAAGTGGAAATCTCAAAAGCGGAGAATTGCCCGGCATGTGGCTCAAAGCCATCTGAGCCTTCAATGCCACTAAAACAGAAACTAATCACTGAAGTCTGCGGCAGAGAGGGTAAGAGAGTCTTCGTCATCACACCGAAAAGAAACCTAGAATTAAATATGGACGACCTACACTCCTTTCTAACAAATAACGGTTTTAATGTAAAGGTTAAGGCGGACCTCGGCATAACGTTTGATAGCGGACTAAAACGAACTGCAAGCATTCTGAAGAGCGGCGTAATGATAATAGAGGGGGCGGACGACGAAAAAGAGGCTTACGACTTTTACAACAAAATAATAGTCGATGAATTGAAAGTTTCCCGCTTAAACATTGAATAATTAAATAATAAAGAGAAAATGATTTTCGGGTTTACCAAAAGGCAAACACATTTACCCTTTGAGGAAATGAGTGAGAGAGCTAATTAAACTTTTGAGGAAATAAGATGAAAGCATTGGCATTACTCTCAGGTGGACTGGATTCGACCCTAGCGGTTAAACTAATTCTAGAGCAAGGTATTGATGTTATTGCAATAAAATTTTCATCACCATTTTGTTTATGTGACCAAGGGGGGAAGTGTTATGCTCTTGAATCTGCCAGAAAATTTAACATTCCCCTAAAAACGATGCACAAGGGTGAGGACTACTTAAAGATATTAAGGAGACCAAAATTTGGTTACGGTTCAGGGATGAATCCCTGTATAGATTGCAGAATTTTTATGTTGAAAAAGGCAAAAAAGTATGCTAAAGAAATCGGAGCCAGGTTTATTTTTACTGGAGAGGTTCTTGGTGAAAGGCCTATGAGTCAGCATTATAAAGCATTGAAAATTATAGAGAGAGAAACTGGGCTTGAGGGTAAAATTGTTAGACCATTATCCGCAAAATTATTGCCGGAAACAGAAGCAGAGAAAAGGGGATGGGTTGATAGAAACCAGCTCTTGGATATTAGAGGAAGAAGCAGAAAACCGCAGATCGCTATGGCCAAAAAATTGGAAATAACTGATTATCCGTGCCCCTCTGGGGGATGCTTATTAACCTATAAGGAATTTGCAAACAAAGTTAAAGACTTGTTCAAGCATAAGAAGAGAGTTACCCTAAAGGACGTGGAGCTTCTAAAAGTTGGAAGACATTTCAGACTCGATGAAAATAAGTTAATCGTAGGGAGAAATAAGGCAGAAAACGAAACCCTGCTCAGAATGAAGAATAAAACAGACTACTTATTTGAAGTCCCTGATTGTGGAAGCCCCATAACAATCCTTCAGGATAAAAAGTTAAAAAAGGCAATAGAATTTGCCGCGAGGTTAACAGCAGCGTACTCCGACGCCGAAGGAGACAAGGTTTTGGTAAAATACGGAAAACTAAAACCTTCGAGAAAAATAACTGTGACACCAATGAGTGAGCAGGAAATCTCTAAATTCAGAATATGAATTTATTCGTTAAACTTTTCATTGTTATTTATTCGGATGGTGATATACCCGATTGATCTAATGCTCCCAATCTGAAGCAATGCGTCTAACGCCGTCCACTGGTTTTATACCCCGCATCTACAAGGAAGATTAACTACAAAATAGTTAATTTGAGTAAGAGTAAAAAAAAGTAAAAATGCTGCTTCACGAGCAGCCCCTTTTTAAAAGATGTGTTTAAAATAGGAAACCCGCACCTTTGGAGGTTGGTTTTACGATTTTTGAGTAGACGTTTAGTACTCCTCTTTTGACTTTAGGTTCTGGGGGTTTCCATTGCTTCAACCGTTTCTGTAGTTCTTCTTTGGGAATCTTTAGATCGAGTTTGCGGTTTGGTATGTCTATTGAGATGATATCCCCGTCTTTTACTACTGCTATTGGTCCTCCGTCCATGGCTTCAGGGTCTACGTGTCCTATGCAGGGTCCTCTGGTGGCTCCTGAGAATCTGCCGTCTGTGACTAGTACGACACTGTTTCCGAGCCCTGTTCCTATTAGTGCGGCGGTGGGCTTGAGCATCTCTTTCATTCCTGGTCCTCCCTTCGGTCCCTCATACCTTATCACTATTACCTCCCCGGAATTTATTTTTCGCCCCATGATTGCTGCTTGAGCGTCTTCTTCGGCGTCAAAGACTCGGGCCTTGCCTTCGAACTTTAGCATATTTGGTTCCACGCCAGCCTGTTTGACCACCGCACCATTAGGTGCCAGTGTTCCTTTAAGTATCGCGAGTCCACCCTCTTTATGAACCGGGTTATCTTTCGGTCTAATCACTTCCTTGTTTACCACAGCGGCGTCCTTTATGTTTTCTCCGAGACTTTTTCCGGTAACGGTCAGTGCATCTTTATGAATATCGTCTCCCAATTCTTTGAGCACCGCGGGTATTCCGCCAGCCTCGTCGAGCTCCTGTACCGTATAAGGTCCGCTGGGATCCATGTTGCAGAGGTGAGGAGTTTCTTTGCCGATTTTATCAAATAACTCTAGGGGCAGGTCTACATTCACTTGGGAGGCGATCGCGGGGAGGTGAAGCACAGTGTTTGTGGATCCGCCTAATGCCATGTCCACCCGAATAGCGTTTTCGAATGATTCGTAGGTCATTATGTCGTGGGGTCGGATGTCCTGTTCTATCAGTTTCATTATCTGCATTCCCGAATGTTTAGCTATCCTTAATCTTCGGGCGTCAACCGCGGGGATTGTAGCGGAACCGGTTAATGACATTCCCAGCGTTTCGGTTAAGCATCCCATGGTGTTTGCGGTGTACATTCCCTGGCAGGAGCCGCAGCCCGGAACTACGACCTCGGATATTTCTCTTGTTTGTTTCTCAAGGTCAGGGGATGGGCCGAGCAGTATGTTTAGAAACTGCATTTCTAAAGCTCTTCTCCCTGTTATTTTCTCCCCTCTGTAACATCCGGGAAGCATAGGTCCTCCGTTAACAACAATGGAGGGAATGTCGAGATACCCTGCCGCCATTAACATTCCCGGGACTATTTTGTCACAGGAGCCTATTAGAACCATTCCGTCAAGTTTGTGCGCTTCCACCATCATCTCTACCGAAGCCGCTATCAAATCCCTACTCGGAAGAGGGTAACGCATACCCTCGTGTCCCATGGCGATGCCGTCACAAGCTGCAATGGTATGGAATTGAAGTGGGGTGCCTCCGGCCATTCTTATTCCCGCTTCGACAGCATCCGCCACTGTATTAAGATGCACGTGTCCAGGCACTATATTGGTCCAGCTGTTAACTACTGCCACTAGTGGTTGATTGATTTCCTCGTCGGTAAAGCCGCACGCCTTAAGCAAAGTTCGCGCCATGAAACCTTCAGCCTGACCATAAACCTTCCTACTCCTCAGTTCAGCAGACATTAAACAAATCACCTTCAATTTTTCCTTTCTAATATCTTTAAAAAAATATTTCAGAACTACATTAAAAATTTACCCACCATCATTTAAAGGTTGGCAGTCGACCAAATCTTTAATGTAAAAATTGGGGACAAAGAAGAAAATAGGGAGTATGTTTGCAAGAGACCCCAGAATGCTTTGCGTGGGAAAAACTAAGTAGAAAGATAGAAAGAGCTGAGCGAAATATGTATACGTTTAGATTTCGAATATTCTTCCTCTGCAATCGGGCTCATCGAATTCTTCCAGCACGTAGTCGAAGTGTTTTCCTGTGATGATTTCTGCGGCAGCGTTGCCGAGCGCTAGAAGTGTGCAATGCAAACCTCCGACCATGCGTGATACCCCCTCGTCCACTAAAGCCCAGCACATGTCCTTGTACGGACAATCCGAGATTACTACGATTACTTCATTTTTTCCCTCAACTCTAATATAATGATGTCGAGTAACCTGTTTAATTTCTCTAATAGGCAACATTTTAATTGCTTCGTATGCATTTTCAGTAGTACCAATTAAACCCTTTAGAAAACCAGAGGTCTTGAGTACGTTTTTCATAGCATCATGGGCTTCTTTTCTGGTTCCAGCTCCCCCCTGGAGCTTGACCTCCGCTTTTAAGAGGCCGTAGTGTAGGGAGCAGTGTCCATTGGGGTACCGGTCCAGATTTGCTATGATGTAGTTTGCAACCTCCTCTAGTTCCTGGATGTTTTTGGGCGGCTTTTCTTTCAGCTTCTCCGCCTCAAACTCCAGTGCGTACTTCAAGGCCAGCCGTGTGTAAATGGGACCGTAAAGCTTCACGCGTTCCTTGACCGAATTTTTTTGAAAAAATATAGTAACCCGGGGGTCGAACTCTCCTTCTATGGTGCATTCGTTTTCAGATTTAGAAATGGAAATCTACCTCTGATATTTTTATTATATTTTCTCGCATTTGTCGTTTTGATCATGGGAGACTATAGTTGAGTATAAACCGTTTTTTGATGCTTATGACCGCATATCTCAGTATATTTTATTAGGATTTTGTCATTGTGGTCAATTTATTATTAGAGTATTATTTTTTATAAAATTTATGACTATTAAAAATAGATTCCAAATTAAATTGATTTTTATATAAGACTTGATACAAAAAAGCCGCATCCTCTTTATTTCTCCTTTAATGAAAGAGAAAAGCTCCTCAGTAAAAGACAGATTTTTGGAATACGAACTTGAAATTGGGATAAGACGGTTAGGATTGAGGGTAACAAGTCCTGTTTGTCACATATTTTTTATAGTCTTAAAAGTTAATTTTTCCAGATCCACTTGATAATTATGAAATAATCGGTATAAAAAAGTGAATGCTTTGCGGGGAAAAAATAAATTAGAAAAAAGGGAAGGGATGAGAAAGAGATGCGTTTGCTTAGACCTCGAATATTCTTCCTCTGCAATCGGGCTTATCGAACTCTTCCAGCGTGTAGTCGAAGTGCTTTTTTGTGATGATTTCCACACCAGCGTTTATGAGTATTAGAATTATGCACTCCAAACCTCCGATCATGCGTGATATTCCCTCTTCTAACAAAGCCATGCAAGCGTCTTTGTGCATACAACAGGCATGAAACACTATGTTTACCTGATTGTTCTCTCCCCGGATAAAACGCGTCGGAATCATTACTTTAGTTGATTGAACTGCAGCAATCCACTTTTTGCAGGCTTCGAACACATCTTCGGTGGTTCCAACTACACTGTTTAATATACCACTGTTCCCGATTATGGATTTCGAAGCACCATAGGCGGCTCTCTTGGACCCTGCTGCCGAGGAGCCCTGAAGCTTGTAGTCCGCTTTGCCGATACCGTAGACTAGGGCGCAGTGTCCTCTTGGGTACCGGTCCAGATTTGCCGTGATGTAGTTTATAACCTCCTCTAGTCCCTGAATGTTTTCGGGTGGCTTCTCTTTCAGCTTCTCCACTTCAAACTCCAGTGCGTACTTCGAAGCCATCCGTGTGAAAATGGAACCGTAAAGCTTTGCAGTCTCCTCAATCGCCATTTTTGCGAAAAATACCGCGTTTTTGTTATCCCATTCCCCACTACTTGTGAACTCATTTTCAGAACTAGATGTGGGAATCCGATTCGCATTTTCAACTCCCATAACATCTTTCTTCTCATTTGATATTTTGATCACCTCTAGTTTGCCGTTTTGGTCGTAGAAAATATATAGGAGTATAAACCCCCTTTTTAATGCCTATTAACCGCACGTCTCAGTATATTCTATTAAGATTGTATCGTTGTGGTCAGTATTATTATAAGGGCGTAACATTTTATAAAATTTATTTCTTCTACTAACGAATTGCAAATTAAATTGATTTTTATTCAAAACTTGGTACAAAAAAGCCACACCTACTTTATCTCTCCTTTAATTGGAGAGAAAAATGAGTAACTTAAGTTGTAAATAAAAAGAATTTTGAAATGTTCTGATTTTTCAGTATTGTCCACATTGGATAGACAATCATTTGAGCCCTAGTTAAAAGATTATTTTCGTTTATACTTTCCCATTAATACAGCTTCAGCTATCTTGTGCTCCTCCACTTTTTTGTAGAAAGTCTTTTTATCGTTGACACCTTCCAATTTTTCGACTTTCAACGCGTAGAGCTTAAAGAAGTACCTGTGCGTGCCGCTGGGTGGACACGGCCCACCGTATTCCGGTTTGCCGAAATCGTTTTTGACCTGCCTCGCACCCCTCGGTACGCTTCTTTGCGGAATCTCTTTCACCTGTGGAGGGATATCGCACAACAACCAGTGAACCCAGAGTCCTACCGGGGCGTCGGGATCGTCTACGATTAACGCGAAGCTCTTAGTTCCCGCCGGTACCTCACTCCACTCGAGATGCGGGGAAACATTTTCACTGTCGCATGTGAACCTGGAGGGTATCATGCCTTCATGTTCAAAATCCTTACTTCTTAACTTCATAAGTCCCATCTCCTAATTCAAATATAATTTATGGTTTTAGTATAAAAGTTTTATTGCTATGCAGTTAGCTTGTTGACACCTAGGATTATTGAGCAGGATACGCAAATCAATAGTAAGACGCTTGATGTGGGAGTGTAAAAAGTCAATAAACGGAGTGACTGGAGTTACTGGGAAGTGGCACTGCTATGTAACTAATTTTCAGATTCCTTTCGAAATAAGTTGGTGAGAATGTTTGAAAAGAAAAAAGATAAGTCCTATTATTCTATTTCATTTTTCTCGGTGTTTAAATCCAGCGTAATTTATCCTACACCTTGAGAGAATGGGGCTTTCTTGCTCAAATCTTTGTAAAGATGGACTTCAGAGGAATTGAAATTAGTGAGCGGTAGTTGTAATCCCAAAAAAGGTTTTATATTTAAAGGTTAAAAGACGTTCAATAGTATAGATTACAAAGGTTAAAAGGGGTTTTTTGATGAGTGATAAGGTTGTTTGTGTTGATGTTGAAACTCTTCGTAATTTCATGGTTGATGTTTTCGTAGGAGTGGACATTCCGCGTAAGGACGCTTATATCTGTGCCGAGGTTTTAATCACCTCCGACCTGTGGGGCATTGAGTCTCACGGTATCCAGAGGTTGAAAATGTATTACGACCGTATCAAGGAAGGCATCCAGCTTCCAGTCACAAAAATGAGCGTAGTTAGAGAGGGTCCCACAACTGCTTTGGTTGATGGTGGTAATGGCATGGGACATGTGGTCGCGTATCGCTCCATGCAAATGACTATTGAGAAGGCGAAGAAGCAGGGTGTTGGTGCGGTGTCTGTGAGGAACTCCAATCATTTTGGTATAGCGGGCTACTATGCCATGATGGCGGTTAAGGAGGGAATGATCGGGATGGCGGTTACCAACGCTAGACCCGCTGTGGCTCCGACATTTGGGGTGGAACCGTTATTGGGAACGAATCCTTTGACTTTCGGTTGTCCCACCGATGAGAAGTTTCCATTCCTTATTGATTGTGCCACATCTATTATTCAGAGGGGAAAGATTGAGGTTTTGGATAGGGCTGATGAGCCTACTCCCGAGGGATTGGTTATTGGTCCTGATGGCGAATCACTCACCGACACCAAAGCTATCCTTAAAGATTTGGTCGCGGGTACCGCCGCCCTCCTGCCTCTGGGTGGTGGGGGTGAGACATTGGGTGGACATAAGGGTTATGGATATTCCACTCTGGTTGAGATTCTCAGTGCGGCTTTGGGGGGCGGTCCTTACCTGAAGGGACTGGCTGGTGGGGATAAGAGTAAGAAGACGCCTTACAGACTGGGGCATTTCTTCCTTGCGATAAACGTGTCCAGCTTCACACCCCTTAACGAGTTTAAGAAGTCTGCGGGAAATATCTTGAGGGAATTACGAAGCTCCAAGAAGGCTCCAGGCCATGTGAGGATTTACACGGCTGGTGAGAAGGAGTACGAGAAGCAGAGGGAGAGAATTAAAACGGGCATACCCATCATTCCCAGCATCCAGAAGGACATGCTAATCATGAAGAAAGAACTGGGCTTAGACCAATATCAATTCAAGTTCTGAAAAAATTTTAACAAGTGGAAAATTTTCTAATCGCCGCAGCCGCTATGCTCGCTTTAGTAAAGTTTTTTATTCTATTTTCGGTTATTAAGTTTGTTTCGGGGAAGTTCTTCATGACGGTAAATGTGACATGTGCAGGAATATTGGTGGTTGATTTTATAGCAGCGGATATACTGAAGGTCTCTAATCCAGGCGAGGTTACATTCACTCCGGTGGGTATGCATATAGGAGGGCATTCGGCTAACGTTTCAATAGATCTCATAAAGTTGGGGTTGAAGAGGGGCGAGGTAAGCTCTGTGGGGGCTGTAGGAGAGGATATGCTGGGGGACTTCGTGGAGCAGACGTTAAACGATTACGGTGTAGTCACTCATTTAATTAGGACGGATAAGGTGGACACCTCTAAAAACTTGATACTAGTGGTTAAGGGTGAGGATAGAAGGTTCCACTTCGATGTGAGAGCCAACCTCTGCTTAGAGCCCAGATTCGTGGAGGGAATCATAAAGTCTGAGACGCCCTTAATATTCTATGGAGGTGCGGTCGGCCTCCTAGGCAAATTTGATGAGAAGCTCTCAGAGGTTCTTAAGAAGGCGAAGGAAAAGGGATGCGTAACTTTTGTCGACCCCATAAAGCCTTACGGTAAAGGATGGGACTTCCTACTGAAGGCAGCCCCCTTAATCGACATATTCCACTGCAACGACCGGGAGGCGGCAGAGATGACCGGGATAAGAGACGTGAAAGACGCCGCTGGAGAACTGGTGAACCGAGGCGTGGAGATGGCTGTAGTGAGTATGGGCGAAAAAGGCTTGGTAGCCGGTTATAGAGAGTCGGTATACTCCATGCCCGCTTTCCGGGTAGACACTGTGGATCCTACGGGGGCAGGCGACGCCTTCTGTGCAGGCATTATTAAGAAATTGTTAGAGTTAAAGGGTGAAACTTTAAGGAAGGAACTCAAGCTGGATGAGAAACAGCTCATAGAAGTGTTGGCTTATGGAGAAGCCGCCGGAGCCGCCTGCGTCACAGCAGTAGGCACCACTACCGCAGTCGAAGAGGCGAAGGTCGCAGAGCTACTTAAAAAACAGGGCAACTCAGTATTATCAAGAGCCAGTAAAATCAGATAATACCCTTAAATATAACGTGATTGGAGAAAGTAAAGAGGAATTTGTTAGTTTACGGTTTTGTTGGTTTGTCGGTTTATGGTTGAAATTTAAGAGGCTTGTCTGGATAGGAGGATGAGAATGGTATGAAGTTTAGCGATTTTGATAACTATGGCCTTAAGCTGGGTTTCGGCGAGGAAGTGATAGAGAGAGCGGGGCAGCAAGTGCTTGGCACCGCCTTTAGGGACATTAGGGTTCAAGCCTTAAGGCTTCCCGTAGAGAGATTTCTAGAGCGTCTTAAAGAGCCTTTTGAACCCAAATTTTCGGCTGGAGTCTGGTTTTTTGGCGGAGGGAGTTCCCGCTTCCACTTTCCTTACAAGGAGGATCTCTCAGTAGAGGCGCGGTTGGAGATAGCGGGTGAACTGTCTAGTTATGGTTTGAAGGCTGTGGAGGCGCACTATCCGTGGGAGATAAATGAGGATAACGTTCACCTCTACAGAGATTTGGAGAAGGAATTTGGAGTAAGAGTCTCGGTGGTTGGAGGCATAAGTGGAGATTTCAGGCAGAGAGATGCTCAGTTCGGCACCATATCAAGTCCGATAAGGGAGGTGAGGGAGAAGTATTTCGAATCAACTGTTAGGGGACTTGAATTAGCTAAGGAGCTGGGAGCCTTAGCGGTCTGCTGGCCGGGAATAGATGGCTATACCTATCCTCTGGGGACATTATTCTACGATATGTGGGATAGGTTTGAAGCGGCTATGGCTGAAGCTCTGGATAAGGTTCCCGGAGTGAGGGTAGCCATAGAGCCTAAACCCTATGAACCGGCGATAAATAACATCTATCGGAATACCACGGATGGAATACTGGCAGCCAGAGACATCGAGAGTAGATTAAGGAACCCTAAAAACATTAAACTGCTCCAACAGGGACACGCACTAGTTGGGTTGAACCCTGAGGTAGGCCACATAAGAATGGGCTTTGAGGAATTAGCCTACTCGTACTCCAGAGTCCTAAGAGAGGGGAGGCTTGCTCACGTCCACTTGAACAGCCAGCCTCTGGGAAACTTCGACCAAGACCTCAATGTGGGCGTGGTGGGGGCTGAAACTGTTGAAGCACTAATATTTGTGTTGAGGCTTTACGGATACACGGAGTATCTCGGAGTAGATGTAAATCCTGAACGGATGCCTGTTCAAGCAGCCTTGGCGAACAGCTTCAACGCAATCTACCTAGCCAACAGTGTGGTCGACAACCTAGACCATGAGGCAGTCCTAGAGCACTATTTTAACCCGCATGAAAGGAGGGGTGACCTAGAAAATCTACTAACCATTGCAAGGGCGAAAGGTGCAGACACATCGAAATTCGTGCCAAGGGAAGTAATAAAAACTTGGGAGGAGAGAAACTCAGGTCTTTAAACCAACCAAACATGAAATATACGTTATCCCTCTTCTCCATTTTTTTCTTTAATATACTCGAAAATGCCAAGTTTCTACAGTATGCTCTCTGAGTACTCTTAATTTCAAAAGAGACCTGCGTCTTCTCTTAGTATCCTTAAAATTAAGATGAAACAAAAACTCTTCGAATCACTCATCAAAATACGGTGCCCCCTTTATCAATAAAGATTTTTGTAGTTAAAATTAGAAATTCTAAATTCGGGTGATACATCTCTCAAGATTTTTACAAAAATAAGAAATTAGGGAATTAATTAGAATACTTTCTTTATTTTCAAAACTACTGCCACACCTACTACTGCTGCTGCGACTGCTCCGATTGAAATTATGGCTATGTTACGCCCTTGGCTCTGTTGTTGAGCTGACAGGGAGAGGATGACAATCATTATTATCCCCAGAAGATTAAACGTCAGAGGATACGAGTTAGGGTCGGTGGGATCGGTTCCCGCAAGGTACTCCTGAAGATTTGTGAAGCCATCTCCGTCCTTATCCTGATTGGCGTCATTACTCAGAGGAACAAGGTCGTACCGGACCTCCCAGCCGTCAGGCATACCATCACTGTCGGTATCGCTGTTCAATGGGTTTGTCCCGTAAGTGTTAACTTCCTGTCCATCAGTTAAGCCGTCACCATCACTGTCGCTGTTTGTTGGGTTTGTTCCATAAGTGTTAACTTCCTGTCCATCAGTTAAGCCGTCATTATCAGTATCGCTGTTCTGTGGGTTGGTTCCGAGTTGGTATTCTTGCAAGTTGGTCAGGGCGTCGCTGTCTGGGTCTCCGCTGGAGTCGTCCACCAAGGGGTTAAGACCGTTAGCTACCTCCCACCTATCAGGCATACCATCACTGTCGGTATCGCTGTTCAATGGGTTTGTCCCATAAATGTTAACTTCTTGTCCATCCGTTAAACCGTCACCGTCAGTGTCGGGGTTGAACGCATTGGTCCCTTGGGAATATTCTTGGCTGTTATTTAGGCCGTCTGAGTCGTAGTCTAGTGCATCATGTTCTGTGTAGTGGTCTAGGAGGTGCCAGAGGTATTCGTCCCACATATTGTCCTCGGCGAAGAGCAGGGAAGTATAGTAATCTTTTAAGTAGTTACCTTCTGTGTTTGGATGATAGATTGTTATGCCGTGTGCGTTTGGGTGATCATTCCCGTGGGCCACATATATTACAGCGTTTTGGATGGCGGTTTTAAGGTTGTTTGTAAGTGTTGTTAGTTGGGGGTCGTTAAGGTTCTGTGCCAGCTTGTCGGCGAAGTCGTAAAGGTCCACTAAGGAGCTGGCATTATATGAGAAGTTTTCCACCTGGTTTAGGGTTTGGAGTATGGTTGTCCGCCAAGTTGAGTTTAGAGTTTGAATGTCTAGGTACTTCGCAGTCTCGTTGAGGGCAGCGTACACATTGGCTATTTCCGGGGAATTGACTACTGCAAATGATAGGAATGGGGGGTCGCAGCTGCCATAGGCTTGAACTATCCACCGGCCCAGCTGGGCCGCCGGGGCCGAAGGGTTCGAAGTGAGGTTGTCTATGAAGGGGTAGAAGTCCATTGAGCCTAGCGAAGACGGATCGGTTTGTGTCTCTTCGGATGCAACTATTACGTCTGTTAGGCTTGCTACACTGTATAAGCCTTCGATTACTCCCGAGAGACAGGCTTTGTAGTGCAGGAGATTAACGCCTCCGGTTTCATTTAGCGCCTGGAATATCTCTGTGAAGTTTAGGTTGTCGCTGCCATCTGTGGAATCAAAGCAGACTCCTTCTATTCCTTTTCCGTGGTCCCAGAGGTTTAGAGCATAGTGTTGCGCTGGGAAGTGCTCTTTAACGTAGTTTATGAAGTCTCTTAGAGTGGTGTAGTTACCCGTGTTCTTTTCAGCGTCGCCAAAATCAGACAGCCACACGACGCCTTCATGATCTATGTAGTAGATTCTGGTTCCGCTCTGGTTTGTGTATGCAGGAATAAGTTCTGGATAGATTGCTCCTGCGTAGGGATCAACGAGGACGACTATGTTCACAGAGCCTGTGCTTCCAACTCCGGCCATTTCAGCTATGTCATTCATAGAGAAGGGGCCCATTCCCAAAACGCCGTCGTAATCCTCAGCCACCATGTAGCTCATGTAGGTCCACTGCGCTTCAGGCTTTGTAATCGATTGACTGGCGGATACATTCACCCTCAAGGTGTAGCTTCCAATACTATAAAACTCGTACTCCACTTCCTCCCATATTAGATAAGTAGTTGGAGCATATACTCCTATGGTCCAGTAGCCTGTTTGGTCTGTGCTATTAAGTGTGTATACAAGTCCCCTTCGAATGTATGTGCATGGTTCCCAGTATTGTGCCACAAAATACCCATCGGGATTAAAGAGTTGGAGCACGAGTCCACCAGGGTATGTTCCGTTGGTTAGTTGGCAGTCTATTGAAGCGTATATTGTGTATCCTGTTTCTGGGACTGAGACATTGTAGTAGTCGTATGGGTCCGAAGACCAATTGATAGTGTTGTCGGGATATGTTCCGGGTGTGATGGGTGTGGCTGTTGCCTGTGTGTTCCCAGCGTCGTTCGAAGTATTACCGTCTTTGGGGATTGTTCCTACTTGTGCTAGTTGGCTTGTGAGTGTACTTTGCAACATTAAGGCGTTTGCGCTTGTTCTGTTGGAGCCAGCAATGATAACTGTTAGAGGTACTGCTGCCATGATTAGTATGGTCGCCACAAGTAGTAGGGCTAGCATTTTACTTTTCGACATTCTGCTCCCGCTAATTTTATTTTGTTAATTTAAGGAACTTTTTGTTTAATATTTCTTTCTATTGTGCAAAAATTCTATATTTTTATCAGAATGTTAAAAGGGTGTTATAAATCTCAGTACCGAGATTTTTAATAATATTTCTAAACAATTTTAAGCCCAAAAACCATATGGATTTCCCTGTATTGCGAAAATAGAATCCGGAAGTTTATTTTGAAAGGGTCTTTTAAATTGTTGGCTTGATGTAGGCTGGTGAAAGATTATTCGGTAACATTGAAATTCTATTTTTCTCCAATGGCAATCATTCATTGAAAAAGCTGAAATAGACACTTCTGTTGTTTGGAGTTCAATTTTCCTAGCTTGGGTTACAACTGCTAAATACGTACTTGGAAAGTCGTTGTAAAAAAAAGAAAAAATGAGAAGGGTAGGTTTATGCTTTTGCGTCTTTGTAGATGTCTTGGTAGTCTTTTCTCAGTACTTTTTTGAGGATTTTTCCGCTGGGGTTTTTGGGAATTGCGTTTACGATGATTACTTTTTTGGGCACTTTGTATCCCGCAAGGTTTTCCTTGCAGTATTTTATGATCTCCTCTTCCGTTACGGTTTGTCCTTGTTTGGGCACCACGAATGCTGTGACTGCTTCCACCCATCTCGCGTGTGGGAGACCGACTACTGTGGCATCAGCCACCTTCGGGTGACTGAATATTACTCCCTCCACTTCAACTGTTGAAACGTTTTCCGCCCCGGATTTTACTATGTCCTTCTTCCGGTCCACGAAGTAGAAGTACCCCTCTTCGTCCATTATTCCCAGATCTCCTGTGTGCATCCATCCTCCTCTGAAAGTGTCATTTGTTTTCTTTTCTTCCTTGTAGTATCCTAGCATTACTGAGGGGCTTCGCGCCACCATTTCTCCGATGGTTCCCGGGGGAACCTCGTTGTCGTCCTCGTCGAAGATTTTCATTTCGACCGTGTGGTGGGGTTGTCCTATGGGTTCCGCTCCTCCGTATTTCTCCCTTGCCTCCTTCAACTTTCTTAGGAAATCCGGATGCTGCAGGGTTGTTCCCAGGGGGGTTAGCTCGGATTGCCCGTAGTAGTCCATCCAGTAAACGTTTGGGAGTATATCCATCAGTTTCTTTAGGCTCGCCTCTGCTATGGGGGAGCCGAACACTATAGCTTTGTTCACGCTTGCGAAGGCTTTTCCCATGAATTCCTTGAGGTTAGGTATGTTGAGTGAGAGAAGGTTGGTGTAGACTGTTGGAGGATAGACTATAGCGGTGATTTTCTCGTTCTGGATTAGTGAAAGGATTTCTATGGGGCTCGGCTCATGGTGCATAACCACTCTGGCTCCGGATAGAAGAGATGCGAAGAGTAGGTATTGACCCGCCACATGGTAGAGGGGTATGGAGTCTATCAGGGTGTCGT
Source organism: Candidatus Freyarchaeota archaeon (assembly GCA_030587365.1). Lineage (GTDB taxonomy): Archaea > Asgardarchaeota > Jordiarchaeia > Jordiarchaeales > Jordiarchaeaceae > Jordiarchaeum. Next base: position 63,066 of record JAUQZE010000030.1, on the reverse strand, counting down.
CCTTAGTCATGTGTAGGTCTACGGGAGCGCTCATGAATGTGGAATGCCAGTTGTTGTGTGTGTTTAGAACACCTTTGGGCATGGCTTCTGTTCCGCTGGTGTACATCAGGGTCAGAACGTCGTCCCCACTTATGATTATCTCCGGCTCTGTGTCGGGATATTTTTCTGAGCATAGTTCGTCGAAATCAATCCATCCTTCTGGCAATTTTACTTCTTTCTTGAGGTTTATCATACTGTAGGTTTCCACACTGGGCATATCTTTTACTAGCCCCTTAACATGTTCCACCAATTCGTCTTCTACGAATAGAATTTTGGGCTGCGCGTGGTTGATGAGATCCGTAATCTCTTTTCCTCTCAGGGCAAAGTTTAGGGGACATATCCAGGCTCCTACCTTCGCGAGTCCATACAGGTATATAGCGTATTGTACACTGTTGTGTGAAATGGCGGCCACTACGTCGCCCTTCTTGACACCCATTTCCAGCATAGCGTTTGCGAACCGGTTTACCATTTTGTTTATTTCTTCGTAGGTGAGGCGGTGTGTGATTTTTCCCTTAAAGCTGTAAACCAATGCTTCCTTCTTCGGATATCTGCGGACGCACCTTCTCAGGAAATCTCCCACACAGAATCTCCTCATGAGATTCATTTGCAAATCGTCCACCATTCAATTTTTACCTCCTGCAAATTGACCCTATAAGAAATCTGATTATCTTTATTAATAAATTATTCCCAGAATTTTGAGAGCACAGTTTCTTCTAATGCAGCTTAGTTAGTACAAAGAAAATAATGAATCAATTTACAACAAGAAATTTGATTTCTGCCAATGTTCCACCATAGTACATTAAATTAAAACTGGGGAAAATTTATATGACTACTGATTGTAGTTGAGTTAATATTTCCGTAAACATAGAGTTAGCGGCTTCACTCAAAATTAAGGAGAATGCAGTTCCCCAAGCTTATAAGATTAATAGAGTATTACCATAGGTTCTGAGAGAAGCTGAAAATAAATTTGAGGATAGGTAATAAAATAATTAATGGGAGTGATTTCGTGTACGCTATAGAGACGCGCAAGCTTATCAAAAAATACGGAGACCTGGTTGCTGTTGATGGAATAGATCTTAAGGTTAATGAGGGAGAAATATTTGGCTTGCTTGGTCCTAACGGAGCGGGTAAGACAACCACATTATCCATTCTCTCCTGTATGCTACTCCCCACCTCCGGCGAGGCTTATGTGAACGGGTACAATGTTGTCAAGCAGCCAGACCAGGTTAGAAAATCAATAGGAATAGTTTTCCAAGATCCAGCCATAGACGACCAGCTAACCGGACGCGAAAACATGGAAATACACGCCATGCTCTACAACGTCCCCAAAAAGGTCGCAAAGCAAAGGATAGATGAGGCTCTAAGGCTTGTAGAACTTACCGATAGAGCAAAAAATCTTGTAAGAACTTACTCCGGAGGAATGCGCAGACGCCTCGAAATCGCGCGAGGCCTAATACACAGACCAAAAGTCCTATTCCTGGATGAGCCGACCCTGGGTTTGGACGTTCAGACTCGGGAGCGGATATGGGAGTATATCGAGGCGCTGACTAAAAAGGAGAAAATGACCATGATTTTAACCACTCACTACATGGATGAGGCGGATAGGCTCTGTGATAGAGTGGCAATCATAGACTTTGGCAAAATAAAGGCTGAGGGAACTCCGGAACAGCTGAAAAAGCAGCTCGGTGGAGATGTGATCACGGTGAAAACCAAGTCGATTAATAAACTGACTAAGATGGTGTCTGAACTTAAATTCGTGAAGAGCGTGAATAAAACCAGTGACGCGGTAAAGATAACCCTCGAGAACGGCGAGGAGCATATAACGGATATAGCTTGCGCAGCTAGGGACAAAGGCATCTCTGTAGAATCGCTCACGCTTCATGAGCCCACGCTTAACGATGTATTTCTTTCCCACACGGGCAGAGAAATCCGTGAAGAGGGACCATTTATGGGAATGACTATGATGAGAGCTAAGATGGGGAGGCCTGTAAGATGAGGGAGAAAGGAGAAAATATAGAGAGTGAGACGCGTGCTGAGCTGCGCGGTGTGTACGCGGTGTGGCTGAGGGAAGTTAAAAGGTATGTGCGAGATAGAATGCGTATAATTACTGCAATTACCGCTCCTATAGTATGGCTGTTGTTATTCGGTGTGGGTTTTTCCAGCTTCTTCCGACAGTCAGGCGGCGTCAATTACTTAAACTACCTCTTTCCGGGTATCATAGCACAGTCTCTTCTCTTCACGTCTGTTTTTCTTGGAATCTCAGTAATCTATGACCGTCAATTCGGCTTTTTGAAGGAAATGCTTGTCGCGCCAATCAGAAGGATTTCGGTGTTCTCAGGCAAGATGTTTGGCGGAGCCACCGACGCATTAATTCAGGGATCAATTGTCCTCTCGCTATCATTCCTCTTCATCCCTGTCCAACCTCTTATGCTCCTAGCCTGCCTACCAATTATGCTATTAGTAACCATGGGTTTCGTAAGTATGAGTATAATTATCGCCTCCAGACTGAAAAGTCTGGAATCCTTCGGCTTAATAATGAACTTTGTTAACCTACCCCTCTTCTTTTCAAGCGGAGCTTTATTCCCGATAAATTCTGCGCCAGGCTGGCTTCAAACATTAGGCTACTTTAACCCGTTAACTTACGCCGTAGACGCCCTAAGAGGACTTCTGCTCGGCAACACGGTAATATCCTTCAGCATATATACTCTTCCGTACGACATAATCCGCTCACTACTATTAGGAAACCATCTTTTCCCGCTCTGGTTAGACCTAGCTTTACTGGGTGGCTTCGTAGGAGCAATGATACTACTAGGAGCATTCGCCTTCGCGAGAAGGTGAACTACCACATAGTTAGTATGTGATTTATCGCATTGCCCGCTGAACAGCTAAATTTATCTCGAGTCTCCGCAGATTGCGGAGTTAATTCCTTTCTAATTTAATTTTTCGGGAAGATTCTTTTATGGGTGCTTTATTTTGACTTTATTGTTCTTAGGTATTCGGTCATGCCTGTTCCGACTTCCCCGGTTTCTTCGGATTCCATTATTGTCATTTGTTCGAAGAGTTCGGTGTATCCTCCGGGAAAGTTTCTTGCGAAGCGTAGATAGGTTTTTTTTCCCAGTAGTCTTGATTTGACTGTGAAGCTGTTGCCTTTAGTGTCTGTTATGTGGTATGTTGATGTGAGTGGGGTTTGAAACTGATCCTTGTCATTGGTGGTTTCTATTTCAACTTTTGCTAGGGGTGTGTTTCCCTTCTTTGTAGCTATGGAGCCTGAGAGGTCTATTCGGTTTCCTTGGTGGTCCTTTCGGAATGCGCAGGCCCAGTCTTTGAATTGGATATGGGTTGCGTACCATTTGTCAAACTGGTGCCAGTCTCTGTAGCCCCAGCTTTTGTCGCGTTGACCGAATCCCTGGATATTCCTCATTGTTCCGTCTTCGAACTTGATGTAACCTTTCACTTTTCCTGAGGCTTCGAAGTGGCCATGCCAAGAAGCGGAGGAGTCTCTTCCAAAATCGTATGTGGGGAATCTTGTTTTGAAAATCAGATTGAATTCGAGTTTCGGACACGCGTATAGTATTTTCCAAGTTTGGAGCGGGTTGACCATTTGGTAGGTGAGGCTGTTGTCTGTCAACATTACGTTGATGTCGTCCACATATCTTTCAAGAGGTGGTTCCTGGTAGTGTATCTCAGTTTCATCGCCTATGAAAAGTAGGAATACGAATTCTCTTTTCTTTTCGTTGGGCAGTATGCCGATGGTTGTAAAACCGGATACGTTGTTTTCAGCATCTGCCCAGTTGAAGTAGTATGATTCTCGCCATTTCAGCCTGTTATCAGGTTGGTGAAGCAGTTCATCAGATCCGGTTAAGGTTGGCGTTTTATTAGACATTTTTAGACCCTCAAACCGAATTATTGTATTGTTATGTTTTCAATTCTGTAAAAAAGTAATCATACCCATCAAACATTACTTGTTACGAATTGTATTGGCTTATGGTTATAAGACTCTTTCTCTGATTATTTGGAACAAAGTGGAGACAGACTCAAGTGATTTTAGGCGGGTTAAGGCGTTTTCTTCTATCTAAAACCAACTATTCTCTCACAATCTCTTTTAAAACGAGGAACCTATTTAAGACCTGATTTTTACAATTAAAATTAATCTAGGAGTCAATCGAATGGCATAAAAAGAAGTGGAAAATGTAGAAAAGAGCATAAAAAGAGTAATAGAAAGTAAAAAAAATTGGGTGTTAAAAAAGCATAGAAGAATGCGTAGAAGAAGAGAATATTGGTGATGAAATCAAAAATCTATGATAGGGAAAGAGGTTCTGAGAGACTTGCCGAGAAAGAACACGTATCCCGAACCTAGGCCACGCATCGAAACATTATCAGATCTGATATTTGGACTTGCACTGTCAATAGGTGCACTCTCCCTTGTCACCAACCCACCAATTAGTATAAGTGATATCACGGTTGACATACTATCATTTGGATTCAGTTTCTTGGTTTTGATCTCTGTTTGGATCCTTTACACCGCTATCATGTCAGTGCTCCCGATGGAGACCAGGACAACAACGTTACTGAACATCATACTACTCTTTCTCGTATCAATTGAACCCTACGTATTTAATCTTGTCAGCCTAATAGGACATTTTCACAGTACCCAAATTGATAATTTTGCTTCCATCGTTTACGCCTTTGATATGGGAGGACTTATGGCGATCATGGCTTTCTTCGCTCACGCGTTGTCAATCGAAGAGAAAGGGCTTGTCTCCCCATTGCAAATGTCGCGATTCAAAGACATCAGAAACATTCTATTTATTTCAGCTGGACTCTTCTTCATATCCGTGATCCCTGAGTTCTGGATATGGACAATTGAAGGTACGCCCATAAGGTTCTATTTCTGGCTCATTCCGCTTGTCATCTCTTGGCTCAGAAGAGCTTGGATACCCAAGAAACCTCATCGATAGATTGAACCGCCAAGAAACATGAAACTCGTTGCGTGTGGTTTGGGTTCAATTCATGATGAGCCGGTGACCGAAATGCCGTCTAAAAACCAATTCTTCTCATCCCACAATCTTTGTTAAACCTAGAAACCTATAAAAGACCTGATTTTTATAATTAAAAACAAACCCGGTGGTTGATTGAATGGCAGATGATATAGGAAAGGCGATTGCTAGAGCTGCAGAAAGAGAGGTAAAAAAAGAGGTAAAAAAAGAAATAAAAAAGCAATTGGGTATTAAACCGAAGCGTGCAAAAAGGCGTAGAAAAAAGACAAGAAAAGTAGAAATATATTATTAATGAAATCTCTTAAAGATATTTTAAGTGATGTATTAGGTTGACTACAAGCGCTACCCAATTTGTTTCAAGTTGAGTTCAAAAAAAGGTGGGATAATGACAGTTTCCTTTTCCATTAAGAGGTCTCTCCCTCTCCTGCTTTTTTTCTACTCCCACCAAGATATCAATATAAGGCAAATAGGGCAACGTTATCTGAAATTGGTAATAAGTTAAAAAAATATTTTTTGGGATGAGAAAATATGGAAAAGAAGGAAATTGGTGCTAAGAATTATCTTTATCCCATGCCTGCCACTTTGGTTGGGGCAAACGTAGGTGGTAAGCCGAATTATCTGACTGTTGCTTTCTGCGGAATAGCAAACTTGAATCCTCCTGTTATCTCGGTATCTCTGAATAAAACGCATTATACTAACCCGGGAATCAAGGAGAACAAAACTTTCAGTGTCAATATTCCTTCTGCGGAAATGGTGAAAATTACTGATTACTGCGGCTTGGTTTCTGGAAGCAAGGTGGACAAATCCAAGCTTTTTGAGACCTTCTACGGGAAACTCAAAACTGCACCCATGATTAAGGAATGCCCACTTAATCTGGAGTGCAAACTTGTCCAGACTCTGGAATTTTCGGTTGACGAAGTTTTCATGGGGGAGATTGTTGCAGCCTACTCTGAGGAACGATACTTAACCAATGGTCTGCCGGATATTAAGAAGATTAACCCCATGGTGTTCTCCATGCACGATAATAACTATTGGAAGGTTGGAGAACTCGTTGGTCGAGCCTGGAATATTGGGAAGAAGTTCAAACCTAAAGAAGAAGGATAAGCAAATTCGGAGGGGAAAATTCCTTTTCGCTCGGCGTCTCAAGTCTTCAACTTGTGTTCAGCCTCAGGTTTTTAATTGTGATTTTTTGGTTCACGGGTTTTTAACGATACTAAATAGACCATAAATTTATATATAATTTATATATAATTATTTTTCAGGGTCACAAGAACTCAAGGGAATTAGCAGATAAAAGCCATAGCGTAGGTTCTCTGTAATACGGTACAAAAATCTAATTCAGAGTAACTTCACTACAGATCCTGTACCTTTATCTTGCGAGGAGTCAAGGAGGAGAATATAACGCTACAAATAATCCAGATATGGCATAGATTACCATCATTATACACTAAAGAAGACAAGGGGAAATCGAATGTAACCTTTAGAATAAAGATGACTAAAACCATTCCCAATCTGCCTTGGGAGGTTGATGTGGAAAAATGCATAGTTTAAAAATGGGGATTGTGAAGATTCAAAATCTTAAAATTCAGCGGTTGAAGATGTTAGAAGATAAAATGGAATTGAAAAATCTAATATGTCCTAATTGTAAAGGCAAGAATATCAGTGTTTATTGTAAGGACTTGAATGAATTTGTCCATTACTTACCATACTGCACCGACTGCCACTATTCTTTTAATAGTCATATACTCTTTTCTGAGAAACTCGAGAAATAAACTATAAGCTCCTTAAGAAGATTAACCCGATTGTGTTCGCCTCTCTCCCACCAACCTCGAAAAACGCGGAAAAAACATGGTAAAACCCCCGTAAAGCCTAAAAATCCTTAAACGAATCAAGAATTGCTGGGTAGCATGTTCCTCGTTAGTGGAGGGGTTTGGTTGAGGCGATGCGGTCACTTTAGAAGGTTTGCTTTTCCCTCTTAAATTCCCTACCCAAACATTCTGCATTTATCTTCTGGCCTGTAATTGCCAGATGTTAATTAGAGATAATTCCTTATCCTTACTTCTGGGAGATTTGCTTTCTTGTTTGTACTGGGTGCCGTCAAAAGCTTCATAAGCCTTCCCGTAACATAGGGTTTGTAAAATCTTGAAATTCATTTGAAATATTTTCAAAAAGATTAATATACTCTTTAGTTGAAGAATTTACTAAATCGGTGGTGATTGGGTTTGGAGTCTGAAGAGAAAATTTTGGGAGTATATGAGGTTAGAGTTTTTGTGAATTGGAGTGAGCCTATTGACTTTTGGACTGGTAAAAGCTATGCTAGGAGGAAGGCTTTAGGTTTTCAGAAGGGTTTTCCAGCTGTTTTCCTCATCTCCGAATCCCGAGCTTTCCTAATGAGCGAGTTCACCACCGGTCGGGTTTACACTGGAATTATGGTACCCATTATTCCCACTTCCAAGAAGAAGCACCGCACATTCTATATGGAGCTCGCCTTGGATAAAATAGTGAAATACTCTTTTAAAGAGACGAAAAATTACATTCTGTTTGAACCGCATGGTCAGCTGGGAACAATCATAATACAGTTCAAGGGTCTACCTGAAAACACCAAAAAAGAAATGGAGAAAGCGCTCGAAAAAGCTAGAGCCTTAAATCTAAGGGCACCAGACGCCGGAACACTAATTTCGGATAAACCCGTAAGAGAAATGTTTTCTCTAAGATGGCAAATCATTAACGCACAGAGGCGGAAAACACCAACGCCGGGAGCCGCTGCGGAAACGGTTGTAGAACCGGTAGTGGAAATAGAACCTGCACAAATCGTAATTCCCTTAGCAAAATCGGAACTGATAATAAATGCAGAAGCGGCCACCCCAGAGGCATCAACAATAACCGAAATTTCAGAAACCGCCCCAGCCTCCCAGCAGGAGTCAACCTTACTGCCCGTGGAAATTGAAGCAGCGAATCCTTCTGTGTCCTCCGAAAAGGTTGAATCGCTCTATTCTGGGAGTGACGAGGTAAATCCTGAGCAGGAGCAAAGACTGGAAGGAATTTGGAAGTCACTGGTTCCTAGAGAGACCATTTGTCCTTATTGTAAAACGCGTGTGTTCACAATAGATAGGACGTGTCCACGCTGTGGAGCAATAAACCTTTAGCAGCCGCCGCGATTAACCAAACCGATTCAATTTATAATACCCATTTGATGTTATCTTGTTGCCATACACTACAAAGAAAATATGAAAATCATGATGAGTAGAAGCTTATTTTATATTGAATAGTTTTGCTGCGTTCTCATAGGCTACTTTTCTTTTCACTTCTTCTGATAAGGGTAGTTTCAAGAATTCCTGTATGTTCTCGTGAATGGTTTGTACTCCGGGTCCCGGCCAGTCGCTTCCGAATATGGCTCTTTCGGCTACCATTTCAAATCGTGGGAAATAGTCGAGTAAGCGGGGCGGGGGGATGCTTGAGATGTCGAATATGATTTGTCGGTGTCTTCTGAGGAGGTAGAAGGCGGTTTCCATCCATATGGGTCTGCCTCCGTGGCTTAGGATTATTCTCATTTTGGGAAAGTCGAGAGGTAGCTCGTCCAGGAAGATGGGGTCTCCGTACTTGTTTCGCGCCTTGGGAAACATGCTGGTTCCCGTGTGGATGAGCATTGGAAGTTCATGGTCGCTTGCGAACTGGTATATCTGTTCCAGGCTTTTCAGGTTTCCCTCCTCGGGGCGATAAGCATTGGGTTTAACGAGCTGGTGCACAGTGTGCAGCTTCAATCCCCGTATCTCGTATTTACTGTACATTTCCTCCATTCTGGGCAAAGGATTTTTGTTTAAGCGGGGGTGTACCGACCCAAATTGGAGCAGTCTGTCTCGGTAACTCTTCACGTACTCGGCGACCTCATCCACTTGCTCGTCTCCGAACCCCATCACGTCAGGTGCGGGATAGGACATAATCGCAATCGCTTTTATGGATTGTTCATCCATGTATCTTATAAGATTCTTCGGATCTTTCGAGATACCCCTATAGAATTCCGGGTCGACCCTCATTAAGCTTGCAACTGCTTTGAGTAAATCCTCGCTAAAAAACTTGACAGGAACAATGTGAGTATGGGCGTCTATAAAATCCAAGAGCATTTCCTCTATTGTTTTAATTAGCTCAAAACAGGAGTTACATGGCATATAAGTTTAGCGGGTAATGATTGAATAATTAATATTGATAAATTAATTAATTTTACTTTATAATTATTTAAGTTTAAAAAATTGAGTTGAAATACTTTGCTAAGATAATTATCAATAAAATTTATAAACTTAATAGTTCAAAATTTATCTAACGATAGTAGTTCGGTTGTGAGCTTTGTACTTTCAATAATTGACCAACAGCCTAACCCAAAATAAAGACAATTCAAGTATAATGGATGGAAAGCGGCTATGGCTTCGCCTGAAACCCCAATTACGGGTAAGATGATTGAACTTGTGGAGCTGAATCTTGGTAATTGGAAACCGTTAGCAGTGGTCATCTTTGACATTAACCAAAAAATCTGGAATCAGAAGGGAAAAATTCTCCCCGAGGTTTTTAACTACTATAAAAAGTTCCCTTTAGCTGAAATGCATGTGGGAGACAGTATACATAACAACAATACTTTTCTTATGAAGGTCACAGAAAAAACGGGTGTTATAGTGGAGATGGAAAGTCTGCATGTGGCTAGGCTTGCAGCGATTAACCTACGAGGAAGAATAAACGCGCTATCAGAATTCTACAAATTAGAAGAATTCATACAAGAAGATAAAGAGACAACAAAATTTAAAGATGCTGCGAAATCGGAAAAGAGGATGTGGTAGTTATGGAACTTGATGCAATGCTATACTTTGTGGTTTTTGTTCTCTCACTATCTATTGCAGTATATCTCGTTTACTTTTACATTAAAAATAGACAGAGACTTACTATACTATTCATCGGGTTTTTCCTCTATTATTCAGCTGCGCATTTCGTCGTTGTTATGTCTTTGTCGGGCTTTTTTGAAATGAGTAGCCTTCAAATTATAATGTATCTGTCTTTGATTGACTCCAGTATACTATTACTCATCGCTATGGCTATGTTAAAAGTTAGAGAGCTTTATGCTGTTGCTCCAGCTCTTGCCCTGGTAGGGATTATTCACGCTTCGGTAGTGGATTCTTCCACATCAGTGATAGTAGAGTACACACAGTTTATTTCATACAGTTTGACCAAGCAGATTATAGGAAATCCGTTATTCATATATTTAAGAAGTGTAATGCCAATCTCTTTTAGAGACATTCCTCCTATTATTAGTGCCTATTTGGATCCTCTCTCAGTGATCATACCCAATTCTGCCAAGATAGTTCTGCTCATATATCTTGTTATAACTTCGGTTCCTGCGGCTATATTGTTCTATGCCCTAGCGTGGAGGAATAAAAGCGGAAAATCATTGGGATTTGCTTTAGGCATAACTATACTAGACATGATCGGCTCAACTGGTGTACACGTAGGAGTTATTCATGCGTCATTTACATTAGTAGCAACAGCGTTCTTTGCATTAGGCATATTTGGACTGCTGGATAAATATTTGTTACATAGGAAAGAATCTCAAAAAGCTGCCGTGAGAGGGAAAACTGGAACAGGTGAAAAGAAAAAATAATAATCTCCATTTTTTATTTTTTTGAGACTTTTCCGATTTATGGTATGAAGAAAAGAGATTAGCTTCAAGAGTAGTTGTAAAATGTTTTTTATTTTTGATTCTCTAGAATTCTTTTAAGAATTGATGCAGTGAGGTAGTACATAGAATTATTTTTTATTGTAACTAATCTTTACGATAAATGTACGCTGAGATGCGTATGATACCTTTTAAGGTGGGTCTGAAAGAAGAGATGTCGGTCATTGTTTGTTAAAATTTAGAGGTGTTTCTGACAAAGAATTTTCTGTTCGCTTTACTCTTTTTCCTCTGGCGGGAAGGTTACTAGGTATTCACAGTATTCATCACCCTTTGCAATGCACTTGACCTCTTTACAGTTGATCTTAGGTCCAAAGTAAATTCCCACCATTGATTGTATTATGCCTCCCATGAAGGCTCCCATCTCTTTGCCTAAATTTTTGAACCGGGTACATACAGGTGAGTTTTCGATTCGGATTCGTATGACTCCATTTTCAGGGTTGTATTGCTGGATGGAAAATTGTCCAAGTCCCATAAGTGTTGCTATTCTGGTGTAAATTGTGGAGGCATCTTTGAAATTATTAAATTTGAACAAGTTTGCGAAGTTCTTAAAAAGTATATTTGCTAATTTTTCACCTAGTGACTGGATTAGGTTGCAGCCTGCTTCATAGTCATACTTTTCAATCAGCATTTTGAAAAGCAGTGGAGACACTTCGGCAGGGATAAAAAACATTCTAAGACCCAGAAAGTCAATTACACCATTCTGCATCATCTTAGCGTTGTGTTTCCAACCCTCAAATTCCCTGATAATCTCTGTTCTTAAACTGATTCCGCTCGGGACAACTTCGTAGGGAACAGGATCGCTTACATAGTTTATTAACGGGGACTTGGTTACCCTCAGGTACTTCTGAAACCTTTTCTCCTGCTCTGTAACTTTTAGTTCTATCACGTAGTCGAAAGCGTGTTCAAGCGTGCTCAGAGTTTTCTCATCCATCATCCCCCTATTAAAAACAAAGACAGAGAGCCCGTACTGGCTCAGGGTTATCCGGGTTTTGTAGATCAGGTTAATTATCTTGTCAAGCTGTTGCCCCTTTGTCAAAAACGCATTACTCAGGAAGAGAACGCCAAACAGCTTGTTTTTATGCTCCTCGATGAGGGACATTAAATCGTAAAGGTAGGAGTCAAGATATACAATGTCACGGGGATTCTCTACCACGTGTTTTTCCTCCGTGGGCAACTGCCCGTATAGATTTGTGAATCCGTCCACGATGAAAAGGCGTTCCTCATTCTCAAAGCTTTGCAAATTCCAGTTGAAGGATTTGGACCACTCTCGAATCCTTACCGGAGGAAAATCCAAGTCAAATATAAGTCCGTAGTCTCCGTTTTGAACCCTGTGATTAAGAATCTGCAGAGGGAGAAGCTCACCCATAGTGCCAGTCTCGGTCAGCAGTAGAACAGGAGAATCTCTTATAAATCCGCCGCCAAGAAGAAGATCCAAATCACGCATACCAGAAACGATAAGCTCCATAAATAAGCACCTTCGAACACGCATGGATTCAAAATAATCCCACTTACTTGCATTACTTATCTACTGTAAATCTAGATAGAGCCGTTGTAATAAATGTTTGGCAAACTAATTCGAAATTAAGTTTTTATAAGAGTCTCTTAAAATTTAGATTTCTTAAAAACAAAAATAATTAGAAACTAAACAGAGGACTAATATATTATTATTTTTTTGCCCATATTTAGGCGACATACCTGAATGTGATTTTTTTCGGTTTGATTTTCTGTTTTATTTTTTCTCTGAAGGAAAAGTGACGAGGTATTCGCAGTATTCGTCGCCCTTTGAGATGCACTTAACTTCTTTACATTTGCTCTCAGGTCCTAGGTAGACTTCCGCGGCCCCTCCTATTACTCCTTCTAGGAAGGCTCCCATATTTTTACCCGAATTTTTGAACTGTGTACATATAGGTGAGTTTAAGGTTCGTAATCGTATGACACCTTTTTGCAAGTCATATTCCTGAACAGTTATTTCTCCAAGTCCTACAAGTGTTGCGAGTCTGGCGTAAAATGTGACTGCCTCTTCTAAATTGTTAAGTTTGAATTTTTCTGATAAATTATTAAAAATTAGACGTACTGTTTTTTCTCCTAGTAAGCGGGTTAGGACGTAGCCTGCTTCATGGTCACGCCCTTCGAATAGAAATTTGGTAAGCAATGGAAGTGCTGCGGCGGGGAAAAATGTCATTCTAACACCTAGAAAGTCAATGACACCGTTCTCCGGCATCTTAACGTTTAGTTTCATGCTCTCGAATTCTCTAATAATGTCTGTTCTCAGGCTGATTCCGCTCGGGGTAACTTCGTAGGGAACTATATCGTTTACATAGCTTATTAAAGGGGACTTGATGATTCTCAGGTACTTCTGAAACCTTTTCTCCTGCTCTGCGACCTTTAGTTCAATCACGTAGTCGAAAGCGTGTTCAAGCGTGCTCAGAGTTTTCTCATCCATCATCCCCCTATCAAAAACGAACACCGAGGCACCAAACTGGCTCAGGGTTATCCGGGTTTTGTAGATCAGGTTAATTATCTTGTCAAGCTGTTGCCCCTTTGTTAAAAACGCATTACTCAGAAAGAGAACGCCAAACAATTTATTTTTGTACTTTTCAATGAGGGACGTCAAATCATAAAGGTAGGAGTCGAGATGTACAATGTCTCTAGGATTCTCTATAACATATTTTTCCTCTGTGGGTAACTGGCTGTAAAGATTAGTAAATCCATCCACAATAAAAAGACGACCTTCCTCTTCAAAACTTTCCAAATTCCAGTTAAAAGATTTAAACCAATCTCGAATCCTTACCGGAGGAAAATCCAAATCTAATATGAATCCATAATCCCCCTCCTGAATCCTGTGATTAAGAATCTGCAGAGGGAGAAGCTCACCCATAGTGCCAGTCTCGGTCAGCAGTAGAACAGGAGAATCTCTTATAAATCCGCCGCCAAGAAGGAGATCCAAATCAGAAATACCAGAGCCAAGAAGCCCCATCTATAAACACCTTCAAAACACATATTCAAAATTAACCCAAGTACTTGCAAAAATACTTGTTGGTCATCATAAGTTAATACCAATTTAGTATAAAAAATGTTTTGCAAAAAAATGAAACCCCCATTTCTGGTTTTTTGAAGACAATAATTTAGATACACCAGTCAGGACTTATGAATTCCAAAAATTACCCGCCGGTGTTGAAAGTATTGTTATTCTGTAGTTTTTTAGTTGATGATGCCAAGTTGAATAGAAACCCGGTTACAAAGGCTAACGGAAGCTTTATTATTAAAAATCATTATGAATTTAGAGACTATACAAAGAGAAGAGGAGGATTAATTTTTGACTAAAAACCCAGGAATAGATAAAAAAATTCTTGACGAAGCCTACAAGCGTGGATACGATTATCTGCTCAGGTGGCGTGCCTGCGCCCCCACCGTTTTCGCCGCCGTTATGGACACCCTAGGATACGAAGACAACCCCACAGTTAACGATGTCTGGAAAGCCACCATAGGCTTAACCGGTGGAACAGGCAACATGGCTATCGGAACCTGCGGAGCTATGGCTGGTGCCGCCGCAGCGATAAGCTACAGCTTCGGCTTCACAAAGGAGGACATTGAGAAAGACTACGTAAAGATGCTCAACGTGTGCGGCGTGGTGGCTGAGGTCGGCAAAAGGATGCAGGAGAAGTATGGACACATACAGTGCCAGGAGGTTCAGTTCCACCACTGGGGAAAATCATATAGATTCACCAACCCGAAAGCGGGACTGGAATTCATGAAAATGTGGCAGGAAACAAAAGAGAATTTTGAATGCCACAAGGTAACCGGAGACCTCACAAGATGGGCAGTAGAGAAGATTTTGGAGTACAATCCACAATTTTCCAAGCGAAAATGAGTTAAATCTTATTTCCTGCATTTTTAAAAATTATTAATTTTTACCTTTTTTAAAATAACTGTAGGTTTATTAAAGATTGGTATGGACTCAAATGTGGATGGGATTGTGGGCATTAACTTAATATATTTTAAGCATTTTTAGTGATAATTTGAGTTTACACAAAGAGATTTGATGTGATGATTTTGGATTTGAGTTTGAAAGGAAAAGTGGGAATTGTTACTGGTTCGGGCAGTGGAATCGGAAAACAGATTGCCTTAACTCTTGCAGAAGAAGGTGTCGATGTTGTGATTAATGATATTGACGAAGGGAAGATTAAGAGAGTTGCTGAGGAAGTACGATCTCACGGAGTTAAAGTTCTAGAGGCTAAGGCAGATGTTGCTAGTTGGGAAGAGGTTAACAGCATGGTGGATAACACGCTGAAGGAATTTGGGCAGATTGATATTTTGGTTAATAATGCCGGAGTAGGTGCCTATGGAATGTTTAACGACATGGACAGAAAAAGCTGGGATCCAGACATAAATGTGAATATTTATGGTGTCCTCAACTGTTGTAAGGCAGTAATTCCAAACATGATTGAGAGAAAATACGGAAAAATAGTTAGCATATCCTCAGATGCGGGTAGAGTTGGAGAACAATACTTTCCAGTGTACTCAGGGGCTAAAGCATTTATCATCGGTTTTTCAAAGGCATTAGCAAAAGAATTGGGACGTTATATGATAAATGTGAACGTGGTTTGCCCAGGAACAACAAAAACACCGTTGATTGGACCTTTGATTTCTGCTGAAGAATTGGTTAAAAAAATATTGAAGGTTTACGCAATTCGCAGACTGGGAGAACCAGAGGACACAGCAAAACTAGTGGCATTTCTAGTATCAGACGTTTCAAGTTGGATAACAGGTCAAACTATCAGTGTCAGTGGCGGCTACTCCATGATTTGAACTACCACTCGTCAAAAAAGGTAGCTTCCTGCATAGCTCTCAGAATCTCTAGAATTTTAATCCTTAATCCAGTCCTTTCCCTCACACTAAACCTACTGATTACGTACAATTTCGGCAAAAATTGAAAATACATAAACCAGCTTTTGTTTCATAGTTTATGTATTTTCTTAGCGTTATCGCTTAGAATCTTTTTGACCTCTTCTTGCGTGAATTTTAAGCCATACTCCTTGCCTTTTTCGGGAATCTTTTTCACCCAGTCAACCCATACTTCTTCAGATAAGCCAATCAAGGCCAATTGCACTCCAAGAGGCCAATCGGTACCAAACATTATCCGATCCCCAATAGAGCGTCCTGCACTAACAGAGGGTATATTGAGATAATATCTCAAATCGCTCAACCACCGCTGGGGCATAGCAGCTGCAAACGTCTGATGTCCTGAGATTTCTACATAGACATTGGGTCTCCCACTCATTATGCCCACACATTTATAGGTCCAGTTAGGCGCACCGAAGTGAACCATAACTATTTTCAGATCCGGGAAGTGTGACGCGACACCGTCGAGATAGATGGGATCCGCCCATTTAGATTCCTGCCCGGGAAAGATAACCGACGCGGTGTGTGAGTGAACAGGCACACCGAGTTCCACGCACTTTTCGTAAAACGGCCAGAACTCGCGGTCATCGGGATAAAATCCGGTCACAGGCCATATCTTTACTGCCACCATTCCCCACTCTTCCACTGCCTTCTCCAATATTTTAATTGCTCGCTCTCCTCTTCTGGGATCCACTCCACAGATGCCAGCCAGTTTGTCAGGGTATTCCTCTACCTGTTTTGCAATATAATGGTTCATCTCTTCCACCGACCATGGTGCTTCTCCGACCCAAGACATCCCGAAGTCAACTCCCATAATCATCGCCTTGTCGATGCCCGCACTATCCATAACCTCAACTAATCTTTCGGCGTCGATATTCCATATTTGGGGCAGCATCTGTTCGAATACAGTCTCTTTGGGCAAGTTAAGACTAGAAGCGACCTGACTAGCCAGTAAATCCCAGTGCTTATCAGACCATACATTTCTAGGAAGTAAATGGCCATGTACATTGATTAACACTCTAAAACCTCCTTAATTTTTTAAATGTGGATATTTTTCCAATATGAAATTTTCTTTTGGATGGACTTTGATTACCAGTCTTTGGGTACCGCCTTTTCGTTTCGGGGTTTTCCAAGTACATTTCGGGAAACCTCTGCTTACCTACATATCGGATTAGGGGTATTGTCAACAGTATTATAATTATGAATATTATGATAATGATTTGGAAGCTTGAAAGTATGTTGGTAGCCCAACCTTCGTATATAGGAGTCATTAAGTAGGGTGCTAGAGTCTATCCAAAGTATCTCACACTATTGAAAACGGATTCGTGTATTTTCGGTTTGAGAACTTTTACTTTTTTGGTCGACATTTTTCTTGCCCCTTCCTGCGTTTTTTTATTTTTCATTTATAGTATACTATTATTTTTGCTTTGCCCTATAGCGGCTGTATTCCACCATTGCGGCCATTGTTTCCGCTGCGGCTTCGGGGGTTCGGAAGAAGGGGATTCCGTTTTCGGGCAGGGATCTGATTGCCTTGTCTTCCCAGGGCGCTGAGGTGCTCGCGGTCATTATTGGCTTGTGGTATTTCTTACTTAGTTGGAAGATTTTTGGGATTGCTTCGGTGAACGTTTTTACTATGACATCGCTCCAGTACTCTAGGTTCTCTCTGCCTACTTTTTCTAGGCGTTCCTTGAATTTTTGGGATGGGTTTTTCTGGTTTAGGAGGTGTGTCCAGGGATCCTCGCCGAACACTCCGTAGATTAGCATTCCGTCTATATCCGCTTCTTCGAACATTATCTCTACGCACCTTGAGTAGACTCCGAAGTCGCTTGCGAATGTGAGGTCCACCGGGTTTTTGGTTATGGCGTTGGGGGCTAGGATTTCTCTCAGTTGCTTCTGCACGTCCGAGGGCAGTTCTGGTACGACGAGCCCGTGTTCCAGGCAGGCGTCAACGAGGGCTACACCCGGTCCTCCGGAATTGGTCACTATTCCTATTCTGTTGCCTTTTGGTAGTGGTTGGTTTGCGAAGGCGAAGGCCCACTCGAACATTTCCTCGATGTTTCGAGGCAGGAGAACGCCGGCCTGCCGCATGGCCGCCCTGAAAATTTCGTGGGAGCCGGAAATGTTACCTGTGTGGGAGAGAGCTGC
The DNA here is from genome assembly GCA_030587365.1 of Candidatus Freyarchaeota archaeon. Taxonomy (GTDB): domain Archaea; phylum Asgardarchaeota; class Jordiarchaeia; order Jordiarchaeales; family Jordiarchaeaceae; genus Jordiarchaeum. Next base: position 45,267 of record JAUQZE010000030.1, on the reverse strand, counting down.
ATTAACTCCTCTTTCGGTTCTACCCACCTTCAAACACAATATCGGTTTTCGCATGGATATTTTCCGGGCTAGTTCCAGAAAGCGTTGACCCCGCTTTATGCTTTCAACAAACAACATAATCACGCTGGTTTCGGGATCCTCACCGAAGTATTCCAAGAAGTCTGTGGCGTCGAGATCCGCCTCGTTGCCTGTGTTTACTATTTTGCTGAAACCCAGATGGATTCTTCTGGCTGTGAGGAAGGTTTGACAAGCAAAGCCGCCACTCTGGGAGATGAAACCCACACTGTCTGAAAGCGGCATCATGGGTATTGTAGTGGTGTTAAGCTCGTATCCCGGGTTCACAACCCCCAAACAATTAGGTCCAATAAAACGTATACCGTTTTCGTTACCAAAAGATTTAATCCTGTTCTGGAGCATTTTGCCCTCTTTGCTAAACTCTGCGAAGCCCGCACTCACCAGAATAACTATTTTGACCCTCTTTTCAGCGCACTCACCCAGAACCTCTAACACCTTATCGTTGGGAATCACAAACACGGCGAGGTCTACATCTCCCGGTACTTCAACTATGCTGTGGTAGGTTTGAAGACCGCATATCTTTCCATCGTAGCGGGGGTTGACCGGAAAAAGTTTTCCCTCGAAACCCAGTAAATAAATGTTTCTCAGTATCCATGTACCTATCTTAACGTGATCGGGCGAGGCCCCAATCACTGCTATTGCCCGAGGCCGCATCGCATAATTTATGGTTTCGTAAAGGCTAACCTTGCTAGTTTTACCCTTCTGCAAACAAATCACTCCCTTACTTGTTTACTGTTAAGGAAACTATCATACCATCAAATTCGACCAAAATAATATTTTTGCAACCTTTGAAGCGTAGCTGTGGCAAGGCATTCCCCATAGGTGGAAATTATTAACAGTTTGAATTTTGGCTGGTATTGGCTCGGTATGAAGTACCATCTTCCCTGCTTCTTGTTTGACTATTTTTATACTATTCATGATTATTACACCTCTCTTGACAACAATTTTTGAAAACGTTTAAACGGAACTTTAGTTTACATTTCATTTTTTAAAAATAATCGCCGGTCGTGGGCGGAAGTTAGCTTTCCCTGTCTTTAAACATGGTCGCAAAATTTTCTTCCAGCCGCTTACCGACGACAATCAGGACTTCTTTTTTATAGCTTTCAACGGCCACAATGATTTTGGAGAAAACCTGTAGACTAGTATGTTACTTTTTGGTAGTTTTTTGAGTTGGTACTCTTATATTCCAGACTGATTTTTAAAAGAACTCTTGTTCCTTTAAACGGAAGTGGAAGACGAACTGGCAGACTGGGTCTCCTCGAGCCCGGCAGAGAGTCTCATCGCAGGTGACTGATTCCGCGTTCCAATCATGCAATCTATTCCTTTCTATCCATTCAAAGATACCAGCTATATTATTACATAAGAACACTTGTGGTGATGGGGATATTAAATCTTTGCAAACTGGGCAGTCAGCTATTCTGTAAGTTATGTAGACATCTTTTCCGTCTCTCTTGAACTCTGTTTTATCAAAGGCTACGCCGAAGAAGAATTTGAAACCGAGATTGTAGGCTGACTTGGTGTTGGCCAACTCCTCTAGGCTTTTTGCGGGTTGTTGTGTCGCAACCAAGTATCGTGTGTATATGAACTCTCCCATATTAATTCCTATGTTTTTAAATGCCTGATTAACTTTTGCTGGATCGTTGTATTTTCTCATTAAATGGCTGATTGTTGATTGAACTAGCGCTCTTGAAAAGAACGAGTTCATTTTTTCGGCTTTAATCCTCCAAGCTAATGCACCTTTTACTCCCAAAACTACTTCACCTCTTTTATATTTTTATAATTTAGGTTGTAGTAACAATTAATTTCTCTATGCTTCTAGACATCACCTCTCAGTTCTTTAGTACGCTCTTTCAGCTGGCTCAGCATCCAATCGTCCCTGCGTTTTGTTAGGGCTTCCGCAGACTCGGCCGTGTACTCATAAAATCCCTTACCCGTCTTTAGACCCAACCTACCCTCTTCCACGTTTTGCCTAAGGAGATCTGGCGGTCTGAACTTATCGCCCAGTTTACTGTGTAAGTAGTCGTAAGCGTTGAGAAAGACATCCATGCCTCCCATGTCCACGATTTCCAGAGGACCAATGACAGGCAACCTGAGACCTAAACTCATTTTAACCGTGGTGTCGATGTCCTCAGCGGTTGCTAAACCCTGCTCTAGAATCGATATAGCCTCGATGACTAAGGCAGCTTGGAGCCTGACCCCTATGAAGCCCGGCGAGTCCTTGCATACTACCGGCACCTTCCCTAAACATTGTGTGAAATGCCAAGTGATGTCAACCGTCTCGTCGGAGGTTTTGTCTCCCTTGATTATCTCTACTAGGGGCATTAGCTGGGGTGGATTCCACCAGTGCATGCCAACCACCTTTTCAGGTTGCTTTGTCGCCTCAGCTATCTCGGTTATTCGGAGTGCACTCGTATTTGTAGCAAAAATCGTGTGTTCTGGGGCGTATCCATTAATCTCCTTAAATATTTGCTGTTTGAGTTTAAGGATTTCAGGAACTGCCTCTATTACGTAGTCAACGTCTTCCACGGCTTCTTTTAAGTGTACGAATGTCTTAATTCTCTCGGTGTCATTTTCAGCATCTTCTTCTGTTATCTGTCCTTTCTGGGCAAACTTGCTAAGACACGCCTTTATTTTTTCCATAGCCTTATCTAGGATTACCTCATTTGTGTCCCTCAGGTTTACTTCGAAACCAGCCATTGCCGCTACTTGCGCTATTCCGTGACCCATGGTACCGGAGCCGAGAACAGCGATTTTCTTAATCTCCACTTCATAATCTCCTTCTACATCTATTCATACAGCCATACACGGAATCACGAATCTTGTTACTTGGATTAGATACAAAAGCCGTGACACAATGGAAGCGTGCCATTATTCCAAGGATAGAGGCAATATTTCAAGAGTAATCTCTTCAGTTGTTTTGTATATACCACTAAGAATCTCATAATAGGGCGCTCTACCTTCTGTTCCCTTTATTGAATGTTTTTTTAGTCTCTTCAGCATAAACCTTTGGCAATATCTTTGCTAAATTGGCGAATTCTATTATGCTGTGCAGAGTTAATTCTTTAATAATAACTCGAACCACATCAGCATTAGATGTAATGGGATTACTTGTGTCCAGCACAGGTTTTTTATTTTCAATCTTATATCCTAGCCAAAAGCGGGAACGTAATTCAACTCCCCCCTTAATCTCACGGATAAAGTGGCACATAAACATTGTACAAATTGCAGTTCCAACATTCGGAGATTTAAAACGGCTCATGTCAAAACCAAAATCTTTGGGGGACAGAAATTTTAAACTTAAAGGGTATTCTTTCAGATCCGCCCCTTTAGGCGGCTGTGGTAGCTTTATACTGCCTATTTGCTCACTTACGTAGTGAGTGCACCCCCAATTTCTTTCGCGCATGGGGATATTTGGATCTAAAAGTCTTTTTCTGTCCTCATCACTAACTTGCACGTCGAAGTGATCCTCAGGATCCCAAATTTTATATCTTAGGGGTTCCAGTTGATGCCAAGCGAACCACCAGTCAAACATTTCAGGTGTTACACCAGGCATTTTCGTAAGAGCTGCTACTACGCCAGTTCCGTTCGGAAGCATGCAGTATCCAGTTTCTGCAGGAAGGTAGCCTGGATTTAACAAGTCATTCCTGTTTTCAATTCTTAACGCATCCTTTGGATCTATAGGCCCTGCATTCACCTTATCAATCAAGGCTTGATCCGGTTTCGCCATTTCCATATAATAGTATTTAGAATACGGTTTCGCCTTCTCTTCAGCAGTCAATTCTGCTCTTATTAAAGCTTGTTTTTTACTCATAATTGACCCTCCGAATGAATTTGACCCGTACAACATCATTCATTTGTCAATTTCAAACAATTCAGTACATATATCAATATAAATCCGCATTTTATACAACGGTCTTCGATTAACAAGTAATCTCTTTGATGGCTTTGTACATTAATACTGAGAACCTCAATAGTGAGACGCTATGCCTTTTATGTTCCGAAAACGTTTTTTTGATTCACTCTCGTATTTTTTAACTTGTTTATTTACTCCTTTTTTTAATTGAAATTGTGTATTTTTATATATAAATCTATCGTTAATTGTTTATCGATTATTCATTATCAGTCTCTTCTATACTAGGTGGAGATCAACTTCAAGCCACGAGCCTTCCTGAAGCCCCTCATAAGCTTCGTAACCTTTTTCATAAGTTTCTTTTAGTTTCCTAGTCGTCAAAGCTTTTAGAAGCGGTCTTTTATAACCACTACTTTCTTCCCTGCTAACAATAGTTACGAACAATTTTTCTTCCCTCTTACCCTACAGCATAGAAAGAAAATTGGCAATAAATATATATACAACAAATATTATTAGCAACTGATAAGCATTTCACAGAGAGTGTAGTAGGTAATGGATGAAGGTACGATAGCGTTAGAGAGGACGGATAAAGAACTAGAGATTTTGAAAGTACTTGCCAAAGAAAAATCACCAATCAGTTCTAAGAAAATAGCTGACGAACTTTTAAGAAGAGGGTATAAATTACACGAAAGTACAGTTAGATATCATTTACATACCCTTGAAACCTTAGGCCTTACGATGAATAAGGGGGTTCGTGGGACAATTATAACACAAAAAGGAATGGAGGAGTTGAACTCGAATTTGGCTGGTGAGAGAGTAGGCTATATCATAGATACACTTGATAGGCTCACAGTCGGGGTGACTTTTAATCCGAAGGATGGTAAGGGCAAGGTAGAAGTGAACGTCGCGTTCGTTAAAAAAGAGGATCTAGATCGATGTTTAACAATTATTAAGGAAACTCCTAGAGAACTTGTGCCGAGCCTAAAGGTCAAAATAGCAGATGAAGGAGAAATCTTAGGGGATACCCTCGTTCCTGAGGGCAAAGCGTGCATAGCTAATCTTGCATGTACTACTGTTGACGCAATGCTAATCAAAGAGGGTATACCAACAACCTCAAGATGTAACGGATTACTGGAGATAAGGGATCGTAAACCCGTCAGATTCACTGAAATCATAACGTTTGAGGGGACGAGTATAGACCCAGCAAGAATGTATATAAAGTCCGGAATGACCTCTGCCAGGAGAGTAGCCACTACTGGGTCAGGCATGATTTCGGCGGTGTTAAGTGAAATACCCTCCGCAGCTCTTGATAAAGCGTCTGAAATAATCAATAATTTACGCTTATTTGACATTAGTGCCACTCTAAAAATAGGAGACATAGGACGCCCTGTTTTTGGCTTAGGGGTTAGTAATAGTCAAAGGGTTGGGATAGTGAACGTTGCTGGTATGAACCAATTCGCAATGTTCTATGAGTCTGGAATCGAAGTCGACATGTCGTCCATTGCGACGTTATTAGACTTCCAAGACTTCAGAGAAATTTAGCACCTGTCCCAAGATTATCGATTAATCCTAAAAAAGCATAGTAATGTTTCTTTTTTTCGGTTTTCAGAAGCCCTCACCTAGCGACGGTCTGTTAATTAACAATCGATAAACGATTATCAATAGATTTATATATTAAAACACGCAAAACTTCTAAAAGAGCAAAGGGAGAGAAAATACAGTTCCTTTGAAACCCAAAAATACACAAAAATTCAGTTCCAGTTGAATGATGAAAGGTATAGAATTAAGAAATATAGCATCGTATAAAGAACGGGTGATATGAGAAATGAAAAAGGTCGAACTCAAAAATGGCAAGGAGTATGATGCTCCGGGTCATTTTAAGATGACCGCTATAAGACTTCATGGCAAAGAAGAAACCGGAACAAAGAAATTCTGGGTGGGACTCTCACATTTTCTACCAGGTGGTGGAGCAGAAATGGGATCAACTAATTTTGAAAGGGTTTACTTCATGCTTTCTGGCAAGTTAACCGTCTTGGCACGTGACAAGAAAGAAATAACTCTTGAACCAATGGACTCTCTGTACATCTCAGCAGGAGAAGAGAGGTCTATCATTAACCGAGAAAAAGTACCAGCAAGTATGTTGGTAATTGTTAGTTACGATTAGAGCGGGTATCGGTATGAAGAAGGATGAACTAGATTCTAAATATTTGCATGGAATGTTGGATGGAAAATTCCTTGGCAAACCTGAGGATATACTGAAGAAGCCGATCGTTGAAATCTTAGGGCGAGAAGTAGAGATTGTGGATCTATCTCACCCATTCGGAACCGGTATCCCACTTTGGCCCTACTTTGAGGATATAAAAGTTGAGAAAATGCATTATCACGCGAAGTCCCGCGTTTTGTCACAGACACTCACTCACACTATGCATGCTTCCACTCATGCAGACTCTCCGATACACGTTGAAGAGGGCTACCCCTACACTGATCAGATGCCTTTAGAGAGATACATGGGAAAAGGTGTTATAGTTTCTATACCCAAGGGGAAATGGGAAGTTATTACCCCCGAAGATCTCGAAAATGCGGAGCCTGCGATAGAGAAAGGGGATATAGTCATTATAAATTCAGGGTGGCATCGTTACTGGGGTGATAGCGTCAAATACTTCTGTTACTCTCCCGGACTCTACAAGGAAGCTGGTGAGTGGTTCGTGAAGAAAGGGGTAAAGGGAGTAGGCGTGGACCAGCAAGCGTTAGACCACCCACTTGGAACTAGGCTGACATGGTATCTAGGCAAAGGCGATGAGAGAAATATGATCCTACCGTGGCTTGCCGACGAATACAAGAATGAAACTGGACATGACGTTATTGAAGACTTCCCATACTGGGAACCCTGCCATAGGCTCTTATTGACAAACGGCATCGTCGGCTGGGAAAACGTTGGTGGCGATATAGATAAGGTAACGGGAAAAAGATGCACAATTATAGGGGTGCCTCTAAGATGGGCTGGCGGTGATGGCTCCATTGTAAGGCTTATGGCGATCCTGGAAAAATCGAAAAGGTAGAATCTCAGAAAGATGGAGTAAAAAATAAAATTAAAAAATTATTTTATTTTTAAAAAATTAAGCGGCAAGATATTAAAAAATGGACGATATGGTTCTAGGATATTGGTAATACTAGGACTTGTAGCGATCTTAGAGAGGTTGGTTAGAATGTTTAACTCGACGGAAGAATATGAAAGTGTGCTTGTAGAACGCATAAAAAGTGGCTCAATGGGCTACCGCAAACTTTTTGATTTAACGGATAGAGTCGCGATCGTAACTGGGGGAGCAGGGGGGCTAGGCAGACCTACAGCATTGGGGTTGGCTGATTTCGGTGCGAACGTAGTAGTTACGAGTAGAAATTTACAAAATCTTGAAAGCGTAAAAAAGGAGATTGAACAATTGGGAAGAGAATCTCTCGCCATTTCTTGCGATGTAACTAAGCATGAAGACGTTAAAAGGATGGTGAAACAAGCCTTGGATAGGTTTGAGAGAATAGACATCCTCGTCACCTATGCGGGGCTGAATATTCCTAAACCAGCGGAGGAGTATCCTTTTGATGATTGGAAGAAGATAATGGATACCAACGTAACAGGAGTGTTCCTTTGTAATCAAGAGGTAGGCAAAGTTATGATAAAGCAAAGGAGTGGAAAGATTATCAATATTTCTTCCGTTAGGGGAGGATACGCCCTTCCTAGGAATTATGTTGGGTACTGTACGAGTAAAGGCGCAGTGAATATGTTAACCAGAGTTTTAGCGTGTGAGTGGGCGAAATTTAATGTTTTGGTTAATGCAATTGCCCCCACGGTTATTGAAACCCCATTGACCGCTCATATACTGGACGACCCGGAATTCGCAAAAAGAATGAAGGAACGCATACCCCTAGGAAGATGGGGATTCCCAGACGACCTGATAGGCGCCATTGTGTATCTCGCATCAGACGCATCCAATTTCGTAACTGGACAAATCTTATACATAGATGGCGGAGTTACGACTTGGTAAAAACACATATTGTATTTAACTAAAATAAGAAAAATTTGGAACTTTGTAGGATGGCTTGTAATAAACATCATTGAGAGGATATGCGAAAAATTTGAGGAGAGTTGTCAAATCCACTTGTAAAATTCATTATTGTGGTTGTATGTCCCACTGAAGCGATTAATCTAACTAAAACAAGTTAAGAAGAGAAGTATGGAGACGTAAAAAATCATAAAAATAAAATCAATTTCGATATATGAAAGCTCTAAAATGCAGGGAGCAAATTTACGTGGCATAATGTGCTTCTATTTGAGGTGTCTTTCCAAGTGTCTAGAAACTACCATATATTTATTCCTATCTATCTTGCTGCTGCAATTCCAGCCATCAGCATAAGTGTAATTCTGCCTATGATTCCCGTTTTGAAGTACGATCTATCTGCCGATGTGTCTCTGATCTTGCTCTCTGTAACTCTATTTCAGATTCCGTTTGCTCTCGGACAGTTTTTTTCTGGGGGTTTATCGGATGTTTACGGAAGAATGAAACTAATACTGGCAGGTTTTATAGTAACAAGCCTCGGCTTCGCCTTAGCAATCTTCTCCACAACTATTTGGTTTTTCAACGTCACACGGATTATCCAGGGACTGGGATTAGCGATAATGTCTCCAGCTCTGCTTGCGCTCGTAGGGGATTTAACAGAACCCTCCCAGAGAGGTCGGTATATGGGTTTCTTTAATGCTGCAAGCCTAATGGGTGCAGCCATCGGCCCCCTTTTAGGGGGGGTGATGGCTAGTCAGTGGCGTTTTCTCTTTATGATTATGGCGATTTTTTCCGTCGGTTTAACCGTATACATCGGGGTGTTTCTCAGGGGAATCGGAGTCAAGGGAGGCGGAAGCCTTGGGGACGTTGCTGAGGATTTCAGAGATATCGTAAGATACAAGAAGGTTCTCATTCTAGGTGTCACCGGATTTGCAGCTCCCGCCGCTCTTTTCACTGTGATGTATTTTAGTTCGGATGCACTTTCTGTCTTTCCATACTACCTGGATTCGAGCACCATAGGGATAATTCTCGCAATCAGCGGTTTAATAGGCACTTTTGCAGCGATAATAGCAGGCTTTCTAATCGATAGGTTTGGCAAGCGATGGGTTCCTATTGGGGGTATAATAATTGCCGCTCTTGCCTTAATCACCCTGGCTCGGGTCACAACTTATAATCTGCCAGCATCCCCTCTCTCCTATATACCAAACTTGTTAGGGACTGCGAATAATATCCTAGATTTAAATCTACAGGTCTTTCTAAGTCTGCTTCCAGTTCAAATCCTGTCTAGATTCATGTTCGAATGGATTTCCATGGATTTTCTGGTTCTTATATCTCTTAGTGGATTTGGAATATCCTTCGTGGTCCCCGCGCTTATGGCTCTCTCAATAGAGTTTGTCCCCCCGCAGAGGAGAGGGGCATCCACATCAGTTTTCATGGGAATGCTATTCCTAGGACAAGCAGTGGGACCACTAGCCTTCACAGGGCTATACCTAGGGATGGGTCTAGACGCCGTATTCATTGTAGGAGCACTAATCACACCCCTAATAATAGCATTAATATTCATAGTAACAAGAAAGAAGGTGGAGCGAGAAGAGGTGCTAGTCAAGAAGGAAGGAACAACCGAAACCCGACGAGTGGCAAATGAAAACAAAAAGCTCGTAAGAAAATATCGTTCTGCCAAAAAGAACTAAATAGAGGCATCTAGGTTCACAGCATGCTGTTCGACCTAAGTTATTTCTTTACCTTTCCGAAGCCTAATTTATTAGTTTAAAAATACTTACCCAATCCCTGAACCGAAACACACCCATACTACCACGAAAAGGCACCCGCATCCAAAGACTACAAAAGGCGCTCGAGGTGAAAAACCTCAAGTTGACAGTATCCCGAAGCATTCATTAAGAATTTAAAAAATAATCGATAAACGATTATCAATAGATTTATATATTAGAGAAACAATAAATCAGCAACACGTTTTAAATAATGTGATTTGGAAATCCACAAACATAAGAGGGAGAATGGTATCATGGAAAAAAATACCTGGGACATTAAATATCCGAGGGAAACTCCTCCAGGAGTCGTACTTGAAAAGAATCATTATGCGACGATGCGGGATGGCATAAAAATTGCGATGGACGTATACAAGCCGGCGACGGGGGACGGTCCCTGGCCGGTGATCCTGTCGATAGCACCATACAAAAAAGAGGTTTTACACGAAGTAGGCAACATCGGCTTCTATGTTCCTAAAGGATATGTAATAGTCAATGCTCAAGCAAGGGGCAGCGGCTTGTCGCAAGGAAAGTACAACTTCGGTGACCGATTGGAGCAACAGGACGGATATGATCTTGTGGAATGGATCGCCCAACAGCCATGGTGTGATGGAAATGTGGGTATGTTGGGATGTTCATATCTTGCTATGAGTCAGTGGTATACAGCTCTCCAGAAGCCACCTCACCTCAAATGCATCGTCCCCTATAATGGCATGACAGACACATACAGAAATTCCATCTATCCGGGCGGAGTCTTCAATTCCGGATTCATGCATATGTGGGGGATAATGACGCTTAAAAGTTGTATATGGCCAAACCCCGTTCCTGGAAAGGAGCAGCCAGGGGATGGGCTTGGCGCTTGGTATTTCAGTCCCGAAGATGGACCATATTACTGGGAAAGGTGTGTGGATAGGCGTGTTGATGAACTAGAGATTCCCACATTCTCCATAATTGCGGCCCATGTCTACATTCATACAACTTCGCAACTTAATACGTGGCCAAAAATCAAGGCACCCAAAAAACTGATGGTGGTACCAGAGGTTCCATTGCCTTATATGTTGTTTTTCGATTTAAACTTGGGGGTAAACCAACAAATACTCAGATGGTTTGATTACTGGCTCAAGGGCATTGACACGGGAATTATGGACGACCCCCCGGTATTGATAGGCGATAGTGGTACAGGAAAATGGCGTTACGAAAATGAATATCCACTTAAGAGAACACGATGGACCAAATATTACCTACGGCAAAATCCTGCTGGACCTGCGACGGAAGCACCGTGGGGATTACTAACCCCAGAGCCGCCGAAGGGAAATGAAGCGCCCGACAAGTTAAAGCCTTCCCCTCTTAGTTCCATTATGCCTTTTATGCTTAATCTTCAGAGACTTCCAGCTGGTAGTGGCCTGGGAATAGATCCTAATCTGTTAAATATGCTTAACCCCAAACAAGAAATTCTGGCATACGCCAGCCCGCCTCTGACTGAGGATTTGACCGTTTGGGGTCCGCTAAGCATCACTCTTTACGGCTCTACCGATACAGATGATACGTCCACGTGGGCGTGGTTCGTGAAGGTAGGAGAAGTCGCGCCTGACGGCAAGGTTAGGGTGCGGACCTTAGGCAATCTCAAGGCTTCATTTAGAAAAGTGGATGAGACCAAGTCCAAACCGGGACAGCCCTGGCATTCCTTCCAAAATCCAGTTACTCTGAAACCAAACACAATCTACGATTTTCAGATTGAGATTCAACCCCTATTCCTTACATTCAAGGCTGGACATAAAATCTGGGTGCAGATAACAGGTATGGACCCTACTTACGAGAACGATAGCACAATCGACCCAGTAGCCTTGATGGGGGGTGTCTCTACCAAGATATCTGTTTACCATGACCTGAAACACCAGTCCCACCTGCTCCTGCCGGTCATTCCTGATGCTCCAGAAATCCAACCGGTGGGACCGCCGGTATCTGATATATATTGGGGTGGGCCTATGATCAAGGGGGGGCTACTACCCCTTTAGTAATAATAAAGGAGGAAGTATCAGTGACCGATATACCCAAAGAGCTAATAGAAGTGCGCAGCTTTGGAAAGGAAAAGATCGAAATCATTTTCGTAAAATGTAAACCGATAAATGAATCGCGTGGCACATATCCGCCCTTGGAACCGGGCGTAACGTTCGTGGACGGGATTCGCTATGAGCGCGATGTTGCCGTGCCAATGCGCGACGGCACCACCATCTACACCGACATTTACCGCCCGGATGACGCTAACAGGCTGCCCGCGATTGTCGCTTGGAGTCCATACGGGAAGCGTGCGGGTTATGCCGGGGGAATGCCCATACCTGGGGTGCCGCGGGCCTCCCCTATGACGAAGTTTGAGGGACCTGACCCGGCATACTGGTGCAAACACGGGTACGCCGTAATCAACCCTGATGCGCGGGGATCAGGCAATTCGGAGGGCGACATCACTGTTTTCAGCACACAGGAGGGGCGTGATAGCCACGACTTAATCGAGTGGGTGGCAGCCCGGGACTGGTGCAATGGCAGAGTCGGAATGTCGGGAAACTCGTGGCTGGCTATTTCGCAGTGGTTTGCTGCGGCGGAAAAGCCACCGCACCTAGTTGCCATCGCCCCCTGGGAGGGGTTTGATGACTACTATCGTGAGAGTATCTGTATTGGCGGTATCCCAGAGGTGGGATTCGCCGGAATGGTGTCCCTTATGATATGCGGGCCTGGGCGCGCTGAGGATGTCGTCGCTATGATACGGAAGTACCCGCTCATGAACGGCTACTGGGAGGACAAGATTGCTCGGGTGGAGAATATTAAAATCCCCGCCTATGTCGTGGCTAGCTGGAACCCTATCCATACGCACGGAACTTTCGACGGCTATCGGCGTATGTCCTCCCGCTACAAGTGGCTCCGCATCCACAACACGCAAGAGTGGCCAGACTACTACTCCCCCGAGAACGTCGAAGATCTGCGGCGTTTCTTCGACCGCTACCTGAAGGGCATCAAGAATGGCTGGGAAAAGACCCCTAGGGTGCGCCTCTCTGTTCTCGACCCTGGTGGTATTGATCAGGTAAGCCGTCCCGAGAGCGAGTGGCCCCTTGGACGCACGCAATTCGAGAAGCTCTATCTCGACGCGGCCACTGGAACACTCTCACCTAATCCGGTGACGAAAGATTCCCTCATCCGCTACAAGGCCGACGACGGCAAAGGACAGGCGGCTTTCACTTTCAGGTTCAACAAAGACACCGAGCTGACCGGTTACATGAAGCTGCGCTTATGGGTCGAGGCCGATGGGGCAGACGACATGGACCTGTTCGTGTATGTCAGTAAGCTCGATGAGCAGGGCAACCACCTTCCAGCCCTCGTGCTTGGATTCCCCAGTCCTGGTGCTCGAGGTTTGCTCAGGGTCTCGCACCGTGAACTCGACAAAGCGCGGTCCACTCCCTCTGAGCCTTTCCTCACCCATCGCCGTGAACAGTTACTCAAGCCCAAGGAGATTGTCCCGGTCGAGATCGGGATCTGGCCCGTGGGTATGCTCTGGCATAAAGGCCAGCAACTTCGCGTCGTGGTGCAGGGGTACGCCTCTTGGTGGATGGAGGATCAGCTCTTTCCAGGGGGACCGGTATTCCGTTATGAGGTGCGCAACCGAGGCTACCATATCATCCACACCGGCGGGAAGTTTGACTCGCACCTCCTTGTGCCGGCAATCCGCGGCTGACTGACATGAGGAATCCATGGGGCGAACTTGTCGATGTCAAGGTCAAGAAGAAAAATAGAGATTTATTGAATTGTTTAAGAGGTGAAAAAGATGGCTGTGTTCACCAAAAAAACCAGTAGAAAAAATCTTTTATCGGAAAAGGAGGTTGTGATGGAAAACGAAGCTTTGCAGAAAAAGATTGCCCTTGTGGAAGAAAGGCTGGCCTTCTTGGAAAAAGAGAACAAGAGGCTAGGGCGGGCAGAGGATATACATGAGATACAAAACGTGATGTCGTTGCATGAGTATTACCACTCATCCTTTAAACACAAAGAGGAGCTGGATGCCATATGGGCGCAAAAAGCCCCTGATGTCGCATTCGAGGAGGCGTTGTTCGAGGCCAGATTTGTGGGGCTTGAAGCAATCAATAGATATTACGTGGATTTCATGCGGAATTTTCTATTCAAATCAGCAGGCACCATGATACGAGAGTGGTACCCTCAACTCAAGGATGAGCCGGAGGAAGAGTTACCCTTTGGCCTTGCATATATGCACACCCTTACCACTCCCGTCATAGAGGTCGCGGAGGACAGGGAGACGGCAAAAGGCGTGTGGGTTTCCCCGGGGTTTATAACCATGCCTGGAATTAAAGGGCTTCAGGCATTCTGGCATTGGGACAGGTACGGAGTTGATTTCATAAAAGAGGACGGGAAATGGAAGATATGGCATTTCTTCGTGGGGAGAGAATTTACCACACCATATGAGAAGAGTTTCGTTGATACCGGCTTGGATAATGAAGAAACTTATGAATTAGCATTACAGTTGTTTAAAGAATGGCCGGGGCTTTCAGGAATGAAATCGAAGCCATTGAATGCCTTCGACTCATACAGTCCCTTCAAAGTTAACAAGCTCAAGCCGAGGCTGCCGGAGCCCTACAGGACATTTTCAGAGACATTCAGTTATTAGCACAGCTGGAACCGCATTCTTTGCGGGGCTCCCTTCTCTATGGGCTTTGAGCCGCCCGTTAAGCAGCATCCTCCGCCTCGGGGGACTATGGGTATCTTATACTTGTTGGCTATCCGCACTATCTCCGCCACCTCTTCCGTGGTTCCCGGTTTCACCACGTAGTCGGGAGGGTTCGGGGGGAGAGCGCTGTCTATGCCTCTTGCGTATGCGTAGGTTATAAAATCCTTGTCGGAAACGTAGTCGGTTCCTAAAGCGTCTTCTAACGCTTTCAAAACACTAACCATACCATCCTCTCACGTATCTTTAACAATATTAGAGTACTTAAAATATAAATAATAATATGGCATGATGTTATAATTATGTTTTTTATGGGCTGAGCGGTATGTTTTGGGCGTGTAGGATTTCCATCCTCGACCTAAGGAAAGTTCTCACCTCACCCCTCAGAAAACAGTAAGCGGACAATTTGCCACCACTAACCGAGAGGACTAGAAGGTTTCTCAGACTCGTTTTTCCGCCCCTGTTGGTGTACCTCACCCGAAGGAGCTGGTAGGGATGCACACAAATCTTGGGCTGCCTTTTGATGCTGGAGGTGGTGAGGCAGAGGACGTCTTCAAACCTTAGAAAGGGGGTATGTGAAAAAAGGTCGAGGAGGGCAAGGTTCACCGCTTTTTCCGAAGCAGCCTTCGAGGATATTATGGGGCTGATGATGGAGTTAACCCCCTCAACTGGGCTGCTGACAAGCTTCTTTTCACCAAACCCCCTTAGAAAAGTTCACTTCTTTTTATCCACGACGGGTACCATCTGTAATACTCGAGTGGTTTTGCCTTCTTTTGTCCTTCGTAAGTAGCCTTCACAAGTCTTATGTCGCCTTTTTTACCTCTGATAGTAGGAAGCAACAAAATTATTTTTTAAAAAATAAGAGGTATAAATTTTGACTGAAGATTTAGTGGATTTGATAGTAAGTCTCAACGAGAACGAAACTGTGGAGCTGGTTCAGAAAAAGGTTGAAGCAGGAGAGAACCCTCTGAAAATTCTGGAACAAGTCAGACACTCTCGAGGATAAGATTCTCGAACTACTCGTCGAGGATTACAGGGTGAATCCGGGACTCTACATTTATTAAATCATGCCACATTTTTAATGCATAATATTTATATAATATAATGCTTTAATAATAAATTGACCACAATGACAAAATTCCAATAAAATAAATTGAGGTATGCAGTTAATAAGCACTAAAAAAGATGGTTTATTTTATACTTCACTATATTTTCTATGACCAAAACGGCAAATTAGGGGTGGCAAAATGTCAGATGAGAAGAAAAGGAATTTGAGATTTGAGCATGAGTGGGATTCCCCATCTAATTCTGAAAATGAGTTCACCGTTGAGGGAGAGTGGGATAACCGAAACGCGATATTTTTCGCAAAAATGGCGGTCGAGGAGGCTAGAAAGCTTTACGGCCCCATTTTCCCAAGGATGGCTTCAAGGTACGCACTGGAGTTTGAGTCGCGGATGCTTAAAGAGAAGCCACCAGAAAACATCCAAGGACTAGAAGAAGTTACGAACTACATCATAGCAAATCTGGATCGGTACCCCAATGGGTGCAGCGCCCTAAGCTACGGTATTTTTAAAGCCGAATCCAAGCTTCAGGGCTCCACGGGGGCAGGAGCCAAGAGAGTCGCCTACGGCGCTATGAAATCCATACTCGAGAGCAGTGGTATTCTAAACAGTGTAGTTGGAACCACTGAAGATGTGTTCGAAGCCTACAAAAAGTTTACTGACTCAGTTAGATCAACTAAAGTAGTTATTCTGACGCGCGTCATCCGGAAAGAAAACAATCAAGTAGTCGTAGTGTTTCATGATTGCCCGTTCAAGGAGGCCTGTAGGGCTTTCGTGGACGAGGGAATATCCCGCATGATCGGAGGTTGGGAATGCATAGCACTGATAATCGTCAATGTTGGTATAGAAATCATCACTAAAAATACCTTAGACTATAAGCTGGAAGAATTCGATAAGCCCAATTGCAGAGGAAGAGTGTGGGAAGTCTAAACGCATCCGCATCTCTTTCATGTATCCTTCTATGGATTAGTAAAAGAAGGGATAAATTTCTCTCGATTTAATTTAATTCTAGTTCTTTGTTTATTTTCTGGGGTGTTACGATTGTCAGGGATGTCCTTCCCCTCCGGTTCAAAAAATTGTATATGAACATTTGAAGAAGACCAGAAAAATTACCTACGATGACTGGGAAAATTGATGGAAGAGGAGAGAAAACATCCCCGTCCTAAGGATGAGCAAAAACCTAAAGCGTTTTCTCGAAAGGTATTATCCAAATTATGATAAATTATTTTTTTACAAAATATGAATAAAAACCAAAACTCGGATTTCCTTTTTAGATATTCAGTTCCTAACCTTTAAAAAATAAATTTTAATATAATGATACAAATTGGAGATGTTGTTTTGAAAATTTTGGTTACTTATTTCACTAAGTGGTAATACTGAAAAGATCGCCAAAGCTATTTTTGATGAGGTCTCGAAAAAACATGAAGCGGATTTTAAGAAGATTAATGAAGTAAATGCAGCCACTTTTAACAATTATGATCTGATTTTTGTGGGAACCCCCGCTCATGCTGGTGATTTAGCAGCCCCCGTTAAGGAAATTATGAATTCACTACCCAAATCGCCCAAGTATAAACTTGCCGGATTCTACACCCACATGTCCGAAATTTGGCGGGATGAAGGACACAAAGGAGTTAGAGTCGCCTTTGAAAGAATAAGCAAGGGAAAAGGAATCGACTACAAGGGAACCTATAATTGTATGGGTAATCCAGACCCCAATGTTGCAAAAATGGTGCAAGAGGCTCAAAAAATTCCCGACGACCAGTTTAACAAATACATGGAGGAAGCAAAAAAGCACCCGAGTCCCGAAGATGAGCAAAACGCTAAAAAATTTGCTAAAAAAGTACTATCCAAAAAATAATTCTTTTTTTAGAGCTTTGGGCAGAATCATTGTAAATTTAAAAAAGATTGAGATTGGTAGATGTGCTGAGAGTTGAATTTTTCCAAAGCCTGGAATGCCTCTTTTTCAATTTCATAGCACTTCTTTAGGACCCAAGCTGCAACAGTGTAATTTCCTATCGCCTACAAATAAAGAGGCCCATTCCCACAATATTAACAATGAGCAATTGCAAGAACAAAGTATTAGTATAGTTAAAGGGTTTTCCCACTCCTCAAATTCATCAAATTGTAACTGAACATTTAATAAAAAACAAGGGCTATACAAAGAATAGAGCGAAACACAGGGCGGGTAAAGGCGAAAATCCTACCAAAAAGAATCATGCACCATAGAAATATACAGTAATCTTAATAAGTAAAATTTATTAAGAATAAATCTCTAACAATAAGTGAACACAATGATGACTGAAACCTTAAACAGAGCATAGTGAGCCATTCGGTTCACAAGAATTCCAAAAAATACGGTTTATACTCAACCATACTATGGCTCCTACAACCGAAACGAAATTTGAAGAAATATATAATTTAAAAATAGGTGCGGTAGACTTCCGTGACTAAATTTGAAGAATCATCTAAATCTCAAAGTAATCTAGGTTCTGAAAGTGAGTTCACAGGTAGTTTTGAATGGGATAGCCGAAACGCGGTATTTTTCACAAAAATGGCGATCGAGGAGACTGCGAAGCTTTACGGTCCCATTTTCAAACAGATGGTTTCGAAGTACGCACTAAATTTTGAAGCGGAGAAGCTGAAAGAGAAACCACCCGAAAACATGCAGGGACTGGATGAGGTTATGAACTACATCATGGCAAATCTGGACCGGTACCCCAATGGACACTGCGCCCTAGTCTACGGTATCTTAAAAACGGAGAGCAAGCTTCAGGGCTCCTTGGCGTCAGGGGGCAAGAGAGCCGTCTATGGTGCCCAGAAATCCATAATGGAGAACAGTGGTATGCTAAACAGTATAGTTGGAACCACCGAAGATGTGGTCGAAGCCTGCAAAATGGTGAATGATACAGCTACATCAACTAAAGTAGCGGTTCCGACGCATTTTATCCGAGTAGAGAACAATCAGGTAAACATAGTGTTTCATCCCTGTTGTACGCACAAAGACGCTTGCATGGCTTTCGTGGACGAGGGAGTATCACGCATGGTCGGAGGTTTGGAATGCATAATTCTAGGACTCATAAACGCTGGCGTGGAAATCATCACAAAAAAGCACTTCGACTACGTACTGGAAGAGTTCAATACCCCCGTTTGCAGAGGGAGAATGTGGGAGTCATAAACGCATACCCGTCCTTCCCTCATTTTTTCCTGTTTTTCTACTTCAGTTTTTCCCTTGAGAAGCACTTACTTTATATAAAGAGTCTTTAAGGGGAATATTAGGTTAGGATAATTGGTTTAACTTTTACTGATTGATTGATGCTTTCTTTCTGTGGCTTTTGTTCACAGCACAGGTATTGATAAGGACACGCATGTTTTTCAAAATACACCAGTTGGAGTGTTTAGCACATCGTTTTTTGTAATTCATAATTTTGTAATTTTCCCTAGTGGGTCGCATCAGTTTTCAACAAACATTATTTCTGTGTTAGAAATTTACTTTGTCTAACCCTTTTAGTCCGAGCATTTCTCTAGCCTCGTCTGGTGAGGCTACTTCTAGTCCCAGTTCGCGAGCTATTCGAACCGCTTTTTCAACCTGTTCGGCGTTGCTTTTCGCCAATTCGCCCTTGTTAAGATACAAATTGTCTTCCAAACCAACGCGTATGTAACCACCCATAATCATGTTCATTGTAACCATCGGAAATTGAAACCTGCCTGCAGCACAAACGGACCATTGAAACTCTCCCAGGGCCTTTCTAGCGGTATTGAGAAGGAATACGAGATTTTCGACGCTTGCCGGAATGCCACCCAAGATCCCCAACACAAACTGCAGGTAGAGCGACCTCTGGAGATATCCTTCGTTAAGGATGTGAGCAATATTATTGATTTGACCTACATCGTAAATCTCAATTTCTGGTTTGGTTCGAACCTCATTCATCGTCTGGCAAAAGACGTGGAGCGACCTAAACGTATTGGAGAAAATAAAACTCTCCGTTGAGGTAAGGAAATCTTCTTCCCAATCATATTTGAATTTCTTGATTTTGCTTATAACAGGATACAATGCGAAATTCAGTGATCCCGCATTAAACGTCGCCATTTCGGGTTGCAATTCTCTCACAACAGCAATTCTCTCTTCCGGCGTCATTGCCGCGGTTCCACCAGTGGTCGGGGTAATAATAAGATCGGTCTGTGCCTTGATGCCGCTCAGGATTTTCCGATAGACTTCGATGTCGGTTGTTGGTTTGCCGTTTTCCGGGTTCCGCGCATGCACATGGACAATCGCCGCCCCTGCATCCCGGCATCGTACCGCCTCGTCAATCAGTTGCTCAGGCGTTAGCGGCAAATAGGGGGACATTTATATTTCCTGTCAGCGCGGCGGTAATGATTACTTTGCTACTCATCGTAACAACACCCATCCGTATATGTTATACCCTTTTTTATAAAAAAATAAGATGTTATGGTTTGTACTTGTATTTATCTATCGGTGCGTAAATAGCTCTGACAATTTTTCACCTAGATACTCGCCTTTTTGTTAGTGTATTTGCCTTTCCATTCCTTTCCAGTAGGGTTCTCTAAGTTTTCTCTTGTCTACCTTTCCTGTTAGTGTTATAGGAACTTGGTCTACGATGTCAACCGATTTTGGTTTCTCGTACTTGGCGAGGCGTTTTCCAGCGAACTTAATGATTTCCTCGGGTGTGACTTTGGATCCATCTTTCAGCTGGACTATCGCCTTAACCGCTTCTCCCCAGTCCGAATCGGGCACTGCTATTACTGCAGCGACGAGTACGTCTGGGTGTTCCATTATTGCCCGTTCCACCTTTGTGGAGTATACGTTATATCCTCCGGTTTTTATCATATCTTTGTCTCTGTCTATGAGGTAGAGATAGCCATCTTCGTCTATGTATCCAATATCTCCTGTTTCCACCCAACCATCTTTCACTGTTTCTTTTGTTTTTTCGGGGAGCTTCCAGTAACCCTTCATGCTGGCGGGGGATTTTACCGCCACTACGCCAGGCTCGTTTACTCCTAGTTCCTTTCCTTCTTTGTCGATAATTTTTATTTGGGACAATAACATTGGCTTGCCGCAAGATTTTAGAAGTTCTTCCTTTTTCTCTAACGCATATTTGTGCTCTTCTTTTGTCATTGTTGTTATGCACAACTGTTCAGTCTGGCCGTATAATTGTATGAAAATGTTTCCAAAAACTTTTATGGCTTCTTTCAGCCTCTGGGGTGACATTGGTGCTGCAGCGTAAACTATTGTATTCAATGAGGAGAGATCGACTTCCTTTATTTTCGGGCTTTCAAGCATCCTGTTTAGCATTGTAGGAACAACCAGCATCCAAGTGATTCTCTCCTTCTCAATGAGTTCGAGTGCCTGCCCCGCATCGAATCCAGGGGTAATTACAGATGTTGCACCCTGCGTACCACCGCAATAAAAGAAGATACCCGCAAGGTGTGACAAAGGAGCCATGAGAAGTAATTTTTCACTTGGCCTTATTTCGTGTTCACGCGTCCAGGATAAACAAAAATTAACTGAATTAAAGTTAGTGATCATCACACCCTTTGGTCTTCCGGTTGTCCCACCAGTATAACCCAAACCAGCTAAATCATCAGGACTTGTCTCAACATCAATATACTCAGTGCTACCCCCATTTACGAGTTCATTAAAATCGTAAACTCCCTCTGGAAGATTCTCCTCTCCAATCGGAATCCCAATTAAGTGTTCAAGTGTTTCTATACTGGGTTTTTTCTCTCTTATGAAATCTAAGAACCAAAAATCGGCAATCACAGCTTTCGCTTCACTATCTTTTATTATGTACTCGATGTCGCTTTTAGCGAGGAGCGGGTTAATCCCTACTTCAACTAGTCCAGCCTTAGCCATAGCGTATTTTAAGGTTATATATTCAGGTTTGTTAAGCATAAGGCCGGCTACCCTGTCCCCTTTCTCTACGCCAAGCTCTAATAGAGCGTTTGCGAACTTTGTTGAAAGAAGGTCAAACTCCTTGTAAGTAATCTCTTTGTCAACAAACTTCACAGCAACATTGTTAGCATATCTATCCAAAGAATATTCAATCATATTCTTTGCAGTAAACACTTTCTCACCTCAAATTTCAAGTTGGCACTATTAAATATCCCGTGGGAAAACTTATATATAAGTTTTCCTATGGAAAAATAATGTATAGATTTACCTATGGAAAATATGTTCCCAATTATCATTGTTGTGAGGTGAAATAGATGATTAAAAAGTGTCTAGGTTTCAGTATTCGTGTAAAAGACGTGAAAACAGTCACAGAAAGATTTGGAAAGCTATTGGGAGTAAAGCCAGTTGGAGAAGGTTCGAGTGAGGCAACTGGTGCTATGGGCAGTGCATTTTTGTTGGGCGACTTTAGGATATATATTATTCAGCCACCGACTCCCGATTCACCATTGGCTAAGGTTCTTGATAAGTTGGGTGAAGGGATTCACGTGGTTCAATTGATTGTTGATGATATTGAGAAGGTAATGGAAGAATGGAAAAAAGAGGGTGTGGAGTTCGTTTTAGATAAGCCTGGTAAATATGCTACAGGAGAAAGGTTCAATTTTACACGCCCTTCGACAACAAATAGAGTAATGTTTGAATTGACTGAAGAAGGTCCAATGTTTTTTTGATAATGTTGCAGAGGCAAATTTCGTTGGGGATTGCGATGTGATGAATCAGAAAAACTCTGACCTAATGAAAGCCCCATAATAATTGACAAAAAATCTATAAAGAAAGTAAAAAAAATCCAATTGAAGTAAAAATTCTTAAACTTTGGGACGACGGTCAAATCATTGACGACATTGCTAAGGGAATTCATAAGCCCATAATCGGGGTTATGATAACTTCCGGCGATTATAGCGCCAAGGGAGTAACAAAAATATTTCGGATTTAAAAAAATAAGAGGTGAAAAAATTATGGGAGTAAAGGGTGTATTAGCGTGGAGAATTAAAGCCGAAAAATTAAACGCAATTATCACAACATCCTTAATAAATTCGGTAGTAACTAATTTTTTAAACAGATACGGCGACCCCGCTGTAGTTAACCGTGAATTAAAAAACATAGGTAAAGATATGGGAGAGTTCATGTTTACAAGATACGTGCAAGCGTCCCAAAAAACCGTAAAAGGCATAAATGATTTAGCCGACCCCAAGGCTGCCTACAATCTTGCCTGGAAATTCTTTTGCGGTAAAACCTTTGATAAAACTGAATTTAAAAAAGAAGGGAACGATGTCTATGTAACCTACTCCATAAAAGATTGTCCAATCTGCAAAGACTTGATATCCCCCTCACCACAATTGTTCATGTGCAATGAAAATGCTGGGATCATGGAATGGGTAGGGGAGCAGAGATTAGAGGATTTCCAAGCGGATTCAGTTACCTGCGATGAGGTTCTCTGCCGGGCTCGAGGAGATCCAGTCTGCCAATTTGTAATCCACTTCCATTTAAAGGAACCAGAATTCTTTTAAAAATCAGTCTGGAACATAGGAGAGCACCAACTCAAAAACTATCAAAAAGTAACATACTAGTCTACAAGGTTTCGCCCCAATTCATTGTGGTCGTTGAAAGCTATGAAAAAGAAGGAGTACTAATAGTCATCGGTAAATATTCTCTGAAAAAAGGAAAGGAGCAGTGCAAGAAACATCTATGGAAGCCTCACTTGAAGAAAAAGGCGGAAAACTGTAAAGGGGAACTCCCCTTAATGGACTACACTGAACTAGATGAGGCGAAGGACAAAATAACCCTATTGTTAATAAATCAAGAATTTAAAAATAGATTAAAAGATCCTAGTTTACTCCTAGAATTCATATGCTTACCGGGATTGCATCAATTGATTCGACGGTTCTTAAGAAGGTGTAAAGCGTCTTCACCGGTGAATCTTCAAACTATTCAATTTTTCGTTTATACTTTAATTCATCTATAATGCCTGAAGGTGATAAGTTTGATAATTGATTTATAATTAGCGGAATAACACTTTCTGCTTTATCTGTCAATTTGTAGTATTTCACAGCCTTTGGAGCTCCTTTAGAGCTTTTCTTTGGGTTTTCAAGTTTCCATTCAGCCTCAACAATTCCAGCTTTGCTTAAACTGGTTAAATGGTATGAAACCAATCTCCTTTCTTCACCTATTTTTTCTGCAATTTGAGCTATGTATAATGGAGCTTCTTTCAGTAATAGATTTACAATTTTAAATCTAATAGGAGGAAGTACGTTATATGTCATCTCTCTTGCTTCTTCAGGTATCAAGCTTATTACCTCTGGTCTTCTGTCTTTGTACTTATATCCATACATTTATTTATATTTAAACATTTCCTAATGGAAAATATTTACGCATAGGCTTGTTTAAAAAATTTTCTTCCTCTTATTTTTTACCTTAAGGAAAATATTTTTCCTTATATTACAATAAAAGTTATATATGCGTAGGGAAATTATTTTTTGAGAATACAACTGGAAAAATAGTATGTTAGGTGCTGAAATTGATTGAGAATCTATCGGAATTAAAGCGGTTTTCTGAGTGGGTTGACACTCGTCACGACTACGCTCAGAGATGGAAGAAGGAAACTGGTGGTAAAGTAGTAGGTTACATTTGTACTTATGTGCCTGAAGAGATTCTTTATGCAGCGAACATTTTACCTGTTAGAATTTTGGGATCCAAAGTGCCTGACAGCAGTTCCAGGGTCTATCATCATGATATGTGGTGTCCTTTTTCTCATGATTGTTTGTCAACAGCGCTTAGAGGTGATTTTGATTATCTGGATGGAATAGTTACCACTCTAAGTTGTTTACATATGAGACAAGTGTTTTGGCTCATGAGAGATAAATGCGAATTTGATTGGAGCTATTTTATCCCATTTCCTCATGGCACTACAAACAACCCTTATGCTGAGGAATACGCAGCCTCTGAATTAGAAAATTTTAAAGTTGCTGTAGAAGAATGGACAGGCTCAAAGATTACAAAAAGTGACTTAGAAGCTTCTATAGAAATATATAATAAAAATCGAAAATTGATGAAAAAAATTTATGAATTGAGAAAAGGGGATAATCCTCCCATTACTGGGCTTCATTCTATGGAAATGGTATTAGCATCCCAATTGGTTGACAAAAAAGCTCATAATGAAGTTTTAGAGTCACTTCTCGAAAAATTAGAAAATGTGGAATCTGATAGGGAACAGGGTAGTAGACTAATGCTAATCGGCAGTGAAAATGATGATAGAGATTTTATGAGGTTGGTAGAATATGAAATAAATTATCCTGCTACATTCGTGTTCGAGGAACATTGTACTGGAGCAAGATATTTTTGGAGTCAGATTTCACAAAACAATAATCTTGTTGAAGCTTTAGCAAAATATTATGTGGATAGAATTCCCTGCCCATCCAAGGATTGGGGGGCAGCAGAAGGCAAGGATGAAAGAAGGAGATTTAGTTTTATCAAAGAAATAGCCAAAGAGTACAGAGTGGATGGAACTATACTTATGCAACAAAAATTCTGTAACCCTCATGAATTAGACATTCCAGGATTACGAGATTTATTTAAAGAACTAAACATTCCAACCTACACTCTGGAATTTGATCAAACAACTCCTGTTGGTCAATTTAGTACAAGAGTGGAGGCATTCCTTGAGAGTATTGGAGAAGAAATTCTTTTTTAGTTGGTGAGTTAGATGACCGAAGTCAAAATTAGGCCTATAAAGGTTTGGGACGAATTTAAGAAGGTTCGTGCAAAGTACTACAAAGATATCTCAGAAGCAAAAGAAAAAGGAGGACTACTCTGGTCAGGCTCAGGATGGAGTTTGGCCAATATTCCTTCAGGTTTAGGGGATGATGTATACTTTTTATATGGTGAACCTTATGCCGCTACCCTTGCATGGTTCAAAGACTACGCAGCAGAATCGCAGGAGTATATGGATCAGATAGGGGTTGCAAGGGATGCCTGCTCATATCTAAGAGTCTACTGGAGTAGTGCGCTTAGAGGTACTTTTATTCTAACTGATGGAACTGTTGTTAAGTATCCAGAACCAAATTTCTATTGGACTGTCCATATTTGTGACTCACACGCCAAGTGGTATCAACACATAGCTGTGCGGAGGGGCGTACCAATGAAAGCATTAGACGTCTGTGTGGGTCCAGGTAACCAACTGAATGAGAAAAAGATACGCTATGTGGTCAACCAATTACATGACAGTATAAAATGGATGGAAAAAGTAACGGGTAGGGAATACAGCGATGAGCTACTTATTAAAAGAACTTACCAGGCTTTAGAATACATGTGTCGATGGTCTAGAATTGTAAATTATAACAAAAGCGTACCAGCTCCTATAGAAGAAAAAAGTTTATTCAGTTTCTACACGGTATTTGAAGGACCTTGGGATAAACTAGAAAAAGAGATTCAAGAAAGAGTAAAGAAAGGGCTTGGAGCACTTGAAGGTGTTGAAGAACGAGGTAGAATTCTTGGCGACATGCAGCCTCCGTGGCCAGTTTTGACTGAGTTCTATAGGTATATGGAATATAAATATGGTGTAAATCCTATAGGTTCTCTTTATATTTATGCTATTGCTGGCGCATGGAAAGCATTGGATGAAAAAGGAAACTTTGTCTGGGAACCGGTAAAATTTGAAGAACTATTGGAAAAGTATGAGCTTACAAATAGGGACGAAGCACTACGAGCTACGGCGGAAACTTTCTTAAGACATCATGGCATGTGGCAAACCTTTTACGATAGCAGTTTTAAAAGAAAGGCAGTTCTCTCTATGACTGAGGAATGGAAAGCGGATGGAATGCTTCTTTTCATGAACAGAGGATGTGAAGGACTGGCTATATCGCAGTTAGATTACTATCATGCTCTAAGAGAAAAGGGATTCCCTGTTGCTACATGGGAAGGTAATTTTGCGGATCCAAGAGATTTGGACATACCGAAAATACACCATACAATTGACACTTTTATGGCACGCTTAGGAATAAATCCTTTGGATTCTGAAAGTTAATTTCGGAGGTGTACAATTGTGATAAGTGTTGGGATAGACGTAGGTTCTAAGTATACAAAGGTAATTGTGATTAAAGATGATAAGGAAATCTTGGGTAAGTCTATAGATGAAACTGGATTTGACGTAAAGGCTAAAACTACTGAGATGTTCAAATCCACTTTAAAACAAGCGGGTATAAATGAGAAAGAAGTAGGAAATGTTACGGTTACCGCTATCAGGAAAGAGTTGGTTCCCTTTGCAAATAGAGAAGTACCTAAAGTGGTTGCTATAGCGAAGGGTGCCTACTTTATATCTCCTAACGTTAGAACAGTCATAGATGCTGGTGCAGAGGAGGTAGTAGCTGTAAAAGTCGCAGAAGATGGTAAATTTACAGATTATGCAGTTAGTGAAAAGTGCGCCGCAGGTTCTGGAGCGTTTATTGATGCTATGGTCAATGCACTGGGAGAACCATATGAAAAATTCGGTGAATTGGCCCTTGAAGGTACACAAGACATTCCCATAAATGATCAGTGCGTAATATTTGCGGAATCAGAAGTTGTAGGTCTAGTAAGTTCCAATGTTCCATTGTCCAATATATCGAGAGCCATTCATGTTGCATTAGCAGATAGAATAAGTTCCATTGCTAAAAAAATTGGAATCGAAGAGGAGGTAATGATCATAGGCGGCCTTGCAAATGATGTAGGATTAATAACATTTATGGAAAAGAATCTAAATGTAAAAGTAAATGTCCCATCAGAAATCAAGCCACAACTTGTCACAGCAATTGGAGCCGCATTATCATACTAAAAGGAGGAATTAATTTGACTGAAGTGTTAAAAGAAAAGAAATCATATGCAGACTGGCCTGGTACAGTTTGGGTAAATGAAAGCCTAGACTGGAAAGAAGCTAAAATTGTTTCTGCTGGCATTGATGTGGGATCTGTCTCATCAAAATTTGTGATTATGAGCGATGGAGAAATAGCTGGCTATAGCGCCTTTAGAACACAAAAGAGCAGTGAATATAGTTCTCAATACGTGACCAATGCTCTGTTTGATAAAATGGATCATATTTCTTTAGATAATATTCATTACATAGTAGCAACCGGTTATGGAAGGGTTCAGGTTCCATTTTCAAATAAAGCAATAACGGAGATAGCGTGTCATGCCAGAGGGGCAAACTACATTTATGGTCCAACGATAAGAACAATTTTGGATATGGGTGGTCAGGACTTAAAAATAATCAAATGTGACGAAAGAGGTAAAGTGCTAAATTTTGTTATGAATGATAAGTGTGCCGCAGGATGCGGAAGAGCTTTTGAAGTTTTGGCCGACCTAGTTAGAATTCCCATAGAAGAATTAGGACCTATGTCTTTAAAGGTCGAGGGAAAAGTTGACCCTGTGAGCAGTACTTGTGTTCTTTATGCCAAATCGGAAGTCATGGGACTTCTAAGAGAAGGTGTACCAAAAGAGAGAGTTTTAGCAGCCTATTTCGAAGCAATGAAGAATAGGGTAATAGAACTTATAAAGAGAGTTGATTTTGAGCCAGAATTTGTAATCACCGGAGGTATTGCTAAAAACCCAGGGATGGTTAAGAGAATAGAAAAAGAGCTAGGAGTCAAAGTGCCTGAGTCAAAGGTCGATCCAATGATTGCAGGAGCGGTAGGCGCGGCGATATTTGCCAAAACGCTTTGCGAAAAAACAGACAAAAAGAGTTCTTAAAACAACTAGATATGTTTTATCTTAAGGCTTCACATTTGCAGAAGCCTTACAATTTTCAATTATATCGAAGTATATTTACTCTGTAGGTGGGTTTTTTAAAATTGAAGATAAATTATGGATATAAGGATGGTTCTGGGAATTTTTTCATTACTATAGATACAGAGAAGTGCATCGAGTGCGGTAAGTGTGTAGATTGCTGCCCGGAAGGAGTCTTAGAAATGGTTACTAACGAATATGATCCTCTAGAAGAAAAAATAATTCCAGCTGTTAAAGAAGGACACAGAAAGAAAATAAAATATAGTTGTGCACCGTGCAAATCTACAAGGAGGGGCGGTAGTCTGCCATGTGTTGTAGCCTGCTCAGAAAATGCAATTACTCATTCTTGGTAAGAATAATAAATTGCTCATATAATACGGTTGGTGATTATAATGGTTAGCGTAACTTTGGATGGTAAAAAAGTAGAAGCCGTTGAAGGAGAGTTAATTCTAGAGGTAGCCATGAAGAATGGAATATACATCCCAAATCTGTGTTATTATCCCAATTTAAGTCCAATAGATCAGAAACCAGCAAATTTCGTATTTAGAGGAAAAGATAAAATTGAAAATCAATCCATTGGCCACTTTGATGGCTGTGGTATTTGTGTAGTTAAAATATTTGATAAAATGAAAGGAGAATTTCTAGGAAGAGCCTGCGCCACTCCTGTCGGTGAGGGTATGGAAATAATAACCATTTCTGATGAATTAAAAGAGATAAGAAGAGAAAAAATGGAAGAGGCTCTCAGAAATCATTTCAAATTTTGCATCACATGTAAGCAAAGCCATGGATGTGACCGAATTCAATGCATTAACAATTATTCAAGTGAAGAAATATGTTGTGATAGATTTCAAACCTGTGAATTTAGGAAAATCGCAGATTATTTGAAAATAAAGGATTTTAACGATTTTGAACGAAAAAATCTTCCCATTGTGAATGAAGGGCTATTTCAATGGGATTTTAACTTTTGTATTGGTTGCTTAAGATGTGTGAGGGCTTGCAGAGAAATAGTTGATGCGAATGCGTTAAACTTCGTAATTGTAGATGGCGCGATTGTAGTTGGTAGAACAGAAGAATCTGCAAAAGATTCTGGATGTAAATTTTGCGGGGTTTGTGTCGATGTCTGCCCCACTGGTGTAGTAAAATATACAGAGGAAAAACTTCCCGAAAATAAATGGAGAAGACAACTTGAGAAAAAGGTAATGCCTCCTTCAAGCGAAGTCTTATTAGAGTTTGTTCCAACGAATCTAGGCATTGTCCCAGAATCCGAGGGAGTTTTAAAACTATACGACCAGGAAGGAGAAATAATATATATTAAAGGAACCCCCAATCTGAGAGAAGAATTAAAAGCACAAATGGATAAAAACCGAGAAACAAAATTTTTTGAATTCGAAAAGTTTGGATTATTTACTATAAGAGAAAGTGAATTACTCCAAGAGTATCTTCAAGAACATGGCCATCTACCAAAACAGAATGATGAACTAGAAGAACTTTTTTAATCACTTTATAATTTAAAGGTTATGAGTTTAACAGTAGAATCCTATTAGGTTTGAGTAATATATTTATAATAATAACTTTTCAGAGTTGTAAAGGTTGAATTATATGTTTTTATTTTGATAATTTTTAGAAGGAAGAATTATGCCACTTGTAGAGTTTAATGGGAAACGTCCCAAAATTCATCCTATGGCTTTTATTGCTCCCACGGCCACTATTATTGGGGATGTAGAAATTGGAGAGAAAAGCAGTATTTGGTATGGATCTGTGGTAAGAGGTGATTTTTCACCTATAAGGATTGGTCGATTAACCGCGGTTGAAGACAATTGTGTGGTACATGGGGATACTATTATCGGTAATGAGGTCATGATTGGTCATGCCGCAGTGGTGCATGGGTGCAGGATAGGTGACGGAGCGTTAATTGGCGCGGGTGCCATAGTTTTTACTGGAGCGGTCATTGGTGAAAGAGCGATTGTAGCTATGGGCGCTGTTGTTTTAAGAGATACGAAGGTCGAACCCAGAGTAATAGTTGCTGGAGTTCCAGCTAAAAAGATTAAGGAGCTAAATGATTCTGAGTCAAATCTTTCTATCCTGGGTGTCCAAAACTACGCTGGGTTGGGCCAAAGATATAAGGAACAAAATCTAGAATAGAATCAATTTGATAATGTTAAATTTGTACCGAATATAATTTTCAATTTAATAAATGTTTCTTACCTTAAGGTTAAGAGCAAAAAAAGGTTAATAATTCCTCTTTTTAATAGTATTCATAGTGAGGTCGAAAAGCGATGGAAAATAAACTCTCTGATTTTAAAATGTTGGAAGAGGCTCCCTATGAAATACCCGAATGCAGAGCCAATATCGAACTAATTATGAAAGGGTTAAAACAAGCAGAAAAAGTGTACGGTCCGGTATTCACCGCCAATTTCATAAAATACGCTTTATTGTTTGTAGCCCGAAAATACGGAGAAGAACCCCCTGAAGATATCAAAACTCTGGATCAGTTTAAAGAGTATATAATCTTAGTATCTGATAAATACCCCCTCGCTTGCTACCACGTAATCTTATATGCCCAGATTAAGGTTGAAAACGAACTTGAAGGTAGTTCTGGAGTTGTAGGGACTCGGATGTTTCATACAGGTCTTGCTAAAAGTATTTTGGATGTCTCGGTCATTAAAGAGAGAAACGTTGACTTGGAAGCTGTTATATTAAAGCTTCGCCAGATCTCAATTGCGACGAAAATAGGCCCCCAAAAAATCGGATATAAGATAAATGAAGATGGAAGCGTATTAATACTCAACCCAAATTGTTACTTCCTTGAAGGATGCCGAGAACTTTTTTATGAAAACTTGTTAAAAAGGGCAGATGGTAGTATTAGATGTAGCATCAGCGGATCTGTAATGCAGTACCTTAAGCTGGCTACGGGTTATGACTGGGACTACGTCGTCTTAGAATTTGACGCACCATATTGTATAGCTAAATGTTTTATGATCTAATCATTCCTTCGGGCGAGAGGCTTTCAGAGAAATCTCTACACGGAAAAAAGAAATAATACACCCCGCTTGCGCTACTTCTTTTTTTCAAAAAATGCCTTTACTCGTTCTCGGTGTGCCTCTGTTTGGGAGCATATCGCCTGCATGGTCATTTCGTAATCCATCGCTTCCCTCAAGCTCGTGGTCATGGCCTTGCTAATCGTTTTTTTAGCTGCCAAGTGTTCTCGATGGCAGATTAGCCAGTATCCTAGACGCTCAATGTGTGCAGCGCGGCTGCCGAGGTAAGCAAAAGATGCAGAAAAAACTGTCAGATATAGTGCCAGGAAGTTCAGTTCCACTACTGGGGGAAAGCGTATAGATTCACAATCCGAAGACCATGCTAGAATTTGCAAGCATGTCAAGCGACAAGAAGTCAAACCCAAAGTGCCAAGAGGTAACCGGCGACCTCGCAAGATGGGCAGTAGAGAAAATTCTAGAATACAACCCGCAGTTCTCCAAAAGTAAATAAACGACAAAAAACTAGAACTCCCCAGCACACAGCCTTATCATATGGTTATCGCTGCAATTTAACTTCTATTTTGCAATGTAAAAATAATCCAAAGCTTTACAAAACCGAATAAAAATTTGCATCAAGTCCCAAACGTCTAGTTATTGGACAAACTATTTTAGTGGGAAATTTTTTATAGTGGGAAGTGGGACATTATTTTGGTGAACATATTTGGTGGAAACACTTGCTAAAGTTGATAAGAAAGGGAGAGTCCTTATACCCGCCAGAATCCGAGAGGAGTTAAACATCAAAAACATTGTAGAGATCGAAGTCCAGGGAAAGAAGATTATTCTAAAGCCCGTTGAGGATCCCTTAGACTCCTTGGAAAAACTTGTTATTAAAGGCACGAAGGATGTTGAAAAAGAGATTAGAACACTTCGGAGAATAGCTGAACGTGAACTCTCCAAAGGGGGAAGCTAAAATCGCGTCGTTTCTCATCGAAACAGATATCCTACTTGCTCTGATATCACCAGAAGATAAGCATCATGCTGAAGTAATTACGCTGCTCGACAAGTTCGCAGGAGAAATTCAGCTCTCCCCTTACTCACTCATAGAGTTAGACCTACTTCTAAAGTCTAGAGAGGTCATTATCGCCGAAACCAAAACCTTCTACGCACTGATAGATAAAGTCTTGAAATATCGGCAAATAGGATTATCATCGATCAAGCCAGCATACCATGGCGAAGCGTGGGAGCTTAGAGAGAAATATAAAGAATTAACCTACTTCGACAGCCTTCACGCAGCGGTCGGAGTAATGGAAAACTTAGAGCTACTAAGTTACGATAAGGAATACGCAAAGATAGAGAGGTTAACATATACCCACCCAAATAAATACACTTGATGGGATAGGGATGAGAGGGAAATGTTTTTGATTTAAATGAACCAGCCAAAAAACATACCTATTACATTGCCGAACTTCCCCCAAATTTTTTAAATGACTGTTTTGATACGTCCTAAGAGGAAGACCTATGCCCTTAGTGGAGTTTGATGGCAAACGACCCAAAGTTCACCCAACAGCTTTTATCGCACCCACAGCAACAATAATTGGAGATGTGGAAATAGGAGAAAAGAGTAGCATCTGGTATGGAACCGTAATAAGAGCGGATTTCGCACCCATAAGGATTGGAAGATTAACCGCAATCGAGGACAACTGCGCACTACATGGAGGTAGGGAAACGATAATCGGCGACGAGGTTCTAATCGGACACTGTGCCGTGGTTCACGGCTGCAGAATAGGTAACGGTGCGCTAATAGGAACCGGTGCCATAATTTTTTCCGGAGCAGAGATAGGGGAACGTGCGATAGTAGCCATGGGAGCAGTTGTCCTAGAAAACACAAGGGTTGAACCCAGAGTAATGGTTGCTGGAATCCCCGCGAAAAAGATGAGAGAACTAAACGAAACCGAGGCAAAAAGCATAACTAGGGGAGCCCAAACTTACGCAGAACTAGCCCAGAAATACAAAAAATTAAAACCTGAATGAACGGATAAGAAAAAGATAAAAAATAGTAAAAACTTGAATCGATGATGAAAAATTGGCAGATACAACATCACGTTTTCTAGCCCTTAACATACCTTATATTTAAAGATTAGGATTCAATCGATGTTAAAGAATCAATATTTCAGTGTTACCTTTCATTCTCTCTAAAATGCTCGGATTCAGGTGGCGGCAACTCGGATAATGCCTCCCTTAATGCTTTCCCACTTTCTGGTTTTTAGAATTTTCTTTAGAAACATACTAAATTTTGCTTCGTATGTAAAAGTACTGAAACCATTTCCTTTAAGGGAAAAATCTTCTGCTATCTCAACATCAATTTTTATTAACCATCTAACTTGGTATATGTATTTCTGATTCTGTTTCGAAAACGTTACTAAAATAAAAAAAAGGTGAAAGATGAAAGTTTATCTAGTAACACTCTATAGAAAGGCGGACATAAAAGTAACTGCACTACTTACCGCAGCACTAGACGCCCAGACAAGATGGCCATAGCCATCATAAAGTATTAGACCTGTAACTGCCATATTCTGGAAATAATGAAATCGATCGTACAGTATATCATTGTAAAGCAAATTAGCATTGCTGTCAGGCATAGTTGTATCCCAATGGTTGTGATAGACGCCGAAGGCTGTTGTATAAATTGTGTCGACGTTATCCAAATCCGATGGAACACCACCACCAATCTCGATGGGTTGCAGCGCATTTTCAAATAAGACCCAATTAGTCACAATCCAATTGAAAAGTACTTGTCCTCCAGTAACTTGCTGCGAATAAAAGAATGCAATTAATGCGTACCTATCTATCCACAAATCATATTTTAACTTAGCGTAATTATACGCGTCCATATAACTATTGTATAAGAACTGCGCTTCAGTGTATAGGTTAGCGGGTCCTGCTCCTTCAACGACTACCTTGAGACTGGTAAAATATTCTTTGAGAAAGAGAAAACCTAGGTCTGAACAGGCAGCCATTGTTACCACGTAGGATCCTAAGCTGTGTCCAACCAAGCCTATCTTAGATCCATCAATCATACCGGGATTGCCACCGTAAGTATCATTTGCAGTGTCAATTACTTTGTAAAGGTCCATCATCAAGTAATCAAAACTACCAACCCAATCAGGTGTCGAAGCCCCACGTCTCTGGGTATACGCTACCACCGTGTAATTCAGGTCTAGAAGACTTGTACGCATACCATTAAACTCCTTTTCCCATAACTCACTGGTGCTCCCAAAACCGTGAACTAGTACCACCAGAGATTGACGCGTTTCCGCGTGGTTTGTCCAGAGCCTCGCTTGTAACACAGTACCATCAAAGGATGTAACTGTAAAATTCAGAGTTAAGGGTCCTTGCCCCCAATTCACCTTTACGTGTCTGGTTGCCGTCCCAACGAGACCCACTTGATCTTGAACAGTGACTGTCACATCAAACTCACTCCCAGATATATTTGGAGCCTTGAAGCTGAAGGGGCCAGTTACACCGTAGGGACCTGAATCCGTGGGCTCTGGCACCACTCGGATGAACCGGTTGTCGTCTATGGTTATGCTGGTAATCTGGCTTCCTAAGCCGTTGTAGGTTCCGTTAATCCAGACATCACCCGGAGTAACTGGAACATCATCGCTGGGGGGAGTGATGATTTCTACGGTGGGTTTGTCTTGGTCTACTATCACGTGTCTTGTTGCCGTTCCAGTGAATCCCATCTGGTCCTGGACTGTGACCGTTACGTCGAATTCATTTGTTCCTATGCTTGAGTTTTTGAAGCTGAAGGTGCCGGTATAACCGTAAGGCCCTGAACCACTGGGCTCCACAAGTTTGAACCGGTCGTCGTTTATAGTTATGCTGGTAATCCAGCCCGGTGGTAAGTTGTTGTAGGTTCCGTTAATCCAGATATCGCCGGTGTTAACGGTGTTGTCGCTGGCTGGGACTGTGATTGTGACAGACGGGTCATAGAGGGGGAAATTAAACTCGACATCTTTGTAAAGGGAATGTTCCCAGTGGGGTTTGATTTTCACCGTGTAGTTCCCGTCTACCAGAGGAGTACCAGTTATTATCTGGTGGTCGAAGATATCAGTCACATCAGCTTGGTACACCAGTGTTTTTCCTCCGTTCAAGTTCTCTTTCCAGAGTTCGAGTGTGCAGAGTCGGTGTGAGGTTGGATTAGCGTATCCGTCCATTTCTATTATTATTCCCTGTACATGTAGGGGATTAGCAGGGACATATATAGTATATGGAGGCTCGGGTATAGAATAGTAATAACCGGGTGTTCCCAACTGTCCGGCTGATTTATCTCCCCATACGTAGAGGTAGGGTTCGCCGTCCTGGTAAAAACTGTTAACTTCTATTCTGCGGCCGGTTAGAACGTAGTCAAACTCTATATACTCGTTTTTATTGGGTTCGTTCCATTTTGCCCCAACGTGGAATCCGTTGTAGGTGTTTCCGTCGGTAATGTTATTTTCAAGGGTCTGCCAGGCTCCACTGGTTCCGCTGAGAGTGATTAGTCTAGCTTCACTGTTAGTTTCATTAGTAAGCCAGAAGTTCCACGAATTAGTGCCGTTTGTTCTGTACCTTATCGAGAGCCAGGGGTAGTCGTTGGTGTTGAAGGGTGTGCCGTGGTAGGTTAGGTTCGCCCAAGTGTATTGCCAGTTGTAGTTCACATCAACCCTGACCTGGTCCAAGTATATAATTGTATTAGAAAAAATCCAAAACCACGGCCAGACAAAATATGATTGCGCTGCGGCTCCGGCGCCGTAAATTAGGATGTCGTTGTTAGCGCCTAATAGCACTTGGTCGAAATTACTGGTGATTGATTTAGAGTAGGTGGCTTCCGAGTTTCCTATAGATCCCCAAGTATACCATCCACTATGGTTTTTGTAGTAGAGGTTTGCAAATATACCCCATGCTTGTAGATATTTGTATCCCACAAAGTAGTAGGTTATGTTGTTGAGTGATCTCGAGGTGTTTTCGTCCTGGGTGCGGAAGTAGGACAGGTTGGTGCAGTACCTGTTCCAGACCAGACCAGTAGCACCGTAGGCTGCCGGCTGCTCCCACGAAGCTACTATGCTGTCGTTATATCGGCTGTTGTTATATTCGCCTGAAGTGAACGGGGTGCTCGCCCAATCAATGGTTGAACTGCTGTCCGTGGTGACCCTTTGGTAGCACTGCATCTGTGGGTCTCCCGGTAGTATGGTGCTGGTGTTAGTCCACGGACCGGTATTATTTAACTGGAGTCTTAGGGTGCTACCATTTCTGGTGATTATTGCCCCATTATTATAGATTACGGGTTCATTCCCGCTGACAAAGGTTAACCCCGAGTAGGTGTACAGTTGGTCAACGGTGAAATTAACTATGACAGTTCCTGTAGGTGATTGGATCCAGTAATAGTTTCTCTTAGTTGAATCCTGATATGGTGCAATTGTTCCGTTTGAAACTGAATAAAAATTCCACCCGTCCCTGTATCCTACCAGTAAATAATCAACGTTGGGATTTTGGACGCTGTGTATAATCTGTGCAAGGATTTTTCCATCAGCATATTGGTATATCCAAGGATCACTATAGTTGTAGTATCCTGAGCTATTCTTTTCGATTACTTCAATTGTTCCGCTTCCCAATTGCCAGTCTATAGGGTAATCTTTAGCATTCACGTTGTTAGTTGGAGGGTAACTAATAGGGAGATTCAGATAGTAATTAGTGAGGAGATTTAGAGTGTTATTGGTAGATTGAGAAAATGCAAATACAGTTACGTATAATGAACCTATGAAGAGTGAAATTGTCACAAGTGCGAGTAGTGCGCGTTTGTGTTTATTGAAACGTTTTTTTATGCTCATTTTTTTCATTGTCCTAATTTTTTGGGTACTTATTTTGTCATTGCGCCCCTCCTCGGCGCTCCTCGTAAGAACTGTTTGAGAGTTTCCTCTCGGCAGGTTACCCTTCTCGTAGTCATGTCTCCCTCACTTCTCTTCAAGAACCCCTGCATAATCCGATTTTCAAGAAGATTTTCTGGTTGAACCCTTAATTTTGAGAATTGTATCTATCAATGTTTGTATTTTGTTGACCATTTCAGCGCAATCCCCCGATAACACATCCACAGCCAGTACAGTCTGCCCTTCCACCTTTGCAACCCTTCAACCGCAGAATAAAACGCCACCACCAAACGCAAGGGTTGAACCCCAAGTAATGGTTGCGGAAATCCCCACGAAAAAGATGAGAGAACTAAACGAAAAAGAGGAAAAAAGCATAACAAGGGGAGCCCAGACCTACACAGAACTAGCCCAGAAATAAAAAAAACAAAGCCTCGAATGAATATTGCCGCTTTAAAAGGGTTTTAATATCTAAACAATGTTTATTTTTTGTAGGATACTTATGGGAGGGATACTAAATGGGTGTTTACAGGCCTCTAGGTATAACCGCAATGGCTATAGCTCTCATAATTTTGGCTCCACTGGGAGTTATCATGGGAATAATAATTACTACCTCACTTCTCCCGCAGGAATATGTTTACCAATTTTTAGTAATAGGGAGTTTTATATGGGTTCAGAGCCTTCCAGTTTCATATCGAAACCCTCTCGGCGGAACCAGCGTCGGTTTTACTTTATCTGATATAAATGATGTAATTTCTGTCTTTTATTTGGGGGCTGTGGTCTTTCCTATTCTTTCAGGAATATGTGTTCTCGCAAGTTATGGTTTGCTTCACATGAAGAACTGGGGACGCTACACCACAATTATATTAGGAATAATAGCCATAGGCACCGGAATAGCCTTTTTATTTACTTTCTCTATATACGGTGTTATACTTGGTCTACTTATCATGATAGCCGGAATAGTGGCAATTGTCTACCTGTCTCGCAACGTAAAATACGAGTTTCAATAGAGCAATATTCTCCTCCCATTTTTTAACTCGCCATATTCTACCTTTGTTGAGAAAATTGTTGATGAAGAAGAACTAATTAGTGCTGAATTTATGTTAGAAAGGATTTTAAGTGAGTCTTTTTTAGATTAGGCGGTGTAAGTGGATTGGTAGATCAGGAGAAGATTCACAGTTTAGCCTTGAGCAGTGAAATACTGGATTGCAGAGCGGCGGCACTTCTAATTCGCGATAATTTTGCAGGCCTCCCTGACAAGGAGCAGGCGTGGAAAGATCTGCACCAGCTGACACAGGATGAAACCAGTGTTGTACGGGGTGGTGCAGCATATGCATTGGGTGACACGTTTTCCCACATCGGGGACGAGTATAAGGAACAGGCATGGGAAGATTTACATCGGCTTACACAGGATGAGGACATCTTTGTACGGTTGCACGCAGCGGGTGCTTTGGGTGGTGTGTTTCAGTATGTTCTAGACAAGTATAAGGAACAGGTGTGGAAAGACATACACCAGCTAATACAGGACGAAGAAAGCGATGTACGGTTTAGCGCAGCGTATGCGTTGCGCGCCGCGTTCCCACATGTCCCAGACGAGAACAAGGAACAAGCGTGGAGATACTTATACCAGCTAACACGAGACAAAGACGGCGGTGTACAGTATCAGGCAGCAGGTTCTTTGGGTACTGTATTTCAGCATGTCCCAGACAAGTATAAGGAACAGGCGTGGAAAGACATACACCAGCTAACACAGGACGAAGAAAGCGATGTACGGAGTGGAGTAGCATATGCGTTGTGCGACACGTTTCCCCATGTCCCAGACAAGTATAAGGAACAGGCGTGGAAAGACATACACCAGCTAACACAGGACGAAAACAGCGTTGTACGGAGTAACATAGCATATGCATTGGGTGGCATATTCTCACACATCTCAGACGAGTATAGGGAACAGGCGTGGGAAGACCTGCACAGACTAACACAGGACGAAGATAGCACTGTACGGTATGATGCAGCGAGAGCATTGCGCGACGCGTTTCCCCACATTTCCCCTAAGAAAAAGGAGCAGGCGTGGAAAGACCTACACAGACTAACTCGGAACGAAGATCTTTTTGTGCGTTGGATTGCAGCAGAAGCTTTGGGTGCTATATTCCCGCACATCTTAGACAAGGACAAGGAACAGACATGGGAATGCCTACACAGACTAACACAGGACGAAGACAGCGATGTACGAAGGGATATAGCAGAAGCACTGAGTGCCGTATTCCCACACATCCCGGACAAGGACAAGAAACAAGCGTGGGAAGACCTGCACCGACTGACACAGGATGAAAATGTCTATGTACGGAGGTACGCAGCAGGATCGTTGGGTGCCGCGTTTCCACACGTCTCAGACGAGTATAAGGAGCAGGCTTGGGGAGACCTACACAGACTAACAAAGGACGGAGCAGCCAGCAGTGTACGGAGAAGCGCAGCAGTATCGTTGGGTGTTGCGTTTCCATATATCCCAGATAGGGAGCAGGCGTGGAGAGACATACAAAGACTAACAAAGGACGAAGACATTGCGGTACGGTTGGATGCAGCAAAAGCGTTAGGTGCTGTCTTTCAACACATTCCAGAAGAGTATAAGGAGCAGGCGTGGAAAGACCTACACAGACTAACAAAGGACGAACACGGCGGTGTACGACATATAGCAGAGTCAATTGTCAGGAGTATAGAGTTGATTTGAGATTTAGGCACTGACATATTCTCAACTCCGAAGGGGTTAAGGGTTCTACACTTCTATTATATTAGGGTTAGAAGGGTGGACGTCCGACTGCCCTGTTACTGGTTTCTGCGCACCTCTTCGGGTGAGCCAGCCCTATTACTCGCTTTCCTATTTTTTGGTATTTATTTAAACTCTGCAAATCTTCCCTTGTCCTAAAGAAATTTGATTGGGCTTTCCTGCTAATCTCTGTAATTGTTAATAGTGTTATCAAGGATTTTAATAAACGTTACAATTTCCTTGGTTTACATCCCCTAATTTTGAGAATAATTTAAAACCACGAATCCGTCTATCTCTTACAGTATGGAACAACTCTACAGTCCAGAAACAGTTTTTCTGAGTTGATATAGGATGGTTGAAAAGAAAGTTATTAAAACGGATAAAGCACCAGCACCAGTTGGTCCTTACTCCCAGGGAATCATTGCTGGGAATTTTATCTTCGTTTCAGGCCAAGTTCCTTTGGATCCCAAGACTGGAAAAATGGTTGAAGGTACCATTAGTCAGCAGACTGAACAGGTATTAAAGAATATGCAAGCGATTCTCGAGGCGGCTGGAGCAGGTTTGAAGGATGTTGTTAAGTGTACGGTTTTCCTTAAAGATATGAATACCTTCTCTGAGATGAATCAAAAGTTCGCAGAATTCTTCAAGGACAATCCCCCTGCAAGAGCTGCTATAGAGGCTGCTCGTTTACCAAGGGATGTTGGAGTGGAAATTGAAGCAATAGCCATTAAGCGTTAACATATCCAAAATTCGCTAATCTCCCCTCATTTCGAGACCCTATTACTGTTTCAAGTTTAGTCTCCTTGTTACCTCATTTTTCCTTTTTCATCATTTATTCTTTGAAAACCATTTATCGAAATTTAGGTTTATTTTAGTTATTTTTGGTGAATTTCCTTTTATTCCTAAAATTTTTTTCTTTTAAAAGATTGCAAGAAGGTGTTGATCGAAGGCTTGGATATAGATTTTTATAGCTTATGTGTGTTTTTCTTAATTATGGATTACGAAATATGGGAAGAAATAGGGAAGGAGATTGGAGAAATTCTGGACTTAATGTTCGCTGGCAAGTTACTGGAGACATTAACATTAAAAAAAGAAATTGTGGAGGAGCACATGAAAAACATCACTAACTATTTCTCTACCCAATCCAAGAGAAACCATTTTTCGCACTCCATCTTACAGAGAACCATTAGGGCTATCTTCTTCGATTTGCTGGGCTGGGATCCCGGCTTTGAGATACCCTCTGGAAAACTGCACCCCAGCCACAGGTACGATGTGGTAGCCCAGAAGGGTTCCCGAACAATCGTGGTGGAAATAAAACCCAAAATTACGGCGAAGAATTTAGATCAGGTTTTAGGATACATATCTGAGGTGAAAAGAAGATTTCCAGAGAGCCGAGTTTTCTTAGGCACGGACCTTCTGAACTTTGACTTGGTTTTCAGACCGGGGGAGATTCGAGACATAATCTTTGACATGGCCAAAAAGAACGGTTTAGGGGTTATCTTCGTGGCCAAATTTATGTTCTGGTTTTTACCCGCAGAATTTTTCATGGTCTTAGAACAATTCAAGTAGCGGAATAAAGGTGAGAAAATCTGAGACGCCGAACCGGTTTTTTGGCGCATAATATATCCTGAAGTCGGTCGACGCCAAACACATTATCCATCCAAGTATTCTCAACATTTCCATGGCAATGCTGCAACGCATACTCTTGAACGTCCCCTTGTCCAACAGCCATATATATTTAAAAGGGAGCGTGTTATTTATAAGCAGAGAAACCATTTATAAGCAAAAAACATCCCACTAACAAAATTAAGATTTTGAAGCATAACAAACCTAATGCAAAAAAAGGTGCTAAAATAAAACTCATAGGGGGCATTCCATACTATGCCGAAAATCCAATTCATAAACATAGAAAACGTAGTCGCATCGGTAAAAATAAACCAAAGAATAGAACTCGTAAAAATCGCACAGTCAAACCTAAAATCAGAGTACGACCCCGAACAATTCCCCGGACTAGTATACAGACTAGACAAACCCAAAACCGCCACACTCATATTCAGCTCCGGCAGAATGGTGTGTACAGACCATCTGTTTAATTAAAACTTTTGGGTACAAGCGCCAAGTCTGTTAAGGAGGTTTATGCGGCGGTGAATAAGATTGTTGAGGAGCTTCAGAAGAGTGGTGTTTTGGGTGATAATATTGAGCCGGAGATTGAGATTCAGAACATTGTGGCTTCCGCCAGTCTTGGGGCTGAGCTCAACTTGGAGCTTGCGGCGTATGCGCTTCCGGATGTGATTTATGAGCCGGAGCAGTTTCCGGGTTTGATTTATCGTATGAGGGAGCCTAAGGTTGTGATTCTTCTTTTTACTACGGGTAAGCTGGTGATTACGGGTGCTAAGAAGGAGGAGTATATTCGTACGGCTGTGGAGAATCTTATGCAGACTGCTATAGAGAAGGGTATAATTAGAGCCGAAAAATAAAAGAACGCATAAGCGTGCAGTTGCGTGGTTGGTTGGAGCGTGCAGTTGCGTGGTTGGTTAAGTTTCGGTTACCTCGTAAATGATTTTTACGGGTATGGCTTTTTTTATTAGTCGGATTAGGTGGCAGTATTCTTCGGCTAGCTGGGCGCATGTTTCTCCTTTTTCTTTTTCCCCTTTTTTCACGGTTGCTTGTACTTTTCCCTCGATTTCTGATACGTAGTAGCCGTCTCTTGTCTGTCTTATTGACATCTGGATGGGGACTCTCAGCTGTAAGAGGTTCAGCTTCATCTTATTCTTTATGAAGAGGAAGGTTTCGAGAAGACAGCCACCAACAGAGGAAACAAAAAGCTGGTCTGGACAATAGGACCTGCCCTGTCCACCCCACTCTGCGGGGGTGTCGATCTGGAGTTCGGGGAAGTCTTTGATGGTTATGTTTCCTCCTGTTTCTCCGTCCCAAGCAACAGTTGCTTGAAATAGGTGGTTTTTCTCTGGGTGTGTAGTCATATTTTCATCCTCAAACTGTTCCATGAACTTAAAAATAAGAAAAGAATCGTGCTATTAAGTTTTATTGGATTGAAATCCATTTTTTAGAGGATTGGTTTTCTGGACTAAATAGTACGGTAGCTGCGATTGTGCATAACGAAAAAATAAAAAAAATAAAAGTTAATCGGGAAGTGTTGAACATGTTTTTAATCTTCACTCAGTTTTAGTGCTTGGTATGATGGGTAGGAGTAGGTGTGAGGGGTATTCTGGGTTGTGGTATATGGTGTTGTT
Organism: Candidatus Freyarchaeota archaeon; assembly: GCA_030587365.1. Lineage (GTDB taxonomy): Archaea > Asgardarchaeota > Jordiarchaeia > Jordiarchaeales > Jordiarchaeaceae > Jordiarchaeum. The sequence goes on along the minus strand of JAUQZE010000030.1, from coordinate 2,135 downwards.
CATTTTTCTGCCGCTTAGTAGGTGGCCGAAGATGATTGAGTAGAGGTCGGTTGGTGCCCCGTCGTCGCTGCTTATTTCCAGGCCTATTTTGTGTCCAGCTTTGAAAACGTTTGATGTGGGCCAAATTTCAATTTCATAATCGTAGACTTTATCCGGTTTTATCGGCTTTATTTTGTCGTGGGGGTGGTAGGGTTGCCAAGGTTTGGATTTGCCCCTGTCTACATCTCTGTGGGAGGCTTTCAGCCACCCTCGGGTTAGAACCACTTTCTTACCGTTCTGGTCTATGTCCTCGATTCTGATTATCCAATCTGGATCCGTGTCTGTGGAGGAAGCGTAAAGGTTGAGAGCAATCGGACCGGTGACTTCCACGTCTTTCTCTAAGGGGGAGGTTTCGTACCGGGCGCGGTATTGGGTCTCGCCTTTTTTCCTTTGGTTTAATGGTTCATAAACGTAGCTGTCTGGTTTTTCGCCGTTTCCGGGCGGGTTTGTGTCTAAGACTCCCTGGTTATGGAGGTAGTATTTCGTCCACCTAGTTCTTTCGAGGGGCCATTCTTTTTCTTCTCTCCACTGGTTGGTTCCTTGGATGAAGATTTTTATTGGGGGCTCTTTCATAATTTTGGTGTTTATACCCTTTAGCCAGTAATCGTACCATCTCACTATGACATCGTGGTATTGGTTCCAGGGTCTCACCATTCCCGGCGGCCCTATGAGCATTTTTTTGGGAGCTTTTATCGATCCGTACGCAGTGAAAGCGCCCCTAAGATGTATCCCTATCTTTCCCCAGTCGGAGCCAGTATATGCTGGAATTTTTATCTTTCCGAGTTGTTTGTGAGAAGATCTCTCCCAATAGTATGGCCCATCAGTCGAGGCTAAGAGCAAATCAAAAATCAAGGGGTTTATTTCGGGGTTATTTAGGATTTGAATGAGTTCGGGGCGGTTTTTAATCGCATCGCTGTTTATGGCTTCTTGAACCACTTCGTCTAGTTTTTTGCCCAATATTTTTGGTGCTTGAGGTACGGCTCTGGTTTTTTCTTTTATTCCATGATACCATAGGAGTGGGAATCCGGTGTTGCAGATTCCTCCATGGTATACAAAGTCGCGGTAGACGTCTGTGAATCCGTCGAAGGGGAAAATTGCTTTGAGGTGTGGTGGCGGTTTTTTCATTGAGGCTAGTAAATACTGGATAACCGCGAAATAGGATGCTCCCACCATTCCAACGCTTCCATTGCACCAGGGTTGTTGGGCAATCCACTCTATTAGGTCGTAGCCGTCCTCCTGCTCCTGCGGGGAGCAAGCCATGTGATACTCTCCCTCGGATTTGAAAGTGCCTCTCACGTTTACGATTACGTGCACGTAGCCTCTTTTCACAAAATACTCACTTACGCCAGCTTCAATAAAACCAAGCTTCATTATAGATGCCGGATCCCTACCGATAGTTTCTAATATATTCTTTGATTCTAGGGAAATATTCTGCATCTCTTTATCGTAAGGTGACATTGCGAGGAGCGCGGGAAATTTTCCCACAGCGTCTGGTCGGTATATGTCCGCCGCTAGTCTGGTGCCGTCACGCATTGGAATATAGACATCCTTATCGATTTTTACTCCGAATATCGGCTGCGAACCTTTCTCTACCTCCGCCTTCATTTTTACTCACCCATAAAAAACACATTTTATTAAAATACGTCTTTTTCGAAATTAAAGGTAACGCAACAATAAACCATCCCTTAGAAAAGTGTATGCCTCTTTAAACGAGAATGCTTTAAAATACTAAAAAATTAATAATTTATTTCCGTGAGTGTTTGCAATATTGAATGAGTTCTTGGACTTCTGGCGGCTTATTATTTGGATCCACCGCTTTGAGAAGATGTAGTAGCTGTTTCTTGTGCGTTTTGTCTTTTTCAGCGAACTCGCGGAGTACCCAGAAGAGACTTCGGCCGACGTCACATTTGGGGTCGGTGTGGCGGTGTTTCTCGAGCGCTTTGGTAAGCGTGGGGACCGCGAAGGAAATGTCCTCCTTGTGAATCAATTGATGGTAGGAAAAAAAGCCAGCCGCCCTCTCAATTTTTTGCTGATTGGTGAGCTTTTCGAGCGCCTGGAGGTGGGCTTGAGCATCGTCCCGGAATTGCTGTTTCGCC
>JAUQZE010000006.1 GCA_030587365.1 Candidatus Freyarchaeota archaeon | reverse complement strand
CAGAGGTAAACTGTGCCGCACTCGGGGCAGCGCTTGATACAACCGTGAGTGTATGAAGTAGAGTCGTCATAGTAGGGGCTGCCGACCACTTCCAACTTTATTTCCGCCCCTGGGAGTCCACCACTCTGCAGTTCGCCCCCTTTCCAAAATTCTGAAGAGCTGGGAGGGATGTTGCGGCAAATGGAACAATTTTTAATCTTTTCAGCAGCGGAAAGACTCGATTCTTTTTCCTTGGTCGTGGTATCTCCGGATTTTTGACTAGGAACCTTGCTCGGTTTACGCCTAGCCTTTTTTGTTATCTTAATCACCAGCCTAACAAAAATTTTTTTATATGCTAGACTCTTAATCTCAAAGGAGTTAACTATATTTACTCTGTATTACCAATTCTTATATACTTGCTATTAGTGGTTTTCCAAGTATTTCGGAGGTTAAACCTTGCCTTACAAGTTAAAGACAGTAAAATGTCCAGAGTGCGGTTACACTTATCAACTGATTCTTTCTGAAGATGACAACAACTGTGAACATTTATGCGTACGGTGCTCCCAGAAAATGGAAAAGGCTAAGGAAGCAAGAGAGGCTCAGATTAAAATACGATAACAAACAGTATTACAATTTCTCTCTTTTTTTATGTTTGATGAGTTGAGTATGCAAAAAGAGCTCTCTAATATTTTAGACATCCTAAATTTATTGGGTAATAGGTTTTTAGCTTGGTTTAAATTAAGATATTTTAGCTCTTAGTTTGAGGGGTTTTCCAAGGGATTTGTCGTATACGAAGAGTAGTTCGCCGGAATTGAGTTCCATCTCTCCAATTTTTGTGTTATCCTCGATGAACTTGCTTTTGTGAATCACCCTTATGGGTTCACTTAATCCTAGAGTTGCTATAAGGCGGTCCTTAAGTTCCCTAATGGTTTCTTGCTTGTCAATCGCGTATTCGATACCTTCTAGTCTGTACTTATCGCTACAGATCATGCATTTAGGATTTCTTTCGAGTTTAATTGTTGTAAAGCTTTGGCTCATTCCATCGTAAAACAAATAATTATCAATGAGTGGAGATAAATTAAGTAGTATTTTAAGAGTGTCTTGTGCCTGAATGCCGCTAAGAACAGCTGTAATAGTTGAAACGGCGGGAAATTTTGGTGTTTCAACTTCGACTTTTTCTCTCTTCTTGCCTGGTGGTGTGCATGATTTTTGAAATCTCTCACGAGGGAGAAGCGGCTGGCACTCAAGGCATGGTGTTACAAAAGGTATTATGACCTGAATATTACCATACCATCCATACATGCCGCCGTGAACTAGGGGCTTGTTAAGGCTAACACATAAAGAATTCAGCCAACGTCTAGCCTCAAAGCTATCAAGTCCATCCACAATTACATCACTTTGCTCGTAGTATTTACGAGGAACGCTAATCACACTCTCGTTCCGGGCCGTAACATGGACATTTGGATTAATTTCTCCAAGTTTTTCCGCCGCTACTTTAGCTTTAAATTTGCCAATATCACTTTCTGTGAACAAAAGCTGACGATTGAGATTAGATAATTCAATAGTATCCATGTCTACAAGTATCAGCTTTCCCACTCCCACTAACGCTAAGAAAACTGCAACCATTGATCCTAACGCGCCGACGCCAGCTAAGAGAACAGTTGATTGCTTGAGTTTCTCCTGATTCCACCCCTCAAGCATTTCCTGTCGATTATACCTACCTTCAACTTTTTTCAAGGTTATTCCTCTCAAAAGGGTATAAGGAGAAGGTTTTGGGGCAAAATTAGTTTCACTCTTTTTATTAAAGAACCTATCCTATACGCCGCTGGGGGTTTGAACAGCGCCCCTTACCGGGATTGGCATCGCTACTCCCTTATAAGTTCTACCTCCTTTTTTATTTTTGCGTTCTTTACTCTACCATGCACGATGGACAAGCCGGGCGTCAAGCCTAAAGGGAAAAGAAGCGGAAGCAACTCAACTTCCCCCGAAAAGGAACCCCTCCCTGGTACTTTTAAAAGAATGATTTATCCCAATAAAGCTTAAAAAAAGGGTTTGACTTCTAGTAGTTACAGAAGGCATTCCCAGAAGCTTTCGCAGACGGGATAGAGGGTGCCGGGCTTCACCCAGCGAGAACGAAGCGAAGCGGATTTCGAAGTTCTAGCGAAGGGAACATAGATCCACAATTTTTGTCCCAAAGCCTAAGGAGTAGCAGTTAAAAAAAGATTACTTTCCGAGATGGTTCCAAGTAGCATATTTTTTGACATATTCCTTTGCAGTTTTACTGAATTCTTCCAAGTTTTTGGTCATTTGTCTAGCCGCTATTGTGTTAAGAGGGGAGTTGGGATTTGGGTAGTTGAGAAGATTTCTTAGGGTTTCTATTATACCCGTTATGCTCATGCTGGGTAACCAATCCTTACCCAAAATGTTTACGCATACGTTTTTTTGAAAAATGTTGGGATGCCAAATATTGGTTTTCCAAATTACTTTGGGGGGCTCGTATGGAAAATTTCTTGGGAGGATTATCTCTATCTCAAATACGCCTGACTCGTATATTCCCGTCCCTATAATAAATCCGGTCCACTTTCTTAAGTCTCCATCAACTGGGTGGAAGGAAGGTTCTTCTTCCTCCATTTGTTTAGCTTCGTACACAAGCCTTGCTTCGTATTCTTCGTCTGATAGAATCTTGATCCCACCGAGTGCACATTATTTAACAAGTTCCAGAAAGGGTATATTGCCTTGTATTTATAAATTTTTTAAAACGATGTTCCATTAATAGGGGAAAGTGTTTTGTAAACTTATATTCAACGGGCGTTGCGACTTTCTCCTTTTTTCTTTTAATCGTAAAATTTGAGAGAACCTTTGCTTAGAGGTTTTCGTATCTCTGGTGGACAGTTATAGAGGTTTTCGCTCAGACCTCGGGCTGGTTCATTTCTTCACTATTACACGGACACCTAGCCGGCTCGTTAAGATATACGTACATGCGGGGCCTTCAATCTTAGACTGGGTTTAATTCTTATGCGTTTAATCAGCTTTTTCTCTAGAGATAGGAGAGTATTTTACCCGATAGTTATGTTAGATTGGAAGTTTAAAAATATATTTGGGAGAAGCCGCATTTCATCACTAGTTTAAAAAATGGCGATTTTCTTTGTATTCTGATAAAAAACGGCGGCGTTTTAACGCGTATTATCCTCCCTCAGTTCGGGTAACGAGATATAATTTGTCGTAGGGTTGAACACCTGCTTTTTCTAGTGTCGTATCGTTTTCGAGTTGTTGTCCCCTGTATACCAAGATTAGAGTTGAGGCAGGTACTCTTTTTTTCTTAGCTACCTGAGATTTTAAGCTCTCTATCTCGGCGTCGGCACTAACGTCGAACTCTAAAACCTCTCCGCCGATTGCTGAAACTATTTTCACTATCATTTTATTCTTCACCATTTTCTAACTTCTTTAATGTCAAGTGGTTTTGAGCAATTAGGGCAGAAGCCCTTTATCTTTAACCATTCCAAAAGATGGTCGCGATGTGCCGGAAGTCCACAAAATGGGCAGTAAACTTTTTTCTCTTCTTCCCTAATTTTCAGGTTACATACTATGCATCTTGCAGGCTTTGTAAAGTCCCAAGTGCCTATGACCTTGACATCAGATATTATGAATCTGTAAGAGTGGGCTTCCTGCACCTGCATTACCTCTATTTAGACTGTATTTATGCTATATTTAGTATTCTATGATTATAATTTTTTTGATTGCGACATTCACACTTTTAAATTCCTTGAGTTCAATTCAGAATATTATCTATGAAACCCTTTTATATTGTAGATTACTTTTATTAGAGGTAGAAGCCTAAATAAAACCATAAGTTACCGTTAATCCACCCGTTAGGGAACCTTAGTTAGACAGGTTAAGCTTGTTAGCAAGGCTTAGACTGCTCAAATCCTAAAATAAAATTAAAATAAAAAAGTTGTTAAGAATGCGATTCAGGGGCCGACGCCTTTGCCAGAACAGAAAGATAAAGTAAAAATCCAAATCGATTCAATTAAGACGCCTTTAGGTGATGTTCCCACTGTGGAATCTTTAAAAAGAGTAGTAAACGGTTTAAACCTACTGAACTCCGATATGGTTAACCTTAATGCGGACGCAGCAAAAAACATATCCGCTATGGATAAAGAACTCAGAAACATTCGTAAGCTAATTGCAGAAGAAACAGTTTCCTTCGAGGTGATGTCACAGAAACTGGAGAAGGTTAGCAACCAGTTAGAACTGTTAGCCAAGAGCGAAAAAGAAAAATGGGAATCTCTTCAAGGAATCATGATGGATGTGGGCGAAATTTTAAAAGGCTTCCAAGCAACTCTCGAAGAGTCCTCTACAAGGGTAGATCGGAGTGTAAAAGAAACGCTTAAAGCATTAGCGGAAATAATTGCAGTCACCGCGAGAGAGGAGCAAAAATAATACCCTAAAACTTCAATTTTTTCAATAAAATCCGAAAATAGAACGAATCCGAAGTTTTTATTCCAAACTGGTTTTTAGATAAATTTTATAAAAACTCGGCAGCAGATAAAAAAAAGAAGGAGGGGGTTTTAACCGATTGAGAGTTGGGGTTCTTTTCTGGTATACTTGCCTTCGCCTTCAACAGTGTAGGATAACGAAATCTCTTGTCCTGGCTCTATTCTCGGGAAGTTCCATGTAAGCACCAACCCGTTAATGGACTCCGTTACCTTGGGTTGTATTTCTTCTGGTTTCCACTCAACTAAACTAAAACCTGGTGGGACAAAGTCCCTCACGGTAACGTTTGCCATGCTGACCTCACCAGTGTTTACAATAACTAGTGGAACTACATGGTGTCCTGCTTTTGCTCCTGGAGATACCGCCTCTTTGTATATTTTGACTGCACGGCGAGTGTACTTGATTCCAATTTTTGGGGGATTAGTTTCTAGCTCCAAGTACTCCGCATCAGGTCCCGGTTGTGTTGTGTTGCCAGTGGCTCTTAATGGAGTTGGATAACTCTTTTCGGGTTTCGGCTCCCAAGCTATAATGGGGTAAACACATTTAACGGTTTGCCCTGGATTCACACCTTTCACTAGGCTTTTCATATTTTTGGCGAAAACCGTGAGTCCATGTCTTACTGCGGGGTTATCGTCGTTAGGATTGGTGATTACTTCTACTCCTTGAGATAACTCTTTTTCATTCAAAGAAACTTTTACACGTTCATGTGCTGGTGGTTTAAAGTCTTCTGGAATAGTATCGTATATTGTTACCTGATCTAGTGGAGCGCTTCCGATATTTGATATTAAAACCGTTACAGTTATCGGTGTTTTATCATAGGCGTCTACTTGGGCTGGTGTGAAAGTCTTCTCAGCCAGAATTCTCTCTACAGGGAGCATAGTGTCTTCCTTGATAATCTTAGAGTACACATGGCGAGTTACCTCTTTAACTGCTTTGTAATCGATGTTCGTTTCGAAAACGGGCATCGTGGAACTTTTGAGGGTAAACTTGTACTCCCACGATTGTCTGGGGGGAACATCCTTGTTGGGTTCCAAAGAAAGAAGCTGGTCTTTCTTTTCTCCTTTAATTTGGAAGATTTCCACCTTTAGAAGCCTTTGTAGAAATTCACTCGTGTTCAAAAACTCGATTGTGCAATCCCATGTTGATGGGTGTGAAGGCGACTCTGCTGGTTCTGTAGCAAATCTACTATCTGAAATGGCTATAAGGTCCGGATTTAGGAGTGATCTGGTTCTATCCTTAATATGGTATTCTGCTATAACTTTACCTGCACCAATTGGTTCTATAGATTCGGCGGTTATTTTTAATTTAATGACCAGAGTAGCGTCGCTTCCGGGTGACAGTTCAAATTTCTTCCATACAACCTCTCTTGATTCCGGTTCAAACTCAGCTGTCCCTGTATTCGGCGGTTCTATCTCAGGATCTCCGAAACCTTTTGGTATAACTTTTCGAACTTTTATACTGTCTATATACGTATCAGTTGGATTACTAACTGTGATGTTGCAACTTACGGGCATCGGTCTTTTGTAGACTAGCGCCCAGTTAACTTCATCATCCTCATCACAAGTGTCCACTATCTCCTTCAACTTGAGAACAGTTTCCTCAACCGGTACATTGTATTCTTTCGTCCATCTGTTTCCTGCTAAGACTGCACCGACTGGTATGACGCTTTCTTTCAATGAGGTGGTTTCTATGCCTCCTACTCGAATTTCACCGTTCCATATCCTGTTTTTCGAGCTCCCGTTATTAACGGAAATTACTCCTCTTACTTTAAGGGTTTTAATCTCATGTTTCTCGGTTAAAATGCAGTCTTCGTTCTCTGTCATATCTACGTTAAGTTTTAAACCTTCTGTGCTCACAGCCTTTTCCCTCACCTAATTCTTAAGGCATAACCATATTTACTTGGTTTTTGTTTGTATAAATTATTATACTTCAAGATTCTTTAACCTTTTTACCCATATTCGATTGTTACTTTCTGTGATTAGAAATTGGCGCTCAAATATTACCTATTGGGCTTCTAATCTATACTAAACTCTGTTCCCGCTGACCATTTAACACTTATTTCATCACCGGGTTTCATTTTCCTAAACTTGGTGCCTGGTGCTACCGTTTCTGCATGGGTAAAGAAGTAATCCATCTCATGCTGAGTTCTAACATGCATAGGTATAGCCAGTTGTGGCTTAATGTCTGCAATAGCGGACAAGGACTGATTACTGTTGAAGGCTTCTGTTTCATCGACTCCAATCAGTAAAACATCAATTGGATACTTTTCTAAAAATCCTTTAGTCATGGCGTCCCCAAGGTGTGCTACACGTACACCTTCTATCTCCACTATGAAACACAGATTCTGTATGTTAATCGGTTCTACAGACGGGCCGTGTTTAAGATCCAGAGCTGTGATTTTTACATTCGGCCTTTCAAAATGTTCTCCGTTTTTTAGTTTTCTTACGAGCCATTCTGGGGTGCCTTCCTTCAGCGCTTCATTTATGGTGTATTCATTTCCGAGTACAAACGCCTTTTGATTTGAAGAAAGTTTAGCTGTGTTCCCTAAATGATCCTTATGTTCATGTGATACACAGATAATGTTTGTCTTTTCAGATTCTGGTACAGGTGCTTTATTACTTAGTATACCTGGGTCGAATACGACGCTGACCTTTGGGGAATAAAATTTGAACGCCGCATGGCCAAAGTACTTTAACATCGGCATATTCAATTCACCATTTTCATTATTTGCTATATTATTGAGAATTAGATTACTTGCGAAACTCGGCTATGTAAGGTTTAGTACCTAAGGCAATGATTGATTCTTTATCAACAATTAAAATAGACGTTTGGCTGTATTTTTAGGTTTTGGTTATTTGTAATAAAATCGTTCAGAAATTTTCTTTTTTTAAAGAAATAAATCGAGCTACTAACAAATATACTTTATTTCTTGGCGTCTGGTTTGTTAAAGAAAAAATAAATAACTAGGATATAATTACTTTCATAAGGAGCAATTTCTGAACCCATTTTTGTGGTGAACTGATTTGCCTGAAAAATCAAATAAAGACAGTCCTTCAACGCGAGAGCCTGTTGATAGCTTGTCTCTGGATAAGCAGTTCGATAGGGTTGAAGAAGTAACAATAATTGAACTAGAAGAATTAGCTGATGCATTAGAATTCATCTTGGATTTGCAGCCACATATTTGTGAAATCCGGGGTAGCGACTATCCCTGTATACTCTGCGAAAATAAATGTAGTGTGGGGAAATGTCAAGAAATAAAGATTATGCGGGGAAAAGGATTAAAAACAATTAATAGTTCTATGCTCTCCCTAAATTTCGAAAAAAGGGACACATTCGAGGAATATGTGGTTAGCAAATTGGTTCGCGAGCTAACTCGGCAGAAGCTTAACCTTATTGAACCAGAAGAGGGTTACGACATAACATTCTTTTTCAAGCAAGAAGACCGATGGAAGAAAGATGAAATTATAGTCTTTATACTCGGACTATTTGATAAAGTGAAAACACTTATGCCGGAAGCTAAGGCAGTAGTAAATACTTGGATAAGGAATAAAGTAAAGGCTTTCGAAAGGGAAGAGACCCTTAAAAAAATGAAAGAGTAACCAAACACAAAACATTATTTAATGAAAAACGAATCCAACCACTAAACTTATCTTCTCTCCGCAAGAAGAGACCATATGTGAAAGCTGGTAGTAGTTCACCTGAAACTTCCTTTAATATCAAAAATGAGAGTAAAGAGGACTTGGTCTTTACTCCTCTGCTAGTTTATCCTCCGGAGACGAGGTTTCCTCTGTTTTTCCAGTTAGTGCGGTTATCTGTTGTTGAATGGTTCTCATTTCTCCACGAAGTTTTGCTCTCTGTGCAGCGTACTCGGCTTTCTGTAAAGCTCCAGCCTGATACCTCTTAGTAATGTAGTCTAACTGGCTCTGAAGTGACCGCGTCCTCGACTCCAAGCTTTGCAACTCTTCGAGTTTAGCAGCATCAGTTAGTAGAGGTGAGGTTCCTGGTATCGAACGTGTGACTGTACGAACTGTTTCAGAAGGCCTCCCTCCCTGACTAAGCATCCTCGCTGCAAAGTCTCTAAATTCATCGATAAAGACATCGAATCTCTTTCTCAGGGTAACAACCTCACTCATTAACTTGTCAATTTGAGGCTCATAAGCAGCAGCTATAGGCTGCGTCGCTTTTGACTTGCCTTCCAAAGGTCTTGTAGCCAGAACCGGTTTTACTCTTTCCTCAACCAAGGCAGCCTCCTGGGAAACGCTTGGTTCTGTTACCTCCTCTTCAACTTGCTTTTTAGCGGTTTTTACGGTGGGAGCGGCTTTAGGCTTCGAGGGTATAACAACCCATTTAAATATATTTTTTAATAAAACCATATTCTGGGAAGTGTTAAGTCCACCCATTATTCGATCTCTGAAAATTTCATACGATCCCAGGGCAACAACTTTTCCATTCCCATAATTAGAAACGGCTAAAATAGCAGAATCAGGCGGTTGTGCGCTTCTGCTTGTGATCGCTAATGCTTCCGCTTCTCCCACGATTTTTATGCTGCAGCCCGCGGAATAGGCTAATTCTGTTATTCCCTCGGTTACAGGATGATCCTTAAATTTCGTAATTTTGGGAAGGTTTTCCATACCTAGATTTTGTCTCTCATCAAATATCTGATTATTCTGAAAAGATACTCCAAAACTCTCGGCTAACTCGTTAAGATTGGTTCTCAGTCCAGGATCACCACCCGCATGGCTTAATAAAACGGCTCCACCACCCCTAGAAACGTAATCTAAAACGGCTCGAATTTCTGAGGGTTGTATCTTAGACTGGTCTGGGCAAGGAAAAACTACCACATTGAAATCCTTCAATTTATCCAAGGTGATTGGAAAATCAACAAATCTTATGCATTGAATACCCTCGGTTTCCAATACTCCTTTTACAGCCGAATAACTCGTTGTGATACGTCCACGTTCCTTTTGCGTTTCATCAAAAAGGACACGCCACTTAATTTCAGCCAACGGTAAACCTCCTATTATCGAATGAGTAAAACATTTTCAACACATTTTTCAAAAAGCTCTAAAAATATTTTAGAAAACAACCTTTTAACCTTTTTTTCTTTTTGGGCTTTAAGAATCATGTAGACTATTTTAAAGCTTATAATTAATAAAATTTTACTATTTTAACATCTATATATTTTCATGATGAATCTCAATCAAAGGTCTAGAAGAAAAAGCCCCGTGGCTTCATCCTCGGTACGCTTAATTATTCGATCGATTTCCATCAAAAATATTTCGCAAGTAACCGACACAATACACCCCTTTAAAACATGCCCGCCAAATGCCCTCCCTTCCCTATCACCCACCACCATGTGGGTATGGACTGTTGCCTCCCCTTCTCGATAAGAGATGTTACCAATACAGGAAACCAATTCCAAATCAGACTCCAATTTTACGGATTTATACTTGCCTTTCTCGAAGAAGCCAATATTTGCCTCGGATAAGGCTCCAATAGCGCTAAAAAAACCAGAAATCAATTCATACTTTTTGGCTAACGCCACAAGAGAATCTAGTAAATCCTCTCCCTTTTCCAATTTGGCAACAATGATTCTTTTACCGAATGATTCCATCGATTTCATCTGTTTCACCTTTCGCAATTCAGGATACAAATCAATCTTTTTTAGGTACTTTCTACTTTTTTAATTGAACAATTTCTTTACCATTCGGTTAGGCTTATTTATGTTTTTAGCCTTGAATAATTTAGTTTTAGAGTTCTATTTTCACTGAGTCTTTTAAATTCAAACAAATCCTTTATAAATAGTATCCGTTCAAGAGGTAGAAGCTGGGAGAAAAGAAATGCCGGAAAGGGTAGGTCTGCTAAAATATATGCAATACGACTCTGCCCAGAAAAAAGAAGAGCCTTTAAAAAAAGCAGAAGAAGCAGAGGCGGGTCTTGAAGAGGGCGACGAGGAAGAGGAGGGCGGTGAAGAAGAAGTAGAAGTAGAGTTTAAGGGATTACCCTACTTTTGCCCTGAAAATTATGAACCCGGATCACTGCTATCAGTAGAGTATGATGGTAAAAATAATCTCGCCTTCGCACGTTTATATGATCCTAAAAACAAGAGACTCTTCTGCTGGTACGATAACACAAACCACCATCCTTACTGCTATTCCGATCTTGACGAAGAAAAATTAAGATCCATAAAAAAACTAGTAACCCATAAAGGTTTTCTAGGCTTAGAAGAAGTTGAGAAATACGACCTCTTATCCGATAAGCCTAAAAAAATGACAAAAATTCTGGCAACAGACCCCCTCGCGATAGGTGGCACCAGTAATTCCATAAGAGAAATCCTGCCCAAAGCATGGGAAGCAAGAATCAGATACCATGACAACTTCATCTTCGACAAAGACCTTATTCCCGGACTCTCCTACCGAATAGAAAAAGGGAACATCGTTTCGACGCCCTTTGAAATCCCTAGCTCATTAAAAAAAGAATTGGAACTATCCCTCGGAAAAGCACCCGAATTTGAAGATGTGCTTAACGAATTCCTACCCCTGTTTCTAACACCGGTGCCTGACATTAAAAGAGCCGCCCTTGACATTGAAGTTCACTCCCCCATCAGAGACCGGATACCTGACTCATCAACAGCGGAGAACCAAGTAATATGCGTATCTCTAGTCTCCAATGAAAATGAGAACACAATTTTTCTCCTAAAAAGGAAAGACGTTGAAACTGGAGACAAGCCAAAAAACTTCCCCAAAGATGCCAAGATAGAGTACTTCGAAAACGAGGCTCAAATGTTAACAAGAGTTTTCAAGGCAATGAGCGATTACCCCATCATCGTAACCTTTAACGGAGACAACTTCGACCTGAGATACCTTTACAATAGGGCTATTAAACTCAGCATTAAACACGAAGAGATACCCATAGTTTTAACCAGAGAATTCGCCTATGTGTCCACCTCCATCCACATTGATTTGTACCGGTTCTTCCATAACCGATCTATTCAGGTTTACGCCTTTTCAGACCGTTACAAAGAAGAAACACTAGACGCCGTCGCCAAAGCTCTTTTAAACGTCGGAAAAATTAGTCTTGATAAATCAATTCACGAGTTGCCACTATTTGATCTAGCTTATTATTGTTGGTGGGACTCTTACGTTACCCTGAGATTAACTCAGTTCGACGATAACCTAGTCATGAAACTAATAATTCTGCTTATGCGCATCTCCCGCCTCTCAATGGAGGACCTGACAAGACAGGGAGTCTCCTCATGGATAAAAAACCTCTTCTACTACGAACACCGTCTAAGAAACTACCTCATACCCCTCCCAGAAGACATAAACCGCATAAAAGGAATCGGCGAAACAAAAGCAATCATCAAAGACAAAAAATTCAGAGGAGCAATAGTCGTCGAACCAGAAGCCGGAGTCCACTTCGACGTAGCAGTACTCGACTTCGCCTCCCTATACCCCAGCATCATAAAAGAATACAACCTAAGCTACGAAACCGTAAGATGCCCCCACAACGAATGCAGAACAAACATAGTACCAGAAACAAACCACTGGGTATGCAAAAAACGAAAAGGAATAACCTCCATAATAATCGGCTTCCTAAGAGACATACGCATAAAATGGTTCAAACCCAAATCCAAATCCAGCACACTCAAAGAAGAAGAAAGAAAATGGAACTCCATAATCGAAAGAGCCCTAAAAGTCTACCTAAACGCCAGCTACGGCGTCTTCGGCAACGAGCCATTCCCCTTCTACTGCCTACCAGTAGCCGAAAGCACCGCAGCCATAGGAAGATACGCCATCCAGCAAGCAATAACCAAAGCAAAATCACTAAGAATGAACATACTCTACGGCGACACAGACAGCGTCTTCATAAAGAACCCTCCAGAAAAAGCCATAACAGAACTAAGAAACTGGACCAAACAAGAACTCAGAGTAGACCTTGAAACCGATAAATATTTTCGTTTCGTTGTTTTTTCAACTCGCAAAAAGAACTATTTAGGTGTCTTCAAGGATGGAACTGTGGATATAAAGGGTCTTACTGGGAAGAAGCGGAATACGCCACAATTCGCTCAGCAGGCGTTCCGCAAAATGGTAGAAACCATAAGCCGAGTTCAGTCGGTGGAAGACTTTGAGAGGGCAAAGAACGAAATCCAAGAAATAGCTAAGACCTGCTACAACAAAATAAAGAACAAGGAATTTAGCTTGGAAGAATTCGCATTCCGCGTAATGCTGAGCAAGAGCCTTTCTTCGTATTACAAGACCACTCCGCAGCATGTGAAGGCTGCTAGGCAATTGAGTAAAAATGGGAAAGAGCTTAAACCCGGTGATATAATCTCTTTCGTAAAGGTTAGGGGTAAGGATGGGGTGCGACCGGTTGAGCTTGCTTCTAAAGAGGAGATTGATACTGATAAATATAAGGAATATTTGAAATCTACATTCGATCAAATATTAGATAGTCTAGGTATCAGTTTTGATAGAATTGTGGGGATAACAAAACTCGAAAGCTGGATGTCGGGTTAAAAATGGGTTTTATTTTATGTTAAGGATATTTTTTGAATTCAATTTAGGCATTTTGTTGATTATCTAGTTAAAATTAAATTGAAGGAGTTATACTATTATTCTTGTTAAATGTTCTGTTTTTACGCAAATTTTTTTATCACGTCCTCCCTGTTTTTGACGGATGTTTGTTGATGGATTAGCTTTATCAACTTGTTTCCATCACAGACCTTATGATTAACTGAGGAAGATTAATTACTGGCTTGGCGCCTGAGATGGCACGGTGATTAAAATTAGTGGCAATAGGAACCTGTCTGGTGCAAATAAAATTGTGATTAAGATTGGGACGAGTAGCCTTACAGATGAAACGTTTAGGCTTGACCCACGTAAGGTCAGAAAGTTTACCAAAGAAATAATGGAGTTAAGAAGGCAAAACAAGGAAGTAATTCTGGTAACGTCTGGTGCTATTGGTGCTGGTATCGGTAGGCTCAATTTAAAGTCGAGGCCCAAGGATATGCAGTCGTTGCAGGCTGCTGCGGCAGTTGGGCAGAACATTTTGATGAATACGTATGATAGGTATTTCAGCAAATACAATCAGACAATTGCTCAGTTACTTTTAACATACGAAGACTTCTCAAATGGGCAAAGATATCTAAATCTTAGAAATACTTTGATTACTTTGCTTAACTCAGGAGTGATACCAATTATCAATGAGAATGACACGACAGCAGTGGATGAGATTAAGGTAGGTGACAACGACAAGCTGTCCGCTCTGGTAGCAAGCAATCTTGGCGCAGATTTGTTGATTATCCTATCTGACATAGATGGTTTGTTTACGTGTGATCCTAAGACAAGTAGGGAAGCCAAGCTGATCTCAGCAGTTGAGGAGATAACACCGGAACTTGAGCGAATCTGTGGAAATGAATCGTCGAGAGGAACGGGTGGGATGATGACTAAGATTGAGGCAGCCAAGATAACTATGAAGTCTGGCATTCCAATGATTATTGCGAATGGCGAGGAAAAGGCTGTCATTAGGAGAGTTATGAGCGGCGAACCGATTGGGACGATATTTCTGCCAAAGAAAAATGAAGCCAGAATCAGACCCAGAAATGATTTGGTGATTACAGAAATGGGACTGAATAAAATAATTGAAAAAGCTCAAGCAGCAAGAAACGCTGCAATTAAGCTAGCCAACACTCCCACTGAGGACAAGGATGAGGCTTTACTTAGAATGGCTGAATCGATTAAACATAACAAGGACAGGATACTTGAAGCCAACAGAAAGGATGTGGAGAACGCAAATAGGGAGAATCTGCCGAAAGCGTTGGTCGACAGGCTAAAGTTGGATGACTCAAAAATCGATGATATCGCACGAAGCCTGGAAAGTGTTGCAGGGTTAGAAGACCCTGTTGGAAAAACGCTGTCTGCCATTGAACTAGACAAAGGATTAGAACTTTTCAAAGTTTCTTGTCCCATCGGTGTGATTGGCGCGATATTCGAATCAAGACCAGATGCCTTAGTTCAGATAGCCTCCCTTTGCCTGAAATCGGGCAACGCAGTAATCTTGAAAGGAGGCTCCGAAGCAAGGAACTCCAACACAGTTCTTTTTGACATCCTCCAATCATCAAGTCAGGGCATTCCGGAAGGCTGGATGCAATTGGCTGAGACAAGGGAAGATGTTAAGCAGATGCTGGAATTGGACAAACATATAGACTTACTGGTTCCCAGGGGAAGTAACAAATTCGTGAAGTACATCCAAGAGAATACCAGCATCCCAGTCTTGGGCCATTCAGAAGGGATATGCCATGTGTACGTTGACAGAGATGCCGACCTAGACATGGCTGAAAACATATGCTATGATGCTAAAGTTCAGTATCCTGCGGCATGCAATGCTGTAGAAACTATACTTGTTGATAAACCGATTGCGGGAGTATTCCTGCCCAAGATTGCTGATAGACTCACTAAGGCAGGAGTCAAAATCAAAGGATGCAGAGAGACGATAAAACTGTTGAAAAACTTCAAAATCGACTCAGTGGAAGATTGGCATGTAGAGTACAGCGACCTGATAGTATCAATGAGAATAGTTGACGGTGTGAACGAAGCAATCGATCACATCAACAATTATGGTTCTAAACATACAGATGCCATAGTCACAGAGAATAGTGAAGCAGCCCGTAGATTCTTGAACTTCGTTGATTCGTCCAGTGTAATGCATAATGCGTCAACCCGTTTCAGCGATGGTTTCAGATACGGTAAGGGGGCAGAGGTTGGCATCAGCACAAACAAAATACATGCACGCGGCCCAGTCGGATTAGAAGGTTTAGTTATCTACAAATATCTACTTATTGGTAAAGGTAACATAGTAGCTGAATATATCGGACCAAACGCCAAGAGATTCACACATAAAACACTGAATATTCAAAAAAATGGATCCATGTAAGTGGAGGGGTGTGGCGGTTTCCTTCGTGAAACCTTTTTCTCTGCTTCTCCTCATAGATGAAACTTTAAATCTCCTATAATATGCTTAATTTTCCACGTATTATTTAAACCAAACCTATTACCAGAACTGCTTCGTTAGCTGTCTGCCATAAATACTTGTGGATTCTTGTTCCACCACAACATTCTGTTTAACGCAAACTATTTATCAAATACTTGTGCTTTAATATAGTAACAATAAAAAAATTTTTATGAGGCTTAACAATGGAAGTTCGCAACTTATTGGTTCGAAATGTTCTACCCATATTAGACCCTGTAAGTATAGGACAGACCGCCGATTCCTTTTTAGCCGACTTCGGCGGCTATATGAAGCAAATAGCCGCTGTTGCTAAGCATGACTCTGGGGTTGCTTTGTACGAGAGTAGTGTGGCGCCTATTCATGAGAAGTATGGCGACTTTTTTTCCACGATTGCGAATATCTCGGATGCCGCGGAGATCAAGCTTTATGCGGTCATTTACACGTTTGTAGATTCTTACTATGGTGTTGACCCTTCATATAAGACCTATAATGCTAACGGTGTTGCTAATGAGAACTTTGTTTGCCCTGCTCGTGAACCATTCTGGAAGTATCTCCAAAGCGTTGCCGAAGAAGTGGTCAAATATCCTATATCTGGTGTTATACTGTTAGGGAATACTTTTGTGAGGCAGGAATTTTGCTTCTGTGAAGAATGTAGAAAAGAATTCTCGGAAGCTGCGCAAATAGATGTTTCGTTCACTTGGGATGGGCTGCGGGACAACGATCAACTTTTCTCCAAGTGGTTGGATTGGAGGGCTGAGAAAATGTACAACGCCATTTCTGGAATCTATAATGTGGTTAAGAAGAAAGAAGGCTTAGATTTCTTGGTGGGCGTTGATATAGATCCTGAGGTAGGCTATGAGAAGGGTGCTTTCAGACAGTTCGGACAGGACGTAGAGAAGCTATCCGGCGTATCGGGACACTTATTAGTTAGTGTTAACCCGTGGTCTCCAATTCTGCCTAGTGTTGGTTCGAAGGAATATAACACTGTAGTTGAAAAAATGAGATTCATTGAAAACATAACCGCTCGTAGAAGAAAAGTTTCCTTTAAATACTGGACTCTAGCTGATGAAAAAGACTACGAAACAGTTAAGGGTATAGCTTCAAGATTCAAAGCCACAAAAATGGTTGCAGACTTGGACTTTCCAGAAAAATTCAGAGCGTGGCGAGAAGCACACTTAAGCATGACCTAAACCTAAACACTCCCCCCTTTTTATTAACATAAGCTAACTTTCACCCCACTGTTTTTTTAACTACCATTAAAATTAGAACTAAATAGATTAAAGAACAATCTTAATATTTTGACGGATTAAAAATAATTTTGGAGGTTGGACCAATTAAAATACAAGGCATTATTCCCGCTATGGTAACTCTTTTTGATGAAGCGCAGAGACTAGACGAAGACGCTATACGTGCCCAAGTAGATTTTTTGGTGGAAAACGGTGTGCACGGCATTTTTATTCTTGGCAGCATGGGTGAGGCTGCGTACCTGTCGGAAGAAGAGCGGAACCGAACTGTTAAAATCGTAGTGGATCAAGCCGCTGGTAGAGTTCCAGTTGTTGTGGGAACAAGTCATTTCAGCACCAGAGTTTCCGTAAAACTTTCCAATGAGGCAGAAAAGCTAGGTGCTGATGCTATAATGTCCCTTCTTATCCCATACTTTCCCCTAACAGAAGAAATGATTTACAATCATTACAAGAAACTGTCAGAGGAGGTAAATCTACCAATTTTCATTTATAATTTCCCAATATTAACCCACTTCGATATAAGTCCAGAAACAATTGCCAAATTAGCGGAAATCGATAACATTGTGGGCTTAAAAGACACCGTTCTAGACGGCAACCATACTAGAAGAGTTTTAGAGCTAGTTCCCAAAGACTTCGTGGTAATGCCCGGCTCCGAAATAACCTTACAGGCGGCCTTGGAGGCGGGAGCAAAGGGTGCAATCTTTGGAACATCCAACATAGATCCCAAACCCCTCTGTGAGGTTTACAAACTGCATCAATCAGGAAATATAGAAAAAGCGAAAGCGAAGATGCAAGAAGCAACAAAACTCATCGAAGTAATGACCATAGCCTCCGTAGAGTTTGGGCCCTCAATAATAAAAAACGCAATGAAACTTAATGGAAGAAAAATTAACACAACAGTCAGAAGCCCACTGCCTCAGCTGAACGCAGAACAGCTGGAAAAGTTAAAGTTCATCATGAAAAAACTCGGACTTCTTCATACAAGTTAATCAGCAATACGCCGAACCGAAACAAAACAATAATTTTCATATCAGTTATCAAATAACCTTTCTAAAATCATACAAGTGAAAATTAATAAAAAAATGTAAACATTTTTGCAGAAAAGATTTCGCTTTACCCACCCTTCGCCTCTCTATATTTTGCCATATAAATTTTTACATCGTCATCTGTCAGATCATACCAGTTTTCATAGTAGTCCGCAACAGCGAACATGTAAGCGTCACTAACAACGAGGCACACTAGTTCATCTGCAAATTTTTCTACTATTTTCAAAGATCTTCTAGGAGAAACTGGAACAGCAACCACAATCCTTTCAGGTTTTTCCTTCCGTATGGATTTAACTGCGGCAACCATGGTGTAACCCGAAGCCAAACCGTCGTCTACAACTATAACAGTCCGATCCCTTATCCTCGGGGGTGGAGTATCACCTCTGAATTCCCTCGTTCTCCGTTTCATCTCATCGATAACCCTTTCTGCTAGTTCTTTAATTTCTTCCCTTCTCAAACCCAGCTGAGCTACCAGGGGTTCGTTTAATACAATTGTACCGTCAACAGTTACCGCACCAAACCCCGCCTCTGGGTTCCAAGGAATCTGAATCTTACGGGTGATAATCATATCCAACTCCGAATTAAGCTCCAATGCCACATAGACACCAACGGGTACTCCTCCGCGAGGAATGGCGAGGACTATTACATCCTTATTCCTGTATTTCTCCGCTAACCGTTTTCCGAGTTCCTTACCGGCGTGTTCCCGGTTTTTAAAAGTTGAGTATACCATCTCAAATCCCATAGCTTAAATTAATTCATGTTTTTCGGGAAATATTTATAAGGCTTTAGTTATTTCCAAAGTGTAGAAAAATTAACAATTGTTAATACAAACATAGAAAAAAGTATTATAAAAAGAAGTAGAGAAAATTACTTGAATCGCACATATACTTATGTTGCTACAAGAAAGGTTTATGATTTTTTAAATCTCTGTAGAAAGAGGAAGAGACGTGAAAAATTAAAAAAATGATTGAAAGTTAGGAGGTATGTTTAATATGCCGAGCCCTGGAAAGAAGGAAAGCGGAAAGGATATTAAACCAGATCGTACATTGGATGCAATCGGACTTTACTGTCCAGAACCAATATTCAGAACAAAAGAGGAGATCGAAAAAATAGAAGTCGGCCAAGTCTTAGAGATTCTTGCCGACGATCCAGCTGCCGAGGAAGATATTACCCGATGGGCCAAAAGAACTGGAAATCAACTTTTAAAATTTGAAAAAGATGGACGCACACTCCGATTTCTGGTAAAAAAACTAAAATAAATTGAATACCTGAAAAAGTAGTAAAAAAGACCCGTTCTTCGAGGAACATAATACAAACAACACTTAAAATTCTTCTCTAAATATTATGTATCCATTATATACATATTAATGAGTTGTATAGGCATAACTTTCTATATTAATAATTCTTATTTGAGTATTCGATAACACTAAAAGTTGAGAAGAAGAAATAAAAATTGGAATCTAGTTATCTCTAAAAGAGATAATGAATTAAATATTAGACTTACGTAAGTTTCTCGGATGTTTGAACCTCCTGACAACTGTTTTACTTACAAAGACTCGATATAAAATAATTAGCGTGAAGGTAATAAGCCACATACTACTAGAAGCATTCAGAATAATATAAAAAAATTTGAGAGGGATAAGCTTTGGAGGAAAAAAATGATTCTTGTAAAGTACCAGATTTGGAATCACTTAAAGAGAAGAAACCAACCCGACTTGTTTTCATGGATTACGTATCTGGCAAGCCAGTAGATGAGCGGGTATTGGAAGCTATGCAGCCATATCATAGGGAAATTTTTGGTAATCCTTCTTCTTTACATATTTTTGGCGACCCACCGGTTGAGGCAATGGAGGATGCAAGAAAAAAGGTTGCCGACCTAATAGGTGCCAAAGACCCCAAAGAAATTGTCTTCACCTCGGGGGCAACAGAGTCCAATAACCTAGCACTAAAAGGAGTAGCCTTCAGAAACCAGAGCAAGGGAAACCACATTATAATATCTGCCATAGAACACATATCAATCATAAACATCGTCAAATATCTTGAAAAATTTGGCTTCAAGACCACACAAGTGGGAGTAGACAAATACGGAATTGTGGAATTTGACAAATTGGAGAAACAAATTAAACCCGAAACACTTCTCATATCCATAAACTACGCCAACAATGAGATAGGAACCATTGAACCCGTAAAAGAAATCTCGAAAATGGCCCACGACCATAACGTGCTCCTACACATGGACGCCGTAGCAGCCGAAGGACAGATACCCATAGATGTTCAAAAAGACGGAATAGACCTGCTAACACTATCTTCAAATGATATCTACGGACCACGCGGGATGGGAGCACTCTACATAAAAACCGGCACCATGATAGAACCCATAATACAGGGAGGAGGACAAGAAAGAGGGCTAAGATCTGGAACCGAGGACATACCCAGCATGGTAGGTATGGGAAAAGCCGCTGAAATCGCCAAAAAAGAAATGAAGAAAGACAGCGCCAGAATACAAAAAATGAGAGACAGAATAATAAACACAGTACTGGACACAATAGACCGCTCATACCTTGATGGACACCCTACGCAGAGACTGCCCAACAACGCGCACTTCAGATTTGACTATATAGAAGGGGAGGCGATACTCCTAGGACTAAATATGAGAGGAATAGCCGTATCAACCGGTTCCGCCTGCGCAGCGAAAAGACTAGAAGCCTCACACGTACTCTTAGCCACAGGGCTTCTAAAAGAAGAAGCACACGGGTCACTAGAACTCACACTAGGCAAGTACAACACAGAAGAAGACGTAGACTACGTACTAGAAGTTCTACCACAAGTAATAGACCGGCTCAGAAAACTATCCCCACTAACCCCCAAAAACGAAAAGTAAAAAACCTTTCCCAAATTTAGTTACTCATTAATTGTTCCTTCATTCATCAAACATTTTTCCTTTTCGCAGCACTCTGATCCATTTCCAGTTCAAGTCTGCAGATTAGGTTTGAAGGTGGTTAAGCTTAAATTTCTCAGTATTGCTACGTTGATTTATAATTCTTGGAGTGGCGCTGCGTTGCCGATTAAACTAGTCGTTTTTGATGTCGACGAAACCATCTGGAGAGTTAGCGTTACGTACACATCTTTCCTCAAACCGCCCCTCAGAATTATCGGAACCAGTGAACTCTGCGACTCAGTAGGTGCAAGAGTCAAACTGTTTTCCGGTGTCCGAGAGGTTCTTAAGGGTCTACAGGAGAAAGGTGTCCTAATGTCCATCGCCAGTCTAAACGACCCCGAACCCGATATGGTAGCGGAGTGCCTCAAACTCTTCGGAATCTCCGACTACTTCATCTACCCGCAGGTCAACCATAAAGGCAAAAACAGAAACATAAAAACAATACTGAAACTACTTAAGGAAAAAGAGGCAATCGAGATAAGCTATCCCGAAATAATTTTTGTCGACGACCAAGAGCTAAACACTAGAAGCGTAATGAAAGGATGCCCAGGAATAAAGGCGGTAAACCTAGGCTCAGACATAAACAACATAACCCAAGTACTCAACCTTCTCTGAAATAACTGTAACTCCTATCGCCAATTAGAAGAATCAGCACATTTGCTCAACTCCTACTCTGCCCGTTTTTGTCTCAGTTAAAGGTATACAAATTTTAGTGAGAACGCAATAGATTTAAACCGCTTTTATGAGGGGGTGGTCTTTAAGGATCTTAATGGGGTAGTCGGAGAATTTTTTAATGGGGTTGTTTTTTGAAACTTCACGATAACCTTTATAAGGAACTCACCAATATTTTAAATTGTAAGTTAACAATTGTAAAGAAAATCATGAAAACGAAAAGAAAATAAGAACACAAAACCACAAAAAACACAAACAAAAAAAGAGAGAGGGAAAAACAAACAAAAAACAAATTAAGGTTAACCTACACAAAAATTAGATAATCATGGGAGGAATAAAAATTGAAACCAACACAATATACTGAAAAAGTAAAAGAACACTTCAAAAACCCAAAAAATGTAGGAGAAATAAAAGACGCTGACGGCGTGGGAATGGTAGGAAACCCCCTATGTGGCGACATGATGCAGATGAGCATAAAAGTCTCAGAAGACGGACGATTAGAGGATATAAAGTTCAAAACGTACGGGTGTGGAAGTGCAATAGCTACTAGTAGTATGATTACTGAGATGGCTAAGGGTATGACTCTGGAGGAGGCTTTGAAGATTACTCGCAAGGATGTTGCGGATGAGTTAGAGGGTTTGCCTCCGATTAAGATGCATTGTAGTAATCTAGCCGCTGATGCTTTACACGCTGCTATCCAGGATTACTTGCAGCATAAAGAGCGTGGGGAGATTGGTCCAAGGGCGAAGGCTGAAGGTGCTTTCAATTATGATGTGATTGTTATTGGTGGAGGTCCTGCGGGTCTTACCGCTGCCATTCAGATTGCTAGCAGGGGTCTAAGTGTTGTGGTTTTTGAGGGCAAGTCTTGGGGCGGGGTTTTGTCAACTCTATATCCTAATAAGAAGATTCTGAATTTTCCAGGGTTGCCTGAGAACACTTTGGGCAGAGATTTCGTGACTTCTTTGTTGAAGCAGGCACGTGATTTGGGTGTTGAGTTGAAGAATGAGTTTGTAAACGAGGTTTCTACGGATAAGGTTGTTAAGACTGCGATGGGCGAGTATCATGCTAGGGCTGTGATTATCGCTACAGGTACTCTTCCTTTGGCTTGCGGTATTTCTGGGGAGACAGAGTTTAGTGATGGTGATAAGGGCGTTTACTATTATGTGACCTATCCAGAGAAGTTTATGGGTAAACGGGTGCTAGTTTATGGTAATGGGGAGCAGGCTCTGGAGTCCGCTCAGGCTCTGGAGAATATCGCTGATAAGCTTACCTTTGCTTATAAAGAGAAAAATCTTGTGGGCTCAGACAAGGCCATTAAAACGGTTAAACGGTCGGATAGAATTAAACTTTTAGCCAATACGGAACTCGTGAAGATTGAGGGCACCGATACTGTGGAGAAAGTTGTTCTGCATGATTTGGGTGAGGATGAAGACTTTGAACTAGTGGTTGATAAAGTGGTTCTCGCGGTTGGAATGAAACCCAATACCGAGATTTATAGCAAACTGGGCATTGAACTTGATGATAGAGGCTTCGTCAAAGTGGATAAGGATCAGAGAACTAACCTTGAAGGAATATACGCCGCTGGTGACTTAACAACCGACTTACAGCTTCTGGTTGTAGCAATCTCTCAAGGTGCTGCTGCAGCTCACCGGGTTTCTGAGTATGTTCAGAAGCAAAAGGGTTTTTAAACGGTTACCAAGAGAAAGCATATAAATGCGTAATTTCCATAATCATATGTATGACCCCAGGGAGGACCTCACAAGAGTATCCCGTTTGCGGTGAAAGATTAAAGCACCCAGCCTGGGCGACGAGAAAGATAGAATGTGCGGCGTGAACCATGAGAGGAACAGGCTCGCCAGCAAGGCGATTCTCATTCATGGTCTACGCCTGTGCGGCCAACCGTTTGCCGTGAGTGCGGATGCCTCTTGGCAGACACTGAGGAATGAGCACCTGTAAACCGGCGGCTGGCCTGAAGACGCCGGAGCGGGTGGGACTGAGAATGCCAACGCTCCGAATAAGAATGCTGTACATGAAAATACACATTCTTAGAAACGGCACGCCTCCTTTATCTACCTCCTTCCTTTGGAATCCTCAATTAGTCCCACAGCATTGTGAATTGTGACAGTGTCTGTGTCATCAGCGTTGAGGATCCTTATTGGAGGCGTGTTTCCTATTATATCCCGACTGTACGATGATAATTTCTAGGTTCACCTTTTAGGCGTGCCTTTTTGGGAGGTTGTTGTTATGGCTGATTTTTGGAGCTTGGTTGAGGAAGCTGTGAAGTTTCATGGGCATATTTGTCCTGGCTTGCTTATTGGCGTTAGGATGGGTGTTGCCGCTATGAATCTCTTGGGTGTAGATCGGGCTTCTGATGAGGAAATTTACGCGGTTGTTGAAAATGATAGCTGTGCACTAGACGGATTACAGGTTACTACTGGGGTTACATTTGGGAAAGGTAATTTGTCGTTTAAAGACTATGGCAAGATGGCTGCTACTTTTTATCTTCGAAGAAGGAATATGACTATTAGGCTTGTTTTTAAACCTGAGAGTTTTGGGAAGGTGGTTAACGGAGAAGATTTGAGTGAGGCTATGCACGAAGAGAATCCAGAGATAAAAATGGCCAAGTTTGCTACCATTGCCAAGCGGTTCGGAGATTTGCCCGACGATGAGGTTTTTGACTCAAGTGTAGTGGATATCGATGAACCACCTATGGCTGAAATTAGAAAGTCAATAAAATGTGAGAAGTGCGGAGAGATGACCATGGAGACAAAGACGTTAGTTAAGAATGGTAAGCGTTTATGTATTCCTTGTGCGACTGGCAAGAACTATTACCGCGTTAGGTAATTCCCTTCTTCTTTAACAAATTCTGGAGCCTCAGCTTCAGGAACGCAGTCTGAAATCTTGATATAGGGTTTGAGGTCTAGGACCGGTGTTCCGTTAAATGCGTCCAAACCCCTAACTTCCAGAACATTGTTTTTTCTCTTTTCCAGTTTTACTACCGCTAGACCTATACAGTTTGGACGAATAGGGGATCTCGTGCTCAAAACTCCTCTTAAGGGTAGGTTGGGGTCGCGTCGCGGGTGCACTTTCAGGGGAAATGGTATGCCTGAGAGTCTATGAGTCCAGAAAATCACTATTATATGCGAGAAGTCCTCGATTCCTCCGACTGCCTCTTCAAGTTCTGGTTTTATGATGATTTTCGCTAAGACTTCTCTTGGGTTGTAATTGTGTTCAGGGTCAATAATTGACTCAATGTATCCTATGGGTTCGAAAACGGCTTTTTCATATTTTTTATCGGTCATTGTTCTCTCTCCCGGTTAACTCTATTTTTTATTTGAGGCAAAATATAAAAAAGTCTTCCTTTTTGTGATTGTGGAAGGCAAAATTATTTATACTAAATTCTACTAAAGTCAATATCTGTATCTTAAAACCTCCTTGGGGTTTTAGATTTGATTAAAAAGTCCTGGTTGATGCTAATTGGCGTTGTTATTTTAGGCTTGGGACTATTTATTGCTGTAGTTTCTTCTTTTTCTCCATATTTTAGGCAGGCGCCGATTAAGGGTCTCATAATGAACGTTGGTACTCCGCCGAGTGGCGTTTCGTTGGCTTTCCCGGGCGTTTCAATCGGAGATGGATACGCTGTTTTCTCTGCACCCGGCACTTCCCAAGTGCAGTTTCCTAATTATCCATATCCGTACGATGTTTCGCTCTTCAGTGGTCCTGCTGGAAGCAGTGTTTTTATTGGTGGATACTTCATTGCGAGTGGCCCTATTAACTTCACTATAACTTCTCTTCTCCCAGGCAGTCCCGTAATTTTTAGAGCGCAAAACGTTCAAGCTATGGGTTTTCTTATCCCTAACATATACTTTCCCTGGTTCTTTAAAATAGAGTGGGAAAATAGTAATAATGTGCCTCTTATCGTGGTTGGGAAGAATTTGGCAGTAGATCCAATTACCCCTATGTTTACACCCTCAAACCCCAGTTTCATGTTCGCCATCGGACTAATTGCTATTGGCCTACTGGTCCTTGGTGTTGGCCTTTTTGAAACAAAAATGGAAAATAAAAAGTCCAAATCTCCGGAACTCTATGGAAGCTTCTCAGAAATACTCGGTACCTCGTTTGCAACTTGGAAATCAGTTTTTTCCAGAGTCGCCTTACCCTTCGCCATTCTGATCGCTCTTCAGATGATCATTATTTCAATTGCGAGAAATGTTAATCAGCTAGTAGCTTTTGAACTAAATTCGATAATTAATCCGATTTACTCATCACTCCATAGGAACTATTTACTCCTACAGGTCGTAGCCTTTAGCACCCCTATCATTTATTATCTAGTGGTTCTTTTCAGTTGCCTATTACCTCTAATAGCAGAAGGGGTTGTAATAAAATACGCCTATGATCGTGTAACCGAAAGCGGAGCGTCTCTCGAAGGAAGCCTGAAAACTGCTGCCAGATATTCTGGAAAATTGTTAGGCGCATCTATCATTCTAGCCATGATCCTGATTGCAGGGTTGGTAGTTTTCGTGGTTCCGGGAATCTACTTAGCTGTAATCCTGTCTCTGATTCTGCAGGTAATAATAATTGAGAGAACGAACATAACTAAAGCCATCTCGAGAAGCATAGAGTTAACCCGTGGAAAAAGGCTGGATACTTTAAAACTGGTAGCCTTCGGGACTGCATTAATGATTCTAATTCTCTTACTCGTCTATCTTATAGAATCTATATTCGCACCAACCGTGCCAACAGTCATTACTCCGGCAGATTACTTCAGCACTTCCTCCATAACCTCGCTTGTTAGCTTTTTACCTTCCATAATCGGATTTGCACTAATAGTAGGCACCATAATTGCTATCACTATCCCCTTCATAAACATAATTATGACCGTCTGGTACCTCCACCTAAACAAGCAAAAATCACAACCACAACAAACCCGAAAAGAAGCATCAAAAAAACCAAAAAGAACCAGTCAGCAAGAACAACGAAAACAAGAAAAGCCAAGTCAATGGAAGGACCCTCAAAACCCAAAACCCACTTAACCAAAGAATGCTTATCTTTCCCCTCTTCACAAAAACCCGGCAACAAAGAAAAGCTAGATAGGTCTAAAGATATCTTCATTATTTTTTACATGAAAGAGAAAAATCTATGTTGTACAGCTACCTTTGGGAAGGTCAGGTCTTCTCTCAAGTTGAGAATGTAACTACTCTGGTCAGAGAATATATCCTTCAGCCCTGGCCGTGCCTTGGTAACATGATTCAAAACTCTTCGGATACGATAGTCGAAATATTTATATAGAAGTGCTGGTACACCCCGACTAGAATTGAAAGATGTTCTCCGTTCTCTATAGAGAAATTTGAGAGGGAAAAAAATGAGTTTCTGGGACAGCAGGAGAAAAAGATATCGAGACATATTCGATGAGATACGGAGTATGTTTGAAGAAATGGAAAGAAGATTTTTATCGGATTTCCAATTCCCTGAATTAGACTTAAGAGAACTGGAAAAACTTCCCAAAAGAAAACTTTCTGACGGAACAGAAGTAACAGGGCCATTCGTGTGGGGATGGAGCATGAATATAGGACCTGACGGAAAACCAGAAATCAGAGAGTTCGGCAACCTACCTAAAGAAGCTAGTCCACGCGAACCAGGCTCCCTACTGGAAGGAGTATCGGAAACCAGAGAACCTCTCACAGATGTAATAGAAACGGAGAATGAAGTAATAATCGTAGCTGAAACACCTGGAATAGAAAAAGACGAAATCAAACTAGACAGCACAGAAAATGAACTGCAAATAACAGCAGGTGATAAATTCTACAAAAAAGTCAAACTCCCCAGCGTAACTATTCCAGAACAAGCTAAAGCTAGCTACAAAAATGGAATACTAGAAATAAAAATCCCTAAAAAAGAAAAAAAAGGAACCGGAATAAAAATCGAATAAAAAAACCAATCTAAAAGAAAAACTAAAAATAATATAATAATTTGGAGGAATAAAAAAATGGCTCAACTCGGAGGAGTCCCCGTACTAATCCTAAAAGAAGGAGCAGAAAGAACCCGAGGAAGAGACGCACAAAGAACAAACATAATGGCAGCCCGAGTCATAGCAGAAGCAGTAAGATCCACACTCGGCCCGCGCGGAATGGATAAGATGTTGGTGGACAGTTTGGGTGATGTCACCATAACAAATGACGGAGCAGCAATCCTAAACGAGATAGATGTTCAACATCCTGCGGCGAAAATGCTGGTTGGTGTAGCAAAGACTCAGGATGACGAGGTTGGTGATGGTACTACTACCGCTGTGGTTATAGCTGGAGAACTGCTGAAGAGGGCTGAGGAGCTTCTTGATCAAAAAATTCATCCAACTCTCATAGTTAGTGGTTACAAAAAGGCGGCTGATAAGGCGAAGGAAATCTTGGACGAGGTAGCGATCAGCGTTGATCCTAACGATGAGGAAACTCTTTTGAAAATCGCGGTTACGTCCATGAACAGCAAATCCGTGCTCGGGGCGAAGGAACACTTTGCGAAAATTTCTGTGGAAGCCATGAAGCAGATCGCTGAAGAGAAGGAAGGCAAGCTTGAAGCAAACAGGGACATGGTTAACATAATCAAAAAACAGGGTAAAAGTATTCTAGAGACAGAACTGGTGCAAGGCATGGTGGTAGACAAAGAATTGGTACACCCAGCTATGCCTAAAACCATCAAAAACGCGAAAATAGCACTATTGGATGCAGCAGTAGAAATTGAAAAAACAGAATTCGACGCAGAAATCCGGATAAGCGACCCAACCCAGATGCAGGCTTTCCTCGACGAAGAACAAAGCTTACTTAAGCAAATGGTTCAAAGCATCAAGAACAGTGGAGCAAACGTCATGTTCTGCCAGAAGGGTATAGACGATACTGCTCAGCATTACTTGGCGAAGGTAGGCGTAGCGGCGATTCGCAGGGTTAAGAAGTCTGACATGGAGAAGTTGGCTAAGGCTACTGGTGGTACTGTTGTTACAAACTTGAAGGAGCTTAAAGCTGAAAACCTGGGTGAGGCGGGTATTGTTGAGGAAGTTAAGCTTGCGAACGATAAAGTGGTTTATGTTCGTGACTGTAAAAATCCCAAAGCTGTGACCATTGTAGTTCGAGGCGGTACCGAGCTCGTTGTGGACGAAGGTGAGCGTGCTCTGAACGATTCCCTCAGCGTGGTTAGGGATGTAATTGAAGACCAAAAGATGGTGGCCGGAGGCGGCGCACCCGAGACCGAGCTTGCGAAGCGTTTAAGGGATTATGCCGGGTCCATTGGTGGCCGTGAGCAACTTGCTATTGAAGCCTTCGCTGAATCTCTTGAGATCATTCCCAAGACTCTTGCTGAGAACGCTGGTCACGATCAGCTAGATGTCCTTGTGAAGCTTCGTGCGGCTCATGAGAAGGACGGTCTTTGGATGGGTGTTAACATTAGTACTGGTGATGTCTCTGATATGTTGGAGATGGGTGTTGTTGAACCGCTGCGTGTTAAGAAGCAAGCTATAGTTTCAGCGAGCGAGGCTGCTGAGCTAATTCTCAGAATTGATGATGTCATAGCTTCGAGGGCTCACCCTGCACCCGAGGCTGGCGCGGGAGGTCCGCCTGGCAGGGGAGGTATGCCACCTGGAATGCCCCCCGGAATGGGTGGAATGGGTATGATGTAATTAAGCCTCTTTTTCTTCTTATTTTATTTATTTTTTGACTTGCTTTCCTTGCTGTTGGTTTTTCTTTCTTTGTTTTCGAAAGGTTTTTAGAGGTAATCCTCGTATAGGAGTACGGCTTCCAAGTTTGGTGGTCTTGATGGATGCGTTTACTGTTTTGTTTGATCCGCTTTTATTTTACTTGAGTTTATCTATGATTGTGGCATACGCTGCTCTTTGTGGCTTGTCTGTGGCGATTTTTTTCAGGAGGAGACGAAGATTGCTTCTTCTTCTTGCGTGTGCGTTTTTGATTTTGATGGTGGTTGAAATTGGTTCTTTTTATTTTGAGCCTCCTACACTAGATTGGTCTTATTACTATCTTGTTGCAAATTTTGGTTGGTTGAAATTTAGTTTGGATTACATGAAATTCGCTCAGCAGGAGTTCTGGCTTATATTTCAATCATTAAATTTTCTTGCTATAGCAGTATTCGGCGTGGCTATGCTTCTTGCGGGTAAGAATAGGGGTGAGCTGAGTAAGGAGGGGAAAAAATGAGTTTCTTGTTTGATGTGGCTTCTGTTTTGATGATTGCTTCAGGCTGTGGCTACATACTTTTGGCTGGTGTAGCTTTCTTTTCATATAAGCAATCCGGCTCTAAGGCTCTTCTGATATTTTTGGGAGCTTTTATTACACTCTTCTTCAT
Source organism: Candidatus Freyarchaeota archaeon (assembly GCA_030587365.1). Taxonomy (GTDB): domain Archaea; phylum Asgardarchaeota; class Jordiarchaeia; order Jordiarchaeales; family Jordiarchaeaceae; genus Jordiarchaeum. The sequence continues at coordinate 130,112 of JAUQZE010000006.1, read as the reverse complement.
GAATTTATATGGAGGTGTAGCTGGAGCTTATCACCCCTTTGATGGTAATCTTTTAGGCTACTTATTTGGAGGGTTTACTTTCAATGTGTTATCGACTAATATAACGGTTACACTATTAGCTGATATTACGGTTAAAAACATGTTTGTTTTTGAGACTACGGGGGTCATTGCGATTATTTTGTTTATGATTGCTCTATACAAGGCATAATCCTTTAAAATAAGTTTTCAGCAATTTTTAATTAACACACTAATAATTAAATGGGTATGAAATGAAGTCAGAGTACTACCAAGAGAGAATTGGAGTGTTGGACCTTTGATGAAGAAGTTCCGCTCTTATATTAGCGTTCCCAGCAAGGCTAGTTATGCTAGAGGTAAGGATAGGCCCACTGTGGATTGCATTCTTTGTTCTATTGCAGAAGGAAATCCAAAGGTTCAACAGAAAATTGTTTATCGTAATAATGAAAACATGGTGGTTCTGAATATTTACCCCTACAATCCCGGTCACCTATTGATATTCCCGGTTAGGCATGTTGAAGACTTTGAGGAACTGAGTGGAGAGGAGATACGTAGCTTATTTCTACTGACACAGAAGTCGGTGAAGTTGCTTAAGGAGGTTTACGATCCTCAAGGCTTTAATATAGGTGTTAACCAGGGTGAGGCTGCTGGCGCTAGTGTAAAGCATTTCCACATTCAGGTTGTACCCCGGTATAATAGTGAGATCGGCTTCATGGAGACAATAAACAGTACTAGAGTGATAGTGGAAACCTTAGATGAAACTCTTAAAAAGCTTAAGAGCAAAGCAAGAATCCTTGAGTAATGTTTATTCCAAAATTTTTAATTTTAAAGGTTATCACTAAAAAATTAAATTAGTTCTCGAATAATGATTACATTTTAATCTTCCAAAAAATTGATAGGTTCATTAACTTGGTCGGAGAGGTAAGAGATGGTTAAGTATTTTGACGATATAAAAGAGGAAGGGGTGTTGAGTGTTGCTCTCCAAATGATGATAAGCGCGAAAACCGCACCCAAGGGTTTGGGTCAGGATTCGGTTGTTATAGCGCTTGTTTCTGATGAGGAGAAGGAAAAAATAGCTCAACAAATGCATAAACTTGCGGACGTTGCTGGAGAAAATTTTCATAGAGACGCCAGGGGTGTGGAGCGAGCTTTAACGGTTCTACTTTTCGGCATTAAAAACACTGATACACCTGAGGCTAATTGTGGTGCCTGTAGTTTTGCAACCTGTGAAGAGTTTCTAAAACAAGAGAAAAAGGGTGTACCTTTTCCGGGACCTTTTTGCAACCTTAAACTTGTTGACCTCGGAATAGCAATAGGATCAGCGGTCAAAACAGCTGCTTTAATAAGTGTGGATAACCGCATAATGTACCGAATCGGTGTCGCTGCGAAGCTTTTGAATCTAATTGAAGCTGACTATATTCTGGGCATTCCTCTCTCAGCTACTTCGAAGAATATCTTTTTTGACCGTTAATTTTCTTTATTTACTCAACGTGACGATGGAACACTATTTTTAGAATATTGTTCCATTTACTTCATAAGGTTTAAATATTTTAAATGGTGAGTTTGCCGAGGGTTGCAGTGTCTAAGAATGAATCATTGGAAACGGAAAGAAAGGCGGTACTGGCACTTGAAGACGGTTCCTATTTCGTAGGCACCGGTTTCGGTGCTACGGGAAAGGTACACGGTGAAATAGTATTCAACACTGGTATGGTTGGGTACCCCGAAGTCCTCACCGACCCGTCGTATCACGGTCAAATTCTCGTTCTCACATACCCTCTACTAGGAAATTATGGAGTTCCTTCTCTGAATGTTTTTGATCGCTGGAAGATTCCTAAATTTTTCGAGTCTGGCAGCGTTAAGGTAAATGGATTTGTGGTTCACGAGTGTTGTGATAAACCGCACCACTGGGAATCAACACAGACTCTCAGTGAATGGCTTGAAAAGGAGAATATTCCCGGCTTGCAGGGAATAGATACCCGCATGTTAACAAAGAAGCTTCGGGTACACGGTGTTATGTTGGGCGTTTTGGAGGTTTTTGCTGAAGGTATAGAACCCAATCTGGATAGATTAATAAAAGAAGCTAGGCAAGTTCCTGACCCAAATAAGTTAGATCTTGTAGCTGATGTTACCTGCAAAGAACCAATCATTTACGATAATGAAGGGCGAAAGCGTGTTGTAGTCATAGACTGCGGAGTAAAAAATAACATTTTACGTGAGCTCTTAGCTTATGGAGTCGATGTGATAATGGTTCCGTATAATTTCTCCGCGGATGAGCTTACGGAGTATAAGCCTTCCGGAGTAGTAATTACGAATGGTCCTGGCGATCCGAAGAAAGTTCAAGACACAATTGCAACCGTAAACACTTTGGTAGAAGATAATATTCCAGTGATGGGCATATGTTTTGGTAATCAGATACTTTCTCTGGCTTGCGGTGGGGATACCTACAAATTAAAATACGGGCATCGTTCACAGAATCAGCCTTGCATTGACTTGAAAACTGGGAGGTGCTATATTACAGCCCAGAATCATGGATACGCGGTTAGTCAGGAGTCACTTAAAGATACAGGTCTAGAAGAGTGGTTCCTTAATGTAAACGATAAAACCGTTGAGGGTGTCAAACACAAAAGAAGCAACGCTTTCTCTGTGCAGTTTCATCCAGAGCATACCGCCGGACCCGTAGACACTAGATATCTTTTTGAACTTTTCCTCAAGATGCTGGAGAGTGCCTAAGATGCCTAAGCTTGACTGGATAAAAAAGGTCCTAATTCTGGGTAGCGGGGCAGTGAGAATTGGCCAAGCTGGAGAGTTTGATTATTCTGGAAGTCAAGCTCTGAAGGCACTGAAGGAGGAAGGAATTGAAACCGTTCTGATAAATCCTAACATAGCAACAATTCAGACAGACCCCGGATTTGCCGAAAAGGTGTATTTGCTGCCCATTACTCCCTACTTTGTTGAGGAAGTTATCAAAAAGGAGAAGCCGGACGGAATCTTACTAAGTTTTGGGGGTCAGACGGCTCTTAACTGTGGTGTGGAACTCGCAAAAAGTGGAATTCTTGACGACTACAATGTTCAAGTTTTGGGGACTCCAATTAGCGCCATCGAGGCTACTGAGGACAGAGAACTTTTCAAAAAAGCGATGGAAGAGTCAGGAGTCAAAGTTCTTGAGAGCGCTGCTGCTTGCTCTATAGATGAAGCCTTTGAAATAGCTCAGAAAATAGGTTATCCAGTCATGGTCAGGGTGGGATACACTCTAGGGGGTCAGGGATCCGGAGTTGCTTATAATAAAGATGATCTGGAAGAGATTGTAAGTAGAGGATTAGCTCAAAGTATGATTTCCCAAGTTTTGATAGAACGGTATGTAGGTAAATGGAAGGAAATCGAGTATGAGGTTGTCCGTGACTCTGAGAATAACTGTATAACTGTTTGTAATATGGAGAACTTTGATCCCATGGGAATACATACGGGGGAGTCAATCGTAGTTGCTCCTAGTCAAACTCTTACAAATAAGGAGTACCATACCCTAAGAGAGGCTTCCATTCGCGTTATTCGCTATCTGGGAATAGTGGGGGAGTGTAACATTCAGTATGCACTGCATCCAACTTCGTTGGATTTCTATGCCATTGAGGTTAACGCGCGATTATCCCGCTCCTCCGCACTTGCATCCAAGGCTACAGGTTATCCCCTAGCATACATAGCCGCCAAACTGGCTTTGGGGTACACTCTACCAGAACTAACCAATAAAGTAACCGGAATAACTACGGCGTGCTTCGAACCCGCCTTGGACTATTTAGTAGTTAAGATACCCCGGTGGGATCTTCAAAAGTTTGTCAATGTTAATCGGCAGATTGGAACGCAGATGAAGAGTGTGGGGGAGGTTATGGCTATTGGTCGGTGCTTCGAAGAAGCGATTCAAAAGGCTATTCGAATGCTGGATATCGGTGCTGTGGGATTGGTAGGGAATGTGGACGAGATTAAGCCAGAGCCATTAGACCACATAAAGTATCTCTTAGCTAATCCTACTGATGAAAGAATTTTCAAAGTAGTAAAAGCTCTGAAAAGAGGGGCGTCAGTTGATGAGATTTACTTACTGACTGGCATCGATAAATGGTTCCTGTATAAGATTCAGAACGTAATTAGAATAGAGGCACTTTTAAAAAATTTAAACCTTGATTCCCCTGAATTTAGGAGGACACTAAAGGAGGCCAAGCGGCTAGGGTTTTCTGATGAGCAAATCGCAAATTACCTGAGCACGAGTGAAAGCGAGATAAGAATTTTGAGGAAAAAATTTGGGATACTGCCCATTATTAGCCAAATAGACACTCTAGCAGCCGAGTGGCCGGCTCAAACAAATTACCTATACACCACCTATGGTGGTGAAGAAGATGATATCACGATTGAGAATAGGAAGAAAAAGGTTATCGTTCTGGGAGCCGGAACCTACAGAATCGGGAGCTCCGTGGAATTCGACTGGTGCTGCGTAAATACAACTTTAGCACTTAAAAATCATGATGTAGATGAAGCCATAATGATTAACTACAACCCAGAAACCGTTTCAACCGACTACGATATGAGCGACAAACTTTACTTTGAAGAATTAAGCTTTGAACGGGTAATAGATATATACGAAAAAGAAAATCCACTGGGAATCATCGTTTCCGTGGGAGGGCAAATACCAAATAATATAGCTATGAAACTAGCAAATGCCGGTGCAAAAATTCTAGGCACAAGAGCAGAGGACATTGATAGAGCTGAGGATAGAGCCAAGTTTAGCGCTCTTCTAGACTCGCTTAGTATTCCTCAACCATCCTGGCAAAAACTTACTTCAATTGAGGAAGCAAAAAACTTCGCTGATGAAGTGGGATACCCGGTTCTAGTCAGACCGAGCTATGTTCTCTCAGGAGCAGCTATGAGAGTGGCTTATAGTGTTGAACATTTAGAGGATTTCCTAGTTATGGCAACAAGGGTTTCAAAAGAGCATCCAGTTGTTATATCAAAATTTATCGAAGAAGCTAGGGAGGTAGAAGTAGACGGTATATGCGATGGAGAAGATGTTCTAATCGGAGCAGTCATTGAGCATGTGGAGGACGCTGGTGTTCACTCCGGTGATGCCACAATGAGTATACCTCCTCACAGCTTATCAAAGAGTATGATACAGAAGGTAGAGGAGTACAGCAAGAAAATCGCGAGAGCTCTGAACATAAGAGGCCCCTTTAACATTCAGTATCTGGTTAAGGCGGGAGAAGCTTACGTCATTGAGTGCAATTTGAGAGCCTCAAGATCCATGCCCTTTGTAAGTAAAACCAAGAGTATTAACCTTATGGAAAAGGCAGCGGCAGTTATGTTGGGAAAGAAACTCAAGGATATAAATGCCCTAAACGCTCCAGAAATTCATCACATAGGAATTAAGGTTCCTCAATTCTCATTTATGAGACTCGATGGAGCTGATCCCGTGCTGGGAGTTGAAATGGTGAGCACTGGCGAGGTGGCTTGTTTGGGTGAAAGCTTCGACGACGCTTTCCTGAAGGCCTTGCTAGCCGCGGAATTTGAAATTCCCTTGAACGGAGGAAATGTGCTGATTAGCGTAGGCGGGAAAGAACTCAAAAATGAATTGCTACCAATAGCAAGGAGATTTTTAAGTATGGGTTACAAGATATTCGCAACAGAGCATACCGCCGAATCATTCCGAAGAGAAGGCCTAGAGAGTGTCGAAACGGTTTACAAGATGAGAGAGCCTCAGAGAAAACCAAACATCCGAGACCTTCTCATTAGTCGAGAAATTGATCTAGTAGTAAACATTGTCAGCTCCGGGACTCTCGAAAAATTCGCCGAGATGAAGTCCGACGAGTACATCATAAGAAGAAAAGCCACAGAATACAATATTCCAGTAGTAACAAATCTAAAGATGGCTAAAGCCCTTGTTAAAGCATTAAATGCCATGAAAAATAAATCACTAACTGTAAGATCTCTAAATGAATATCTGGGGAGAATCGAAAAACCTACTTTTGTATCCAAATGAAAACTGGGTAAGATAAATAGTATCTTCTTCTGCATAATTTCTCATAACTTTTTTAAAACATTAGAGAGATTTCTTTTGATAATAACATATTTAACTTCTATTTGCTATCGCCCTTCTTGAATAATAAGTTATCCTTGCTGTTGGTGATTCTTTTCTTTGAGGTGTTAACGTATTGGAAGACTATCTTGTAAAGGCTTTGTCTGGTATCATTGGAGAGGAGAATGTCAAAACGGACATTATTGATAGGTATTGCTACTCTATGGACGCCTCCATTTATAAGTCGATTCCTGATGTGGTCGTGTTTCCACAATCAACTGAACATGTTTCTGAGATAATGAAGTTCGCTAACGCTAAAGAAATCCCGGTAACCCCTAGAGGGGCTGGAACTGGCCTATGTGGAGGCGCTGTGCCTATTGAGGGAGGAATAGTAGTAGACCTTACAAGGATGAACAGAATCTTGGAGATTGATTTGGATAACTTCTGCGTTAAGGTGGAGCCGGGAGTAGTTCAGAATCAGCTTAACCAAATGTTAAATAGATACGGTTTCTTTTTTCCGCCCACTCCCGGTAGCAAAAAAATGTGTACAATCGGAGGCATGATTTCCACCAATGCCGGGGGAATGACTGCAATAAAATATGGTGTTACCAGGAATTTTGTCCTTGGTCTAAAGGTTGTTTTAGCATCTGGTGAGGTGCTGAGTCTGGGAGGCAAAACTCTGAAAAGAAGTTTAGGTCTGGACTTGATACAACTGTTTGCGGGAACCGAGGGAACTCTTGGCATAATTACAGAAGCCTTGCTTAGAATTAAGCCCCTCCCAGAAGAAACCGCCGTGATAGTAGCTCCATTCCAAGATATTAACGACGCCACCAAAGCAGTTAATACTGTTCTAAGCCATACAATACCCACAGCAATTGAGATGCTGGACAGCGGCAGTATTAAGGCGGTGAACACTTACATGCCTGAATTAAATCTACCCGAAGTTGACGCCATACTTTACTTTGAAGTTGGCGGTACGTACGAAGAAGTTAGAAAACAAACTGATCTCATAGTTGAAACATGTAAAACTCACAAATCCCGAAACATCCAATGGACAAGCGACCCTTCAGAAAGACAAATGCTATGGCAGGGTAGAGAAGCCGCTGGTGGAGCAATTATGACTCTGGACAAAAGACTTGTACGAGTCTATGAGGCAGAAGATGTATGCGTACCCATTTCCAAAATACCAGAAATGGTGAAAAAGTTTCAAGAAATATCAAAAAAGTACGGAATCCCAGTTTGCCTCTATGGCCACGCGGGAGACGGCAACATTCACTCAGGGATACTAATAGACGTAAGAAACCAAGAAGAATGGCAAAAACTCAAAAATCTAACACGTGAAGTTTATGAAACCGCTATGTTTCTAGGCGGAAACATAAGCGCTGAGCACGGAATAGGAGTTCTAAGAGCCGATTGGATGGACAGGATACAAGGGTTGGGATTAAACTACATTAAAAGGATAAAGAAAGTATTTGATCCCAAAGGCATTCTAAACCCGGGAAAATTGGGTATTTGACACTCCACTCGAATAAATTCGGGGGATTCTTGCTTCTGGCTTGCGTGAGCCTTCGAAGCAATGGGTGTGCCACCACCCAGTTAGCACACCCTTCCACACGGGGTGGAACGGCGTCTATGTCGGCACCCTCACAGGGGCTGCGTCTTGTTTAGCCGTTTGAGCCCAAGCCAAACTCCTCAGCTACCGACAACCATTAATACACTCTACTCTCAAATAAACTTTTTTTGGCGATTCATTCCCGCGACTTAAGTCGGGGGCTTTCTCGCCAACGGTTTTGTAAAAAAGGATATTACAAAAACCCGAATAAGCGGTCTAAGCCATTTTCCAGGATTTGGTCCCTTCCCTTTTGACGACTTTTTTCTCTTCCAACTGTCTGAGGATAGAAACCACTTCATTCTGATTTAGTTTACCCCTTAACATTCTGGTAATAGCTCTTGGTCTTTTAGGCTCATATCCTATAATATTTATAATCCGGTTTTCAATCTCAGAGAGGTCATCCCTAATTATAGGTGCTCTTTTTTCCCGTTTTTCCTCCTTCTCCTCTTTGAGAGAAACAGATAAGCCGCGAACATGGGGAGGAATCACCGGGACTGTTTGTTCCTTCTCCGGCTCTTTTTCTTCTTTCTTTTCTTCTTTTTTCTCTTCCTTTTTTTCTTTCTTCTTTCTCTCCTTTTCTTCTACTGCCTCTTTTTCCATTTCTTCAACGATTTCCTCTATTTCCTTCTCTTCTATTTCCTCTGTCTCATCTTTTGCTTTGGTTCTCTTTGGCATATCTTTTTCCTCCGATAATTCTTAGAAACACTTGTGTTAGAATAATATTAAATTTCTCGATAAATATCTTTGTTTTTGAAACCAAGGGAATTTAACCTTTTAAATTTTTACTATTTCTATCTTGAGTCAAATACGGTTTAAAATGAAACAATTTACTAAGCTTTCGGAAAGATTTAATATATGTATTCATATTCTTGTTCTAGAGATCAACATTTTAAAACTCTTCAATTGGTACTTAATAATTTTGGTAATTCACGATTAGTGATCCTCACAAAAATTGTTATATATTTGTTTGAGCTATTGAAAAACCGTAATTGTATACTATCTGAGTTAACTTTATCTATGAGATATGCTACCCGTCTTCACTATTTCCTGATTGGGCTGATGAAATTTGGAAAGCGAACAACCATTTCACACAATGAGCGTTGAAAGTGTCGAGGCCTCTCTAAAAACTGGGCGGTCCGGTATCGGGAAAGAAGAGGCTAAACGTAGGTTGCAGGAATTCGGCCCAAATATTTTACAGGAGAAAAAAGGGCCCTCCGCTTTAAGGATTTTCGCGGAGCAGTTTAAGAACTATTTAATTCTGATTCTTGTCGCTGCTACCATTATAGCCCTTTTCCTTGGAGACTTCACTGATGCTCTTGTAATCTCGGTGGTAATCATTTTAAACGCCATATTAGGCTTTTATCAGGAGTATAGAGCTGAAAAGTCGATCGAAGCTCTTAAAAAGTTAACAGCGCCCAAAGCAGTTGTGATACGTGAAGGATGCGAGGAGACGATACTGGCCAGCGAGTTGGTTCCCGGAGATCTGGTACTGATGGAGACAGGGGAGCGGGTGCCGGCAGATATTCGCTTTTCTGAATGCACAAGTCTAGAAATAGATGAATCTTTATTAACTGGAGAATCTGTCCCGGTTAAAAAGAGGGTGGAGCGCCTAGAGGTTAAAACTCTATCTGTTGCTGAAAGGAATAACATGGCCTATATGGGTACCATAGTAACCAGAGGGAGGGGAAGGGGATATGTGGTATCCACCGGTATGAAAACAGAAATTGGTAGAATCGCGGAGTTAATTCAAACTGTTGAGAGCGAGGAAACCCCTCTACAGGTAAAACTAAGGGATTTGGCTAAAAAGTTGACTTATATTGTTATAATCATTTGTTTAATTGTATTCTTTACGGGAATTCTTAGAGAAGGTAGCATCTTCGATATGTTCTTGAATTCCGTGGGTTTAGCTGTGGCAGCAATACCTGAGAGCTTACCCGCAGTAGTTACCATAACTCTCGCTCTCGGGGTTCAGAGAATGGCTAAGAGGAACGCTATTATAAGAAAACTGCCTGCGGTAGAAACTTTGGGAAGCGCCACCGTTATCTGTTCCGATAAGACTGGAACCTTTACTCGAAACGAAATGACTGTCCGCAAAATATGTACAAACAACAACATTTTTGAGGTAACAAATGTGGGTTATGAACCCAAGGGTGAATTTTACAATAACGGGTCAAAAATTAATCCCAATGAAAATTCAAGTCTCAGTCTAACGTTAACTATCGGCGCACTCTGCAATAACGCAAAATTAGAGAAAAATGAGAATTGGTGCATAATTGGTGATCCAACCGAAGGTGCTCTTATTGTTGCGGCAGAGAAGGCTGGAATAAAACAGAAAGTAATTACCAAACAATATCCACGCATTGGAGAAATACCTTTTGAATCTGAAAGAAAGGCTATGTCCACCATACATAAAACACCTGAAGGAACAGAGGTAGCATATGTTAAAGGAGCAGCAGAAGTAATACTTAACCTGAGTAACGCTATATATTCCGATGGACAGATTAGAGAACTAACTGGTAAAGAGAAGGAAGAAATTTTAAAAATTAACCAAGAAATGGCTAGTGACGCTTTACGAGTTTTAGCCGTGGCTTACAAAGAATTACCCAACGCATACCAAGAATATACCCCGGAAAATGTAGAGAACAATCTAATTTTCGTAGGCCTTATGGGTATGTTGGATCCCCCCCGAGAAGAAGCCGTATCTGCTGTTCAAAAGTGTAAAAAGGCGGGCATAAAAGTGGTTATGATAACAGGAGATAACGAATTCACCGCTAAGGCCATAGCAAAGGAATTGGGGCTTCTCGAAGGAGATGGAAAGACACTAACCGGAGCCGAGCTGGAAAACATGAGTGACGCACAGCTTGATAAGATAGTTCAGGAAGTCACTGTTTATGCACGCGTCTCTCCCGAACATAAGCTTAGAATAGTTAACTCCCTAAAAAAGAAAAATCATATAGTAGCCATGACTGGTGACGGAGTTAATGATGCACCGGCTCTCAGGAAAGCGGACATCGGTGTCGCAATGGGGATTACTGGGACTGATGTTGCCAAAGAAGCGTCGGAAATGATTCTTGCGGACGACAACTTCGCATCCAGTGTAGCCGCTGTTGAAGAGGGGCGCATAATTTATAATAATATAAAAAAGGCCATATACTACCTTCTCTCCACAAATATTGGCGAAATACTAATTATATTTATAGGATTGATTATAGGTCTGCCAATACCAATTGTTGCAGTCCAAATTTTGTGGATTAACCTTGTAACTGATAGTTTCCCCGCGCTAGCACTTTCAGTGGATTCCGCAGAAGCGGATATTATGCTTCGTCCTCCAAGGAATCCCAAAGAACCTGTAATAACAAGAAAGATGATTTATAATATGACTGTTGTCGCAACAGTTATGTGTGTATCCACCCTCCTCCTATACAGTTCTGCGTTAGGCGTGTTCTCCCCCTTAGGAATTTCCTATTCGAACTTGGATACTGCAAGAACAATCGCTTTTACGAACATGGTTTTTCTTCAGCTCTTTCACACGTTTATCGTCCATTCCCAAAGAGAGTCCATATTTAAAATCGGAACTTTCTCAAACAGGTATATAATATTAGCAACAGTAATATCTTTAATTCTGCAATTAGCAGTAGTATATCTTCCTCAACTTCAGACCCTGTTTCACACAACTCCATTATCCCTTTTGGAGCTAGTAATCGTAGTTCTAGGTTCGAGTTCAATCATATTTGCTACGGAAGTAGTGAAGTTTTTTGAACGGCGAGCGTCTTCGCCACAGATGTGAAAAGAAAATAAAAAAAGTTTACCAATAACTTGTCTTTCTGGTTTAGATGTTTTTGTAAATGTTCTTCGTTGAATATTTTGCTTTCGACATCTCTTTTTCTATTTGGCTCAGAAGAAGAACACGCCTGAAGGTTGGTGGATGTGTGGAGAACAGATTATTTAATCCATTCCACTTGGTTTTTTTCGCCTCCGCCTCCATCGCCAGTTCTAGTTCCTTCTCATCAAGCGTTCCATCCTTGTCGAGATCATATACACTCTTCTTCTCCACGATACGTCGCACCTGGTCTATTGCGTTTGCAGGGTCTTCTATAAAGAATGCTCTAGCTCCATGTGTTTCTCGAGGGTTTATCGATAACCCGTAGGCTATTTTTGTGAGTGCACTTCGCATTCCTCGCGGATTCTCAGTTAAGTAGGCTGAATAGGCATCGGAGTAGAATTCCCTCTGCCTACTTAAAGTTCTGACCACCGCCAACGTTATTATGTATACTATGAACGCTACTACTGCTATTACCAAAAGAATTACTGCCCACTTTCCTCGTCTCTGACCTCTCGAACCATAGAATGCAAACATCGCAATCATGTAGCACATAACTGGTATTGCGCTGAGGAAGGTCATCACCAAATGGTCCTTATGCCTCAAGTGTCCAATCTCATGCCCAATCACTGTACTGATTTCTTCTTTATTCAATAAATTCAGAAGCCCTTGGGAAACAGCCAGAGTGGAGCTGCCTGCGGTTCTGCCGAATACACAAGCATTCGGATGCTCAGTAGACCATATAGCTATCTTGGGTTTGGGCACTCCACTTTTTTCCGCTAACTCACCCACTGTTTTCTCAAGCCAGGGGTTTTCACCCTTGTTAAGATATTGAAGATGTAGTGAACGCCTTACTATACCGGGCCCAATCGCCCATTGAAACAATACGAAAACTGCTGTAAACACTGATACATATAAAATCATACGGAGATAGTCGAGGGATGGGAGCCAAAGCTGGAGTAGGAAATATGCTTGCAACTGCCACGTCAAAATTTCAGACTGTGCCCATAAATACAAAGCTGTCCACTCATCTATCTCAATTTCTGACGGAATTAATGCTTCGAGGTTCAAAGATGGAGTTAAAGCTGGAATCTCATTGAGCAAAAATAGTATTAGCAGACTTAGAGCAAAAATAAAAGCAAATAGCACCACTAACATAAGTACAACAGATGTACCCATTCTAGCCTTCAGCATAAACAGTCGGCCCAAAGCAAGATACCTCAATTGCTTTCCAAATTATTTTTTGATGGTTAAATATTTTAAATTCCCTAATATTAGCTTTACTCTAAGCTCGAAAAGTTCTATTAATTATAAAGAAAATTTTAATTTAAATTTTTTTAAGACTTTCTAATAGAATATAAAATTTCTGTAGAAGTGGTTGGAGATTTAAAAAGCCGAATGTTGAATTCAGACCCGAATGTTCGGGTTAAACATACTTGTATATATTTTTCGTCGTATATCTTCCAGAGGCCATCTCTTTCTCTATCTGGCTGAGAAGAAGTACACGTTTGTATGTTGGAGGATGCGTGGAAAACAGATTATTAAAGCGGTTCCATCTGCTCTTTTTTGCTTCCGCTTCCATTGCTAGCTCGAGCTCCTTCTCATCAATTGTTCCATCCTTATCTAGATCGTACTCGCTCCCATGCTCTACAATGTTCTGTATTTCATTTCTCGCTCTTACTGGGTCTTCAATAAAGAATGCTCTTACTCCCTGAGTTTCCTTCGGAGTTACGGACAATCCGTAGGCGATTTTTGTGAGGGCGCTTTTCAATCCTCTCGGATTTTCGGTGATGTAGGATGAGTAGGCGTCGGAGTAGAACTCTCTCATCCTACTTAGAGTTCTAACAATCAATAAACCTACTATGTATGCCACCATCGAAACTATGGCAACCGCCATAACTAATAATAATATCGCTCCTCCTTCTTTTCTGCGACCAACCGGTCTAGCGAATCTTAAACTCTGGAAGGCAAACGTTGCTATTAAAAAGCAAAATACTGGTATGGCCGCAAGACAAGTCATTACCAAGTGATCCTTGTGCTTTATGTGTCCTATTTCATGTCCTATTACCGCTTCAATCTCTTTTTTGTTTAGTTTAGTTAAAAGTCCTTTAGTTACCACTAAGTTTGCACTTTTTGCAGTCCTTCCAAACACGAAGCAGTTTGGTTCCTCATCTGGTGCTATAGCGATTGGGGGTTTCGGCAGATTACTCTTCTCAGCCATTTTCGTAACCACGGATTCAAGCCAGGGATTCTCACCCCTTTCTAAGTAGTGCAGATTCATTGAGCGCCTCACTATGGATGGGCCGATCGCCCATTGAAACAGTATAAACAGTCCAGTAATTCCTGCCAAGACTAGCGAAATCATAAAGAATGTCAAAATGTTTACTCCAAATAGTGTATTAATCCAGTTAAAGAAATAGAAGATCAGAAGTGTTATACCCAGCAGGAAACCTAATAAAACTATAAACATTAATCCGATTGATACTCCCATTCTCGCCTTTAGATTTACCAGTCTTCCCATTCTTCAGTCTTCCTCTCAAATTCTTTTAATATATATAATGCAAATTAAAATTAAGCTTTCCCTTTATGCAACAGAAATATATCTCTCTAAATAAATTTAATTGTTTGATTTGTACTAGAACTTTAAGTGTGGTGTATTTAAATGGCGACTCAAAAGATATCATGCCAGCACTGCGATGCGCCGCTGAAATATTCTTCAGGTGAGATAGTCGTAACCTGCCCTTATTGCGGATACACAGTTGTTATCGATGTTGGTAAGCCTTTCACCCTAGAGCATTCTCTTCTTCCCAGTAATTTCGATGAGAAAAAGGCGATAAACATTGTTAAAAGTTGGATGAATTCTAGTTTCATAGCTCCTACAGGTATGGCGCTTAGGGCGAAATTCACCGATGTTCATTTGTACTTATTACCTTTCTGGATTATACCTTTAACCGCCACCTCCAAATATAGAGGATTATTCGAGCGCATGGGCCCCCGTATAGAGAAAAAAGAAACTATAAACAAACGGTATAATTGGGTAATCTTTACTCAAAGAAAAACAGAGTTTCCGACTAGAGAATTTGATATTCCACTTGAGGGTAGAATGCCCTACGATTTCCGAAAGATTCCCGAAGGCGCCAAGGTTTTGAATAGTGAAATAGGGGAGAATGAAGCTATCGAAATTGCTAAGCAGCAGATAAAGAACGATCATCAGTTTCTTGCAAAACAGGAAGTGGATAAAATTATAGAAATAGAAACCGAGTTCAAGATAGATGACGCATACTATCTTCATGCTCCGGTCTGGATTATGCGTTACAAATACAAAGGTAAAAATTACCAAGTGTTTTTAGACGGTTGCAGAGGTGAGGTAATCAAAGGAGATATACCTACAGATTCGGGGTTCTTTTAAAAATATTCATTTTTGTTTATATTTTCCATTTTTCTATCAAAGATGTCTTTTGAAAAATACAACTAGTTTAAATTCCCTTAAACATAATGGTTATGAATAAAGTAAATTGGAAGATAGAAAATGGCCGCACTTGATTTTCTCTTCAAACCCATTTCTGTTGCCGTGATTGGCGCTTCAAGGCACGCTGGCAAGGTTGGTTATGATGTTCTCAAAAACATTGTTTCAAGTAATTTCCAAGGAAAAATTTATCCTATTAACCCCTTAGCGGATGAGATTTTGGGTTACAGAGCATATAAAAGCATACTCGATGTCAATGATAGTATTGACCTCGCTGTAGTAACGGTGCCCGCCGAATTAGTACCCCAAGTGGCTGAAGAGTGCGGCCAGAAAAAAGTAAAGGGTATGGTCATAATCACTGCAGGATTTAAAGAATCCGGCCACAAAGGTGCAGAGTTGGAGAATGCTATCGCTGAAAAGGCCAAAAAGTATAATTTTCGTGTGTTGGGACCAAATTGTTTAGGCTTTATTGATACCTTTACCCCCATTAATGCCTCTTTTACATCCAAGTTTCCTTTGAAAGGAAATATTGGATTCGCTTCCCAGAGTGGCGCCATTCTTTCGGGTATCCTTGATTGGTCAGTAGAAGAAGGAGTTGGATTCAGTAAATTCATAAGTTTGGGAAATAAGAGTGACTTGGATGAAAGCGATACGATTGAAGCGTTGGTCAATGATTCTAATACAAAAGTAATACTGCTATATCTTGAGGGTGTTGAGGATGGCCTGAGGTTTTTTGAAATCGCCAAAAAGGTCTCCAGTACCAAACCCATAGTGGTTCTAAAATCCGGGGTAAGTTCAGCTGGTGCAAGGGCTGCCTCATCGCATACAGGTGCACTCGCGGGTAGTGATAAAGCCTATTCAACCGCCTTTAAACAGATTGGAGTACTGAGAGCCCGTAACATAGAAGAGCTTTTCGGTTATGGGATAACATTTTCTTTACAAAACATCCCTAAAACTAATTCAGTAGCAATAATAACCAATGCGGGTGGACCTAGCATCATCGCAACTGATATGTGTGAAGAGGAAGGTCTACCATTAGCTGGATTTGAGGCGGAGACTATAGAAAAGCTTAGAACCAATCTTCCGAAGGCAGCATCGATTTACAATCCGGTCGATATTCTGGGCGACGCCCTCGAAGACCGCTACAAATTCGCTTTGAACACAGTCTTATCCGATTCCAATGTGGGCTGCGTTCTGGTTATATTGACTCCACAAGCAATGACCAAACCTAAAGAAACTGCGCAGTCTATTATTGAGATATCTAAAGGATACAAAAATAAGCCAATAGTAGCCTCTTTTATGGGTGGGGAAAGTGTTAGAGAAGCCTCGAAAAATTTGCTGAGACACGGTATTCCTTGTTTTGGATTTCCAGAACGCGGTGTGAAATCTCTTGCTGGTTTAGTTAAGTTCGCATCTTTAACAAAAGCAGAGTTGGATGAGGAGGTATCCAAGTTCGATGTGGATAAGGACAAAGTAAATGAGATTTTTACGAATGTTTATAATGATAGTAGAGTGGTTTTACTTGGTCACGAGGCGGCTGCTGTGACTATGGCTTATGGAATAATGACTCCTAAAGTTGAATTGGCTAAAAGCGCCGAAGAGGCAGTAAAGATAGCTAAAAAGATAGGGTACCCAGTGGTTATGAAGGTGTCAAGCCCACAGATATTACACAAAACAGATATCGGCGGAGTTATAATGAATCTAGAAACCCCCGAAGAGGTATCTAACGCTTATTACACAATAAGCTCAAATGTCTTTAGACACTTTCCACAAGCACAAATTTATGGAATTTCAGTGCAACAAATGGTTCCCCAGGGAAGAGAACTAATCATAGGAATGACTAGAGACCTGACATGGGGACCAATGATTGCAGTAGGTCTCGGCGGAATTTATGTAAACCTGCTTGAGGATGTATCTTTCAGAATATCCCCATTTTCTAGGAAGCAGGCGTTTGAGATGCTTTCTGAAACTAAAGCTTATAAATTACTGAAAGGTATGCGTGGTGAGAAACCCTCTGACATAGATTCCATAGTAGATGTGATCCTGCGTGTTTCGCAACTCTCGCAAGATTTCAAAATAATAGATGAGTTGGATATAAACCCCCTCTTTGCTTACGACGAGGGGTGCTTAGCACTGGATGTTAAAATTACACTCGAAAAGAAGTGAAAAATAAAACTAAACAAAAAGAAAAAAGAATAAGGTTGAAAAAAATGAATACACCCAAAAAGTTGTTGATTTCGGGTTTTCGGCATAGCGGTAAAACCGCCTTTTGTTTATCCTTAGCACTTATACTACGAGATCAAGGGCTTAAAGTCGGCTATTTCAAACCACTCGGATGGCAAACTTTTGTAAAGGAGCGCATCCCTTCTGGAAAACAACTCGGATACTTCATTGACGCAGATGTTCATTTAATGAAAGAAGTTCTTAAGCTCGATCAACCAATAGAAGATATTGTTCCCGTGTTAATCAATTTTAATTATCTAACTTCAATGGCTAAGGAAACCGATAAAGGCCTTGAAAAAAGAATCGAAGAAGCCTACAGAAGGGTTTCAGAGGGAGTTGATGTACTACTTATTGAGGGAGGTCACATACCCCAAATTTTTTACAGCAGAAAACTATCCACATATCATCTGGCAAAAAAATTCGATACCAAATTTCTTATAGTGGGCAATATTCGTAGTGATCTTCCAGTTGATGACTTGATTTTCACAAAAGCTGTACTGGACTTATTAAACATAAATTGCATAGGTGTGGTCATAAACAATGTTCCAAGAATTTCTTTACAAAGAACAAAAGGCGTAATTAAACCCATTCTTGAAAAAAATAGTCTAAAGGTCTGGGGAATAATCGGAGAAAATAGAGAACTCACAGCTCCCACCGTTGCCGATATACAAGATACACTTGAAGGCGAAATACTCGAAGCCCCTGAAAACTTGGACTTGGATAATATCCTAGTGGAGGACTTTCTAGTGGGTTCCATGACTTGCGAAAGCGCTATCAAGTACTTTAGACGTAGTATAAACAAAGCGGTTATAATGGGGGGAGATAGAGATGACATAGCTTTGGCTGCACTTGAAACAAGTGCCTCGGTGATAATCCTGACAGGTAATCTATACCCAGACGTTAGAGTTCTATCAAAAGCCAGAGAAAAAAACATTCCAGTAATCTTAGTACCCTACGACACCTACACCACGGTAAGCAAGCTGGAAGGACTAACTGGAAAACTGAAACCTGGTAACACAGAACGAATTGAAAAACTAAAAAAGACAATAGAAGCCGAAGTTGATTGGAAAGGAATTCTCGAAACTCTATGATAAAACATTCCAAACTAGGCAAAACACTTGACTCCGTTATCCAATAATTCAACCCCCCCCAAAGGCAATAAACACACATATTCCACCATCTTCATCACCAAGATCACTAACGCTATTCAATAGCCTAAAAATAATTAACTCACGAGGAGGAGTGTCCTTGAAGTATCTCCTTGAAGACATGACTTGGACTGAAGTTGAGGAAACCTTAAAGAAGAAAAATTTTGTAGTAGTTCCTTTCGGCTCAGTTGAGGAACACGGCCCCCATCTCCCAATATCAACAGACAGCGATCTCTGCTACGCCATTGTAAAAAAAGGAGCAGAGGGCACTGATTTTCTCGTCGCGCCCATTGTAAACTATGGTTTGGAGCGCTCCACGAGGGGATTCGCCGGATCCATTTCTCTTCGATTTGAAACACTTAAGCAACTAGTGAAAGATATTCTATTCGAATTGACAAACCAAGGTTTCAAAAAAATTGTGCTCTTCAGTTTCCACGCAAGCTCAACACATCTCGTCGCGTTAAAAGAAGCGGCCTTTGATTTTGTACAAGAAAATAAAAAGGTGAAGGTATACCTAGTTTCGAGCATGGATTTAGGGGGACAAGATCTACTAAAAATTCTGGAAACACCTCCCCAGCATGCCTGTGAACTGGAAACGTCTCTCATGCTATACTTGAAACCAGAAGCGGTTCAAATGAATAAGGCTGTTGAAGAATACCCGTCAGGCACCCCGTTTCTTGTGTATCCCTCTGGAAGAGAATGGATGAAAACCGGAGTCATGGGCGACCCCCGAAAAGCTTCCGCAGAGAAGGGTGAAAAAATATTTAATTTAATGACCAAAAGACTCAGAGAAATCCTCACCAACATTCAACGCGAATAATGTTGGAAAATCACTTTTTTCTAGCTTCTTCAATTTGGGGTCTCATCTTAGCAAAGAACTCTGGTGTACATATCTCGTATGGAATCGGATAACGGGATCCAGCCTTATGCGTACCTTCCAAGCCTTCTATCACCGAATCAATAATTCCCAATGGTATAGACGCTACCAAGTCACTATCCATAGCTAGTCCAAAGCGGCGGTCACCGAGGCAGGGCAAAGCGACTTGCAATTTTCCAGTAAGGTATGCATTTGTGATGGTGTCCGCGCAAACCGCGTCGCCAAAGGTGGATATAGTTAACCGGCCCCCTTCCTTCCATAGGGCGCCCTGAATTATTCTCAAAATCTGAGCTGAATTACCGTAGATAATTACTAAATCCGGATCATAATCTATTCTTTCCAAAGCACCCGAGACTATGGCGGAAAACTTTTCGTGAGGCATTTTGGGTATCATTTCTGAGGTCTTCTTAGCTGCTTCTTGGGTTTCATGGTATCTTCCGAGGAAGAAATATCCTTCCAAAAATATGTCATAGGGCTTCACGAACCCTACGGCAATCTCAGCGAGGGGGCATATATTCTCTTCTTCCGTGAGTCCCATCGTCCACCCATAGTATCTGGAATAGCTGAATATTTGGCAAAGTGCTAGCTTCTTTTCTGGTCTTTTCAATTTACTTATATTTTTTAACTCTTCTTTGTTTTCAAGTAATTTCACTCCGATAGGAAAGGTGGCTAGTCTAAGATACTTGTTTAACTTTTCGTCCAGTTCCTGCCATTTATTCATGGAATCAACAACCTTTCAGATATTAATTCATATTATTCAAATTCTTTAAATAAACAGAACGGTTTTTTGTTTTCTGTGGTTTTTGTGGATGCCAAATCTTAATTATCTATTACTTAAATAATTCCTCTACGATATTTCGTGTAAAATCCAAAAGACCAAAAACAGGTGTCAAATTGAACCGTAGGTGAAGGAATGTCAAAACTAGATCAGTGGATGCGGTATTATAGGGAGCATGCAGAAGACTCGTTAAAAGCTGAGGACTATGCTTCGGCTTCCGATTATTTCACCCTGGCTTCATTCACCGCGGTTATTGCTGACGACATACCTCAAGCAAAATATTTTGCAGATGAAGCTTTAAACGCTTGCGGGATGGGAAATTTAGAGGATGAACACTTGGAACTCGCAAAGACTGCTAAGGCGTTGTCCTCTGGAAAAGTGGAAGAGGCCGAAGAGCATTGGAACAAAATTGAAAAAAAATTACAGGAAGAGATAATAAATCTATACCATGGTGCCCTTAGAAAAATATAGCTTAAAACATATTACTGAGAATCAAGTATTAGATCCATTAGTACCTCGTCTTTGTATTCGCCCTCCATTTTAAACTGGCGCTTCCTGACGCCGATTATCTGAAATTTGTGTTTTTCGTAAAGTCTTATGGCATTTAGGTTAGTGTTAAATGTGCTCAAACAGATTTTTTCAAACCCTTTTTCGCGTGCTCTAATGAGCGCTTCTGTTATCAAAGCGTCTCCTATCCCCCTCCTTCTTTGCTCAGCGGTAACCATTATCCCTAGGTTACCTACGTGCTCCGCAGCATCCCAATCATCGCGTTCAACTAGGCAGTGTCCAACAATTTTTCCCTCAATCTCAGCGACTAAAATGACGCTTCCTACGCTCTTATGGTGAGAAAACCAGGATAGGCGTTCAAACTCGCCCTCTTCCACAAAAAGTACTGGAATCCACTTTTTCTCCTCGATAACTGAACGAAAAACTCTCCATATATCCGCTAAGTCTTTTGGAGTAGCTTCTCGAATCTTGACAGTTGAACCATCTTTAAGAGGGAAAGCTTTAGTCGTTTCATACACCGCCAATCAAATCAAAATAAACCTACATAAGCTGCATGTCTTAAACAAATTGTGGAAAGCCTTTCAGATTTTTCATAGCAAAAAGAGAATATCTGGAAAGATATCAATCTTCCTACAGAAGTGATTTAATAGGAATGTCCTGAAACTGGCCGTTAGGTAGAGTGCGACGAATAACTAGTGGTAAAATGCCCGACTCTAATTCCGTAGTAGCAATAACAATGGAGTCAGTTACTTTATCAGAAAAGTCAATCAATATCGGCGCACCCATAGTAATCTGCAAAGCCCTAGTGCTTATGATTCTTGACTTCTCATACTTGGTGAGTCGAGGCGGTCCGATTTTGATTTCCATCTGATCTATAGTAGTAGCCCCCGCAGTTTTAATGAAATAAAAGGGAGTGGAATACAGTGTACACTGAATTACCGTTTACCTTTTTAAGTCTTTTCCGTGTCTTAGAAGCAAATGGTCTTAATCTTCGCCGCCTTCGCCTTCCTCACCGCCACCTGGAGGAACGCCAGGGCCTCCGCCTCCGCCTTTAGTGGATGCGGCAATAACGTCGTCAATCTTAAGAATCATCTGAGCCGCTTCACTCGCCGACTTAATCGCCTGTCTCTTAACTGCAGCTGGTTCCCAAACATTCATCTTGGTCATGTCCTGAATCTTGCCTGTATAAACGTCAACGCCGTACACGTAGTCCTTTGGCTTAACATGTTTCGCTCTCAATTCCACAAGAATGTCCAACTGATCCAAGCCAGCGTTCTCCGAAAGAGTCCTTGGAACCACCTCGAGAGCCTCAGCGAACTGTTTTACTGCGAGTTGCTCACGACCGCTAAGAGTGTCTGCATATTCCTTAAGTCTCTTAGAAACCTCCATCTCAGGAGCGCCGCCACCAGGCACAACTTTGCCGTCCTCAATTACATCGCGAACCACACACAAGGCATCATGAAGTGCACGCTCTGCCTCATCAACAATGAGCTCAGTGCCACCCCGAACTAGGATACTAACAGACTTGGGATTCTTGCAACCCTCAACGAATACCATGTCATCGTCACCGATCTTCTTTCCGTAAACCACTTCAGCCGCACCAAGATCCTCCTCAGTCAAATCCTCGATGTTAGTAATTATCTCGGCACCAGTAGCTCTAGCAAGCTTCTCCATATCCGACTTCTTAATACGCCTAACAGCAAGAATACCCGCCTTAGCAAGATAGTGCTGGGAAATATCATCGATGCCTTTCTGAAGGAGAACCACGTTAGCGCCCACGTTGATAATCTTTTCCGTCATGTTTCTAAGCATTCTTTCCTCCTGATCGAGAAAAGCCTTCATCTGCTCTGGATTTGTGATGTTTATTTTCGCATCAAACTCTGTCTTCTCAATTTCCAACGGTGCAGCTACTAGTGCAATCTTCGCATTCTCCACCCTCTTAGGCATTCCCGGATGAACTATCTCCTTATCTAGAATAATACCATTGACCAAAATGGTGCTCTCTAAGCTTTCTCCTTCCTTCTTGTCGACCTTTACATTATCAATGTCCACCGTCCACTTACCGCCAACTTTCTCCGCAATCATCTTTATCGCTTTTACGGCAATGTCGCTTAGATACTCACGAGAACCAGCAACCACTTTACTACTCATCGAAATCACTGCAACCTTTTTCAGCATCTCCTCATCATCAATCGAAGTCTTAGTTGAAATATCCTCAATAACCTCCAAAGCCTTCTCAGTAGCCTTACGGTAACCCTCAATAATCAACGTAGGATGAATCTCCTGATCCAACAAAGACTCCGCATTTTTAAGAAGCTCACCACCAAGAACAACAGCGGTAGTTGTGCCATCACCAACCTCGTCATCCTGAGTTTTTGCTACATTCACCATCATCTTCGCTGCGGGATGCTGTACATCAATTTCCTTCAGAATCGTGGCACCATCATTCGTTATAACCACATCGCCGAAGCTGTCAACCAACATCTTATCCATTCCTAGAGGGCCTAGGGATGTTCTAACCGCCTCAGCGATTACTTTGGCTGCCATAATATTCGTTCTCTGAGCATCCCTTCCTTGGCTTCTTTCTGATCCTTCTCTTAATATTAGTACGGGTGTTCCGCCTAATTGTGCTGACATGATTTTTCCTCCTCAGTTTTTTGGTTTTATGCGTTAAAATTTGCTTGTTTTTGTTGCGGGACAATGTTATAGCACTTCTATATAAATTTTACGAATTCTTAAGTTGTCCTTTATTTCTATCGATTCTTTTAAGAGGCTTAAGGTAGAATCAAGCGAAAGGCAACCCTACAGGGTTAGTAGCCATAAAATCAGGAGTAGAGTATCTTTTCTTAGATGTTTTCTTTTTTGGATTTTTTATTTTCTTGTTTATTATTCTGAGAGTAGGTGGATGTTTCCTATTTTAACGTTTTTTAATCCTACTTTTTTGGCGGCTTCTAAGCTTTCGAATGCTAGTCTTTTACTTGTGGTTGGTAGGTCGTTCATTATGTATCTTGGGTAGAATCCTAGGAGGGAGTAGGGTATTTCGGGATTAATGCTTGCTATGAATTCTGCTATTTTTTCTACTTCTTTTACTTCTACGTATCCTGGTATTAATAATGTGCTTGCTACGAGTAGTGGGACTTGGGGTCTTTCGTTGAAAAGTTTTCCTAGTTTTTTGAAGTTTTCTAGAGTTCTCTGGTTGCTTGCTCCGCATAGGGCTATGTTCAGGGTTTCGCTCCATGTTTTGATGTCGAACTTGATGTTTCCCCCTGATTTTAGTGCTATTTGTGCGGCTTTTTCAAGGAGGGGCCAGCTCATGGATCCGTTTGTCTCCCAGCATATTCGCATTAGTCCGTTCCACTCCGTCTTCGCTTTTTCTATGGCGAGTTCAGCTGTTTTTAGGCTGTGTGGCATTTGAACCGCGGAGTCGCCTCCAAAGTAGCATATGCAGGATACCTTCTTTGTACATTTTTCTGCGAGGTTTTTTGCGCTTAGGATTGGGTCGATTTTTCTTGTGTTTTCCCTGTAGTGCCAGTTTTGGCAAAATAAACAGTCGAATGAGCAGGCTCCATAAAAAACGGCTAGATTTACCTTTCCATATTCCGGTCCTCGTGTATTAGTATACTTTGGGAAGCCCACGCTTGTGCATCCTGGACACACCCAAGCAGCCACACAGTTGGTGGGAAGTGGATCATAGTACCATTCTAATAGACCCTTTTCGGGGGTACCTGCGAGTCGGACTAGTTTCCCTTCGTCGTTTGTCACGAGTCCACAATATCCTTTTTCCCGGGGAGGTATTTTGCAGTTGTTTACACACATTCCGCAGAGTATTCCATTCTTATCGTTTGGAGGGGTTTCTGGAAGGTTGAATTTGAGCCTACTTAACCTATGAGTCTTAAGGGTGTGGGGGAGCGCTGCTTCGGGATTATCAACTATACATTCTCCGCATACACCCAGATTTTCCGATATGAGCAGACTTTTTTTACCGCAAACCTTACACTTGGATAGAGTTGTTTTAGAGTTTTCAAATACTCGAAAGCTCATAGATTAGTCTTCCCTCTCCTTATTACTAATAAATACTAGTTGCAAATAACTAATAAACAATACTCTGCACGTTAGGGGGAATTTTTGATAGTTTGAAATCCTTTTAAGAATTTTACATATTATCCGCTTTTTTAGACATAAGATATGCGCTTTCCCCGTCGTGGTAGTATCCGCTCAGCTCCCTAACCACTGTGAATCCTAAACTCTTATACATAGCCAAAGCAGATTCATTGGTGATTCTGCATTCCAACACAAATTCCTCAGCTCCGTACTCCTTCATTGCCTTCATACCTTCCAGCATGAGTTTTTTACCTATCCCTTTTCTACGATGGTCTGGCAAAACTGCTATAGAAACCACATGTCCTTTGCTAACCCGGTGAAGGCCAGTAGTAAAAATGCCTGCCAGTCCCTTTTCTATCCTATTCATCATGTAGCCCACTATTTCCCCATCCTTCTCAGCAATAATAAACGATTTAGGATATCTTCTCAGAATCTCAACAAAGAAGGGATATGGATAATTCTCTGGAAGAGTTGTGTGATTAATTCTCATTACTTCCTGAACATCTTCCATTTCAGCACACCTAATAGCAACGTCCTGATTTGCCAAAGAATCACCATAATCATATTTTTAATTAGACCTATAAGAGATGATATATCTCTTACCAAATAGCAGATTTAATCTTTACGTAACAAATAAAATAACAATTTTTCCCCCAGCAAAGAACCTATAATCAAAAACCAATATAAAAAATAGGCGGACTTCCGTTAAATAGAATTCAAGTCTTAACCAGAGACATTAATTTTACCCAGTTGGAAAGGTTTTTAACTCACTATTCTTAAGAGAAGAACAAAAGTCACAAAGGAAGGAAACGAAACGGACAACCAAGGACAACCACCCTTAAACTTGGAAGACTTGCGTAGAATTGTCGAAAGGCATTTCATAGTTTTCGAGGCATACACGGAGCTAGACGGCAGCCCAACATTTATTTTACCATCAGCTCAAGACACCAAGATACCGTTTCAAAAACTCATAGAAGATCTCAGAGAATATGACTTGCTTGCATTGCTGAGAAGAGCAGAAAGGGTTCCACAAAGATACCAGATATACACCGATTATGTTCCTCTGGAAAAGGAAGAAACCGAACTAGTTCTAAAAATATTCCCAAATCCTGAACCCAAAAAAACCAGACCCCCAATAACAAACGTTCTATTATTAATCGCCACAATATTCACCATAGCATACACAGGCCTTGGACGAACACAGGTCTACAATTACTATGGAATTGCGTATGGATCCTTCGCGGGCTACATTTATGCTTTGTATGGTGACCCCTCTGTACTATTAAGCGCCTTTGTAGGCCACGTATGGAATTGGTATGGTGACCCAAGTTTACTAATAGTCGCATTTACTGCGAGTCTGCTAGCAATTATAGGATTACACGAAATGGGCCACTATGTTACCTCTAGGATTAGAGGTCAAAAGGCTTCGCTGCCCTTCTTCATACCCGGGTTTCCACCCATTGGAACATTCGGAGCGGTGATTTTTCAAAGAACTCCTACTATTAACCGTGATAGGCTTTTTGAATTGGGCTTAATGGGTCCACTAACCGGTTTCATAATAACTCTCATAGTTTTAGTATTATCCATATACTTATCCCCACTCGTCTATCCCCCAGTGTTATATTACCAGGTTGGCGTCGAACTACAGATACTATCCACATATGGGCCGAATATCTATTATATTCTTTTAAATCTCGGCTATCCTAGCGTATTCCAATTATTTTCCCAAAACCCTTACCCGTTTCCTCTTCTCTATGAACTCTTAATGTCATTATTAAGACCAATTCCACCCCTTACTCTCATATACATACACCCGCTGAGCTGGGTAGCGTGGATAGGTATGCTGGTTACCGCGCTAAACATCTTTCCCATAGGAATGCTGGACGGAGGCCACATAGCTCGATCCTTCCTGAGTCAGAGGCAACATGCTATCGCATCCATTATAGCTGCGGGAGCTATGATACTTATCAGCGATGCTTATATTCTTATGGCAATTTTGGTTTTACTTATGAGTCCGAGAGGCGGTCACCCCGGAGCACTTGATGATGTTTCACCAATAGCAAAATGGAAAATAGCTGTCTTTGCAGGCATGATAATAATCGCCGCACTTACAATACCTCCGCTGGGCTGGGGCTACCTATTCTAAACTCAAATGGGCTGTCACTCATTTCTACACACTTTCTTTAAGAAACTTTTTTAAATAAAATCAACCTTGTAGACAACCAAATCTTTTAGGTCGGAGCAACGACGGCTAACAGTGAAGAACTGCCATTAAGCTTGGAAGAACTAAGAAGAATAATTCAAACAGAATTCACAGTCTCAGAATACTACATGGACGTGGATGGAACACCAGTATTCCTCCTACCCTCAAACCAAGAAACGAAGGCCCCGTTCCAGAGATTAGTGGAAAAGCTGAAAATATATAACATCTTTGCGGTTCTACGCTACTCATCCCAGCTCAAACGCGAATATAAATTGACTCCCTCTCCAGAAGATGAAAACGGAAAACAGCTGCTCGCCCTAAAAGTTTTTCCGAAGATGGAGGAGGGTAAACGTAAAGGACCAGTGTGGAATCTCGCTTTTCTAATTGCTACAATTTGCACGGTAACCTATGCGGGATACTGGTGGGTAAACGATTACAATTCTTTTGGTGTACTAGTAAGCTCAATATCTGGACCTTGGTATGGATGGTACACCGACCCTTCTCTATTAATTGTTGGTTTTACCGTAGCTCTGCTTTCAATACTTGGAACCCATGAATTGGGGCACTACCTTGCTTCCAAAAAAAGAGGTATTGAGGCTTCTCTACCTTTTTTCATACCCGCTCCTCCCCCTATTCCTTTTGGCACTTTTGGGGCGGTGATATTTCAGAGAAGCCCTTCCGTCAACAGGGATAACTTATTTGATCTAGGTCTGATGGGTCCTGTATCTGGTTTTATAATCGCTCTTTTTGTGGCAGTTTTATCAATTAAATTTATGCCACTAATTTACCCAAACGTACTTTATGAGATGTACCAATTGGAGTTCCAGCTTAATTTATTCGTGCTTAATTTTCTGTTAAATGTATATAATACTTCACCAGCAATAGCGTTTGTACTCGGTCAACTCTTGTTGAATTCCGGATATTTTCCTTACCTACTCATTGGTCAAAGTCTATTTAAAGAACCGTTACTCTTTTCGATTCTCAGGCTTCTGTTAAGACCGGAAACCGCATTTATTGACTTTGCCTTTAATCCTCTGTATTTGGCTACTTGGATAGGTTTTTTTGTTACGGCTCTAAATTTGGCTCCAGCTGGCATGCTTGATGGCGGACACATGTTTCGTGCGTTTCTGAGTAGACGTGCACATTATATTGCTTCCATAATCGTAGTAATTATAATGATAACTATTAGCTGGATATTTATTGCTGTAGCTGTATTAGCGTTAGTTTCACTTAGAAGGGCGGGACATCCTGGAGCTTTGGACGATGTTTCTCCCCTAACAGCTTCTAGAAAAATAATATTCATAGTTATGATGTTTATACTTGCAATAACTATTCCCCTCATAGGCTGGAATTTCTCATTATTCTAATTTATTAGTTCATAAATAAATTAAGAAACCTCACTCCCAAAAGGATGCACATGCAAAACTTCTTCTATACATGAGCGGTGGATAGAATAAAATATTCCAAAACGTTAACTTGCAAGAACTGATGAGCCATAGGGTATTACCTTTATTTTAGCGCCCTTTTTCATCGTGTTGAATACATCTTCGAGGGCTTCCTCTACAGACTTTACTGGGATTATTCTGTAAACTTTTTCCAGCTCTTTTGAAGGTATTTCTGTAATCATGTAAATTCTTGCTTTTTGGAGGGCTTTCGTGAGGTAGTAGGCTTTGTGTGCTCCCATAATAAAGTTTTGTTCGAGTTGTTTCTTCATCTGTTCGGCTGTGGCATACCTTTTCATCCATTCTTCGAATACTTTGTTTCCTGCGCCTTCTCTGCACTCGGCTACGAAAATTATGATGCCGTGGTTGTTGATTATTGGTAAAGCATTGTGAATCGCCTTGTAGGCTTGGTACAAGTCTATGTCTTTAGGGTAGCCTCCCGCACTCACTATTACAATGTCTGCTTTATCGCTCTTGACCCTGTATATTCTATCTAAAAGGTTTACCCCTTTCAAAAAGGCGGCTTCCAATTCTCCGCAGAATGCCCCTATGACCTCTTTTCCAGTATTCTGAACTGTGTTTACTATGATGTTAGGGTTAGCGAATTTGGCGCCTTCAACCATGTCCTCGTGGATTGGATTTCCCTCAAGAACCCCTATTTCCGATTTAGGATCCGTAATCATGCTATGGTTTTTTATAATCGCATCTTTAGATGCAACTGCCGGAAGGATGCTTTTTCTCCCTCCTCCGTATCCGGCGAAGAAGTGATAGCATATGTCTCCGGTTAATATTTTTAGGTCTGCTTTAGAGACCAGAGGGTTAATTGCGACTCTAGTTCCGCGAGATGTGGTTCCCAAGTAAACTAGGTCTTCAGCTTCACAGTCGTGGCTCGTCCACTCGATTTCCTCAGCTATCGCTTCCCCCAATAGATTTTTTGCCTCTTGTTCTTTTACCTTTCTGTGTGTTCCACATCCAAAAATGATGTTTACATTATCTTTAATGATTCCCGCCCCTTTTAACTCCTCTAGAACTGGTGGGAGAATGATTCTGGTGGGGGATGGTCTTGTATGGTCATTGACAACAATTGCTACTCTGTCTCCGGGGCGAGCCATACGATTCAACGGCTGGCAATTTATGGGCTTTCGCAGACATCGAAGTATCCCGGCTTCTGGGTCTTTCATCCCACTTGGTTCATTTACTTCTAGCATTCCAGAATAGTTGCTATCCGGAATCTCTGCAACTATCTTTTTAGTTCCGTAATTCAAAGAAATCTTAGTCATTCACAGCGCCCTTTAAGAGTTTATTACTACTTTGCCCAATATTCTATCCGTTTTTGCGAAAACTAGTAAATACAAATATCCAAAATTAATTAAAAGTTATTCTAACAAAAAGGTTCTACAACCAATTAAATAACTACGCGTGATTCTAATTTTTAGAGGAAGCTGTCTATGGTTTTTTGAGTGCTGAGGAATTTTAAGAGTTGGCTGGTCCTTTCCCATTTTTTCCAAGGTATTTGCAAGTTATTTTTAATGTATTGAATAGACTCCTCTAGGCTGGTAAATTTTAAGGGATTCTTCCTCACGGCGTTTCTTACAGTTTCTCTTATAACCCAAACGCCCAGCGGTAATATGTACCCCGGATGAACCTCTCTAAAAACTATGATTGATGCTTGTCGTCTGATTCGTGAAAGGTACTCCGCTACAGCTAGGCGGGCGGCGTAGTAGGCACCCGCAACCCTTGAGGCGTAACTATTTCTGCCATTGTAAAATTCGTGGTCTTGTACAATAACGGGCTTGTATCCCTTGGATAACCACGCACTGCCTGGGAACCACGTCTCTAGCTGTTCAAAACTCCAAACTCTAGGCATCATCAGTATTATGAAATGGTTGTCAAGATAACTTTCCCTAAAAACCAAGCATTCCCCTAACTGGGGATAGTCTTTTATTTCTTCGACCAGTACTTTGCTTGATATATCGTCCGTTGCTGTTATGGACCATCTTGTCGGTACAAGTTTTCTACTCTTTGAAACTCCCAACAGACCAGATGATAGAAGCCTATGAATGTAGTTTACCGAAAAACCGTTGGAATAAAGTTCAGCCACCGCATCCACGGCTTTCAGATCAGTACCTGATACTATGGAATCAACTCTTCTGGGGACGAAGGGTTCACTCGCCAAAAATATATTCTTAACAGGTGCTGTGGGACCCATGGGTTGAGAGTGACTGTCAAACTCTATCCTTATTTTGGGTTCTTTTTCTAAAACCGCTTCCGCATCCACGGGTTTAGCAGCCATAGCTATCTCCTGACCCGTTGCCAAAAGTCGGTTTTCATAAGTTTTCTTTACATTTACTCTAAAGGAGGTACGCAACAGTTGCCGATAACACTATATATCTTAAAAGCTTCACAAATTAAAGCCGATGAAACCTGAAGGACGCTTCAAATACCTGATACTACACTAAAGAGAAACAGAGGGCAAAAAATCGTTAAGGTAACGAAGGAGAAACCCATGTCCAAACTAACCATCCCCGCCATCATCACGAAAATAAACCAAAAAGACCAAACACAACTCAAGAACCTCTTCCGCCGCTTCGGCAACGCCAGACGCAGAGCATACACCCTAAAACAGAGGGACGCCCCGAAGGCGGAGATTGAACGCCTGCTTCAGGAACAGATGGGGCTAAATTCCCGCTACGCCAAAGACGCACACCACTCCATAGAAAACCTCCCCCCACACGCAACCTTCGGCGGCCTCAAACTCCAGCGACTACGAGAGCAGGGCAAAATCACGGCTGAAGAGTACAAGAAACGCCGAAACTCACTAATCATCTCCCGAGGCGACAAAACAAAGAAAGGAAACCTCAACACCCGAATCACAAAAGAGGGAAACACATTCACACTCCGCATAAACACTCCCACCGTAGACCGGCCAAACGAACGCTGGATCTACCCCGAAATCTTCATTCCTGAGAAGTATCTTAAGCGGCATGAGCAACTGCTTCTTGACGGAAGGTTCCCGTACACTATTGTGCTCAAGCGGAGGGACGACAATCGGGGATACGATGTGCGGATAACCGTCGAGCTACTTGCAGAAGAGGAGGCTGAACAGTCCCAAAAACCTAAACCGGAGCGTTTTATGACGCTGGACGTGAACGCTGGCCACATAGACTTCGCTGTTGCTGAAAAGAACCGCGTTCTGGCAGTGGGGAAAATAAACTGTCACGAGGTGCAGCACGCCTCAACCAACAAAACGAACAACCTCTTGTACAAAACCGCGAACAAGGTAAGAAACATCGCTGAACATTACCATGCAAGTGTTGTTTACGGCAAGCTGAACACGCAACGTTTCAGCTCCAAATATCACCGTGCGAACCGGAAGGTGAAGCGCATCCCCCACCGCAAACTCGGCTCAATTTTGGAAGCTAAGTGCGGCGCTGTGGAGCGCAGCGAAGCCTACACCACAAAGCTCGGCGAGAAACTCTCCCCAAAGGTTGGGCTGGATGTGCACAAGTGCGCCGCCGCCGCTTTTGCGCTCAAAGTCTTAGATAACGAGGGCTTCAAAACTTTAAGCTCATCCTCTTTATTGGATGAGAATTGTTTCCCACACGGTGTCGCGTCAAATGAGGGCGTTGGAAGTCTGAGACGCAGGCTAAGTGCGGGAAGCGGGCTTACCGCCCTGCACCAGGATAAAGGCTTGGTGCACGATGAAGTTGCCGTCGCGTGCAATGGAGGCTACTTGGAAATTCCTGGTATCCGGGGGCTTTCCTTCTTGGAGAGCTTGAAAACCAACTTACCATGTTTCCATGTGAAGATATGTTAAGTTTTGGTGACCAGGTTCTGACCAACATCATCCTATAGTTTACTATCTCATCTATGGTTTTTCCGAACCATCGCCGGTCCACATCATCCAAAATTGCGCTGTCTTCACCGGTTATCGGAGGAATCATTGGCCCCGCGAGTACATTAGGATACTTTTGGTGACCAACAAAGAAGGAGGGAGGAGACGAACCCAATATTTCTTTAGAAAACGTAAGACGCTTAATCGGTATAGCCGCATACTGTTTTAACAGGATTGGGCATTTCGGTTTCCCACATAATAGCCTTGAACCCTTACAAATCACACATATTTCCTTGGTAAAATTGGGTCTTACCATCTGTCTCTTATCCTCAAACAGCCGTTTCTGGAAATGTGTATATTTCTATACGGCGTTTCCATTCGGAGCGTTAGCCGGCTCAGTCCAACCCGCTCTGGCAGCGTCAGGCGCGCCGCCAGCGTACAGGTATTCATTCTTCAACATCGGCCAAGAGGCGTCCGCACTCACGGTAAACGGGGAGCCGCACAGACGCAGACCGCCACAGAGTATCGCCAGACTGGCGAGCCTGTCCCGGTGGTAGTCCACGCCGCAGGTTTCGCAGCTACTTATCCCCCACGCTGGGTGCTTCAGGTTTTCACCACAGACGGGACATCGGGAGGAAGTCCCCCGTGGGTTCACGTAAAGAGTCCGCTGAGAAGACTTGTACTCCACCAACCGCTGATACAAGCGGTAGGGCCAGCGGTTCAGCTGGGTTCGAAACTTCTTGCCCCTGTTAGCCTCTCTTCGCCCATTTTTCCTTATACCTGTGAGGCGTTCGAAAATGAAGGCGGTGTCCTGGTTTTTGCGCACTGTTTGAGTGGTCAGCTTGTGAAGCGCATCTATCACGCGGTGTCGCTGCCGGTTTCTGGTTTCCCTGAGTTTTCGCGCCCGTTTCTGCGGATTCGGGATGTGAAGCTGTAGTCGGCGTCTTCTCCGCGAAAAAACGTTTTGGATCTGGGTAATTCTGTGCAGCGGCTCTGTTGATGCTGCTTCAAGATGAACGGTACCCTGGGCGTCTTTTACGGCAGTTGTGGAGTCTATGGTGGTGAAGTTGAGGTCGCAAGCCACAAACCGTGCGCCGAGGGGCTTGTTCCCGGAGCCGATTACAAAGGTGAGGCAGACTTTTCTCTCGGTAAGCAGCACCTCGGAGACCCGTCCGTGACAGTAGTCCTTGTACCTTTTGTGGACGGTGTTTACTGGTATCCAAGCGTAACTGAAGGGTTGCAGGGTGACGCGGAGCTGACCTTCGACCAGTTTGAAGAGTTCAGCGTCGATGCGTACGGCTAACTTTTTCACTGTGGGGATGCGGAGCTGTCCGTGGTGGTTTTTACGGTAAGATTTGAGCAGAGCTACCGCCGATTTGCAAACCGGGTTGATGTGGTGGCGGGCGTACTGGTAACGTGAGTAGAACCATTCTTTGATCATGCGCCGCAGTTCTATGGGGGAGGGTATTTTATGCTGTTTGTTTCGGGTTGCTTTTAGGTATGCTGCCTGTAACGCGTAGCGTAGTGCTTCCTGCATATCCTTGAGGTACTGCAGGAGTTCTGGCGGCGGCTCATACTCCCAGGTGATGGTACGTTTCTCGCCGCTGGAGCCCCATTTGTGGTTATTGTTCATTTTCTTTTTCCACCACTTTTTGGTCTTGTTTTTGAGTGTTCGTGTCGTAGAGCTTGCCGGAGGGTGAGCTTGCTTGCTACGAATGGCGGGCAGTTCCCTTAGATTCTTCTTTGGGAGGGTTTCACTTAAAAAAGTCGTAATACGAGATTTAAGCTTAATCTGGAAAAAATAGTCGTTTAAAGGTACATATATGTAGGGGAGTTTCTCTTCCTCTTGCTTGTTTGCGGCTTCTATACTTGTATCGAGGGCTTCTTCATTACAGGAAAAATATATATTTATACACTTTTCCCTTCAACAGTTACATACCCTTTTCATATATTTACTTCAACAATAGACGGCTCATCGAAACTTTAAGCTTATATTTAATGATATGGTAAAAACGACACTAATTAAGATTTTGAACTCACCAAAAACATACATCAGTTCCACCATCAAAACGTCGTCTGTCACTTATTTTCACGACGCAAAGAGAAAAAGCAAATGAAACCAGCTTTGCAATCATTGCAAAACCGATTAAAAATCTAGATTACAGCGGATGGTGGTTCCTTTAAGCCGCCTTGCATGTATAAAATAATAATTTGTCTTTTAGAATGGGGGCTTCTAAAAGTTTAGTATACCTTTTTAGGTTTTTTTGAAGATGAACAATATGTGTGTGCGGGTTAGGTTCTGCTGATTAAATAAATTTGTTTTAGGTAGTGGTTTTAAAAATTCTAATAACGAAGGCTGAAGTACTAAGTGAGAGGCTTATTTTTCAGACGGTGGATTGCTGTTTGTTTTTTAAAACATATTAGAAAAAATGAAGATGGATCAGATCTCGGTGATAACGCCGCCTAGAGCAAAGATTCTCTGTTTCTTGCTTGTTATTTCTCGATTCAGCTTCATTGCTTGAACCATAAATTGGACATAATTTTTGTCTCTGGCTTCTGAAGTAATTTTTCCGTACGTGAAATCCACGTCCATTTGTTGGAGTTGCTCCTGTATCTTATTCTTCTCGGCTTTTAATTGGTCTATCTCATTTTTGAGTGCGCTTATCTCCTGTGCTTCCTTAGATGTAACCTTCACTTTTTCGATGGTCGGTCCGCCACCAAAAAGGTTTCTGAAGAACGCTACTACTTTTTCTATTATACCCATTAAATACAACCTCCGGTTCTTTTACATACCCATAACGGCTTTTCTAATTAATTCATAAAGTTTCATTCGATTCATGGGATCGATCGCTACAAGGCCATAAGTTTCAGCTTCTAGGATTTGGCTCACTTTCTCAGGGGGCAGAGCGTTAGGCAAGTCTTGCTTATTAGCTATACTGAAAATATTAGCCTCTGGTTCAGCCTCTCTAATTAAACGAACGAAATATCGAGACTTAACCACATTCTCCAAGGTTGAGTCTGTAACTATAATGATCAGAGAAGAGTCCCGAATAAACTTGTCCCACGTTAACTCGAATCTTTCCTGCCCCGCGAGATCCCAACATATTAGAGAAGTGTTTCCGATTTTTGCTCCTTTAACACCTTTTATTCCCACACCGATTGTGGGAATGTGGTCTTTTGGGAGTTCTTCCTCCCTTAAGAGCCTTAGAATGGTTGTTTTCCCTACACCGCTGTAGCCTATCAGAGCTATCTTGAGGTAGGTTAGAGTTATGTCGTCGACAAGGGGTTCGAATCTTTGAAAAGATGAAGTTTCACCTTTCCATTCCGATATCTCCTTTTGAAAGCCTTTTAAGAAGCTCTCTCTTAGTGATTGCAACTTTTCTTTCATTTCCGGTATTGTGTCACGTTTATCCGCTTCTAAAGTAAATACGATTCCATCGGAATTGGAGTAGTATATTCTCGTGTTTTTCAGGTTCATAAATTCTATGTTTCCGTTTAGTCCAAGTTTTGGCACAAGGATGGCTAAGGCGCTAACGAATATGCTGAGGATCTCGGATGCTACGTTGGTCTGTCCATATCTTTTACGGAACATGGGTTCTCCATTGGAATTTAGAATGGACACCTCTCTAATCATTTCTTTTTTCCTCTACATGGGGTAACTGTCTCTGAGTGCTTTCAAATGCCATAATAACATTCGAGGAGGCTTAACCTGATCATTATACTGTTGACCTATCTGCTCCACTAGGTATTCAGGGAAGAATGTCATAATCTTAACATCGGTTCTCAGTGCTACATACGCCTTTTTCTCAATTTTTATTTCCATTGTGAAGCCCGCCTTATCGAAGGCATCCAGAATACTATCCACAACAGATTTCTTTTTATCAAGCAATTTGTGAATCTCACCCTTAGGAAGAATGTTCTCCCTCAGTGCAACCAAGACATCGTAAGCATCTGGATCCGCAAGTATCTTGGTTATCGTTTCCGTGTCCTCCGGCGATACAACGTAATCCCTGAAAAAGTTTTTAACCTCATCCAGATAATCTGAAGCAGCCTCGGGACCAAGCTCTCCCGATTTGGCCTTTTTAACTATTATTCTAGCAGGAACTCTGGCTATGAAAACATCTCTTATCAGAAAGACACATTGACTGGGAAGCCCCTCAACCCACTGTGTAGTAACAAGACCATTCTTAATAAGAGGCGCTAAGAATGAGTAGAGTTCTATTGCTTTGACTTCCAACTTGTGTTTCAACCAGATTTCCAGATCTGATATAGTCGTATTCCCTTCCTCTATCAATCGCTCGATAATACTCAGTCTAACAGGATCCGACAGAATCACAGACATTTTCTGCTCCTCACTCAAGGTTGGGAATCTGGTCAACTTATTATACAAATCCTCTAATTCCGCCTTGTACGCCTCATTCTCCAATTTTGAGAAAATGTGAGCAGCAATCTCAGCCAATCCATCCTCATAATCATCAGCATTCTCCTCCAACGTAAGAAGAAGCGCGACATAGTAGTTCAGTTCCCAGCCTCCATAGTAGCTTGCGACGTTTAGGTTTCCGAGTCTCATTGACATGAATCCTGCGGCGGCCTCACCCATTGCGTGTGCGGTGTATATTTTCATTATTTGGTCGTCTGTTGTTCGTATGTGTTCGGGAAATCTTGCTTCTAGGACTGCTCCGAGACGGTTGTCCCACCTTACAATAATTATTCCGAAAGGCATAATCAAACATCCTTTATTTTTTTACGTTAGGATTATTATTGGTACTTTCGAATATTTAAAATTTTTAATGCTTTTCTGTGTTTTATGCTAATTCCTTGATTTTCGGCTGTCTGCTTTCCCACTGAAGGTGCGGTTGAAGGATTTATGACCTTTATCTAATAATATTTTTAAGGGTATGAGAATATAAGAACTTTTTCGTATTTTAACGATAAATTTTAATGGAACTCAAATACGCAGAGAAATAAAACTGTTATCCGTTTATCCTAATACTTATCTAATTTAGCTGTATACGCTCAATCCACTGTGCTTTTTTCTTTCCTGACGTACTCTTTTGCCAACTGGTAATTTTTTTCATCTACATATCCCAAATTCCGGAGTATTTCCAAAAGTTGGTTAATAGAAACGACTGTATGTAATTTAACTCTCTCCTTGTCTAAATTTTCTCTGCCTCCTTGTTCTCTATCTAGCAACGTGACGGCGTGTTTTACTATTCCTCCATCCTCCCGAATGGCTTTAGTAGCACTAATTAGACTTTTCCCCGAGGTAACTAAGTCGTCCACAAGCACTACATTATCGTTAGGATTTAGTATACCCTCAATCATTCTTGTTTTCCCGTGAGGTTTAGGTTCCTTTCTTACATAGATTAATGGCAAATGGAGTTTATAACTGGTGAGAGTAGCTATTGGTAAACCGGCGGTAGGTATTCCAGCGATTTTGTCTACTTCTGTAATTTCTTTCTGGATTATTCGGGCATAGATTTCGCATAACTTGTCGAAAATATCGGGGTAGGATATGAATAGCCGCATATCAATGTAGAAAGGAGATTTTTTACCGGAGGTTAGTATGAATTCACCGAATTTCAGAGCTTCTGTCTGTTTAATGAATTCACAAGCCATTTTCACATATTTCTGCTTTTGCTTTTCCCAGGACAAATTACTAACTCCTTATCCTTTATAATTGAGAAAAAAGAAATGAAGCTATTTAATATTTCCATACTATGAGTTAACTCTTTAGATAGATACCCCTGTGTACAAATATTAATCAGAATCAATGGGTTAAGGCTTTGGAACGTATTTAATCCTTCTTAAAAAAACCTTTGTTAGAATCAAAATTCTGTCTAGCCGGGTGAAGCTCGACACCCTCTATTCCTTCCGCAAAAGCTTCCGGGAATGCCTTTCTTATCATATTGTACCACGCGTTCATGTCCGCATTAATTATTATCCCCTTGAACTCCTGAACGATCCCTTACGCGTTCTTTTACCAGCGTACCAGTCGGGGCTCTCCACTGGTTCGCCGTCTAAGAATCTGTGTTTTGAAGTCTGCTCCGTTCTAGTCACCGTCGTTCCCGACACTGCTCGTGCACCAAGTTTTCCTGCTTTACTCATTAACCTTTTTTAGTCGTTAACCAAGTCTTATTAGGACAGAACCTTCTTTTAAACTCACAAAAGTAGATTTCTAAATAGTGCTACTGCTTCTTCCTTATAGGCTCTTTCTGGTTGCTTGTTTCCAGTCCAGTGAGCGTCGGGAGTGTAATCATCACGATGTGGAGGACACAAAAGTAAGTAGCGGTAGGTTTTATAAGAGTGTAATGCTGAGATACGGGGTGAAAGGGTATCGTTCTAACCCCACGGTGAAGGGACCCGCCCTATAGAAAAAGAGTTAAACTATTTCTGTCCCAAAGCAGAGTTAATATATCAAAAAGTTGGATGTTAAAACGCCGAAAGCTATTCATTGTTACGGTTGTGTGGTACTGATTGCTTGGAGGCAATATTCTTGAGTAAAAAGAACTGGAAGAGAGAAGCTACTGTGACAATAATTTCTATTGTGATTGTCGCGGGAGTGATATTAGGCGGGTTCCAGCTGTTAAGAATGTATCTCAATACAGATGCGCCTTTTAGAATAATCAGCAATCAACCTTCCAGTATGGAACCAATCATGTATTATGGTGATATTGGTGTAATAAAACATGTGCCTGGATATGAAATTGGTATCGGTGACGTTATAGTGTTTAATGCTTACCACTGGCCCCTTTATGGTTACCCTGTTCCTCCAGCGCCAGTGATGCATAGAGTGGTTAATGTGACGTTTGAATATGGTCACTTTTGGTACCAAACTTGGGGTGATAATCGATTAACAAATCCTACTCCTGATCCCGGTTGGACGGCTGATTGGCAGGTGTACGGAAAAGTGATACTAACAATCCCACGTGTAGGTTTGGTTGCGGTCTGGTTCTATGAAGGAGGCTACATTTTTGCAATAGTTATTCTTACTATTATTACAGTGATTTACGTTATATGGGAGCTACAAAAAGAAGAACCGTTTTCAGATCAGCCTGTTAAGCCTGACTAAGCAAAATTCCTTTTATTCATTTTACCATATTTTTTATTATATTTTAAAACGTTAATTTATGATTTCATTTTTAATTTATTGATAACTTATTTACTTCTTTAAAAACTTATTATTTAATATCTATAAAATTATTTTTTTAATTAGTTTTTGTGTGTTAAAGACAAGTATTTACTTTTAAGAAATCTTACATGTATGTAAATTTTAGTTAAACATAATATTAAATAATTATTATAAATTTTGTTTTTTTTCACTTATAAATTAATAAAAAGCTTTAAAAATTAGTGTGATAATATTTCCGATAGGTTAAACGAGGGAATTGAGAGTAAAAGCGAGGTGAATTCCCGATGGTTAAGATATCCCATCTTAAACAGATGTGGATTTTTCTGATAGTAGGTCTAATTATACAGTTCTTTGGAATATTTCTAGCTGGCGGGATCGCTTACGTGCCAGTTGCTGGGGCAGTTTTATCAATCATTGGCCTCAGCTACACATTCAAAAAAGCAAGTTTTTACACATTCATTGACTTACTAATATACGGCCTAATCACACTTGTAATAGCAATTGCCATAGGCATCGTATGGTGGAATTCAATTCTTGCAGTACCCGGTCTCAGTACAGCGGCAATGGCGTGTTACATCTCCATATCCTCAAAATTTGAAGGAAAACCTGTAACAACCACTTATAATCCCAAAGAACAGTTACTATACCAGTTTACGAGATTCCAATTATATAAATTAGCAAAACAAAACGCTATATCCCCAGTCTCCATGAAATGGAAAAAGGATAAAATAGTAAAAATCATCTCCAATAAATTGAATCTAAAGAATATTGAACTTCAAGCCTTAACACGCAACTTATCTAAGGACAAGGAAGAAGAAAAGAAAAGGGTTAAGGGCGCTCATGTTACCCCCACAATAGGAGGAGCACTATTAACTATCAGCGGATACATAACCCTTGCCACAATATATTCTCTCCTGCCCATGGCCTTCCTTGGAGGAGCTATGCTTATCGAAGGAATAATGGCAAAAGCGGGGTTAATCCGTTCAATTTAAAAGAACCATTAACTATAAGAAGAACAAAAGCACGGTTACAAAATTGAAGGGCGAACAATCATGTTCATTGAACCTTGGACTCTGCAGCCCACTTTAGGATACATATTACTCATCCTGGGAATTATAGCTGTAATTTGGTTAATCCTAACCGTGGAATATACCCCCCGATATTCCAAATTTCAAATTGTTGTAGCAGTCATTTTGCTATCCTTCTTTTTCGGATTCGGATTACAGATTATACTTACTTCTTCTGGATTCTGACATGCTCCCTACCCTAAGGTGGGTTAGATTTTGTTTTATCCAATAGTGTCTTTAATTTGTTTTTGAATTCCGAGAGTCCATTTAGGGTGTCTTCTTTTGATGCGATTAAGAAATCTTCGATGTTTGAAATCATTATATCGGTTTCTCTGGATTTTGTAGCCTCGCCTGTTGTGATTATTGCCTTAACTATTTTTCCGGGCTTTTCGTTTCTTTTCTGATAGGCTCTTAATATAGTTTCTTCTATTAGCGCCATTTTGCCTATACTTTTTATCGCGTCATCGTATACCACTAGGTTATAAGGAGCTAAATGTTTGCACTCGATAATTAAATAGTTATTATCCTTCTCGGCTATAATATCAACTTCATGTCTGCCCCCTTCTACGCCATGAACTTCTACACTAAAAAGTGCATTCCACCCACTCTCTATAAGTGCCTTAGAAGCATAGCCCTCTAACATCATTCCTTCCTCCCAGGCGATTAGGAAAACCTCATTCAGCTTATACACCGCAGTTTTAACAATACGATGATCTTTTCCAAAACAGGGATTTAGTGGTTCTGGTTTATTTGGACTTATAGCATAGCTTCCACATTCTATACAAAATACACCATATTCTACTGGTTTGAAGACCTGTTGTCCAATTTTTTCCGCGACTTCTGATACTTCCCTAGACGCTTGGTAAATTGTCAAGTCTCGCCCATAAAGTTTAGATAGCCCCTGTTGAATACTTTTAATTACTGCGAGATAATTGTTCAGAATACGACTCCCTGAGGGGGAAAATTTTTTCATTTCA
The DNA here is from genome assembly GCA_030587365.1 of Candidatus Freyarchaeota archaeon. Classification (GTDB taxonomy): domain Archaea; phylum Asgardarchaeota; class Jordiarchaeia; order Jordiarchaeales; family Jordiarchaeaceae; genus Jordiarchaeum. The sequence goes on along the minus strand of JAUQZE010000006.1, from coordinate 88,857 downwards.
TTCATTAACTCCTCCTCGGTGAATCCTGATTCTAAACTTACCAGTAACCCCGACTCTATCGGGTATATGGAGAAGTCTTCTGGATTTACCTCACCCCTTTTTATAAGCAACCTAGGTTCAGCAACTGATATTTGCTTCGGGTTCATAAGAAAGAAGAGTCTACATTTTTCGTCTGTAATCATAATTCCAAAAACTTTCTGGAATAACTCTCTTAATGACTCCTCACCAAACTTAGTGATGAGATTTAAAAACTTACCACTTTCTATTCTTAAAATCCCTTTTTCCTCTGGAAATAGAAACTCAGACAAGGCCAAATCCTCAATGACCACACTTGATTTAAGAAAACTCTGAAAAAACTATTATAGAAGACTTAAAGGCTTTGGGACAAACTTAGTTACCCCTTCTTAAAAATCCTTTGTTAGAATCAAAACCCATTCTAACCGGGTGAAGCCCAACACCCTCTATCCCGTCCGCAAAAGCATCCGGGAATGCTTTACTTATAATGTTGTAGGCTGCGTTCACGTCCGCATTAATTATTATCCCCTTAGAACTCCGGAACAACCCTCTACTCACCTTACTGCCAGCGTACTCGTCAAGGTGCTCCACTGGTTCGCCGTCTAAGAAGCTGCATTTTGAAGTGTGATTCTCCTCCTGCTCTATCACCGCTATTCCCGCTTCCTCAGCCTTGTACTTGATCTGACGTATCAAATTGTTGAATGGTATCTGCACGAAGTTCTGATTGTTTTTCTTCCCCAGATTTGAGTTCTGCTTCCAGTTATTGTTATGACCAAGCACTACTGTACCAACGTCACGTTTAATACACCATTCTACTATTTCATGACTCAACTTGTGAAACACATCGTGGATCTTTCTGTTTCTTTTCTCTGTCAGTTTTTGTAGCCTAGAGCGGGTCTTAATCTTTTGCTTATCATAAATGCTTTGCAGTCTCGCTCGCTCCTTATTATAGTACTGATTTATGGACTTTAATACACCGCCCTTAACAGCAATCGGCTTCTCCCCGATGTTGTTTGCGATGGTTGCGATGTTTCTCAATCCCAAATCAATACCCGCAATTCTGCTCTCATCCAATCTTAGCGTTTCTACAGTTTTCTGGTAAACCACTTCAAGGAAGTAACCCACACCCTTGGGAATTATCCTGATTTCCCTCAGGTCTGTTTTCTCATCCAGCCTCGTTTCAACCTTAAGACCCACTTTTTCAGGAAACCGGATTTCTCCATTTTTTATTCTGCACTGCTGATTAGTGAAAACCAGCAAGTGCTCGCCGCTCTTCTCCTTGTATCTGGGCATTTTGGGTCGGTTGAAGTATTTTTTTGGGTGTTTTTTCCAATCCTTTATGGCTCTGAAAAAGGATTTCCAGCTCCTTTCTAAGACTCTTAGGGTCTGCTGCGCGGTTTGTGCAGGGAGGGCTTTATAGTTCTCGGAACCCTTAAGCATCCCTGCGAGTTCGTTATACCGTATCCATTTTCCGGTCTTGAGTAGTGTTTGTCTGACAGTGTAGTTTGCTTCGTTACACAGGTTCTTGGAGCGGTGGCATAGCTGGCTTAGGTTGCCGCTTGGCTTGAGGTGGATCCGTTCCGTTCTGGTTACCGTCGTCCCCGACACCGCCCATGCACCAGGTTTTTCTTTTCGGTTTTGCTCACTAACTCTTTTTTGGTCATTAGCCTTTTAAGCCTGATGGGATAAAACCTTCGTTTAAACCCACAAGGATAGATTTCTGATAAGGGTTGCTGCTTTCCTTGTAGGCTCTGGTTGCTTCGTTTCCAGTAAGCTTCGGGAGTGTAATCACTCATCACGGCGTGCGGAGGACACAAAAGTAGCAGCAGGCTTTATAAGAGTGCAACGCCGAGATGCAGAGTGAAAGGGTATCGTTCTAACCCCTCGGTTGAGGGACAAGCCCTATATAAAGAGTTAAACTAATTTTGTCCCAAGCTTCGCGTCTTGAAATAAACTTCAAGGATAGAATAGTTTTATTTAGGTTTTGGAAAAAGCAAATGATACTTAATATATTTTTTAATTTTCCCCATTCCTACTTAACTTTCGAGGGTGTTTAGTCCTTTATATTATAGTTTTGTAGCACTAACACGAAATCCTTTAATATTTAAATTTCTCTTTATTTACTAAAGCAAGACTCACATATCTTTGGGAAAGCCTTCCATTACAAAAACTAAGAGCGCTCTCCGCTTTTCCTAATCAAGTGGTGAAATAATTTGCACTGGTTCCGCAAATCAAAAAATGCCAGCAGGGAGGTCATAGAGGAATTCCAACTCACCTACGGGGATCTAGGTGAGAGGGCTAGTAAGGTACCCGAAGACAAGCCAGCAGAGTTGGCAAAGATTTTCAATTGTCCAGTCAGTTTATGCAAAGTTGCTTACCAACTGGAACTCGATGGTGTTATACGCGCCGAAAAAGCATTGGAGCTAATTTTATGGGAATATGATAGAAGAAAACAGATAGGGAGCCCCGTGGTACCAGTACTATCCTATGAGCTGGACTTTGCTGCACAAGAAGGCCGATGGATAGAATACCTCTACAGCGACCTGTTTAGGAAAATACAAAACACCAGAGAGCTTTACAATTTAGAAAAAGTTATAGAGGGAGAGGGCAGTATCCCCGCTGAGAAGGTAATGCATGTTTTACAAGAGAGAAAAAAGCTTGCCGAGACTCACTTGCTACCTGTAATAATTAAATGGAAAAAAACACACGAAGCCTCCAATAACAATGACGTAGCCATTAATTTCTGCGCAGCAATTCTTAAATCCACCCACTCGGAGGCGATTCTTGCTTTACAGCAAGCAAAAAGAAGATTAATAAGAATACTCAGAAAATTTTCAGAAGCTTTTGAGCTTTCTCCCGATAAAAGCATTTTTGATTCTGATACTAAACTTAGAAAACCTTCACTAATAAAAGAAATGATATCTGAGGATGCTGCGAGCCCCTTAGAAAAAATTTATGTGCTCATAGATGATTTGGAAAAGTCTTTTCAAGCAATGTCTGCATATGCCGTAGCTGAAATAATTTTAGAAGTTACTCCGAAACCCATTGCAGCAGAGCCAACGGTTGGAGTTTCAGACTATTTGATTGTGACTCCTCCCATAATGCGAGACGGCATGGTGGGTCCTGATCTTAAAGAGCCCTGTGATTTTCTAGAAAGGGATATTGTTTTTGCAAAAAGAAGAGTGATAGCGGTCAGAGACAACTTTTTACGAGAACGAGTAAGAAAAGTGCATAAAGCGTTACTAAATAAGGGCCAGGGAATAGAAGAAAGTGGCGCTCGGATACTTTACAAAGTATCTCAAGATTTTAATCTAACTCCGATAACAACTGAGGAGGCTCTAAAATACATAAAGAAAGAACTAGAAAACCATGAAGGAGATCTCTCCGAATGGGTAGAGAAGATAATTACCGATTACCTGTGGGATAAAATAGTTTTGCCCATACAAATAGAGGAGAAGGAAATAGAGGAGAAGGAACTAGAAGAGAAGGAACAATAGTTGGAAGAACACGTATTATTTTGGCTCATGGATTTGCAGATTCCCGATCTAAACTTTGAATTTGGAAAAGCAAATTTTCAGGGTAATGCACTAATTACCTCAAGACAGCTCTGGTCTCTGCTAAGGGGCTCCACAGTAAGATCCTGTCTAATAGGACCTGGAATAGTTTTGGGTAATGCTGAGGCTTTAGGTAAACCCGTGCGTGTGGAAGAGCGAATAGGAATAATAATCTTTGATCCCACAGAAATGCGATTAGATGATCCAACTCCCCTAGTTAACATAATTAGCCCCGAAGTATTTGACCCTCTTGAAACTTCAAACAGTAAAGAAATAGAAAGAATAATAGAAAATATATCTGTTCAAAAAGGTAAAGTACTAATTCCTGAAGAGTTAACCAAAATTAAACACCGAGCCGCCCTACCTATCACTATGGGACGCGAAGTAAGTCTTATCAAATCAAAAGTACGCCTTGTTTCAGGTGTAGATAGGGCGAGGTTTGTCCTTGGAGGAAAGCATAGAGCAGTATACGGTCCCCTAGCAAAAGGATTAAAGGAACGTAAATTTCACGAATCCGAACTTACCAAGGTTCTTAAAGCCGATACTAAAAAATTAGAGAAATTTACCAGAAAAAACATCGAACCCGACTGGACCATCATAGAACAATACCCAAAAATCTCATCAAAAAGTGATGCCTTCGAACAATTCTTAAAAGAATACCAAACAGTGCTCGATACCATATACAAACACAAGGAAGCTTTCATATACTGATTTTCAGTAAAAAAGGTAGAATCCTAACCCATTGTGAGTAAGATTTTTTCAAGCTAAACCTTTCCTACATAGAAACTTTTTTTTATTTAGCAGAACACGTTTAAATCAAACGAAACCATGAGGAAGACTAATGAGGGTGGTAATTTATCCCTCCACATTATCAAAAATTATAGATTTTGCAGGAATTGAACTAAGAAGAGAATCTGCCGGTTTCCTGATAGGGAAAATTGTTGGAGAAGAACTCCTAGTAACCGATAGCACAATGACCAAGCACACGGGCACCGCTGGGCATGTCGTTGTGGATAATACTGAGATGGCGGAAATAGCAGATGAATTGAGCAGTAGGGGAGAGAACGAAAGTATAATTGGATGGTGGCACAGCCATCCCGGAATGGGAGCTGGATTCATGTCCAGAACAGATACGGCTACCCAAGAAAAATATCAAAAAATGTTCCCCCGAGCCGTAGCTCTCGTCATCGATCCTGTTAAATTCTTACAAACCGGAAAAATTGAAGATTTAGACTACAAATGCTACACCCTCATCGGTAAAAATTACGAATCACTGGAAACAAAAATCGCGGAGGACAAGAACGAAATCCTGATAACAACACTCAAATCAATAAAAAGCCTCAGAAAAGACCTTCAAAGAATAACCAAAAAAAACTACGAAAAAAAGACCCTAGAAATCCAAGAAAAGACCAGAAAAAACACGGAAGCCCACATAATAATACTCACCCTATGGACGATAGCGTTAACCATAACCGTCACCCTAATTATCCTAAGCCTGTAAACCACCACACTTTAAAAAGTTTACAACCAAAATAATAATAGAATCACGTAAACTCTCCAGCGGATGCGAATATTGTTTATCAACAACATTTATTAATGCCACTATTTTAAGGCATCATATGCCATACAGATTCAATTTCGACATCACAAAGATATCTGAACCGTTATTCTACGAAATAGCAAAGTCCTTCGAGGGGGACTCACATAAGGGAATAGGAAGAAAGGCAAAATATCTAGCTGAAAAATTAAATGTGCCCGAGCTTACCGGAGTGCCCAACTCTGCCTCTGTTAAGATTGTGAAGGATATCATGGACAACTATGCCGAAAATCTCTCACATAGAAATGAATTTTTAAGGACAAAAAAGAGAGCTTTACTCCTCCCACACTGCTCCAGAAAGTACATGGACAGCAGATGCAACGCCACATTCGACACAGAAACAGCCTCATACAGGTGCATGCACTGCTCCCCCGATTGCAAAGTCAACCAGGCAACAACCCTCGGGGAGAAGAAAGGCTACACCGTCTACGTCCTGCCAGGAGGTTCATGTATAGGAAAGATAATGGAAAATAAAAGACACGACGGCGTTGTTGGAGTAGCCTGCTGCGACGAAATAAAACTAGGCCGTGATTACTTAAAAGCAATAGACGTACCATCTCAAGGCGTCCCGTTAGTGAAGAATGGATGCTGCGACACCAATTTCAGTATAAAAATACTGGAGAGCGTTTTGGAAAAAGGAATATGACACCTTAAAAAAAGTGGCGTACTTGGGAAATCTATAATAAAAGTTTCTCAAGTGTCTTAAACTATTCTAACTTCTTATACCACTACTCTATAAACAAAATTCTTGCACAATTCTACTTCTTATCCAACGTTCAATATTTTCCTTGCAGTATCTATCTCTTTCTCCTTCTTCCTTCTATGCTTCTTTATCCATGAGAAAATTATGTCGACAACTTCTTGTTTATGCTCGCCACATAACAAAGTACCGTTTTTACAGTTCTGATGCGCCTCAATTATTTTTTCATCCTCCTCCACAAAATGGAATATGCACAACTCCTGAATCATACACTTCTCAGGCTCCCCACCCAGCTTTTTCTGCTCGGCGATTGTCGCTCTCCCACCCGTAAGCGCGTCCATAACCTTCGATTTTATACTGTCTAAATCCTCGTCGAGATCGAAGTAGCTCATGGGATTCCGCTTACTCATTTTCTCAGAACCATCCAAACCCCTCATAAGACGGTGAAAAGTAGCACTAGGAAGAACAAAACCATAAGTAGACTGCAACCTCCTAGCCAAATCCCTAACTAAACGAATATGAGGATCCTGATCAAGCCCCACAGGCACAACAACCGGCTTAGGACCCCCAAAGTCAGGATGCTGCGGGAGATCGATATCTCCACACTGTATAAGGGCTGAATTATAGAGTCCAAAATTAGTCTGCTCGCCGTACACCGCGTTCATAGTTGCAGTCGTGACATTGGCTCCAAAGATGAAAGCGTAATCCATCACTCTCTTTTCTTGGGATTGACGCCATATATAGGCATTTTTAGGATCCAATCCCAAAGCCAAAATATCCGCCAGATTGTCCACCGCCGTACCTGTGGCTTCCTCATAAGGAATTCGATTGTCAGCGTATGACTCTATATCCGCAATACAGTAGAACGCCTTAGCCCCAAACTCCTTCTGAAAATATACAATTTCCGAAGCTGTGAGAAGGGACCCCAAGTGGAAAGGACCACTCGGCTTTATCCCGGACATTACTGCGAATGGTTCTTTTTTTTCGATTGCTTCCAGGATTGTTTGGAATCCCCTGTGACCAAACACGATGCCTCTACGCATATACTTGCTCGGGTTTGGGATACGTTTCATTATTTCCTCGTCAAAGGGCTCAATTCCAAATTCCTCAAAGAGTTTTGCGTAGTCTGCTACATACGTGGAACCCCAGGGATCTATTACTGTTTTACGAGTATTTGGTTTGTTCACTTTTCACTGCCTCTTAAAATTTTAACCGGATTACATTCTTCTGACATCGTGGCGATAAATATTAAATCTTTCGTGAAGATTCATTCTCTAAAAATTAACTAGAAGGATACATTCAATTTAGTGGTCTTTCCATGCTCTAAACATAAATTAAAGAGCTATTTCCACATTTTATATTTTACACTTAATTCTCATTGACTCATTCATATAACTGGAGCTAAGAATCAATATAAGAACACTAAAAATTATTCTTGGAACATGTTTATATATCTCAGAATTTTAGTTCTGCCTATTTATTCCTTAACATAAGAAGTTTTATACAAAGAATATGAGAACTAGATTCGGAGGCAGACTTATGGCGAAATACAGGATAGCCCTAATTGAGGGCGATGGTACAGGACCAGAGGTAATAGGCTGCGCCAGGAAAGTGTTGGAAGCAGCAGAACTGGATGCTGAGTTGGTTCCAATAGAGGCGGGTTACTGGGCTTTTCAGAAATTTGGTAAGCAGGTCACTGATTCCGCTTGGGAAATTATTGGGGAAAGCAACTGTGTTCTTAAAGGACCCACGACGACACCTATGGGTGGGGGTGAGAGTCAGATGAAGAGTGTTGCTGTTACTCTTCGTCAGAGACTTGACCTCTATGCTAATGTTAGACCTTGTAAGAGCAGACCGGGAGTATCTGTGCCTACAAAGTTTACTAACCTTGATTTTGTTATAGTGCGGGAGAATACTGAGGGTCTCTATAAGGGAATAGAATACAAAATGAGTGATGACGAGTTTGTTTCGCTACGAGTATTTACTAGGAAGGGCTGTGAACGAATCTCTCGTTTCGGTTTCGAATTGGCGAGAAGACAGAAGCGTAAAAAGGTTACCCTTATTACCAAGGCAAACATATTGCAGCTAACAGACGGATTTTTCACCAACATTTTTAACAAAGTTGCTGAGGACTATCCAGACTTGGAGCACGAGGACATATACGTGGACCGGGCTAACATGTACATGATAACGAACCCAATTTACTTCGATACTATAGTGACGTCCAATCTTTTTGGTGACATTCTGAGTGATGCTGCGGCTGGTTTGATAGGTGGACTTGGAATAGCGCCTGGAGCGAATATGGGTGATAATTTTGCGATGTTTGAAGCGGTGCACGGTTCAGCTCCCAAGTATACTGGTCAAAAGAAGGTTAATCCCACTGCAATGATTCTATCCTCGGTGATGATGCTAAGATATCTCGGTGAAGATGCACTTGCTGAAAAAGTAGAGAAGGCTGTGGACAGCGTGCTTTTAGAGGGAGCGACGAACAAAAAGGTAGTGACCTACGATTTGGGTGGAACCGCTACAAACGATAAAATGACCGATGAAATAATAAAAAGACTCGAGTAGTTCTAAACAAACATAATTCATTATTTTAATTTATGATAGCTATTTTTCCCAGGGGAACCGGCCGTATTTTTTATAATACTCTGTCAATCCGCCCGATTCAACCATCTCCAATAGGAAGTCTGGGATAGGTGAGGCGGAAATCTCTATTTTTTTGGTTACGTTTACTATTTTCCCCTTTCTTAAATCAACTTCTAAGAGGTCTCCCTGATCAACTTTTTCGTTTATTCCTCTGCAGATGAGTACTGGCAATCCTACGTTGAAAGCATTTCTATAGAATATTCGAGCGAAGTCTTCGGCTATAACAAGTGAAACTCCTGCGTATTTTAAAACAAGGGGTGCCTGCTCCCGGCTTGAGCCCATGCCGAAGTTTTTACCAGCTACTATGCTGTCTCCTTTCTCCACCTTTTTAGCGAAGTCGGGATCTATACCCTCCATGGCGTGTTGTGCGAGTTCCTTCATGTCTAGTGTTTTAAACTTGTACTTGCCGGGAATAATGTAATCTGTGTTAACGTCGTTCGGGAACTTCCAAACCTTTCCTCTAATCATCTTTACTACCTCGGATCCGTTATCTCTCCCTTGATTGCTGTGGCAGCGGCTGTGTGCGGGGAGGCTAGGTAGATTTCTGCTTCGTCGCTTCCCATTCTTCCCTTGAAGTTACGGTTGGCTGTTGAGACCACCGTGTAGCCCGGAGAGGGAATTCCCTGATGTGTTCCTACACAGGGTCCGCATCCTGGATTGCAGACCACTGCTCCCGCCTTCACAAAAATTTCGATTAGTCCTTCTTCCAAAGCTTGAAGATAAATTTCTCTGGACGCCGGTACTATGATTGTAATCGGTTTCGTTTTTTTGTTTTTCAAAACCTTAGCAGCTATTCTAAGATCCTCAATCCTACCATTGGTACACGTCCCTATGTACACCTGATCTACGCTGGTTCCTTCCACTTCAGTCACAGGCTTAACGTTATCAACTTCATGCGGGCACGCTACCACAGGGACTAGGTCATTAGCATCGATTTCTAGTCGGGAAAGGTAATCAGCGTCGGGGTCGCTTGAGAATATTTGGTATTGGCTCTTGGTCAGTCGTTTTTCAACGTACTCTATGGTCTTCCTGTCTGGCGCCACGATACCTGTTTTACCTCCCATTTCTACCGCCATGTTACAGAGAGTCATTCTCGACTCTACGCTCAGTTCTTCAACAGTGTCTCCTGCATACTCCACCGCCATGTAGTTCGCTCCCGAAGCAGTCACTTTCCCAATCACCGTTAAAACAATATCCTTCGAATAAACCCCTTTGGGAAGCTTTCCATTCACCGAAACCAATAAGGTTTCTGGAACCCTAAACCATAATTTTCCACTGGCAAAAACAACAGCCATATCAGTGGATCCTAATCCGGTGGCGAAGGCGCCTAAAGCACCATACGTGCAAGTATGAGAATCAGCACCCACAACCAACCCCCCAGGGGCAACATGTCCCTGTTCCGGAAGCAGTACGTGACAGACGCCGCTGCCAACATCGTAAAGAATTACACCCTGTTTTTTACCCCACTCTCTCATTAATGTGTGGAGCTTTGATACGCCTTCGTTTGGACTTGGGGCATTGTGGTCAAAAACAAGAGCTATTCTTTCCTTGTTCCAAACCTTATCAAGGCCCATTTCCTGTAATGCTCTGATAGTGAGTGGAGCGGTACCATCTTGAGCCATAGCGAAGTCTACACTCGCCACCACTATTTCCCCTGCGTAGGCGTCAGAATTTGATGCTTTACTAAGAATTTTTTCCGATATGGTTTTATCCACATTATACACCAGCTAAAGACCAGTAGAGTAGTCCACAATCATAATGAATGTTATCGCCCAGAAGTCATACTGGCTCTGGCTCTGAGGCGAGAAACCAGTTCACATTCGCGGAAGTACTACTCATTGAATAGCATTTAAATTTTATCGGATGCTTTTGATTTATAGCGGATGGAACTATTAGAAAAGAAATAAATTCATAAACTCTTTAGACTTGTAGTTAATCTTACTATGGCAAACTTAGCATTCTAGAGGTATTAATGGTTTGACCGAGTATCCAAGGCTTAGGGAAATCTACGATGAAATTATTCGCTGCTATCGCTGCGGCATCTGCAGGGCTACATGTCCCATTTTTGAAAGTGTGGGGGTAGAGTCCTGGAATGCTAGGGGACGAATTATTTTGCTCCGCGCCTTATTAGACCATAATGTAACAGTCACAGATTCCTTTGTAGACCGTATATACTCCTGCTCTTTATGCAGAGACTGCAACTATCAGTGCCCTCCCGGTGTGAATGTGTCAAATATAATAGAGGTTGCCAGAGAAGAGCTGGTAAAGACTGGTTTAGCTCCCCCCGAGGAGCAGAAAGAACTGCGGAGGAACATTCTCCAAGTGGGGAATGTTCTGGGTAAAAAAATTGAACCATTAGACTCACTTTTAGGCCCGGTGATAAAAAGCTTTTCCGAAACCGCACCTAACCTGATATACTTAGGATGTGTTACATTGTACTCCTATTCACAAATAGCAAAGGTGACTTTGGGAATTCTCAAAAACGCTGTAAATGATTATACTGTCCTAAAGGAAGGGGAAAAATGCTGCGGCGGTTTCCTCAAAATGATCGGTTATAAGGACGATTTTGATTCCTATAGTCGAGAGCAAATAGACTCACTTAAAGAGAGAGGGATCAATCAAATAACTACAATATGTCCCATGTGCTACTCGACATTCAAACACGACTATCCACAAAAAGAGATGGAGATAAAACACACAGTCAACCTTTACACAGAATTACTAGACGAGGGAAAAATCAAGTTTAACAATCCTTTAAACGCCAAAATAGCTTTCCACGACTCTTGCCACCTTGGGCGCTACTCAGGATTATTCGAAGAACCAAGAAAACTAATTGAAAACATTCCCGGAACTAAACTAGTTGAACTTTCCAACTCCAAAAAATCTTCAAAGTGTTGTGGGGGAACAATAAGGGTCCCCTATGCTCAAATAAGAAGCAAAATGTCCGAACGCATAATAGATGAAGCGTCCCAAGCGGGGGCCGAATACTTGGTAACAGCATGCCCCACCTGCTTCCACAACTTATACTCCACATCAATCCTAATGGATTGTAATGTAAAAATAGTCACTCTGGAAGAATTAATTGGTTATACAACGGGGCAATTAGAAAAAATACCATCACATAGATAGTAAATACATTTAAGAAGCATTTTTCATCCTTACACTAAGGAAAATTTCCTAGATCAAAATAATCAGTTATGCGTAAAATATTCCGTAAGGGCAAAGCTTAATATTGCTTCACTGTTAATGCAAAAGCATACTTGGAGGACAATAATAATGTCAGAAATTGAACCAAGTGTTATGCAAAGCCAGGATAGTAGAAAACTCAAAGCCGGTAAAGGGTTCAGTCTAGGCGAGCTACAAGAAGCTGGATTAAACGTACATGAAGCTAAAAGACTTTCACTCCGAATAGACAGAAGAAGAAAAACAACCCACAAGGAAAATGTAACCGCTATTAATACCTACATAAAAGAGCGAAAAGAAAAAGGGAAAAAGAAGAAAGAGGAAGAAGCTCAGAAGTTACCCACAGAAGCCGAAAAAGCAGCCATTTCTGAGTTAACAAAAATAGAAGGATTAAACAAAAAACTTGCCAAAAAACTCTTTGAGCTAAAAATTGGTTCACTTGGCGCGTTATCCTCCGCGAAGGCAAAAGATTTAGCCAAAAAAATAGGGGTGAGCGAAATCAGAGCAACACTTTGGATCGAGGACGCAGGAATACTAACAGGAAAAATAAAACCCAAACCCAGACCAGCACCTAAACCAGAACTCAAACCCGAACCTAAACCCGAACCCAAACCAGAGAAGGTAGAAAAACCGACTAAAGAAGTAGCAGAAAAAATTGTGAAAGAAGAAGCAGTTGACTTGACAAAAATTAAAAGCTTAACGAGGGAAGACGCCAAGAAACTAGCAGAAATAGGCATTCTCACGGTGGAAGATCTCGCTTTGACTGAAGAGGAGGAAGTAGAGGATATAGCAGAAATAACCCATATTCCCCAAGACATGCTCAAGGTCTGGATACAAGAAGCGAAAAAACTGACAAAGCTACCTAAGGAAACTGCGAAGCCAGTAAAAGCCGCTAAAGCCGAAGTGTCTAAAGAGGAAGAAAAACCTGTAAAGGCGAAAAAGAAAAAAGCCGCAGAACCCACAAAGGCAAAGGCGGAGGCAAAGAGAAAGCGGAAATAGTATCCCGATTTATAAGCATTAGTTTTCTCTGATACTTTAAACTTAATAAGGTTCATTATGCGAAGAGTTTTTTTATTATTTTTCTCTTCAGTTGGTAAGTCTGCTGGTTAAATTTGGAGGCTTCACTTAGGGGCTCCATTCCTTCTATTTTGATTATCATTTTATTTTCAGCGTTTATTCGTATCTCATTTTCTTTCCCGTGAATATAATCGATGAGTAATGTTTTGTTCTCTTCGTTCCAAACCGAAGCGACTGAAACATTTTTTGGTTTTTTTGGGAGTGTTAGAGAAATACGCCCTTGACTGTTCTTATAACCCCAACATTCTAGTGTTATCATAGATTTGTGTTTCTCCAATTTGGAGATTTCAGAAGTGATGTAATTAATTTTGGAGTTCCCTATTTTTAGCCCCACAGTCCATATCATGGCGCTTCTTCTCGGGACGACTAGGTCCTTAACCAGAATTTTTTGATTTAAGTCGGAAGGAGAACTAAATGTTATGTCACAATTCTGCTCTTTCCATGCCAAATTGGAGACTAACAAATAACCAGTGTTATCGCCCACTCGCTCGCATAAGAAAACCTTATCCGAGGAAAAGCAATATTTTTTGGTTATCCCTATTTTTTCGAGAATAAAAAGTAACCGCTCAGCGTTCGGAAGAAATCCTAATTGCACCACGAAGCCTTTTCCATAATTAACTCGAAAACCACAAACCTCACCCCTAAAAAGAAATAAAGGTTCAACATCCTCAACTTCAAAGGTCACAACTATTGGTGATTTAAACCTTGACTCACCAATATCAATCCAACCCTCCCTGTAAATTTTTTGTTCCCCAACTCTAAGAACCTCTTTCATTGATTCTAAACTCTCAAAGTTCTCATCCAACTCTGGAAGATACGGAAGGACAACAAGAAATCCACCCCTCTCCACGTATTCCACTAGTTTCTCAACTACGGTGCTCTCCATAAAATCAAAGCTAAAAACATAGAGAAGAGGAATCTGGATAAGTTTCTCTAAAGAAACCTGTCTAAGGTCTACTAACTCAAAGTTAAACCCCGCTTCCAAAACTGTTTTCATAAATTTCTCCATAAACCTGTATAAGGTTCTGTAACCCGTTGAAAGATTACTTCTTGAATTTACGAGTCGCGCATATACGTAGGGATGATAGTAACCTAAACCGAACTCGGCTAGTTTTCTGGTTCTTGTTTCTGAAGAATTCACAAAATCAATGAATCTCTTAACAACAGAGTATTTGTTGGTTTCGCCACCCCTCTCATCTAAAGGGGCGTCGTGATAATAAATTCTATTAGTGGTTCCATATCCCCTCGGATTAACTCCTCCCGAAAACATGTAGAAGTTAAAACCCTTTAAACCATGAATGTACGCTAAGCGCTCTAAAAGGTGCACCATATTATCTGGAACCCCAGAAACGAACCAACCCGCCTGTAATTCTAGGGTCAAAGGTGCAGAATTTGGCTGTTCAGCTTTCAAACGTTCAATATTATTAACAACCTCGGTTAAGGATTCTAGATCCTGTATAAGCTGAGGATACAAATCTACTGTGTCAAAAACCACTTTACTTTTCCTAGATATACTTGCGGGTGAGAGAATATTGTAAGGCTCATTCGTGTACAGGGGAACATCAACTCCCCCCCTTCTGATAACATTAGCAAGCCCGCTGAGAAAATTAGCAATCATCTCCTCCTTAAATTCCATCCAATCAAAAATCCAAGGCAAAAATCGATTATCTTTAACCATCCTTCTCGGAGGTTCAACCGATGAAAAAGAATCAAAACTCAAGTGATACCTTCTATTCAAATCTTTAATTGATTGATACTTCTCCCTAAGCCACTTCTGATACAGCCCTTCATCATTCCCGGTACCAATCACAATATCGTTGTAATCCGTGTCGAAAGGCCAGAAATGGAAACCATAAGAGGATTCATTATCGATCTGAACCAGAATGACACTCCCTCCCTTCTTGTACTGGTGCCTTGAGAGTATGGAAGCCACGTTTTCAAACCAGTTTCTTGTCTGATTCAAATAGATGGGATGAAGATATGTTAATACAGGAAACTTTTTAGAAAACCAGAATGTCGGTTTCCCTCTAGAGTTACGCGCCAAAACTTCAGGATGATTTCCAATAAACCAACTTGGTATACCTCCATTTTCCCACTCCGCACAAATGTAAGGACCCGGTTTTGCTATAACACCCAGTCCTTCCTCCCGGGCGTATTCCAAAAATGTTTCAAGATCACGTTCATCAACGGGGCTTCCTTGAAAATCGAACACACCTGGACTTAACTCATGCCAATTCCATGGTATATATGTGGAGACCGCATTCAAACCCGCATTCTTCAACTTTGCAAGCCTTTCACGCCACTCCCTTTTAGGAACACGAAAATAATGAATCTCTCCACTCAACAGGAAATTTTCCTTATCCAGGTCAAATATTCCCGAGAACAAAGCCATTTAAAACACAACACCAGAAAGTTATTGTAAAAAATCTGTAGCATCTCCCTTAAAAGTATAGAGTTAAGAATGTATAACTTCCGCAAACTTGAAATTACCGTGTAAACGTATAGTATAACCAAAAATAAATATGGACTCTTGGGACGATGAAAAAATGGCCATTATAGCTTATATTATGTTATTGACCTCAGTAGGAAAGGAGCACGAAATCGCAGAAGCCGTTGCCAATTATGATAATGTCACCGAGGCTAAAGTTGTTTATGGAAGCTGGGACGTGGTGGTTCGCGCCTCTCTAGACGAACTATCACAGTTGGATGTATTGGTAACAAGCATCAGAAAACTAGAAGGCGTTGAACAAACCACAACACTTGTGTCATCCTAAACAACAACCTCCTCCCATTTTTTGATAAATAGAATAATAAATTTCTTAAAAGGTAATTTTAGATACTGAAAAGTATTCAAAGCTAATTACCTTATGTCCTAAATTAGTTGCCTTGATTTTGGTTCATAAATCTTCTCTAAGAAAACCTGCCGCGTCTTCCGGGCTTATAGCATTAATAATAATTCCCGTACTTATTTCAAATCCGGCATGAGTAATTAGTCTAGGGTAGATGCGAAGATGAAAATGATATTCTTTGTTGCTAATGGTCTGCTGAAAAGCGTAGTTATATGGCGGGTCATCGAGTATCCTGTGGTATGCACTTAGAATTTTCCGCGTAAGATTGGCAAAATCTTTCAGTTCCATTTCCGTGAGCTGAGTGATGTTATGAAGATGTCTTTTGGGCAGAACCCAAACCTCAAAGGATGTGCAAGAAGCGAATGGGCAAAAAGCAACAGCGTTTTTATTTTCCGAAATAAACCTCTCAGAAGAGACTTCTGATTCAATAACCTGATCATAAATACATGTGTCACCATTCCAACTATCTTCGCAAACTTTAACCTCCTCAGCCATGCGTTCCGGAATCATGGGAACCGCTATTACTTGCGAATGAGGGTGTGTAAGACTAGCGCCCGCCGCCTTTCCATAGTTACGGAAGAGTGAAATGTACTTAACGAAGTGTAATCCCTTTAAAGCGTTAAAGCGGTCCCGATAGGCCCTAAAAATAAGATGAAGCTGCTTTTCATCCAAAACTTGAATATGCCCATTATGCTCTGGAGATTCAATAATAACCTCATGTTCACCAGCTCCGTTTCTCCAAAACTTTAATCCTTCACTAAACTCTTCAGACTTATCCGAGGGACTAAGGGCAGGATACATGTTCTTAATCACCCGCAGGATCCATCCCTTACGCCTAATATCATCTCCATCCCTATCCGTTATAATCTCCCCGTTTTTGGGAATGTATAACAGGATAGCTGGCGTAGTCATATGTTCATTACCCGGACAAAAAGGGCACTCCTCCGCATCATCCCTTTGACCCCTATCAAACTTAAAGTCAGAAGGGCGTCTCCTCCGCTCAGGCGCAATTATAACCCATCTGTTAACAAGATAATCCCTTCGAATCTCTGTCAACTTTTAAACACTCCTAAAACTCTAAACACGAATGTTAAACTAAAATATGCTAACATATATAAAGAACGGTATAATGAACTTTTTAATTTGAATCGGAATTAGCGTAAAAAACTAATGGATTAAACATAAAAAATAACTTTTCTTATTTACTAGCATTGTTACTGCAATAGATGAGTTGCGTTTAATTAATTCCAAGATTTTCGACCAAAAAAGCTATATCCATAATTGTTTTATTTAGAAAAGAATAAACAACATAGGTTTGATCCATATGGGCTATTTGCTGCTAGTGTACCTTGTCATAGTATTCTTCGTTTTTTTGGGATTACAAGTTGGAAGACTTCAGCCTTACAGGCCTAAGATACTCGCTCCCTTGGTTCTGGTTAGTCTAGTAATTGTAGCGGCAGCAATTCTGACACAAAGACCTTGGTGGATTGACTTCTTACAATCGCTGAATAATTGGTGGACTACAGCTTCTACGTGGAATTGGATAGCCTGGTTGATTGGATTTTTACAATCGCTATAATATTTGCACTGAAACCGTATTCTTTGAACCATCAAAAGAGATAACTACCTCCTAATCACTGAAGGGTGAATCAATTTGACCAACCAAAAAAACTCGGCCGACGAAGTGGTGGAACAAAAAATCAAACCGATGATCGAAAAAATCGCCCAAAAAAAGAAAGTCCAAGAAAAAATGACCAAGGTAAAACACAAAATAACATCTTCAAAGTCGTCGTAGTCGGAGACGGAGAGAATCTAATCCCTACAATCAATACTATTGAACTAGCCTACAAACCCAATTATATTTCTATGCGTACCTCATTTTCATCATAATTAATCATAATTAACGGAATATGACGTTTCCATAAACAGCTTAGCTATAAAAGAATGCACGAAACTCCCGCATTAATATACAGGATGTTGCAAACCTTTAGGAGCAGAACAAGTGAAAGCAAACAGTACCCGGACTATTCTCGTGCTATGCTTGCCGATTTAAATGGTAAGTATGGAAGGGAGAGAACCACAATTATGCGCATGCCAGGTCTAGATGTTCAGTACGCCCTTAGGGAGTTTATTTTCGACAGTGTAAGTCTATTTTATGACGCCACTTCCACAGCAATAGCCTATTTGGATGATAAGGAACAGCTACCCGCCCAGATATACATGGGTGTGGATTGCCAATTCTCTCTAGCCAGCATTAACGACGCGGTTTGCGGATACCTCAGCCAATCCCTAACCATTCGAAACGACCCCACATCAATGAATATTCGAAGAATGCTGCTTGAACAAACCGATAACACAGAAACCGAAACCAATCCTAACGGTGTTAAGATACTGAACAATGAATGGCTGGTTCGAATGGGCTGGGCGTACATTAAAGATAACCAAAAAACCGGCGAAGCCAAATGGGCTGACGATAACATTGAGAAACTCATCCAGCCAGACGGCAAAATAACAGGAGTCATCCTACACGAAATGGGTTACGACGATACTGGGAAACCCAAATGCATAATCTACATAACAGACCAAAACCAAGGATTCATAACTGAGAACTTCGAACACGGAGTAATCTACAAAAAAACCTCTTCAAACGGACGCCTAAGCTGCATAGAAATAGTGCACAAAAACCTAGACTATCTAAACCCAGTAGTACAATCACAATTACCGGGCAACATACCTGAACGAATAATCGGCGGCAAATACAAAAACATGTTCCTCCCCATGATAACCCTCAAAAAGGGTCAGTACGTACATGATGTGCCCGGGGAAGCTTCTTACGAAGATGTTCTGGATAATTTGATGTCGATTTTCGGAGCACCCGACACGGTGAAAAATTGTTATAAAACAATCGTTGCACAGGCTGGCGACATGAAACGTGTCACGTGTATAGAGATTATGTTAGCATTTTTAAGCCCCAACTCTCCAAATAATATCCTTTCAATTGTAAGCCCCGCCTGGGACACCTTCAAGTACGCGTATGAAAAAATTGCGCAAAAGAACCTTGAGGTTAAAACCAGCCCCGATAGGGAATGGACTGATAGAATAACCCTACTATCCCTCCTAGGAGACTCCATAACCGAATCCGGACTGGGAAAAATTTTCACCTCCATAAATATTGACCCCACACTACTATCCGCAGTAACACACCCATTAAACGGCTTCGCAAGAGCAAACACACCCTTCTTCAGAATAGCTGAGGGCCAGCTACCACAAATACAACCATATGACGTTGACCCCGAAGAATTTGACGTTAAAAAACCAACCATAGCCTTCATCGATTACATTGAGAGCACGCTCACTGGTAAAACAATTGTGGTTGTACCCGTGTTTAAAGAGAACAGTAAGTACGACCAGAGTGTTGACCCCGACGAATTCAACTCCAGAATCTACTCCTCAAGCCCCGTTTCCATCGTTTCCAAGGAGAACGAACTCTGGTCAAATGTAGCCAGTTATCTACTATACGAATACAAAGACGGAAAATACACACAAATCCCCAAACCCTTCGCCATGAATAACGAATATTTCAAGAACGAATACACCCCCACAAGCATCGCCGAACTAGGCAAATTCCTAAGACTACTCTCCCACACCTTCGAAGGAACAACAAGCTACGTAAACCCAGACTCCCAAGGACCAAAATACACAGGCAAACAGTTCTTGGTTTCCCCAAAGAATCTCTGCGACCAACTGGAAGCCATGCTGTACAGCTACCCAATACTAGCCATAACAATATGCCAAGAACTGGGAATACTAGACGCATTAAACCAAATAAGAGAAATCTACCCCATAGCGCCTAGCTCAAACATAGCAGTAGAAGGCTGGTTCATTGAAAAAGACTACCCCGGCTTCAACAAACTAGTTGAGAAGTATCCCGACGCAAAAACCCACAAAGACATTCAAAAAGGTATGAGATACTTACCCACCTCCACAGACAGATATATCGCCCTACTCTCAATACTAGGATTCCAAAGATTAGGCTATAAAAAAGATGTTATGCTTCCAATGATACATACGAGCGAAGGAGCCCTGAAGTATAAAGTAGGAAGCGCCCAATTCGACCCAAATAACCTCGATGATTTAAAATCATTAGATTCGATTGGATCGCCTGTTGATGAGAAGGGAAACCTCTTCAAAAAGTATGGTACTGTTTATAAAACATTCCAAGAACTCAAGGAAGAGGGACGCCTTGATGAGATTAAAGGCATAAACCTTCATTCATATATCACCCCCTATAAGTTAAGGGAGGTGTTCCACGGAAGAATTTCAAATGTGCCTCCTCCTGAAATGAAATCTGAAATTTTTGAAAAGGTAACAAAGTGGAATCTCGAAGAAACAGGTAAACCCGGTCCCCAGACCGGTTATTACCAGTTCTGTGAGTGGATTCTTGACAAACTCAAATTGGACCCAGGCAACCGTCAGGGATACGAAAAAATGGGGTTCATCAGCCTCGCCGTTAGAACATTCGTTACCAACCCCGTCTACAAAATCATGGAGCTACGCGAAAAACTGGCAGATAAATACTTCATACCAGTCCTGGGAATCGTAGACACCTACTTCCTCGTGGAAGCGTACGCAGAAGACTCCGAGAAAAGCGCCCTGAACTGGTTCGGCAACTACTACAACAAACTAATTAAAAGCATCAAGCAGGGCGATGTCTTCAAGGTGGTAAGCCAAGGCTTCGAGCAAGCACTAAAATATATTTCAGACAAACTAGCCAACACCAAGGACTTCGAAGTACAGGGGGAAATGCTACGCGCAATGATAAAACTGGGAAAAATGGCACGTAGCCTAGACCAAATAAGACCAGAAACCATGGTAAACCCCTTCGCCAAGACGATGTACGTGACCGAGATGCTCAAACAAATAAAACCCAGACTGGAAACCATCAAAGAAGTGGTGGACTCCTCCCTCATGGCAAAACTCCAGCTCAAAACACTATCAGGAACCAAATACATAAACGATGAGTACGCCATGCAACTCGTAGCCTGGTGCAGGTATCAAGCAGGAATGGAAGATAACGAAATAGCGAAAAAAACCGGACTATCCCTAGACGACATCAAACAGGCACACACAGACTTTTACAAATACCTGAAAGAAAACCACATCACCGAACAGGGAGACGTAGAAATGGAAACCCTAACCCTGTTCGAAAAAATCTGCCAAGGACCAACCCTAAAGACCTTCAAAAGCATGCTCTCTCCAATGAACCTCATAAGCACCGGGGGACAAATGTCACTGGGAGGAATCACGGGGGCAGCACACGTCGCACCATTCATGACGATAGTCGCACCCGTTCTACAGGCAGTAGGCTACACTCTGGTTGCTGCTCTGGAGGCGTGTACACTAAGTCCAATTTTCGACTTCACCAGTGGCAATTATGACTTTTCCAACCTTTCTAACTACTATTGGGGAGGCTGCATAACTTGGAACATGATGAACCCTGATACTAATATTATGATGTCCATTCTGATGGCTGCTGCTGTTTACCTCACCGACTATATGGAGTTCGGAGAAGGAGCGTTCAAGAGCGTAAGGTGCGGTATAGACATGGACTGGGTAAACGTAATACTGCAAGGAATGCAGAGCGGAATGATGACGCTGGGAATGGGATACGTATCAGAGGACACACTGGCAGACCTAATGAAACCATTCCTCGGAGTGTTCGGAGCACTAGCCGGATTCCAGTACGGCGGACCCCTAGGCGCAATAATAGGAGGCCTGGGCACAGAGGCAGTCGGACTGGTATCCATGTTGCCACAGGCAGACCAGTTCTACAAGGAGAAAATATGGCCCGCGGCGAAACTATTGATAGGAGCATCACTGATGGGAGGAGTAACATCAGTAATCGGAAGCGCGATAGCAAACACGGTAGCCATGACCGGAATTAGTGCGGTGGAGAACGCCTGGGTGAACAACATAATAGGACTACCATGGATGTGGGACGTAACCCTGGACTTCAGTCCAATACTGGAGTACCTGCCCAGTTTCGGACTCGGAGGATACGATTACATAGCGAACTACATAACACACTACGTGTATGGAATGTGGTGATAAAAAATAAAAGAAAATTTTTGCTGTTATAGAGTTATGATTGTTTTTGTACCCACCGTATCCTAGTTAAATTTACCAATTATTCCTGAAGTGGTACGTATATAAGGAAAGGTGTAATAATAAATGATGAAGTGATAAATTTTATCAATGCTACGTAAATTAGGGGTGCCAGTAATGGAGGTGCTTTTTGATAAGTTGAGGCGTGGAAATAGAGAAGCCCGGGGGCAGGCAGCGGAGGAGCTTGTTAACTACGGTGAGGCGGCGGTGGAGCCACTTATTGAGGTTCTTAGTATTGACGAAAATGCGGAGGTTCGACGAAGTGCAGCACTTGCCCTTGGAAGAATCGGGGACAGGAGGGCAGTAGAACCACTTATCAAGGCTTTAAATGACGCAGATAACTTTACTCAAAGTTTTGCAGCGCATGCGCTTGGAATGATTATTGACGAGAGGAGCGTGGAGCCCCTCATTCAAGCTCTAAAAAGCAGAGATAATATTGTCTCGAGTTCAGCTGCTGAAGCTCTTGGAAAGATCGGTGATAGGAGAGCGGTGGTGCCCCTGATACAATCACTTGATGGAGGGTGGGGAGGCAGTTCAGTGAAGGCAATAACAGCTTTGGGAAAAATAGGAGATAAGCGGGCGGTGGAACCCCTCATCAACGTTCTACTCATTGAGGTTGATTATGTTACTCGAACCTGCGCGGCGTGGGCTCTGGGAGAGATTGGTGATGAACGAGCGGTGGAACTCCTCACCGAAGCTTTAAACGACGAGGAGAAGGATGTTCGACAAGCCGCAAGATACGCTTTACGGCAAATAATGAAAAAAAATCATCTCAGCAAATCGGATGTTCAACTCAAGTTAGAAAAAACTCTCAAAGATTTCAGAGAAAGGGGAGTAGATTCTTTGATACAGGCATTAAGTAGTGACGATTTGCTGGTCAAATTGAAAGCGGCGAAAGCTCTGGGCGAAATAAAGGATGAAAGAGCGGTAGAGCCCCTAGTCCAAGCACTAGAAGACTACCACAGTTATGTTCGATTAAGGGCGCGTGAAGCCCTCGTAAATATGGGAGAGGTGGCTGTGGAACCCCTCATAAAATCGCTGAAGCAAGTATCCAGCTCGGTTCAAATAGAGGTGGCAGAAATTCTGGCAGAGATAGGGGACGAAAGAGCGATTGAACCAATAATACAGATATTAAAAGATAGCTGGTCGGATGTCCAATTCGAGCTGCTGAAAATCCTCGCAGAATTCGGAGAACCAGCATTAGAATCCACAATAGAAGCACTAAAGGACGAAAACAAGTTTGTTCAGGAAGGAGTAGGAAGAATAGTCAAGAAGATGAGAGAGAAAAAATTAAAAATAAAAAGATAAAAATAACACCCTAAAAAACAAGAACACCACACCAAAAACACACACCACCAAACTCACCCAACCAAACAACACCCACCCCAAACGAAAAAACCTATTTTTTCTAAACGCAGCAAATTTCCCCCTCCACCCTTGCTTAACACCTACCCAAAAAGACCCATTCAAACCACCCCCCCCAAATAAGAAAAGAGACAACTACCTTTCATCACTGAAGGTGAATCAATTTGACCAACCAAAAAAAATCGGCCAACGAAGTGGTGGAACAAAAAATCAAACCAATGATCGAAAAAATCGCCCAAAAAAAGAAAGTCCAAGAAAAAATGACCAAGGTAAAACACAAAATTATGATAATGTCCGGGAAAGGCGGGGTAGGAAAAAGCACAGTAACCGCCAACCTAGCAACAGCCCTAGCAAAAAAAGGCTACAAAGTAGGAATCCTAGACTCAGACATACACGGACCCTCAATACCCAAAATACTGGGAATACAGGGAAAACACCCCGAAACCACAGAAACCGGCTTCCACCCCGTCACCACCCCTCATGGAGTAAAAGTAATTTCCATGGACCTCCTCCTATCCGACAGCGAAAAACCACTCATATGGCGCGGACCGCTGAAAATGAAAGCCATAAGACAAATTCTATCAGACATAGAATGGGGAGAACTAGACTACCTACTAGTAGACCTGCCGCCAGGCACGGGAGACGAACCCCTAAACATAATACAACTCATGCCCGAAATGGACGGGGCAATAATAATCACCGCCCCCTCCGACCTTTCACAATACGTGGTTAGAAAAGCGGTCTCAATGGCCCGAAGAATGAATATCCCCATAATAGGAATAATAGAAAACATGAGCGGCTTTGTGTGTCCCAATTGCGGAGAAAGATACGAAATCTTAGGTTCCGGAGGGGGCAAAAAAATAAGCGAAGAAATGAATCTAAACTTCCTGGGCCAAATTCCCATAGATCCCAAAATTACAGAAAACACGGACCAAGGAACCCCCTTCATAATAAACGACCCGGAATCACAAACTGTAAAAATATTTAATGGTATCGTACAAAAAATCCAAAAAGCGATAGAAAAAAGTAATGAAACAAATCAAAAATAAGCATTGAAAAACGGGATTACCCTACCAATTTTCTGTAATTCTTTTCTATCTCTCTCAAAAGCGCTTCGCTGGAAACTTTACCTCCAGTTTTAAGAAAAGTTGCTATCGAGATCCCTCCAGCCCCCACACCCTCCTTGACCACTCCCTTCTCGTATGCCTTCAATCCCTCAATTTCTGAATTTGAAAAGTTGAGATTAGCAGCCAATATCGGAACATCGCCGATTTGAGAAACGATACCCCTAATATCCGAGCTTTTATCCTGAATTATCCACCTCGTAGTACCAATCGCCACATTCTCAAGAACATCCTTCTTTAAAGCCCTAACAACAGATAAAATCGCAGTCATCTGAGTACCACCCGCCATCAAAACCGGAATTCTGGACGCCGACCCTATAACAAGCCCTGAGAAAGCGGCAATCATCGGGTCACCAACAGAAGCAATCGCCTTAACAGGGTCACTTTTAAGATCTCCAAAATTTATTTTAGCTGCCTTCAATCCCTCCTCTACAACCTGTATCTTGAGATTATGAGGGTTTACCGGCATACTACTACTTACCTTTAATTCGGCATCCACCCCCATAGCGAGAAGAACTCCCAGCGCGGTAGTAGTTCCTCCAGGAATACTCTCACCTATCACAAGGTAGTCCGCAATCTTGGAAAAGTTACTTCCCACAATCTCCGCCCTTCTAATAACTTCCTCTACGTTCTTAACCGCCTTACCAGTTCTGATATCCTCCCCTGGCTCACCTCTGAGATTGATGAAGGGTGCGTAAGGCTTAACTTTCACTCCTCCACTAACCGCAAAGACTGGTATATCTGCTAGGTTTAAGGCTGATAGAGTTATCAGGGCTGGAGTTGGAATACCATCTGGTGTGGCGGGGACTCCGTCTATGCATTTGCATTCTCCATAAAATAGAAGTTCAACATCTGCTGCGGGTGTGTAATCAGTGATTTCTGGATATTTTCCTGCTGCTGAGATTTCCGGTATTTTAGCGGTCTCGGTGTTCCCTATGGTGCAGATGAATAACGGTTCTAGGTTCTCTATTTTGCTCAGAAAGTTTCCTGCCTCTTTTTCGCAGTGAGCTATTAGGATATCTCTATGTTTTTTCATTTTCATACCTTCAAAGGGTATAATATTTAATTGCACCCATCACATTTATATAGGTTAAGTTATCCTCTGTAGGTTAAGTTATCCTACGAGATGATTTAAAAACTTTTTGCTAATGAGAGGTGAAAACATGGGAAAAATTCTGGGAAGCAAGAGAGTACTGGCTGCAATACTCATAGTAATAGTAGCAGTTTCAGTAACCGGATTATCCACTTATCAAGTTATGAACAACCAAAGATTTGCTCAGCAAAGCTACATACTTGGCTTTATATTATTTCAATTGGGTCAACCTAGAATAGTATCAATGGCACCACATATAGATGAAATCCTTCTTGGTTTAGGTCTTGAAGAATACATAGTTGGCTGCACAAATCATGATCCTTATGGACTAGGATACAAATTGAGAGACTTTTATCTACCTAGACTTGTTGAACTAATATTATCCGGGAAAATATATAACGGTATAGACTGGTGGGCTCCAAGTGTGGAAGATGTGGTAAATCTTAATCCCAATATAGTTCTTGTAGATTCAGGTGTACCTAGTCAAGTATCATTGTACTATTCTCTGATAAGCCAAGGTATTTTCTCATTCTTAGTTTCCCAAGGTACAAGAATCAGCGAAATAGAGGTATCCATTTTACAGATTGGAAGCTTATTCAAAAGAAACTCAATGGCTCAAGCCCTCGTTGATAAAATGAACACAAAAATAAACACCATTCAAGGAAACGTATCAAATCAAACAGTAGTCAATGTACTTATGTGCGTGTGGATTGATTTTGATCAACAAACAGTGTTAACCTGCGGAAATAACACGTTTCTTAGCGAAATCATTCAAAAAGCAGGCGGCCTGAATATCTTCTACGATAGTTCCCTTCCCTGGCCCGAACTAACAATGGCTGTTGCAGCAGCGAGAAATCCTAGTAAAATAATTATTTTGGACCACAATGCATTCTTGAATCCTGTTGAAACTCTTATTAACCTTGGCAGTTCTCCACTTGGTGGAACACCTGCTTATATATCTGGTGAAATATATTTCATTCAAGGACAGGCAGATAACTTGCTTACAAGACCAGGGCCGAGAGTTGCAGAGGGGGTTGAACTTCTAGCCAATATACTGTTTCCAGCTTTATTCAATGCAACTTTTGATTACCCCCATATATTGAACACAGACAATTATAAAGGATACCTAGATTCATTTATACTGGAGTAGGGTGATGAAATTTGGTTAAAACTTTCTCCTCTCTTTTTTTTGTTGGCAAATCAGTTTTAATTAGGCGTAAAATTTTTCTGCTAACTGTATCCGTTATTATTGGCTTGGCTATACTGGCGGTGCTTATACTTGCGTCTCTTATTTTTGGGGCAAAGGTGGTCACTTTGGGGGATGTTTTTGCGTCTCTTAACAGGCTTTGGATTTTTGGTAGACCACTTCAAAGTTATGGAATTACTCTGCCCAGTTATATTGACTGGAGTTTGGATACTATACTGTATTATTCAAGGATTCCTAGGACGATTACTGCTATTCTTATAGGCGCGGGGCTTGCTGTTTCTGGAACCATTATGCAGGCCCTTGTAAGAAATCCTCTTGTTGATCCATATATTAGTGGTGTGTCATCTGGGGCGGCTTTTGGAGCTGTGCTTGTTTTACTTACTTCTTTTTTCACAGGGTTTTTTGAAACTGTTTCTCTTCCTCTGGCGGCTTTTATCGGAGGTCTTGGAGCATTCGGAATAACTTTCATTATATATAAGAGTGCAGGTGAAACTCCTACCGGTTTTGTTTTAGGGGGAGTAATAGTAGGTATAGCTTTTTCTTCGTTGACAACATTTTTTATTGTCACTTCTCCGAAGGAGCTTCACGGTGCTATGTTCTGGCTTTTTGGGAGTATAGCGTATGTTACTTGGAATGTTGTATGGATTCTTTTACCGGTAGTGGTAGTAATTATTTTGGTATCTTTATTCTATGCTAGAGAATTCAATGTTCTATTGTTAGGGGACGAGCAAGCGGCTCAGTTAGGGCTCAGAGTCAAATGGTTTAAAAGGATTATGTTAATAGTTGCTGCGCTCCTTGCTAGTTTTTGTGTTGCCTTCACGGGAATTATAGGATTTGTGGGGCTTGTAGTCCCTCACATGATTCGGTTAGCTCTTGGTAGTGATCATAGGCTCCTGCTTCCTTTATCAACAATTTTTGGTGCGAATCTTCTACTCGTTGCGGATATCGTAGCCAGAGTTGCTATGATCCCCTCAGAACTTCCCGTAGGAATAATCACTTCATTTATTGGTGTGCCCTTTTTCGCTTTTTTACTTATTAGTAGAGGTAAAAGATATGCCATGTAGTACTGATGTAATTATTAGGGTTGAAGATTTGGTATATACTTATAATTCGGTGAAAGCTCTGGACGGATTGACGTTTGAGATTAACAGAGGCGAATTTGTTGGACTTGTGGGTCCGAACGGTTCTGGAAAAACCACACTCCTCAAATGCTTGAGCAAATTATATACTCCCCAAGAAGGCAGTATACAGTTGGATGGGCATAATTTGAGAAAGTTGTCACAATCGGAGGGTGCCAAAATCTATGCGGTGGTGCCTTCAGAATTTCCTATGGATATGAACATCTCAATTACTGATACCGTACTCTTGGGCAGATATCCTTATCTCGAAGGTTTATGGTGGGAAAAAGAGCGAGATGAAAAAATTGCTTTAAATGCTATGGAAAAGTTAAATGTGTCAGATTTTGGAAATAGAAAACTCGGAGAGTTAAGCAGTGGAGAAAAGCAGAGGGCCCTAATAGCTAAGGCCATAGCTCAGGAAGCGAAAGTACTTCTGATAGACGAACCCGTAGCTCATCTTGATTTAGGATACCAAATGGAAATTATGGAAATGTTGAGGAGTTTATCCGAAGATGGTGTAACGATTCTTGCTGCGATGCATGAACTTAATCTTGCAGTCAAGTATTGTGATAAGCTCATAGTACTTGATAAAGGCAAAGTCGTAGCTTGCGGTAAACCCGAAGACATAGTTACACAAAAACTCATTGAGGATGTCTACGGGGTGAAAGCAATCATCCAGAACATTCCAAACGTAGGACTGGTAATAATTCCACTATCAACTTCAAATAACGGTGGTGTATTTGATAAGAAAAATAGTAAGGAGAGAACTACTGAATCTAACAAGACCTCAGCACGGCGGGGAAGTGTGGAAGCATAATACTAATCTCATAGACTTTAGCTGCAATCTGAATCCCCTCGGTTCCCCTGATGAAATCATTAACGTAATTCAAGAAAACATAGACAATATTATCCATTACCCAGACGACCAGTGCACCCGTCTGATATCAATAATATCGGACTATCTCAACATACCACTAGGGCACATAATTGCGGGTTGTGGATCCACCGAATTAATCAAGGCTTTCGCTGAAACCTTCGTAAAACCAAATGACCATATAATAGTCTGTTCCCCAACGTATGATGAGTACGCTTTTTATTGCCAGTTTATGGGAGGGATTATTAATAGAATTCCTCTGAAGGAGGACAAAGAATTCCAACTAGAAACCGAATCCCTCTTTGAATTAGTTGATGGTGGTACAAAGGCGGTTTTTATATGTAACCCGAATAACCCTACCAGTAGGTTTGAAAGCAAAAGTAAGATTTTAGAAGTGGTAGATGAGTGCGAGACTAGTAATATTTTGGTTTTCATCGATGAGGCATTCATCGGTTTCCTGAGGGAGGGTAGAAGCGGTTCCTGTGTTCCTGAAGTGCAAAACCACGACAATCTGTTCGTTTCCCGCTCTTTGACCAAAATTTTTAGCATACCCGGCATTAGAGTAGGGTTCGGAGTAGGCGGAAAAGAAATCATAAAGTATATGGATAAGGCTCGTCTTTCGTGGAATGTTGGAGTATTAGACCAGATTATAGCATCCGAACTGATTCGAAATTGCGATCCCTACTTGAAGAGAACAGTAAAATTTGTTGAGACCGAAAAAAGGAATTTGTACGAACAAGTATCTCGTATACCGGGCTATGAACCTGTTAGACCCGATGCCAACTTTATGTTTATTAAAATCAAGCAGTTGGAAGTCAATAGCACTGCTTTCAAGAAAATTATGATGAATAAAGGATTTCTCATTAGAGACTGCGGCTCCTTCGGTGAGAGTTTCTCAGACTACATTCGAATAGCCGTAAAAAACCGAGACCTGAACGCTATTCTCCTAGAAGCGTTAAAAACAGTTTCAGAGGAGAAGCTTTCCAGCGGTAGAAGCAGATTTGAAACAGCTGAAAAACCCATAGGCAGGTTTTAACTCAAACCTTGACGGGGTTCAGAGGTTTCTAGATGGAAATAATTGATCTTGTTTACTATCTGGGAATCATCTTAGTGGCGTTAGCTATAGACTTCACCATCGGGGAGCCGCCCAGAAAAATTCATCCCACCAGATGGATGGGAAACGTAATCTACTGGATTGATAAAAGAATACCGCGTGGAAGACCCCATATCGAAAAATTGTCGGGTGTCCTTCTAACTGTGTTCGTCATTTCGATTTTTCTGTTTTCCACAGTTATTGTATTATTCCTCGTAAAGTTCTTCTTAGGTAAGATTGCCTGGATGCTGCTGTCCGCCTACCTACTTAAATGCGCCTTCTCTCTAAACGATATGGAGAAACACATATATCCTATTACTAATGAGCTTATGAACGGAAATCTCAATGGTGCCAGACAACAGGTTTCCCGCATAGTTGGTCGGGATGTAAGCAAACTGGACAAGTCACATATCCTGTCCGCCACTGTGGAGAGCGTTGCTGAAAGCATACCAGACGGATTTTTTTCTCCCCTACTATTTTTCGCCTTTTTGGGGATTCCGGGCGCAATTTTTTACCGAACAGTAAACACCCTGGACTCGATGGTGGGGTACAAGACTGAAAAACATATAAATGTCGGCTGGTTCTCAGCGAGTCTTGATGATTTAGCAAACTGGGTTTCAGCAAGAATAAGTATTCCTTTTATTGCGTTAGCCTCGAAGTTAGTAGGAGCAGACTGGAGAAGCTGTCTAAAGATTGCTCGAAGAGATCACAAAAAAACAAAGAGCCCCAACAGCGGGTGGCCGATGGCGGCTATGGCGGGGGCCCTTAATACTCGTCTCGAAAAGATTGGTTACCACCGACTGGGCGAAGAATATCCCTTTCCCGGATTTGAGGAAACCGATAAATCAATTAAAATAATGAAAGCATCCTGTCTATTGTTCTTACTGGCGGTATCCCCAATCGCCATACTCTTGGGAATTTTTTTGCAGGAACTTGTGGAAAAATTCCTAATAAAATTCATAATAAGCGGTTTAGGATGGGTTTTAAGTTGTTTGATATAAAAGTGGAATTTCTTAAATCAAGTATGGGCGACTGCGCACTTGTGAGTTTACCTAAGACTTGTAGAGCAGTAAGCTCCGCGCCTCTGGGTTTCGGTATCCTAGGGGTAGATAATGCTTTGATTCTCCAAGTTCCCAAAGACTACAATTCTGAACAGCCAGAAGAAGAACTCAGAAACCTGGTTAATGAGTTAAAACTCGGAAACAAAACCGTAGGATTAATGACCGCTGCACAATTAAGAAAGGTACTAACCGTTACCCAGCAGACTCTCGAGGCTTTACATGTAACCACGGTTATCACTGCAGGGACCTCAAACGCTCTGGTAGCCGGAGAAAACCCCTTTAACTTAAAAGGAGAGGAGAGAGGCAAGCCTGGAACCATAAACATTATTGCCTTCATCAACAAAGCGTTAACAGATGGGGCTTTGGTAAACGCGGTCATCACCATAACGGAAGCAAAGAGTGTGGCTCTTAGAAATCTGGGTTTCAACGCCGGAGGGACAACCACAGACAGTGTAGTTGTCGTTTGCCCCACCGAGGGAGAGAAGCTAAAATATGCTGGGACAGGTACGGACATAGGGATTCTCTTATCCCGGGCTGTTAGGGACGCTGTTATAGAATCACTAACCAAAGCCGAGGAAGTGAAAAGCAGAAGTTTCCTAGAAAGACTTGGAGAACGGGGTATAACAATGGATAAGTTGCTAGAGACCGCTATGGCACTTCACATTCCTGATGCTGAACATAAGGTCGAAGAAATTGAGAAACGTTTCGTGGAGGAGCTGAACAAACTGATTAACGATGTTAATATTAACTCTCTGGTCTCCTCAGCGCTGTTTCTAGAAGACCTTGGTTCAAGTGGGCGAATTTACGGGCTTAGTGTTGATGACTTCAAAAAGGATGCTGTTCATATTCTCGCAGACGAGATGATTGGCATGGCTATTGCCGAGTACATCGCCGGTACTAAGGGTCTTTTTAACTACATAAGATACGATAGGAAGAAGCCTGGTATAATTGCTTCACTTGAACCATTTTTGGATGATGTGGTAGCGTCACTGATCGGGGGAATCATGTCGAATATCTACTCAAAACTCTAAAGGAGACAAAAATTAAAATGGGACCGATAAGAAGCCTAAAATCACTTCTGGCTCTTTTCACAATAATTCCCATTAGAGGAGCCCCCATCTCCGAAGAGACTGCAAAATACTTACCATTAACATCGGTCGTCGGCGCCTTTTACGGGGTTTTAGCCGGGCTACTTCTTGTCGGATTAAATTTTGTACTCCCACCCTTCCCCTCGGCGGCAATTATGCTTCTAGCCCTATACTTGTTGAATGGTTTTTTGCATATGGATGGACTTATTGATTTCGGAGATGGAATCGCCGCCTTTGGAGACAAGAAAAAGAAATTATCCGCGATGAAAGATCCAAAAGTGGGAGCCGGCGGATTAACCCTTGCACTGCTAGTAACCTTAGCAACCCTATCGCTTTACAGCACCCTGCCGCTTTACGGTAAAATACCATATGCCCAACTTTTCCTATTCGTTTTCTCCATAGAAGTTTTTTGTAAAAATTCACTACTAGCATGCGCCACTTTTGGAAAACCCCACAAATCAGGTATAGGCAAACTATTCGTAGAAGGAATGGGAAAGAAAAAACTATTAGCCTCAACACTCATCTCCGTAGCATTCCTGATCACCGCAATTTTTCTCTATGCCCACTTCCTCAATCTCAGCATCGCCTGCGAAATAAAAATTTTCCTCCTAACCTCACCCGCCATATCCATCCTTATCGGAACCTCCATAGCACGCTCAGCCAACAGAAGTTTCGGATGCGTCACAGGCGATGTCCTAGGTGCATCACACGAAATTTCCCGGCTCATAATACTAGCACTAATCGTAATGGTGGTCAAACTCTATGCATAAAATCAACGGACTCATAATGGCAGGCGGAAAAAGCTCCAGAATCAAAGAACTCGGCGAAAAACCCCTGATCCTTTTGCACAGCCAACCCCTCATAGACTACGTACAAAAGGCAATGACAGAAGCATCACTCATCAAAAAAATATACGTAACCATAAGCCCACACACAAACAACACCCTAGAATACTTGAAAAAAATCAAGAATTACCCACTCCAAATAATTCAAACACCCGGAATAGACTACGTAGAAGACCTCAGATACGCCATTAATAATTTTAAATTGTCAAACGTTCTGATTTGTCCAACTGACACCCCTCTACTAAGAGGGGAACTACTAGACCTAGTAATAAAAGAATTTTTTAGAGCAGGTAAACCTTCACTCGTCACCGTGGTCCCCCTCAAACTAACACTAAGCCTAGGACTGAAACCCACAACCATAATGAAAATCAACAATACAGAAATGGTACCCACAGGAATTAACGTGATTAGAGGAGAAAAAATGACTACCAGAGAAACCCTAGAAGAAGACTACTACACAGTAAACCTCAAAGAATTCGCCGTTAACATAAACAGCAAGAAAGACCTGGAAATAGCAGAAAAACTACTCAAAGACAACCAATAAAATTCCATTCCACCAAGATTTACGAATCATATTAAATCCACTTATCGAAAAATCCAAACATCGAAAAATAACATGTAACCAACCAAATTACTCCATTTACCGAAAAAATTCAAAGATACGTCACACGTTACGCAGAAAAAGCTTAATTAAGCGACTTTACATTGTCCTCTTGCTGAATAAGAGGTGTGAAAACGATGACATACCTTATCGGAGAAGCATTGGTTGGCAAAGGACAGGAAGTAGCACACGTCGACTTGCTAATAGGAGAAAAAGAAGGCCCCGTAGGCACAGCTTTCGCCCAAGGGCTAACAAACCTATCCGCAGGACACACCCCCCTACTAGGAGTCATAAGGCCCAACCTTCCACCCAAACCACACGTACTGGTTGTGCCAAAGGTCACCATTAAAAATATGGAAGAAGCAAACAAAATCTTCGGACCAGCCCAAGCCGCAGTCGCAAAGGCGATAGCAGACGCGGTTGAGGAAGGAATGATTCCCAAAGACAAAATAGACACCTGGGTAATAATCGCCAGCGTATTCATCCACCCCGAAGCCAAAGACTACCGAAAAATCTACCACTACAACTACAGCGCCACAAAACTAGCACTAAACAGAGCAATGACAAACTACCCATCACTGGAGAAGATACTCTACGATAAGGATAGGGCCACTCATCCGGTGGCTGGACTGAAAGTGCCTCGTCTTTGGCGTCCACCATACTTGCAAATTGCTTTAGATAATCCTTCCATGGAACAGGCTGCAAGAGTGATTAAGGAGCTTCCGAAGAGTGACAGGATAATACTCGAGGCGGGAACTCCTCTGATTAAGAGGTACGGTGTGAGTGCGGTGAGTAAACTGAGAGAGATTGCGTCAGACATATTCATAATAGCCGACCTTAAAACGCTGGATACCGCTCAAGTTGAAGTGGACATTGCCTACGAAGAAACCGCGGATGCTACGGTTGTATCAGGCTTGGCTTCGACCGAATCTATAGACCGTTTCATTTATGAGGCGCGTCGTCTGGGCATTTACTCTATAGTTGACATGATGGAAGTACCTGACCCCGTAGAGAAGCTTGGTGAACTGAAAACGTTGCCAGATGTCGTTATACTCCACAGAGCTATAGATACGGAGGCAACCGGTGAGAAGCCTCGATGGCATCTCATCAAAGAGATTAAAAGTAAGATATCCAAAGATAGCAAAATGCTTTTCGCAGTCGCCGGCGGTATAACACCAGAAACAGCCGGAGAGGCCCTCGCAGCTGGAGCCAATATTCTAATCGTAGGTCGGTACATAACGCAGTCGAAAGATATAGAACGCGCAACCAGAGAGTTTATTGAGGTACTAGTAAGAGAGGTGCCGAAGGAACCTGGGGACGTGGATTTATTTAGGTATCACATTGAATAAATAATTCATTCATTTAATAAATAATATTTCACTAATCACATGGAGTGGCTGCTCTCTCTCCCTTTTTTTATGTTAGATTGGCTTCCGTCCTCTGCGCTTAAAACTGTATTTTTTTTGCGCAGAGCGCCTTTTTTTTGCTTTTCTACTTGTCTTTGGAGTATATTAGTTTGTGGTGGTGTTTTTTAGGATTTGGTGATTGAGCTGGTGTTTGGTTTCTCCGTTTTCTTTTTTGGGTGTTATTAGGAGTACTTCTTCTGCTTCTTCTATTATCATTTCCACGTATTCTCTGTTTATTGTTTTTGTGTAGGTTATTTCGCCGCTGCTTTCTTTGTATTTTTGGTAGGCTTGGAGTGCTTTTTCTATGCTTTCTTCGTGTGTTAGTGTTTCTTTTCCTTGTTCTTTGGCTTCTCTGAATATTTTTTTATTGGGTTTAGTATTTGTCTTGGAGTTTTAGTGTGGGTACTTGCAGCTTTTCCCAGACCAGTAGTACTCTGTTTCTCTGGATGGTTCTCGATCCCATGTTTCTCTTGGTGAGGCAGCTTCTCTTATTTTGAAGGTTCTAAGCGCCCCGTAGATACATAATTTTCAGGGGCAGAAGCCTTTATCATTTGTTTTACCAAATTTTTTGTTAAAAAGGAGAAAAAAGGGAGTTTGAAATTTTAGTTTGCTTTTGTGTTTTAGAGTCCGAGTTCTGTGAGTTTTTTCTTTGTGGGGATTCCTTTTTCGTCCCAGCCTCTTGCTGCGTAGTATTCGTTGAGCATCGGTTCGAGGTCAACCACTTGGCCTGCGGTGGGCCCCTTGGTGGTCTTTTCCTCTTGGAATCTTTTGGGGAGGTTGTCGTCTTTTCCTGATATACCTTCTCTTAAGTTGAATAGTCTTTGTAGGTTAAAAGCTCGTTCGCCTATTTTTACTAGGTCTCCTATTTTAAAGTCGTATCCTGTTAGTGCTGTGAGCATTTTTGCTAGTTCGTCTGGGAGATAAGCGTATAATTCGTAGATGAAGTTGCATGAGACTAGGGAATCCACCATGGTTTTGAAGTCCTGTAATCCTTTTATTACTGGTCCTTTGCCTTCGACTTCGTATGCTCCGGCTACTTTGGTGAATCCTAGTTCTGGTTTTGCTTGGGACATCATTTCGACCAGTTGTGATGCTGGTCTTAGGTGGCATGCGCCTCTGTTTGATGTGGCGTAGCCTAATCCTAGGCCTTTGTAGCCTTTTGGTTCGTGCATCGGTGTTTCAAGACCTTTGACATGCATTGCGAATTCTTCTGATCCTTTTCCAAGCTTCTTTGAGGCGCTTCTCACGCCCTCTGAGAGTGTTTTTCCTATTCCCTCTTTCACGCCTATTTTTTCCACCAGCTTCACTATGGCTTCGGGGTTTCCCCACTTTAGTTCCATTCCCTCGGCGTCCTTTTTCGTTAGTATTCCTTTCTCGTAGCACTCCATAGCGAACGCTACAATGTTTCCAGCTGAGATGGTGTCTATTCCGAGTTGGTCACAGATTATACCAGCTTTAACTATTGTTCCCAAATCGCTATTCATGCATAGTGAGCCGAATGCGGCGACTGTTTCGTACTCCGGTCCAGCGCCAGATGTGCCTGCAAAGGGTCCGGACTTCACTTCTACGTGTCCCCTGCCGCAAGCCACTGAGCATCCGTAACAGGCAAATTTTTTGGTTGTTATCTCCATTAACGCGTTTCCGTCAATCTTGTTTGCTTCTTCAAAGACTCCCTCTCTGTAGTATTGTGTTGGAAGAGTTCCCATCATGTTGAGGCTTGAGAGTGCGCTATTTGTGCCTTGTTTGGAAACTCCATCAACCAAAAAGTTTGCTTTTAGTGCTTCACGTATTTTTTTTACGCTTTCATCAAATTTTTCCGGGTCTTTTACTGGTATTGATTGTGTTCCGCGCACAGCGATGGCTTTCAATTTTTTGGAGCCCATAACCGCTCCTAATCCACATCTGCCAGCCGCTCTGTCCTTATCATTCATAATGCACGCTATCTTAACCAGTTTCTCTCCCGCGGGTCCTATTGAGGAAACTATTATTTTCTTGTCCCCGAGGCTTTCTCGTATCATATCCTCTGTTTGATAAGCATCCTTACCCCAGATTTTGCTGGCGTCTTTTAGCTCCGCTACACCGTCTTTAATCCAGAGATATACTGGTTTTTCTGATTTACCCTCAACAACGATAGTGTCAAAGCCCGCGAATTTGAGTTCAGCACCCCAAAAACCTCCTGATGTGGCTTCGCCCCAGATTCCGGTTAGGGGGGATTTAGCGGCGACAAGGTGTCTTCCCGAGGAGGGGGCTTTTGTGCCTGTTAAGGGTCCTGTGGCGAAAACCATTTTATTCTCTGGTCCCAAGGGGTCGATTCCCGGTTTAAGCTCGTCATAAAGTATTCTCGCTGCCAGTCCTGATCCGCCTAAATATTTCTTTTGAGTTTCCTCTTTTAGTTTCTCGGTTGTTATTTTTCCCTTTGAAAGGTCTACTCTCAGAATTTTTTCGAGATATCCGCCCATAACAATCTTCTCCTAAGATTAACTTCTTTTAGTTTTTATCACTTTTAGAATCTTTACTTTATCTTAAAAATTAAACGTGCCCATATTTAAAATTATATACAAAAGGAAGTAGCAACGCGATTAAATATCATTTATTATGTGGATGCCATTTATTTTGTGGTGTGATTTAGAATTTCCATCTCCGCATCTGTTGGCCTCTGGGGGATTGGAATTCGTTCTTGCATTTGGGGCATTTTATGTAGCCGCAGTCTCCTAGAGCCGCGCTGGGGCAGGGACCGCAGGCAAACGTTCTTGAGTAGGAGAGATTAAAGGTGAACCCGCACTTGGGGCAGGTTACATTTCCTGAACTCATTTAAGCGCCTCCGTTGAAACTACTTTTAGTCCTATAATAAGGATTTCGAAAAGGAAAGGAGACGATAAAAAGTTATAATTATGTTCTTACAAGAACTCTGGTTTCGACCAGTCGCATTAATCTTTTTAGTCTCTCTTCGAGGGGTGGATGCTTCTTAAGCAAGAATTTGTAGCTTTTGAAAAGGCACAGAACCTTCTGTCTTACTGATAAGCCACCAGAGTCTTTCGTATTCTCGGCTATCTTGATTAAGGCTGATGCGAGGGCTTCGGGCTTCTTGGTGATGCGGGAGCATATCATGTCCGCCAGAAATTCACGTTCACAGTAAATCGTTGACTCTATGAAGTATCCTAAAGGATTGTAAAACATAATTGCCCGAAGAAAAGAGGATACCTTTCTAACAGAACTATCCTTATTCATTATGTGGGCTAGTTCGTGACCCAAGCAAGCCTCCAGTTCTTCAGTGTCCAGCAATTCGATCAAACCACTTGAAGCAACTATTAAGGGTTTTTTCTTGCTCGCATCCACAGTGAATATTATAGGGTTTTCAAGCTTCAAAACTAAGATTTCTGGCATATTCACCTTCATCAGTCGAACAAGATTTGTAGCAATGTTTCTTAGCTGGTTCCGCTCTTCAACACTTTTATTGTATGGTGTGATTAGTTTGGATGCTAGTGCACTGTTGTGATTGCCAACAAGCTTTATTCCTTTGAATGTGAAAAGAAACGCAAAACACGCAATGATTAACTGTATGACACAGTACGTCAAAAACTCTGTGGTAGAACTAATTTGTAATATTGGGCTAATAGGATTATCTAAAACAAACAAGTAAACCTGAGAAATAAAAAACCTTAATGGAATAAAAATGATTGGTAAGAAAAGGGTAAACAGCCAAACCTTAGTTTTTATAGAGTACGCATCTTCTTTTACAATTTTACAAACAATAAGAGATATGAGGGGCATTGAGAGAACTAAAACCCCCAAAAACGATTGCAGTTTCTCTAAAGGAATAGTAACTTGATACAAATTAAAAAAGAACGAAACACCGAATTGAGAGGCCACAACATCTCCTATTAATCTGATAATTGCATTTACTATTCTAAAAATTTCAAGAAATAAATTCATCACTTGGACCCGCTCTGATTCTTTATCTTTTTCAACTGTTTTTTAATTTCCTCTATTAACTCGGGGTTATTTATATGTAGGTTTTCGAGCAAAAACATTATAGTAGAGTCCTCAAAAGATTCGAAAAGTCCGCTCAGAACATGCCTTGCAACCAACTCCTCAAACTCCTTCCTAGTCAGGGCGGGGGAATAAACATAGTATATCCCTTTCTCTCTAATCAACTCACGCCTTAAGAATTCTTTCTTATAAAGCCTGTCGAGTATCGTAGCCACAGTGTTAAAAGCCACGGGACGCCTAGCCTTTATATCTTCATGAATATCTCGAACAGAAGCTTTTTTAAGTCTCCAAACAGTCTTCATCACTTCCGATTCCAGATCACCTAAAACCTTCGACAAATCCTTTTCATGAGGCTTAAATTCATAAACATTAGGCTTACCAACCAAAACTATCCTTCCCTTAACCTTCTACCTAAAAACTGATTTATAAACTTTGTATTAATTTTCCAGAATCTTTTTCCCTTTACCATAATTCTTATATACTCCCATCATATAAATTTAACTACATACAGTAGTTTGTACTACTGTAAATAGTTCAAACAATAAAAGAAAAAGGGAAAAAGAATGAAAAAACGCTCACTACTATTAATACTAGTTCTAACAATAAGCCTAGCAATACCAATATTCCTAACCCAGACCCAACCAGTTTACACACAACCTATCATAACACCCACGCAAACATACCAAATCCCTAAAAACCTCACCGTTATATCCTCTATGCAAGTAAATTTCACTGTAACCACTAATATCGGAGTCTTGATAGCGGGCAATATCGCAGGCTGGTCCCTAGGCATCAACGCCACATGTTTAGATCCACAACAAAATATCACTGGTATTACTATAAACACTGACTCTATAATAAATACGGGAATTATGTTTCCAATTTCCAATGTCTTTGCATCTGATGAAAACATGACTGGTTTTAGTTATCCGTTTCCTCCCTTTTATCATAACTTTACTCTATTTCCATCAAAGCTTGGAACTGTGTATTTACTTCCAGATACCGTTGGTTTTCCTTCTCAACTTTCTTTTAATCTCAGGGTTACCATAGAGACAACCAATGGAAGTGAATCTATCTATTTAGCTAGTGATGTACCTGCAGTATCTTTAGTGCTCCCTAATCCCAGCGAAACGCCGCCGGTGATTAACTATTATACCTATGGTTCACTTTTCTTGGTCTTTCTGTTACCCATAACATTGATTCTGACGGATCAGTGGCTAAAGAGGCGCAGACTAAAGAAAGAAAGCGCTGAGGAGGTGTAGTACATGATGCGAAAAAATTATGTGCTAAGCAAAATCATAACTTTTCTCATCATACTTGCTGTGATTCTAGGGATTACCTCTGTTGTTTATTTCCAACCAGAGCCTGTACCCACCTATCCCAATACTACACCGTTTGTACTGTACTATCTTAGACAGGACTACACTGTACAGAGTAACGGCACTGCAATGTTGACCGGATTAGACTTCCCCCTGATTTGGTTTGCAGGCTGTACTGCAACAGAGATTGTTATAGCTGAGAAAAACCTAACTGGTTCGATCCAATACAGCACGGAGAATCTTTTCACACTCGAAACAAATACTACTGGACACTTTCTCTGGTGGATTCCTCCATGGTGGCCCATTGGGGCTCCTGTAAACATGAGTGGTAGCATTGGTATTATTGTGGGCGAAACTGAGTTAACTGTGCAACAATTGGTGAGGAACACAAAGGTGGTCTTTTATTCGGGATCGGACAGAACGATTATCGCTAACTACGATGTACATAGTGGTTTTCTGCTTCAGTTAGAAATCAAAGAAGGAGGACAGACTAGCATTTACCAATTGCAATCCACGCTAGGTGTGTCTCTTGGAATTTCCAATTATTACTATGCGCGTGTAATCTTCCTGATCCTATTCATACCATCACTAGTGATTTTCCTACTGATGCTTCCTTGGCCTTGGAGAAAATGGACTCGGAGCCTGCTTAAAACTTTAAGACGGGAAATTTAGGAGATGTTGCTATGTTAGCGATTGAAATTCATAATTTGAGGAAGGTGTTCGGCAATTTTCAAGCCCTCAAGGGAATCGATATAGAAGTTCCTGACGGAATCTGTTACGGTCTACTAGGGCCTAATGGAGCGGGAAAATCGACCGCTATTAAGATCATACTTGGACTGCTCACACCAACGAAAGGCGAAGTCAAAGTTTTCGGGTACAAGGCGGGTTCATTTAAAGCTAGACAGAAGATAGGTTATCTACCAGAGAGAATGGGTTATCATGATGAAGTTAAAGCCATAGATTTCTTACGCTACATCGGAATTCTATCGAACATGCCTTCAGCTAGGGTGGATGAAAATGCTGAAGAACTATTGGATTGGGTTGGTCTTGGAGGCTGGGGCGAAGCACCCATAGGTACTCTAAGTGCAGGAATGAAGCAGCGTCTTGGACTAGCACAGGCGGTAATGGGTGACCCCGAACTTGTTATTCTTGATGAGCCGACCAGCAATCTTGACCCCATAGGGCGCAATGAAATACTCAAGAGAATTAAGGACATAACTAAAGAGGGCAGAACCGTGTTTGTATCCAGCCATGTTCTTCCTGAGATTGAAATTGTTAGCGATTACGTGGGAATTATAAACCGGGGTGAGCTGATAACACAGGGCAAACTAAAGGACATCAAAAAAGAGCAATTAATGAAAGGAAAACGCGATTACGAGCTAATAGTTGATAAACCCGATGTAATCATTCCCGAGCTTCAAAAATCACCATTCGTTTCAAGCGTTACCAGAAGCGATGACCGCATACTCATTCAGGCGGCGGATGTAGACCAGCTGGGTCAGAAACTGCCAAAAATACTAGTCGATGCCAAAGTTCAACTTATCAAGTTCGCTCCCATGGGCGAAAGCCTTCAAGATATTTTCCTACAAATTATGGGGGAACCGAAAAATGTCCAAAAGCAAGAAGAGAGTTAAAACGAAAACAGTTCCAGAAAAACCATCAAAAATAGAAGAACCCATAAGCGATAAAATAACCAATATCCTAAGCCAATCCCTTCGACTATTCTGGGAAGAGGTGAAAAATTCCTATAGAGGAAAATTCTTTATACTCTTCGCACTATTCATGGTAGCGCCCATGATGATAATCCTCTTAGTATATGGAATCACACAGTATCCTCTCTATTTTAACCAAGTACAAATCAGCCTATTCCTAA
Organism: Candidatus Freyarchaeota archaeon; assembly: GCA_030587365.1. Taxonomy (GTDB): domain Archaea; phylum Asgardarchaeota; class Jordiarchaeia; order Jordiarchaeales; family Jordiarchaeaceae; genus Jordiarchaeum. The sequence goes on along the minus strand of JAUQZE010000006.1, from coordinate 47,011 downwards.
ACGGCATATATCTCGAAAATGGGGCAATACAAACCTTCAGAGACGTTTTTGCACAACTCATGGGCGTAGGCTTCAGATCGTTTGGCTTTGCAACACTATGGTATACAGGTATTCCAATATCTGCCGTGACAGCACTTCTCACATGTGGAATCATTGCGAGTGAACGCGACAAGGGCACCCTACCAATTTTCGTCTCAAAGCCAGTCTACAGAACTCAGATCGTCCTAACAAAATTCTTCGCATTTGCTTTCACCAGCTTAATCCTGACCGCCGCAGTGTTTTACACAATTTACTTTGTACTCGCATTCTCCATCCTAGCCCCGCTAGGAATACTCTCAGAGGGCCTAAGCTTTACAATATACGCTGCGAACAACATGATTATAATCACTTGGATTTTCATTCTAACAGTTGGATCCTTAACCATGCTGATTTCATCCATTGTCAACCGACCCCTCATCGCGGGCGTTATATCTATAATGTACCTACTAATGGTATACCTCCTTTCAAGAATCATCACTATGTTCCTAGGTTCGGCTGGTGGATCACTAGTATACCTAGATCCGTCAAGCTTAGCAAACAGCATACTAAACGTAAATATCGACGTAATTGGCTACTATCGGGCATTATGGGCAATATATTCGAGCCCAACCGGCGGCGCTTTTTCAAGCCTTCTTCTCGGACAGCAAATAGATCCAACTGTTGCGGGTACAATACTAATTTCGATACTACTGATAACCATCGTAGCAGCCTGTATAATAACAGAGAAACGCGAAGTAAAATAATCCCCCCCATTATTTTTTTATCAATCACTTACTTATTAAAATATACAATTAAATAAAACTGTTTGCAAATTTATGTTACAAGTTGGTTCTTATTCACCGAACATCACTAATTTACTGCAAAAATAGAAAATAATTTCTTATTACTTGCTCAACTTTTTCAAAATATCCATAGCCACCTTCTTACCACTAATTAACATTCCCCCAAATATTGGGCCCATTCTGGGTCCGCCGGAAACCGCATTGGCAGCCATTCCTGCTACGAAGAGGCCTGGGTAAACTTCCTTTGTGGTTTCTACGAGCATTTTTTCTCCTACTTCGGTCCACATCGGCTTTTCGCCTATGATCCTACCGGTTTCTGTTGCTAACCTGGCTCCTGGGATTTTTCTTAGAACAACATGGCAAATCTCACTGTCGTGTCCTGTTGCGTCGACCAAGTATTTGCACCTAACGGTCATGGGGTCTACGTGTAGTTTGGCCATTTCCACCGCAGTCCAATTAATCACTACTCCGGTGATTCTGTCTGCTTCTCGAATCATGACATCTTCGATGCTTATTAGGTTGAAGATTTTGGCTCCTGCGTCCATTGCGCCTGCTGTTAGTTTTGCGACGGTCTCTAGGGAGTCTGCTACGAAGTAGCCTTTCTGAAGTTCTACTGTTTTTATGCCGAAATCGTCTAGGATGGCTTTTCCCTCTTTTTGTACCACTATTTTGTTGAACATCATTCCTCCCCCGTGGCATCCTCCGCCCGTACTCAGCTTTCTTTCGAAGGCGACTGTTTTGGCTCCGCCCTCCGCGAGATATTTTGCTGCTGTGAGTCCTGTGGGTCCGGAACCCGCGATTACGACATCTACGTCTAATGCTTCGATTAGTTCCTTTGTGTAGGAGTTAATTATTAGTTTGGATATCACAATTTCATCAAGAGACACTTTTTTTCCTCCTAGTATTGGCTTAATAGATAGTGGGTTATTTTTAAAGCAGGGAAGTATTTTTATCATATAAATTTAACGAATTAATTATTTATATACCTCATAAATTTGTTCTGGATAATGTTTCTCGTGTTTTAGTGTCCGCTTTAAAAATGGAAGCTAGGAGAAATATAAGTATGCAGGAAATCGGAAAGTATCTCTTTTCAGAGGAACTATACTATAATAAGGATCACCTGTGGGCAAGAATTGAGAAGGATGGTCGTGTCAGAATCGGCTGGAGTGATTTCGCCCAAAAAATAGCGGGCAAAGTGATATACGTGAAAATAAAAGAAATAGGCGCAAAAGTGAATCAGCAAGAAGTTTTCGGCTCCATAGAGACTGGAAAGTGGGTTGGAAAATTATACGCTCCGGTGGGGGGTGTAATTAGGGAGATTGGAAGGGTGGTAAAAACTCCTAAACTGGCGAACAGTGATCCTTACGGGGAGGGTTGGTTTGTAGTTGTTGAACCAACAAATTTGGATAAGGATCTAAAAAATCTACTGCATGGTGAAGAAGCTATTGAATGGCTCAAAAAGGAGATAAAAGATAGGACAGGCGAAGAAGCATAATCCGGTCCTCGGTCTACTTACTGGATTGATAATTTCCTCATTCGCTCTCAAATTCATTTCGACCGTTAAATATCTGTTTTGTTAGAATTTCTGTTTGGATAGTTGTTTTCGAGGTTGTTTTTGCGTGTGGTTTAAAATGGTTTAAACACATATCTTCTATTGGAGGGCAGTTGTAGTTGGTTGATCTTCGTCCCTGGGTCTTGGAGAGTCACATATCCCAGATTGCCTCAGAGATTCAGGAGATGGAAAAAGGCCGCAAAAGGCTCGCTGATACATTCCGCAGAATCAAGGAGAAGTCTATTTTCGACTTGGTGCCGCGTGACGGAGTTTTGGATGTATTTGAGAAGAAATTAGCTTATCCCGTTAGTCCTACGAAGCTTGAGGGATTAAAGGTCGCCGCTGTAGATGGTGGAATGATAAGCAGAACTCTTCATGGAGTTGACTTGATGCTTATCAGAGCAGTTGCTGCAATCTTTGCTTACGGATCTGAGGGACGGGTTCAGGTCGAGTATTTTCCGAAGGAGTATCCTCCACCAGCAATTGTTTCCAATTTAGAGCCTCTATCCCGAAGTGATTTTGAGGTATCCGCGTCATTGGAGCGTTTACTGGCTGAGATCAAGGTAGCCGTTGATTGCCAGATGCGGCACCCGATGGACATTCTTATTCTGGATGGGGCGATACTGCCTCTGGCGAGTGATAGACCCTCATCATCTTTGTTGTTTAAGAAATATGAAAATGTGGTAAAATCATATGAAAAACTTTACAAAGTGTCTTCTGATAATGGAATTCTCCTCGTGGGAGTAGTTAAGGACAGTAGAAGCACCAGATTTATTCAAATACTTTCACGATTAGCCCCCCTGTTTATAGATAAAGTCGAAGAATTAAAGGACTTGTTGTCATTCGATTACCGACGAGTAATCCAGCGTTCCCGAGACACGGAATTTTTGTACCGTTTCCTCAATGTGGGAGAAAGAACAACAGTCTTGAAGTACGTGGAGAACAGCGAAAAGTATGCCCCGTTAAAGGATCTCAGACCGGAATGGGCAGAAAGGCTTAACATTTTTTACCTTAAACCAGTTGAATTAGACACTCCTTTAAGAATCGAGTACCTCTCAAATGAGTCGAACACCCTAAACCTAAAAATCGTCCAAAAAATCGCTTCACTCATCTACTCTCTATCCCGCCACCATGCAGAATTCGGACTGCCCTCAGTGCAGGTTGAAGCCCATTACCAAGCCAAGCTACTGGAAACCGACTTGGACTTTATATACGATCAAATAATACAAAAAACAGGATTAATACCCTCACTAATGAAAAAAACGTATGGTTTATAATTCCAAATCCACCAATTAAGAAGAGAAGGACGCTAATAAGATATGTTTAAATTAATTTGTCATTAGAGTTTTTGTGAGGAGCATAGGGAATGAACTTCTTAGGTACTGTAATCACGTCGAATTATCCACCCGGACCAACCACTTCAAATTTCAGCTTCGTGGTTACCAATAATGAGCCTATTCCGGTGAGGAAGGGTCAGTTTGTCCAGATTAATACTGAGGATGGTTTACTATTGGGTATGGTTCAAGAGATACTTAAAACAAACCGCTTCTACTCACACGCAGAGTACGTGAAGGAATATGAGCGAGGAGGACAACCCTTAACCTCGATTTTTCCCTGCGATAGGTGGGATATGCTTATAGCGAACGCGAAACCCTTGGGTGTTTTCACCAACGGAACTTTTGACAAAGTGAGTTTTCCCCCGTCGCCCGGTGAGAAAGTTTACATAGCTGATGATGAAGTTCTTATAAATTTACTCGGCCTCGATGTGGAAAACGGACTGAATCTGGGAAACCTGCGTTTCCACGAAGTACCGGTCTCCTTGAACATGACTAAACTATTGCAGAAACACCTAGCCATTCTGGCTATGAGCGGAAGTGGAAAATCCTATCTCGCCTCGGTAATAATCGAAGAGCTACTATCAAGAAAAGCCGAGAGCGGGAGGGTTGCGGTCGTCATTATTGATGTTCACGGTGAATACTCCTCGCTCGCTAATAAATCTGATAAAGATAATCAATTTGACCTTTCTGATAAAGTAGTTGTTGTAAAGAGTCCCTTCGTACAATTCGCTACACCACTCATATCAAACAGATGGTTCGGAACTTTCCAGCCGGAAATGTCACCTATACAAATACGTGAACTAGGCAGAATCGTTGGTGAAATGAGAAGAGCGTATCGCGGAAAATCATACTCTCTAACGGATCTATTAAACCACATAGAAAGCGATGCAAAAATACCACAGAGGACAAAAGAGGCGCTACTGGGATGGCTATACGCACTTGAGGATACGAAACTCTTTGGAACAGAAGAAGCCCCAGATTTAGAAAACCTCGTTAAACCTGGCCACGCAGTTATCCTAGACTTGAGTGAAACCACCAGCCTTAAGAAAAAACAGTTAATCGTAACCTACATTGCATCCCGATTATTCGCCCTCAGAAGAAGAGGCAAAATCCCACCATTCACAATGATTCTCGAGGAAGCTCATCAGTTCTGCCCACAAGCAAGACAGGAACTGGCAATTTCTCAAGGCATCGTAGAACAGTTAGCAAGAGAGGGAAGAAAATTCTACGCCTCACTCTGTCTGATAAGTCAACGACCGGTACGACTATCTACCACGGTTCTAAGCCAAGCCAATACACACATTATACTAAGAATCTCAAATCCCAACGACCTAGACACCATAAAAGCAAGCTCCGAAATGATAACCCCTGATACAGTTGGAATGATCTCCGGTCTCCCAGTTGGGGAGGCACTAATAGTAGGAAGCGCCGTGAACTACCCTATCTTCGTTAAAATCAGACAACGCTTCACCAAAGAATCCGCCTACGAAGCAAACCTAGAAAAAGCAGCCAAAACCTACGAAGAATATTCACCACCCACAGAATCAAAATAACCAGAATCTTTGATTTTTTAGGTACCTTTAAATTTGAACTGTGAACAAAACTACTAATTCATTTATATTAGCAATCTAACTAAATGCAATAAACTGGAGGACACTGGGAGTTCAATGTTATGAGCCAGATTTTGGTGAAGGAGTGGACAAAGTCAGAGTTAGGGTTTTAACGGAAAACACGACCGACATCACACTTCTAACAAATCAAAAATTCAGAGACAAGGTGCAACAACTGGGATTTTCCACAATAATGTGTTGAGCAGGGCACGGATTGGTGATGCTTTTTGAGGTAACTAAGGGAGGTTCTGTTCATACATTCTTACTAGATGCTGGTGGACCATTAGGTTTGGTTGCCAACAACATGAAATATCTTCAGACTAATTCCAAAAAATTGAAAAATTTATGCTCTCCCACCGTCACTTCGATCACTTCGGAAAACACAACCATATTATCAATCAGTTTTCTCAAGGAACAGAAATCATAGTCACTAAAAACGCATTTCTGTCTAATAAGCCAAAGACCTGTATGAATCTCAACAACTGTTTTTTAGCCAAGCCAATTGGATTCTCAAAATTGAATGTTTGATAAGTATAGAGAATTCGAAAAAAAGTATAAGATGATTCGGCGAATTTATAAGCAATCTGAGTAATATTAATTACTGTACATACGTGCAGTGAGGTGAGAAGGATATGCCATTGGGTTTTAAAATACCAAAGGTTCCCGAAGCCAAGGTGCCCGAAGTCAAAGTGCCCGGCGGGCTTGATCCCACAGTGATAAATAAGGTAAATGATGCTGTGAAGACAGCCTTGGATGGTTTCTTGCAAGATAAAAACATCGAGGAAATAGCCGACGATGTCGCCATCTCCCAGATCACCGATCAGGTGATGATAGCCCTCAATCAGACCATCACGGACGAAACGCTCAGATCGTTAGCTAGCAAGATGGTAGAAAAGGCTGTCGAGAAAGCCTGGACGGAAGCCAAGAAAAAAGCGAAGAAAAAATAGAAGTAAAAGAAGAAGTAATAGTGATTAACAAACAATAACTCCCCTCTTTTTTCCCTATTCTTATTAGTGGTTTCGCGACAAGCCTCTGTTGGAGAGGCAATAATAGTAGGAAGCGCCTTAACTACCCTATTTTTTTAAAATTCGACAACGCTACACCAAAGACTCTGCTTACGAAGCGAAACTAGAAAAAGCGGCTAAAACCTATGTAGAATATTCAATACTACCAGAGGTAAAATAACAAGAATCTTTGATTTTTTAGATATTCAAGTGTTCATAAAATGTGACTAATTTATTTATATTAGCAATTTAACTGAATGTAATAAACTGGAAGATACTGGTGGTTTAATGTTATGGGTCTAGATTTTGGTGAAGGAGTGGACAAAGTTAGAGTTAGGGTTTTAACGGAAAACACGACCGACATCACACTTCTAACGGATCAAAAATTTAGAGACAAGGTGCAACAACCGGGTCCTTCAACGTTAATGTGTTTGGCAGAGCATGGATTGTCGTTGCTTTTTGAGGTAACCGAGGGAGGTTCTGTTCATACATTCTTACTAGATGCTGGCGGTCTATTAGGTTCGGTTGCCAACAACATGAAATTTCTTCAGATTGACCCCAAAGAGATTGAAAAATTTGTTCTTTCGCACGGTCACTTTGATCATTTCGGTGGACTCAATCATATTATCAATCAGTTTTCTCCGGGAACAGAAATCATAGTAGCTAAAAACGCGTTTTTGCCCAAATGGGCACTCAGGGGTGAATTATCAGGTAAATCCATAAAACTTGATAATGAAAAATTGGAGCAATTACAAAAAGAACGAAAAATTAGACAGCTACCCAAGCTCGATAAAGACCTATTCAATGAACAGATAAAAAACAACAATTTAAAATTGATAGAAACGAGCAAACCTCTCCAGTTCGCTCCAGGGGTCTGGACCAGCGGTGAAATAGAAACTCCGATTAAAGAAGAGTTAACTACTGGATTATACGTCCAAAAAAATGGTGAAATTATTTTCGATGATTTCAGGGATGAAATCTCAATTTTCGTCAATGTTAAAAACAAGGGTCTGATTATCCTTACTGGATGCGGACATACGGGAATAATGAACACGGTGAAAATGGCGCAAAAACTTTCTGGAATCAACAAAATCTACGCACTGATTGGCGGCTATCACATGAATTGGGCAAGCAAAGAGAGAATCGACAAGACCTTAGGATTCATTAAAAAATTAAAGCCCGAAATTTTATGCGCGATGCATTGCAGCGGTTTCAATTTTACAGCTAGACTTATGAACGAGATTCCGAACTCGGTCCTGGGAATAGTGGGTACTGTTTTCAACCTCTAACAATTGTTTAGACACTAGAAATACACTTTTTATTCTTTTGATTATAATTGGGAATCGTTGACTAGCAGATATATTCTAGAAGCTCTAGGAACAGAAGGGAAAGAATAAGCATCTTAACTTATAAAAAAGAAAGGTTTTGTTAGCTCCTTACTATCCGTAACGAAGCTCCTCTATTTAGAAAAGTTCTGTACCTTTTCTAATTCCGCCCTCCCTTGTTTGCTATGTGTTTTTTGGGAAATTGTCTTTTTTGCTTTTTAAGAGATGATAATTTGGATTTTTTCTATTGCTGGTTCGCATACTTTTCTTACGCCGTGTTCTCCGGGTTCGTAGTGGGATTTTAGTAGTCCGGCTTTTTCTAAGATTTTGACCTGAGCCGAAACATTTGCTTCTGTCTGTTTGAGGGTTTCTGCTATTCGGCTAACGTCCATCTTTTTTTCTCTGAGTAGTCTTAAAATCTCCCATCTTGTTTGGGATGCTAGGGCTTTTGCGATTTTAGCTACTTCTTCATTTTTAACAGTAAGTTCTGACATTATCTTCACCATTTTTTAATTTTACTTAAAAGGATAGTACCTTATAATTCTTTATAAATTTATCCCATTTAACAATATATTTTTAGTATATCTTTTATGTAATATAATTTTTTATGAAATTAGTACTCTAAATCCTCACCTTTTTTCTCTTTAGTATAACTTTAAAATTTTCACATATGTTTAAGCATATTTATTTTACCTTTTTTCATTCGATTAATTTAACTTTCCATTCAATTTCTTAATTTGATAATCTGTGTACCAAAAGTAACATTTTGATTTTTAATTTTAATTTGCGTCACAAAAACATGCCTTTGAATGATAAAAATAATTTAAAGTAGTGGATGTCTTACCTTTTAATGAACTTTAAGCTTTTCAACATCCTTTCGGTGTCACCAATGGAAAAAACAATCAATGCATTCAAGCAACTAGAGCCTGAAGATTTCAGAATCCTAGCAATTGTGGAAAGAGGGATGGGTAAGTATGAGCATGTTCCCTTAGATTACATTTTAAAAATCTATAAACAACATTCGGATGAGGCTATTCATAGATTGGATCGTCTTCACAAGCTGAATCTTCTTGTTCGGTGGTCTGTTTCTTACATTGGCTACAGATTAACAATTCCGGGACATGATTGTTTGGCTCTTGGCTCGCTTGTTTCTTCTAACATTATTGAGGCATTCGGTCACCAAATAGGTGTTGGAAAAGAGTCAGATGTTTATGATGCTTTAACCCCATCCAAAGATAGACTTATAATTAAAATTCATAGACTTGGTCTAACTAGCTTCAGACAAATACGTAGGCTACGTAGTTATGCTCAAAATAAAATTCATTCCTGGTTTTATGCCAGTAGTATTTCAGCGGAAAAAGAGTATGAGGCTCTCACAATTCTTTTTGAAGCGGGGGTTAGTGTTCCCAGACCAAGGGGTCATAATCGGCATGTGGTGGTTATGGATTTCGTGGAGGGCGATGAACTATACTTAATCAGAGAATTACCTAATTCACTCCGAGTACTGAATGAAATTTTGGATAACGTGAAGCGGGCGTATAAGGTTGGTGTGGTTCACTCCGATCTTAGTGAACATAATGTTATTGTTAAACCTGATCTTCATGTAGTTTTGATAGATTGGCCCCAGTGGGTACAAGCGAACAGTGTAAACGCTTCAGAGTATCTACGGAGAGATGTTTATAATATTCTCCACTTTTTTGAAAGGCAGTTCAGCATAAAAAAGGATCTGGAAGAAGTTTTAAAAAAAATTGGCTAAATATATCTCAATGGAAATTTCGGTAACATAAATGAAATGTTTTGCTTGCTGAATCTAAACTTACTTTAAAATATATAATCAAAAAATGTTTGTTCAAAAGATAAAGATTAAAACATCACAATACTAATTGTTAAACCGAGGAAGGGTCATTTAGTGTTCGGATTTTAAACTCTACTGGTGGTCTAAATTTGTTAAAAGGTGCATCAAATTCCACTATTCTTGGCGTTGACATTCTGCCGATGGGTTCCCCCTTGTCAACAATTCAAAAATACGCGGCCTTCTTGTTAAGCAGTAGAGGTAACAAAGTCTTTGAAAAGCTAGGTCTCAGAGAACTCCTGAAAACCATTAATGAGATTGAGCCTGATATTGTTGCTTCCGATAATATTTTCGAACTTGCCCCAGATGCGAAGGGGATAATATATCTCATTAGACGTTTCCCGACGCGTACGAAGCTGATGCAGGTTACCGGTTCACCAGCGGATGGGATGGAGCCGCTAGCCGCGATAGCGGCAAAGTACGAATTAACCACCTCTTCAAAGCTGAGTCCAATTGAAGCCGCAGAAGTTTGTGCACGGCTCGCTGCCAAGGGCGTAGGCTACATTGTTTCTGCTTTCGAGAACGAAACAAAGATTATTGTTTCAAGAGGTAGAACCCTAGGACCCGGTGGCTCCAGCTCAGAGAGATTCCGGAGGAGACTGCATGCTTTCGTTTTACAGATTACTCAAAAGATTAAAAATAACTTGGATGATGCCAAAATAGATTATGACCTTTACACCAAAGAATCTGAACACGGTTTAAAACAAGCTAAATTTCTTGTATATACTGATAGAGCAAAACTAGAGGGATTAGTAAAACCGAGCAGAAGTCGTGATGTCCAAGTTAAATTTGAACCAGTGCTCCTTGACAAATTAGAGTGGATACCTCTAATTCCAAAAGTAAGCGCACCTGTATCCAAGAAGAGCTTGATTCTGGGAATAGACCCCGGTGTGACCTGCGGTCTAGCCGTTTTAGACCTAAACGCAAAACTACTCTCCCTCCGTAGCGAAAAGGAACTAACCCGTAAGGATATTATAAAAGAAACTTCAAATTATGGTGTTCCGGTCTATATATGCTCAGATGTTTATCCACCACCTGAATTTGTAAAAAAATTATCCAAATCCGTTAACGCCAAACTATTTTCCCCCTCTCATACAATGAGTGTTGCCGAGAAAAGGGAGGTAACTAGAAAATTTCTGGAGGGGAAGGATCTAAAAGTTAGGGATTCACACCAGCGTGATGCTTTAGCTTCGGCTATAAAGGCTTACCAAGCTCTCAAAAATAAATTTGAGCAGGTGGAGGCGCATGTAAAAGAAATGAATGTTGATGTTCCTCTCGATCAAGTCAAGGCCTCAGTTGCTAGGGGGGTTCCTATGAATGAGGCTATAACGTCGTTTTTAGAGGAAGAGGAAGAAGACGAAACGGAAGAAACGACGATATTAGAGGAAACCCCTGAAGAAGTAACTGATAAGCTTAAGAAGAAACTAGATCAGTACCGCTCGAAATTAAGAAGACAGAGAGAAACAATTCAACGACTAGAGGAGCAAGTTACACAATCACAGAACACTGTCCAAACCCTAAGGGAAGAGATTAACTCCCTGAATAACAAACTTGAAACTCTGCGTTCCGAAAATTTTGCAGAAATCAAACTCGACCGCATGCACACAAGATACCAAGAGGAAAACGCCAGATTAAAATCAGAACTGGCTAAATTAAAAAATGAATTATCCTCTACTAGACTTCAATTATCCGGTCTAAGAAGAATGAAACTCATGGAATCCAGGGGAATCATATATCCTCTAAAAACTGTAAAATCATTCACTCAAGAAGAAATTCGCAAAGCAGACGAACTCTTAGGAATAAAAGCCGGAGATATAATATTTCTCCAAGACGCCACAGGAGGGGGACGCCAAGCGGCTGAACTCCTAGTACAGAAACAAATCTCAGCAGTTATCTGCGGTTCAGGAATGTCACACATTGCACTAGAAAGGTTTGTAGAAGCGGATATACCTGTTATTCCCTGCGAAGATGTAAACATAAAACAAGTGGATGAATTCGCCGTTATAGATAGGGAAGAGTTGGAAAGAGTGCTAGCCAAATATAGAAAGGCAGCACTGGAGCAGAAGAAAGCTCAAGCCGAGCAATTATTAGACACCGTTGTCAAGCAGTACAGAGAAGAACGGCAACGTGAACTCTCAGAGGATCATTAACTTCCCTCCCCAGTTGCAAGCAAAACATGATGCGAATTTCTACCGTAAAGGTGTCATAATTTTTCCGATTCTACTTTTTACCCTTGGTCTCTCTAGCTTTTTCTTTAGGTTCAGTTTCTGAGAAATCGAGAGCCTCGGCGTCTGGTTTTATGAATAGAATATTATTACCGCGTATAAAAACTTCACCATATCTGGCCACAGGGTCATCGCCATCCAGTTCCTCGGCGCTCGTAAGACACAGGTTCATGTAAGAGTCGCAATGAGATAGTCTACCTTTGAATGTTTTTCCATCTTTTAGTTTAACCTGAACCACGTTATTTATCGATTTTAGAAGAATTTGTAACGGTTGACGTTCGGACATAAGTTTCAACTCCAGATAACTGGAAATAACACATCATTATAATTCTTTAACCTATACTTTTACTTAAAAATGTTTGCCGACCACCCAGCATTTTTACAATAAAATTTAGGGCTTCTTTTAGCTGTGAACTTAAACCTTTAAAGCTTATCACCCGTCGCTCAAAAGCGTCTCCAGCTCCCACAATGTACCAAAAATTCTTTACACCCAAAACTTAAGTGAAAAGTATTATTCTTTAAATTTGCTAAAAGTTCTATTATTCTCGGAAATCTTTTTAATTTTGTACTTATTTAATTACGTAAAGATTTTAATGGGAAAACTTGGATTCTAAACTATTTTTTGATGGTTAAGGGAGTGTTAACACTTTGACAACTCAGATTCAATCAGCCAGAAAAGGAATAGTAACGGACGAAGCAAAACAAGTTTCACAAGACGAAGAGTTTCCAGTAGAAAGACTATTAGAACTAATTGCATCTGGAAGAGTAGTTATAACACGAAATATAAAGCGAAAGAATGTTAAGCCGCTGGGAATAGGGGAAGGTCTTCGTACAAAGATAAATGCAAACATTGGTTCATCCGCAGATTATTACGATGCAAATTATGAACTAAGAAAAGCCAAGATCGCGGTTGAGTACGGAGCAGACACCATAATGGACCTAAGCACTGGAGGAGATATTGACGACATTAGAAGAAAAATAATAAAAAACACTGACATACCTCTAGGCACCGTACCCATTTATCAAGCGGGAATCGAGGCAAGCAAAAAGAAGGGAGCCATAGTAGACATGGATGAGGATGATATGTTCAAAGCCATAGAGAAACACGCCGAAGACGGAGTAGACTTCATGACAGTCCACGTTGGCGTTACAAGAAAAACCGTAGAAATCCTTACCAAACGCAAAAGAATAATCCCCATGGTAAGCCGGGGAGGAACCTTCCACGCCGCCTGGATAATGCACAACGGTCAAGAAAATCCCTTATACTCCAACTATGATTACCTTCTGGAACTAGCAAAAAAGTATGATTTCACCCTCAGCCTTGGTGACGGTCTCAGACCGGGCTGCATTCACGATGCGAGCGACGAACTCCAGATGCAGGAGCTTTTAACAATCAGCGAACTTGTGGAGAGAGCAAGAGAGAAAGAAGTACAAGTAATGGTGGAAGGCCCGGGACATGTACCAATCCACCAGATTGGAGCCAATGTTCGAATTCAAAAAGCTTTGTGCAAGGGTGCACCGTTCTATGTGTTAGGTCCTCTGGTGACTGATTTAGCACCAGGTTATGACCACATCACAGGAGCCATTGGAGGAGCTATAGCAGCGATGGAGGGGGCTGACTTTCTCTGTTATGTCACTCCCGCCGAACACTTGGGTCTCCCTGACGAGGAAGATGTTAAACAAGGTGTTATCGCCTCAAAAATTGCGGCTCACGCAGCAGACATCGCAAAACTGGGAGACAAGGCGTCCAAATGGGATAAAGAAATGGCTCACGCCAGAATTGCCATAGACTGGGAAAAACAATACGAGCTATCCCTAGATCCTAAAAAAGCAAAACTATTACATGAAAGAATGGAAGCTAAGGAACCAAAATCCTGCACCATGTGTGGGCAGTTCTGCGCCATGAAAATAATCTCAGAGGCTCTTAATAGTCCTGAGCTTGAAAAATTCAAGTGCTAAATAATCCATCGAAGCCAAAGATAAGCTCTGCTTATTTGGGATCTCCGAGTAGACGTTTCTTACTCTGTGAAAAATTTTTGGATGAATTCACCGATTTTTTCAATAGCCTGCCGACCTTCTGGTGTAACCTCAGCAAATGCAGGAAATACGTGAATCATGTCTTCCCAGATATCCAATTTGACATCAACGCCAGAGGCTTTAGCACGCTTTGCCAAGCGAACCGAATCGTCAAGTAATATTTCTGAAGTTCCGACTAGTATGAGCATGGGAGGTAATCCCTGAAGGTTTGCATAGAGAGGAGACGCTAGAGGATCACAAGGATCCACACCCTTTAAGTACAAGTTCGCCATGAATTTCCCACTCTCTGATGTTATAAATGGGTCGCTTTTCGCTTTACTTTTCATGGACTTACCAGTACACGCTAAATCTGTCCATGGAGAAAGGCATATCGCCGCAGCTGGCAAGGCTACTCCCTCATCTCGCAACTTCACCAGACTTGCTACCGTCAAACCACCACCGGCAGAATCTCCAGCAACTATTAAGTTATCTGGACTAATTCCCTTAGTGGAAACAAGCCATCGATAAGCTGCCACTGAGTCTTCTAATGCTGCAGGAAAGGGATGTTCGGGCGCTAGCTGGTAATCAATTATCAAGACGCGAGCCCTTGATACCCGCGAAATCCGTGCAACGAGGTCCCGGTGCGTCTTGATGGATCCACCCACATAACCACCACCATGTAAATATAAAATGACATGTCGACTTACCACGCCTGGAGTAGTAATCCACTCGGCGGGTACTCCTCCTGCATCCACTGGTTCGCATTTCACATCCTTAGGAAGTTTTATCATAGAAGACAATTGTTCCAAACCATTTCGCATTCCTTCTACACTTGGTTCTATTTGAGACGCCTGAAATTCCCTCAATAGCTTGATTATAACTTCCATTTCTTTACTGACCATAGTTTTTCAACACCCCTTATTGCATTACATAGCATATGATATTTAATATTTCCTAAAAGTACAGATAAAGGGTTCTTCTACGTCCAAAGATAGACCATGATATCTTCTCCCGCTTCGATAAATTGGATTTCTGGTTTTATCTCTACGTATCCTTGTGAAGATGCCAGCGTGGTTATGGCTTCGGAGCCTGTAGGAACAGGATAAGCTCTAATCTCTCCTTTTTCATGTTCGAGCCGCACTGGCTGGAAGTTGAACCTCCCACGCTCTGAATAAATTCTCATTCCGGCTATAGCTTTGACTTGAGGTCTACTCGCCGGTGGTAAACCAGCCCACCTTCTAATCTGAGGATCAACAATGGTATAGTAAACTACAAGAGCCGAGGTCGGATATCCAGGTAACATAAAGACCGGTTTCCCATTGTATGATGCTATAGCTGTTGGTTTTCCGGGCTTGATTGAAACTCCATGTATCAGAAAGTCTGGCTTACTAACCTCCCTTAGCGCAGTTGGTACAGTATCACCTGGACCCTTTGAAGTTCCTCCGGAGAATATTGCAATATCTGCTTTTTCCAAGGAGTATTTGATGGCTTTAATCAACTCGTCTTCATCGTCGGGAATAACTCCCATGTAGATAGGCTCTCCCCCTGATTGCCTCACGGCTTGGATTATAGTAACTGAGTTGATGTCATAAATCTTTCCAGGTTCCAGATCGGCTCCCGGATTTATTATTTCGTCTCCTGTGCTCGCAACTGTTACCAATGGTTTGGAGTAAACCTTTACCTCTCTGACACCGGTTGCTGAGAGCACCCCTAGGTCTTGGATGCTTAATATAGTTCCTTTACTCAGTACTTTCTGCTTTTCCTTTATGTCTCCACCGATTTTCATCACGTTTTCATCTGGAGAAACGGGGCGATAAATACGAACATGGTTTTCCTCCTCCTCGGTAAACTCAACCATCACAACAGCATCTGCGCCTTCCGGCATGAGAGCTCCGGTGGCAATTTTAACGCATCCCCCCTTATCTGTGACTAGATCACTTTTTTCTCCCGCTCTTAATTCTCCTAGAACTTTCAGTGTTTTTGGGTCGTCCTCCTCCGCTCCGAACGTGTCACTTGCCTTGACTGCGTACCCATCCTTTGAGGCTCTTTTGAAATGAGGCACATTAATTGGTGAAAAGAAATCTTCAGCAAGAACTCGTCCAAAAGCCACATTTATACTAACGTTTTCAACTCTTCTTTTTATGCTGATTTTGGATAATTCTCGGAGAACCTCTTCGAGAGGCGTTGTAATGTAAAAACTCTTCTGCGTTTCCTCTCCCATTTTTCATTTCTCCCTACACAACAATATGGGGAAATAGAGCGACTTTTACTCGTTCTGCCTCGTTTATGCCCTCCACGTTCTCTGGAATCTCCACAATCCCATCAGCGTCCACCATGCTACTCATAACCCCAGAACCACCAGCTCTTATGGGCACAGCCAAGATACCTTCATCTGTTTCCTCGATTTTTACACGGACAAAATCACGTCTACCCAGTGTCGAGGCAACCTTTCTGGACATTTTCGCCTCAACGAATACACGGGGATCTAGTTTTTCTGCTCCCAGCATTTTTCTTATTGTGGGTGCAACAAACACTGTGAAAGCTATCATGGTCGCTACTGGATACCCTGGGAGACTAAACATCGGTTTACCGTCAAGGAAAGAAACTGCGGCAGGGCTCCCCGGCTTCATGGCTACCCCATGAAAAATCAGCTCCCCTCTTTTTTCAAGAAGGCTTGGAAGATAATCATATTTACCTACCGAAGTACCGCCTGAAAAAACTCCTACATCATATTTTAACGTTTCATCTATTGCTTTTTCAAGTTCTTCTGGTACATCGGGAAAGATTCCTAGAACTTTAGGTTCCCCGCCATAAACCCTAACCAGAGATGCCAGGGTATAACTATTTGTACTAACCACCTGTCCTAGTTCAGGTGGCGTGTGAATATCTACGAGTTCGCTTCCCGTAGAAACTATAGCTACCCGCGGTCTTTTAGCCACCCTCGCTTCTGTTATCCCACACTGTAGGAGCATTGTTTCCTCTTGGGGCCTTACTTGTTTTCCGTTGCTTATTATCTTCTGTCCTTTTTTAACATCTTCTCCCCTTTTGGAGATATTTTGACCGGGTGTGACCGGACTATACACCTCTACTTCGCTATCGAAAGGCTTCGTGTACTCCACCATTACTACAGCATCCGCCTTTGGAGGTATAGGTGCTCCAGTAGCTATCTGGGCGGCTTCCCCCCTAGATACTTTAAGATTGGGCGGCTTTCCCACCTTCACTTCTCCTATCACCTTTAGTTTAGTAGGTTTGTGTTGGCTGGATCTGAAGGTGTCTTCTGCTATGACAGCGTAGCCATCCATCGCAGATCTGTCAAAGTGAGGAATATCTCTGGGAGAATAAATATCATCATAGATTATTCTTCCTAGAGATTCTGTTACCGGTATTGTTTCCGGCTCTGATCTTTGAATCCTTGTTATAATTTTGCTGAGCGCATCATCAACTTTGATGTACTCCTCAAAACCTCTCATACGTACACTATTTGCGTCCAAATTAATTCACCTTAGTATCTTTGGCACTTTTTTCTTTCTTCTTCATATGGTTGATGATATGTTCGATCTCTGGAAGAATAAAACTAGTAAAGGCCGTGTGTACCGCGTTAGGGGAGCCAGGCAAACAAAAAACAACCGCCCCCCGGTAGGTTCCCGCCTCAGCTCTGGTTAACATAGCCGCTGTTCCAATGTCCTTATAGCTTTCGAATCTGAAGAGTTCTCCGAAACCAGGTATACTCTTATCGAAAAGGGGGCTCAGAGTTTCAATAGTTATGTCTCTTGGGGAAAGACCGGTTCCTCCACTGGTTATTATTACCTGTATCCCTTTTTCTGCTAACTCGTTAACTGATTTGAGTATGGCTTCAGCTTCATCAGGAATAAAAGAAACTGAAACCAATTTATGCCCCGCTTCTTTTATTAAATTCTTAACTATACCAGCGGTTTCGTCACTGCTCTGAGCGCCGGTTTGAATTTCCCGGTGGCGAGTATCGCTAATTATTATCAATCCCATATTGAGAGGTCCGGTTGGTTCTCTGTGTTTTTCGTGAGGGCTTTTGGGTTTCACGGCTTTTCTCCTCTCGAATGCTTTTTTGTTGGAGACTTGATTTTTCTCACTACTCTAATTTCTTCTATACTTGTGTCAGGATACTGTCCTTCCTGGTCTTTTTCGTAAGGTTTAACCATGTCCCATACTGTAAGAAGCGCCGCCGAGGTCGCAACTAAGGCTTCCATTTCCACTCCCGTTTTGGAAAATGACTGCACAGTGGATTCAACAGTAACTTCACTGTCTCCGACGGAGAGTTGAACATCGATTTTTGTGATTGGAATCGGATGGCATAGGGGTATTATTTCCGGAGTCTTTTTAGCTGCTAGAATACCCGCTATTTGAGCAGTGGTAACAACATCCCCTTTTCCCAGTGTTTTATCCCTGATTCTCTGAACAGTTTCAGGCTTGAGTTTGATAACACCCCTAGCATGCGCGATACGTAGGACATCTTCCTTCCCGCTAATATCCGCCATATCTATACCCAAAGAGTTCCATCCTCCACATTTATCCCTAAATCTACAGAAAACCATCACTTCAATAAATAAAAACTATTCTAATAGCTTCTATTCCCTACTGTTTCGCATCAAAACTTATTCGTTGGGAACAAATTAGAGTTATCCTTTTAATCTAAAGGAATTTAATACGTTTATAATTGACAGTATAATTTTTATTATTAATTTATATCTCTCAAGCTTTGGGACAAAATTAGTTTAACTCTTAATTAAAGGACTTGCCCCCCGCCGGATTTGAACAACACCCCTTTCACATTTCAACGCCAATCCTTCTCCATAAACTCTACCCCCTACCTATTCTCGCATCCTGCCCTTCTGCGATGTGACGAATACGCCCACAAGCCTAATCACAGAGGAACACAACGCCAGACAAACACACCAAGAAAAGAGAAAGCCTCCCTGTATGTTTAAAAGAATACTTCGTCCCAATTAAGCTTAAAAAAGACTTGACCCCCTAAAAAAGGTTTGACCACCAACCCAAAAAAGGCAGTTGTGTGTTGAGCCATGCCCGGAACCACTGTGACCAGAACGGAGCAAATCCACCTCAAACCAAACAGCAACCTAAGCAAACTGTGCCACCACTCCAAAAGCCTCTACAACCAAGCAAACCACATCATCCGACAAAACCTCTTCAAAACCGGAAAGTGGACCAGATACCAAGAGCTTGCAGGAATGCTCAAAAACTCCCCGAGCTACAGAGCCCTTCCCGCCCAAACCGCCCAGCAAACCCTGAAAACACTGGACCAGAACTGGAAAGCACTCTTCAGAGCCACCAGAGAATGGAAAAAGAACCCAGAAAAGTTCCTAGGAAAACCGAAAATCCCCGGATACAAGAAGAAGAACGGCGAATACCTCCTCATCTTCACCAACCAGCAGTGCCGAATAATGGGCGGAGAAATAAAATTCCCAAAAAAGGTTTCTCTCAAAGTTAAGACCCGGCTGGGAGACGAAACCCGCATCCGGGAAGTCCGAATAGTTCCCAGGGGCTGGGGCTACGTTCTGGAGGTGGTTTACCGCAAGAGTGTGGAGCTGCAAAAACGGGACCGAAGCCGGGTGGCGGGCTTGGATTTGGGGCTGAGGAACACCGTAACCATAGCAAACAACATCGGCCTGGAGCCGATTGCTGTTAAGGGCGGTGTCCTAAAATCCATAAATCAGTACTATAACAAGGAGCGGGCGAGGCTGCAGAGCATCTACCAGCGGCAGAAAGCCAAGGGGGGCTCCCAGCTCCAGAAATTGACCCAGAAGAGGAACCGGAAGATACATGACCTCTTCCACAAGCTGAGCCACAGAATCGTAGAGTGGTGCACCAAGAATGATGTGGGCACCCTGGTGATTGGCTACAACAGGGAGTGGAAGCAGAACTTGAATCTTGGGCGGAGGAACAATCAGAACTTCGTTCAGATCCCCTTCCACAGGCTGCTGCACCAAATCCGGTACAAGGCGGAGGAGAACGGAGTAATGGTGGTGGTGCGGGAGGAGAGCCACACCTCAAAGTGCAGCTTTCTAGACCGTGAACCTTTGGAGCACCATGAAGAGTATGCGGGTAGGCGGATAAGCCGGGGTTTGTTCCGGTCTAAGAATGGTGTGGTGATCAATGCGGATGTGAACGCCGCCTACAATGTGATAAGGAAGGCATTCCCGGAAGCTTTCGCGGACGGGATAGAGGGTGTCGGGCTTCACCCAGATAGAATGAGTTTCAACGTTCTAGCAAAGGGATTTTAAGCAAGAGAAACTAATATTGCCCCAAAGCCTATCTCTCATAAACTGGGAGGAATAATATGATTTTCCAAATAGTTGGTTTTCAGAGACATGTGGGTAAAACCTCAACCAGTGTTAGTTTAATCGAAGAATTTAAGAAAAAGGGTTTCCGTGTGGCTGCCATAAAGCATGCACATAAATACGAAGTGAAACATGATACACGTGATGTACTGGACTCCAAGGATACGGAGAGGTATCTTGAGGCGGGAGCTGATGTTTGTGGGGCTCTCACGGATAGAAGTTTTGTTCTAATTACCCCCGAAAATTCTTTAGAGAGGGCTTTGGATATGGTCGCCCCGTTTGCTGACATAGTAATTTTGGAAGGCTTCCGTGAAGAAAAGTATCCCCGGATAATTGCTGCGGAAACCGCAGATCAAGTGTTTGATCTCTTCATTGAAAATCTGGTAATTGCGGTTGTGGGTTCGCTAACGGAAAATAATAAAGAAAAAGAAAGGGTAATGGCGGCTTATCCCGATATTCCCATAGTTTCTAAGGCAGATGAGCTAGCTGATTTGGTGCTCTCCAGATTTGTGGACGAAGTGGTTAACCGATTGGAAAAGAAAACATGCGCAGCGTGTGGGTACCCAAACTGTGACGCGTACGCTAAGGCTCTGATGCGAGGCGAAGCTAGGCTAACTGCATGCCCCCAGAACGCTGCTCAAACAGTGTTATACATTAATGGAGGAAAAATTGCGCTTAACCCCTTCGTACAAAGAATTATCAGCGCCACAATCCGAGGAATGCTATCAACACTAAAGAATATAGAAAATCCCGAGAAAATATCTGTTCACATCAAAATTTGAATCGAATAAAAAGGGTTAAGAAAACAGGAACCTTAAAAATTTTATCTCATTTTTAACATTTTTTAGGTTAGGAGACGAGAATCAATTGCGATACGCGTTTAGGCTTGCATATATGGGCGAAAATTACTACGGTTTTCAAAGACAGCCCAATATGAAAACGGTTGAAGGAGTACTAATAGAAACTCTGGAGAAAATAGGCTGGATTGACAGCCCCGAAACATCAAATTACAATAATGCGGGTCGTACGGATCAGGGTGTAAACGCCCTTAGCCAAACAATAGCTTTCAACACCCAAGAAAAGGTAATTCTACCCGCCCTAAACACTAATCTTCCAGAGGATATGCGCTGCTGGGCTTACGCCCAAGTTTCAGAAGACTTTAACCCCCGCAGAGATGCGATAAGCCGTACCTACCAATATTATGCCGTTTACGAAGGCGAGAATCTCAGAGCAATGAAGAAGGCATCCTCCCTGCTAAAAGGAACTCATAATTTCAAGAACCTATGCACACCAAAGCCGAATGAAAGAACCGTCAGAACACTTTTCGAATCAAAAGTTGAAAAGAATGGCGACCTACTCATCTTCACTTTTACATCCAAAGGTTTTCTTTGGAAAATGGTACGCAAAACGGTTACCGTCCTTCGTGAAATTGGCTCGGGTGAAAAACCCTTACAATATCTCAAAGATTTGCTGGATCCGAATAATAAACCGAGAGGAGGAGTAACTCCAGCAGATCCATACGGTCTGATTCTTTTCGACATAAAATATTCATTCGACTTTCAGGTGGACGAAGTTAGTAAAAATATGTTTTTAAAAACACTGTATAAAAACTATACTTGCGAGAGAGCAAGAGCCCAAGTGTATTCAACAATGATACATGCGCTTGAAAAGGCTCGGTGGCGCTCATTCCTTCTTTAACTCTTTTGTTATCTTGTTGTGTGTCTTCTTATCGCCTGCAATTTTTTCGATAAGCTCATCTTCCAACTCAAAGAATTTAGATATTTTAGCAGCTCTTTTGGGGTCGGCTTGAAAAATTATTTCTAAATACGGGAGATAATGCTCCACTCCTCCCGACGAAGAGGTATGACACTTGTTTCCTATCTTAGTTCCTATGGATGATAGCTTGCTACGCGTAACTCTGGTTTTGCTCAGATTCCTTATCCAGCTGGGAAATTGATACTTAACAAAGTGCGGTTTAGTAACCGTTCTCGATAAAGAAACACCAGCAGACATGAGTTCAAAAACGTATGAGAGTAAGCCCCAGTGTTGTCTGTTTTTAATTCTACCAAGAAAAACGTCAGCCCTAGATATCATATCATAAGCGTCACTCAGTTCTTTCGCATCACTCATATGCTGAGGAATGTTTTCATTAATCCAGTGTATCATTAACTCATAATCCACATCGGTTGAAGAAACATCATCAACAATCAGCCGGGCTTCGCTCCCCCCAAACATTTTACCGAGTACCTCAAATATGCTTCTTATTTTATCTCGTGAATATAGTACTACATCTTCCATTGTTAGCTCAGTTTTATTCTGGCTTAAAGCTTGTAAATCATTAATCGCCGCACGCAAATCCCCCTCAGCATTAGTGGCTAAAGCCTCCAAAACGGAATCATCCACTCGAATACCCTCCCGATCACATATTCTCCGAAGCACTTTACGAACAGTAGGGGCTCTTATCTTATCAAAGGATACCATCTCACAATATTGCCTTAGTGATGAGAACTTAGGATCCCACGGATTATTAGCCGTAAGCACAATAGGATGCTCAGAACTCTTTATAACAGATATTATAGCACCCACCCCTCCTCTATCCTCAGTTCCACTCAGCCCATCTACCTCATCTATTAATAGCACCTTACCCTTAACCGGAAACAGTGAACTCATAGTTGCCGCAGATCCAATGGTGCGTTGAATCATCTCTAGGTTCCTCTTATCACTCGCGTTTACTTCCACAATTTCAAACCCTAAATCCCTAGCCGCTGCATAAACCGAAACCGTCTTACCATTTCCTGGAGAGCCGTACAATAGCAAAGCCTTTTTACTCGCATCCCTCCTCCAACTCCTCAAAAAACCTACCAGTTCGGACAACGCTTTCTCGTTACCCACAACTTCGGATATTCCAAGAGGTTTGTACTTTTCAGTCCAAGGTAAACTCATTGAACCCACCATTACCTATTCTAAGTTTTTCCTATCTCCTGACCCGCAAGACTGAATTGAGCAAGTAGAGCGCTTAGCTGAATCTCCTCGTTAGCCCCTTCACTCATGCGAAAATCAATTTCACCCACAATGTTTGCTATGCGCACTTTCCAGGTTTCTGGAATATCGATATTAAAAGTTTCCCGGTGCACCTGCCTAACAACATCAACCCCTGAAAGACCATAATTTATCAAAAGTTCATGTAATTTTTTCCTAGCTTGGACAAAATCACCCCTTAAAGATAATTCCAGCATCTCCCTAACTTCCTCAGGTCTCGCCTTACCAGTAACTTTGTAGACCGAGTCCGCATTAACTGATTCGCCGTAAGCAGAAGCCGCCTGAAGAGTATTAATCGCCCTACGCATATCCCCCTCAGAAACATACAAAACCGCCTCAATCCCCTCATCCTCAAGCTTCACACCCTCCTTATCAGAGATGAATTTAAGCATACCCGCAATATCCTCTCTACTAAGGCGAGGGAAACGGAACAGGGCACACCTAGACTGTATGGGCTCAATTATCCTGCTAGAATAATTCACAATTAAAATGAAACGACAGGTACGCGTGAAGCGCTCCATAGTACGCCTCAGAGCCTGTTGCGCCTCCGTGGTAAGTGCATCAGCTTCATCCAAAGCCAGAATCTTAAACGGAATCTCACCCAAAGACATGGTTCTAGCAAAATCCTTAACCGTAGTCCTAATCACATCGATCCCTCGGGCATCACTAGCGTTCAGCTCAAGAAAATTACCCTGAAAATATTCTCCGAACAACTCATAAGCCAGACAAAGAGCCGCAGTGGTCTTACCAGTACCTGGAGGACCAGCAAAGAGGCAATGTGGTAAATCCTTTTGTGCAACGAAGCTCTCTAAGCGGTTTACAATCTCCTTCTGATTCACTATCTGCTTTAGTTGTTTAGGTCTATACTTTTCAGTCCACATCTGTATTTCTTCGACCAACCTACAGACCTCCAATTAAAAGCAACACACTATTATTTTGAGGGTTTCTATATTATAAACCCCCTAAACTATGAAGACAGTAAGGGTTTATAACTGCTACTTCTCTAATTCTAAAAACTTTGTATAAACATCCTTCAACTTTCAGGAACCGCTAAGCAGTTTCATTCTTAAAGGAAGAATGGTGGCTGTCAACTTGATTAGCGTAGCTTAATTCTGAACATTTATTCAGTGTTCTGGAAAAATATTAAATATTTGGTTACTATAATTTGCTTCAGGTGGTGTTCAATCCTTGACAATAGACGATATTGATAAAAAAATACTCAAAGAAATACTCGAAAACTCAAGACAATCTCATAGAGAGATAGCGAAAAAAATTGGGGTGTCGGTGGGAACTGTAGTATCCAGAACCAAAAAAATGGAAGAAGAGGGAATAATCAAGCGGTACACCGCCGTTTTAGATCATGAAAAACTCGGATACGACCTAACAGTAGTAACCGAAATCACCGTTTCTCAAGGAAAATTACTAGACGTAGACAAAGAAATCTCCAAAAACACATCCACATGCGCCGTTTATGATGTAACCGGAGCCGTAGATGCAATTATCGTTGCTAAGTTTAAGAATAGAAATGAACTGAGTACCTTCACAAAAAGTCTATTGTCAATCCCCTACGTGGAAAGAGCCAACACACACGTGGTTTTAAACACCATAAAAGAAAATTTTGAACTCTTATAACTGCATTAACTTCTTGTATCCTCTTTTTTAACTCAGTTAATGACGTTTAGATGTTTTAATCGAAGCCACTAAAACCATTTTTAGATACATGTTCAATAATATTCATAATTTATAAACATTTGTGCACTAAATTGACAGAAATATTTAAAAATGTAATAATATAAGTTACTACACTATACAGAATTACAGAACATAACTTAAAGAGGTGGAAGAAACGCAATCCAAACAAGAACTGAAGCAACAAGTAATTGAAAAAGTGAAATCCAATAAAATAAGCCTAATAACCCTACAATTCGTAGACATATTCGGAACTGCAAAGACCTGTGCAATCCCCCCTAGACAAATAGAGGAAGCCCTAGATAACGGTATAGGCTTTGATGGATCCTCAGTTGAAGGATTCGCAAGAATCTATGAAAGCGACATGAGATTAATCCCTGACCCCACATCATTCACAATCCTATCCCCACGAATAGCAGACAAAAAAGTAGCCACAATTTTCTGCGACGTATACCGACCTGAGGGTAAACCGTTTGAAGGAGACCCAAGAAACATTCTAAAAAGAAACCTAGATGAAGCAAAGAAAATGGGATTTACTTACTACGTAGGTCCCGAATTAGAATTCTTCCTATTCAAACAAGCTGACGCAATAGAACCAGTGCCCCAAGACCACGGAGGCTACTTTGATCTCGCGCCCCTGGATCTAGCATTCGAGGTCCGTGGAGAAGCAGCCGCAACCCTTGAGGACATGAATATCCCAGTCGAGATGAATCATCACGAAGTGGCACCCGGACAGCATGAAATCGACTTCAGATATGGGGACGCTCTACATGTGGCGGATGCTGTAATAACCTATAAATACGTATTAAAGGCCATTGCCCGCAAGCATAATCTCTTTGCATCATTTATGCCAAAACCACTCTTCGGTATAAACGGCTCCGGAATGCATGTTCATCAGAGCCTTTGGACCGGAGATAAAAACGCGTTCTACGATAAAAACGGAAAATATAATCTCTCCGAAACCGCACTTTACTTCATTGGCGGCCAGCTAAAATACATTAAAGAAATAATCTCAATACTAGCGCCTACAGTAAACTCCTACAAAAGACTAGTTCCCGGATACGAGGCACCAGTCTACATCTGTTGGGCGCGAAGAAACAGATCGGCTCTAATAAGGATTCCCCAATACTTCATTGGAAGAGAAAAATCTACTAGAGCAGAGCTTCGGTGTCCCGATTCTTCAACCAACCCCTACCTAGCATTCTCAGTGATGCTTAAAGCTGGTCTTGAAGGCATTAAAAATGAGATAGAACCACCAAACCCCGTGGACGAAGATGTTTATGAATTCGATGATGCTAAACTAAAAGAGTTTTACATCGATCAGCTTCCAGGATCACTTGGTGAGGCAGTAGCGCTTACAGAAAAAAGTGAGCTAGCCAAAGAAGCATTAGGGGAGCATGTTTTCACTAGGTTCATCGAAGGAAAAAAGACAGAATGGAAAGAATTCTCTATGGCGGTAACAAGCTGGGAGTGGTCAAGGTATCTGCCAATACTCTAATTTATAGTGGTTTAGGTAAGGTTTCTAACAATAATGTACTCCCTTAAAATTCCCTTATTACTTCTTTTCTCCTGAAAGCGAGTTTAAAAAAGCTTCTTTGAACCATAACCATTCAAAACAAGTGTTAAAAACTTCTCTAACTCACTATGTTCTCATTATATAATAAATTACTAGTTTCACAACAGGAGATCGAAAGCGAGGATTTTTATGTACATATTGTCTAAGGATTGTCAATCTAATCACTGGTATCATCAACTATAAGAAAAGCTAAACCAAAAGCTGAATAGAATTGAAAAAGGAGGAAAATAATGGATTTCAATGAACTGATCAAAAAAAGGTATAGCGTTCGGGCGTATAAAACAAACCCAGTCGAGGATGAAAAGCTGCAGCAGGTACTTAACGCGGCACGCCTAGCCCCCTCAGCAGCCAACAGGCAACCTTTTCAGTTCATTGTGATACACACAGCCGGGCGGGAATCGGACTTGAAGCGTATATACAAGGCGGATTGGTTCTGCAAAGCGCCGTTAGTCATTTGTGCCTGTGCGATCCCGTCACAAGCCTGGTCGCGATGGGACAATAAGAACTACGGCGAAGTGGATGTGGCCATCGCTATGGATCACCTCATCCTGGCGGCTACGGAACTAGGCCTTGGCACGTGCTGGATAGGTGCCTTCGATCCCTCGGCAGCACGGGAAGTGCTGGGACTGCCTGAAGAAGTGGAACCTATAGCTTTCACACCTCTAGGGTATCCAGCTGATCAACAGGGGGCGAAGAAACGCAAAAAATTGTCTGACCTAGTACGGTACAAACACTGGTAAGCTGGGTCAAAGGATACCGACAGTCTGCCAAACAGAAATGAGGCAATTATTAGTTGGAATAGAAAAACCGCAAACCTTTTTAATTTCTCATGTTTTTGTTTCCGAAATCCGTGAAAAAATGTGGTTCGACTATCATTTTTATAGGTGGTTGAATGAAGTTTGCATTGTTTTTAGGCTGTTTGATTCCTTTCAGGCTCCCTTCATTAGAAATAACTGCTAGAAAGGTGTTAAACAGGTTAGGTGTAGAACTGGAGGACGTACCTGATTTCTCCTGCTGTCCAAACACTATAGCAGTGGAGCCTGTGAATGACTATTATTGGTACTTTTTGGCAGCCAGAAATCTCGCGTTGGCTGAAATGAGGGGACTTGATATTCTGTGTCTCTGCAGTGGTTGTTCTGAGAGCCTTAAGAGAGCTAACTTTGAATTGAAAAAGAATCATGCTTTAGGAGAGAGAGTAAACTCTAAACTGTCAGAAATAGGTTTAAAGTATAATGGAAACGTTGAAGTAAAACATTTTGTGGAAGTCTTAATCGAAATGGGGTTGGATACTATAAGAGAAAAAATTATTTACCCCCTGCACGGTTTGAAGGCGGCTTGCCACTATGGTTGTCACCTTCTCAGACCCAGCGAAGTAATTCTCTTTGATAACCCGTTGAAACCAGTGTCTCTGGATAGGTTAGTTCAAATATTGGGAGCGGAAACCGTTGACTATGAAAATAAAATGCTCTGCTGCGGCAGCGGTCTCAGTTTAGTGAAATCGGATGAGGCGCTACTGTTATCAAAGAGGAAACTGGACGAGGTCAAGAATAAGGCGGATTGCTTGGTTGTTGTTTGCCCTTCTTGTTTCCAACAGTATGACTCGGTTCAGAAGCTGATGAAGGAAAAACCAGATGTTCCAGTATTTTATTATCTGGAATTACTAGGATTAGCACTAGGAATAGAACCTGAAAGCCTAGGATTATCAACCCACAAAATAAGTGTTTCGAACTTGGTAAATAGAATTAACGAGCGTATAGAAGCCTTAAAGGGTCTGTCCGAAATTTTTGACTTAACAGTTCTCAAAAATTGTGCCAGATGCGGCGCATGCTCTTCTGATTGCCCAGTAGCAGACGAGAATTTCAATCCTCATCAGATAGTTAAAATGCTGCTGGAGGGAAAGATGAGAGAAGTCTTGGATGCGGGGGAATTCTGGCGCTGCACGGAGTGTTATACTTGTCACGAGCTTTGCCCACAAAACATGGGGCTGATAGAAATTTTTTCAAAATTAAAAAGCCTAGTCTCGGAAAAAGAGCTCATTCCTGAAGATATCAGAAGTCAGGTAGCCAATGTTCTGAACAATGGGTTTGCTATTCCTCCCTCACAAGCGCTAAGAAAACGTTTTGATCTTCCTGAACCACCCAAGCCGAATCTGGAAAAGATCAAGAAGTTGGTAAAGAGCGATGTCTAAAGTAATAGATGGTTGCGGTATCAGTGGAATTATGAGTACGAAGAAAAACCTGATTCCTGGAAGTGAGATAGTTACTTCCATAGACTCAATGAACTTTAGGTATAATGGATTGGGTGGAGGATTCGCGGGTTACGGCATTTACCCCGATTACAAAGATTATTACGCATTCCACTTGAATTTCGAGAATCAGGAAGCAAGGACCAAAACAGAAAACTATCTTTATGAGAGTTTGAGAGTTATAGACGATGAACCGATACCGGTAAGAAAATCTGAGCTTATCGATGACACCAAATCTATCAGCTGGCGTTATTTCGTAGGGCCTCCAAGAGACATAGAAAACACTGATGACTACATCGTTAAGGTTGTTATGCACATAAACGAGAATATTCCAGGAGCCCACGTTTTTTCGAGTGGAAAAAATATGGGAGTTTTCAAGGCAGTAGGCTACCCCAAAGCGGTAGCAGATTATTTCCGAATAGAAGATTACTCGGCATACATTTGGGTAGCTCACGGAAGATATCCAACCAACACTCCAGGATGGTGGGGAGGTGCTCATCCCTTTAACATACTAGACTGGTCGGTGGTTCACAATGGGGAGCTTAGTTCTTACGGTACCAATAAGAATTTCTTGGAAATGTGGGGATACAAGTGTACATTGATAACTGACACTGAGGTTTTAGCATACTTATTTGATTTGCTAGTAAGAAGACATAATATCCCCGTAGAAATCGCATGTAATGTTATGACTCCCAAGTTTTGGAGCGAGATTAAATCTGATAATAGTTTAAAAGGGAAAGCTCTTCAGGCATTAAGAATGACCTATGGAGGAGCAATTGTTAACGGGCCATTCAGTATAATTGTGGCCACTAACAATTTCATGTTTGGATTAACGGATAGAGTTAAGCTTCGCCCAATGGTAGCAGCCAGAAAAGATGACCGCCTCTACATTGCGAGTGAAGAGTGCGCAATAAGAAGTGTTTGTGAAAACCCAGACCTTGTTTGGGCGCCTAGGGGAGGAGAACAAGTGATTGCGTACATGAAAGAGGTGACCTAATGTTTCCCCCTCAATTTAGTGTAGTAATTGACAGTGACAAGTGCGAAAAATGCAAGAGATGCACAGTAAACTGCTCTTTTGAAGCCCTATCCTACGATGAGAGAGAGGATAGAATAGTTGCCAAAGACCAAAAGTGTGTCGCATGTTTGAGGTGCGCCAGTAAATGTCCTAACGGTGCCATAACGATTAAGAAAAACGAAATCACCTTTTCACCGCATCCAACTTGGACTCCCGAAGTAAGATTAGACATAATGAAACAAGCTGAAACCGGTGGCATGATAATCGCGGGCATGGGAAACGATATCAACTATCCCTGCTTGTTCGACCAAATAGTTATCGACGCTTGCCAGGTAACAAACCCTTCCATAGATCCATTAAGGGAGCCTATAGAAGTCAACACATATCTTGGCAAAAAACCAAAACAATTAAAAATCGCCGAAGATTTCAGTTTGGAAACAGAAATAACACCCAACATTATGATTAATACTCCCATAATCATCGGTCACGTATCATATGGTGCAATCAGTCTCAACGCCCACAAAGCCCTAGCCATGGCGGCAAGTAAAGCGGGAACCCTAATGGGATCCGGTGAAGGGGGATTACATCCTGACCTCTATGAACTCGGAGACCATATAATCGTACAAGTGGCTTCAGGGCGCTTCGGTGTTCATTCCAAGTATTTAGAAGTTGGTGCCGCTGTGGAAATTAAAATAGGGCAGGGTGCGAAACCAGGAATAGGAGGCCATTTACCGGGGGAGAAAGTTACTGAGGACATTGCGGAAACTAGAATGATACCGGTTCACACAGACGCCCTGTCGCCAGCCCCTCATCACGATATATATTCAATTGAGGATTTGTCTCAGCTAATCTACGCTCTTAAAGAAGAAACAGATTACATGAAACCAGTTTTCGTTAAAATAGCGGCGGTTCACAACAGTGCAGCCATTGCCAGTGGAATCGCCCGAGCAGGTGCAGACGCAATAACAATCGATGGTTTTAGAGGGGGAACCGGTGCGGCTCCTGAAATAGTTAGAAACCATTTGGGTATACCTATAGAGGTTGCTCTTGCTAGTGTGGACAAAAGGTTACGCGACGAGGGAATAAGAAACGAGGTCTCACTCATTGCCAGCGGAAGCATAAGATTTGCCGCTGATGTTGTTAAGGCTATAGCTCTTGGAGCTGATGCTGTGGCAATTGTTACACCAGCACTGATAGCTATGGGATGTACGGTGTGTCAACAGTGTTATAGAGGAACCTGCGCCTGGGGAATATGCACAACCAGACCCGATCTAGCTAGAAGGCTTGATCCAGAAGTCGCCTCCAGAAGAGTTTACAACTTGATTATCGCTTGGACCATGGAGCTAAAGGAAGTTCTAGGAGCCTTGGGAATGAATGCGATTGAAAGCCTCCGATACAACAGAGAACGTTTGAGAGGAATCGGAATAGACCAAAAGACCTTGGAAATCTTGGGAATTAAAGCGGCGGGTGAGTAAAAAATGCAGATAGACGCTAAAGGACTTAACTATAAGGAGTTAAACAGGAAATTAAAGGAGTTCATACTAAAAGACGAAGCCAAAGAGATAGATATAGTGAATGTTAATGGACACCGATACATAGGAACTGGACTGGAAAGCAGTAAAGCAATTATTAGGCTGCACGGTGTTCCTGGAAACGACTTAGCTGCCTTTATGGACGGCACCTCCATATTTGTTTACGGAAATGCTGAGGACGGTGTGGGAAACACTATGAATGCGGGATTAGTTGTCATCCACGGAGACGCAAGAGATGTGGTAGGTTACTCCATGAGGGGAGGAAAAATTTTTATTAAAGGCAATGTCGGCTACCGAGCAGGCATCCATATGAAAGCCTATAAGAACCGTTTTCCAAGCATAGTGGTTGGGGGAAAAGCCGAAGATTTTCTAGGGGAATACATGGCCGGCGGAATAATAGTTATTCTGAACCGTAATAATGAGAAACACCCCGTGGGAAAATTCACCGCAACCGGCATTCACGGCGGAACAATATTCGTTAGAGGCAAAGTTTCAGAAGAAACACTGGGGATTGGTGCCGAAATAGATGTTCCCAACGAAGAAGACCTAAAAATTTTAAAAGAATTAATCTCTGAGTACTCCTCATACTTCCAAGTTAACGAGGATTTAGCCGGTTTGGAATTTACCAAAATTCACTCTAAAAGTCACCGTCCATTCGGAAAACTTTACATCCTAGAGTAGTTTCCTAAAACGAAATAATGAGACTAATAAAACAATAACAAAGGAGATAAATGGAGATCTTCCTGCGAAAATCTCCGTTGTTGAGGGAGACATTTTTCATTTTTGAACCTTTCTGGGAACAATAGTATCCATGCACAAGTAGCATTTAATATGCTTTACGTTTGGCAGAGTACGCGTTTTAGCGAGCCATTCATATACTGCATTATACTCAGGTAGATTCACAATCGTCACCAGATCATGCTCTCCCGCAATTACGTAAATATCTCTAACCGCCTCGTCACTCTCTAAAGCTTCTAAAACCTCTTTTTCGGCTCCGGGGGCTATGTCAAAAATCATAAAGGCCATCATCTTTCCTCATCACTCCACTAATCATTTATCAAAGATGATTTCCAAACTTTAACCACTGGCAGGGTTTTGGTTCTCACTATTTCTCTTAGCTTTCTTATGTTCATGACAACCTCGTAAATTCTTTTTAGACTATCAGCCGCTACAATGGCGATAATATCATGATCTCCTGTAACCACGTGAGACTCTTTTACTTCTGGCGCGGCGTGAATCTTTTCGAAAACAGCCTCCTCAGTTCCGGGTATAATATCCATTTCCAGCAAAAGAACGTACATCTAAATCTCCTCAAGAAATGATATATTCCATAAACAAGATTCAATTTAATATGCATTTCTAAAAGATTTTTTTAAAAAAAGGGAATTTGAGTTCTAAGCAATCGTGGTCTTCAAGTATCTGGGGTTCCTTATCAATCCAAGTTCTTCAATATCTGGTTTAATCTTCAGCTTTCCCTTCTCCATTTCACTCAAAATGTTTAAAGTGCGTTTTTCAATATCATCCTGAAACTTTATGGTGGACGCAAACAGCATAAGAGTCCTAACAAAACCATCGTTACTGGATAGGGCTGGTTCATTTATGTTTATTTCACATTTTCCGCCAATATTGAATACTTTGGTATTGATTGCCCCGACTTGCTTATTCTTTTCCGCGTTAAAAATCTTATAATCCGCTCCCACAGCTACACGTTCCCCAATAATTTTGTAAGCATCAACAGTTCCGTTGTCCTCATTGTACATACTCAAAGCGTAAGTATCAGTTCTAAGCGCTCCTCGATAAACCTTCTCCACTGTGTGAACAAGCTTATCAAGATCCAATATTACCGCAAAGACTGGGAGAGGTTCACCTGTACCAAAAGATTTTGCTATCGATCTGCCGACCAGTTCCTCAATGCTTCCCCACCATGAAATATTCCCTGCCGACTCTGAGAAACCCTTTATAACCAACCTCTGACTAAAAGCACTTTTCCCCCCGCTATTTAATTCTTCCTCATCCCAAATCGATGTTCTGTACCCTATTACACCAAATTTATCCTTTTCCTTCTTCAGTTCTCCAAAAAGATTCATATCGGCATCGAATTGCCGGCTTTGGCTCATAAGGACTTCCTTCTGTCGAATCCCAATCTTTTCCTGGTGAAGCGGCGATGCCCAGTAGTCAATTTCATATTTTACCATTTTTTGATTTTCCTCCATAGATTCTTATTCTCACAACAATAGAACCCGAAATCAATTTCATAGTTTACTATTTTTGAAATTATTTTTAACTAAACAAAAATTAATAGTACTTAATAATAATAAAA
The DNA here is from genome assembly GCA_030587365.1 of Candidatus Freyarchaeota archaeon. Lineage (GTDB taxonomy): Archaea > Asgardarchaeota > Jordiarchaeia > Jordiarchaeales > Jordiarchaeaceae > Jordiarchaeum. The sequence continues at coordinate 13,521 of JAUQZE010000006.1, read as the reverse complement.
CAAAACCAATTTATAAAACGTTCCGACCGTAATTGAAAACTACGTTAATTGTCTTAAATATTTCAATAGTATAGGTTGGTTATCTAATCTATGATATGTTTGGAGGTTTTCATAACTTATTTTTATCCAAGTACTTCTTGTATTCAAGCATCTTACTAAGGCATTTAGCTGCTCTTCTTGGGTCTACATATGCTGGGACATTCCGGCTTACGAGCATTTCGGTAAACTCTGGATCTCTTGTGATGCAAAACACTGGTTTTTTATATTTCTCCACAATTTTTGCTGTGTCAATGGCTATATTGTGCATGAATTGCTTCCACCTCTGCATCATTGCTTCAAGCATTTGATTATTCACTTTTCCAGTATTTTTCCAACTTTTGATCATTGTTGAGAGGTTACCGGCGAAAAACTGAATGATTAATGAGTCGGCGGCGTCATTTTCAAGCAGAACCTCTCCACTCCATGTGAGCAGCTCAATATTGTATGTCGCAACTAGATCCACGGGATTTCCGTGGCTCCAATAGGGAGGGGCTTTTTCACTTATTTTATCAATAACGCTCTTCGAGAGTTTAGAAACCTCCAAGCCGTACTCCTCGCACGCATCAGCCGCGAGTACTCCCCAGCCCCCTCCTGGGGTTATGATGCCTACCCTTCTACCTTGCGGTAGGGCTCCCACCGAAAAGGCTACCGTATAATCTATGAGTTCTTCAGTACTCTCACAAGTGATGATATTGCTCTGTTTCGCTACCGCATTAAAAATTTGGGCGGATCCAGCGATGGAGGATGTGTGAGAGTGTGCCGCGTTAGCACCAGCGCTGGTTCTACCGGCTTTGATGACTATGAACGGTTTTCTTTTGGTTAACTCCTTTGCGACTCTCAAGAACTTTTCACCGTTGCGAATACCTTCTATGAAGGCTGCCACTACCTTTGTGTCTTGGTCGTATGTAAAATACTCCAAGAAATCATCTAGCTTCAGAACTGCTTCATTTCCGCTACTAACAAATTTGGAAATCCCTCCGCCCATGTCCGCCATCGCTCCCATAAGCACCAGACCCACAGTACCGGATTGACTCACCATAGAAATATTTCCCTTAGCTGGAAGATTACGAGTCATCAGGGTGTTTAAATCTCTAGAAGTATTAACAATCCCCATACAGTTGGGACCAACTACTGCTATCCCATTTTCCCGCGCTATTCGAACAATCTCCTCCTGCATTTTCTTACCCTCCTCTCCCGACTCACCGAAGCCTGCAGTAATTATTATACATGCTTTTACCCCCTTTTCAGCACACTCTTTAAAGACTTGGAGAACATGCTCTGCGGGAATGACAATAACAGCCAGGTCCACTTCCTGAGGAATATCCGTAATCTTTGGGTAAGTCTTAAGTTCATAGACCTTTTGAAAGTTAGGATTTACTGGGAAAATTTCACCCTTAAATCCGCTGAAAATCACGTTACCCATAACGTTATTTCCTATCTTATTCGGAACATCCGTCGCTCCAATCACCGCAATGTTTCTGGGCTCAAAGAGTGGTTTCAGATCATGGTCGCTTCTCATAGGGTTTCACCACAAATGAGCTTATATCACCGCGTCATAAATGCCTTTTCAACCATAAAATTGAATCAATAGAAAGCAAACCAGTAGATTCACTACTTGAAATAATTTATTTTTTTTCTGCTTCCGAGTTCCTCTCCAGATACTCCTGATACTCCACCATTTTTTCAATACACTTTACAGCCCTGATAGGGCTTCCAAAAACTGGGACACTGCTATTCTTCAGAGCATCGGCTACTTCGGTGTCTCTGGTAACGAAGAAAACAGGTTTCCTATACTTTTCATGTATGCCTAAAGCGCTTTCCGCAAAAGCTTTCATAAAGCCCTTGGACATTTTTTTAATCATATCCATTTCTTCTTCGCTGAAGTGCGATAGCTTAGAGAGGGGATTAAATGAGCTTGAAAAGTCGTACGCAATGTAAGCATATAACAATACGTCAATAATATCCTTCTCAAAAAGAATCTCACCGCAGAACCTAAAGAGGTTCATGTCTATACTGGAGGTGAGGTCAATCGGATTTCTCTTACTCCAATAACTAGGAGCCTTCTCACTGATTTTACTCACCACATCCACTGGTAACTCAGGTACTTCCAGCCCGTATTCCTCACAAGCATCAGCTGAGAGCACCGCCCATCCTCCAGCTCCGCTTAAGATTCCTACTCTTCTTCCTTTTGGTAAGGGGCACTTAGAGAAAGCGGTAGCATAATCTATGAGTTCATCGCTGTTATTTGCTAATGTAATTCCTGTCTGTTTTGCAATTGCGCGGAAAACCTGAATTGAGCCAGCTACTGAACTTGTGTGAGAATGAGCGGCCTTAGACCCCGCTTTAGTTTTTCCCACCTTAATTGCTATAAAGGGTTTCCTCTTGGTCATCTCCTTTGCCACCTTAATGAACCTTCTACCGTCACGAGTCCCTTCAATAAAGGCAACAACTACCCCTGCTTCGGGATCATCACTATAGTACTCCAAGTAGTCCTCTAATTTTAAGACAGCTTCATTCCCGCTACTAACAAATTTTGTAAAACCAGCACCCGCTTTGGAGATAGAATCCATAAGCACCATGCCAAGAGTTCCACTCTGAGAAACCATAGCGACGTTTCCCTTATTGGGGCAAATAGGGCTCATTAGGGCAATGAGATTTCCCGAAGCACTATAAACGCCCATACAGTTCGGGCCCACGATTTTCATTCCGCTCCTGTGACCAATTTCGGAGATCTCCTTCTGCATCTTCTCCCCCTCTGCTCCAACCTCCTTAAAACCCGCAGTTATTATAATGCATGCCTTAACTCCCTTCTTTTCACAATCCCTTAAAACTCCAAGAGCTATGGCAGCGGGAACCGTTATAACCACAAGATCAATGTCTCCCGGAATCGAGGTAACACTAGGATAAGTTTCAAGTCCAAAAACTTTATCCTCATTTGGATTCACAGGATAGACTTTGCCCTGGTATTCCCCGGAAAGAATTGCAGCCAGAGCAGAGCCCCCAATTTTTCCAAACGTGTTAGAGGCACCAACCACAGCAACGCTTCTCGGCTTGAACAGACTTTCAAGACCACGCTCTTGCTTGCTCATATTATCGCCAAAAGCGAATATCTAGCTCATCCATAAATAATTTTGGGAAAGATAATTGCTGCGGAAAAATCCTGCATTATTTGTTACCGACCCTTTTTGTAATTGATTAAAGGGGTAAAAATCGACATAAATATTTAAGAAGGTAAAACACTTAACATAAAAAATGCTTATAATGTATTAAGATTATATGGAGGAACTTTCTTGGCTGATAAATCAAAAAGAAAGGCAGAAGAGGCTGGAAAGCGAAGTGCCAAGCGCACCGCCAAGACTGCGACAAAAGCAACCCCGAAAGTTGCGGGCAAGGTCTCTGAAGCTAAAACTAAAGGAAAGACGACAGCAGGTACAGGCGACCCTAAGGAAATAGCTATCCGCTGCTACGAGCTTCTTCAGAAGGGAGACCGCAGCGCATGGGTTAAGACACTGTCCCTTTATTTACAGGAGAAGGCCGACGCAGGAGGATCAAGCGCGTACTTTTGGTGGAAGACGGGGCGACACTACATCGAGGATTATGGGGTCTCCTATGAATTCCTAAAAGAGGATAAAACCCCGTACCCAAATACGAGGAAATTCTTCTTTAAACGCAAGAACGCTGACGGCAGTGATAGAGGTTCACCCGTACCATGCACTGTACGCATCGATGACGACGGGGTTTGGAGAGTAGACCAACAAAGCGTCTAGCTGGCTTATTATTATTTTTTTTAATAAATTGAAACCTTTGCTACACCTTTTATCTGCAAAAATTTTGGAATCAATTCTCCGGGTATTTTTCTTTCAGCTATTAATGTTAGCCTGGGTTCGGGACTGAGTTCGGGATCGTCTGTGAGGGCTTGTCTGATACTTATTCCCTCATTAGCGAGAATCGTGGAGGCTTTGGCTAATATTCCAACACTTCGAGGATCATCAGGAATGATTTCAAGCACCCCAAGATTGAGGGGGCGTGCTATCTCTCTCAGGGAGAGTCCCGCGGACCTCATGAGAGTAAAAATGGTTCTGAGCTCCTCGTTTTTGTTTATCATTTTTATGGTTTCGATAACGGTTCTTCTATCGACTTTTGCTGTCTGAGCTATTCTAACTACTGGTATCTCAATCTCGTTGCAGTAAACACTTTCGTTTTTAATGTTCAAACCGTTCTCCACAAGCACTCTGGCTACAGCAAGTCTTTCTGGGTGGTCTGCAAAATATTCGGAGGTTTTTCGCCACATATTTATTTAATCCTCCATGCTATTAAGATCAAGTTTATATGTACATTTTTGTACACGTAAGATTTAAATTTAACCTAAGTAACAAATAATGTTCATATAAGTATTTAAGATTTATCAAATACACAACTCCTAACATTCAGAGGGAGTAATAAGACAAAAGTGAAAGGTGAAAAACATGGTATCCAGGAAGATAATGTTAAATGAGGAGGATATACCCAAGCAGTGGTACAACATAGCGCCAGATCTCCCAAAGCCGTTGCCACCCCCAATAAGCCCCGAAACCAAAGAACCAGTAAACCCCTCAGCACTAGAACCCATATTCGCAAAAGAACTCATAAAACAAGAAATAAGCCAAGAACGTTGGATAAAGATCCCTGAAGAAGTACGAGAAGTTTACCGAATCTGGAGACCAACTCCACTCTACAGAGCAACCGGACTTGAAAAAGCCCTAAAAACACCAGCAAAAATCTACTACAAATACGAGGGAGTAAGCCCACCTGGAAGCCACAAGCCCAACACCGCCGTAGCCCAAGCCTATTACAACATGAAACAGGGCATAGAAAGAATAACAACAGAAACCGGAGCTGGACAGTGGGGCTCCGCACTTGCGTACGGTTGTTCAATGTTTGGATTGGAATGTGCAGTCTATATGGTTAAAGTTAGTTATCAACAGAAACCTTACCGAAAAGTCATGATGGAAAACTGGGGCGCACAGGTTCACGCAAGTCCAAGTAATAACACCGAATTCGGCAGAAGAGTATTAGAGGACGACCCTAAAAATTCGGGAAGTCTTGGATTAGCCATAAGCGAAGCTATGGAAGACGCCGTATCCCATGATAATACGAGATACACTCTAGGAAGCGTACTCAGCCATGTGCTCCTACACCAAACAGTTATTGGACAGGAAGCTATAAAGCAATTCGAACAAATTGATGATTACCCCGACATTATATTCGGCTGCATTGGCGGCGGTAGCAGTTTCTCGGGAGCGTTCTATCCCTTCTACTATGATAAGGTTTCCAACCATGCTCCCAAGGATTGCGAGTTTGTTGCTGTTGAACCCACGGCGTGTCCATCTATGACAAAGGGTAACTATATGTATGACCATGCAGACGTAGCCCGAATGACTCCGCTATTCAAAATGTATACGCTTGGTCACACGTTCATCCCACCTCCGATACACGCAGGAGGTTTGCGTTATCACGGGAAAGCCCCTACACTGTGTCTACTCCATAAGGAAGGCAAAGTGGGGGTCAAGGCTTACAATCAGCTTGAAGTATTCGAGACAGCCATCCTATTCTCTCGGACTGAGGGCGTAGTTCCTGCACCAGAACCTGCACATGCCATTAAGGCTGCAGTTGACGAAGCACTAAGATGCAAAGAAACTGGTGAGGAAAAGACCATATTTTTCCCACTGTGCGGACATGGTTACTTTGATATGCAGGCTTACGACGATTACCACTCTGGCAAACTGAAAGCCTACGAGTATCCGAAAGAAAAAGTCGACGAAGCTATGAAAGAACTCAGAGACCTCTATCCATGGATAAATGATCAATAAATAAAGCCGAAATCTCGAGCTATTAATACTCTAGACATCTCTTTTCAGTTAAATCATACCTGCCTTTAACTGTGAATATACTGGAAAATGCAATCCTAACTCCACTATTTTTTTCCCAATTTTGACTCTCCTCAAATATAATTTTGCCTGATTTGTTTTCGGTTAATATTATTTTTTTGTGTGACGAAACTTTTGGACTTTTTAAACTGGAAAATTTGTGGTGTTTATTAAGTAAATTTAGATAATCAATTGTGTACTGTTAGAGCTTTTCCAAGTGTGGGATTGTTGATATCGGATTCCCCCTATCAATACTCGGCTCTGAACAGTAAATATGTGGATTAGAATCAGTTATAGAAGTTGTGATGGAGGAATGAAAATGTCTCGATTTCAGGTTCTGCGTGATCAAGCATTGGATATTTTAAAAGAGATGCAAAAAAGAAATCCCGCTATAGACTTCTCGTCACTCACCTATGCGGATGGTAGACTTCTAGCCACTACTCTTAAAGAAAACATTGATGAAGGTCTCATCGCATGTGCGGAAACTGTGGCGTTTTACATTAGTTCAAATCTGGCAAGCCATTTAACCAAGGGAGAAGTGAAAAAAATCTTAATAAGCGGAGACAAGGGAAACATTTTGATCCAAGGGGTAGGAAGCCTCACAGTTCTTACCACAGTCATCAAAAAAGATGCTAGTATTAAAAAGGTTACGAGCGGAATTGAAAAACATCTAGAAGCCCTTAGAAAAATAGAGGAGTCATACGAAGCTATCCTGAAACAGTATTATCTCCCACAGGAAAGCTTAATTTCTGCCTCAAGCACCGATGAACTTCCAGTGCAAGCAGAGTAAAATTCGTAATTAAAAAACATAGTAGGAAGCCAGCGGCTTCAGTAGTCAACCGAATGCAAAAAATTTGTATTTCTTCTCTAGGTTGGGCGAGTAAAAAAATACTTGCCTTACCTAGTAGCAACTTTTTATCTGAAAATCTCTTTTTTGAGCGGATACCTCTTCTGAGTGGGGGAAAGCGCCGAATTTGTAGATTCCATGATTTTTGATTTATGGGAACAGTGGATTAGACTCTCTTCAAAAACCCCGGTTTGGGCTCAAATAGAATTCCGTCGTTCTTTAACTGATTCAAAGCGTGGTTAACAAAAGCCGCATCCAAATTGTCCAACGCGGCTTTCTCTATAACCGCGTCTAAAGGAACTGGTGCACCTGACTGTTCTTCTAAAATCTTGAGAATATCCAGAATTGCTTGCATCTTGTCACGCTGGCTCTTAGAGACTCCTATGTATATGCTGTCAATATCAAATAGCCCTTGTTCGTCTCTGCCTACTTGCCTCAGTGAGAACTGCATTAGTCGAATTACCGCTTCTGCGTCTTCCGGTAAAACCTCTCCGTGCAGCGCCATGCGGGCTCTAGCCTCTGAAAGCCTTACCAAAGCTTCTAACTGGCGAGCGGTTATGGGTACTGGTGCTTCTGGCTGCTCACCCATCTTTCTCATATCCAAATAGAATCCTCTCAGCTTTTCCGCCGCATCCTGAGACAATTTTGGATGAACATTCTTTCTGGCGTAGACGAAATATTTTCTTAAAAGTTCAGGTGGAACGGGAGGCGATTTATCAATTGCTTGAGCTCTATGTAGTGCGAGAATGTGGTCGGTCATCATCTTATCCTGCTCCTCCATTGGTCGATCCACGAGCACGAATATCAAGTCAAACCTAGAAAGAATAGTAGCAGGCAGCTTAAAGTTTTCAGCAACCGACTTGTAAGGGTTCCATCGTCCTAGTGCTGGATTCGCTGCTGCGAGTATCGCGGTGCGAGCGTTAAGTGTAGCTACAATTCCCGCCTTTGCAATGGACACAGTTCCCTGTTCCATCGCCTCATGGATGGCAACTCGATCCTGTTCCCTCATTTTGTCCATCTCATCTACACACGCCACTCCCCGATCTGCGATCACCAAGGCTCCCGCCTCTAAGATCAAGGTTCCGGTGTCTGGATCATGAAGAACCGCAGCTGTGAGTCCTGCGGCGGTGGTTCCCTTGCCTGAGGTGTACAATCCTCGGGGTGCGATACGCGCTACATATTGTAACAGCTGACTCTTTGCGGTTCCTGGATCACCTACTATGAGTATGTTTGCGTCCCCTCTTATTTTGACGCCGTCTTCCATTGTTTTTGGTTGTCCGCCGAAAAGCAGTAGGGCTACGGCTTCTTTGACGTTTTCCATTCCATATATGCTGGGGGCTATGGATCGGATTATTTTTTGGTATACGAAGGGATCTTCTGCCAGTTCTTTGATCTTTTTCTCGTCCTCTTCAGTTATCTCCACTGTTTCGAGTTCTACCTCTGAGACATCTACGTTGTTTACTTCGAGGAAGCTTCTAAAAGTTACGAGGCTTCCACCCCTAGGTGTGGTTTCTGGTGTTGAGTGTAATATTCCAGCTAGAGTGATTCTATCTCCAGGCCTTGCGATATCCACGACGTCGTCGATAAGAATCGCGTCTAGGCTTCGGGGTAGTTGTCCTGGTGGTAGTTCTTCTGGTTTTTCCTGTATTCTTATTTTCTGCCAATCGATAAATTTTGATTCCTCTATGATTAGTTTGAAGGGGCCTTTTCTTCTGCATGAAGGATTGAAACACTCTGATGGTTGGTTTATTTTTGTATCTAGTTGCTTTGTAGGCATTACTTCACCGCATCTCTGGCAGATGAATACCGCTTCTACGATTTTGGGTTTCACTTCACTGGCTCTGGTGAGTATTCCACCCACCATTAATAATTGTCCAATATGCTGCGATCTAATCTTTCTGAGATTGACGTGATGTTCTTCGGGTAGTTTGGCTAAGCGAACATGGAAGTTTTCCACGCCCTCGGCGAATTCTGGATCCTCGCTTTCTATAATTCTTCTTAGCGCTTGATCCAAATCTTTCAGAGTTTTTTCTGGCTTTTCTAGTATTGTTTTTGCCAATTCTGGATCGAATCTGATTAAGTCATCGAAATGAATTACCAGGCTTCGCTCGCCTGTTACTGTCATCTTCTGGATCTTTTCACGATACTCCATCGAGCCTGATTCTGTGCGATAAGTTTTGACGAAGTTTTGGAATCTTTCGGCGGGTGCTTCACCACTCATTATTATCTCCTCTTACGAAATTTAGTAGCTTTTTGTTTTTGGAAGTAGAGTATGGTTCTCTATGATTTACTCTTTAATAGCCTCCTTTTTAAAAATGCGTAGCCCACTCTCCCATCTTCGGATAAGATTGTTCACTCTATCATAAAGCCATTTCTCCTCTTCTGTCATATTTTTAACCATTTCTGACCTACTTCCCCCCCTGAGGGCGATTTTCAGAATCTTAGATAAGCGTTGCGACATAAGATCTGTCACCATCCCCTCCACCTTTTCCTTCTCCGAGTCTTCTACGCTGGGATCCTTGTAACACATTCTAAGTTTTTGGTAAAAATTCGGCTCAATTTGTTGGAGTTGGGGCTTATTCGCTTCACTCCAAGACTGTTTATACAGCTCAGATACGTTGAACTTGGTTTCCTCCTTGTATCTAACAATTCCCTGCTGCACAAGTTCCGCTGCTTCCCATAGTTTCAGACTCATTTCTCTCCCCTCCACAAAAGGACCAAGGTTTCTATTGCCAATCTGAATTTTTGGATAATCCTTGATAACAGTAACCCTTACTGGACTGTTCTCAAATCTGAAAAGGAAGCGGGAAACATCAAACACAGATTCGCCACTTGGCTCCAACAACAGTACTCTCCTCAAAACTCGGAATTAAATCTCCTTTCCAAAGCATTTTTCTCTAAAATTTACAAGACTGCCTCCACTATTAAAATTTCCTTGTATCCTTTATAAACCCCTTTATGCTAGAGAATAAACTATAATAGAAAAGCTGTGATTAGACGTTATTAAACTTTCAAGGGAGAGGTTCAATGCCTTCAACAACTTTTCTGAAATGCACGGGATGCGATTCAGAGTATGATCCGTATCCTATACAAGCGGTTTGCAAAAAATGCGGATCACTACTTCAATACCGGTATCCTTATGAAAGAATCGGGAAATCCTTTGAGGGTACTGGTTTCTGGAGGTATGCGTCACTCTTACCGCCAGTCAGTAAGGATAATATCGTAACATTGGGTGAGGGGGGAACTCCTCTCCGACGAGCGAAAAACCTGTCCAAAAAGCTGGGTGTCAAAAATCTGCTTCTTAAGGATGAAACAACGAATCCCACAAATTCCTTCAGAGATCGCGCCGCTACACTCATGATATCGAACGCACTGGATCTGGGATACAAGAAAGTAATATGCGCTTCCAACGGTAACATGGGCGCCTCAATCGCAGCATACTCGGCTAAGGCGGGAATTAAATCCACAATAATTGTACCCAAAAGAGTAGATCTGGGAAAACTGGCTCAGATGCACATATACGACGCGGAAATAATTGAAAAAGGCGAAATAGTTGACGAAGCGATACTCGAAGCAGAGAAGAGGGTTAATGGAAACTATCAGGCTACACCTGAACTCAACCCCCTTACCATAGAAGCTCAAAAAACGATTTCTTTTGAGATATTCGAACAGCACGGAGTGCCCGACTGGCTGATAGTTCCCACTGGATCCGGGAGCACCACTTATTCCATCTGGAAAGGTTTCCAAGAACTAAGCGCCTTAGACCTGATAAAAAAAGAGCCTAGGATTGTGGTTGTTCAACCTTCGGGATGCGCACCAATCACAGAAGCATACAAACTTAATCAAGACATAGCAACTGTAGAGAAACCAGAAACTAGAGCTCTAGCGCTACTAGTAGCGAATCCCGCCTACGGAAAGCTGGCACTCCAAGCTGTAAGAGAATCGAACGGAACCAGTATCGCGGTACCCGACGAACAAACATTAGAAGCTGAGCGGCTACTGGCAAAGTCTGAGGGAATTTTTGTGGAACCAGCAAGCGCCACAACCATAGCATCCCTTCAAACCCTGGTAAACCAAGGAAAAATCTCAGAATCCGAAACCGTGGTTTGCCTCATAACCGCTACGGGTCTCAAGGCTCCCTACGTACTTGAAGCACTCACAAAAGAGGAATCAGAATTAAGAAGGGAAACACTAAGACTACGCGCCCGCGGCTGGGACATAAGCACTAAACTAAAAATACTTAGACTACTGGACCTGGGAGAATCTTACGGTTACGAAATCTGGAAAGCAACCGATAAGAAAATCTCCATACAAGCCGTATACCAACACCTGGATAAAATGGAACAAAAAGAACTCGTAGACTCCTTTACCAAGGAAAGAAGAAGATACTTCACAATAACCAAAAAAGGAAAAAGGGTACTTCAGGCACTAGAGGAACTAATAGCGCTCTTATAAACTACCTCTCCCTTAAAGGGGCCATGCTTTCCATCTGAAGTTTGACGTGTTGCACGGTGGAACTCGTAGCCTCTTCACCTAGACGATAATCATAAAAACTAAACCACTACTATAAACACCAAGTCATTCACATTGGTTCCTGTTGGACCGGTGAAAATCAAGCAGTCATCTAAGCCCTCAAAGAAAGCCGTAGAGTTATTCTCCAAAAGAAAGCTAGCAGCGTCCAGCCCTCTTCTCCTCGACTCCAAAATGGTTTGACCGTCAATAACTGCACCCGCAGCTTCGGAAAAGCCGTCAACGCCGTCGCTGTCCACAGCTCCTATGGCCACCCCCTCTACACCTGCTAGTTTAAGCGCAGCACTCAGAGCCAATTCTTGATTTCTTCCGCCTCTGCCCGAAGTTTTACCACGCACCGTGACGGTGGTTTCACCCCCCAAAATAACTACTACAGGCTTTTCCCAAGGCATATTGCGATATAAGATTTCTTTAGCGATTCCGCTGACCAAGATACCCACATCCTTAGCTTCTCCCTCCAAATAAGTCGTTAACACTAGGGAGTTCAATCCCCTTTTCTGTCCCTCTTCCTGCGCAGCCATACACGCCATTCTATTTGTGGCAATAAGCAGATTAAAAACATTCTCAAACACCGGGTCACCGGGTTTGGGCGTCTCAGGATAATTTCCCTTAAAACCCTCCTCCAGATGTTTCCTTACCCCCTCTGGGCAAGAACTCCAAATCTTATACTCCTTCAAGACGTTAACCGCATCCCCGTACGTGGTGGAATCTGGAACCGTTAGACCAGAGGCTATGGTTTCTAGAGGGTCGCCAACCACATCAGATATTATGAGACTAATCACCGTGGCGGGATAAGCCGCCTTGGCAAGATTTCCACCTCCAATAGCTGAGAGATGTTTACGCACAGAGTTCATCGCATTTATGTCCGCCCCGCACTTAAGTAGAGCCGTATTAACCTCCTGAAGCTCTTCTAACGAGACCCCCTCCACCGGTAAAGGAATCAAAGCCGATCCCCCACCCGAAATCAGGCATAAAACGAGATCATTTTCCTGGGCTCTTCCCGCTAAATCCATTATCCTCTCGGCTCCCTCTAACCCATTTTTATCAGGAACAGGATGCGAAGCTTCCACCAGTTCAATTTTCGAGGTTCTAAACCTGTCCCTAGTACCTCTGAGAATGTTCACACAACCCTCACTAATTCTTCCCCCCAAAACTTCTTCAACAACTTCCGCCATGGCACCACTCGCTTTACCTCCCCCAACAACATAAATATTACCTAAACCTTCAAGCTCCAAGATTTTCCCATTAATTGTTAATTTATCTCCATTTAAAAGAAGGCTTTTCTTCACAGCCAACCTAGGATCGGCGGCTCTCAACGCAGACTCAATTAAAGCCAGTACACTCTCTCTAGCAAGCTTATTCCGCCCCTTAGATTTCCCAACAAGCTTGTCGTAATTTTTAATCATCGGTTTTGACATAACATTCATATTTGGTGTCGAAAATTAAGAAGCTTTTGCGAAACAATTAGTATCCTACCCTACTTACAACCCAAAAATATAGAAAACAAGATTTCTAATTTCTATACTGAATTTTACATTATTTACCACAAACAGGACATTTACCAGTGTCCGCTCTAAGCCGCGATATCTTCCTATTTGAAAGACAAGTGGGACAGATAAATAACTCTGTGCGGCAGTTGGGACACTCCCTTCTGGTAAGACAATCCATACAGAGCTCGGCTCCACAACCCGGACATCTCAGACCATGGTCTCTACAAAAACTTTTACGATGCCTCTTACATCTATACCGAGCCTTCTCGACACAAAAATCGCAGAATCTCATTTGGCTCTTCCTCTTTGTTAGTCTGTGGTTAGCTTTTCACATTTTTTGGGTTTAGTTATGGCTTCTATGGGTATATGTTATATAAATCTTTTATTTTTTGGTATTAGGTTCTTCGTTCACATCGAGTTTTTACAATTAAACTAGATTTTACTATATCCTTCTGTTAAAAAATTGGTTGTGTCTGCTAATCGGTTAACTTTTAGGGATTAATTGGGTCCCTCCTATGTTATAGGTTATCAGAAAACAAACAAGGAGGTGGAGCCCAATAATATCCCTAAATAACCAGATACAGGTTACCGGCGATTTAAGTCTTATCCCCCTATCCAGAAGCCTAGACGAAGCCAACCTGAACAAAGAAGTCCTCAGAGCAGTACTGGAGAAGGCACAAGACCAGCTAATCGATGAGCTGTGCGGCAG